>CBDBLS010000053.1:162500-417708 GCA_965207105.1 Roseovarius sp. | reverse complement strand
TCGTGCTGTCCCATGGAGGTGAAAACATTCATGGAGGAAGCGAATGGACTACGACACGATACGACGATTCACGCGATCATGGAATATCCGATCGCCAACGGAGCTACAGGCATGGCGCGGGTTTTCGGCCAGCTTTTTGAGCTGGCGATGCAGATTGAACGAGAACAGCACCTGAAGGCAGCGCACTATGAGCGGACGCCGGAGCGGCTGGGGGACGCCAATGGTTACAAACCCAAACAAATCGACACCCCTGCCGGGACCGTCACGCTTCAGGTGCCCAGGACCGCTGGCCACGGGGATGCTCCGTTTTACCCCCGGTCCCTTGAGCGCGGGCAACGTTCGTCACGAGCCGTGATGCTGGCGGTGGCGGAGATGTACATCAAAGGCGTCTCCACGCGTCAGGCCGAGGGCGTGATGCGCGAGTTTCGGATCGAGAGCCTGTCATCGACCCGGGTGAGCCGGGCCACCAAGCTGCTGGACGGCGAACTGGCCGCATGGCGCAACCGTCCCCTCGACCCGATGAAATACCTCATTCTGGATGCACGCTAGGAAAAGGCCCGCCATGACGGCGTTGTGCGCGATGTAGCGCTGCTTTCCGCCATCGGGGTGGGGTTGGATGAGCGCAGACACGTTCCGGGCCTCTCCGTGGCACTCTCCGAGGCCGAGGTGCATTGGCGCGCGTTCCTGGAAAGCCTGCAAGCCCGTGGCCTGCGTGGCACGACCTTCATCGTCTCGGATGACCATGCCGGGCTGAAAGCGGCACGACGCGCTGTACCGGGGGCTGCAACCTGGCAACGCCGCCATTCCATCTGGCCCGGAACGCCGTACAGCACGGCCCGAACAACGACATCGGAAAACGCATCGGAAAACAGCTCGGAGCCGTCTGGAACGCGGCATCGCTTCAAGCCGCCGAGGCGGAACTGGCCGCTCTCGTGGCAGCTGTCGCGACAAGCATCCAGACTTCGCTGACTGGCTGGAAAACAATGTGCCCGAGGGGCTCGCTGTCTTCACCTTACCCGACGCCCACCACAAACGCATGCGTACATCAAACGGCATCGAGCGACCGATCCAGCAGGAACTCAAGCGGCGCACGTCCAAAGTCAGGGTCTTTCCAAACCTCGACTCGTTGGAGCGTCTCTCAACCGCAGTACTCGTTGAAATCGACGAAAAACGGGAAACCGAAACCAAGCCATACATCAAATGGGAACAGCTCGATGAATAACACCTTCACGGCAATTTCCAGACATCAGGTTGCGTAATCGTCAATCCAGAATGCTAGCTCTTGCCACGCCTTGTTGCACGGATCCTCCTCCCCTGATATTTGTTTCAGTCTGTTCTCTTGAGGATGCTTGTAGATGCCGCACGAGTTCAACGCCGATCATCGTGACAGGATTCCAAAACAAAAGCAGCGCGTGAGCAACTGGCCTGAGTACAACGAAAGTCTTCGGCGGCGCGGTGATCTGACGGTCTGGATCAGCGAGGACGCGCTGGCTTTGTGGGTGGCCCCGTCACGAACGACGCGTGGCGGGCAGCCTGTCTATTCGGACTTGGCGATTGAGGCTTGCCTGACCGTTGGCATGGTGTTCAGGCAGCCGTTGCGGCAGACCGAAGGCTTGATGCGCTCGATTGCGGCGCTGTTGTGTATAGATATCGCTGTGCCGGACTTTTCCACGCTCTCCCGCAGAGGCAGAGGACTGAGCTTGTCGGCCAAATCTGCCTCCAGGGACACCAAACCGATACAACTGGTTGTGGACAGCCCCGGGTTAAAGATTTCCGGCGAAGGCGAATGGCAAGAGGAGAAGCCTGAAACCAGGCGTAAACGGCGCTCCCGGCGCAAGCTGCACCCTGGTCTGGATCTCGTCAGTGGCGACATCGTTTGCTCCGATTTGACCACCAATGATGTCGGCGACCCGACGGCCTTGCCGGAGATGCCGGATCGAATTGACGGTCCCGTCGAACTCTTTTCGGGGGACGGGGCTTATGATGGGGAGCCAACAAGCGACGCTCTCACCGAACGCTTCGGCTCGACGATTGAAGTCACAATCCCGCCCCCCGGGAATGTGGTAATTCCAGCACATGCCGCACCGGGGCCATTCCGTCGGGCAAGGCATCGCCCGATTTGTGCCACAGACCGATCAGCGCGTTCAGATGTCGCCTCGCCCGGCTATCGGGCAAGGCATCCCGCAGATCAGGCCTAGCGAGCACCAGGTCCTCCAGCGCCGCGCTGACAGCCGGGATCGTCTCGCCCGGGGCATTCGCAAGGCAATGAAGTTCGTCTCTGTTCCCGGACACTGGGGTACTTTACCCCTGTCCATGAAGGGAGCATCACATGGGGCAGCAACGCAGAACGTATACGGATGATTTCAAGGCAGCGGCTGTTGACCGGCTTTATGAGCCTGGCGCTCTGATTGAGCCTGCAGCCTTCACCGTTCATCTCGAGGATGTTCACGTGGACAGGCACAACGCTTCCTCACCGCACATGACCGGATCAATAACATCTTCCGCCCTCGCCGCTACCGCCTCTCGGCAACATCATACCGTCAATGCAAGGGCAGATGCCACGCATACATGCGCTGACGGATGCGCTCCATGGCGCGCGGGCCGGGGGCGATACCGGGCGGCATTTCCCACCCGGTGATCCGCAATCGAAAGGGGCCGGGAGTCATATCCTCCTGACGCATGCGGGTCATCCTGTACAGGATAAGGGCTTTCGGATCGGCAACGCAGGCGTCACTCCTGTTTGTGAATTCCCCGGGATCACGCCCCATGCCGCAGCGATGCAATCGGCCCCCCGTGCCCTTGCGGGCATTGCACCGGATCGGGTGTCGGTCAGGGCCACCATATCCGGGCATCCAGGCTTTGCCGGGCGCGGCGAAGGCATTGCCGCCAGGGCCACCGCCACGCCGGTGTCGCCATCAGGCTGGCAGGGATGGCTGGCACGGTGTGCCATGTGGGCTGTCCGCGCCCCGCGCCAGGCACTCGGGGCTCCCTGGCGGCGCGCCCGCCGGGCAGGCTGATCCATGTGACCGGCGGGTCGCGGCTGTTAATTATTTTCGTTATTACCCGCTTTATCAATAGTTTGTCCGTGACACTGTTTGCAACACTTCAACCTACCAAAGGCGGCGGGGATCACGATCCATCCGGGATCGTCATTCTCGAAGTCGCGGGGCAATGGATCGCCATTCTGCCGCTGTCATCCGGCGCATGGCATGCCGGTGCGGATATCCCTGCGCCCCGACCCGCCCGGATCACGGCGCTGATTGCATTCCGCGCCCCTGACATCCCCGAACCCGGCCCCGTTGGCCGGGCCGACCGGCGCAATGATGCCATGGGCGTCATGCCGGATGACGTGATTGCCGGTGTTCCTGCGGCATTCACTGTTCTGATCCCTGCAGGCATCCCACATGGGCGGATGGGCGACGCAACCGACCTTCCCGCCGTGCCCTGGACAGGGACGCGGCGGAAAGCAGTACGGGCGGCGATGTCGCCGCAGAACCAACTGAACCTTCGGGATTTTCCGCCGTTGTGCCGTGTGGTTTCGTGACCTGTTCCAACGATGCCGGAATGCAGATGCCGGGGGGTTCAGCACGCACACCCGAGGCCCATGGAGCGGTGTCCAAAGACGTTGCCCGTGAGATGGCGGAAGGGGCCTTGACACATTCAGAGGCCGGTATTGCCGTGTCCGTCACCGGCATCGCAGGCCCCGGCGGGTCCGGGCACAGGCCCGAAGGCCGGGTCTGTGCCCGGATTTGCCCATCGCAATCATCCCACCCATGTGCTATCCGGGGCCGTCGGTCAGGCTTGGCCCGTCCGGTCGGCGATCTCGTCCAATGCGTCACCGTCCCCGTGTACCGCATCCCGGATTATCCCGCCCCTGGCTTCGCCCGGTAACGCATCCACCCTGGCCCTGGTCCGCAGGGCACGCGCCGACGTGCCGGGCGGAGTGGCGATGTTACGCACTGCGTGCAACGGGTCGGCCCCGGTGTCGACCACCACACGCGCCCGGGTTTCAGTCAGGGTTTCATCGACCACGACCACAACCACGACTTTGGCGTGCAGGTTCTGCACTGCACATAAGGATCGCCACATAACGTACTGGGAAAGCGGTCAGGATCGCCGGATTTGCAGCCCGGAAGAGACAGGGCTGTGACCATGCGGCAGGAGACCCTGGCTTCCGGCCCGGTCACCGCTGCGGGTTTGTTACAGACGCTCATCCGGCGCGAATGTGTTTGAATCCCAACCGTCTTCACAGCCGTCACGTCCAGCGGATTCACTCCCTTCAAGGCCTCGGGCGCTGCGTACAGACCATGGCAACAGGCGCGAAACCTGTGACTGACCGCCTCCATAGGAAACCCGGGAGTCCGGGGGCCTGCCCGTTGCAATGATGCGTCCCGTAAAATCCCGAAGGTCAGTCGATGGCCTGACCCGACGAGGTAAACCCACGAACAGCCAGTGCTGTCGCCGGTGCTTGCAATTTGATCCGCCCGACCGTAGAGTCCTGATCCGCCGGGTGATTTCAGGGTATCCGCCCACCCTTTCCCCCGGGAAAAGGCCGCGCTGCGCCGCAGGGAACGAATAGAACGACGTGCCAACGGCAGGTTGGCTTTCACCATGTGCCGTTCCCGTTGTTCAGAAATCACGGGTCCTTCCCGGCGGGGACGGCGAGTGGGTGTTATGTGCCGCACTTGCCTACTTCTGCGTGCCGATTTTTTTGCATTTCGTTTCGTTTCGTTTCAGATTTGCGCCGCCGACAACCGATTGTAACCATTCGGGAATTTTTTTCCGACGGGTCATCTGAAACGAAATGGCCCCTAGGCTCGAAACGAAATGCCCTCCCGAAACGCGCGGGGAAACCGCCGGAGCGGTTGCGCCGGAATTTGCGCGATACCGGCGGTGAAAAAATGTCAGGAATCCCGGCATGGCCAGCGGCAAAAAAACCCTTCGCGCGACGGGACGCGCTCCGGTCCTGCCCGCAGTCCGGACATCGGGCGCCTGCCGCCCGATGTCCCCGTGCCCTGAATTCCCGCACCCGTTCTGCGCATCAGGTCCGGCAGGTCGCGGCGTCGATCAGGGGACCCGGTTTTACCGGTCCCGTCCTGTTCGCCGGGGGCAACACCATTATTGCCAGGACGGGGACCTGCTCCGGCCTGAGCCGGGGAAATTGCGCGACCCCGGGTTTCATCCGGACAGATGTCGGAATGCCGGTGGCTGATGGTCGGATTGACATGTGCCGGACCGGTCCGCCCTGTAACGCCACCTGCGAGGCCACCGCAGGCAAGGCCGGGAACGACACCATGGACAGCCCTGCCCTGCCCGCCGTCCTGACCGGTGCCCCGAGCCCTGCGTTTCCGGTCAGGAAGACCGGCGCGGCGGTCCGGTTCAGTCTGCGGTTCCATGCAGGGATGGTCCGCCGGGAGAGGCAAGCGGGGCGCGCTGCGAACGGGGCGGTCGGCGAGGTCCGGTCTGCACAGGCGCGGCTGACAGCCGGTCGGGCCGGTTGCCAACACCCTGGCAATATCCGTTCCCTGCCCGCCGACCGCAGGCCGGTTCCACACAGGAACATTCCATACAGGAACAGGAGTCCGGCAGGAAATTGCGGGCCTGCACACTGCCACAGACAGGTTCCTGTACCCGGGCAATTTTTTCCCTGTTTTTTTCCCTGAATTTTCGGAGAAATCCGGGAGAGACTGGTTAGCAGCACACCGACCGCACAGCCAGCCACACTGCCGGTTTTCTCCCCTGCAGATTTGGAGCGGTTTTATGGCGTGTTATCAGTGGGTTGAAAATCTATGTTTCTGACAGAGACTCTTTACCCGGGCGGATACACCCCCGGATACACCCAAAGTCTCTACCGGCGTATTTCATCATCCGTTTCGGGTATTCAGGCTGGAGTCCGAATGGTCGGGCAAGCGGCTCCACAGGGGTTTTTGTCCTGTCGTTCATCGCCTTCAAGGCGTCCACTGGGCGCTTTGACCCTTGCGGGTTGGCGCGACCCCCTGGCAGCGCGTCCGGCACACCAGATCAGCGAAATGCGTAAACCCGGTCAATAGCCTGCTTCCGACAGGACGAGCACCGCACCGCATCAAGCGAATCGCGGACCCGCACCGCGCGACCATGCCGCGCAATCAATCAGCGGCGCCACCGGGACCTCACCCACGTGACCGCAGGTGCACTCCACCTGAAGGAAGGCACAGTCCAGTGCATCAAGGCGCAGCCCATCAACCCGGAGCCGCGGCATCCCGCTCGCCGGGGCCACGGACGGCAGGCCTTCCGTTCGATGCCACCGATGACAACAGCGCCTCACCGAAGTCAGCTTGCGCGTATACAGGTGGATGGCTCAACGGCACAAACATCTCCCGAGAACCGCGCTTCCTGGAACGCACGTAATCTTTGACGATGGTCTAGCCGCCGTCGAACCCGCATTCGTCGCGAAGACGCTCAAAGATGCGCTTGGCCGTATGACGCTGCTTGCGAGAGCGCACCTTGTCTTCTGTCAGCCACTGATCAATTTGATCGCTGTATGCATCCAACTTCGGGCGTTTGATTGCAGCCGTCCGTCGATACCCATATGGCTCAGAACAGGCCAACATCTTTGCAACGCTATCTCGGCTGATCCCGAAATCTCGAGCAATCTGTCGTCCGCTTAATCCATCCTAAAAATGGGCGCGGCGCACCTTCAAATATAATTCCACGGTGAAAATCCCCAAGCCCTCCCATCAAATGAAAGGGCCAAAGTGGCCGACTTTTACGCCGCACGCGACAGCACAACGCCGCCGCTACCGTGGCCGAGTATTGCTCCGCCGATTACAGCAGGTAGTGCTTTGCCTCGTCTTCATTTTCTACGACTAGGTCGCGCTCAATCATTTTAGCTAAGCAGAGATTCTTGACTTGTCCCACGGATGGCCCTTGCGCTCGCTATTTCGGTTTTTGACGCTGTGGTGAATGGTGTTTTCGAGGTCGTCGATATCGCTGAACGTCTGGTGTGCCGGTTCGGTCGCTTTGAGCGCTTTCCATGCCGGTTCGATGTCGTTGATCTCGGGAGCATATTCAGGCAGCCATTCAACGGTAAGCCAATGATCACGTTCTTCCAGCGCCGTGCGGGTCAGCTTGCCGGTATGGACCGGTCCGTTGTCCAGAACCGGTACAACAGGCTTCTCCGGCCTGCCCGGTGCCGGAGCAAAAAGCCGATCCAGTTCAGCCGACAAGTCAATGAAATCACTTGAACGCCTGGTGCGCGACGTGGTGACGGTGAGTCGGTTCGCGGCATAATCAAGCGCGCCCATTATGGCGATCCTTGATGCCTGACCAGGCGCGGGAATGCGCAAATCAGTGCCGCGACGCGCCCACGCACGGGCCAGATAAGGATGTGTCAAAGCCTCGCTCTCATCAGCAAAAAGAAGCATGATGTCTCCGGCCCTTGCCTGTTGTTTCAAAAGCCTGAGCCGTACCCCCGCACGATCCACGGCCTGCGCATCCTGTCGGCCTTTCAGGGTATGCCGGGGCCTTTTGCAGACAAAGCCCCCTTTTTGAGAGCCTTCGACAGTTGCGGGCGACTGATCGGGATGCCCTCACACCGCTCAACCTCGGCGGCCAGCCGTGACAATGTCCAGTCGGGGCGATCCTGCGCCGATGCTTCAAACAGTGGCGCGGCCACACGCAAAGCGGTTTGTGTCTTTACCGGCTCCGGACCGGGTGCCCTGCGGGTCCTCACCGCATCAATCCCGCCCTTCATGACATCACTGCGCCACTGGCGGACCGTATCCTCGCGAACACCAAAAGCCTGCGCAATCCGACCCGCTGTCCAGCCTTCCAGCGTCAGAAGAACAGCCCGCGCCCGATCCGCCTCACCACGATCCAAACTCCCGGACAAGGTTTTGAGCGCATCCCGATCTGCCTGCGTTGCTCTGACCTTCGATGTTCCCGCCATTGCGCTCCTCCCACATATGCGAAGGCTGAATCACAGGCAAGACCGTGGGACAAGTCAAAAAAAGATGCTTAGCTGATCGTCTACGCTTAGCGCTGGTTTTTCAAACTTCTTATTTCAAATTTTTGTCTACTGTCGCGCTCCACCTGAATCGCAATGTTTGCCATTTCGGTTGCAAGCTCATGAAACACGTCGATATGAACAATACGATCCAGATTTTTTGAGTGATTCAGATACGTCTCGACCAACTGGGCCAAAGATAAAGCCGTCAGCTGAAACGGGTCAACGAAGCCCGCATTACTCGCCCCAACAAGATTTGTAGGACCCGTTGTTTCCGCCAAACCAAGCGATTTGTCGGCAGGGCGATGATTAGCATGGGTGTGGCTCGAAGCCCATTTGTACCACGGTCTCCAATGATCCATGCCAACACTTTCCTCGACATTAGCAAACGTCCGATGAGACTCAGTGATTTTGGGCCATTCGCCATCTATGTCTTTATCTATGGATCGCCCAAGAATGCGTTCTGCTTCGACGCAACGCGCATCAAGCCTCTGGATTTCTTCGGCGCTGAAGTTCTTCAATCCCGCGCGTTCCGAGTGCTTGTTCATTTGACGTGCGGCGCGGCGTGCAGAAAAATAAAAGCTTAAAAGATGGCTCAATTAGCATTTATTATGCGTGGCGACCTGTGATAGAACACACCATGAACAAAATTATGGGTGCGGCACATGGATCATCAGGCTTTTTTGGTGTGGCTTAACGAGATCGACAACCTTTCATCGAAACAACGGGCTGAAACCGGACGGCTCGTTGCCGGGGTTTCGTCGCTGGAAAGCGTGATCGATCTCCTTGAGGCGACTGTTCGCGAGGGGCGTATCTGTCCGCACTGCGCTTCGGGCGGTGCGATCATCAGAGGCCATGCAAGTGGCCTGACGAGGTTCTTTTGCAAAAGCTGTCGCAAAACCTTCAACGCGCTGACCGGGACGCCGCTTGCCCGCTTGCGCCACAAGGACAGGTGGGCAGAGTTTGCAGCTTCCCTGCGCGACGGCGAAACGGTAAAGGCGTCCGACGGGCGTTGTATGGTGGCCGACACCACAGCTTTTCGTTGGCGTCATCGCTTTCTTCAGGCTGTAACGGTCGGTGCGGTCAAGCTGTGCGGGATCGTCGAAGCCGACGAGACGTTCTTTCCGCGCAGCCGGAAAGGGGAGCGTAATCTCTCTCGAAAAGCCCGCAAACGCGGGGGAAAGGCCTCAAAACGCGGATTGTCGAAGGAGCAGGTTCCGGTCCTCGTTGCAGTCGACCGATCAGGCACCGCCATCAGTGCTGTCTTGCCTGCGGTGACGGCCGAACATCTCAAAACGGTTCTGCAGCCACGTCTTGATGGGGACGCTCTCCTGGTGAGTGATGGCGGCACCGGTTACCCGCCCTGCGCCGCAGAAATGGGCGTCAGCCATGAAAGTCTCAACCGGACCGCCGGAGAACGTGTCCGTGGTGAATTGCACATTCAAACCGTGAACAGTCGGCATGAGCGGTTAAAGACCTTTCCGCGCCGCCATCGGGGTATCGCAACCAAATACCTGGACAGCTACCTTCGGTGGTTCCACCTTGCCGTCCTTCCGAGCCACCAAACGCCGCGCGCGATACTTGCCGCAGCAGCAGGCATCCTGCCTGTAATACGCCACGCATAATCAATGCTAATTGAGCCTAAAAGATATTGTCTCGCGGCGCCCTCACCGTGCTTTGCGATGTACATCGTCGTTACCGACAATTCATGCAGTGACCTCCAGCGAGTTAATGCCCCGTCCGGGAAGCCACCTTTCAATAGGCAAATGATCTCCTTCACCACCAGAAGCGATTTTGGAAAAATATGCGCCAGGGCCGCCATGGTTGCGTCATTATCTTCATCGTTGCGTAACTGAACGTCCTTGCCATGTGCTTCGCCGAGTTCCTGTGCGACATGCCACAACATTTCAAGGTGGTCGAACGCGGGTTTCCAGCGCGAGAAGTTTCTTTCCTCAAAACCTTTGATGCCATCGCGAATATTTGGCAAATTTTCCGCCGCAGTTTCCTTGTAAGATTCGATGCTGCTTCTTTTGCAATCCTCCCGAATTAGTTCGAATAGCTCCGAAACCTTGCTTGCGGCGTCTTCAACGCTAATTTCTTCAAAATCCAAAGATTCAGCTATGCTGTTTTCAAATATTCTAAAGCTAATTTCTTCATCCATAACCACCACCCAGAATCCAAACACTTTCGCGAAATGATAGCAGAGAGCGGATATACAGGGCAATCGCATTTGGATTTGTCCTGCCAGATCGAGGTTGAAAAACATCAAAACCTGGCCACAAACACAACGAGAGAGCCAAAAAATTCATGCTATACTCCCGCGACCGAATTGACCAGAAGATTTGAGGTCAGATCAGCTTGTATTACTTGAGAGAAAGGATCCTGAAATTGTCGGTAACAGTGTCGCGAAAATCGCGCCATTTGTCGGTGAACTTCGTCCCTGTTTCCGGACACTGGGGTACTTTACCCCTGTCCATGAAAGGGGCACGAAATGGGACACCATCGACGGAACTATACGGACGAGTATAGGGCAGCGGCGGTTGAGCGGCTTTATGAACCGGGCGCGACACAGGGCAGCGTTGCCAGGGAGCCTGGAATCACCGGCACGCAGTTGAAGACCTGGCGGCTTGAGATCGAAGCGTTCGGCTCAGCTGAAGCCAGGCGGCGGCGGAAGGCGGATGCAGCGGAACCGGCCCGTCTTCGCAAGGAGAACAGGCGCCTGACAGAGGAAGTGGAGATTTTGCACAAAGCATCCGCTTTTTTCGCGACACGGGCGGTGAAACCATGACGAACAAGCGCAGATTCGTCACTGCCCATAAAGCTCGATACGCGGTTTCCACGCTTTGCAGAGTTCCGGCGATTTCCCGGGGCCGGTTTTATGGTTTCCCGGCCGGCCAACCGGCGAGGGATCAGCGTAAAGCAGATCGAGACGTTCGGGATCCGGAACTGCCGCCCAGGATCAAGACTTTCTTCAAAGCCGGCAGGAAATGCTACGGATCAAAGCGGATCCATCAGGACCTGGTGGCCGATGGCGAAACCGTCTCCGAGCGGCGGGTGGCGCGGATCATGAAGGAAAACAAGGTGTCTCCACGCCTGAACAAGCGCCGCAAGCCCGTGACAACGGATAGCAATCACAAAATGAGCCCATCGCCAAACCTGTTGGAACAGGAGTTCCACCGCCTCACCCCCAATACGGTTTGGTTGGCCGATATCACCTGTATCGATACGGATGAAGGGTGGCTCTATCCGGCCGGCGTGAAAGACATGGCCACGCGGGAAATCGTTGGTTGGGCGATGGAGGATCACATGCGGGCCGGGCTTTGCTGTGATGCCCTGACGATGGCCCCGGGTCGCAGAGGCCCTGTTCCCGGTCTGATCCACCACTCCGACAGGGGGAGCCGGTACGCCGGTGGCGAGTATCGCAAGCTGATCGAAAAGGCAGGGATTGCGCAATCCATGAGCCGCAAGGGCGAGTGCCTGGACAATGCGCCAATGGAAAGCTTCTTTGCATCATTGAAAACGGAGATTGCGCAACCTGACGTCTGGAAATTGCTGTGAAAGCGTCATTCATCGAGCCCTTCCCATTTGATGTATGCTTTGGTTTCGGTTTCCCGTTTTTCGTCGATCTCGACGGGAACAGCGGTTGAGAGGCGCAACAGAGAGTCGAGGTTCGGGAAGACCCTGACCTTGACTGTACGCCGTTTCAGTTCCTGCCGGATCGGACGCTCGATGCCATTTGACGTGCGCATGCGCTTTCGATGCGCTTCAGGCAAGGAGAAGACGGCGAGCCCCTCGGGGATGTTGTTTTCCAGCCAGTCGGCGAAGCCCGGGTGTTTCTCCCGGTAGCTGGCGACAAGGGTGCCCGGCTCTGCTTGTGCCGTTTGCAAAGAAGACGCATTCCATACCGCGCGCAGTTGTTTTCCAATGCGCTCCCGCGTGTCCCTGTCGGGCGCGTGGTTCACAGCGTTCCGGGCCAGGTGGAACCGGCAGCGCTGCCATGTGGCCGCCCCGAACACCGCACGTCGTGCGGCCTTCAGGCCAGCGTGATCATCAGACACGATGAACGTGGTCCCGCACATACCGCGGGCCTGCAGGCTTTCGAGGAACTCACGCCAGTGCACTTCCGCCTCTGTCAATGGCAGTTTAAAATTCCCCAGTTTGGGCAAAGTAAAATTCCTCAGTTTATCGGGGTTCGGGTGTCAGCCGGTTTATTGACTTTCGCCTCTATTTTTGGGTGGGCGGCCACGGCGTTTTGGTGCGGGTGGCGGTGTAATTGGTGCGTTGGTGCGTGCGTGTTCCGGGATCAGGTCTGAGTGACCGCGCAGCCGGTAACTTGCGCCTTCGATCTGGACGACGACGGCATGGTGAAGCAGCCGATCGAGGAGCGCGGTGGCGACGACGGGATCACCGAAGACATCACCCCATTCTGCAAACCCGCGGTTTGACGTGAGGATCATCGCGCCCTTTTCGTAGCGGGCGTTCACGAGTTGGAAGAACAGATTTGCGCCGCCCTGAGTGATCGGCAGATAGCCGATCTCGTCGACGACCAGCAGCGATGATCTGGCGTAAAACCTTATCTTTTCGGCAAGCAGGCCCTGGCGCTCTGCCTTTGCCAGAACCTCAACCAACTCTGCCAAGGTCGCGCGATAGACCTGCATGCCCGCTTTGACGGCGGCAACGCCAAGGGCGGTGGCCAGGTGGCTTTTGCCGGTGCCGGGTGGCCCGGGAAAATGGACAACTTCTGCGCGTCGGATGAAGTCGAGCCGGGCGAGAGCCGCAATGCGTTCGCGATCGAGCGACGGCTGGAAGCTGAAGTCGAAGCTTTCCAGTGTTTTGATGGGTAACAGCTTGGATGTACGCAAGGCCACATCAATACGCCGGGTCTCGCGGGTGCTGTATTCCTCGGACAAAAGGCTGTCGATAGCCTCAATCGCAGTGATCTCGCCCTGTTCCAGCTTCTGCACGGTATGATCGAGCGCTTCGAGCGCACGTGGCATCTTCAGCCCAACCATCGCACCCCTGATCCGATCGAGAACCTCTGTCATTGCGATGCTCCCTGTGCCGCCATGCGTTCACCGACAGCGCCGTAAAAGTCCAGGGATCGGCGCGCGATGGCCGACGATTGCGGTGATATGCACTGAACCGGCGGGCCCTTTCGGTGTGCGGGATCAACGCGCCGCTGGTTCTTACCGCTCAAGATCGGGTGGCGGGCAACCAACTGTCCGTCCTCAAAGATCCGAACCTCGTGCGTGTGGTTTTGGACCTCAAGCACGCGCTTCCTCGTTGTATCGGGCACGCTGTAATAATTACCCGCAACCGAGACCATGCCCTCATGGCTGACCCGGCGCTCAACAGTCAGAACCGCGTTGTAAGGAATTGCGGGCAACAGTTTCAGACTGGATTGTTCCTCGGCGAAGGCCTCATCAATGACGCGCAAGGTCGTGGCGTGAGTGCGCGGATTGGCAATACCCGTCCGCCATAGGTCGAACCGGGCGTTCAGCTCGTCGATGTTGCGGAACGTCCGCGCCAGAAAGAAGTCCTGACGGATATAGCGGAAAGGTCTTTCGACTTTCCCTTTCGTCTTCGCCCGATAAGGCTGGCACGCACGGGGCACCGTGCCGTAGTGATTGAGCAAAGCAACCAGGGACGTGTTGTAGGTCACAACGCCGCTCTCATCCTCGCCAATCACCGCTGTTTTCATACGATCATAGAGAATGTGTTCCGGTGATCCGCCCATCTCTTCAAATGCCGCGATATGACAGCGCATCACAGATTGCAGGTTCTGGCTCGACACGAACCGACCCCAGAGCCAGCGAGAATGGCCAGGCACCATCGAGAACAGCCAGACCTTGCGCGTGACGCCCGGCTCGTCCGTGAACGAGACACTGAACTCCGCAAAATCCACCTGCGCCTGCTTGCCTGGGGGCGTCTCAAACCGCCGCTCAAACTGTGTACGCGAAGGCGGACGAACTTCCCGCAAAAATGGCTTCAGCGTTGAATAGTATCCGTCTTAATCAAGCGCCATTTTCGCCCATTTCCGATCGCTCTTAATCAGTAAGTTCGCCAACAAGATTAGTTTACGCATGATAGCGGTAAAGGCGACCTTTGCAGGTTTTCCGGCGTTGATGAGTCTTTCGTAAAACTGTTTCATATCCGGGTTGTGCCGCGCAGCGACAACGGCTGGCATATAAAGTGCATCCCGCAGGTGTTTACGTCCGCCCTGAATGAAGGCTTTGCCAGTCCACCGCCCAGACTGGCGCGTCATTGGTGCAAGGCCAGCCAGGCTTGCAGCCTGTTTCTCCTTTAGCGTTCCAAGTTCTGGCATTTCAATAAGAAGGGCCGCTGCGCTGATCTTTGAAAGGCCCGGGATTGAACAAATGATGTCCAGGGCGCGGGACATTTTCGGCGTGCTTTGCAACATTGTATTAATGGCCTCATCCACTTGGGAAAGCTGGGTGTTCAACTGGGTGATGCGCGCCTTTGCCTGACGTTTCAGGATTGGCAAAGTCAGTGTTTTCTGACGGTTGAGTGCACGGGTTCGATCTTTGACCAAAGCCTGTCGTGCGACATGTAATTCTTTGAGATTGCGTTGTATATCTGATGTTTGAACCTGTGCCTCTAGAGAGAATGTCCGGCCCATAACGGCCAGCATTCGCGCATCAACCTTATCGGTTTTGGCGCGAACACCGTGTGCTTGAGCAAAGCGTCGCGCTTGCAACGGATTTACTTTTACCAGTGGAAAATGGGCGGCCATGGCGACTTCAAAGGCGCGATGATACGGGCCGGTTGGTTCATAGATAACCCGCGCGATGTCGTGATCGTTCAACCAGCGCTGCAAGGACGCAAAACCGGCTTTGTTGTTATCGAACTGGGCCGAAGCGTTATCGCTCAGTCGATGCACATCCAAAGTTGCTTTGGAAATATCTACTCCGATGGTATCATCTGTCATCTTATCCGTGTCCTATGCTTGTCATGCGAAGTCAGCGCTTCGCGTATCCGTTCAGGCCTCATGGAAAAGACGGCGGTAATCTGACTATTCAACGGTCCTGAATGACCAAGCTCCTTTCGATCCTCCCGCCGCCGCTGGCCGGCATAATCAAAGTGCCGGACAGCGGCTCTCTTTTACATGAGAGCCACGTAAGATCATAAGACAAGCTCCCCTCATACCCCGGATCCCTGATCTCGCGCAGAAGGCGGCACCCGGACAAATCAGGAAACGACGCCACCCGTTCGGTCAAATACGCCGCGTAGGGGTCCAGCAAACCCACTCTTGGCGCGCGCGGACCATAGACCGGCGCCACCAACCCTCTCTCGATGTACTTCTTAACCGTCTTGCGGTCGCACCCGACTTTCCGGGCAATGGCTGAAATACTCAAACCTTGTTGATGTAAATCGTTGATCAAAACGATCTCCTTGATTCCCTGCACTCGGTGGCCCCTGTTGCTCATTATCGGAACCATCAAGCCTGCTTCTCGCGGCAACGACAATTTTCGAATATTTGAGGTTCGAAAATCGCCGTCGCCGCTAATGTTGGGGAATTTTTAATTACCCGTTTTGGGGAGAATACGGCTGCCACTCATACGCCTCGGACAGCTTCACAGAGAGCCCGGGAACATGTCTGCGCTCATCGGCCCCTGTGCCGATGGCCGAAAGCACCGCCACGTCGCGTACAACGCCGTCATAGCGGGCCTTTTCGCAACGCGCGTCAATGATCAGGTACTTCACTTGCCCCAGAGGGCGATTGCGCCAGGCGTCCGGTTCATCATCAAGCAGTTTGGTTGCGCGGCTGACCCGGGTCGAGGACAGGCTCTCGATCCCGAACCCGCGCATCACCGCTTCGGCCTGACGCGTCGAGACACCCTTGATGTACATCTCCGCCACCGCCAACATGACGGCACGCGAAGATCGCTGCCCCCGTTCCAGAGATTGAGGATGGAAGGGATCGCCCGCGTGTCCGGCGGTTTTGGGCACCTGCAGGGTCACGGTTCCTGCAGGAGTGTCGATCCGCTTCGGCTTGTACCCGTTGGCATAGCCCTGCCGCTCAGGGGTGCGCTCATAATGGTTGGCCTTGAGAAACTGCTCACGCTCGATCTGCAGCGCAAGCTCGAAGAGCTGGCCGAAGATCCGCCCCGGGTCCGTTGCTCCGGTTGCAATCAGTTGTTCCAAAACAGCCTCGATCGTCGTATCGTGTCTCAGGTCCATTTGCTTCCTCCATGAATGTTTTCACCTCCATGGGACAGCACGATGGCGCCGCGTTTTACCGGGGGGCATGCCCCCCGGTAAAACGCCTCACGGCGCAAACCTCCAATAAATTTCCAGACCTCAGGTTACACTATCGATAAGCAGCCACCCTTCGGCGCTTGCGATGGATTTCTCCCGGTCCTTTGCCAATCGACGGCATCGTCCGAGCCAGGCGAAGGTGCGCTCGACCACCCATCTACGCGGCAAAACTTCGAACCCCTCGACCGTATCAGAGCGTTTGATGATCTGGACGGTCCAGCAGCCAATGGCTTTCAGCGCGTCTCGTAATCCGGACCCTGCATAGCCTCCATCGGCGAATAGATGACCCGGCGTGGGATAGCGGTTCGCGACAGTCGCCAGCACGTCAGGCGCGCCATCCCGGTCTTGAATACCGGCACTGTGGACTACGAAGCCAATGAGCAATCCGATGGTATCGGTCACGATATGGCGTTTGCGCCCCTTTATCCTTTTGCCTGCGTCATAGCCTCCAACCCCGCCACTTTCCGTTGTTTTTACGCTCTGACTGTCGATGTCCCCCGCTGTTGGCCCGGCCTTGCGACCCTCAGCCAGTCGCGCGCTTCTGACGAGCTCACGGTTTATCTCATCCAGCAGGCCATCCCTGCGCCATGAATGGAAACAGCCACGCACCGTGGAGACCGCCGGGAAGTCATTGGGCAACATACGCCACCGGCAACCGGTTGTCGCGATATAAAGGATCGCGTCAAACACATCACGCAAATCAATGGTACGGGCTCTGCCCGTTGTTCTGCGCGCCGGGAGTGAACGACTACCGGCTGACGCCGGTAGCATCATTTCGAGGAATGCAATTCCAGATACTGAAGTATGGTATCGTCAGTCACGTTGCCTGATGTGGTTGAGAAATATCCACGCGCCCAAAACCGCCTGCCCCGGTAGCGCTTGCGGAGTTCGGGAAATTCCATCTGCACCCGGCGCGATGAGCGCCCTTTGATCCGTTGCATAACCCTGGACAACGCGACATGTGGCGGCACGGATATGAACATATGGACGTGATCGCGGGCCAGAACGCCTTTTACGATATGAACGCCCATCTCGGCCCAAGCCTGGCGAATGATCTCGCGCATGGCACCTTGCAAAACCTTGTAACGGTATTTTGTCGACCAGACGACGTGACAGCGGTGATAAAATCTGGTATGTGATCCAGTAGGTGGAAAGTGAAGTTGTCGTCCGTTAGCCACACGCGCCAATGCCGCGAGAGCGGCTTAGTCCTCGAGCTGCAGCCGGTCATTCAATCAACTAGTGCTGAATGACCGGCCAGGGGAATCGCATGAGTTTCACGGCGCGAGGATTTGAAGCGGGAAGCGGTTGTTCCAGCCTGCCCTTTTCCGCATTCCTCCGAGGGAGTTCTCGCTTTTTGCTTTGTTGAGCAAATTCATTGCGATGTGCCTGATGACGGCGAAGTTGGCGGGTGCGTGATCTTTTCGTATCCGGCTGTCGTCATCGCGGAAGGTGACATCAAGCACCCGGTGGAGGCGGTTTTCAATTCCCCGGTGAGAGCGTACGGCATGGGCAAGGCGCGCGGCGTCTTTTGGCAGGGACGGGATGAAGTACCGCGTTTGCCGTGTCGTCTTCCCGCCACTTTCCCGAAGCGGGACGACGCGGCCAATGCTGAGCAACCCCTCCCGATGGGGATGGCGCTTTTTCAACCGGCCGATGGCGTCGCATTGGGTGTATGTTCGCGTTTCAATCCTACCCCTGTCGCCGTCAACCGTCTGTAATGATTCTGTGTTTTCCCGATCCTGTTCTTCGAACCACAGTTTCACGTCTTCATGGAGAAGCCCCTGATTGCCCTTCAGGGCCGGCACATAGTCAGCACCCTTGTCACGGATTTTGCAGGCGATCTCACGTTGGCGCCCCATCGCATCCAGCGTCACGACCGCGCCCTCCAGGAAGAGCAAATCCAGGAGAACGGGGATGTCCTTGATCCCGTTCCTTTTGTGCGCGCCGGCTTGCTGGCCGGGCACGAGGCGTAGATCGTTACACCGGGCCGGGATCAGATGCAGAGGCGTTTCACCACCGGCCCTTGAGCCTCGCGCTGTCTTGCCGTCAATGGCAACGACCGTTCCTCCAACGCGCCCGGCCAACCCGGACGCCCACGCGGCAAAGGCTGCGTTGAACTCTTCAGGATCAAGCGCCCGAAACACCGTCGAAAGCGTGTCACGGGAGGGTATGCCATGCTCAAACGCAGCCAACTTGCGCAGGAAACCCGACTTTTCCTCGCCATAAAGGGCAACATCGACAAAACTCCCACACCCCGACACCACTCCGCACAGGCTCAAAAGCGGAATCCCATCAAGTGGATACAACACCTTCGTCTCCTGGCGGGGATCGGAAATCGACGAGGCAAAAGATTGAAACAACACGGTATTTTCCAAAGCAGCGCCCTCCAGACATAAACTTTGGAAAACTGAATCAGAGATAGAAGATCAAGGCAAACCAAAAGATGCTATTCATGCGATACCCCTGTGGGATGGGGCCTTCACTATCACTCAAACTGGTTGGAGAATGTGGAACTGACCTGCGCGCGTGGCCAAGCGCCAAACACTTCACCTCCTGGCTTTGTCCCGCACCCGGGAACAAGATCTCCGGCGGCAAAGTGCTGTCTTCCCGGACGCGACGATCATCAAGTCGCGCCGCTGCGCTTCCGCGATTGGCGGCTGTCACCATTGGGCGCAGCGATACCGCTCCCGGGGCATTTTATCGACGGCCGGCAGCAAGAGCGGGAAAGGCCAGGGCCGTCACCGCGACCGCGCGCAAGATTGCTGTTCTGTTCTGCAACACCCTCCGACACGGCATGACCTACAAGGATCCAGGCGCGTCCCATTATGAAGAACGGTACCGCAAGCGCGTGCTCGGCAATCTCAAACGACGGGCCAGGTCATTTGGGTATGATTTGCAGGAATTACCTGCAGAGGCCGACATGGCTGTTTCTTGGGAAAGCGCTGCAATCGACGGCAGGTGCTTTCAACCCTGGCCTGCGTCGGCATCTCCACACTGATGTGACTCAGGTTCACCGTTCGCACGCCGGCAATGCCAATCACCGGAAGGCAGAGCGTTTCGAGGCGGCTATTGCTCAGCGACAAGCCATCGGATACCCGAGTTATGGATAAGCGGTGTTTTTCATTCTGACTTTGGTTTTGCCGGGCACATAGGCTACCAGGCAGGATAGGATGTGAACGAATGCGTTTGTTGGGGATCGGTGCCGTGTATGCTCCAGACCCATTTCGGATTTGAGCCTGCCAAAGAGGGTTTCAACGATAAACCGGCTTCGTAACAGCGGCTTATCCATGATCGGCATCAGACAGTTCTTCATGTTTCGACGGATGCCGGTGATCGGGTGCAGCCCCTGTTTCCAAAGTTTCGCGAAGGGTTTCTTCGAGATGCAGCCCTTGTCTGCCAAGAGGTTTCCTTCCAGTCCGGTGACCATTTCCGTCAGTGGTGCACGATCATCCGTGTTGCCCGCATCCGTGTTGCCCGGTGTGATTTTCACGGCCATCAATTCGCCGCGATGGTTCATCACCACGTGTAGTTTGAAGCCAAAGAACCAGCCCATGGTCGAATGCCCGCGTGCGGCAAGGCCCTTGAAGGTCCGGTTACGGCTGATGCGCGGATTGGCACAGACTGCCGGCCTGGTGCTGTCGGCGATGTAGACGCCTGTCTCTTGGCCCGACAGGTTGTGGATCAGCACGCAAAACGGTGCAGGGAGACGCGGCATAAGGGCAACAAAGCGCCCATACGAGGGCAGCTCACCAAAGCAGTCACGATATTTCTGTTCGACTCCATGCACCCGGAAGTGCTTGAAATCCTTGAACGGGGAGAGGTGAAACAGCACCATGATGAACAACATCTCGCCCAATGACAACTTGCCAGCGCGTCGCCTCTTGCGCGATGTCGGAATTAGCCGATGGCGTTCCCGGTCCTCAAAGGTTTCAGCAAAATCGGCGAGACAGCAAAAGAGCGCGGTGGTGGACAGGGACATGGGAGGGATCGACCGTATTGTTGCAGATACGATCTTGAATCACGACGCGACGCGTTCGTGAACCCCCTCTCAACAAATCAACCTTATCCAGAATCGGGGTATCGGATAGTTTCGCCGAGAGGGTGTCGATTGCTTTTCGGATCATGGGAGGCGGTATTGCCATGTGTGGACGGTTCCTGTTTTGCAAGGTTTTTTTTGACGCCGTGATCATAGCGGGTTGCGGTCATGTGTCCGGCCTGTTTTTGCGGCAATAAGGCCGCTGGCCCTGATGAAGTCCGCGTGCCAGTTCCCTATCAAGTTGCCGGACTACTTGTATCCTGGCAATACCTCGGGGTGTTCTGACTGCGGCTTGCTTTGATCATCATCACGTCTATTGCCCTTGCATCCTGAAGCGCAGTTTTGGTGCTCGGTCTTCCGAGCGCGCTTATGTGGCTTGGTACGTTCCTCCTCTTGCCAGGAGCGCCCATACGATCCGCGCAGTTTTGTTGGCCATTGCGACACTAACCAATCGCGGTGCCTTGCGTTCCAGCAGGCTGCGGATCCAGGCAGCGGTGCGGGTTTGTGTATCAGCAACATGCCTGAGAATGGCCGTTGCCCCAACCACCAGGAGTTTGCGCAAATAACCATCACCCATCTTGGTAATCCGCCCCAACCGCTCTTTTCCGCCCGAAGAGTTTTGCCGGGGGACCAGCCCGAGAAAGGCTGCGAACTGGCGTCCGGACCGGAATTGCGAAGGGTCCGTGACAGAAGCTGCCAGGGCTGTCGCTGTCAGCACGCCAACTCCTGGAATGGTTGCCAGGCGCTGACTGGTATCGTTCTGGCGGTGCCACACAAGGATCTCACTATCAAGTGCGCGGATCTGCTGGTTCAGGTTTGCGCGCTGATCGGCCAGGCTCAGCAAAGCGGTTCTCGCTATTTGTGGGATGTCTTCATTGGCACCCTCTTCAAGCTGTAGCAGCAATCGGGAAATATTTTCTGGCCTTTGAGGCGCAATGATCCCCAGCTCAGCCATGTGGGCGCGCAGCGCATTTATCAGCATCGTGCGTTGCCGTACCAGAAGATCGCGCGCCCGATGCAGCATCATAACTGCCTGCTGATCCACGCTCTTTATGGCCACAAAATGCATGTTCGGGCGCGTAACAGCCTCACAGATCGCCTCAGCATCCGCCGCATCATTCTTTTGTCGCTTCACGTATGGTTTTACATAGGCGGGAGGGATGAGCTTCACCTCGTGGCCGAGTGCTGTGATCTCACGCGACCAATGGTGGGACGTCGCACAGGCTTCAATGCCGATCAGGCAAGGTGGCAATTTAGCCAGAGTATCCAGGACTGCGTTCCGGCGAAGCTTCTTCTGTAGAACGGTTTGTCCTGTCGCATCGATCCCGTGAAACTGGAAAACTGACTTTGCAATGTCGATCCCTATCGTTGTAATTTCCATCTGGGCGGTTCCTTTCAAAGCTGGTTCATACCCCAGCACTTTGGCACATTGCGATGCCGGTGGGTGGAACCGTCCAACTCATCAAGTTGTTCGGTGGTTATGATCAGGTTAGACTGATCCTATGAGCATCCCAACCATTATGCCGCGCCTAAAAGGCTTCCGCTATCCGCGTGAGATCATTGCGTACGCTGTTTGGGCGTACCACCGGTTCGCGCTGAGCACGGCTGATGTTGAGGACTTGTCGGCTGCGCGGGGTATTATTGTCAGCCGGGAAACGGTCCGACTGTGGGTCAATCGCTTTGGTCAACACTTTGCAGATTGCATCCGCCGGGATCGACCGCGACCGAACGACAAGTGGCACATGGATGAAGTCGTAATCACGATCCGTGGCAAGAGGCACTGGCTGTGGCGCGCAATCGACGCAAATGGAGATGTTCTTGATATTCTTGTGCAAACGCGTCGGAATTCCAAAGCGGCGAAGCGGTTTTTTCAACGATTGGTTGCCCGGTTCGGCGAACCAGGGGTCGTCATCACCGACAAATTGCGCAGCTGCATCAAGCCGATCAAAACACTGGCCCCGGACGCTGACCATCGCGCCCACAAAGGCCTCGACAACGCGGTCGAAGTATCGCACCGGCCGACCCGCAAACGGGAGAAGATATTCGGGCGGTTCAAATCCCACCGACAAGCTCAGAGGTTTCTGTCTGCGCATGACCGGATCAACCTGATTTTCCGTCCCCGCCGCTATCAACTCACCGCAACCTCATACCGCCACGCCCGCAGCGATGCGTTCAGCCTCTGGGCCGATTACACCGCCGAAATGGCGGCATAACCCTGCCTTTTCCAATGCCTCACAAGCGGCCACCAACAACTTGGCAATACCGAAATCCCACATGTTTCATGGCAAACTCCAATGCGTCATGCTGTTGGCGGGGCTGGGACAAATCGATTGACCATGGCAAACCCTTCTGTCATTCAAAACCCTCTAACGGGATGAGGCAAGCCCTATGAAGGTCATCATCTGTGGCGCCGGGCAGGTCGGCTGGCAAATCGCCCGCCATTTGTCGGGCGAAAAGAACGATGTCACGGTCGTGGACAACAACCCCGATCTGGTGCGCCGGGCCACTGATACGCTGGATGTGCAGGGGTTGGCAGGCTTTGCCAGCTACCCGGATGTGTTGGATCGCGCGGGCGCGCGGGACGCCGATATGATCATTGCCGCCACCTATTCGGACGAGGTCAACATGGTCACCTGTCAGGTGGCCCATTCGGTCTTTGCCATCTCGCGCAAGATCGCGCGCCTGCGCAGCCAATCCTACCTCGATGCGATCTATTCTGACCTTTACCGGCGCGATCACATGCCCATTGATGTGGTGATCAGCCCGGAAAAAGAAGTGGCCGAAGCCGCGTTGCAACGTCTGGCGGCTCCTGCTGCCCTTGATACCGAACGGTTCTTGGACGGCAAGGCGCAGCTGATGGGCCTGCGGCTGGATGCGGATTGCCCGGTGGTCAACACGCCTCTGCGCCAACTGAGTGATCTGTTTTCCACCCTGCGGGTGCTGGTTTTGGCCATTCGCCGCGAGGGGCGATTGTTCGCGCCCGAGGCGGGCGATCAGCTGTTTGTCGGCGACGAGGCTTATGTCTTTGCCCCGGTCGAGGATATCCCGCGCACGTTGGAAGTATTCGGCAAATCCGAGACCAAGCAGGAACGGATTGTGATCGTTGGCGGTGGTAATATCGGCCTGGCTGTGGCCAAATCTCTGGAAGAAAGCACCGCGCGCATTCGTGCCAAGATGATCGAAAAGAACCGCAAAGTGGCTGAAACGGCGGCCGACGCACTGGAACGCACGATCGTGCTGAATGGCGACGGTCTGGACAGTGGCTTGCTGGCCGAGGCCGGAATCAGCCGCGCCGATGCGATTCTGGCCGTGACCGATGACGACAAGACCAACATGCTGGCTGCGGTGCGGGCCAAGGCCGAAGGCTGCCCAATGGCGATCAGCCTGATCAGCGATCCGACGCTGCTGCCTTTGCTGGAACCTCTCGGGATCGACGCCTATATCAACCCGCGTGCCACCACCGTCAGTTCGATCCTGCGCCATATCCGCCATGGTCGAGTGCGCGGTGTCTATTCGATTGGCGATGCCGAGGGCGAGGTGATTGAGGCCGAAGTGATGTCGACCTCAACCATCGCAGGCTCGCAGATTCGCGAGATTGATTTTCCCGAAGGTGTGCTGGTTGGGGCGGTGAAACGCGGCGATGAGATTCTCAAACCAACCGGCGGCTTGCGGATTGAAGCAGGCGATGTGGTGGTGATTTTTGCAATGGCGGCTGATGTGGCCCAGGTCGAGCAGCTGTTGCAGGTCTCGATCGATTTTTTCTAGCCGCAGGGTCGCGCACGCATGTTCGCCAAGCTGCTGTCTTTCCCCCTGATCCTGACGGGGATTGCCGCACTGGCGATGTTCCTGCCCATGATCGATGCGCTGATGCGTGATGATCACAGCGTCGCGCAGGCCTTTGGCTATTCGGCTGTTCTGGGCATGGCGTTGGTTCTGATTATCGGCTTGGCCATGTCCGCGCGCGAGCGGCGCAAGGACAGCGATTTTTCCAACCTGATCTCGTTGTTTCTGGCCTATGTGCTTTTGCCGGTGTTTCTGGCGCTACCGTTCTACGAGGCGCTTGAAACTACTTCGTTCCTCAACGCCTATCTTGATATGGTTTCGGCGCTGACCACGACTGGCCTGCCATTGTTCAGCAACCCGGACCGTCTGGTGGACAGCCCGCATCTGTGGCGTGGCATCGTTGGTTGGCTGGGGGGCTTGCTGATCTGGATTTCAGCCTCGGCGGTTCTGGCGCCTTTGAACCTGGGTGGGTTCGAGGTGACGGCCAGTGCCGAGCCTGGCCAGAACGAAACCCGGCTGGACCGGTTTCAGCGCGCCAGTTCGGCAAAACGGTTTCAACAGATCACTTATACGCTGGCCCCGATCTATATCGGGCTGACGGGGGGTATGTGGATTCTGCTGATGCTGAATGGCGATCGCTCGCTTGTGGCGCTGATCCACTCGATGTCGGTGATGGCCACCAGCGGGATTTCCCCGGTTGGCGGTGTGCAGAACGGCAATTCGGGCCTGGGCGGCGAGATGGTGATGTTCCTATTCATGCTTTTTGCGCTGTCGCGGCTGACTTTTTCCAAGGACACGATTACCAGCGCGCGCTCGGGGTTTCACACCGACCCTGAGTTTCGTCTTGGTCTGTTTCTGGTCGTCAGCGTACCGATTCTGCTGTTTGCGCGCCACTGGCTGGCGGCCTTTGACGTGGACGAGACCGAAAACCTGGGGATGGCGTTGCGCGCACTCTGGGGCGGGGCCTTCACCGTGCTGTCCTTCCTGTCGACCACCGGCTTTCAAAGTGGCGATTGGATCGCGGCGCGCGACTGGTCAGGCCTCGGCACACCGGGCCTGATCCTGTTGGGCCTGTCGCTGGTTGGGGGCGGAGTTGCCACCACGGCGGGTGGGGTCAAGCTGCTCAGGGTCTATGCGCTCTATCTGAATGGTCGTCGCGAGATGGAGCGGCTGGTGCACCCATCCTCGGTGGGTCGGGCCAGTGAAGGCAGTCGTCGCATCCGTCGCGAAGGCGCGTTTATCGCCTGGATTTTCTTTATGCTCTTTGCGATTTCCCTGGCCCTGATCGCCGTGGTGCTGGCGGCATTGGGCCAGGACCTGGAATCGGCGCTGATCCTGTCAATCGCGGCTTTGTCCACCACCGGGCCGCTGGTCAGCGTCGCGGCGGAAACGCCCATTGTTCTGCTTGAACTAGCCCCGGGTGCCAAACTGGTTTTATGTGCTGCAATGGTTCTTGGGCGGATGGAAACTCTGGCGATCATTGCGCTGTTGAACCCCGGACTGTGGCGCGACTGAACGACGACCGTCTTGCGCCGGCAGGACTGGCCTCTGCTTTTTCAGGCGCCGAAGTACAGAAATCTTTTGTGATGGTGCCACCTGTGGTCGAAAATATCCGCAGGCCCAAAAGCGTCCCAAATACCAGCGATTCAACTGCGGAAAGTCGCGCTGGGGTATTGCCAAGTTGTTCGGTGGTTATGATCAGGTTAGAGTGATCCTATGAGCATCCCAACCATTATGCCGCGCCTAAAAGGCTTCCGCTATCCGCGTGAGATCATTGCGTACGCTGTTTGGGCGTACCACCGGTTCGCGCCGAGCACGGCTGATGTTGAGGACTTGTTGGCTGCGCGGGGTATTATTGTCAGCCGGGAAACGGTCCGACTGTGGGTCAATCGCTTTGGTCAACACTTTGCAGATTGCATCCGCCGGGATCGACCGCGACCGAACGACAAGTGGCACATGGATGAAGTCGTAATCACGATCCGTGGCAAGAGGCACTGGCTGTGGCGCGCAATCGACGCAAATGGAGATGTTCTTGATATTCCTGTACAAACGCGTCGGAATTCCAAAGCGGCGAAGCGGTTTTTTCAACGATTGGTTGCCCGGTTCGGCGAACCAGGGGTCGTCATCACCGACAAATTGCGCAGCTGCATCAAGCCGATCAAAACACTGGCCCCGGACGCTGACCATCGCGCCCACAAAGGCCTCGACAACGCGGTCGAAGTATCGCACCGGCCGACCCGCAAACGGGAGAAGATATTCGGGCGGTTCAAATCCCACCGACAAGCTCAGAGGTTTCTGTCTGCGCATGACCGGATCAACCTGATTTTCCGTCCCCGCCGCTATCAACTCACCGCAACCTCATACCGCCACGCCCGCAGCGATGCATTCAGCCTCTGGGCCGATTACACCGCCGAAATGGCGGCATAACCCTGCCTTTTCCAATGCCTCACAAGCGGCCGCCAACAACTTGGCAATACCATGACAAGACTACCGGGCTTTACGCAGCTGGTTTATCAACCCGTGATATCAGCAGCCACCTTGAGGAAGTCTATGGGTTACGGGTCTCTGCCGACCTGATCAGCCGTGTCGCCGATGCTGTTCTGGAGGAGGTCCCGGACTGGCAAAACCGGGCTTTGGAGCCGGTTTACCCGATCGTTTTCCTTGATGCCCTACGTGTTGAAATCCGCGATGCCGAGAGCCGTCAGGTCAAGAACAGGGCCGTATACGTGGCCCTGGGCGTCACCCCTGATGGTGAGCGTGAGGTTCCGGGCCTGTGGATTGCCGCCAATGAAGGGGCCAAATTCTGGCTGTCCATTATGAACAATCTCAAAAACCGGGGGCTGGAGGACATCCTGATCGCCGTTGTGGATGGCCTCAAGGGTTTCCCCGACGCTGTCAACGCGGCCTATCCAGATACCACCGTGCAAACATGTATTGTACATCCGGTGCGCCATTCATTGAACTTCTGCGGCTGGAAAGATCGCAAGGAAGGGGCCAGAAGCCTGAAGCAGATTTATCAGGCCGTAAACGACGGGGAGGCCGCCAAAGCCCTTGATGCTTTCGAGGATGAATGGAGCCAAAAATACCCCTCAATCGCCCCGGGCTGGCGGCGGGCATGGCAGGAGGTGATCCCGTTCTTCGCCTTCCCCCCGGATGTGCGCAAGATCATCTATACCACCAACGCCATAGAAAGCCTGAACCGGGTCATCCGGAAAACTACCAAAACCCGCGGCGGCCTTCCAACCGACGATGCTGCAACAAAGCTGATCTATCTGGCCATCCGCAACTTCGAAAAATCCGGTCGATGTGTCAGAGAATGGGTTGCGGCACGAAACCGGTTCGCTATCCTATACCCGGAACGGTTCAACAGATGACCCGTTTTAACCGCATGGGCCAAACCCCATACACAGAGCTTCGGACATTCCCCCGCGTTCGGCCGCTGGTCGACCAAGGAGGACACCGTGAACATCTGTCAGGACGCGGGCGGCATTTCGGGCACTGTCACGGTGACGACCCCCGACAGCGAAGCTATCCAGCCCGTCAGCAAACCCGGTATGGGGCAGATCACGATGACCTATACCTGTTCCGGGCGGTCGATGACGACCAAGATAGCATTTCCCGGTCTGCCCTCGATGGCAAGATCGCCGAAGACCCCCTGAAACGAGAGCCTTAGGCGAACAAATCGTGGACCAGTTCCAACGCTTCGATCAGCATATCGAACTCGGCCTTGATGCTATACACCCCAAAGGAGCCCGGCAGGTGGCACTGACCCCGAGGCGGCCCAGCTCAGGCCGGCAAGCCGCGATTGGGAGTACTTGCTCAGGCCATCCTCATGAGCGACAATTGCCTCCACGCCAACATCCATCCAAGGGCCCGCGAATCTTTTTGTGCTGTCGGTAAATGATGCTAGGCTGAGCGCATATTGCACGATCGGGAATTTTGTCATGCCCATTTTTCTTCAGCGCCTTTGCAGCGCGTTTTTGTTTGTCTTTGGCCTAAGCCTTATCGCCCTGCCCGCCTTGGCCCAATCCGGTCGGGTGTGCGGCTGTGACGGGCTCTACCCGATGGCCGGAACCTACATGCTAGAAGGTCATCCGCTGCGGCTGAGTTATCTGCAGGATTACGACGAGGAATGCCCGACCGCGTTACAGGTGAATTTTACCTCTGCGGACGGCTTCCCGATGGAATTTGACATCACCTGTCTGGGTGGCGGCATCTGGATGGGGCGCGCGCCCAACATGTTATACCAGCGGCCTTAATGTCTGACTCACTTTTGTGATTTCAAATTTACTGCATTTCTGAATCAATGGCCTCCAGAAGCAAGGAGGTGCTCATGGGTGGGGCAGTCAAGATTACGCGCACAGATATGTCCGCGCAAGATTTGCGTTGTGCTGCAAAGCGAACCAGGGATGGTCGTGTTGTCCGTCGAATACTCGCCATAGCGCTGGTGCTTGACGATGTGGATCGCGCAACAGCGGCCCGTAGCAGCGGTATGGATCGCCAAACTCCCAGAGACTGGGTGCATCGCTACAATGCAGAGGGCCCTGGTGGGCTTTCTGATCGGTGTGGCAAGGGTGCAAAACCACGCCTGTCCCTGGAGCAACAGGCGCTGTTTGTGGCTTGGGTTGAGGCTGGGCCTGACCCGGCAAAAGATGGCGTAGTGCGGTGGCGCTGTGCCGATTTGCAGGTCCGCGTTGAAGAAGAATTCGACGTAAAGCTACATGAACGTACGATTGGCAAGTATCCAGCCAGGCATGGTTTTCGTCGCCTTTCCGTGCGCCCGGAGCATCCCGGAACTGATCCCGCTGCACAGCAGGCTTTTAAAAAAACTTTGCCAGCCTCATAGCCGATACCCTGCCAAAACATGCAAAGGGGAAGCCGCTTGAGGTATGGTTCCAGGATGAAGCCCGCGTCGGGCAGCAAGGAACCCTCACCCGCAAATGGGCCAGGCGTGGAACCCGCCCGCGCGCACCACGTGATACGCGCTGCAAATGGAGCTGTATCTTCGGCGCAGCCTGTCCTGCCTGTGGCACGGCGGCTGGGCTGATCCTGCCTTACGTCAACGCCGAAGCAATGGGGCCGCATCTCGATGAGATCGCAAAGACAATCGCACCCGGCGCACATGCCTTGCTCATCATCGACGGGGCTGGTTGGCACGGAGCAAAATGCTTGCAGGTGCCAGATAATACTACACTCGTAAAACTGCCCCCATACTCACCGGAATTGAACCCAATGGAAAACGTTTGGGCCTATCTGCGGTCGAACAAACCCGCTGTCTCTGTCTTCGACACATATGAAGAAATCCTCGAAAAATGCGCCCAGGCCTGGAACTTCTTTGCGAACGACCCTGAACGCATAACTTCAATCACAGATCGAGAATGGATAAAGGTCAATTAATTGGGCCGTTGGTATTAGGGGCGCATTTTGCCTTTGAAGTGGAACGTATGGACCTACCCCGAGACAGCATCTCAAAAAAATACGATTCAGCGATTGATATCGGTCGGGTCACCCGGATGGGAATATTGCCCCCCACCAGCTTTCAAAACACCCCGAACGAAGTGATCAATTTCCTGTCCCGCAACCGATCCTACACAATGCCTTCGCCCAATACCGGCGCATCAGCACCCAATTGCATCTGCTCAGAGGTTTCCTCGGCCCTTGCGCACAGCAAAGAGTTTTATGCCGCCTATTCCGATCCAGAAGTAATCGAGGCCGCTTTGATACTGGGGGCGCGCGTTTCTAAGAATGCAGACAGCTACTTCGTCGACGAAGAGATGGTGTTTCACAACCTGGGGCCTCCGGATCCGGGCCTTGGAACGCCGCCAATGACTTTTGAAGAGATGATTGATCTTCGGGCCGAAGGTCGTTTGGTGATCAAGAAAGACAGCCAAGGTTTTCCGGTGAGTGTATCAGCCAAGCCGCTCCCTCAGGGCAGCACAGCATCCGCCGCCCCCGCCGCACAGAAACGTCTGGGCGGGCCCTCGAATGCCGAGGCAATCACAAACCCGCTTTCTTGCGAAGTAAAGATGAATACCAGTTGGAGCTATGCCGATCTCTGCACGCCGCTTATGTCCATCTACAGTACGCAAATCCATGAAAATACGCATAAACAAGCCTGCCTGGCAACCAATAAAACCAAGACCTATACAACGGCTGACGGCGGAAGCGGGGCGTTCGAGCAGAATTTCTCCAAAAACATGTCCACAACGCCCTACACCGCCTATCAGTCGCAGATGCAGCATCCGGGTTTGCATGCACAGGACGAAGCGGCGGGCTATGCTGCCTCGGTCGAGTTGTTGCGCGGCTATATGAAGGCCTATTGCCCGGGATGGAGCGAACCCTCATAGTCACGGCCCAATAGGCGTCAGGCAAACAAATCGTGGGCCAGTTCCAGCGCCTTGATCAGCACATCGACCTCGTCCCGGGTGTTGTACATCCCGAACGAGGCCCGGCAGGTGGCGCTGACGCCCAGATGATCCATCAGTGGCCCTGCACAGTGATGCCCTGCCCGCACCGCGACGCCCTTTTTATCGAGGATGGTCGAGATGTCGTGGGCATGGGCCGCCCCGTCCATGGTGAACGAGAAAATTGCGCCCTTGTCCGGCGTGGTGCCCTGCACCGTGATCCAGTTCAGACCGGCCAGCCGCGATTGGGCATAGTGGCTGAGGTCATCCTCATGGGCGGCAATTGCCTTCATGCCAACACCCATCATGTATTCCAGCGCGACCCCCAGACCGATGGTTTGCACAATGCCGGGGGTGCCGGCCTCAAACTTCATTGGTGGGTCGTTATAGGTGACCTCGTCCTTGCTGACCTCACGGATCATATCGCCGCCGCCCATGAAGGGGCGCATTTCGGCCAGACGGTCCTTGTGCACATAGATCGCGCCTGACCCGGACGGGCCATAAAGCTTGTGTCCTGTGATCGCATAGAAATCACAGCCCAGCTCATCGACATTGACCGGCATATGCACCGCAGCCTGCGAGCCATCAACCAGAACCGGTACGCCCTTGGCACGGGCCGCGTCGCAGGTCGCCTTGATATCCACCTTGGTGCCCAGCACGTTTGACAAATGCGTGATGGCGATCAGCTTGGTCTTTGGGGTGATCGCATCAATCACCGTCTGTGCATCCAGCGCGCCATTGGCATCGACATCGACCCACTTCAAGGCCACGCCTTGCCGTTCGCGCAGGAAATGCCAGGGGACGATATTGGCATGATGTTCCATCACCGACAGCAGGATTTCATCACCGGGCTGCATCCGCGGCATCGCCCAGCCATAGGCGACCATATTGATGCCTTCAGTGGTGCCGGAGTTCAGGACGATCTGATCCTCATCCGCCACGCCAAGGAAGCGGGCAATGATTCCGCGCACGGCCTCATACTTTTCGGTCGCGATATTGGACAGCGTGTGCAAGCCCCTGTGAACATTTGCATATTCATGGGAATAGGCGGTCGTGATTGCGTCAATCACCACCTGCGGTTTCTGCGCCGACGCGCCATTGTCCAGATAGACCAGCGGCTTGCCATTCACCTGACGCGCAAGGATCGGGAAATCATCCCGGATCTCGTTGACGTTATACATATCCCGCCCCTCCGACGACCACTGCGCCAATCACCGTCACGATGACCGACAGTCCAATCAACATGGCCACCAATGCCAAAACCATCACGCCCACCGCCTTGGCGATATTGTCGAACCGATGCGCCACATCCAGGAAGGACGCAAGGATAAAGAGGCCCCAGATCGCCCCGATCAGCGCCAGCATTCCACCAAGAAACGGGGACACCAGCGACAGAACCAACACGGCGGCCTGTAGCAGAAGGCGCATCACCTGAAGCCAGGTGATCACCAGCAGGATATCCCCCATCTGCCCCTGTCCGCCCATGGATTGCCCGATCCATTGCAGCACAAAGACCGAGATCACCAGGACCCCGCACAGGAACACCGTGAACAGCACGGGGGATTTAAAAGCAGGCGGGATCATCGCCATCACCGCCGGATCGCCGGGCGGCGACAGTTGCAGCGAGATCGAATAAACAATCGCGTTCAACACGCACATCAGCACCAGCGCCATCCATAGCCACTGGCGCGGGAAATCGAAACTCAGCACACGGGCCGCCGCCTCGGATGGGGCACGCACCGTGTCAACCACTATGGTCTGGAAATCGGATTGTGTCATGCGGTGCTCCATCCTGCCTCACGCATGTTGGATAGCCAGAACCAGAGGAAAATCACCAGCCATAAAGCGCCGACGATCTGTAACTCGATCCCCGGCCCGATAAACCCCGCGACCAGCCCATGCAACAGGATCAGCGGGGTCGAGGCCAACAACGCCCAGAACAGCGCCAGCCGCGTGGCAAAAGCGTCGCATGTGCGCCCCAAAGCCCGCAACACCAGATGGCTTAGAAAAGCCATCGTGTAAAACAACAAGGGCGCGATAAAAATCCACGCCATCAGCGTGCCGCCCAAAAGCGGATTCAACTCCTGCCCCGTCAGATGCGCTTCACGCGACAGGCGAGGCCATTGCGCAATGAAGACGGCCACACAGGCGGCCATCAGAATGACCAGGGCGCGATCTTCGCGCGGCCCCATTGCCAGCAAACGGCGCATCACCCGGCGCGGTCCGCGATAGGTGGCCGCGATATCCCGGGCAACAGGCATTAACCGCGTCGCCGCTCCAGCCAGCCTTCTAGGCGGCTGACGATATCGCTGCGCAGGCCTTCATCCTCAACCTCATCGACCGCTTCGGCCAGAAAGGCAATGGTCAGCAGGTCTGTAGCAACTTCGATCGGCACGCCGCGCGCGCGCAGGTAAAACAGCCCCTCCTCGTCAATCGCGCCGCTGGTCGATCCGTGCGAACACACCACATCATCGGCGTAAATCTCAAGCTCGGGCTTGGCCAGGAACTGACTGTCGCCATCCAGAAGCAGGGACTGGCTGATCTGATAGCCATCGGTTTTCTGCGCGCCTGCCTTAACCAGAATCTTGCCCTGAAACACACCGGTTGCGCCGTTGCGCAGTACCTTTTTGAACACCTGACGGCTTTCACAGCGTTCGGCATCATGGGTGATGAACACGGTATCATCGTGGTGGAAATCACCATCTCCCACCGCTGCGCCTGCCACATGGGCAATCGCGTCATCGCCGGTCAATTCAATGACGCATTCATTGCGCGTCATCACCCCATTGGAGGTCAGCGTAAAGGATTTGAACGCGCTTTCCTGCCCCAGACGGGCGAAAATATGCGTCACTGCACGGCGCTCATGATCGCGCCCTTGTTTGCGCACATGGTGGAAACCGGCGTTATCCGCCACCTCAACTTCCATCACCTTGTTGAACCGTGCCGCTGCGGGTCCGCTTTCCAGAATGGTCAGATCGGCGCCGTCATCCAGCTTGATTGCGTGGTGGAGGATCGCATCAGAAGTAGTTGATTTATGAAGGTAAATAAAGTGGACCGGCTTGCTGATCTTGGCCGTGGCATGAATCAGGATGCCATCACTCGCCATAGCTGTGTTCAGCGTCGCAAGCGGGCGCTCCACCGGAGTTTGCCCCCGGATTTCCAGCACGCCGTAAAGGTCCTTGGCCCAGTGGATATTTGCCTTGCTTGCCTCAGCCAACCGCTCAATTGTCACGCCTTCAAGGGTCAGGTCGTCGCTGGCTTCGGCATCGAAAACACCGTCCACAAAGACGATCTTCAACCGTTCGACATTGCCGAACATCTCAGGCTCACCGCTGGTGTCATAAAGCGCCGCTTCGGGAGCCTCAGCACTGACAAGCGTGTCGGGGCGGGTGTATTTCCAATACTCATCCCGGCGGTCCGGCAGGCCCATGGCCCGCAGGCGTGCCAACGCATCGTCGCGCGCGGATGTGGCCCAGGCGGCCCCTTCGGGGCGGCTCAGAGCCGCAAGGCGCGCCTCGGTCGTGTCCTGTTTTACCTGCGGCAATGCCATTATGCCACCTCCGCCAGAATGTCAGTATAGCCGTTGTTCTCGACTTCCAGCGCCAGTTCCGGCCCACCGGTTTTGACGATACGTCCATCGGCCATGATATGCACCACGTCGGGTTTGATATGATCCAGCAGGCGCTGATAATGGGTGATCACAAGAAAGCCGCGGCCCTGACTGCGCAGCGCATTCACGCCCTCGGCCACCAGTTTCATCGCATCCACATCAAGACCGGAATCGGTTTCATCAAGGATGCACATCTTCGGTTCAAGAACAGCCATCTGCAAGATTTCGTTGCGCTTTTTCTCGCCCCCCGAGAAACCAACATTGACCGGACGTTTCAGCATGTCCGCGTCAATCTTGAGGGTCTTGGCCTTATCGCGCACTATTTTCAAGAAATCGGTGGCGCTCATTTCGGGCTCGCCGCGCGCCTTAAGCTGCGAATTCAGCGCCGTGCGCAGGAAGGTCATGTTGCCCACACCGGGAATTTCGACCGGGTATTGGAAGGCCAGGAACAACCCGGCCGCAGCGCGCTCTTCCGGGTCCATCTCAAGGAGATCTTCACCTTCCAGCGTGGCTGCACCCTCGGTCACCTCATAGCCATCCTTGCCGGACAGAACATAGGACAGCGTCGATTTACCCGACCCATTGGGACCCATGATCGCGTGCACTTTTCCGGCCTCAACCGTCAGGTCGACGCCCTTGAGAATGGTTTTGTCTTCTTCTTCAAGATCGACGTGTAGGTTCTTGATTTCCAGCATTTTTTGTCCTCATTTCAACTTTGCGCCCTGCGGCAGCAAAGGCATTTTTCATCTTGTTTGGTGTATGCCGGGCTAACCCAGAACCACCGCTGTTCCACTGGCCGAGACCATCAACATGGACTGCCCAACCACTTCGTAATCCAGATCGACACCGACAACCGCATCCGCCCCGACGGCAAGGGCGCGCTCTTCCAACTCACGCAAAGCCGTGTCGCGGGCATCCTGCAGCTTGCTTTCATAGGCGCCCGAGCGGCCACCGACGATATCGGTGATCGAGGCGAACACATCGCGCACCACATTGGCACCCATGATCGCCTCGCCAACGACGATGCCGCGATACTCTTTGATTGGGCGGCCCTCAACGGTGTTGGTCGTTGTGATGATCATCGCTTACTCCGAACTCTCGTTTGGCTTTGGCATCAAGGCGCTGCTGCGCGCCCTTTTTTTCCAGCGGTCTGACCAAAAACCTGGCGACAACGCCCCCCATCAACGCTCCAAACGCAATCCAGAGTACGGGCGAGGCGTTTGCAGTGCTGTTAACGTAGAAAATGCCAATCGTGCCACCCAGCACGGGCAGCGCATAGGGCAGCACCGCGGCGATCTTAGACACCATTGGGGTGGGATGATCGCCGCTCATTTGGCGGTCCGATCATGGTTGTGCCCGGACTCTTCTTGCGCCGAGGCATCCCGTGCGGCGCGTTGGATCAACGGCACCAGACGCAACGACAGAAAACTCCAGCACAGGAACAGGACAAACCCAATCAGCAGTTCAAACTTCTCGGCATAATGCGCAATCACCCAACCGCGGCTGACCATCTCGGCAACGATCTCGTCATGTGACATCGCCGTGACAAAGACCAATAAATGGCCAAGCACCAGCAAGGTCACCTGTTGGGTCTCCTTGCTCAGTCGTGAAGGATGACCCAGCCGCAACGGTTCCGGTGGGGGTGGCTTTCTGACCGCAGCAGCCATTAGCCCACGGAGCCTTCCAACGAGATTGCCACAAGCTGTTGAGCTTCCATGGCAAATTCCATCGGCAGGGCCTGTAGCACGTCCTTGCAAAACCCGTTGACCACCAGCGCGACGGCCTCTTCCTCGTCCATGCCGCGCTGGCGGCAATAGAACAGTTGGTCGTCATCCACTTTAGAGGTGGTCGCCTCGTGTTCGACCCGCGAAGAATTGTTCTTTACTTCGATATACGGCACCGTATGCGCCCCACATTCGCTGCCTATCAGCAGGCTGTCACATTGGGTGTAGTTGCGGCTTTCCTTGGCCTTCAGGTGCATCGACACAAGCCCGCGATAGGTGTTCTGCGCCTTGCCCGCGCTGATCCCCTTCGAGACGATCCGCGACTTGGTGTTCTTGCCCAGATGCACCATCTTGGTGCCGGTATCGGCCTGCTGCATGTTGTTGGTGATGGCGATGGAATAGAATTCGCCCTGGCTGTCATCACCGCGCAGGATGCAGCTGGGATACTTCCAGGTCACGGCGCTGCCGGTTTCCACCTGCGTCCACATCACCTTGGCACGGTCGCCACGACAATCAGCGCGCTTGGTCACAAAGTTATAGATCCCGCCCTTGCCGTTCTCATCGCCGGGATACCAGTTCTGCACGGTCGAGTATTTAACTTCAGCATCTTCCTCGATGATGATCTCAACGACGGCCGCATGAAGCTGTGCAATATCGCGCTGCGGCGCGGTGCACCCTTCCAGATAGCTGACATAGCTGCCCTTATCGGCAATGATCAGCGTGCGTTCAAACTGTCCGGTATTCTCCGCATTGATGCGGAAATAGGTGGACAGCTCCATCGGGCAACGCACGCCGGGCGGCACGTAGACAAACGAGCCATCGGAAAAGACCGCCGAGTTGAGCGTCGCGTAGAAATTGTCACTGACCGGCACGACCGTACCGAGATACTTCTTCACCAGCTCCGGATGCTCGCGGATCGCCTCGGAAATCGAGCAGAAGATCACGCCCGCCTCCTTCAGCTCCTTCTGAAATGTGGTGCCCACGGACACAGAGTCAAACACCGCGTCAACCGCCACTTTGCGCCCTTCGGCGGGGGCATTTTCGGCACCTTCAACACCGGCCAGGATCATCTGCTCTTTCAGAGGGATGCCCAGCTTTGCATAGGTGGCCAGCAATTTTGGGTCGACCTCATCAAGGGATTTCGGCTTTATTTCCATGGACTTGGGGCGCGCATAGTAATACTGATCCTGAAAGTCGATTTCGGGATAGTCGACCATCGCCCAATCTGGTTCTGTCAGCTTGAGCCAACGCTCATAGGCCGCAAGACGCCATTCGGTCATCCACTCGGGTTCTTCATTGTTGCTGGAAATCAACCGGACGATATCGTGGGTCAAGCCCTTGGGGGCGTAGTCCATTTCGATATCGGTTTCCCAGCCATATTTATAGGTGCTGACCTCGCGCACGGCATCCACCGTTTCCTGATCAACACCATCCTTGACCTGTGGTTCATCCAATACCGCCATGTCGCTCTCCTTGTCGGTCACGCCGCCCGGGCGCGATGTTTTTTCAAACAATTCAGCCAGGCCTGGGCAAAGCGCCTGATGTAGTCTTCCGTCGTTTCGGGTCCCAGCGACACGCGAATGGCACTTGCCGCCTCGCTGTCACTGAACCCCATCGCACTCAGCACCCGGCTGGTTTTCACCTTGCCACTGGAGCACGCCGAGCCTGCCGAGATGGCAAACCCAGCCAGATCCATTTGCATCACCTGGGTTTCCCCCTTCCATCCATCCGTCAGGATGAGAGAGGTGTTTGGCAGCCTTGGCTGTGAGTTCCCGACAAAAATAGTCTCATTTGCCGATTCCTCAATAGTTGATTCTAGAATCTTTCTAAGTTTTTCAACTTTGGTCCAGATTCCGGCCTCCAAATCCCGCATCGCGGCCTCGATTGCAGCACCAAATCCGGCAATCCCAATCACATTCTCCGTCCCGGACCGACGCCCCATTTCCTGACCGCCTCCTTTTGAAAGAGGTTTTACATCAATACCTTGCTTCAGGATAAGTGCGCCAGCACCCATTGGTCCGCCCAGTTTATGCGCCGAACAGATCGCCATATCGGCCCCAGACCAGGCAAAGGAAAAGGGAATACGCCCGATGGCCTGCGTGACATCCAGTAATAGCCAATCGGCCTGCCGGTCCTCGGGTGCGGGTGGCGGGATGATCACGCCCGTCTCGGAATTGGCCAGGCCCAGAGCCTCAATTTTCGGCGTGCCCTGCCCGGCCCCGGCCTGCGCCCAAAGCGCATCATGCGCGGTCTCATTCACCAACACATCATAGCCGCCCAACAGTTGTGCCGCTTCGGTCGCCCCTGACGTAAAGATCACTTCCTGTGGCTTACACCCCGCAGCCTTTGCCACCTGCGCGCGCGCGCGCTCGACCAGCCCTTTGGCGGCCCGCCCCTCAGCATGCACGCTTGAAGGGTTGCCCACCACATCCATCGCCGCAATCATCGCCTCACGCGCCTCTCGGCGCAGCGGAGCGGTTGCATTGTAATCCAGATAGGTCCGGCTCACCCCGCACCCCTATTTTTTCTTGCCGAAAATATCCCGGGGGTGAGGCCGGAGGCCGAGGGGGCAGCGCCCCCTTCCTTGGCGACGCGGAACGCGGCGCAAATCCTCATTCGTCGTCTACCACCGAGAACAAAGTCGGGACGGCCGGGCACGGGGCAAGCGTATTCTTCACCACATCGCTCAACCGGGTCTGGTGCAGGAACACATAGACATTCGCGCTGAGGGATTCCCACAACCGGTTGGTCATGCTTTGCGCCCGCGAGCCACTTGCCGCGCCAGACGCCCCTGCCCCCTTGTGCAGAGCATCCACCGTCTCATCCACAGCCGCCAGAATTTCGGCCACACGAATCTCCGAAGTGAGACGCGACAGCTTGTATCCGCCCCCCGGCCCACGCACCGAGGTCACCAGATCGGCGCGGCGCAGTTTCACAAACAACTGTTCCAGATAGGGCAGTGAGATATCCTGACGCTTGGCAATCTCGCCCAATGTCACAAGGGAGTCGCCCTCCTGCAGCGCGATATCGACAAGCGCGACCATCGCGTAGCGGCCTTTGGTGCTGAGTTTCATAGTCTTTCCTCCGCGAATTGATTGACCTGAGCGATACAAGGTCTTATCTCGCTTGAAGCTGTTCCGGCCTGCCGGAAGTTTAGAAACATTCTAAGTTGGCCGGGTGATTTCGTCAAGAAATCCATCTTGCCGCATATCAGGGAATATCACAGCATATGCCAGAGGTCATTTTCGCCGGTCCAGAAGGCCGCCTTGAAGGTCGCTACCACCCGCAACGTGAACGTGACGCTCCGATCGCCATCGTGCTGCATCCGCATCCGCAATTTGGCGGAACGATGAACAACAAGGTGGTCTATAACCTGCATTACGCGTTCTACAATATGGGCTTTACCGTGTTGCGGTTCAATTTCCGCGGTGTCGGACGCAGCCAGGGCGAATATGATCAGGGCGTGGGTGAATTGTCGGATGCCGCTTCGGCGCTGGATTACCTGCAGTCGATGAACAACAACTCGAAACACTGCTGGGTCGCGGGCTTCAGCTTTGGTGCCTGGATCGGAATGCAGCTGTTGATGCGGCGCCCGGAAATCACCGGGTTCATCAGCGTCTCGCCCCCGGCCAACATGTACGACTTCTCGTTTCTGGCGCCCTGCCCGTCATCGGGTCTGATCATCAACGGCAGCAATGACCGCGTGGCCCCGCCTGCGGACACCACCGCGCTGGTGAACAAACTGCACGAACAGCAAGGCATCACCATCACCCATGACGAGGTCGAGGGATCGGGCCACTTCTTTGAAGAGCCTTACATGGACACGATGATTGATACCGTCACGGATTACGTCAAATGCCGTTTGACCGAAACGACACGGTAACAGCGATGGGTGTTACCGAAGATCTTGCCGATGAACTGGCGATTGAAGTGATCAAAGCCGTCGACGTCACGGGTGACGAAGACCTGATCACCGAAATTGCTCGCGTTCTGGGGGCGACGTCACAAACCGCCGAAGAGGCTTTTTTTGACGGCGCTGAGGGTGCGGCGCGCCAATATCAAGGCGCGCGCGCTGCTTTTGGGCAAGCTCAAGGCGTTTCAGGCCAGGCACGAGGCGAAGAGCGGCGAGGGCTGATCCCCGCCGCCACGCCCGGCTTATTCCGCCTTCATCGCCTCAATCGAAATCATCACGTCCAGCTCATCGCCGACATTGGGTGCGAAGTTGCCCAGACCAAAGTCCGAGCGCAGGATTGTCGTGGTTGCGTCAAAACCTATCCATGGTTTGCCCGCCATCGGATGAGTGTCGGCCTTGTTCAGATTGGCCTCAAGCACCACCGATTTGGTCATCTCGTTGATGGTCAGATCACCCGTGATATTGGCCGTATCGTCACCGGTCACTTCGATCCCTGTCGAGGTGAAGGTGATCATGTCCCCTTCCGATGCCCCAAAGAAATCCGCAGACATGAAGTGATCAAAACGTTTTTCCCAGCCGGTGAACAGCGACATCACCGGCATCGACACGGACACAGACGAGGCTGCGGGATCTTCGGCGTCAAACATGATCTCGCCGTCAAAACCCGAGAACATGTTGTAGGTGGTCGAAAACCCAAGGTGGTTATAGGTGAACACAACCTGGCTGTGGCTGGCATCCAGGTCATATTTCTCGGGGGCGGCCATCGCGCCTGTCGCAAGGACGGCAAGGGCGGCGGCAGTTGTAGCAAGATACTTCATTAAAAACTCCTGACTGGGACTGCGGATGGTCACGCACTCATCACCATAAAATGCCCTTCAATCGCTGCGGAGCAAGTCTCTATGGTTCAACAATTAGTGTGTGTCAGCGAACATTCGCCATTTTAAAGCCTGTCTAGACCACTTATCGGCTGATCTGAGTGTCGGCGCCAACAACAACTCCATCGCCACGCTGACCGAACGTCAGTCCCGCTTGGTGATGCTGGCCATGATCGCCAATAATGGCACGCAAAGCGCCATCACCGCCGTCATCAGACAGCCGCGCAAGCTGCGCGGTGCGCTTTATCGCTCACTAACATGGGGCCTTGGCTCAGAGATAACCGACCATGTGGCGTTCGCCTTGGCGACCAAAATCGACGTCTGCTTCTGCTATCCTCAGTCACCCTGGCAGCGGACCCCAATGAACGACACGTAAAGACCTCGCAATACCACACGTCCGCAAAGAATCTTGAAGACTGCACTGTGGCGATCCGTTGAAACCGCACCGGAAAAAACGGGCTTATATGGGCACACAGGTCAACTGGCGCGCAGCGACACCTTTTGCGCCATGCCACCGTGGAAGGTCTCCCACACCTCAACATAGTCGCGTCGAACTCCAATGATCACCGGAATATCAAGGGTAAGCGCGGTTTCAATCGCGCCGCGCATGCCTTTGCCCTCGGCCTCGGCACGACCGAAGCGGTTGATGATCAAAACATCCGGGCACGACAGCAAATCGGATTCCAACTGCCCGGCGACCTGCATCAGCGCAGACCAATCCAGATGACAGCCACGCGCCTGTGCGCCGCGGTTTTCCTAAATCTGAATACGCGCGCCCGAGGCCAGATCGATCAGATACATCTCGCGGCAATGACACTCGCCCAACGCATCGCCTTTGATCTGAACATGACCGACCACGCGCCGTCCCTGCCCGCGCATTTGTGCGGCCAGGGCCAGCAGTGTTTTGTCATCCACCCATTCTGCCCCAAGCGCACCTCGAACAACCCGGCTGCGCCACCGAAAAACGACTCGGTATCAAACCCTCCGGGAACCATGGAAGGGGTGCGGGTTTGGATCAGGGCACTAGGCGGAATATGGGACATCAAATGCTTCTCCAAAGCGATCTTCAGACGGCAGCACTATTTTACGCCGGTACCGCGGTGCCCGCCAGTGCCTGCATAAGGATATAGGCGATCCGTGGCGGCAAATCAGGCGTAGCCAGGGCCTGTACCGTCAGGGTCATGATGGTGTCCGAGAGGGAACACCCTTCGGCAAGCGTATCGATCCGCTCTTCCTGTGACAGGATTCGAAACGCGCTGGCCTCAAGTGCTGCGTCTTCGATGGCCATCACCTTGTCCAGCGCGGCCCGCCGGACGGACAAGGCTGTATCCCCCAAAGCCACCAACGCCTCGTCGGGGCCGGCGGCATGACGCACGGCCACAGCACGGACCAGAGCATCGTCATCTTCAAGGCACGGGATCATCGATGCGACAGTCTCGGGATGCAGCGCCAGAATATCCGCCGCTGTCGAGCGGATCGAGGGCATCTCGTCACGCAGCCCCTGTACGGCGCGCTGGCATTGCACGGCAGTCAGATGGCCCGCGACTGTACGATTGTAAAACGCACGCCATGCCGACAGGCGCAGCGGATCATCAGCCTCCTCCAGTGCCTCGGTCACGGCAGTTTCAATCGCCTCGCCCGGTAGGTGCCCGGCAATGGCAAAGGCCACGCGACGCAGGTCCGTACCCACTTCGGCGGGGCCTTCCACGGCGCGGCGGTGGCGTCGTTTGGCCGGGGTTTCTTCGGGGGTGTCCTCGGCCGGTTTGGTGTCGTCCAGCTCAGGCTCTTCTGCGGGCGGTGTGCCCAGCATCTGGATCGAGGCAAGCGTGGAGTGCGGCACGTCCTCTCCCGGCTCATCCCCGGGATCGTCCTCGATAATCTCACCATCGCGGGAAATCCGCAGATGCCCGCGCGGCGGCTGATCCACCTTGGACATGGCCAGATCAGGACCGTTCTCGTCAGGGTGATCTACCATGGCACGTTCAGGCGCCAACAGCGTACCATCCATGGCCACGGCCAGGGCCTGAGTGGCGTCACCGTCTCCGGTCTCCGAAAGCGCCGCCAACCGGGTCAGCGCAACAGTGCGGACTTGCTGTGTTTCATTCCCCAAAAGGACAATCAACGCCCCGGTTGCGGGCAGATCGCCCAATTCGGAAAGGGCCACCGCCGCCGCCAAACGCAGTTGCAGCGGGCGCTCAATATCCTGCGCCAGTTCCGGCAAGGTTATCGCCGCCAGATCGGGGGCCAGTTGCGGCAGCAGGCGCACGGCGGCAATCGCCAGCACTTCTTTGCCGTGATGCGCCCAGGCGATGGCATTGTCGATCAGAGAGGTCTGCAAATCCCCCTCCAACGGCAGGTCAAGATAGGCAAGCGCTGTGGCCTGCACGGCCTCGTCCGTATCTGACAGCGCTTTGAGCGCCAGATCAAGTTGTGCTGGAGCAAACAGCGTCAACGCCTCACACCGGATGGTGGGATCGGGGTCACGCAGGGTGATCTCTTCGATGCGGGTGTCATCGGCGGCCATCAATGGCAGGGCCAGACGACGCACATCTGCGGCCTCATGAGTGATCATCACCTCGGCATGATCCAGCAGCAGGTCCGATTTCATCCCGGCCAGCGCCTCTAGCGCGCGTTTGCGGCCCAGACCCTCTTCGGTCTGCGCCACTGACAGCAGCCAGACAGCGCCTTCGCTGCCCATTTGCGCCAAGGCGGCGAAGGCCTCGGTATCAAGGGTCTGACCCTCTTCATCGTCGCGGGCATCCAGAATGTCCTGAATGGCCTCTTCGGCGCGCATCTTGCCCAGGGCGTCGATCACGCACAACTGCACATCCAGCCATTCATCCCATGGATCGCTATCATCTTCCCAAGCCACCTCATCCTCGGCGCGCGAGGCGACGAGCTTGCGGAAAATCGGGATCGAGGCGCGGTCATCAATCGCCGCCAGCGCCTGAATCGCGGCATGTTTAACCTCGCGCACCGGATCACCCAGCAGCGAACGGCGCAGCACCTCGCCATCTTCGGGTTTGGCGCAATGTACCAGCGCATCCATCGCATCGGTGCGCACATCCGGGTCTTCGTCCAGCAAGCTGTCGAGCAAGGCGATGCGCACACGATTGTCACCTATTGCAACGGCCGCAGCGACACGCACGGCCCCGGTACGCAAAACATCATTGCCATTAGCAAGCTGGCTGAGCAGCAGAGGAACCGGATCGGGGTGATTGGCAAGGGGCATGGCGGAACTGTCATCCAACATCGGAAAAAGCCTGTGGTGTAAGAGATGTAAGGGCTGCCCGGCCCCTGTTTGAGGCCGGGCGCATGCACCTGAAAGGTCAGGCGATATCGCGGCGTGCGAAGGACATTGAGCGGAACTGGTGCTTGTAAGGGCTTTCACCCATCTTGCACACCTTGCCGACACCCATCTTGTAGTTATAGTTGCCGCTGATCCAGTCCACCACGCGGCCCGACAGGGCGTTCGCCGGTTGCGAGGTGTGCAGGAAGTCCATGTAGCCAAGGTTTTCCTTGACCGCCGGGGTCACGATGGCCACCGCCGTGATCGAGGCCTTGGTCAGCTCGATATGGCCGTTTTTCAGCAGCGATGCGAAGTCGAAATCGCTGCCTTCGACGCCAACAATGGTGTCGGTCTGAACCGGGATACGATCCGAATAAACCTGCACATAATCGCCTGACTCGATCCCGTTGGCTTCGGCGAAACTGGGATGGAGTTCGATCCAGTTTTCCGGCCAGCGCTGCACGATATAGGGGCGGCGGCGGTCGTCATAGCCAGACTGCCAGCGTTCGTTGATGCGGCCAGAGGTGATCCAAAGCTCGCCTTCGCGGGGCTTCATCCACTCCCAATAGCTTGAGAACAGATCCCACGGCGCTTTCTGGATATTGCACTTGCCGGTCTGGCTGTTGAAGTGGGTCAGCTTCTTGTTGAAGACGTTCTTGCCCACGGGGCCCTCGGCTGGCAATTCGCGGTTCACGTCATGCAGACGTTTGGTGCCTTCCAGCGTGCCATCGGCCTTCATCAGGACAGGCCCCTGAATGCCGTTGCTGCCAAACTCGCCAAACTTTTCATGCAGGGTTTTGCTTTCGCGCTTGGCGGCGACCAGAACCATGTTGAAGTCTTTGCGGCTGCCATGGGAATGGCGCGCGCCTTCCTCCAGCACATCGTTCGAGTTTTCCCAATCGAAGCCTTCAAAACCCATCTTCTTGGCCAGTTGCGCAATGATCCACCAATCCGGTTTCGCCTCACCTGGGGCATCATAGAATTTAGGGTAAAGCCGCAGACGGCGTTCGCCGTTCGCACGGGTGAATGTGTCTTCGCCCCAACCTGAGGCCGGGAAGACGATATCGGCATAATGCGCACCGATGGGATCGACCAGATAGATGTCCTGGTTCCACACCACCATACCACCACTATCAGCCCGCTTTTTCAGCGTGTCGATAATGTCTTGTTTTTCAAAGCTCATCACCTGATGCGGGTTGCGGGTGGTGAGTTCATCAAACTTAGCCTGCATGGACTGTGTGCCGCACATCGCCTGCACCCATGTGGTGCCGATAACATGGGCTAACCGCGTGTGCCCCGACATCGTGTAGCGGTCGGTATCCATGGCGCGACGACGACGGCCCGGCAGTTTTTCCGGCGATTTGTTGCGCGGATAGCCCCCGCCCCGCAAACCACCCCGCTGGTGACCACCGGCCCGGCCAATCACCTGACCCGGACGCCCCCCCGCCCCGACAGTGATGCCGAGCGCCGAAATGGCCTGTGTGTTGCCGGTGTTGTTGGACCAGTAAAACCCCTTCTCGATCATGATCGAGGTTTTCGGGCGGCTGCCATCCTCCTTGGGCTTGGCCATCCATTCGGCGGCCGTATAGATTTTCTGCACGTCGATCTGGGCGATCTCGGCTGCTTTCTCGGGCACAGCATAATCCTGCGCCAGCAGCCATTCTTTCCAGTCGTCAAAGCCCTTGGTCTGGAATTTGCCCCAGGTGGTGCGCCACTGCCACGGGGTGTTCCGTGTGCCCTGACCAAAGCCCGACGAGCTTTCCCATTTATTGTTGACCCAGCTCTTGATCCACTCGTCATCCTGCCAGCCATTTTCGACAATGACACGCGCGATGGCCAGAACCACAGGCAGGTCGGTGCCGGGTTGGATGTCCAGCACGATGCCACCGTTCTTCTCGGCAAAGGCCGTGCCCGCGGTGCGGCGGGGCAGCAGGAAGATCGCCTTCTGACCGTTCTGGATCGCCGGCATGATGTAGTCGGTATAGAGAATGGTTTTGGACTCGTAAGGATCCGTGCCACACATCATCAGCGTGTCAGCCTCGGCCCAATCGTCATAGGAGGGGCCAAAGTTATCAAAGCCCGCATCCCGGAAACCGGGGGTCGAGGACACATCCGACGGCGTATCGTGGAAGGTGAAGTTGGCCGTGCGCACATGGCGCAGGGCGTATTTGGTGATCGCGTAGGTGTTCTCCATATACCCATAGGAGAAGGTTTTGACGCCATACGCATTGGTGCCGTGCTTCTTCAGCACGTGGTTGCCCACCTCGGCGGCGATCTCCATCGCGAAATCCCAGGTCACCGGCATCAGCACGCCGAACATGCGCACCATCGGTGATTTCAGACGATCCCGTGTGGGGGTCTGCGGGTTATAGACCTTCTGGGCCAGTGCTCCGCCGCGAATGGACGAGTTACCCGAGTAGTTCACGAAATCCGTGTCCTTGTCGGGGATGATGACCACATGGTGCGGCTCGCCATTGTGCAGCACGATATTGTGCTGGTTGGGGGCAACCCAGGCCCCCAGCGGGCTGACCGGGAAATCCTCGCCAAAGGCGTTCTGATCGGCCAGAGGTCCACCGTTGCGCCCACTGGCGACAGGCCAGCGATAGACTTTATACCCGCAGGCCACGATGCAGTAATCACACGCGGTCGAGATCACATCTGCGTCCGGCGGAGGCAGCGGGACCGAGCTTTCGGGAACGTAATATGGTGTAGACATGGGTGTTGCTCCTCAGCCTTGCAGATTGTCAAAACGGCCGTAAATCAGGCCAAACATGCCGACGGCGTAGATGTCGTCGCCGTCCAGCTCCAACATAACCTGCGGTAGCGATTGATAGGCCTGCCCCGAGATGAAAATCCCGTGCCGGGTCAGATCGAAGGTGGTCAGGTGCAGCGGGCATGGCCCAAGCGCCTTGTCAGCGGCCTGATAGGTGCCTTGCAGCGGCCCACCCTGGTGGGTGCAGGTGTAGTTGAACGCCACCACATCCTTGTCGGGGTCAAGGCCGCCACCGGCCTCTTCGCCCAGTTTCACCAGAATGCTTTCGGCATAGGCGCCCTCATCGGGGTACTCAAAGTCGAAAGGCTCATCGACGCTCAGCTCGCTCAGCTTGGCGATGAACTTGCGCTCATAGGTCGATACCACGGTCGGGGTTTGCGCCTCGGGCATGCCGGGAACACCGACCATCACCACCGTGGTTGCAATCCCGCTGGTCAGCAGGAACTGGCGCCGGTTGATCAGGCAATTGCGTGTGCCTGCCTGTTTGGCTTCGCCGTTTGCGCCATTGATGGCTGCGGCGATTTTGGGATCAAGATCGTTCATATCTTGCGTCTCCTGTTCAATTGTTGTCCGCGACGGGAAGGGGTTGCATTTCGGGCACGTCCGGCTCTTCGGGCAGGATCTCGTCACCGCTCAGGCTTTCCAGGAAGGCCACGATGTCATCGATTTCGCCGTCATTCAGACCTAGGGGCTGGATCAACTCGGATTTGTTGGCCGAAATGTCAATCGCAGAGTAAAATGGGTCCATGTCGCGGCGTAAAAATGGGCCACTTCGGTTGATGTTTTGTGGCGCTTTTGCACGCGTGCTCGTCACAAAGCTGAAGCGTGCCAAAGCGCATGCTGGCCATAAGGCCAGCATTATTCTGACTGTGATTGCGGGCTGGTTATTTTCGGTTGTTGCGACTGTGTTTGAGCCGATAGCTTTCGCCATTCATCTCGAGGATGTGGACGTGATGGGTTAAACGATCGAGTAGCGCACCGGTCAGCCGCTCAGAGCCAAAGACTTCAGTCCATTCATCGAAGGGCAGGTTCGAGGTTATGATGATGGAGCCGCGTTCATAGCATTGGGATATGACCTCGAAGAGCAGCTCTGCGCCAGATTTGCTGAGCGGTACGAAGCCCAGTTCATCAATGATCAACAGGTTCTGGCTGGTCAGTTGCTTTTGAAGGCGCTGCAATCTCCGCTCATCTTGAGCCTCGATCAGATCATGGACTAATGCCGCAGCCGTTGTGAAGCGCACCTTCAGTCCTCTTTGACATGCAGCCAGCCCAAGTCCCAGGGCGATGTGTGTCTTGCCCGTGCCTGACGGGCCGAGCGCGATGATGTTCTCCCTGCGATTAACGTAATCGCATCGTGCCAGATCCATCGTCAGGGGCTTGTTCAAGCTTGGCATGATCTTGAAGTCAAAGCTATCCAAGCTCTTGGTGCTGGGGAACTTCGCCGCTTTGATGCGCCGTTCAATCATCCGGCGTTCGCGGTCGATCAATTCCATCTCACACAGCCGCGCCAGATAGTGGATGTGATCTTTGTTCTCTGCAGCACAGAGCTGCGCCTGTTTGGCATACTCGCCTTGGAACGTTGGCAGTCGCAGTTGTTTAAGATGATGCCGTAGAAGAATCCGAGGGCTTCGGTCATGCCGCGGTCCTTCCCATCAAGCTCATGTAACTGGATGGGCGTGTTGTGCCGACATTGGCCTTGGGCAAGTATGGATAGAAGTCCAAATCCAATCGTGGTGGCCGCTTCTCAACCCGACACAGTACAAGGTGTTTTACGGCGTCATAGCCAATTGCACCCATATCTATTGCCTGCTGGATTGCGCCTTGCACAACATCCATTTCGAAGGTCTCCAAAAGGCGCAAGACTTGAACGTATTCTCGCTTGCCCGGCTTACCCATTCTGGCTTCAAGCAGTCGGTGCAGCGTGGCAAATACATCTGGCAAATGCCAACCCTGCAAAGGCGCGGCCTGATCCAGGGCACCCACCTTTTGTTCAAGCAGGGGCAAAAAGTGCAATGGGTCAAAGACCATATCCGCTGATGTGTAGGATCGTTTGTGCCGCGCAATAATCTCATTGCCGCAGCCGATGATAACCTCATGCACAAACCCACGCACATGAACATCGTGGTGCGCATAGGCTACTGGCACCGAGTAATCATTGCTGCGATAGCGCACCATTGAGATCGACGTTGCACGCGTGCTGACGTGATCGCAGGCTTCATATTCTGCGACGGGCAATCCCATCAGAGCATCCAAATCCGACATCAGGCGTGCGCCTATGGTTTGGGTGTGACCCCGCAACGTATCGTCCTGACGTGCTAAACACTTCTCTTCCAAATGTGCGTTCAGATCATCAAAGCTGTCATAGCGAGGTGCGGGAACCATGAAGTTGCGGCGGGTGTATCCAACCATGCCCTCAACGTTGCCTTTATCGTTCCCTCGCGCGGGTCTGCCAAACTTGTCATCAAACAAGTAATGCGACTGCAGTTCCGTAAACCGACGTGTGCGGATGCGCGTCTTATCCCCGAGTATCCGAGCCACGGCGATCTTGGTATTGTCGTAGAGAATGGATTGCGGAATGCCGCCAAAGAATGCAAAGGCGGACACATGGCCATCGCAAAACGCCTCGGTTGTCTCAGCTGGATATCCCTTCACAAACACCGCATCAGAATGTGGCAAGCTCATCACGAAGAAGTGGATCTTGCATTCCACGCCACCGATCACGCCCAGCGTCTCACCAAAATCAACCTGCGCATGGCCCGGCCGATGCGACAACGGCACAAACACCTCTTTGGTGCGCCGTTTTTGCTCGCGCACGTAATAGGTCACCGTGGTCAGGCTGCCGGCATATCCATGCTCATCGCGCAGCCGTTCAAAGATGCGCTTGGCCGTGTGTCGCTGCTTTTTGATCAGGGCTTTGTCTGTGCGCAGTATCTCATCGACCACACCAACATAACCATCAAGCGTTGGCCGCCGAGGCGCTTCCGACCGACGATACCCAGGCGGAAGTTCATGGCGCAGCATCTTCGCGATCGTCTTACGATCTTTGTTCTCTAATCTGTCAATGCGTGTTTCCTGAGTTTCCTGCTTTTGATGTCAGAGGTTGCCTTTGTTCTCTTCGAACTCTGAGGTTCATGATGGGGTTGGCTGGGTGTGGGTCGGCAATGTTGAAACCGCAATCATACCGTTGGTCTTGGCTGTTGCTACAGAATCGGCGCCGTGTCTCACGCCCTCCCTCGGGCATCGTCCCAGATGGGAACTTTGATTTAGGAATCCTCGTTGTCGCCTCGTAAGCCTTACGCGGACTGGAAGTCAGTTTTGTCTCGCATAATGGCATGAAGTATGATTGCCAGACGACGCGCCAGAGCCACTCGGGCCTTTCTCATCGTTGAGCGCGCACCGATTGCGAGGGCCCATGTCTTCAATTTGAGCGGAGCGGCATACCGCGTCAGCATCACATTGGCGGCCTCATAGAGAAGCGTTCTGACGCGCACGTCGCCCCGCTTTGAGATGCTGCCCGTGTAGTCGATTTCACCAGATTGATGCCGTCGCGGCACCAGTCCAAGATACGCCCCCACATCACGCGATTTCCTGAAACGCGACGGATCATCAATTGCTGCGGCAAAGGCCAATGCTGTGATCGGACCGACCCCTGGTACCGTCATAAGGCGCTGGCAGACTTCGGATTTGCGGGTCATCTTTTTGATGTCGCCATCAATGGCTGCAACCGCCGCGAGGATTGCTTCGCGTGCTGCGAACAGTCCGCAAATTGCGGCATGGAGGCCAGGCACTCCATCGCTAACTTTTAGCGCCGCGTTTTTGAATGCCGGAGACAAAGCTCGTGGCAGCCGCACGCCGAAGACGACGACCAGACCGCGGATCTGATTGTCGAGCGTCACACGCTGTCCGACCAGCTTCTTGCGGGCTGCGATCAGCGACCGGATTGCGTGCGCTGACAGTGATTTGACATGGGTCGGCTTGTAGAATCCCGTCCGCGCCAGGTGTGCCAAACCGCGGGCATCATTGCGGTCCGTCTTGTGGCCGGCCAGAGATTTAAGGGCCTGATATGCTTGCCTGCTCTCGATGCAAACAACCGGGACACCAAGCTCCGTCAGCCCATGGTAAAGCATTGGTGCCATCCGTCCCGTTTCAAATACAACTTTGGCACATGGTGGTCCAGAAGCGAGGAAGTCAGCGATCGCTTTTGGTGTTGAGCTCGCTTTTCCTTCACGAATAAGGGCCCCTTCACGATCCAGAATGCAGATATGCGTCTCTTCCATGGACACATCCAAACCAGCAAAATATTCCATTGGTCAGTCTCCTTTTCAATTGCATGTGCATCCAGAATAACAGGGGTAACTGAGTGCTGATCCTGATTACGCCATGTTGAAAAACCGCGCCGCTTCTCGGCCAGACATACCGTCCTTCAAACAAGCACGGCGCACACGACTATAAATATCCACAGAATACATCTCCCGCCCTCCGAATAAACGAAGGGCACAAACTGGCGGACTTTTACTCCGCTACAACTGCGATATGCAGCCGCTTCTGTGGCCCAATATTGCTCCGCGTTTTACACATATAGGCGTGACGGATCGAGGGCCAGTCATCGCCGAACACCTCGGCAAAGGCCTCGCGATATTCCGGCACAAAGGCCAGACGGGCCTCCATCATGTCGTCTTCCCCATTGCCGGCAACGCCACCACGCGCCGCCGAGCGCGCCTGATGCTCAAGCGAGCCCGAGGCACCAGCCCAGAACAGCTTGCCGTAATAGGCCGAGTTGACGATGGTCTGGCTGTTGCGCCAGTGGGTTGTGCCGGGATAGCCAAAGCTGATCTTGTCCTGAATGGCCCAGCCTGCTTCGGGCAAGTGGCACGCCGAACAGGGCATCCCGTTATTGCCCGACAAAAGCGGGTCAAAGAACAGTTTTTCCCCCAGGGCGATCTTTTCAGGGGTCATCGGATTGTCCGCCGGGATCGGCGGGGGCCCAAGCGCGGCCAGATTGTCAAGCCGGTCTTCGGCCGTTGCAGGCATGGCAACCAAGGTGGCCAGGCTTACAGCGAATGCGGTCAAATGTTTCATAGTCCTGCCTCCTTAGTTTTGGACGTTTTTCCAGTCTTCGATCAACTCGTAGTCGTAATCATCATCACGCCAGACATATTGATCGACATCGAAAGTTTCCCCAGACATCGCCTCGAGATAGGCCACCAGATCGGCCTTCTCGCTGGGCACTAGTGTTCAGCACCTGACATAAGATTCCCACTGTCGGTTTTCTGTGCCATACCCGGCCCATGTGTCAACGGCGGAGTAAAATCCGGCCACTGGGGCGGAGCAAAAGTCGGCCAGTTTGTGGAGTGCGCCTTGGGGCGTGTGGCCACCAATCAGCAAGCACGTTCCAAGGCGCATTGGCCGTCAGGCCGATTGTTCAGTTGTCAGGTTGAAGGGTTGGCAATACGTGCGCGGCTCTGATTGAGGCGGTAGCTTTCGCCGTTCATCTCGAGGATGTTGACGTGATGTGTCAGCCGGTCCGGGAGCGCGCCGGTCAAGCGTTCGGTGCCGAATGTCTCGGTCCATTCCTCGAAGGGCAGGTTCGATGTGATCAGGGTTGAGCCACGCTCGCAGCGCTGAGAGATCAGCTCGAACAGAAGCTCGGCGCCGGTTTTGCTCAAGGGGACGAAGCCCGGCTCGTCGATGATCAGCAGTTTGACCTTGGCCAGTTTGCGCTGAAGCTGCAGGAGGCGTTTCTCGTCGCGGGCCTCCATCATCCCGTGCACGAGAGCTGCGGCGGTTACGAAGGCGACAGGCAACCCTTTCTGGCAGGCGGTCAGCCCCAACCCGAGAGCGACATGGGTTTTGCCGGTTCCCGACGGGCCGAGCGCGATGACGTTCTCCCTGCGCTCGATCCATTCACAGCGCGCCAGTTCCAGCACCATCATCTTGTTCAGACCGGGGATGGCCGTAAAGTCGAAGCTGGCGAGGCTTTTGACGATTGGAAGCTTTGCCGCCTTGATCCGGCGCTCGACCATGCGCCTCTCCCGATCGATTGGTTCCAGCTCGGTCAGCCGGGCTGGATAGCGCACATGATCCAGGCCTTCCGCCGCACAAATGCGCGCTTGCTTGTCATGCTCGCGCAGGAAGGTGGGCAGGCGCAGAGTCTTGAGGTGGTGTGTCAGCGGCAGTTCGGGTGCATCCGTCATGCGTCACCTCCTGACAGAAGGCTCATACAGGAAGAAGCCGAGGTGGTGGCGATGTTGGTTCCGGGCAGGAACGGATAGACATCCAAATCCAACCTCGGGGGCCTTCGCTCGACGCGGCACAGGACGAGGTGCTTGATCGCATCGAAGCTGACCGCCCCCATTCGCAGGGCGTCTTTGACGGCAAGATGCAGCACCTCCAGCTCGAACCGTTCCGACAGGCGCAGGACCTGGACATACTCCCTTTTGCCCGCCTTGCCCTGCCGGGCTTCCAGCAAGCGCCGGAGCGTGGCGAAGGCGTCAGGCAGTTCCCAACCCTGCAAGGGCGCAGCCTGATCGAAGGACATGATCCTGCGCTCGATCAGCGGCAGGTAATGCAGCGGGTCGAACACCATGTCACCGCTGTCATAAGAGCGGGGATGATCGGCGATCACCTCAGTGGCGCAACCGATAACGACGCGGATCACGAAGCCCTTGATCCAGACCGCGCGGTGGCCATATGCGACCGGTACCGAGTAGTCGTTACCGCGATACCGCAGCACCGATGTCGATGTGACCTGGCCACTTTGCAACTCACAGGCCTCGAAGGGTGCGCCGGGCAAATCCTGCATTGCCGCCGGATCGGCTTGCAGCCGTTCGCCGATGCTGGCCTTGTGTCCGCGCAGGACATCGTCCTGCCGTTTGCGGCATTGCTCTTCCAGGTGAGCGTTGAACGCATCCCGGTCCGGAAAGGACGGGATCGGCACCATGAAGTCGCGCCGCCCGTAGCCGACCAACCCCTCGACCGCTCCCTTGTCGTTCCCCTTGCCGGGACGGCCGTAGCGATCCCGGACCACATAATGCGACAGCATTGCGCTGAACCGTTGGGTTCTTTGCCGGGTGCCGTCCGGCAGGATCCGCGCCACCAGGCAGCGGTCATTGTCATAGAGGATCGACAGGGGAACCGCCCCAAAGAAAGCAAAGGCATGCACATGCCCATCCAGCCAGGCCTCGGTGGTTGCCGCAGGATAGGCCCGGATAAAACACGCATCGCTCTGCGGCAGATCAAAGGCGAAGAAGTGCGCCTTCCGCTCAACGCCGCCAATCACGACAGGCGCTTCACCAAAATCCGCCTGCGCATGCCCGGGCGGATGGCTGAGCGGCACGAACATCTCTTTGCCAGAGCGCTTCCTGGCCCGGACGCAGTCTTTGACGATTGTGTATCCGCCATCAAAGCCGCACTCGTCGCGCAGCCTCTCAAAGATACGCTTTGCGGTGTGGCGCCGCTTGCGCGGACGCGCTTTGTCCTCAGTAAGCCATTGGTCGATCTGGCAGGTGAACGCATCCAGCTTCGGGCGCCTAACCGGCGCTGTCCGCCGATACCCCGGTGGCTCCGAATAGGCCAACATCTTCGCAACACTGTCTCGGCCAATCCCAAAATCCCGGGCAATCCGACGCCCGCTCAACCCATCCTGAAAATGAGCCTGACGCACCTTCAAATACAATTCCACGGTGAAAATCCCCCGGCCCTCCCATCAAACGAAAGGGCAAAAGTGGACGACTTTTACGCCGCCCGCGACAACACAACGACGCCGCTACCGTGGCCGAGTATTGCTCCGCCGATTACAGCGATCCCAGTGGTGGGCGTGGAAACCCGCTATCGTAACCTGTTCGCGCAGTGGATTCCGGCAGATGGCGATTCAGTTGACTCCGTGCTGACCTTCGGGCTGAGCTTTGCATTGCAAAAGCAGGACTGAAGCCGACAAGCCCAATAAAAAACGCGGTGCCCGAAAGCACCGCGTTGATTTTTCAACCAAGTCTGACCTGACCTATCCGACCTTCGCCGCATCAGTTGCGCTGCGCAGATCCGACAGATCTTCCGCCACCAAAAACGCCAGTTCCAGCGACTGGCTGGCATTGAGGCGCGGGTCGCAGGCGGTGTGATAACGATCCGACAGGTTTTCGTCGCTGACCGCGCGCATACCGCCTGTACATTCGGTAACGTCTTGCCCCGTCATCTCGAAATGCACACCGCCGGGGATGGTTCCCTCGGAGCGGTGGATGGCAAAGAACTCCTGCACTTCGCGCAACACGTTTTCAAAGGGCCGGGTTTTATAGCCGCTGGCCGCCTTGATCGTGTTGCCATGCATCGGATCACAGCACCAGACCACGTTAAAGCCTTCTTCCTCGACTGCGCGGACCAGCGCGGGCAGATGATCGCCCACTTTGCCAGCGGCAAAGCGATTGATCAGGGTGATGCGGCCTGCCTCGTTCTCGGGATTGAGAACCGAGATCAGCTTTTTCAGATCATCCGTGGTGATCGATGGGCCGCATTTGAAGCCAATCGGGTTCTGCACACCTTTGAGGAATTCGACATGCGCTCCGTCAGGCTGACGTGTCCGGTCGCCGATCCACAGGAAATGGCCCGAGCCTGCCAGCCACTTGCCCGACGTGCTGTCCAGACGCGTCAGCGCCTCTTCATATTCCAGCAGCAGCGACTCGTGACAGGTGTAGAAATCGACCGACTGAAGCGAGGGCGCATTGCCGCCATCGACCCCGGCCGCCTTCATGAAATCCAGCGTTTCGGTAATGCGGTTGGCCATATCGCGATACCGCTCGGCCTTCTCGGATTCGGTAAAGCCCAGCGTCCACTGATGCATCTGATGCACATCCGCATAGCCGCCCGTTGAAAACGCCCGCAGTAGGTTCAACGTCGCCGCCGCCTGGGTGTAGGCCTGCAACATCTTGCTTGCATCCGGGATGCGTGCCTCGGCGGTGAAGGGCAGTTCATTGATGATATCGCCACGGTAGCTGGGCAGCTCCACGCCATCGACCGTCTCGGTCGGCGCGCTGCGCGGCTTGGCGAATTGCCCGGCCATCCGGCCTACCTTGATCACCGGCACTTTGGCGCCGTGCGTCAGCACCATCGCCATTTGCAGCATCACCTTGAAGGTGTCGCGGATCGCATCCGCGCTGAACTGCTCAAAGCTTTCGGCGCAATCGCCGCCTTGCAGCAAGAATGCCTCGCCGCGCGATGCAGCCCCCAGCTGTGCTTTCAAACGGCGTGCTTCGCCCGCAAAGACCAGCGGCGGATAGTTTGACAAACGTGCCTCGACCTCGGCCAGAGCCTCCGGATCGGTATAATCCGGCATCTGAACCCGGGGCTTGCCGCGCCAGTCAGATTTTTGCCAATTGCTCATCGTCTTTCTCCGCTTTCAGAAAACTGAGGTTTGTCTATACTACTGAGGTTTGTCTATACTAAAGCCTTGTCGACTGACCATATATGATCTTTCGGGATTCACGCAATTTGGCTTCGTCACTCTTGCAAATAGCGATGTTTTCGTGAAACACCGATTCAACCACCCGCATGGCAGGGAGACGCACCCATGCAGACCACCACGGATAAAGCACAGCCTCAGGCGCAAGGCGCGCCGACCCGCTATGTTTTTGTACTGCTGGATAATTTCACCCTGCTGTGTTTCTCGGCCGCTGTTGAAAGCCTGCGGATCGCCAACCGGATGGCGGATGAAACCCTTTATGATTGGGTACTTGCGGGCGAAGGCGGTACCACTGTGGCCTGCTCGGCAGGGGCCGAATTCAACGTCGACATGGACCTCGAAGAGCTGCGCCGCGACGATGTGGTGATGATCTGCGGAGGCATCAATGTGCAGACCGCCACCACCAAGAAAGTGCTCAGCTGGGTGCGCCGGGAATCACGTCGGGGGCTGAAAGTGGCCGGGCTCTGTACGGCGGCGTATACTGTCGCCAAGGCCGGATTGCTGGATGGCAAGCGCGCGACGATCCATTGGGAAAATCACGACAGCTTTCTGGAGGAATTCGATGAGGTCGAACTGACCAAATCGGTGTTTGTGGTGGATGGCAACCGGATGACCACCGCCGGGGGCACATCTTCGATTGACCTGATGCTCAAGCTGATTGCTGACGATCACGGCGAAAAGCTGGCCAATGCGGTGGCCGATCAACTGATCTATTCCTCGATCCGTACCGATCAGGACACCCAACGCCTGTCCCTCCCTACCCGTATCGGCGTGCGCCATCCCAAGCTGAGCCAGGTTATCCAGATGATGGAGGCCAATATCGAAGAGCCGATCAGCCCCTCGATCCTGGCCAAGGATGTCGGCATGTCCACCCGGCAGCTGGAACGCCTGTTCCGGCGTTATCTGAACCGCTCACCCAAGCGGTATTACATGGAGTTGCGCCTGCAAAAGGCGCGTAACCTGTTGATGCAAACAGATATGACGGTGATCAACGTGGCACTGGCGTGCGGCTTTGCCTCGCCCTCGCATTTCTCAAAATGCTACCGCGCGCATTACAATACGACACCGTATCGCGAACGCGGCGCACAATCGACGCGGTTGTCGGTCTGAGGGCTTAAAAGTTCTCGATGATCTTGTCGAAATCCGTGTTGAACTTGAAATTGATCGACACGATCTCGCTGCCCCGATCATGCATCAGGATCGCCACATAGATATAGCTCAGCCCAACCCAATAAGCATACAGTTCCTGCGCCCAGCCATTGCCCATATCGTCGCGTTTCAATAGATTTACATGCCTGAAATCAAAGGGGAAGATAGAGCGCACACGGGCCTCAAGGCCTTTCAGTTCCTCATCGGTCATCTCATCCGAAGCCCCGAATGCGCGCATCACCTGTTCCAATTCCCGTGCCATCATCAGGGTATCCAGGGTGTTGCGCATCTCTTCATAGCTTTTGAAGACGGGTTGGTCATCGGCCTGCACCGACAGCGGGGCAATCGCCAGCATGGCGATGGCAATCAGATATCTCAAATGCATTGGTCGTCCTCCGGAACAGCCTTAAATCATGTGTTACAAAGGCTTACTATGGCATGGGCCGGTTGTGAGAGCTAGGGTGCAAGCCGATACAGCGCGCCCTGCCCAACTGACAGAACCCAGATCGACCCGTCGGGTGCCTCGCGCACGTCCCGCACCCGTTCGGTGATCCGGCTGCTCAGTTGTTCGACCTCTTTCAACGGATCGCCAGACAATCGCGCAACATAGTCGAATTTCAGCGAGCCAACAAAAATGTCTCCCGCCCAGTCGGGCCACAGCTTGCCGGAATAAATCATCATCCCCGAAGGGGCCATGGACGGGTCCCAGTAAAATTCAGGCTGCTCCATACCGGGTTTGGCTGTGCCCTCGCCGATCTTGAGGCCCGAATAGTGCCGCCCGTAAGAAATCACCGGCCAGCCATAATTGGCACCTTTGCGCACCAGGTTCACCTCGTCCCCGCCGCGCGCGCCATGTTCGACCACCCACAGCTTGCCATCGCCGTCCAAGGCCGCAGCTTGCGGGTTGCGATGCCCATAGCTCCAGATTTCGGGCTGTGCGCCCGTTTGCCCAACAAGGGGGTTATCGGGCGGAATCGACCCATCGCGCGCGATCCGCAGAACCGATCCGTTCTCGCGGCTCAGATCCTGCGCCAAGGGGCGATCGCCACGATCTCCGATGGTGAAATAGAGATGCCCATCGCGCCCCTCGACCAGCCGCGACCCGAAATGCCGTCCGCCGGATGAGCCCGGCTCCATCTCAAAAATCACGGTCCAGTTGGTCAGGCTGCGTCCGTCGGCACTTAAATCCGCCCGCGCCACCGCCGTGCCCTCGCCATCCGATTGCGGCTTGGCAAAGGTGAAATACACATCACGGCTATCCGTGTGATCGCGCGGGATCAGAACATCCAGCAGACCGCCCTGCCCGCGATTGGCCACCTCGGGCACGCCAGCAACCTCAAATCTTTCGCCATCCCGCAGATGCAGCAGCCGCCCGGCTTTTTCAGTTATCAGCACCCCGCCGCCTGGCAGAAACCCAAAGCCCCAGGGCTGATCCAATCCGTCGGCAACCAGAGTGATGCCAAGCCGCCCCGCGCTGCTCTCCAGCGCCTGGGTTGCAGGGGCAATCAGTAAGAACGGTAAGGTCAGACAGACAAATCGCATCATGGTTTCCTCTCTCCTACGACAATATAGGGCCCCCGAAAGGAAATACTGCCCGCAATACCGGCTTTTCTTTTTCGAACCGCGCGCCTAATTTTGCGTCAGGACATTGATCCACAAAGGGAGAATGACAATGAAACGACTTCTGATGGCAACTGCTGTCGCCGCACTGAGCGCTGGCACCGCGATGGCCGATGGGCATGGTGTGAAGCTTGGTATCATCCTCGGCTTTACCGGTCCAATTGAATCGCTGACACCGCATATGGCCGATGGCGCCGAACTGGCGATGGCCGAGGTGACCGAAAGCGGCAAGCTGCTGGGTGGCAAGGCGGTTGAGCCGGTGCGCGCTGACAGCACCTGTGTTGACGCCGGTGCCGCCAGTGCTGCTGCGGAACGTCTGATCACCTCGGATGGGGTCAAGGGCATCATGGGCGCGGATTGCTCGGGCGTGACCGGCGCGATCCTGTCCAACGTGGCCGTGGCAAATGGCATGGTGATGATTTCACCCTCGGCCACCTCGCCGACCCTGTCAGACGCCGAAGATAACGGGCTGTTCTTCCGCACGGCCCCGTCGGATGCTCGTCAGGGCGTGGTGATGACCGAAGTGCTGATGGAGCAAGGCATCAAGGAAGTCGCGCTGACCTTTACCAACAACGACTATGGCAAGGGCCTGGCTGACAGCTTTGCCTCTGCTTTCGAGGCCGCAGGGGGGACGATCACCATCAGCGCCGCCCATGAGGATGGCAAAGCCGACTACACCGCCGAAGTCGGGGCCCTCGCCTCGGCCGGAGGCGAGCGTCTGGTTGTGGCCGGTTATGTCGACCAGGGTGGCAATGGCATCGTGCGTGCCGCTCTTGATTCCGGTGCTTTTGACAGCTTCCACTTCCCTGACGGGATGATCGGTTCCAAGCTGGAAGCAGATTTCGGCACTGACATCGAAGGCTCAACCGGACAGCTTCCGGGTACAGACAGCGCTGGTGCGACCACCTTCACAGAAATGGTGGGCGACGCGTTTGACGTCACCTCGCCCTACACTGGAGAAAGTTATGATGCGGCGGCCCTTCTGATGCTGGCGATGCAGGCGGCGGGCTCGGTCGAGCCGGGCGACTACAAATCCAAGATCATGGATGTGGCCAACGCTCCGGGCGAACAGATCTTCCCCGGTGAACTGGGCAAAGCCCTTGAAATGCTCGCTGAAGGCCGTGAGATCAACTATGAAGGCGCCACAGCTGTGGAACTGCTGGAAGGTGGGGATGCCGCCGGTGGATACCGCGAGATTGTCTTTAAAGACGGCAAGATGGAAACGGTTGGTTATCGCTGATCTGTCTCTGATATGATCCTTGCACAGCCCGGACATTGCTCCGGGCTGTTGCACAAGTAAGGGGCCAAATGGCCTGCGGGGGACCAGCATGATCGTCATTGAGGATGTGCATAAGCATTTCGGCGGGTTTCACGCCGTCGATGGTGCAAGCCTGACCATCCAGGACGGCCCAATCACCGGGTTGATTGGCCCAAATGGCGCCGGAAAAACAACTCTTTTCAATGTGATCGCAGGCGTTCTTAAACCGACATCGGGCAAAGTCTTGATGCAGGGCGAGGATATCACCGGCCTGCCGCCTCACGCGCTGTTTCACAAGGGCCTGCTGCGCACCTTTCAGATTGCCCATGAATTCGCCTCGATGACCTGCCGCGAGAACCTGATGATGGTGCCGGGCAATCAATCGGGCGAGGTCCTGTGGAACACTTGGTTTGGCCGCAAACGCATCGCCGACGAAGAACGCGCGCTGGCCGCCAAGGCCGATGAGGTGCTGGAATTCCTGACCATCGAACATCTGGCCGATCACAAGGCCGGACAGGTCTCGGGCGGGCAGAAAAAACTGCTGGAACTGGGCCGCACCATGATGGTCGATGCCCGGATCGTGTTTCTGGACGAGGTGGGCGCAGGCGTGAACCGCACCCTACTGAACACCATTGGCGATGCGATTCTGCAACTGAACAAAGAGCGCGGATACACCTTTGTGGTGATCGAGCATGACATGGATTTCATCGGCCGGATTTGTGACCCGGTCATCTGCATGGCCGAGGGCCGGGTTCTGGTGGAGGGAACACTGGCTGAAATCAAGGCCAATGAACAGGTGATCGAGGCCTATCTTGGCACCGGATTGAAGAACAAAGACAAGGTGGGTGCGTGACGGGTTTGAGTAAAATGAGTGCGTTCTGCACGCAGATTTTTTATCGGGGGCGCTGCCCCCACCCCCCCGGGATATTTAGAGCCAGAAGAAGGGTATGGCGATGAGCGAGCCCTTTCTGATTGGCGACACCATGACCGGTGGGTATGGCAGGGACCCCGATATCCTGCATGAGTGTACCATCGCCGTGGACAAGGGCGAGATTGCCGTGATTGTCGGTCCAAACGGAGCCGGGAAATCCACCGCGATGCGCGCCGTGTTTGGGATGCTGGATGTGCGGCAAGGCGCCGTGCGACTGGGGGGCAAGGACATCACCGCCCTCTCCCCGCAGAACCGGGTGACCAAGGGGATGGGGTTTGTGCCCCAGACCAGCAATATCTTCACCTCGATGACGGTTGAGGAAAACCTGGAGATGGGCGCGTTTATTCGCAGGGACGATATCTCGCACACGATGGAGCAGGTATACACGCTGTTCCCGATCCTGCGCGACAAACGCTATCAGGCGGCTGGCGAGCTGTCCGGCGGGCAACGCCAGCAGGTCGCCGTGGGCCGCGCGTTGATGACCCAGCCCTCTGTGCTGATGCTGGATGAGCCCACCGCCGGGGTCAGCCCCATCGTCATGGACGAACTGTTTGACCGGATCATCGAGGTGGCTCGCACCGGGATTTCCATTCTGATGGTCGAACAAAACGCCCGACAGGCGCTGGAGATCGCCGACAAGGGTTATGTTCTGGTACAGGGTCGCAATGCGCATACAGGGTCAGGCAAGGATTTGCTGGCCGATCCCGACGTGCGCAAGAGTTTTCTGGGGGGATGAGGATGTTTTTTACAAGAATTGGGCGTATCTCAGCTTGGGCTACCATACTCCTTGGCCTGTTAGCGATCTTGAATGGTTATTGGCAATTGAATGACCCCGAGGGTTACGCAGAAGTAATTAGAACGCGGAACACTCCTGGGGGCCGATTTGATCAAGGCTTGTATCTCATTTTCTTTGGCATCGTCTTGGGCATACTTACGGATATCAGTTGGTCTGTCGCGAAACTTCGTCACGATCATGCTGGTAAGGATGGCAATTGATGGATTTCCTCAACGCCATCGTCGCACTGTCTAACTTCGTGCTGATCCCCGCCATGGCCTATGGCAGCCAACTGGCGCTGGGGGCGTTGGGGGTCACGCTGATCTATGGCATCCTCAGGTTCTCGAACTTTGCCCATGGCGACACCATGGCCTTTGGGGCGATGGCCACGATCCTGTTTACCTGGTGGTTCCAGTCGATGGGGATCAGCCTGGACCCCCTGCCCACCGCCCTGCTGGCCCTGCCCTTCGGCATCGCCTGCACCATGCTGTTGGTGCTGTTCACTGATCGCGCCGTGTATCGGTTTTACCGCGATCAAAAGGCCAAGCCGGTGATCCTTGTGATTGTCTCGATCGGCGTGATGTTCATCATGAACGGGTTTGTCCGCTTTATTATTGGCCCCGGCGATCAACGCTTTGCTGATGGTGAGCGGTTTATCATTTCGGTGCGCACCTTCCGCGAGATGACCGGCCTGCGCGAAGGGCTGGCGATCAAGACCAGTCAGGGCATCACTGTGATCACCGCCGTGATTGTAGTCGCCCTTCTGTTCTGGTTCCTGAACCGCACCCGCACGGGCAAATCCATGCGCGCTTACTCGGATAACGAGGATCTGGCGTTGCTGTCAGGCATCAACCCGGACCGGGTGGTGGTGGTGACCTGGCTGATCGTGGCCGCGCTGGCCACGGTAGCAGGCGTGCTCTACGGGCTGGACAAAAGTTTCAAACCTTTCACGTATTTCCAATTGCTTCTGCCGATCTTTGCCAGTGCCATTGTCGGCGGGCTTGGCAATCCGCTGGGGGCGATTGCAGGTGGCTTTGTCATCGCCTTTTCCGAGGTCACGATCACCTATGCGTGGAAAAAGGTGCTGGTTTATCTAATGCCCGAGCCCCTTGAGCCATCGGGCCTCGTGCAACTGCTCAGCACCGATTACAAATTCGCGGTCAGCTTTGTGATCCTTCTGATTGTGCTTCTGTTCCGCCCGACGGGCCTGTTCCGGGGGAAAGCGGTATGACGCCTGTTGTGAAGAATACCGCCTTGTTTGCGATGGTCGCCGTGCTGATCGTGCTGACCGGTATGATGCAAAGCTGGAACACGGCGTTGTTGATCCTGAACATGGGGCTGATCTCGGCGATCATGGCCCTAGGCGTCAACCTGCAATGGGGCTTTGCCGGGCTGTTCAATGTTGGTGTCATGGGCTTTGTCGCGCTTGGCGGGCTCGCTGCTGTGCTGGTGTCAATGCCGCATACGGGCGAGGCGTGGGCGGCTGGTGGCGCGCGGGTTCTGGCCGGTTTGGCCTCGGGCGCGGCGGTGATCATTGCCGCCGGGTATGTGTTGAAATCCATGCCCAAGACGCGGACACGCACCATGGTTGTGCTGGCCGTTCTGGTTGGCGGTTTCTTTGCCTTCCGCGGGGTCTTTGATCCGGGCGTCGATGCGGTTGAGGCGGTGAATCCTGCTGGCACCGGATACTTGGGCGGCATGGGCCTGCCCATCCTGCTGGCCTGGCCGGTGGGCGGCGTGCTCGCTGCCGGGGCCGCATGGATCATCGGCAAGGCGGCCCTGGGCCTGCGCAGTGACTATCTGGCCATCGCCACGCTGGGCATTGCCGAGATCATCCTCGCGGTGATGAAAAACGAAGACTGGCTGGCGCGCGGTGTGAAGAACGTCAACGGCCTGCCCCGCCCGGTACCGTATGAGATTGATCTGCAAAACGATCCCGGTTTTGTCGAGCGCGTCGCGGGATGGGGCCTTGACCCGGTGACGGCCTCGTCGCTGACGGTGAAGCTGGGATATTCGTTGCTGTTTGCCGCCGTTCTGATCCTGATCCTTGTGCTGGCACAACTGGCGTTGAACAGCCCCTGGGGGCGGATGATGCGCGCCATTCGCGACAACGAAGTGGCCTCCGAGGCGATGGGCAAGGACGTCAAGACGCGCCATCTGCAAATCTTCATCCTCGGCTCGGCCGTGTGCGGCATCGCGGGGGCCATGATGACCACGCTGGACGGGCAGTTGACGCCGACCTCCTACCAACCGCTGCGCTTTACCTTCCTGATCTGGGTGATGGTGATCGTCGGCGGATCGGGCAACAATCTGGGCGCGGTTCTGGGCGGCTTCCTGATCTGGTTCTTCTGGGTGCAGGTCGAACCGATGGGCCTGTGGCTGATGCAGGTGATCACGGCACCACTGGCCGAGGGCAGCGCACTGAAGGCCCATCTGCTGGACAGTGTGGCGCATATGCGATTGCTGACCATGGGGCTGATCCTGCTGCTGGTGCTGCGGTTCAGTCCGCAGGGGTTGATCCCTGAGAGATGACCTCCTTTACGCAGGCCTGGAATACCGAACGAGCCTGATGCAAACAAAGGTGCGCCGATGAGCCATAACCCGGAAAACCGGATCGCAACGCAGGATGACCTTGCACGCTTGCTGGACCTCTACAGGCATCTCAGCCCCGATGACGATCCGTCCGAGCTGGGCGCTGCCCAAGAATCCTTTGCGACCTTCCTGCGCTATCCCGGAAGCGCCATCCTGCTGCGCGAGGTCGGCGATGTCCTGGTCTCATCCTGCACCCTTGTCATCGTGCCCAATCTGACCCGAAGGGGCGCGCCTTATGCCCTGATCGAAAACGTTGTCACCCATCAGAGCTATCGCGGTCTGGGGCACGCTAAAAGAGTTCTGGACGAGGCGAGCGATCTGGCCTGGGCGCAAGGGTGCTACAAAGTGATGCTGATGACAGGCACCTCGCGCGACGGAATTCTGCAGTTCTATGAAAACTGCGGTTTTGAGCAATCCAAGACCGGCTTTCAGAAACGACGCCTGACGCGACGGCGCGAAGAATGACGCCGCATTGCAGCCTGTGCCATGGGCCATCTTACGTTCAGGCAGTTGCAACCAAAAACAGTGGCATCCCCTCTTCATGTCGGTTATCCAATCGCCGCAGAGGATGAGGAAAGCGCGGCACATGACCGACACCATCACAGATCGCTGCGAGGCCAAGGGCCTGCGCATGACCGGCCAGCGCCGCACCATTGCGAGCGTGCTGGAAGAGTCTGACGATCATCCCGATGTCGAACTGCTGCATACCCGCGCTGCCGAGCGGGATTCCAATATCTCGATCGCCACTGTCTATCGCACCGTCAAACTGTTTGAAGAGGCCGGAATCCTCGACAAGCTGGAGTTTGGTGATGGCCGGGCACGCTATGAAGACGCAGAGCGGGATCACCACGACCATCTGATCGACATGAATTCCGGCGAGGTGATCGAATTTGTCGACCCCGAGATCGAAGCCCTGCAGGAAAAAATCGCCGAGAAGCTGGGCTACCGGCTGATCGGGCATCGGCTTGAGCTCTACGGCGTGCCCAAGAAGGCCGACTGATTGGAAAATCTGCGCGGTATTCTTTTCATCCTGCTTGCGATGTTTGCCTTCACAGTCGAGGATACATTCATCAAACAGCTGTCCGGCACCATCGCGGTGGGCCAGATTCTGCTGCTGATCGGGATCGGCAGTGCGTCGATCTTTGCGGTGGCCGCCGTTTTGCGGCGCAAACGCCTCTTTGCCCGCGAGGCCTGGCGCGGGTCCTTCCTGTGGCGGATGCTGGCCGAAGCCTGCGCGGCCATGGCCTTTGCCACCTCCCTGTCGCTGGTGGATATTTCGGTGGTGGCAGCCGTGTTTCAGGCCACGCCATTGGCCATCACATTGGGGGCCGCCCTTTTCCTAGGCGAAGAGGTTGGTTGGCGGCGGTGGAGCGCGATCCTAGGGCCTGTTGAGATACAGGATTCCCATTTCCATTAATTTCTGATTCAAGTTTCCAAAATGGAGGCGAGAATGTTGAGTGACCGGTTTTTGATAAGTGACGGGCAATGGGATCTTATAGAGCCCCATTGCCTTGGCAAGAAGAGCGATCCGGGGCGGACTGGAGGTGACGCCCGTTTGTTTGTGGAGGCTGTTTTGTGGATCGCCCGGACAGGTGCGCCATGGCGGGACTTGCCGGCTGAATTTGGCAAATGGAATTCGATTTTCACACGGTTCAGATATTGGGTTAAACGGGACGTATTTCATCGTATGTTCAATGAGTTATCCGAAGATATCGACTTCGAATATACGATGATTGATGGCACGATCTGCAAGGTACACCGTCATGGACAGGGCGCAAAAGGGGGACTCAAAATCAGGCCATCGGAAAGTCTCGCGGCGGAATGACCACCAAAATTCTGGCGCTGACCGACGCCTTTGGCAACCTCATCGACTTCCGGCTGATGCCCGGACAGGCGCATGACCTGCTCAAAACACGTGAATTGCTGGCAGATGTTTGCTGCCGAAATCTGTTGGCAGATAAGGCCTTTGACGCGGATTGGCTTCGGGCGTTATTGGCAGAAAGGGACATTGAAGCCGTTATTCCACCCAAGTCCAACCGCAAAAGCCCAGCTTCATGTGATATGGAAATCTATAAGTGGAGGCATCTCGTCGAAAACTTCTTTCAGAAACTCAAAGAATTCAAACGTATAGCAATGCGTGCCTGCAAAACCGACACCAGTTTCGAAGCCATGATCCACATCGGAGCGACAATAATCCGCACACGATGAATCTCAACAGGCCCTAGTCGGGTTCCTCGGTGTCTTGCTGATCATCCGCCCCCGTCTGGAAGGGTTTGAACCCAACGCCCTTCTGGTGGTCGTTGCCGTGCTGTTCGTGGCCGCCCGCGATCTAATCACCCGTCGGATAGATGTGACTGTGGACAGCACCGTGATCTCGTTTCAGGCGTTCTCGGCTTTGGTTGTGGCCGGGCCACTTCTGCTTTGGGCCACAGGCGGGCAAATGCAACCGATGACGGGCGGCGAGACCGGCATGATCATCGGCGCGCTGATTTTTAGCGCCATTGGCTATTACGGCATCGTTGCGGGCATGCGGATCGGCGAAGCTGCCATTGTCACGCCCTTTCGCTATACACGCCTGCTGTTTTCCATCATCGCAGGGATACTGGTGTTCGATGAACGCCCCGACGCGATGACCCTGTTTGGGGCCGCATTGATCATTGCCACGGGCATCTACACCGTGATGCGCGAGCGCAAACTGGCCCGCGCCGCCAAGGCGAACACCGCAATAATCAATCCTTGACTTGGCGGGCTCTGACCCCGTTCAATCAACTTTACATTGCATCCCTAAAGGGCCCCGGATTGGCCGTTGATGCCGTCCTTGGGTATTTGTTTTTATGTCTATACGCCTGAAACTCTGCCTTGCCCTGATCATCGGACGTGTAGCGCCCTAGGGTTATTGAGACACTCGTGAAGCTTATGCGGCGGCCTGGATTTTGTCCATTGCGTCACATCTGAACTGGTTTGGCGAACGGTGTCCGTGCCGCTGGATCGGCCATTCTTCGTTGTAGTCCTCCTTGAGCTTTTGCAGGGCGGCCTGGAGTTCCTCGATGGTGTCGAAAGTTCTGACCCGGAGCGGGTTTTCCTTCAGGGTTCGAATGAATCGCTCGGCGCGGCCGTTGCCTTCGGGAGCGCGGACAAGGGACGGCGAGGATTTCGCGCCCGGCCAGGCAATCCCGTTCTGGAAGTCGTGGCCGATGTACTGCGAGCCATAACACCTTCGGAATGATGCTGATTGAGAGGCTATGACCGCCTGCGCAGCCCCAAATAGCGCAGCGGGTGGTCATAGCCGTACCTCAGGTCCCTACAGTGGTTTTGCAACAAACCACACCGCAAAGGAGACCGACTATGACCGACACGACTATTGCACAATCCGAGTATTGCACAATCCGAGCCTGTCTTGGTGGCTATTGATATCTCTAAAGCACGCCATGAAGTCCTGGTTGCCGTTCCTGGCAAGAAGCGCCGCCGCCGACTGACTGTTCTGAACCAACTGGCCGATTTCAACCGGTTGATCGTAAGTCTGTCAGAATACGGCCGTCCTGTCCGCGTGGCATTTGAAGCCACCGGTAATTACCACCGTGCCTTAGCTTATCATCTGGCAACAGCAGGTTTTGAGATGAAGCTGGTGTCGTCGGTGGCCCTGGCGCGGACCAGAGAAGCTCTCAACAACAGCTGGGACAAGAACGACCCAAAAGACGCCCGGGTCATCCTGCACATGATGGAGATCAGAAACGAGCGGTTTTACCACGATCCCCTCCTGCGTGGCACCAATGACATTCAGGAGTTGTCCAAAACCCACGATATCGTTTCCAAGTCGAAGACCGAGCTCCGGCACCGGGTGCTGACGCATTATCTGCCCTTATACTTCCCTGAAGCTGACCGCTTTCACCGCAGCTCGCGCAGCGACTGGTTCTTTGCCTTTCTGGAATGTTATCCGTCACCCCATTTTATCTCGGCCATGAGCAAGGACGCATTCATCGCAGACGCTTGGGCCGTCGTTGGCCGCAGGGTCGCAAAAGAGCGTTTACCTGCAGATATTTACGAGACCGCAAAGACATCTGTGGGGCTGCCCGTTGCCCCAGAATCCGATGCGATCAGGATGTTCCGCCTGATCCTTTGTCAATCGCAGAGTAAAATGGGTCCATGTCGCGGCGTAAAAATGGGCCACTTCGGTTGATGTTTTGTGGCGCTTTTGCACGCGTGCTCGTCACAAAGCTGAAGCGTGCCAAAGCGCATGCTGGCCATAAGGCCAGCATTATTCTGACTGTGATTGCGGGCTGGTTATTTTCGGTTGTTGCGACTGTGTTTGAGCCGATAGCTTTCGCCATTCATCTCGAGGATGTGGACGTGATGGGTTAAACGATCGAGTAGCGCACCGGTCAGCCGCTCAGAGCCAAAGACTTCAGTCCATTCATCGAAGGGCAGGTTCGAGGTTATGATGATGGAGCCGCGTTCATAGCATTGGGATATGACCTCGAAGAGCAGCTCTGCGCCAGATTTGCTGAGCGGTACGAAGCCCAGTTCATCAATGATCAACAGGTTCTGGCTGGTCAGTTGCTTTTGAAGGCGCTGCAATCTCCGCTCATCTTGAGCCTCGATCAGATCATGGACTAATGCCGCAGCCGTTGTGAAGCGCACCTTCAGTCCTCTTTGACATGCAGCCAGCCCAAGTCCCAGGGCGATGTGTGTCTTGCCCGTGCCTGACGGGCCGAGCGCGATGATGTTCTCCCTGCGATTAACGTAATCGCATCGTGCCAGATCCATCGTCAGGGGCTTGTTCAAGCTTGGCATGATCTTGAAGTCAAAGCTATCCAAGCTCTTGGTGCTGGGGAACTTCGCCGCTTTGATGCGCCGTTCAATCATCCGGCGTTCGCGGTCGATCAATTCCATCTCACACAGCCGCGCCAGATAGTGGATGTGATCTTTGTTCTCTGCAGCACAGAGCTGCGCCTGTTTGGCATACTCGCCTTGGAACGTTGGCAGTCGCAGTTGTTTAAGATGATGCCGTAGAAGAATCCGAGGGGCTTCGGTCATGCTGCGGTCCTTCCCATCAAGCTCATGTAACTGGATGGGCGTGTTGTGCCGACATTGGCCTTGGGCAAGTATGGATAGAAGTCCAAATCCAATCGTGGTGGCCGCTTCTCAACCCGACACAGTACAAGGTGTTTTACGGCGTCATAGCCAATTGCACCCATATCTATTGCCTGCTGGATTGCGCCTTGCACAACATCCATTTCGAAGGTCTCCAAAAGGCGCAAGACTTGAACGTATTCTCGCTTGCCCGGCTTACCCATTCTGGCTTCAAGCAGTCGGTGCAGCGTGGCAAATACATCTGGCAAATGCCAACCCTGCAAAGGCGCGGCCTGATCCAGGGCACCCACCTTTTGTTCAAGCAGGGGCAAAAAGTGCAATGGGTCAAAGACCATATCCGCTGATGTGTAGGATCGTTTGTGCCGCGCAATAATCTCATTGCCGCAGCCGATGATAACCTCATGCACAAACCCACGCACATGAACATCGTGGTGCGCATAGGCTACTGGCACCGAGTAATCATTGCTGCGATAGCGCACCATTGAGATCGACGTTGCACGCGTGCTGACGTGATCGCAGGCTTCATATTCTGCGACGGGCAATCCCATCAGAGCATCCAAATCCGACATCAGGCGTGCGCCTATGGTTTGGGTGTGACCCCGCAACGTATCGGCCTGACGTGCTAAACACTTCTCTTCCAAATGTGCGTTCAGATCATCAAAGCTGTCATAGCGAGGTGCGGGAACCATGAAGTTGCGGCGGGTGTATCCAACCATGCCCTCAACGTTGCCTTTATCGTTCCCTCGCGCGGGTCTGCCAAACTTGTCATCAAACAAGTAATGCGACTGCAGTTCCGTAAACCGACGTGTGCGGATGCGCGTCTTATCCCCGAGTATCCGAGCCACGGCGATCTTGGTATTGTCGTAGAGAATGGATTGCGGAATGCCGCCAAAGAATGCAAAGGCGGACACATGGCCATCGCAAAACGCCTCGGTTGTCTCAGCTGGATATCCCTTCACAAACACCGCATCAGAATGTGGCAAGCTCATCACGAAGAAGTGGATCTTGCATTCCACGCCACCGATCACGCCCAGCGTCTCACCAAAATCAACCTGCGCATGGCCCGGCCGATGCGACAACGGCACAAACACCTCTTTGGTGCGCCGTTTTTGCTCGCGCACGTAATAGGTCACCGTGGTCAGGCTGCCGGCATATCCATGCTCATCGCGCAGCCGTTCAAAGATGCGCTTGGCCGTGTGTCGCTGCTTTTTGATCAGGGCTTTGTCTGTGCGCAGTATCTCATCGACCACACCAACATAACCATCAAGCGTTGGCCGCCGAGGCGCTTCCGACCGACGATACCCAGGCGGAAGTTCATGGCGCAGCATCTTCGCGATCGTCTTACGATCTTTGTTCTCTAATCTGTCAATGCGTGTTTCCTGAGTTTCCTGCTTTTGATGTCAGAGGTTGCCTTTGTTCTCTTCGAACTCTGAGGTTCATGATGGGGTTGGCTGGGTGTGGGTCGGCAATGTTGAAACCGCAATCATACCGTTGGTCTTGGCTGTTGCTACAGAATCGGCGCCGTGTCTCACGCCCTCCCTCGGGCATCGTCCCAGATGGGAACTTTGATTTAGGAATCCTCGTTGTCGCCTCGTAAGCCTTACGCGGACTGGAAGTCAGTTTTGTCTCGCATAATGGCATGAAGTATGATTGCCAGACGACGCGCCAGAGCCACTCGGGCCTTTCTCATCGTTGAGCGCGCACCGATTGCGAGGGCCCATGTCTTCAATTTGAGCGGAGCGGCATACCGCGTCAGCATCACATTGGCGGCCTCATAGAGAAGCGTTCTGACGCGCACGTCGCCCCGCTTTGAGATGCTGCCCGTGTAGTCGATTTCACCAGATTGATGCCGTCGCGGCACCAGTCCAAGATACGCCCCCACATCACGCGATTTCCTGAAACGCGACGGATCATCAATTGCTGCGGCAAAGGCCAATGCTGTGATCGGACCGACCCCTGGTACCGTCATAAGGCGCTGGCAGACTTCGGATTTGCGGGTCATCTTTTTGATGTCGCCATCAATGGCTGCAACCGCCGCGAGGATTGCTTCGCGTGCTGCGAACAGTCCGCAAATTGCGGCATGGAGGCCAGGCACTCCATCGCTAACTTTTAGCGCCGCGTTTTTGAATGCCGGAGACAAAGCTCGTGGCAGCCGCACGCCGAAGACGACGACCAGACCGCGGATCTGATTGTCGAGCGTCACACGCTGTCCGACCAGCTTCTTGCGGGCTGCGATCAGCGACCGGATTGCGTGCGCTGACAGTGATTTGACATGGGTCGGCTTGTAGAATCCCGTCCGCGCCAGGTGTGCCAAACCGCGGGCATCATTGCGGTCCGTCTTGTGGCCGGCCAGAGATTTAAGGGCCTGATATGCTTGCCTGCTCTCGATGCAAACAACCGGGACACCAAGCTCCGTCAGCCCATGGTAAAGCATTGGTGCCATCCGTCCCGTTTCAAATACAACTTTGGCACATGGTGGTCCAGAAGCGAGGAAGTCAGCGATCGCTTTTGGTGTTGAGCTCGCTTTTCCTTCACGAATAAGGGCCCCTTCACGATCCAGAATGCAGATATGCGTCTCTTCCATGGACACATCCAAACCAGCAAAATATTCCATTGGTCAGTCTCCTTTTCAATTGCATGTGCATCCAGAATAACAGGGGTAACTGAGTGCTGATCCTGATTACGCCATGTTGAAAAACCGCGCCGCTTCTCGGCCAGACATACCGTCCTTCAAACAAGCACGGCGCACACGACTATAAATATCCACAGAATACATCTCCCGCCCTCCGAATAAACGAAGGGCACAAACTGGCGGACTTTTACTCCGCTACAACTGCGATATGCAGCCGCTTCTGTGGCCCAATATTGCTCCGCGTTTTACACGGCAACCTGGCGACCTGTGCCAGGAACGGTCCCCGTCATATCCGTGCCCCACATCTCATCGATGTTGTCCGGGATGATCGTGCCGTCATGGGCACGGGGGCCATGGGCGGGCCCATGGCATGGCTTCGCACAAAGCCCGTTCTCCCGCATGAGCCGGAGCACCCGCGCCTTCGAGGTTCGAATGCCCTTGCAGCGCAGACGTGCCCGGATCTTGCGGTGGCCCTCGCCATGGAACCTGCTGTCAGTGATCACTTGTTTGATCCTCTCGACCAGATCAGCGGCAGACATCGCTCCCCGAGGACCAGGGCGGCGGCGCGGCGCGGGTTCCGCCGGAAGCGGGCGCAAGTCACGATACACGCTTGCGCGGCCCACTCCCCAGACCCGGCACACCCGGGAAACGCCGTAGGCTTTGCCCGTGGAGATCGAGATGACGGCACTCATCGTTTCGACCTCCGGCGCCCGAAAGGGTGGCCCGCCTCCATCTTCGCGATCTTCTCATACAGAAGTTCGTTATCCATGGTGATCTCACCCACCCTGGCCCGCAGACGGTCAATCCCCTCATCGCGCACGTCGCGCGGACGGGACTTCAGGTTTGATGACCCTCCTTCGGGAAATGCATCCCGCCAACCGCTGACATCCGCAGCTGTCGCACCAAACGAACGTGCGACCAATTCAACATCTTCGCCGCGAAGAACGCGCGGAACGGCCTCTTGCTTGCGTGTAGCCGTAAGTCTCCGGCGCCGGGCCGGAGCCGGATCCGCTGCGATATGTGAAGTCTCCGCAGCTCCGGATCCTTCGCGCTCAACCTTCCTTTGTTCCGTCATGATACACCTCAATCATCCCCTTGGGTCATGTCTTGAACGGTGTCTCAAAAAACTCTAGGGCGGGGGAGACTCTTGTCGGTCACAGCGTCATCGCCCAGCCGTGCAGGGGCGTGTGAAGAGTCCGTGAAATGCCTGCTGGACCATGTGAACAACGCCTTGCCACAGGGCGGGTTGTGCGGCGCCTGCAGTTCCACCCAGGCGTTGATCGACGCGATCAAGGGGGCCGTGGACGACCCCGACATCTCAAGTATCTGCGGTGCCAGCCTGAATGTGGCGGCCGTCGTCCTTGCCGTAAAAGACGGCTTTGACCCGGCCGCCTTTGCCACCTCCCTCATCTGCGCCTTCGATCCGAACGCTGGCGACTTTTCCAGCGAACTCAATGAGTTGAATTCCTGGTGCCGTAAACAGTGCGAAAGCCAACATGTCAACGATCTGGGCCGCCTGATCCCTTGCATCAACAAATGCGACGGCAAGCTTGGCCCCGATCTGATCTGTAACGGCATGACCCAAGCCGGGGCCGAACTGATCTGTACCAAGATTGAAGAGCTGGACGACACCACATGGGAAGAGCAATGTGATTGCGATTTCTCTGCCGGGGGCTGCAGCATTTCGACATCAGCTCCGCTTGGGAAAGCGTGTGATTGTTCCTACAGCGGCGGCTGGACCTGCAGCGGCGATGTTGTTGCCTGTCCTGCCGGCGCCACAGACGGGCAATGCCATGGCAAAGACCTGCAAGCCTGCCTTCAGGGCGGCGGGGATTGTGGCGGCTATGACACCGACGACAATTGCGATTGTGACTACCATGACAAATCATTCCTCTCGGGCGGATGCAAAATCTCGGATGCAGCTCCGAAACGGGCCGCCTGCAAATGCGACTATGCGGGCGCCTGGACATGCACGGGCCGACCGGTTCAATGCAAGGATGAGGATGCTTTTCGGTGCCTCTACCCAACAAAGAACAAGGCCTCCTGCGAACAGGGTGGCGGGGATTGCGACGGCTACTAATGATCATTCGCCGCAGACGCAAATACCCTGCTGCGGTTGCATTCAGCGCCTCAACCGTTAAAGGAAGGCCAATCCTATCCATAACGCCCGAAGGACGCCTCTCATGAGCACGATCATCGACATTCACGCCCGCGAAATCCTGGACAGCCGGGGCAACCCCACGGTCGAGGTCGATGTGATCCTGGAAGACGGAACAATGGGCCGTGCGGCGGTGCCTTCGGGCGCCTCGACTGGGGCCTACGAGGCCGTCGAGCGACGCGATGACGACAACGACCGCTATATGGGCAAAGGCGTGCTAGAGGCCGTTGCGGCCGTCAATGGCGAGATTGCAGATACGCTGGTCGGGTTTGACTCCACCGAACAAGTGGCCATTGATGCCACCATGATCGAGCTGGACGGCACCCCTAACAAGGCCCGTCTGGGTGCCAATGCCATTCTGGGCGTCAGCCTGGCGGTGGCCAAGGCCGCCGCCGATTTCACCACCCAACCCCTCTTCCGCTATGTCGGGGGCAGCTCGGCACGGGTGCTGCCGGTGCCGATGATGAACATCATCAACGGCGGCGAGCATGCCGACAATCCGATCGACATTCAGGAATTCATGATCATGCCGATCAGCGCGGGCAATATCCGCGATGCCATCCGCATGGGATCGGAAGTGTTTCACACGCTGAAGAAAGAGCTGACAGCGGCGCGCCTGTCGACAGGAATTGGCGATGAAGGCGGGTTTGCTCCCGATATCGCCTCCACGCGTGAGGCATTGGATTTTATTCTGAAATCGATTGAAAAAGCCGGGTACAAGCCCGGCGAAGACATCTACCTGGCGCTGGATTGCGCCGCGACCGAATACTTTAAGGACGGAAACTATGTCTTTGCCGGAGAAGGGAAAACCCTGACATCGGATGAGAATGTCGCTTATCTTGAGGCGTTGGTGAAGGAGTACCCGATTATCTCGATCGAAGATGGCATGTCCGAGGATGACTGGGACGGCTGGATCGCGCTGACCGAGGCCCTGGGCGACAAGGTCCAGCTGGTTGGCGATGACCTGTTTGTCACCAACCCCGAGCGTCTGGCCGAGGGTATCGCCCGCAAAGCAGCCAACTCAATGCTGGTAAAGGTAAATCAAATCGGTAGCTTGACGGAAACACTTACAGCGGTTGACATGGCACACCGTGCGCGGATGACCAATGTGATGTCACACCGTTCGGGTGAGACCGAAGACAGCACCATCGCCGATCTGGCCGTGGCCACCAATTGCGGACAGATCAAGACCGGCTCACTGGCCCGCTCGGACCGGTTGGCCAAATACAATCAGCTGATCCGCATCGAAGAGGTTCTGGGCGATACGGCCATTTACGCAGGCCCCTCGATCCTGCGGGGCTGACGCTAGGTCACACCGTCCGGTTTGATGCGCATCAATCGGTGTGGCTCGGGACTGTCTAATCTTGATTCCGACGCGACCCATCCCGGGTCGCGAAACTCGGAGGATGGATATGTCAAACTATCTCAGATTGCTCATGATCGGTATCGCAACGCTCTTTCTCACGGCCTGTGCACAGGACGGAACTTATCCCGTTTCGGGTGAAGAGTGTACGGCCGAGGATCCTGTCAAAGAAGTAGACGCTGCTGATTTTGATTGCATCCCGGCAGGCTAACTGCCCGACTCCAGAGCGCTGGCCACCAAAGGCCAGCGCTGTTATTATTTTATATCAGGCCCTTACGGGCAAGGTACCTCATAATAGGTGCCGTCGCCGCGTGCATAGGCACAGACCGTGCGGTTCTGATTTTGCGCCACAACCGTACCTGCCGCCGCCCCGGCCAGCGCCGAAATCAGCCGCCATTCACTGCCGGCTCCAAATGCCTCGGTCGTGATCAGCCCCGCAGCAGCGCCTGCGACAGTGCGTTGCTCACTGGTCAGGTTTTCGCAGCCCGCCATCGCCAGCGGTACCGCACAGATCGTCGCCAATACCCAATGTCTCATGACATATCCTTTCTCAAAGAACTCAGAGTGCGGAGTTAATCAACGTTGCGGCCCGATTGGTCGTCTTTTCGACAGACCCGCATCAGACAGCAAAGATCTGCCCGTTTTACCCGTGCCCGGCCGCCTTGTTTCGCCAAGGCAAGCGCGCAGGCAAAGACTTGCCGAGATTGCGCCCGGCGCCTCGCCATGGCACAACAGCCCCATGACCCAGACCGCAGATCAGATCATCGCCCAGCTTGGCCTTCAGCCCCATCCCGAGGGCGGGCATTTCGCCGAAACCTGGCGCGCAAAAGGACCGGGGCGCCCCGCCGGAACCTCTATCTACTTCCTGCTCAAAGGCGGGGAAGACAACCACTGGCACACCGTCGATGCCGCCGAGATCTGGCATTTCTATGCGGGCGATCCTTTGGTGCTATCGCTGTCTGAGATCGATGCTGGTCCAGCACAGGATCACATGCTGGGCCCCAACCTGTTGGCCGATCAACGTCCGCAGCTGATCGTACCCCCCGGGCATTGGCAAAAGGCGCGCTGCACCGGGGAATGGACGCTGGTGGGCTGCACCGTCTCACCGGGATTTCAGTTTGAAAGCTTTGTGCTGGCCGAGCCAGGGTTTGACATCCTGCGGGTTTAATCCCCGCGCGCGAAATGCACCAATTGCCGGGTTGAGCTGTCTTTGCCCGCACCGTCACTCTCTCCGCTCAACACCGGCACCAGTTCCACCGCCAGTTTCTTACCCAGTTCGACGCCCCATTGGTCAAACGAGTTGATGCCGAGAATCACGCCCTCGACAAACACCCGGTGTTCATAAAGTGCGATGATCTGACCCAATCGATAGGGTGTAAGTTTATTATAGATCAACGTGGTCGAAGGCCTTTTGCCCGGGAACATACGGTGCGCTGCCTGACGCTCCAGGTCATCGCCCTCAAACCCCTTCTCAACCATCAAAGCGCGCGCGCCATCCATCGACCGACCGCGCATCAACGCCTCGGACTGCGCCAGGCAATTGGCCACCAGAAGGCGGTGATGATGCGTCAGATCGGGCTCGTGCCCCCTGGCCGCCACCATGAATTCACAGGGCACAACTTGGGTGCCCTGATGGATCAACTGATAAAATGCGTGCTGCCCGTTGGTGCCCGGCTCGCCCCAGACCACCGGGCCGCTGACCGCCACCGAAGTGCCGTCCATCGTCACGCCCTTGCCGTTGCTTTCCATTTCAAGCTGTTGGAAATAGGCTGCTAATCGCGACAAGCGCTGATCATAGGGCAGCACCGCGCGGGTCGCATGGCCACACACCTGATGATGCCATAGCCCCACCAGCGCCAGCATGATCGGCATATTCCGGGCCGGATCAGCCGCGCGGAAATGGGTGTCCATCGCCTCGGCCCCTGTTAGAAAATCACGGAACGCGTGCGGCCCGATGGCAATCATCAGGCTCAGACCAATCGGTCCCCAGATCGAATAGCGCCCGCCAACCCAATCCTCAAAGCCAAAGACTTGAAGAGGCGGAATACCAAACTGGCCCGTCTTATCCTCGGCGGTGGACAAGGCCGCAAATTGCGCGCCGGGCTCCGTCACGGTTTTGACCATCCAGGCCCGGGCGGTTTGCGCATTGGTCATGGTTTCAATCGTCGTGAAACTTTTCGAGGCCACGATGATCAAAGTGGTCGCCGGATCAAGGCCTTGCAACGTATCAGTAATGTCCGCGCCATCGACATTTGAGACGAAATGACAGCGTGGTCCGTCGTGATAGGGTACCAGCGCAAGCGCAGCCATTTCCGGCCCCAGATGCGACCCGCCTATGCCGATATTGACCACATCGGTGATTGCCCCGCCCTGTCCTTTGATCTGACCACTCCGGACGTCTTTGGCAAAACGCTCCATCCGGGCCAGCGTATCCAGCACGCCGGGCATGATATCCGCGCCGTCCACTACCACCGGACCACCAGACAGGTTGCGCAGCGCCGTGTGCAGGACCGCGCGGCCTTCCGTTTCGTTGATGGCCTTTCCGGCAAACATCGCATCACGCCGCTTGGCCGCGCCCCGCGTTTCGACCAACCCGATCAACGCCTCCCTTGCAACCCCTGTCAGCCGGGTCTTGGAATAATCAAACAGCATCCCGTCAAAGCGGATTGAAAAGTCCCGCGCGCGGTCGGCATCGTCAAACAAGGGCAGGATGTCGGGCTGCGCCTTGGCGAGGGCTTTCAGATTCTCCCACATTGCTCTTACTCCGCCGCCCAATGCACGACCGCATCATCCAGCACCGCGCGCACCGGGGCCTGATCTTCTGGCAACCCCCGCGCGCGCTCGACCGCCCCGCGCTTGGCGGCACCCGTGATCACGATATGAAGGCTCATCGCCTCACGCAGCACCCGGGCCGAGAGGGTCACACGCGGTTCAGGCTCGCCCGGTGCGCGCATGGGCACCAGTACGGGCGCATGACGATCCAGCGCCTCGGCCAGCTTGTCAGCCTTCGGGAACAGCGACGCCACATGCATGTCGCTGCCCATCCCCAGCAAACAGACCGAGACCGGCAGGTTGAGCACAATATTGGCCTCCAGTTCGGCCAGCACTTTTTCGGGTGCCTCGGCCTTGGCATAAAGCGGCAGATAACGTGCCGCCGCCGCCCGGCCCACCAACAGGCGCTGGCGGATCAGCTTGGTGTTTGAGCGCACATGCACCTCGGGCACCCAGCGTTCATCACTAAGCAGCACATCCACCCGCGCCCAATCCAGATCCGCCTCGCACAGCGCATCAAACACCGGACCCGGCGTTGTGCCCCCGGGAACGACAAACAACACACGCTCTTCATGATCCAGTGCCATGGTCAATTCGCCCGCAAGCTTGTTGGCCACGTTGATCGCCAGCATTTCAGAATCGGGGTATTCGTTAAAAGTCATGCTTTTATCTCTCTCCAGCGGCGGCCGTCCCGGTGGATCAGGGCCAAAGCCTCATCCGGACCGGAACTGCCTGTGGCATAAGCCAAAGGTGGCTCGTCATCACCAAAGCCCGCGATGATCGGATCGGCCCAGGCCCAGGCGGCCTCAACCTCGTCACCGCGCATGAACAGGGTCTGATTGCCCCGGATCACATCCATGATCAGGCGCTCATAGGCGTCCGGAAAATCGGCCTGATCCGGCCCCAGCGCCTCGGCAAAGGTCATGTCCAGCGGCACATCAATCAGGCGCATGCCCCCCGGACCCGGTTCCTTGATGGTCACGCCCAACTCGATGCCTTCGTTGGGTTGCAGCTTGATCGTCAGGATATTGTTGTGACGCCCGGACCCGGCATCAAAAATCGAATGCGGCGCGTCCTTGAAGATCACCGCGATTTCGCTGGCGCGTTCGCGCAAACGTTTGCCGGTACGCAGATAAAACGGCGCGCCGGCCCATCGCCAGTTGCTGATCGCCACTTTCAGCGCCACGAAGCTTTCGGTGGTGCTGTCGCGGTTTTCGACTTGCTTGCGATAGCTGGCGCGTGTCTCGGTCGCCTCGTATTGCCCGCGCACGATCTGATCCGGGGTGATCGGATCAAACGCACGGATCACCTTCAGCTTTTCATCGCGCACCGAATCCGAGTCGAATTTCGCAGGCGGTTCCATCGCGATCAGGCACAGCAGCTGCATCAGGTGATTCTGCACCATATCGCGCATCGCGCCCGAGCGGTCGTAATACTCGCCACGCCCGCCAACACTCACATCTTCGGCCACGGTGATCTGAATATGATCGACATATTGGCTGTTCCAAAGGGGCTCAAACAGCATGTTACCAAACCGCACCGCCATCAGGTTCTGCACGGTTTCCTTGCCCAGATAATGATCGATCCGGTAAATCTGACTTTCGTCGAAATGCTTGGCCAGCGCGGCGTTCAGGGCGCGTGCCGATACCAGATCGCGGCCAAAGGGTTTTTCCACCACGATGCGGCAGCTTTCATCGGACATGCCATGTTTGTGCAGGCGCTTGGCCAGATCACCAAACAGGCTGGGGCCGACCGAGAAGTAGAAGGCGCAGACCCGGCCCGCGTTGATCCGACCGGCCAACTCCTTCCAGCCGGTTGTGCCTTTGGCATCCAGGGTGACGTAGCTGACCATCGACAAAAAGGATTTCAGATTGGCGGCATCGGCTTTTTCTGCCCCGCCAAATTCGGCAATCGCCTCGGTCGCCATCTCGCGATACGCGGCCTCGTTCATCTCGTTGCGCGCCGCCCCGATCACCTGGCTGCCCTCGCCCATCTGCCCGGCGCAGAACCGGCGAAACAACGCTGGCAATATCTTGCGACGGGCCAGATCGCCGGTGCCGCCAATGATCACTAGATCAAATGGTTCAACCGGAATGATACGCGAAACCATGGTCTTGCTCCTGCCCATGCGGGATTATCGAACCGAGTCTACCACGCTGGTACGCGTTCACAATGGCGTCAGCGTCCGGTGCGCGGGTTTTATTATCGCAGGCAAGCCGTTAGGTCAGGGATTAGGACCATAAAGGACGATCCGATGAAAGACGTTGCCGCAGAACAGGCCAATGCGGGCAAGTTTGAGAACCCTCGCGTCACCGCCAAGGGCGACGCGCGCGCGTCCGTGGCGCTCAGCCATCCCGAGACCTTGTGGTTCAACACTGGCACCCTGTGCAACATCACCTGTGCCAATTGCTATATCGAAAGTTCGCCCGACAATGATCGACTGGTCTATATCACCGCTGATGAGGTGCGCGACTATCTGGATCAGATTGACCAACGCCAATGGCCGATCTACGAGATTGCCTTTACCGGCGGTGAGCCGTTCATGAACCCCCAGATGATCGAGATGGCCCGCACGTCGCTGGAGCGTGGTTATGATGTTTTGATCCTGACCAACGCCATGCGCCCGATGATGCGCAAACGCGTGCAGGATGGACTGCGGGAGCTGGTTGAAACTTATGGTGACAACCTGACCCTGCGCATTTCAGTCGATCACTGGTCCGAGGCGCTGCATGATGAAGAGCGCGGCAAAGGCGCCTTTACACGCACAATTAAGGGCATGGAATGGCTGCGTGACGCGGGTGTCCGCATGGCCGTTGCAGGCCGCACAGTCTGGGGTGAGACCGAGGCCGCCGGGCGCGCGGGATATCAGGCGCTCTACGACAGATTCAACTTTAAGATCGACGCGCAAGATTCAGGTATGACTGTTCTTTTCCCCGAAATGGATGAAAACGTGGAGGTGCCGGAAATCACCACCGCCTGTTGGGGTATCCTGGGGAAATCGCCTGATGCCGTAATGTGTTCGTCATCCCGCATGGTGGTCAAGCGCAAGGGCGCGGAGAAGCCTGCCGTACTCGCCTGCACCTTGCTCCCTTATGATTCTGAATTTGAACTTGGCACGACCCTTGAAGAGGCCGAGCGGGACGTGCCGCTCAACCATCCGCATTGTGCCAAGTTCTGTGTTCTGGGCGGGGCGTCCTGCTCGGCCTGAGGCCTAGTCCTTCCCCCATTTGCGCTTGGTTTTTTGCTTGGTGACCTGGCGGACAACCTTGCCAAAGGCTTTGTCTTTGCTGCGCCGCTCGGCGATTGTGGCGGAATTGAACGCGTCCTCGGCCACCAGTTTGCGCCATCGACCCAGTCGCGCGGCGGCGATATCACCGTTCTCCAACGCCTTTTGAACCGCACATCCCGGTTCCGTGTCATGTTGGCAATCGTTGAATTTGCACTGTGTCGAGAGCGCCGGAAGATCAGCAAATAGGTCGCCAATGCCTGACGCCGCATCGGTCATTTGCAGCTCGCGCATGCCCGGCGTGTCCAGCACAAGACAGCCCCCCGGCACGATATGCAACTGCCGGCTTGTCGTTGTGTGACACCCCTTTGCGTCATCCTCTCGGATGGCTTGTGTCTCGATATTCTGATTGCCAGCCAAGGCATTGGTCAGAGTCGATTTTCCCACCCCGGACGAGCCGAGAAACGCAACGGTTTTGCCCGGCTTACACCACTCGGCCAGCTTCGTCTCGGGTTCGTCTCCACGCGCATCCAGCGTCACAACCGCCACAAGCTCGGAGATGGCGCCAGCCTGATCCACATACTGCTGCACGTCCTCGCAAAGATCAGACTTGGTCAACAGGATCACCGGCGTGATCTAGGCTTCAAGCACCAGCGCGATATAGCGTTCCAGACGCGCGACATTGAAATCGGCGTTGCAGGAGGTGACGATAAAAGCCGTGTCGATATTGGCCGCGATCAGCTGGATCTGACGATCATGGCCGGGCGCACGGCGTTTCATCACGCTTTTGCGCTCCAACACGCGGCTCGCCAAGGGCGTGTCGCGGTCCAGCGGAACCCAGTCGCCCACAGTCGCGTCCGCCAAAGGCGGCAGGATTTCATCGATACCCTCGCCAATGACATGCAACCCGCTGCGATGCACCTCAACGACACGCGCCGGGGGCGTCGTGGTTAAGGCGTCCACGTCGGTTTGCTGGGCGAAATGGGCCTGCCATCCCAGCTGTTCGAGAGGCGATAGATGTCGTTCAGGGATACCACCCGCCAAATCGGGCGGCAGGAATTTGGAATAGTCTCGTGTCATGAGCAAAGTGCTTTCATGTCATGGCCTCAGGCAGTGCCCGGGCCGAAAAGGGTCAGAAGTCTTTTGAAACTGCAAATCAACGGTTCCGCCAAATCTGGTTTGGCAGCGCATCACCTGTCTTGAATTTGCATCGGGAGGACATCTGCCTCCCCATCTTACCGGGACATAAAAGCTCCATTTCCGAAGCCTTGAATAGTACACCAGCCGCATCAGGTATTCAAGCTGTCGCGCCCATTGCGCGGCCAACCTTGCATGCGAATACGTCTTGCCGCCACGCCAACCCAGCCCCATATATTACCTATGTTGAAAGTCGCCCCCATCCTGCTGGCCATTCTTTATGCGGTGGTCATGTATCGCTTCTCGGTCTGGCGCACCAAGCGCGACTTGGACGCTCAATCGACCGAGCTGGCCGATCCGATGCTCAAGGTGATGACCGACAAGCTGGCCCGCGCTTTGGAAATCCCGCGCGTGCGGGTGCATATCTACGAAATTGATCCGGTGAACGGTCTGGCCGCACCGGATGGGCGTATTTTCATCACCCGCGGTTTTTATCGCAAATTCCAGAATGGCGAGGTGAGCGCCGATGAAATGGCCTCGGTGATCGCGCATGAACTGGGCCATGTCGCCCTGGGCCATTCGCGCCGCCGGATGATTGACTTTTCCGGCCAAAACGCCCTACGCACGGCCCTTGCCATGGTCCTCAGCCGGTTTCTGCCCGGTATCGGTGTGCTGATCGCCAATGCGTTTGCCTCAATGCTGGCTGCCCGCCTGTCGCGCGGCGACGAATACGAGGCCGACGCCTATGCCGCCGCCCTGCTGACCAAGGCCGGGATTGGGGTGGCCCCGCAGATTTCGCTGTTTGAGAAACTTGAGGCCCTGACACAATCCCGCGGCGGCGTCATGCCCGCGTGGCTGATGAGCCATCCCAAAACAGCCGAGCGGATCGCTGCCATCCAAAAGCTGGACGGGCGCTGGAACAGCGCCTAAGCACGCGCGCCCTGCCCATATAGCCTCACTCTGTTAACGCTATCTACCTAACGTACTGAAATAGGTTTAGAAAAATTTAGAATGATTCCACTTTAGAATTGATCCAAATCAGTGAATCACCGTTCCCGGGCAAGATAGACTCCAGATGCGCGACGATCACATCTGGAGATCCAAATGCCTCTCAAAACCCTCTTGTCTTACAAATAACCTGGCTCTGGCCGTCACCAGCGCCAACGCGACTGAGCTGCGCGAGCAAGCCCAGGAGCTGTTTCAGGCCCTGCCCTCCACCGTTCCTGCGGTGGATAACAACCCCATCACGCCAGAGAAAATCGAGCTGGGCAAAGGGTTGTTCTTTGACCCGAGGATGTCGGCCTCGGGCGTGTTTTCCTGTAACTCCTGTCACAATCTGGCCACCGGCGGGGATGACAATCTTGAAACCTCGATCGGCCACGCTTGGCAGCGCGGTCCGCGCAATGCGCCCACCGTTCTGAACTCGGTCTTTAACGAAGCCCAGTTCTGGGACGGGCGCGCCGCTGATCTGGCCGAGCAGGCCAAAGGCCCTGTGCAAGCCGGGGTCGAGATGGCCAACACTCCAGACAACGTTCTGGCGACGCTGAACTCAATGCCGCAGTATGTTGGCTGGTTTGAAGCCGCTTTTCCCGGCGAGGACAGCCCCGTCACATTCGACAATTTCGCCAAGGCAATCGAGGCCTTCGAGGCCACGTTGATCACCCCCCTCTCCTTTTGACGCCTGGCTGAACGGCGATGACGGTGCGCTGGCCGATGATCAACTGGCCGGTCTGGAGGCCTTTATTGATCTTGGATGTGCCAGTTGCCATTCCGGGGTGAATATTGGCGGGCATGGCTATTACCCGTTTGGCCTGATCGAGAAACCCGGCGCCGAGGTTCTGCCGGTCGGCGTCAAAGGCCGGTTTGCGGTCACTGACACGATCAGCGACGAATATGTGTTCCGCGCCTCGCCTTTGCGCGACATTGCTATTACTGCACCCTACTTCCATTCAGGCAAGGTCTGGGATCTGAAAGTGGCGGTACAGATCATGGCGGAATCGCAATTGGGCGAAGAAGTCAGCGACGAACGTGCTGATCAACTGGTGGCCTTTCTGGAAAGCCTGACCGGAACCGTCCCCGAGGTCACGTACCCGATCCTGCCCGCTGAAACCGCGACCACCCCGCAGCCAAGCCACGATATCCTGCCTCAGTAGCACCCGGCAGCAGCACCTGCGGGCGACCAAACTATGTGGCCTGCGGGATTATGTTTTACGTGTCTTCCCCTCGGCCTGCACCAGCGCGGCAGGCGCGCTTTTTTCATTAGGCTGCGCGTCTCCCAATTCTGCCCGGACAGGCGATTGGCCTCTTCCAGAACATCCTCGGCAACCTTTGCCACCAGATCAGGCTGTGCTTCCCAGATCCCGTGTAAAAATCCATCCGGGTCGGCTCGGCTCAGCCCCTCTTCGGCCAGGATATTGCGCGGAAAATCCTTGGCGTTCAGGGTCAGGATCAGATCGGCCGAGCCTGCGATTGCCGCCGCCAGAACATGCACATCTGCCGAATCCGGCAACCACAACCTTGCCTCAAGCGAGGGGGGCCAAACGATCTCAGCATCAGGCCACCGGACAGACAAAAATGCGGCCGCAGCCCCGGCCTGTGCCACGCCCTCGGACCCCAGTTTTTGCGCCGCGCGTTGCCATTCCTCGATGATCCGCGCGGACCACAGCGGGGTGAACACCCCCTTCCCGGCCACGCCCAGAACCATCTGGCGCATCACCGTCGGATAGATCACGCAAGTGTCGATCAGCACTTTCATAGACGGAAAAACAGCGCCATGAGATAGCCCGACTCGGCCAGATTGGGATGCAGCGGATGATCCGGGCCAGCCTGCCCAGTGTGGATCAACTGACCCGCGCGCCCTGCCCGCCCGATGCCACGAATACAAGCGGTGCGAAACTTGTTCAGATCAGCGGCGTGGGAACAGGAACACAGACCCAGATATCCGCCATCGGCGACCAAGGGGGTTGCCAGACGGGCAACCCTTTCATAGGCACGCAAGCCAGCCTCCAATGCCTTTTTTGACGGCGCAAAGGCCGGGGGATCGCAGATCACCAGATCAAATTGCGCCCCTTCTTCACCTAACGCGGTGAGCACATCGAAGGCATCCCCCTTACGGGTCGAAAACCGACCTTCTGTGCCGCTCTGACGTGCCCCCTTGGCCGCAAGGCTCAACGCCGCATCCGAGCCGTCCACCGCCAAAGCCTCGGCCGCCCCTCCGGCCAATGCAGCCAACGCAAACCCGCCCACATGGCTGAACACATCCAGCACACGCGCGTCCTTGGCCAGCCTGGCGGCAAAGGCGTGATTGGGGCGTTGATCAAAGAACAGGCCGGTCTTCTGGCCGCCCATCAGATCGGCCATATAGGTCGCACCGTTCATCGGCACCGGCAGCGGTGCCTCGGGTGCCTGCCCGGCCAAGACAGCATTCACGTCATCCAGCCCTTCCAAGCCACGCGCGCGTCCAGCGGCGTTTTTCAGCACATGGGTCACACCTGTCACTGCTTGCAGGGCGGCGACCATTTCCGACAGCAACACGTCGGCCCAGGCCGCATTTGGCTGGATCACTGCCGTATCGCCAAACCGGTCGATCACCACGCCGGGCAGCCCATCCGCTTCGGCATGGACAAGGCGATAAAACGGCGCATCATAAAGCCGCGCGCGCAAGGCCAGAGCCCGATCCAGTCGCGCCTCAAGCCATGCCTGATCAATCTGTACGCTTGTATCCCGGTCCAACACCCGGCCAAAGATGCGCGAGACCGGATTGACACCAATCAGGGCCAGCGGCGCGCGATCAGCATCCTCAAGCAGTGCAATCGCCCCCGGGCTCAGCGCCTTGGTACGGCGGTCGGTAACGACCTCATTGTCATATATCCAAGGGGCACCGTGGCGAATGGCACGGGCATTGGCCTTGGGTTTGAGGCGAACAATTAGAAAAGGGAACAGCGTCATGCTGTCCCCTTTAGAATGTTTGGATGCGCCTTGAAAGATCAAAGCGTCGCGGCCTGGCCTCAGAGCTGGTTGAGCGACACCAGCAGGGGGTTGTCAGCCGACTGAATGATTTTAGTTGCGCGCAGCTCTTGCTGGATCACCTGGCGATGCGGTCGGTGATGCGCACCTTCTGGGTAAGACCGGCACGTTCAGCCTCGATCGCCTTTGACCCGCCATACGCTTTGAAATCGGCCTTGAACAGGCGCGGTTCGGTATAGGCGATCCCGGTTTCAGGGTTCACAAGGCGCATCTTGAACTGCACCGCGTGATTGGCGCCAACGGTATAGCGGGCTTTTTCTGACAGCGCATGAAAGCGGGTCACTTCGATCTCGACGCGAACAGGGACGACACCTTCGGTCATTCCGGACAGACCCTTGCGCAGGCCCGCCTCAAAGATGGTTGCAACCTGCGTGTGGCGATCCCCAATCGGGTCCTCGCGCCAGACGATGTCGCCACCGGGCACGAAAAGGTTCGCCTCGGATACACGCAGCGAGCGAGGCACCGAGATAGACAGGTCCTGCACATTAAACGACAAGGACGTTGATCGAACGATATCCGCCTCAAGCGGTGCAGCGCGTGTTGCGGTTTCAACCGCTGCACAGGCCGAAACGGATGCCACCAAGGTAAGCACGGCAAAAATACGGGTCAGTTTCATAGTCTCCTCCTCGGGCTTGTGCCCAAATGGTTTGAGGATAATTTGATCCTGAATTGAGGCGTATTTTGGTCAATTCCTGTGCATTACAGTGATTGTTTCCAGGCAGGAACAAGACGTTTCCACCGAAGAAACAGCCTATTGTGCCCTTGTGTACATAGCTTTCACCGCAGTCGGGATTTCCATCCGCCCCTGCGGCGAGCCGGCTTTGAGGCTTCCAGCCCCTGGGTCAGCACATTGGTCATCGGGTGATCGGGATTGTCGGGTCTGTATTGTTCCAAAAGCGCCGCAATCCAGACGCGGTTATCCTGGCCATCGGGCACGGACAAGGCCCAATCCAGAAAGATCGAGCGACATTCGCCCTCGGTGATCCCCTCAATCCGATAGCTTTCACGGATCAGCCCTTTGTGATCCTTCGGGTCACGTTCCATCACGCGTCTCCTTTGCATACCCGGTCAGCGCCAGGTCAATCACACGTGCGGCCCCGGCCGTTTTGCGTTCAAGGGCCGCCAACAGGCCCGTGATGCTGTCCTGTCCGGTTTCCCGCCTGAGAAACGCCGCGCCCGCCTCACCCAGTGTGTCCGGTTGAAGCGGCTTATCACTGAGCAAGCGCGTCGATTGTCTCACCTGCCAACACAACGCGTAAGCGGCCTCAATCACCTGTCTGTCTGCGTCATTCAACACGCCAATATCGACACCGGCGCGCAATCCTTGCCCAGCATCACCCTGCGCGCGGCCCTCCAGCAGATTTCCAGCCTGGGCGATCAGTTCCAGATCCTGAATCCGGCCCGCACCCAGCTTGGCATCCAGCGGGCCATCAGGGGATTTGGCAGCAGCGATACGGGCGCGCATGGTGGCGACCTCCCCCAGAACCTCGGCCTTCTCACGAGGACCCGCCAGAACATCGCGCCGGAAGGCCTCGACATCCTCGGCCAAGCCGGTATCCCCCGCAATCACCCGCGCGCGGGTCAGGGCCAGATGCTCCCACACCCAGGCCTCGTTGCGCTGATAGTCGCGAAAACTGTCCCAACTGGTGGCCACGGGTCCCTGATTGCCCGACGGGCGCAGGCGCATATCCACCTCATAGAGCCGTCCCTCGGCCATGGGGGCGGTCAGCGCCGTGATCATCGCCTGGGTCAGCCGTGCAAAATAAGGCCGCGCCGCCAGAGGACGTTTCCCGTCCGAGCTTTCGGTCCCGTCCGCATCATAGACCACGATCAGATCAAGGTCGGACCCGGCATTCAACTGCTCGACGCCAAGCGATCCCATGCCCAAAACCATAGCCCCGCGCCCCATCGGCGGCCCATGTTTCAGCGCAAACTGCGCCACCACCACAGGCCAAACGGCGCCAATCACGGCCCCGGCCAGATCGGCATAGTGATGTCCCGCATCATCGGCGCTGATCAGACCGCGCAGATGGTGGACGCCAACCCGAAAGTGCCATTCCTTCTGCCAACGTCGGGCCATATCCAGCTTGCGCTCATAGTCCCCCTCGCCTGCCAGCTGCGCCGTCAGTTCGGCCTCCAGCGCCAAACATCCGGGCCAGGGCGCAAAAAAATCCCCGGCGATCACCGCATCAAATACACCTGGATTACGCGACAGATGCGCCGCCAGTGCAGGCGATGTGCCAACGATATCCACAAGCAGATCAATCAACTGCGGATTGGCCTCGAACATCGAAAAAACCTGCACGCCTGCGGGCAGACCGGCCAGAAACCCGTCAAAGGCCAGCAGCGCCTCATGCGGATGCGCGGTGCCGGCCAGCCGTTGCAGCAGATCGGGACGCACACGGCGAAAAATCTCGCCCGCGCGTTGCGACCTCAGGGCCGGATAGCCGGGCCAGCGGGCGATCACCTCGGGGTCCAGCCCGTCTTGCGGTTCCTGCACAGAGTCTGCGTCCTCGGGGGCAAAGAAGCCTTCGATCAGGGCATGCACATCGCCCAGCCGCTCGCGCAATTCGCGTTCCAACGAGGCGCGATCACGGCCCATGAAGGCCGCCAAACGATCAAACTCGGCATCGCTGGTGGGCAATGTATGGGTCTGCGCGTCGCGCAGCATTTGCAAACGGTGTTCAGCCTCACGGTGGAACCGGTAATGTGCCGTCAGGCTTTGGGCGGCGTCTTCGGGCACCCAGCCTTTTGCAGCCAGCGCCGCCAGCCCCTCAACCGTGCCGCGCAGCCGCAGATCGGGATCCCGCCCGCCTGCGATAATCTGTCGGGTCTGGGTGAAAAACTCAATCTCGCGGATGCCACCCTGCCCCAACTTCATGTTGTGCCCCGGCAAGGCCAGCCGCCCACCAAGGCCCTTATGTTCGCGAATGCGCAGGCGCATGTTATGGGCGTCTTCGATGGCGGCAAAATCCAGATGTTTGCGCCACACGAACGGCCTGAGTACGTCCAGAAACCGCTGCCCGGCGGCCAGATCGCCCGCAGCAGGGCGCGCCTTGATATAGGCGGCGCGTTCCCATGTGCGCCCCAGGCTTTCGTAATAGGTCTCGGCCGCAGCCATGCCCATGCAGACCGGCGTCACCGAGGGATCGGGGCGCAGTCGCAGATCGGTGCGAAACACATAGCCCTCGGCGGTGCGATCACTCAGCATCGTGCACATCCGCCGCGTGGCACGCACGAAACAGCTGCGCGCCTCGTGATAGTCATCCGGGTCAAACTGGGTTTCGTCAAACAGGCAGATCAGGTCAATGTCCGAGCTGTAATTCAGCTCGCCTGCGCCCATCTTGCCCATGGCCAGCGCCACCATGCCGCCGACATTGGCCAGGTCCTCCTCGGTCTTGCCCGGCAGTTTGCCGCGTTTGATTTCACTGCTCAGCCCGGCCTTGATCGCCACATCGCAGGCCAGATCGGCCAGACGGGTCAAGGTGCCCGTGATCTGTTCCAGCGGCCAGACCCCGCCCAGATCAGCCAGCCCGGTCAGCAGCGCAACACGCCGTTTGGCCTGTCGCAACACCGTGGGCAACTGATCCGGCGCACATTCGGGCAGGCTGGCAAAAACGGCCTCGATCGCGGCTTCGGGATCTTCCATCGCGGGATTCAGCCAATCGTGTTCCTTCTCGATCAGCGATTTCAGGTAGGGGCTGCATCCGGCAGCGCCTTCAATCAACTCGCCCAACTCGGCGGGCAGGTCAGACATCAGTGCACGCGCCTCGGCCCCCTGATCAGGATCATAGGCGTGGGGCACACGGGTCAGGCGCGAAGAGAAACTCATGAGCGCGAAGATGCGGCGCTTCGCAGGCCGCGTCAATGCGATGCGTCAGGGGACGGGTTGATCGCTGACGGGCGTGTCCTGACTGAACAGATTGCGCCAGCCCTGCCCCTCGCGTTGCCAGAGCGAACTGACATACATCGCCTCGGGTATCGGCTGGCCAGGTCGCGTGTAGGTCGCCAGATAACTCAGCATCGCGTGGTCCGCGCCGACGGGTAGCGCCCGCGCCTCAGTAAGCGCATAGTCAACCACGCTTGGGCCGTCACCAAGCTGGTCGGCATGGTCATCCCGCCCGGCAAAGCCAGAAGGGTACACGCCAAGGAACTCAGGACACAGCAAGACGCGATCCTGTGTGCTGTCGCCAGCTTTCAGAGCCTCCCAAACCGAGGTTTCGAGGGCAAGAAGGTCGGATAGCAGCGCGGAGTGATTATTGTCATTGCTCATACTGCATATTTGGCAGCGCCACTTCCATCTGTCACGGCACATTCGACCGATCCTGCCGCGTTAACAAATGCAAAACGCCCCATGGTCTTGCCCGCCAGAGATATCCTCCGTTAAGACACGACAACTGTTCTCAAGCCAAAAGGCCCGCCCATGTCCAAAAGCCTCAAGCGCGTGATCTCGGCCTTACAGACCGCTGGGATCGACAGCACTCCGCAAGAGGTGGGTCAGGCCACCACCGCGCAGATGGCCGCCGATCTGGTCGGCTGTCATGTCGATCAGATTGCCAAGTCGATCATCTTTCGCGGAGCAGACAGCGGTGAGGCGATCCTGTTTATCACCGCCGGGGGCAATCAGGTGGATGCGGACAAAGCCAGCGCCTTGGCCGCTCAACCGCTGGGCAAGGCCGACCCGGCCCTGATCCGGGCGCAAACCGGCTTTGCGATTGGCGGCGTGTCCCCGATCGGGCATCTGACCACACCGACGGCTTTCTTTGATCCCAGGTTGCTGGAATTCAGTGAGGTCTGGGCAGCAGCCGGCACGCCACGGCATGTATTCGCCGTCGATCCCGCCGGTTTGATGCGAATTTCCGGCGCACAACAGGCTGATTTTACGTCCTGATTTCGTATTATACACCGAGTCCTCGGGCCTCCGAATTTTCACGGGTTGACGTCATAGCGGCGATCGATTCAAGTAGGGTGATGATCCGGCCTGATTTTCTTTCTTCTACAGAGCGCCTTGAGCTTGAGGCCTGCGTTCGCAGGCAGCGCGAGGATCATGGCATAGCCCGGCGCGCAAATGCGATCTTGCCGCTGGATGACGGTGAGAGCTGCGTCCAAATTGCCAAATTTCTATATTTGGACGACGACACCATTCTTGGCTGGCACAAAACCTATCGTGACAGCGGCTGGGACGCACTTACCGTCGACGGCTGGAAAGGTGGTCAATCACGTTTGACGTCGACACAGGAAGCTGCACTATGCATTTGGCTGGAGGGACGCTTTTGCCGCTCGACAGTTGAGATTGGATCGCACATTACGTCTAGATTTTGCCTGGAATATTCACATTCCGGCTGCATCAAGCTTCTGGCTCGGTTGGGCTTCGAGTACCGCAAGCCCAAGCCCTTGCCGAAGGTAGCATCGGCCGACAAGCAGGCCGAGTTCATTGCGATGTATGAACGCCTGATGACCGAGCCTGGAGCGGATGAAGCCGTGTATTTCGCCGATGCCGTCCACCCGGAATATCAGACAAAGCCTGCATACGGCTGGGTCAAGGCCGGATCAAACCCAGCGGTCACCACCACGGCAGGACGTGGCCGCGTGAATATCCATGGTGCGCTCAACCTTGAAACCTTCGACACGCCCTTTGTGGAGCCAACCACCGTTGACGGGGTCAGTGCCGTACAGCTTCTCGCCAAGATCGAGGCTCGCAACCCCGACAAGCGCATCATTCACGTCATCCGGGACAACGCAGCCTATCACAAAGGGCCAGACATCAGGGCTTTCCTCGCAAGGCCAGACTGCCGTATCCACCTGATCCAGTTGCCGCCGTATTGCCCACATCTCAACCCCATTGAACGATTATGGGCCGTCATGCATCAACATGTGACGCACAATCAATACTACCCCTCACAAAAACAGTTTGCGAATGCGATCCTGAAATTCTTTCGCGAAACCATCCCAGATCAGTGGAAGACCTTCCGAAGCCAAGTGTCAGACAGATTCCGCATCGTCACTCACGGGAAATTTCGGGTTTTGACGTAAGGGCTGTATAATATAAAAAAAACTTTCACATACCCTCTTGCAAGGGGGATCCAAACATACAATCTATGTAATGTGAAAGACATTCACATCGCAACAACACCCGTATGAAAGGACATTCCTTATGACAAGTTTCGCCCAACACGCGCCGGTCCAGCACACGATGGGCTGGTTTGCCCGGGCCGAAGCCTGGCTGGATGAGAAAGGCAAAGGTGCCTGGATCGCCGCCATGATCGTTGGCTTTATCGTCTTTTGGCCCGTCGGCCTCGCCCTTCTCGCCTATATGATCTGGAGCAAGAAAATGATCTGTTCACGTCGCACCTCGCACCACCGTAAGGTTCATCTGTCGCGCAGCACCGGCAATTCGGCCTTTGATGGCTACCGCGCCGAAACCCTGCGTCGTCTGGAAGAAGAACAGAAAAACTTTGAAGCCTTCCTGCAACGTCTGCGCGATGCCCGTGACAAGGCCGAGTTTGACCAGTTCATGGACGAGCGCGCCAGGTCCTCGGCAGCATCGGACGAGGAAGCACCCAAATCCGCCTAAGACCATTGCCCGGGGGTTTCGCCCCGGGCTCCGTCTGCCTATATGCAAGAAAGACACATGACCGATACGACCTGGCATATCCCCGACCCCGAGACACAGCCCGAGTTTTATGCGGACGTGCCTTTGAAACGCCTGTTGGCCTGGGGGGTCGACACCGTTCTGGTGATTGTGATCTGCCTGATCATTGTGCCGTTCACCGCCTTCACCGGGCTTTTCTTTTTTCCGCTGATGATGCTGGTGGTGGGCTTTGCCTACCGCGTGCTTAGTATCAGCCAAGGTTCGGCGACATGGGGCATGCGCCTGTTCGCGATTGAATTCCGCACCCTGCGGGGCGAGCGGTTTGATGGCACGATGGCCTTCATGCACACGCTGATCTTTTCGCTGTGCTGTGCCGCCCTTCCCGTCCAACTGTTATCGGCCGTTCTGATTGCCAGCACCGCCCGGTCGCAAGGCCTGCCTGACTTTTTCCTCGGCACTGTCGCCCTGAACCGGCGCGCCCGCGCCTGAGCCCGGTTTTAACCGCCCCGGACAGGGGTATCGCATGAATAGCATCCTTTGGTTTGCCTTGATCTTCTATCTCTGATTCAGTTTTCCAAAGTTTATGTCTGGAGGGCGCTGTTTTGGAAAATACCGTGTTGTTTCAATCTTTTGCCTCGTCGATTTCTGATCCCCGCCAGAAGACGAAGGTGTTGTATCCACTTGATGGGATTCCGCTTTTGAGCCTGTGCGGAGTGGTGTCGGGGTGCGGGAGTTTTGTCGATGTTGCCCTTTATGGCGAGGAAAAGTTGGGTTTCCTGCGCAAGTTGGCTGCGTTTGAGTATGGCATACCCTCCCACGACACGCTTTCGACGGTGTTTCGGGCGCTTGATCCTGAAGAGTTCAACGCAGCCTTTGCCGCGTGGGCGTCCGGGTTGGCCGGGCGCGTTGGAGGAACGCTCGTTGCCATTGACGGCAAGACAGCGCGAGGCTCAAGGGCCGGTGGTGAAACGCCTCTGCATCTGATCCCGGCCCGGTGTAACGATCTACGCCTCGTGCCCGGCCAGCAAGCCAGCGCGCACAAAAGGAACGGGATCAAGGACATCCCCGTTCTCCTGGATTTGCTCTTCCTGGAGGGCGCGGTCGTGACGCTGGATGCGATGGGGCGCCAACGTGAGATCGCCTGCAAAATCCGTGACAAGGGTGCTGACTATGTGCTGGCCCTGAAGGGCAATCAGGGGCTTCTCCATGAGGACGTGAAACTGTGGTTCGAAGAACAGGATCGGGAAAACACAGAATCACTACAGACGGTTGACGGCGACAAGGGCAGGATTGAAACGCGAACATACACCCAATGCGACGCCATCGGCCGGTTGAAAAAGCGCCATCCCCATCGGGAGGGGTTGCTCAGCATTGGCCGCGTCGTCCCGCTTCGGGAAAGTGGCGGGAAGACGACACGGCAAACGCGGTACTTCATCCCGTCCCTGCCAAAAGACGCCGCGCGCTTTGCCCATGCCGTACGCTCTCACCGGGGAATTGAAAACCGCCTCCACCGGGTGCTTGATGTCACCTTCCGCGATGACGACAGCCGGATACGAAAAGATCACGCACCCGCCAACTCCGCCGTCATCAGGCACATCGCAATGAATTTGCTCAACAAAGCAAAAAGCGAGAACTCCCTCGGAGGAATGCGGAAAAAGGCAGGCTGGAACAACCGCTTCCCGCTTCAAATCCTCGCGCCGTGAAACTCATGCGATTCCCCTGCCGCCCCGGACAATCCCCCTTGGCGCGTGGCGGGATCGTTGCTATCGTGGGCCTGTCGGGAAAGTGTCTTATTTTGTGGATTTATAGTTGTGGTTCTGATTCAATGAATTTGGCTCAATTAGCATTTATTATGCGTGGCGACCTGTGATAGAACACACCATGAACAAAATTATGGGTGCGGCACATGGATCATCAGGCTTTTTTGGTGTGGCTTAACGAGATCGACAACCTTTCATCGAAACAACGGGCTGAAACCGGACGGCTCGTTGCCGGGGTTTCGTCGCTGGAAAGCGTGATCGATCTCCTTGAGGCGACTGTTCGCGAGGGGCGTATCTGTCCGCACTGCGCTTCGGGCGGTGCGATCATCAGAGGCCATGCAAGTGGCCTGACGAGGTTCTTTTGCAAAAGCTGTCGCAAAACCTTCAACGCGCTGACCGGGACGCCGCTTGCCCGCTTGCGCCACAAGGACAGGTGGGCAGAGTTTGCAGCTTCCCTGCGCGACGGCGAAACGGTAAAGGCGTCCGACGGGCGTTGTATGGTGGCCGACACCACAGCTTTTCGTTGGCGTCATCGCTTTCTTCAGGCTGTAACGGTCGGTGCGGTCAAGCTGTGCGGGATCGTCGAAGCCGACGAGACGTTCTTTCCGCGCAGCCGGAAAGGGGAGCGTAATCTCTCTCGAAAAGCCCGCAAACGCGGGGGAAAGGCCTCAAAACGCGGATTGTCGAAGGAGCAGGTTCCGGTCCCCGTTGCGGTCGACCGATCAGGCACCACCATCAGTGCTGTCTTGCCTGCGGTGACAGCCGAACATCTCAAAACGGTTCTGCAGCCACGTCTTGATGGGGACGCTCTCCCGGTGACCGATGGCTGCACCGGGTACCCGCCCTGCGCCGCAGAAACGGGCGTCAGCCATGAAAGTCTCGACCGGACCGCCGGAGAACGTGTCCGTGGTGAATTGCACATTCAAACCGTGAACAGTCGGCATGAGCGGTTAAAGACCTTTCTGCGCCGCCATCGGGGTATCGCAACCAAATACCTGGACAGCTACCTTCGGTGGTTCCACCTTGCCGTCCTTCCGAGCCACCAAACGCCGCGCGCGATACTTGCCGCAGCAGCAGGCATCCTGCCTGTAATACGCCACGCATAATCAATGCTAATTGAGCCATGAATTTTGATGTTGGAACGGAGGATTTTATGGGTTGTAATCAGGTTGAGATGTTTACATCACTGGATGGGCCGGTTTCAGAGGATCACCCCTGTCGTCGTTTTGAGGCGGTGGTGGACCTGGTGGTTTTGTCCGGCCCTTTGGTCGCGCTTTATTCGGATCGCGGGCGGCCTGAACCGGGGGCTGAACGCGCGTTCCGGATGCTTGTTTTGCAGTTTATAGAAGACCTCCCGGACCGCGGGATGGAACGGTTCATGCGAGAGAATTTGGCGGGCAAGTGGTTTTGCGCATTTGCCTTGAGTGAGCGCCCGCCCGACCATTCATTCTTCGGCGATTTCCGCCAACGCCCGGGGACGAAGCGATTGATGGACCTGTTCAACCGTTTGCGCGACGGCCTGAAAGAGGCAGGCCTGATCCGCGAGGTGTTTACCTTTGTCGATGCCGGCAAGTCGGTCTCGAAGCTATCTACCCGGGATGACCGCGACAAAGCCATCGCCAGGGGCCTGGAAAAGTTCAACAATGAGACGGCGGACCAGGTGGCCGCGGACCCACAGGCGCGCTTTGGGGCCAAGGGCAGGGACAAATTCCGGTATGGCTGCAAAGAGCACACCGGTGTTGATATGCAGTCTGCTCTGATCAACAGGGTTGCCGCCACGCCGGCGAATGTGACGGATGCCCGGGGCGTGCGCCATGTCTGGCCGGATCAGGGTGCGGTTTTTGGCGACAAAGGGTATTGCACTCAACCGGCACAGGCAGCGCCAAAGCGCAAGGGTTGCCATAATGCGACGATCAAAAAGCGCAATATGAAAGGCAAGGATGCCGATAGGGATCGCCGGTATGCCCATTTGCGCATGCCTTGCGAGCGGGTGTTTTCCAAACGTTCAAATCGTGTGCGATATAAAGGGCAGGCCAAGGTGCGGTTTCAGGTGGCGATGCGGGCGATCGGCCACAACCTCAAACGCCTGACCCGCCCCGGAAAAGGCAAACTGCCACTCCGTCAGAACCGTCGGGCCGATATCCAGAATCCGGCAAACCGTTCCGGCGTCTTCTTCTGCATCCAACAGCAGAAACGCACGGGCGCGCCTCCAGACAAGCGCTTCAACCTTGCGGCGGCGGCAAATGGCCTCAAGGGCCAGGCGCTGATCGGCAGATAGCGAAACCGTTTTGTGGGGCTTGTTCATGCTCTCAAAGTGCATGCTGTGATACGTATGACCATGCGGCAAATTGAATCAACCTCTCTACAAATTCTTCAGGTCAATTCAGGCGCAGTAGTATACCTAAATTACACGAGACCCCTTCGAAGGACTGTTTGCCGACGGCCCCATCGTCTAAAAAGTGACAACAAACCCGTATTCAATGCGCCACACACTTCCCATTGCGCCCCAGTTCTATGTGACGGCCCCACAGCCCTGCCCTTATCTTGAGGGTCGGATGGAAAGAAAGCTGTTCACAGCCCTGCAAGGTGAAGGCGCGCAGCGGCTGAATGATGGGCTGAGCAAGCAAGGCTTTCGCCGCTCGCAGAATGTACTGTATCGTCCCTCCTGTGCCGATTGTGCCGCCTGCCTGTCGGCGCGCATCAATGTGGCCGAGTTTACGGCGTCCAAGGGTCAGCGCCGCACGATACGCCGCAATGAGGGCTTAGAGAGGCGCGCCACCTCGCCCTGGGCCACCGAAGAACAATACGAGCTGTTCCGCACCTATCTGGAAAGCCGCCACGCCAATGGCGGGATGGCCGATATGGATGCGTTTGAATTTGCCGCCATGGTCGAGGAAACGCCAATCCGCACCCGGGTGGTAGAATATAGCGACCGTGAAAGCCGCGATCTGACCGCTGTCTGCCTGACAGATATCCTCGATGACGGGATTTCGATGGTCTATTCGTTTTACACGCCCGGCCGGCCCCGCGACAGCCTTGGGACCTTCATCATCCTTGATCACATCGCCATCGCCCGCGAGGCGGGTCTGCCTTATGTCTACTTGGGCTATTGGGTGCCCGGCAGCGACAAGATGGGCTATAAGGCCGCATTTTCAGGGCTTGAGGTGTATTCCGGCGGACGCTGGGAAAAGATGACTGACCCGGCTGACTATTCGTCACGTCTGCATCCGCTCAGCAATGATCCGATTGCCGAACAGGTGGCCGATATTGCGCTGCCCGACGGTGTGTCGTTGCGGCCGAAGGGCGGTTAGCCGCAAAAATTCACGAGCGCCCTGTTTTGGCACCTGATGCTTTGTTGGCAACCATTCCAATTTGATGCGGCATGGTTGATCTTCGCCCTGATTTTGCATCGGGCGCTCCTGTCTGGCGATTTGGTAATTTGGCGGTTGGTTTTTTGTGTGGGCGGGGCGTGTTGATCAGCGTCAGACAGGGTGAGGCGGCGGCAGTGCCCCAGGTAATACCAGCGGCCTTAATGTCTGACTCACTTTTGTGATTTCAAATTTACTGCATTTCTGAATCAATGGCCTCCAGAAGCAAGGAGGTGCTCATGGGTGGGGCAGTCAAGATTACGCGCACAGATATGTCCGCGCAAGATTTGCGTTGTGCTGCAAAGCGAACCAGGGATGGTCGTGTTGTCCGTCGAATACTCGCCATAGCGCTGGTGCTTGACGATGTGGACCGCGCAACAGCGGCCCGTAGCAGCGGTATGGATCGCCAAACTCCCAGAGACTGGGTGCATCGCTACAATGCAGAGGGCCTTGGTGGGCTTTCTGATCGGTGTGGCAAGGGTGCAAAGCCACGCCTGTCCCCAGAGCAACAGGCGCTGTTTGTGGCTTGGGTTGAGGCTGGGCCTGACCCGGCAAAAGATGGCGTAGTGCGGTGGCGCTGTGCCGATTTGCAGGTCCGCGTTGAAGAAGAATTCGACGTAAAGCTACATGAACGTACGATTGGCAAGTATCCAGCCAGGCATGGTTTTCGTCGCCTTTCCGTGCGCCCGGAGCATCCCAAAACTGATCCCGCTGCACAGCAGGCTTTTAAAAAAACTTTGCCAGCCTCATAGCCGATACCCTGCCAAAACATGCAAAGGGGAAGCCGCTTGAGGTATGGTTCCAGGATGAAGCCCGCGTCGGGCAGCAAGGAACCCTCACCCGCAAATGGGCCAGGCGTGGAACCCGCCCGCGCGCACCACGTGATACGCGCTGCAAATGGAGCTGTATCTTCGGCGCAGCCTGTCCTGCCTGTGGCACGGCGGCTGGGCTGATCCTGCCTTACGTCAACGCCGAAGCAATGGGGCTGCATCTCGATGAGATCGCAAAGACAATCGCACCCGGCGCACATGCCTTGCTCATCATCGACGGGGCTGGTTGGCACGGAGCAAAATGCTTGCAGGTGCCAGATAATACTACACTCGTAAAACTGCCCCCATACTCACCGGAATTGAACCCAATGGAAAACGTTTGGGCCTATCTGCGGTCGAACAAACCCGCTGTCTCTGTCTTCGACACATATGAAGAAATCCTCGAAAAATGCGCCCGGGCCTGGAACTTCTTTGCGAACGACCCTGAACGCATAACTTCAATCACAGATCGAGAATGGATAAAGGTCAATTAATTGGGCCGTTGGTATAACAGGCCGATCAGCGACTTGCGCGGGCATGAAGCCGGCAATGTCATCACGATCCCGGTTTTTTCCCGACGATGGTTGCTGCGGGTTTGACCGGATGCAGGCGCAGGGTATCGAACCGGGCATGCCGCCATCGGGACCGTTTTGGACAAGCGGCCCGGAGTGTCCACCAGATCCAACAGGCACAGCCATGCAGCACAAGCCGCATCTGATTGGCTGACGCCCTGGTGCAGGAGGTACGGTCCGAGGCGAGATGGGTCTTCCATCCCTTGATGTGGTTCTCGGCCTGACCACGGGCAGAATAGATTTTCCCGTAGAGATGCCTGCCACGCCCGCCGTCGGGATTGGTCACGATGTAACGAGTGTCCCCCCGGTGTCAATCGCAGAGTAAAATGGGTCCATGTCGCGGCGTAAAAATGGGCCACTTCGGTTGATGTTTTGTGGCGCTTTTGCACGCGTGCTCGTCACAAAGCTGAAGCGTGCCAAAGCGCATGCTGGCCATAAGGCCAGCATTATTCTGACTGTGATTGCGGGCTGGTTATTTTCGGTTGTTGCGACTGTGTTTGAGCCGATAGCTTTCGCCATTCATCTCGAGGATGTGGACGTGATGGGTTAAACGATCGAGTAGCGCACCGGTCAGCCGCTCAGAGCCAAAGACTTCAGTCCATTCATCGAAGGGCAGGTTCGAGGTTATGATGATGGAGCCGCGTTCATAGCATTGGGATATGACCTCGAAGAGCAGCTCTGCGCCAGATTTGCTGAGCGGTACGAAGCCCAGTTCATCAATGATCAACAGGTTCTGGCTGGTCAGTTGCTTTTGAAGGCGCTGCAATCTCCGCTCATCTTGAGCCTCGATCAGATCATGGACTAATGCCGCAGCCGTTGTGAAGCGCACCTTCAGTCCTCTTTGACATGCAGCCAGCCCAAGTCCCAGGGCGATGTGTGTCTTGCCCGTGCCTGACGGGCCGAGCGCGATGATGTTCTCCCTGCGATTAACGTAATCGCATCGTGCCAGATCCATCGTCAGGGGCTTGTTCAAGCTTGGCATGATCTTGAAGTCAAAGCTATCCAAGCTCTTGGTGCTGGGGAACTTCGCCGCTTTGATGCGCCGTTCAATCATCCGGCGTTCGCGGTCGATCAATTCCATCTCACACAGCCGCGCCAGATAGTGGATGTGATCTTTGTTCTCTGCAGCACAGAGCTGCGCCTGTTTGGCATACTCGCCTTGGAACGTTGGCAGTCGCAGTTGTTTAAGATGATGCCGTAGAAGAATCCGAGGGGCTTCGGTCATGCCGCGGTCCTTCCCATCAAGCTCATGTAACTGGATGGGCGTGTTGTGCCGACATTGGCCTTGGGCAAGTATGGATAGAAGTCCAAATCCAATCGTGGTGGCCGCTTCTCAACCCGACACAGTACAAGGTGTTTTACGGCGTCATAGCCAATTGCACCCATATCTATTGCCTGCTGGATTGCGCCTTGCACAACATCCATTTCGAAGGTCTCCAAAAGGCGCAAGACTTGAACGTATTCTCGCTTGCCCGGCTTACCCATTCTGGCTTCAAGCAGTCGGTGCAGCGTGGCAAATACATCTGGCAAATGCCAACCCTGCAAAGGCGCGGCCTGATCCAGGGCACCCACCTTTTGTTCAAGCAGGGGCAAAAAGTGCAATGGGTCAAAGACCATATCCGCTGATGTGTAGGATCGTTTGTGCCGCGCAATAATCTCATTGCCGCAGCCGATGATAACCTCATGCACAAACCCACGCACATGAACATCGTGGTGCGCATAGGCTACTGGCACCGAGTAATCATTGCTGCGATAGCGCACCATTGAGATCGACGTTGCACGCGTGCTGACGTGATCGCAGGCTTCATATTCTGCGACGGGCAATCCCATCAGAGCATCCAAATCCGACATCAGGCGTGCGCCTATGGTTTGGGTGTGACCCCGCAACGTATCGTCCTGACGTGCTAAACACTTCTCTTCCAAATGTGCGTTCAGATCATCAAAGCTGTCATAGCGAGGTGCGGGAACCATGAAGTTGCGGCGGGTGTATCCAACCATGCCCTCAACGTTGCCTTTATCGTTCCCTCGCGCGGGTCTGCCAAACTTGTCATCAAACAAGTAATGCGACTGCAGTTCCGTAAACCGACGTGTGCGGATGCGCGTCTTATCCCCGAGTATCCGAGCCACGGCGATCTTGGTATTGTCGTAGAGAATGGATTGCGGAATGCCGCCAAAGAATGCAAAGGCGGACACATGGCCATCGCAAAACGCCTCGGTTGTCTCAGCTGGATATCCCTTCACAAACACCGCATCAGAATGTGGCAAGCTCATCACGAAGAAGTGGATCTTGCATTCCACGCCACCGATCACGCCCAGCGTCTCACCAAAATCAACCTGCGCATGGCCCGGCCGATGCGACAACGGCACAAACACCTCTTTGGTGCGCCGTTTTTGCTCGCGCACGTAATAGGTCACCGTGGTCAGGCTGCCGGCATATCCATGCTCATCGCGCAGCCGTTCAAAGATGCGCTTGGCCGTGTGTCGCTGCTTTTTGATCAGGGCTTTGTCTGTGCGCAGTATCTCATCGACCACACCAACATAACCATCAAGCGTTGGCCGCCGAGGCGCTTCCGACCGACGATACCCAGGCGGAAGTTCATGGCGCAGCATCTTCGCGATCGTCTTACGATCTTTGTTCTCTAATCTGTCAATGCGTGTTTCCTGAGTTTCCTGCTTTTGATGTCAGAGGTTGCCTTTGTTCTCTTCGAACTCTGAGGTTCATGATGGGGTTGGCTGGGTGTGGGTCGGCAATGTTGAAACCGCAATCATACCGTTGGTCTTGGCTGTTGCTACAGAATCGGCGCCGTGTCTCACGCCCTCCCTCGGGCATCGTCCCAGATGGGAACTTTGATTTAGGAATCCTCGTTGTCGCCTCGTAAGCCTTACGCGGACTGGAAGTCAGTTTTGTCTCGCATAATGGCATGAAGTATGATTGCCAGACGACGCGCCAGAGCCACTCGGGCCTTTCTCATCGTTGAGCGCGCACCGATTGCGAGGGCCCATGTCTTCAATTTGAGCGGAGCGGCATACCGCGTCAGCATCACATTGGCGGCCTCATAGAGAAGCGTTCTGACGCGCACGTCGCCCCGCTTTGAGATGCTGCCCGTGTAGTCGATTTCACCAGATTGATGCCGTCGCGGCACCAGTCCAAGATACGCCCCCACATCACGCGATTTCCTGAAACGCGACGGATCATCAATTGCTGCGGCAAAGGCCAATGCTGTGATCGGACCGACCCCTGGTACCGTCATAAGGCGCTGGCAGACTTCGGATTTGCGGGTCATCTTTTTGATGTCGCCATCAATGGCTGCAACCGCCGCGAGGATTGCTTCGCGTGCTGCGAACAGTCCGCAAATTGCGGCATGGAGGCCAGGCACTCCATCGCTAACTTTTAGCGCCGCGTTTTTGAATGCCGGAGACAAAGCTCGTGGCAGCCGCACGCCGAAGACGACGACCAGACCGCGGATCTGATTGTCGAGCGTCACACGCTGTCCGACCAGCTTCTTGCGGGCTGCGATCAGCGACCGGATTGCGTGCGCTGACAGTGATTTGACATGGGTCGGCTTGTAGAATCCCGTCCGCGCCAGGTGTGCCAAACCGCGGGCATCATTGCGGTCCGTCTTGTGGCCGGCCAGAGATTTAAGGGCCTGATATGCTTGCCTGCTCTCGATGCAAACAACCGGGACACCAAGCTCCGTCAGCCCATGGTAAAGCATTGGTGCCATCCGTCCCGTTTCAAATACAACTTTGGCACATGGTGGTCCAGAAGCGAGGAAGTCAGCGATCGCTTTTGGTGTTGAGCTCGCTTTTCCTTCACGAATAAGGGCCCCTTCACGATCCAGAATGCAGATATGCGTCTCTTCCATGGACACATCCAAACCAGCAAAATATTCCATTGGTCAGTCTCCTTTTCAATTGCATGTGCATCCAGAATAACAGGGGTAACTGAGTGCTGATCCTGATTACGCCATGTTGAAAAACCGCGCCGCTTCTCGGCCAGACATACCGTCCTTCAAACAAGCACGGCGCACACGACTATAAATATCCACAGAATACATCTCCCGCCCTCCGAATAAACGAAGGGCACAAACTGGCGGACTTTTACTCCGCTACAACTGCGATATGCAGCCGCTTCTGTGGCCCAATATTGCTCCGCGTTTTACACCCCGGGAACTGACCTCGACACGGGCTGCCACGCGGCGGGCTTTTGACCGGGACCCAGCCGCACAGGCGAATGTTTTGAACCGTCTGACCTTCTGGCCGGCATTGCGCGCATATCGGGTTGCCGTCGATGCCTCCAACGCCTGAACCTCCTCCTGAAGGCGCGCATTGCGGCTCAGGCCAAAGACATGGCGCAGGCCCGGCCGGTCACACAGGTCCAGAACCTCTGGCCCGCAATAATGGCTGTCCGCGCGCGGCAGGATCCCGGTCTTGGGCCAGTGCTTGCGGATCTCCCGGATCAAGCGGCGCAGATGTGCGGCGCTTTCCGCCCCCCCGGGGCGGCGCGCCGGGCGCGGCAAGGCCCCGGCCAACCGTCCATCACCATCGAAGACGACGATGGCTTGGAAGCCATATTCATCATGGTATGAGTTGAACAGGCGCAACTGCCGGTGCCCGTGGACCGCGTCAAAAGTGTCGTCGATGTCCAGCACGATCTGCCCGGGCACACGCGCAAAGGATTGGCAATGGAAACGAACCATGCTGCGTGCCATCCGGATCGGATCACGCACGTCGGGCAGGTTTTCCATCCGCGGGATTGTGGGCTGCGGGCACAGCGCCGCACCCGTCTCCGGGTTGCGCTCGGGCGCGATCCTGAAGGACGGGTCATGGCGCGGATCAGCGGCGTCATTGCCATCCCCATACCCCGCCGCAATCATCATGATCCGGAAACGGATGATGTCCTCCAGGCTATGCCTGACCTTCCCGGGATCGCGCAGGTCCGTGAGGCAGGACGACAGAAGACCCGCCATGTCGTGCCGGCGTTCCACCTCCCGCAAAAGCGCCAGGCCGGCATCGGAACTCATCTCCGCGCCGTCGAAATTGAGCGGCACAGGCTTGCCATTCACGGGTGACAAAACCGGCGCGGCCGGGGTAAACCGCTTCATGGTGAGGTGTGGCTCCTGAAAACTGCGCTTTTTCGCATCGACAGCATAAAAATACAGCTTTCCAAAAGGGTGCGCTACCATCACCAACCCCTCAAGAATAATTCGGGTTAGCACCCCGGGCCGAGGCCTCTGACACATCTGATCAGCCGTACAATGTAAGCCGTGCCGGCGCCGGACCGTGGGATGGCGCTACGACGGTCATGTGATACACTTTATGCCAGCAAAGTCCGCGTAAACCATCAGCGGAGTACCCGGCTTCCCCAAAGCGCCAGCCCGGCGGGGCGGCACGGCGCTTGCGGCTTGATTCCGTGCTCAGATTTTAAAGCGTTTCGAGAAAAACTTGAGACACAGGTTTTTCTCGAAACGCCCACAACACTGAGGTGTTGCGCAGCGTTTCCACTTAATGCTGTCTCAGGTTTAAGTAGAAACGCTTTAGGGTCTGTTGACAATCATCGTGTTGCAATGAGCATGGCACAGAGGTGCCAGTTGGCAGCGTAGCTTGTATCAGTCTTGTCGTATCGCGTTGCCATGCCTCTGAATTCCTTGATCTTTGCGAAATGGTTTTCGACGGGATGGCGCCACTTGTACATGTGGGTATCGTAGTCCCGTTGAACTTTTCGGTTCGATTTGGGCGGGATGACAGCGGTTGCGCCACGCTCATCAAGGTCTTGCAGGAGCCAGTCGGCGTCGAAGGCCTTGTCGGCCGGCAACGCCCCAAAGGAAGCCCCCTTGATCAGAGGAGCGACCCCCTTCATGTCGTGTGCCTGTCCCGGCAAAAAAAGCAGAAACCGGAACAGGTTACCGAGCGCATCGACCAAGGCCACGACCTTGGTCGTCAGTCCGCCGCGAGAGCGTCCGATAGCCTGGTGTTGAGTCCCCCTTTTGCGCCCGAAGCCTTCTGATGAGCTTGAACAATCGTCCCGTCGACAAGGGCATATTCCAGGTCCGGCTCGCCACTCATGGCATTGAAAAGACTCTCGAACACGCCGTTCCCGGCCCATCGACGAAATCGCTTGAACTGGCTGTTCCAGTTGCCAAACTCTTTGGGCAAATCCCGCCATGGGGACCCTGTGCGTACGCGCCATAATACTGCTTCCATAAACCGGCGATTATTGCGCGCGGTAACACCCGGATCGCCTGCCTTGCCCGGTATAAGCGGCTCAATCTTCTCCCAAAGCTCATCGGAAACAGCCAAACGATTTGCGTCCATCAACACCTCCATTTTGGAAGCTTGAATCAGACTTCAGGCAAAATGGGAACCCCGAATGTCAACAGGCCCTAATAACCGCCACCAGATAACATTCAACGGTCAAAAAGGGCCGCCCAAACCGGCGGCCCTTTTCCGTATCTCATGTTTCCCTGATCAGTTCGGGATCAGGTTCGGTACAATCGTCACAATCGCCGGGAAGAACCACAGGATCCCCAGACCCACCACCTGGATCAGCACAAACGGTGCAACCCCGCGATAAATATGGCCCGTCGTCACCTCTTTTGGCGCGACCCCCCGTAAGTAGAACAGCGCGAAACCAAAGGGCGGCGTCAGGAAGCTGGTCTGCAGGTTCACCGCGATCATGATCGTCACCCATTTGGGTTCGAACGTACCGCCATAGATCACCGGCCCGACGATCGGGATCACGATGTAGATGATTTCAAGGAAATCCAAAACAAAGCCCAGAATGAACAGCACCAGCATCACGATCAGGAAGACTTTGTATTCGTTGTCAAAGCTCTTCAGGAATTGCTGGATGTAATGCTCGCCCCCGAAACTGATCACCACAAGGTTCAGCAGTTGCGAGCCGATCAGGATGGTGAACACCATTGAGGTCACTTTGGCCGTCTCGCGCACCACAGGCGTCAACACGCCCCCGTTGAACAGCGTCCAGCAGGCAAACAGCAGGCCGAACAGGGCAAACAGATAGGCGGATTTGGCGATGAAGAACGCCACCCACGTCTCGAAGGTGACGCCCGAGATATTGACTCGCAGATCGAAATTCACCCCCATCAGGATCGCGACGATGATCGCGAAGGTCGCAAGGATGATGATCCGGGGCGAACGCCCCTCATCGCGCAACCGCCGATAGGCCGCCAGCATAATCGCTCCACCGGCCCCAAGTGCCGCAGCAGGCGTCGGATTGGTGATACCGCCCAGGATCGAGCCAAGCACAGCCACGATCAGAACCAGCGGTGGGAAGACCACGCGGATCAGCTCGTTCTGGGCCAGACGCCCGGACGCCTGCGCGCACCCAATAAAGGCCAACGCCAGAGGGATCGCCAGAAGCAGAATGGTCACGCTTGGGCTCATCGCCGGACCAATCAGCAGGATATCCACCAACAGGCCCAGCACGATCCCCAATGCTCCGATCAACAGCGGCTTGGGCGAGGCCGAGGGTTGCACCCCGCGCGCCACGGCAAGGATCAGGCCCAGCATCAAAAAGATGATCGCCACGCCGGTCCCGATCGGGGCTGCATTTTCGATCTTTTGGGCCAATGCTTCGGCAACCTGCTCGTCAGTCAGTTCCACCGATTGCTGCACACCACCTGCATCATCAATGGCCTGTTGCTCGGCGACGGCCGTGGCCCATTTCTCTTCGCCGTGCAGGTCGATCACCGCGGCCTGACACTCTTCTGAAACCGTGGTGCGCAGCGATGCGCTGGCCCCGCGTTCCGAGAAACTGTCAACCACAAGGTTTTGCGAGCCGATCACATTGACCTGTCCCAGCAGGATCGCCCCGGCAATCAGCGCGATAGGCACACCAAGGAACCAGGTGAACGCTTCGCTTCGGGTCAGCGCCTCGGCATTGGTGCTGCCCATTTCCACGGCAGGCGCCTTGGACGGGTTAAGCAGCGCGTAGCCAAAGGCATAAAGCGCATACAGCAGCGCCAACAGGATGCCCGGCAGCAAGGCCGCCTGGAACAACGTGCCCACCGAGACAACCGCAGGCTCACCCAGATAGGTCAGGGCATCGGAACAACCCAATTCCTGCGCCCGGTTTTCCTGCGCGACAGAATAGAGATCCCCCGCCAGTGTGCCCAACAGAACGATCACGATTGAGGGCGGAATGATCTGCCCCAACGTGCCAGAGGCCGCGATCACGCCGGTGGCGATCTCGGGGCTGTAATTGTTGCGCAACATGGTGGGCAGACTGAGCAGGCCCATGGTGACCACGGTGGCACCGACAATCCCGGTCGAAGCGGCAAGGAGGGCGCCCACAACCACAACCGACACGGCCAGACCGCCGGGCAGCGGGCCAAAGACACGCGCCATGGTGGTCAGAAGATCGTTGGCGATTTTTGAGCGTTCCAGCGTGATACCCATCAGAACGAACATCAAAACTGCAAGCAATGTTTCAATCGACTGCCCGGCAAGGACGCGTTCGTTGATCCGGTTGACAACAAAGCTGACGTTCCGGTCCAGCGCGGTTTCCCAGCCTTGCGGGAATACAGGCTCGCCTATGCGCGGCAAATCCGGGTATCGGAAGACCGACACCACGTCCGATCTGATCCCGCTGACCAAGAGCGCATTATACGCCTCGGACGAGGTATCAATCGCCTGGTGGATCAACAGGCCTGCACTGTCCAGTGCGGCAATGATCGCGAAGGAAATAACCCCGGCCCCACCAATGGCAAAGGCCACCGGAAAGCCAGACAAGATTCCGCCAAACAGGCAGAAGAAGACGATGATCAGGCCGATCTCGACGCCATCAAGTCCAAACAGCATCAATGTGTCCCCTCATATGCTTCTTCACCTGCGCCAAGCGTATCCTTGTCGAGGTGTTTTTGCTCGCTTTCCGGCCCTTCTTTCCACTCAAGATACGAGCGATAGAAGAAGGCGATGGAATGCAGGAACACCATGCCCGCAAAGGCCACCAGAAGGATTTTGAACAAGAAATATCCGTTGAACCCGTTCGGACTGAACCCGATGGTCTCGACGTTCCAGCGCACGGCGCGCGCCTTGAGCATCAGACGCTCCAGCGAGTCGCTGGCCGAGGGGTTCGGCGTGATCAGATGACGCCACAGGAAGTACCAGCCATACATCCAGATCAGCACGGCAACCGGCATCATGAAGATCATGCTGCCGACCATATCGATCACCTTTTTGGTGCGGAATTTGACAGCTGAATAGACCAGATCGACGCGCACATGCCCGCCCTGCACAAAGGTGTAGGTACAGCACAGCGCCACCACGAGAGCGTTGTAAAACTTCAGTTCCTCAGCCCACCAGCTGATGTCTTTTTGCAGCGGGATACCAAAGCCAAAGACAATATCAGGGCGCGCGAAGATGCGTTGGATGAACACGATAACAATCTGCTGCAGCACCATCAACAACCCGGCCCAGGCAAAGAAGCGCCCGGTGGTGTTGGCGAACCCTTCCAGCACGCGCACACAGCCCCACATAAAGGCGTTGCGCCACAGCCCGATGGCCGTGAAAATCAGGAAGATCGTGAAGGCGACAAAGAAAAACTCGACCGAGCCGCCGTAATAGACAAAGCGCATGATCGCTTCTTTGTCCGACCAATCCAGCCACAGCTGCGGATGGCTGATCGCGTAAAAGAAGTTGTATATGGCAAGGCCAATATTCTGGAAAAACCAGAGAATTCCATCCAACATGTGTGTCCCCCACACCATCGTTAGCAGATGCTATGAGGCATCTGTCAGGTCGTGTGGCAGGCCCCGATGGATGCCGGGGCCCGCCTTAGCGTTACGTCTTCAGGGGTTTAGCCCAGAACGCGGTCACGCTGGTTGCGGTAGGCGCTGATCGACTGGGTCAGCCAGCCCGAGGAAGCTTTCATCGAGGCTGCGTAATCGTCATAGATTTCCTTGAACAGCTCGTCGCCCATGAACTCATCATAGACCTGCTGGCTGGCAGCACCCATAGCATCCCAGACCGAGTCCGGGAATTCGAGAACCTGAACACCACCGGCTTTCAGACGCTCAAGCGCCGCACCGTTGTTCATCAGGAACTGGCTGAGGTTCCACACGTTGGCGTGGCCTGCCGCGATCTCAATGATCGACTGATGGCTGGGTGACAACTCGTTGAACACATCCAGGTTGGTCACAAGGCTCAGACCCGCAGCCGGCTCGTGGAAACCCGCAGTGTAGTAGAACTTGGTAATTTCCTGGAAACCGGCTTTTTCATCCGCCCAGGGGCCGATCCACTCGGTGCCGTCAATCGCACCCGAGGCAAGCGCCTGATACACTTCTGCACCCGGAAGGTTCTGGATCGAGGCACCCATATACCCAAGGGCTTTGCCGCCCAGACCAGGCATACGGAATTTCAGACCGTTGAAGTCTTCGGGACCCTTGATCTCTTTGGAGAACCAGCCACCCGCCTGGGTGCCGGTGTTCCCGCCGAGGAAGGATTTTACACCAAAGATTTCACCCAGCTTGTGGTGCAGCGCCATGCCGTTGCCATGGTAGTACCAGTTGTTCAACTCGGTCGCGGTCATGCCGAAAGGCACACCCGTGAAGAAGGCAAAACCGGGGTGTTGGTTGACAAAGTAATAGTCAGCCGCGTGATACATGTCGGCCTGACCGGCGGTTACGGCGTCAAACACTTCAAACGCACCCACCAGTTCGCCAGCCGCTTTGACGTCGATTGTCAGCGTGCCCTCGGACATGGCGTTGATATTGTCGGAACATTTCTGTGCAGCGTCAAACACACCGGCAAGGCCACGGCCCCACGATGTCACCATCGTCAGCGTGCGCTTGCCTTGTGCATATGCCGGAGCAGCCAGAGCAGTTGCAGCGGCGGCCGAGCCACCCAAAGCGGAATTCTTCAGAAAAGAACGACGATCCATATGGTATTTCCTCCCATGAAAGTGATGCGCCTGAGACAGCAGAGGTCCCGGGGCGCGGATCGTTGCAAGTGCGGCCACCCTAGCGCGCCCCCACCAGCAAGGGAATACCGAGTACTGCGTAGAAAATCGGCGACAGGTAAAGTTTTCTGACCACTTTTTGGGCGGGTCGGACACCGTTAGCGCCCAAAGTTCTGGGATTCGCCGTAACGATTCGGGTCATGATCAACCTGACAGACAGGATCGGCCTAAATTATGGTCAAAAGCTCTTCTTGCTGGCCACCCTGCCCTTTCTGGTGGCAGCGGTGGTCATCTCGGTGCTGGTGACCTTGCAGTCCCGGCAATTGGCCGAACGCGAGATTCGCACTTTGGAAGAGCAGTTGATCGCAGCCAAGCGGGACGAGCTGAGAAACTACCTGTCGATCGCGCGCACCGCTTTCATCGCCACCTATGGCCGCGCGGCCCCCGATGACGAAGCCGCGATGCTGCATGTCACCCAGACGCTGTCGGGGATGCTGTATGGTCAGGAGGGGTATTTCTTTGTCTATGATTACGACGGCACCAATCTGGTCAGTCCGCGCCACACCGATCTGATCGGGCGCAACTGGACCGGCGCGGTCGATCCATCCGGCACACCAATCACGGACGAGCTGATCCGCCTGGCCCGCTCGGGCGGCGGGTATCATTCCTATGACTGGATCAAACCCAGCACGGGTGAGAACGCGCGCCTGGTCGCCTATGTCATCGGGCTGCAGGACTGGCGATGGGCCGTGGGCACGGGCGTGTTTATCGATGATGTAGTGGCCACCGTCGCCGCCTCGCGCGCCGAGGTCGAAGCCCGCGCGCAACGCACCTTCCTGTACATCGGCGCAATCACGCTGGCCGCATTGCTTTTGGTCTTCACCTCGGGCCTGTTCATCAACATCCGCGAACGCCGTCTGGCCGATGCCAAACTGAAAAAGCTGACCCAGCGGGTGTTTGATGCCCAGGAAGAAGAACGCGGGCGCGTGGCGCGGGAATTGCATGACGGCATCAGTCAGATCCTCGTGGGCGTGCGCTATGCTTTGGACACGGCCCGGCGACGTCTGTCGGCAGGCGATGATCGCGCCAGTGCCAATCTGGACAAAGGCATCGAGCATCTCTCTGGTGCCATTCAGGAGGTGCGCCGCATTTCCCGCGATCTGCGCCCCGGTGTGCTGGATGATCTGGGCCTTGGTCCGGCGATCAAGGCGCTGGCCGAGGATTTCGGACAGCGCACCGGCATCAGGACAGAGTTCAACACCGTGGTCTTTCGCAATCGTCTGGATGACGAGGCCAAGATCGCGCTCTACCGCGTCGCGCAAGAGGCCCTGACCAATATCGAGCGCCATTCCGACGCGGCCCGCGTGCAGATCGACGTGCGCGGCCATAAACGCGGCGCGACCCTGCGGATCAGCGATGATGGTGCCGGAATCGAGGCCACGAACTTGCTCAGCGCGCCGTCGTCCGGATTGGGCCTACGCAATATGCAAGAACGCATTGAGCAGTTGGAAGGCACCTTGCGCATCCTGTCATCCAGGACCGGCACAGTGATCGAGGCCAATGTGCCTCTGACCCATATGCTGCCGCCGCAAAACACCCCCACCCCACCCGAGAGCAAGGCCAGCGCATGACCAAAAGTACTCGCATCGCTATTGTTGATGACCACCCGATGGTCGCGGAGGGCATCCAGTCGATCCTGGAAAGTTACGATGATGTCGAGGTGATCGCGACCCTTTCAGACGGGCGCGAGATCATCGAACGCGTCGAGGCGCTGAACCCCGATGTGATCCTGCTGGATCTGAACATGCCGGGCATCGGCGGGCTCAGCACCACCGAGATATTGCTGGAGCGCCGCCCCGAGACGCGCATCCTGATCCTGTCGATGCATGACAGCCCCGAGTATATCTCGTCTGCGCTAAGCCACGGCGCGCTTGGCTATGTGTTGAAAGACGTGCCCACCGATGAGATCAAAAAGGCCATTGATGCCATCATGGCTGGCGAGCGCTATCTGTGCACAGGCGCAAAAGGCGCACTGGTGCCCAATGACAGCACCGAACGGCAACAGCTGACCAACCGCGAACAGACCATCCTGCTGCAACTGGCGCAGGGCAAGTCCAACCGCGACGTGGCCGAGGCCCTGGATATCTCAGTGCGCACGGTCGAAACCCACCGCAAGAACATCAAACGTAAACTGGGCATTTCCAGCACCGCCGGGCTGACCCGCTATGCAATGGAACATGGGGTGTTACAGGGAACGGGTGCAAAACTTTAGCGCCCCAATATCAGAACGTCCACGGACCTGACACAATGTCTGCTGTGATGAAGGTTTTTCGACGCGGGTCATTGCGCGGGGTTTCGGCACGGGCTGACTGTGGCCCGTGTTGACAAACCTCTCAGGGAGGATGAACTTCGTCCCTGTTTCCGGACACTGGGGTACTTTACCCCTGTCCATGAAAGGGGCACGAAATGGGACACCATCGACGGAACTATACGGACGAGTATAAGGCAGCGGCGGTTGAGCGGGTTTATGAACCGGGCGCGACACAGGGCAGCGTTGCCAGGGAGCCTGGAATCACCGGCACGCAGTTGAAGACCTGGCGGCTTGAGATCGAAGCGTTCGGCTCAGCTGAAGCCAAGCGGCGGCGGAAGGCGGATGCAGCGGAACCGGCCCGTCTTCGCAAGGAGAACAGGCGCCTGACAGAGGAAGTGGAGATTTTGCACAAAGCATCCGCTTTTTTCGCGACACGGGCGGTGAAACCATGACGAACAAGCGCATATTCGTCACTGCCCATAAAGCTCGATACGCGGTTTCCACGCTTTGCAGGGTTCCGGCGATTTCCCGGGGCCGGTTTTATGGTTTCCCGGCCGGCCAACCGGCGAGGGATCAGCGTAAAGCAGATCGAGACGTTCGAGATCCGGAACCGCTGCCCAGGATCAAGACTTTCTTCAAAGCCGGCAGGAAATGCTACGGATCAAAGCGGATCCATCAGGACCTGGTGGCCGATGGCGAAACCGTCTCCGAGCGGCGGGTGGCGCGGATCATGAAGGAAAACAAGGTGTCTCCACGCCCGAACAAGCGCCGCAAGCCCGTGACAACGGATAGCAATCACAAAATGAGCCCATCGCCAAACCTGTTGGAACAGGCGTTCCACCGCCTCACCCCCAATACGGTTTGGTTGGCCGATATCACCTGTATCGATACGGATGAAGGGTGGCTCTATCCGGCCGGCGTGAAAGACATGGCCACGCGGGAAATCGTTGGTTGGGCGATGGAGGATCACATGCGGGCCGAGCTTTGCTGTGATGCCCTGACGATGGCCCCGGGTCGCAGAGGCCCTGTTCCCGGTCTGATCCACCACTCCGACAGGGGGAGCCGGTACGCCGGTGGCGAGTATCGCAAGCTGATCGAAAAGGCAGGGATTGCGCAATCCATGAGCCGCAAGGGCGAGTGCCTGGACAATGCGCCAATGGAAAGCTTCTTTGCATCATTGAAAAAGGAGTTGGTTCACCGTCAAAGGTTCAAAACACGGGCGGAAGCCAAGGCCGCAATCTTCGAATATATCGAGGTCTTCCACAACCGTCAGCGCCGCCACTCCGCCATCGGATACCAAACGCCGCAACAGGCGTTCAACAATATGACTTGGAAAATGGCCGCATAGGGTCAATAATCAAACTGTCCGGAAACAGGGACGAAGTCCAATCGTCGTCACCTCCTATTTGAGGTCACAATTTTAACCAGCTCCCCAGATATCCAGCCGCTGATAATGCCTCGCCAGAGAGACATACGGACTCAGCCAATCTGCGGGGTGTCGTTCCATCGGTTGCGAAGTCCCCCATGCTGAATATGATCGAGAGGCGGATCAGACCTTGCCGATGATCGCCCTCCCCATGCAAGACCCCTGCCCGTCAGTGGCTCGAACGGAGGCCCCACCTGCGCCGGAAAGGAGATGTTACAGTCGCCCGGCGCAAACCTATTCTTTCAAATCAGCCCTAGACTTGCATTGCCAAGTCCGGGTTCTGGTCGCTGCCTTGTTGTAGAACTTCGAATTCGGTGATCTGGCCATCCGCTTCAGCGTAGATGCGCTTAGCGATGTCATCGAGAGCGCGCTCCGCCTCTGATGGGCCTGCGGCAGCCTTGGCCAACGCCTTGCGGCAACCCGGCTCTATACTCGCGTCTGCGGATTTGCGAGCGTATTTTTCCAAATACTCGGACACAGCGGCGGGATCGGAGACGTTTCCGAATTGATCGTAAAAGCTGGGTGGGAGCAGATTACCCCCGTCTGCGGCTGATTTTTCCATGTTTTCAAAAACCTCTTCTTCGGCTTGAGCGCTCTCCAAATCGGAAAGCGCGGATGAAATGAGAGCGACGGCCCGGGCGGATACGGCGTCGGAACCTGCGGCCATGTCTTTTGCAATTTCGAGCAGGTCATCACGCCGCCGCAAGATCACCGAGTCCTCGGGCACAGAAGACAGGACACTCTCGATCAACGCGGCCAGATCGTCTTGGTTTTTTGTCATGCCTTCATCAACGCCCTCTCGCTGGTTGGCGGCCGATGAAATGCTTTCGGCAGCAGCTTCCAGATCGGCGCGCGCATCGATGATCTGCAAAAGCGCCAGCCCAAGCGGGGTCTGATCAGCCAGTGAGCGTGCCCGATCCGCTGCAACACCCGATACTTCGCCAAGGCGCTCAATCAGCGCTCCGTGCTCGGCTTCGACCGTCGCTACCAACTGGCCTACGAGCGCAGGCATTTCCAATGGATCACCCATGTCTGCGACCTTTTGGATCAGCGCATCGGCCCCGCTCTTGGCCAGATGATCAGCGTCCGTGCTTAGGCTGGGAAGACATTGGTCGATCAAATTGGCCAGCGCGTCTGCGCATTCATCGCGCTATGAAATATCGACTGTCGCGAATGTCTGGGCCGGTTGATCTATGGCGGATATCTCACCGAGTTCGAATTTTCCATGCGGCGGCGTCGGCCGCCGCGCGGAAGCATTAAGAGGACAAGGCGAGATCGCCGCGGCACTCAAAGACTATGAGGCATTTCGCAAACTTACGCAGGATTCTCAGCATAATACCAACGGCCCAATTAATTGACCTTTATCCATTCTCGATCTGTGATTGAAGTTATGCGTTCAGGGTCGTTCGCAAAGAAGTTCCAGGCCTGGGCGCATTTTTCGAGGATTTCTTCATATGTGTCGAAGACAGAGACAGCGGGTTTGTTCGACCGCAGATAGGCCCAAACGTTTTCCATTGGGTTCAATTCCGGTGAGTATGGGGGCAGTTTTACGAGTGTAGTATTATCTGGCACCTGCAAGCATTTTGCTCCGTGCCAACCAGCCCCGTCGATGATGAGCAAGGCATGTGCGCCGGGTGCGATTGTCTTTGCGATCTCATCGAGATGCAGCCCCATTGCTTCGGCGTTGACGTAAGGCAGGACCAGCCCAGCCGCCGTGCCACAGGCAGGACAGGCTGCGCCGAAGATACAGCTCCATTTGCAGCGCGTATCACGTGGTGCGCGCGGGCGGGTTCCACGCCTGGCCCATTTGCGGGTGAGGGTTCCTTGCTGCCCGACGCGGGCTTCATCCTGGAACCATACCTCAAGCGGCTTCCCCTTTGCATGTTTTGGCAGGGTATCGGCTATGAGGCTGGCAAAGTTTTTTTAAAAGCCTGCTGTGCAGCGGGATCAGTTTTGGGATGCTCCGGGCGCACGGAAAGGCGACGAAAACCATGCCTGGCTGGATACTTGCCAATCGTACGTTCATGTAGCTTTACGTCGAATTCTTCTTCAACGCGGACCTGCAAATCGGCACAGCGCCACCGCACTACGCCATCTTTTGCCGGGTCAGGCCCAGCCTCAACCCAAGCCACAAACAGCGCCTGTTGCTCCAGGGACAGGCGTGGTTTTGCACCCTTGCCACACCGATCAGAAAGCCCACCAGGACCCTCTGCATTGTAGCGATGCACCCAGTCTCTGGGAGTTTGGCGATCCATACCGCTGCTACGGGCCGCTGTTGCGCGATCCACATCGTCAAGCACCAGCGCTATGGCGAGTATTCGACGGACAACACGACCATCCCTGGTTCGCTTTGCAGCACAACGCAAATCTTGCGCGGACATATCTGTGCGCGTAATCTTGACTGCCCCACCCATGAGCACCTCCTTGCTTCTGGAGGCCATTGATTCAGAAATGCAGTAAATTTGAAATCACAAAAGTGAGTCAGACATTAAGGCCGCTGGTATAAGCGGACCTTTACTTTCCACAATCTGGTCTAAAGCCTCCGACTTTAGTCGGAAAAACATTCAAACGTGCGCCGAAGGCGCTCAAGACCCACTGAACCCTCTGACTTTAGTCGGAGGAGGTTCAGTTAACGGCAGAAAAGTCCCGCATAGCCGGGGCAGCCCTTGGCGTGACACAGGGACTGGGGACGTTTCTGGCCCGACTTGCTGGTGGACCAACAGGCGATCAGCGGCGTGTTGCAGTCATCGCAGCAGATAAGGCCGCGCAGCGCGAAGTCGGCGTTGATGTCTTTGCAGGCGGGCCCACGCGCGCCCTCTTTGATCCGTGGCTGGATTGTTTCATAGGTTCCGAATGAGATCAAGCCGTCATGGTGGCATCGGGCCCGTTCAAATGCTCTCACCGCCGTCGATGACCAAAGCATGACCGGTCATAAAGGACGATTTATCCGAAGCGAAGAAGACAATTCCGTCAGCGATCTCGTCCACCGTGCCGAAGCGACCCATCGGGATGGCGGATCCTACATGGTCCTCCAGCTTTTCGCGTCCGCCCATCTGGATTTCAAAACCGCGATTGAACGGCGTGTCGATGAAGCCGGGGCAGAGAGAATTGAAGCGGATGTTCTCTTTCGCATAGTCTGCTGCCATTTGGCGGGTCATTGCCAAAACTGCGTGTTTGGTGGTGGAATAGGCGATCATCTCGCGATCATATTGCCCGCCGGAGTTGGACGAGGTGATAATGATGCTTCCGCCGCCTTGCGCGCGCATCGGTGCAATCGCGGCCTGGGCGGCAACGAAATGCGCCCGCACGTTCAAAGCCCAGGAGGCGTCCATATCTGCGACCGCCACATCCTCCAGCTTGCCTTCAACTTGCAGACCTGCGTGGGAATGCAGAACATCCAGACGGCCTTTGGATTGGGCAGCTCTTTTGATGGCGTCAATCAGCGCGTCATCGTCGCTCACATCAAGGGCAAGCGCCGAGGCCGAAAACCCGTCCGCCTTGAGGGATTGCACCAAAGCCTCGGCCGGGGCAATGTCGCGATCGCTGACAAAAACATATGCGCCTTCGCGTGCCATGGCTTGGGCGCCCGCAGCCCCAATGCCAGAACCTGCGCCGGTGACAAACGCGACCTTGTTTTCAAGTAGCAACAGGCATTCCTTTCGACATTGCAGAGATCATCATTTTGGCCCACGCCTTAAGATAAGCTGCGCGATGACCAGCATGATCAGCGAGGCGACCATGACCATTGTTCCAATGGCGTTGACCTCGGGAGTGATGCCGCAGCGGATGGATGAGAAGATGTATATCGGTAGCGTCGTCTCTGACCCTGCGACGAAGAAGGCGATGATGAAATCATCGAAACTGAATGTGAAACTGAGAAGGAACCCCGCCAGGATCGCGGGTGCAATCAGCGGCAGTGTGACCTGGCGGAATGTCCCAAAGGGTGTGGCGTAAAGATCGGCGGAGGCCTCGTTAAGTGCGCCGTCCAGCCCGGCAAGGCGCGCCCGCACGATGATAACCACAAGCGCCAGTGTGAACATCGTGTGCGCTGCGATCAGCGATCCCATGCCCATCGACAAGGTTGGTGGCGTTTCACTGGCTGGCCAGATCGCCGCAAGCCACGGGTTCACAACGCCAAAGATGGTGACCAAAGCTATCAGTGTGGCGATGCCGATCACAATGCCGGGGATCATCACCGCGATGTAAATCACGGCGTCAAAAAAGGCCCGCGCCGGGCCACGGATGCCTTGGAGGCCAACCGCTGCCAATGTGCCCAGAACACTGGCCAGTGTGGCCGAAACGAAGGCGACGAACAGGCTGTTGCCAAGCGCGTCCATCACGAACGGATTGCTCAATGCACGGCCATACCACTGTGTTGAAAACCCTTCTAACTGGCTGGCACTGCGCCCTGCGCTAAAGCTGAACAGCGCGATAATGGCGATCGGCGTGTAGAGGAAGACATAGACACAGATGGTGTAAATGCGCATGAGACCTCACATCAACGGAGCATCATCGCGCTGAACATTCAGCCGCGATATCAGACGCATGTAAACGGTGACCGTCACCAACATGATCACGATCAGCATCACAGCGACGGCCGAGCCATAAGCCCAGTTGCGCGACTGTAAGAACAGATCGACCAATGCGTTGCCGACGAAAAATACCTTGCCGCCTCCCAGCAAGGCGGGGATCAGAAACTCGCCCATGAGCAGTATGAAAACCAGCATGCACCCTGTAGCAATGCCCGAAATCGACATCGGCAGGGTGACTTTCAGAAATGTTGTCAACGGCGGCGCACCAAGGTCTGACGACGCCTCAAGCAAGCGTTTGTCCAGTCGATCAAGACTGACATAGATGGGAAAAACCATCAGTGGCAGATAGCCATAGACGATGCCAACCAGAACCGCGAATTGCGTGTTGATCAGGCGTACGTCCTCAATCCCCACGATATCAAGCAGCGTGGGAATGCCGCGTCCGCCAAGAATGAAAATCCACGCGTAGCTGCGGATAAGGATCGAGGTCCAAAACGGTACAATAACCAGAACCAGCAGCAGGGTTTTCCATTTATCACTGGTTCGCACGGCAAGCTGATACGCCAAAGGATAGGCGATCAGCAGGGCCGCCAACGTGCCCAGGGGGGCCAGCATCAGCGTATTCTTGAAGGCCGTGAAGCGCGCCGGCAGGTTGGCATATTGCTCTAGCGTGAAGGCGGGCACATAGCCACCCGAAGGCGCGCGTTCACCAAAGCTGAAGATAAATACAACGGATAGCGGCAGCACCAGCATCACCAGCAACCAGGCACCCGCCGGGGCAACCAAAAGCCAGTTTCTGGTGCGCTGTGTCATATGCTGCCGCTCTCTTTCTCAGGTCAGGCGGATTTGAATCGCGCCATCAACTCGGCCCGGTTTGGATCGGTCAACGTGGCGGCGGCCCCAAACTCAAGCGCATTCAACAGCTCTGCTGCCGGATACAGAATGGGATCGTTCAGGATCTCTTCGGGCAACAGCGCGTTGGTACGGCTGTCAGCAACCGGATAGCCGTGCGCCAGCACTTCGCGGGCGTTCACTTCGGGGTCCAGCATGAAGTTGATCAGCGCATAAGCGGCCTCTGGGTGCGGTGCACCTTTGGGGATCGCATAGTAATCGCTCCACAGCTCGCCGCCTTCTTTGCCCAGGATGTACTGAATGTCCGGGATATCGGTATTCAGCTGTTTGCCGTCACCAGTCCAGCAAATCGTCATCCAGGCATCACCCGAGCGCATGCCGGGTTGATAGTCTGACGAAATCGCAAAGAGGTGTGGTTTTACGTCAATCAGCAGTTTCTCTGCATCGGCCAGTTCTTTTTCATCGACCGAGTTGAACGAATACCCATGGTAATTCAGAGCCGCACCAATCGTGGTCAGCTGATAATCATGCACCATCGTCCGGCCCGAGAAATCGTCCATCGTGCGATCAAAGAAGTCCTTCCAACTGTCCATCCCTTTGCCGCCGGTTTTGCTGGTATTCAGCGCAAAGCCCGTCGTGCCCCAGTTCTTTGGCACCGCATAAAGAACGCCATCGACGGTGCCTGCATCGGCAAAACGCGGATCAAAAGCGCTGGCGTCATAGTTGGGAAGTTTGGACACATCGAGAGGTTCGGTCAGCCCTTCTTCAACATAGGTGGTGATCCTATAGTTAGTAGGAACATAGACGTCCCAGCCGCTGCCACCAGCCTGCAGTTTCGCCAGCATCTCTTCGTTTGATCCAAAGACGTTGACCTGCAGGAACGCACCGGTCTTTTCGGTGAACATGTCGAAATTCGCCTGATCATGATAGTTCGGCTAGGTGGCCAGAACGACGCGATCCCCGATGTCACTTGCCGCGTGTGCCGGGTTCGCCAACAAGCCCGGCAGGGCTGTTCCCATCACTGCAGAAGCAGCGCCAAGGCCCGTAACGCCCAGAAAATGCCGCCGCGAGACAGAGCCTTTTTCATAGCGGCGCAGTTCTTCCATAAACTTCTTTTTTGAGATTGAGATATCTTCTGACATTATTCAGTTCTCCTTGTTGATTGGTTTATTGGACTTAGTCATTTTTCAGGATCAGGGCGGCATCCGGGGTCCAGTGAATCCATGCGGTGTCGCCCTTCTGCAAAGCATCCAGGCCAACGTCGGATTGTCGGGGGGCCATCACGGCAATGTTGCCAAGCTGAGCATGGCAGACAAGATATTCAGTATGTTCTCCAAGAAAGATCCGGTTCTGTATTGTGACCTCAAGCGTTCCCGGCGCCTGTTGGTTGCTCATCCAGATTTGTTCGGGGCGAATGCTGACACAGGCTGATGCTCCCACAGGAAAGGCACCGGAAAGGGTGGCGTCGTAGATCTGCCCATCAGCCAGAGAAATTTGTCCTGCCCGGTCCTCGGCAGAGGTGATCGTGCCGTCAAAGAAATTGGATGTTCCGACAAAATCAGCGACGTACCTGCTTTGAGGTTGGTCATAAAGGTCGCGGGGGGTGCCTACTTGCACGATCTCGCCCGCCCGCATAACACAGATGCGGTCACTGAGCGATAGCGCCTCCTCCTGATCATGCGTGACCAAAACAAAGGTAATGCCCAGTTGGCGCTGCAAATCCTGCAGTTCGATCTGCATTTCCTTGCGCAGCTTTCTGTCAAGCGCCGCCAGCGGCTCATCGAGCAACAGCAGTTTTGGTTCATTGACAATGGCGCGTGCCAGGGCGACGCGTTGCTGCTGCCCGCCCGACATTTCCCAGATGCGCCGACCCTCGAAATCCGCCAAACGCACGGTCTCAAGCGCGCGTTGCACTTTGTCTCTGATGAGATCGCGTGCCAGCTTTGGTCGCTGTTGCTTCAGGCCATAGGCAATGTTCTGACCAACCGTAAGGTGCGGAAACAAAGCGTAATTCTGAAAAACCATGTTGACTGGACGTTGATAGGCCGCCAGCCCAGAAACATCTTTGTCATCAATCAGGACGGTACCGGCAGACGGGGATTCAAACCCGGCAAGCATGCGCAGGGCGGTTGTCTTGCCACACCCTGACGGCCCCAGAAACGAGAGGAATTCGCCGGGCACAATACTCAGATCAAGATGCCGGACAGCTTGGACTTCGCCGTAGTATTTTGACACAGTACGCAGTTCAGCGACCGGCCCCGAGAGCAGCGGAGACACCCTGGGAGGATACCCATCATTAAGGCTATTTTTCATAGTTTTTGTCATTCAGGACATATCTCACTTATGCGTCAAAGAGAGAATTTTTGACCTTTATGTAAATATTCTTTTTGTTATATTAGATATGACGCAAATGCGAAGGACCTGCAGTCTTGACCACGTGGAATACACAAGCCGCTCAGATCATCGACAACCTCGAAAATGATGTAATGCCCGCCGTCTTGTCCAAGGCACTCAAGAGCATTGTCGAATTCGATTTCACCGTGATCTTTGGTTACGTGGGCAATGCCCGCCCTTTGGCTCTCTTTGATGATTTTGCACCGGACCGCAGGGTGATGCATGTGGATGACTACCAAGAGGGGCCATATCTGCTTGATCCGTTTTATCTGGCCGCAACTGGCGATGTTGGTCCCGGTCTTTGGCGTCTGAGTGAGATTGCGCCGGACCGATTCTATCGGGGTGAGTATTTTCGCAGCTATTATGCGCGTACCGGACTTGCAGAAAAAGTGGGCTTTTTGGTCAATGTACATGGGAACCTGACCATCGTCGTTTCGTTGATGCGAAAGACCCGGAAGTTCAGCAAGGCCGAGATGAAAACGCTGAAGTCGGTCTGGCCTGTAGTCGATGCAGCCTGCCGTAGACACTGGCGCGACACATCGACTGAGGCACTTGATCAGGTCCCCTTGGCTGACAGGAACATCGAGCGGGCATTTCGTGAAATCGGCGAAGGCGTGCTGACCCCGCGGGAACGCGAAGTCGTTGAGTTAACTCTGCGAGGGCATTCCGCAGACGCCCTTGGAAAGCTATTGGGGATTTCCTCTGGAACCGTCAGGATTCATCGAAAAAACATCTATGCGAAATTGCGTATTAGTTCGCAGGGAGAGCTTTTTTCTGTGTTTATCTCGGCTCTTGCAGACACATACCGGACCGCTGCCGTCTAGCAAAACCAATCTGGCAGGGCCTGGGCGGCAAATTCTGCGCTGCGCCACGAATGTCAGCTTTTGGGAAATGCAAAAGTTGCGCCAGCAACCGGCTTTTGACGCCGTGCTCATCGCGCACGGAGCGCTTCCGGTTTTCTGGAAAAATCAGCCGTTGGCGCAGCGCGTATCATCCCGGAAAATAGATCCAAAGCCGTTTTTCGGCTCAGATTTACAAATTATGGGCACAGTTTCAAAAGCCAGTATCGGCATCGCTCAGCGAATGACAATCTCATCGCTGCGCAGCATCCCCAGAACATCTCGCGCCTGCTGATCCAGCAGATCGATATCCAGATACGTATCTGACAGACGTCGCGTCAGGTTTTCCATCCGCGCCACCTGTACACTCAACTGATCCAGTTGTGCCTGTAAGCTGCGGGTTTCAGCCTCAATCTCGGCCCGGCGGAATAGGCCAAAATCACCCTGCACAGCGGCAAAGGTGAAATAGACGCCCAGGCCAAAGACCACGGCGAAATAGACCAGAATACCCAAAGCGGGCGGTTTGCGGATGCGTCTCACGATGTCTGCCTCTACTGCCGCCTCTTTCGGGCGATCAAAAAAAACCATGACACAGATGATTCGGTTTGTGAATCCCCTTTCGCCCGAAACCCGAAGCGCAGTACATATCCCGCTTAGGGAGAGTCTCAGATGCCACACAGCGCGCCGCGCAACCAACTGGCCACCCACAAGGTGACCAATCAGCCGCCCGCGCGCGGCGATCTGGACCTTTGGGAGAATGACCTCGCCTTGCAGGGTTATGCGGCGCACGCCCAGGCCGAGGCTGATCACCTGTCAGGCTATGGCCTCAAAATCGGCACCGAACAGATGCAAGCCGCTGCGCGTGAGGCCAACCGGCATTTGCCGGAGTTGGTCAGTCACGATGCCGCCGGGCGTCGGCTGGATGAGGTGCGCTTTCATCCCGCCTATCACCTATTGCTGTGCGCCGGAATCAGCGCTGGTTATGCCGCGATTGCCTGGGAGGGTCGCAAAGGTGGGCATGCGACCCATGCCGCGATGGTTTATCTGACCAGCCAGGTTGAGCCGGGCGTGTGCTGCCCAATGACCATGAGCTATGCCGCAGTGCCTGCGCTAAAGGCTGATCCTGCGCTGTTTGCCACCTGGGTGCCCAAGCTGACCGCGCGGGTCTATGATGGCTCGCCCAAGCCGCTGGCGCGCAAACCCGGCGCGACGCTGGGCATGGCGATGACCGAGAAACAAGGCGGCTCGGACCTGCGCGCCACCACCACGCAGGCCATGGCGGATGGCGAGGGCTATCGTCTGCGCGGGCACAAATGGTTCTGCTCGGCGCCGATGTCGGACGGGTTTCTGACGCTGGCGCAATCGGATGGCGGCCTGACCTGTTTTCTGGTGCCCCGCTGGCTGGAGGGTGAGCGCAATGCGATCCACATCCAGCGCCTCAAGGACAAGCTGGGCAATCGCGCCAATGCCTCGGCCGAGATCGAGTTTGATGACACCTATGCGCTGCGTCTGGGCGAAGAAGGGCGCGGGATTGCGACGATTCTGGAGATGGTGCACCACACAAGGCTGGACACGGCGATGGCCCCCGCCGGCTTGATGCGCGCGGCGTTGGATCGCGCCCATCACTGGGCCATTCATCGCAGTGCGTTTGAAACCCAGTTGATTGATCAACCGCTGATGCGGGCCGTGCTGGCCGACCTGACCTTGGATTGGGAGGGCACCCTGGCGCTGGGGCTGCATGTGGCGCGCGCCTTTGACGGGACCAGCGAGAGGGATCGCGGATTTGCCCGGCTGGGCGTCGGGTTGGCCAAGTTTCTGGGCAACAAGCTGTGTCCGGGGCTGGTGTACGAGGCGATGGAGGCGATAGGCGGCATGGGGTATGTCGAAGACACCGGGCTTCCCCTGCTCTATCGCGAGGCACCGCTGAATTCGATCTGGGAAGGATCGGGCAACGTGATCTGCCTTGATATCCTGCGCACCCTCAAAACGCTGCCAGCGGCTGGTGACGCACTCAGCGAAGAACTCGGGGCCGTCGCAGGACAGTATCGCCGATTTGATGCGGCCCTGCAGGCGCATATTCAACGCTTCCCTGCCCTGCCCGCCGAGGGCGAAGCGCGCTGGTATGTGGAAAGCCTGGCCAGCTTGCTAACAGCGTCTGTGTTGATCCGCACCGCCCCTGCGGCGGTGGCCGAGGGGTATATCGCCACCCGGCTGGCCGGACAGCGGGGCCGTGTGGCGGGTGCTGTTGGCGGGTTGGATATGGCCGGTATTCTCGCGCGGCTGACTCCTGTTTGACCTGATCTTGCCCAAGTGTCTGTCCGAATCTGAGGCATCAGAGACACAGGCTGATGACGTTCAAAGCGCCGCGAGCGCTCCGTCCAGCGCTTCGGCAACAGGACCGACATCGGCGTGGGTCAGACACATCGGTGGCACCATACGCAGGCAGGATTGAAACGGCCCGGATTTCGACAGGATAATCCCCTGCTTGCGGGTCTCTTCAAACAGGGCGGCAGTGGCGGCCTTGTCTGGCTCTTTGGTCTTGCGGTCCTTGACCAACTCAATCGCCATCATCAAGCCCTTGCCGCGCACATCGCCGATGATCGGGTATTTGGCTTTCAACGCGATCAACCGCTCCAACAGGGCCGCACCAACGCTCTGGGAATTGGCCTGCAACTTGTCCTCTGCAATCACCTGCAATACGGCCCGCCCCGCCGCACAACTGGTCGGGTTGGCACCATAGGTGTGGAACATGAACTTTTCGGCCATGGGCTGTGCGATCTCTTTGCGCGCCACAACCGCACCCAGGGGAAAGCCATTGCCGATGCCCTTGGCCACGACCATGATATCGGGGATCACGCCATCAGCCTCAAACCCCCACATATGCGCGCCGGTGCGCCCAAAGCCCGATTGCACTTCGTCCGCGATGTAAAGCCCACCTGCCGCGCGCACCCGCTCGGCAGCGCCTGACATGTAACCCGGCGGCATCTCGATCACGCCGCCATAGCCCTGGATCGACTCGATCAGGATACCGGCCAGTTGCCCGGTGGTGGCGGTGGCGATGGTGCGGTCAATCTCATCCAGATAAGGCGCGGCCCCGGCGTTTTCGCCAAAGATGCCGCGATATTGGTTGGGTTCGGCCACGATGGCCACGTTGCCGGGCATGCCGGGGTGGCGCCAGCCGCTGATCCCAGTGACCGACTGCGCCGCCGCAGTGGGGCCGTGATAGGCGGTTCGCAGCGCCAGCAGGTCCAGATTGCCCGTATAGGTGCGCGCCATGGTCATCGCCAGATCGATCGCCTCGGACCCGGAATTTGTAAAATGCACCACCCAGTCAACGCCCTTCGGCATGGTCGCGGCCAGTTCCTCGGCCAGATGGGCGGGCGTGGGGTGATAGAACATTGTCGTGCAATGGGTCAGCGTCTGGGCTTGCTCCATCGCGGCAGCGACCACGCGAGGGTGGGCATGACCCACCGACACACATAGATTCATGCCCAGAAGATCGGTGTATTTGTTGCCATCCGCATCCCAGAGATACTGCATCTGCCCCTTGGTAAAGACCAGCGGATCGGCAAAAGGCACGAACCTGGTCTGCGAGGCGGCATAATACTGATCGCGCCGTGCGGCGGTGGCCTCGGTGGACCAATCTGTTATCAGGGTCATCTTGCGGCTCCTTCCGGGGGCATCGTCAGGCGCGCCCTACAGGGGACGCATGTCTTTGACATCACTTTTGCGCAGACAGGCATTGGACGTCCAATGAATTCGTGCCGCCCTTACGACCCTGTTTCAATCCAAAACAGCCCTTGCGTCAATTTCGCACTCGTCAGATAGTAGTGGATCATGTATTAGATAGTTTAACGCTAAACTATATGCTCAGAGGGGGAGAATGCAGCCCATGGCCGCCCGGAAAAGCACAAAGAAATCAAATGTATCAGGTGAAGAACTGAAAGAGTTCTATCGCGAAATGCTTCTCATTCGCCGATTCGAGGAAAAAGCGGGTCAGCTTTATGGGATGGGTCTGATCGGAGGGTTCTGCCACCTTTACATCGGTCAGGAGGCCGTTGTTGTCGGTCTTGAGGCCACCACGAAAGAGGGTGACAAACGCATCACGACCTACCGCGATCACGGTCATATGCTGGCCTGCGGGATGGACCCAAACGGTGTGATGGCCGAGCTGACGGGTCGCGAAGGCGGCTATTCGCGCGGCAAGGGCGGCTCGATGCATATGTTCAGCCGCGAAAAGCATTTCTACGGCGGCCACGGCATTGTGGGCGCAAACGTGCCCTTGGGCGCCGGGTTGGCCTTTGCCGACAAATACAACGGCAACGACAATGTCACCTTCACCTATTTCGGCGATGGCGCGGCCAACCAGGGTCAGGTCTATGAGACATTCAATATGTCCGCCCTTTGGGAACTACCGGTGATTTTCGTTATCGAAAACAACCAATATGCCATGGGCACCTCTCAGCAACGCTCGACCTCGTCCCCTGATATCTACCACCGCGGTGCCGCATTCGGCATTCCCGGCGAAGCGGTTGACGGAATGGACGTGCTGGCCGTGAAGGCTGCTGGTGAAAAGGCCGTGGCGCACTGTCGGGCAGGCAAAGGCCCCTACATTCTGGAAATCATGACCTATCGCTATCGCGGTCACTCGATGTCGGACCCGGCCAAGTATCGGACCCGCGAAGAAGTGCAGAAAATGCGCGAAGAGAAAGACGCGATCGAACATGTGCGCGACCTGCTGCTGACCGGCAAACATGCCTCTGAGGAGGACCTCAAGGCGATCGACAAAGAGATCAAGAATATCGTCAACGCCTCGGCAGAATTCGCCAAGGAAAGCCCGGAACCGGCCACAGACCAACTGTGGACAGATATCTACGTAGACGCGTAAGCGACAGAGTTATCAGGAGAATTTAAGATGCCAACAGAAGTTCTGATGCCCGCCCTGTCGCCGACGATGGAAGAAGGCACATTGGCCAAATGGCTGGTCAAGGAAGGCGACACCATCTCGTCAGGTGATATCCTGGCCGAGATCGAAACCGATAAGGCCACCATGGAATTTGAAGCGGTGGATGAAGGCACCATCGGCAAAATTCTGGTCGCGGAAGGCAGCGAGGGGGTGAAGGTTAACACGCCCATCGCGGTGATGCTGGAAGACGGTGAAAGCGCCGATGATATTTCCAGCGCCGCCAGCGCCCCGGCCCAGACCGAAGCCGCAACGCCCGCCGCCCCTGCCCCGGATACCAGCCCTGACTGGCCCGAGGGCACCGAAATGAAATCGATGACTGTGCGCGAAGCACTCAACACGGCCATGGCAGAAGAGATGCGCGCCGATGACAGCGTCTTTGTCATGGGCGAGGAAGTGGCCGAGTATCAGGGCGCTTACAAAATCACCCAGAACCTTCTGGATGAGTTTGGAGAACGCCGTGTGATCGACACACCGATTACCGAGCATGGTTTTGCCGGGATCGGTGTTGGTGCCGCCTGGGGTGGATTGAAGCCGATTGTCGAGTTCATGACTTGGAACTTTGCCATGCAGGCGATTGACCAGATTATCAACTCTGCCGCCAAGACCAACTACATGTCGGGCGGGCAGCTGGGCTGTTCCATCGTGTTCCGTGGCCCCAACGGCGCTGCGGCACGCGTGGGTGCGCAACACAGTCAGGATTACGCCGCATGGTACGCGCAAGTGCCGGGGCTGAAAGTGGTGCAACCCTATTCGGCAGCCGATGCAAAGGGCTTGCTTAAATCGGCCATTCGCGATCCCAATCCGGTGATCTTCCTCGAAAACGAGATCATGTACGGCAAATCCTTTGAAGTGCCGGTGATTGACGATTTCACCATTCCATTTGGCAAGGCGCGTATCCACCGCAGCGGCGATGATGTGACGATTGTCAGCTTTGGCATCGGCATGACCTATGCACTGGAAGCGGTCGATAAGCTGGCCGAAGAGGGGATCAACGCCGAGGTGATTGATCTGCGCACCCTGCGCCCGATTGATTACGACACGGTGATCGCGTCAGTGATGAAAACCAATCGTTGTGTAACCGTGGAAGAGGGTTGGCCCGTCGCCTCGATGGGCAATCATATCAGCGCCACATTGATGGAACGCGCCTTTGATTATCTTGATGCGCCTGTGATCAATTGCACCGGCAAGGACGTGCCCATGCCCTATGCTGCCAACCTTGAAAAACTGGCCCTGATCTCGACCTCCGAGGTGATCGACGCGGTCAAACAAGTGACTTACCGTTAAGAGATGCACTGGCGCAGCTTCATAAGTGGATGCATTGGTGGCAGCCTTGCTGTGGCTGCGGCAGTTTTCGTTTTAGATGCGTATAATCGGCTCGATGCAGGGATCAGCCTGACCTACCAGCAAGCGGCACTCGATACGCTTCGCCAAGAAAGCGATGTCTTGCGCCGTATGGCAGAACCTGACTGGATTGGCTTAAGTACGAGCAACGCCAAAGAGCGCCTGATATCTCTTGAATTTTTTGATTTTGAAAAGGGCAGCGAAGGTCTCGCTGCCGGCCCCGTCTACCTGAAATTGGCGGACGGATATGTCGTTGAAATTCAAACTCATTGCGCCCGGATGGTGTCCGAAGGCTGCAAGGAAAAGGAAGAAGACTGATATGCCCACTGAAATTCTTATGCCCGCTCTCTCGCCGACCATGGAAGAAGGCACATTGGCCAAATGGCTGGTCAAAGAGGGCGATACGGTCTCGTCCGGCGACCTGTTGGCCGAGATCGAAACGGACAAAGCCACGATGGAATTCGAGGCGGTCGATGAAGGCGTGATCGCCAAGATTCTTGTCGCTGAAGGCACCGAGGCGGTGAAGGTCAATTCGCCTATTGCCGTGCTGTTGGAAGATGGCGAAAGCGCCGATGACATTGGTGAAGCAAGCGCAGCCCCCGCGGCAACGCCTGCTGCTGCCCCTGTTGAAGACACCCCTGCCCCGGCTGTTGCGGCGGCCCCTGCCGCCCCGGCCCGTGCCTCGGGCGAACGTATTTTCGCCTCACCTCTCGCACGTCGGATCGCCGGACAGAAGGGTATCGATCTTGCCTCCTTGTCAGGATCGGGTCCGCATGGGCGGATAGTCAAAGCCGATGTTGAGGGTGCGCAGCCTGGTGCCGCTGCCCCTGCCACCTCTGCACCCGCTGCCGCGCCCACCGGCCCTTCGGCCAGTGCCGTGGCCGCGATGTATGAGGGCCGCGAGTACGAAGAAGTCGCGCTGGATGGTATGCGCAAGACCATTGCCGCCCGTCTGAGCGAGGCCAAGCAGACCATCCCGCATTTCTATCTGCGCCGGGATATCCAGCTGGATGCGTTGATGAAATTCCGCAGCCAGTTGAACAAGCAACTGGAAGCCAAAGAGGTGAAACTGTCGGTCAACGACTTTATCATCAAAGCCTGCGCGCTGGCGCTTCAGGAAGTGCCCGATGCCAATGCCGTTTGGGCCGGTGACCGGATGCTAAAGCTCACGCCGTCAGACGTTGCCGTTGCGGTGGCTATTGAAGGCGGGCTGTTCACGCCTGTGCTGAAGGACGCACATCTGAAATCCCTCTCGGCGCTGTCGGCCGAGATGAAAGACCTTGCTAGCCGTGCCCGAGACCGCAAACTGGCCCCGCATGAATATCAGGGCGGCAGCTTTGCAATTTCCAATCTTGGTATGTTCGGGATCGACAATTTCGATGCGGTGATCAACCCGCCCCATGGCTCCATCCTCGCAGTTGGTGCAGGCGTCAAGAAACCGGTTGCCGGCGCAGATGGTGAACTCGCCGTGGCCACGGTGATGTCCGTGACGCTCAGCGTGGATCACCGGGTGATCGACGGGGCACTTGGTGCGCAGTTCCTGACTGCGATCAAGGCAAACCTTGAGAACCCGATGGTGATGCTGGCCTGATCGCCCGCACCCTTTCAAATCCCAGACGCCGCTCCTGCTGATCCGGGGGCGGCGTTTTTCATTGCGATTGTCGAGCAGCATCTTTCCGGCAAAGTCTCAATCACTCTCTGAGTGTCTGATCAGAAATGAGTTGAGTGAATTCAACAGGGTGTGATTCTGTTCGGTTGTGAAATTGAACGGAGATCACAATGGCCTGGACTGAATTCACCCGTGCGCAGCATATGCGCGAAACAAAGTGCTATCCAAGTGATTTGACCGATGCGGAATGGAATATCGTGCGGTCATTGTTACCCGGCCCTAACCGCCCTGGGCGTCCGCGAAAGCTGCATTTGCGTCGGGTCTGGAATGCGATTCAGTATCTTGCCGCCGCCGGGTGCGCATGGTCGCTCCTGCCGAAGGACTTTCCTGCGGTCTCGACTGTGCGTTACTATTTCCACCTCTGGCGAGATGATGGCCTGCTGGCCCGGATCAACCGCCACCTGGTCGCGGCCGTGCGCCTCGCGGCAGGCCGCGATGTGCAGCCGACAGCCGGTGTGATCGACAGCCAGAGCGTTAAAACCTCTGAAAACACGTCCCTTTCCGGCTACGATGCGGGCAAGCGGATCAAAGGTCGAAAACGCCACATTATCACTGATACCTGTGGCAATCTGATCGCATGCGAGGTCCATACGGCCAACATTCAGGATCGTGACGGTGCGCCCGGGGTCTTCGCCAGGCTCCGCCGTGAGGCCCCGAAACTGCGCCACATGTTCGCGGATGGCGGCTATGCCGGGCCGAAGCTGCGGGGTGCCCTCGTGACCCTCGGACGTTGGACGCTACAGATCATCAAGCGCTCCGACACCGCCGGGGGCTTCGAGGTGCTGCCACGCAGATGGGTTGTGGAACGCACCTTCGCATGGCTCGGTCGCTGCCGTCGTTTGGCAAAGGATCGGGAGAAATCCATCGAAAGCGCCGAGGCCTGGCTGCTCATCGCCCACATCAGGCGCGTGACCCGACTACTCGCAACAGATTGAAATCCTTCATCCCATTTTGAATCAGACACTGAGCGCGAAACGACCGGCACCATATCAGCGTTTCATGCGCTCAGGCTGCGGGGGCGCGTCAAGCCCAAAGCGAAGCGCGCTGAGGTCTGGTTTTCCAGACTTGGTGGTTTGCATCGCCCGACGCACACTCGCAACAGTTCATTTATCAACTCAGTTTTTTCCAAGCACATTTTTTACGTCAAGGACCGCTTTTATGCCCCTTATCGATCCCGCCTATTTCGAGCTTCCCTTTCTGTGCCGGGCCGTCGGCCTTATCGGTGTCTGCATCTACGTGATCGGATTTTTCCTGCTTTGCACGGGGCGCGTAAACAGCACGCAGCCCACCTATTTCTGCCTGATCCTTCCGGCCTCAAGCTGTGTGATGGTCTCGCTGTTTGCCGATTTCAATCTTAGCGCAGCGCAGATCCAGATTTTCTATCTGATTATGGCGCTTGGCGGCATCGCGCTGCGGATGCGGGCGTGGCGGTCAAACCACCCGCGCACCGCTTAAGAGGTGCTGCCCGGGCAGGATTGCAGCAACTGATCCATGGTCATCGACGGCTGTTCACACCCCGCTTCGCCCACCACCTTCGCAGGAATACCCGCGACGGTCTTGCACGGCGGCACTTCTTCCAGCACCACCGATCCTGCGGCGATCCGACTGCAATAGCCCACTTTGATATTGCCCAATACCTTGGCCCCGGCCCCGATCAGAACACCATCGCCAATTTTGGGGTGACGATCTTCTTCTTCCTTGCCCGTGCCGCCTAGTGTTACGGAGTGCAGCATGGAAACATTGTCGCCCACCACAGCGGTTTCCCCGATCACGATGGAATGTGCGTGGTCAATCATGATGCCTTTGCCGATGCGTGCGCCGGGGTGGATATCGACTCCAAACGCCTCGGATCCGCGCATCTGGAAAAACCGTGCCATGTCCTGACGCCCGTTATTCCACAGCCAGTTGGCGACGCGATACGCCTGCACCGCCTGAAACCCTTTGAAGAACAACAAGGGCTGCACAAAGCGATGGCACGCCGGGTCGCGATCCCGCACAGCCACGATATCGGCGCGCGCCGCAATCGCCAGTTCCGGATCGGCGGCATGGGCCTCATCGCAAATCTCGCGCAGGATCTGTTCCGGCATTTCAGCCGAGGCCAGTTTCAGCGAAATCCGGTACGCCAGCGCGGATTCAAAGGTCTTGTGGTGCAGAACCGAGGAATGAACAAGCCCGCCCAAAAGCGGTTCATCAACGATAACATCATGAGATTCCTCACGAATCATTGCCCAGACCGGATCAAGTTCGGTCAATTTTGCGCGTTTTTCGGCCATGGTCATGCTCCTTTGTCCGTGCTTTGACTATATCAGATAGGCACGGCGCGTAAAATGCAAAGCCGTGATAACGGAGATAACCGGCATGAATATGGCTGAGATCGAGAAAATGCGGGGGCTGATTTGCGCCCGTCTGGCTGGATTGGACGAAGAAGACCGGCTTGGCGAGACCGGTCAGGCCACCCGTTGAGCTGGACCAGCAGGCGGTGGGACGATTGAGCCGGATGGGCGCGCTGCAAAATCAGGCCATGGCCAGGGCCAATTCCACACGTCGGATCACCGAGCGTATGCGGTTGCAGGCGGCGCTGTCGCGGATCGACGAGGAGGAGTATGGCTATTGTGAGGATTGCGGAGATGATATTGCCCCTGCCCGGCTGGATCTGGACCCGGCGGCCAGCAAGTGCATTGAATGTGCACGCGGGTGACCCAGTCTAAAGCGTCTCGCGAAAACCTGAAACACAGCATTTCGTGAAACGCAGCGATACATTCAAGTGTTGCGTGCGCGTCACCTAAGGTGATGTCTCGAATCTAAGATGAAATGCTTTAACTGATCTGGGCCAGCAGCCATTCGGCCCGCACAATCAGATCGCGGGTGGTGGCCAGCTTCTGCCTGAGGCGGTCTTGCTTGGACGGTTTCTCGGTCGTGTCAATCTCGATCAGCAAATCGCGCTCGCGGGACTGGAGGCTGGTGATCGCGGTCTGCACATCATCAGGTTTGATCTTTGTGGCTTTACCCGCCTTCACGCGCTCATAATAGTCGTTCAGCTTTTCGGCGGTTTTACTCAGGCCCATGATGAGCAGCCTCTGATTTCGCGGTCGACGCAGGCGCACCGCAGTGTGATAAAGACTCTGGTCGCAGTATACGACACTTGTGTAACAGGTTTATGTGTCGTCTTCAGCCATCTCCAGAATAAGCCCCACTTCTGACTAAGCGCTGTCCCGGGCCGTGTAGTAATCGCGCGCCGCTTCCAGCAGTTCGCGCATCACCTTGTAAGCATAATTGGAATCGTTCAGGAAAGAGGTGGCCACGGATGCCGTCACCCTTTCTTCGCGGATCATCGTTTCGATTATGGCGTTGGTTCTGCGGTAATCGGTCTCGATCACCGCCAGTTCATCGTCCAGCCAAAGGCGGCTGCGCTGCTCTGGATCGGCCTCTTCAAACCGGTTAATTTCGACCAGAATGCGGGCGATCTGGGTGCGCAGACCGTTGTAGAGGTCCGTAGGGGCACCGTGCTGCGTCTGGGTATAGCGCGTGGCGTTGCGGCGCAGATGTTTGGTAGCTTTGACAGCCCGTACGATCCGTTCAGACACATCGCGCAACTGGTAGACCCGCGCGACCACATCGGGGGGCAATTCCTTGCCTGTGGCACGGGTCGCGAATTCAATAGACCTGTTTCGCAATAGGTAGATTTCTGCTATTCCAGCTTCACCGAAGCAGTGGAGTTTGCCGGAATGGCCGTACTGAAAGTTTTACGAACACGTCCAGAGTTGTTTTTCCGCCTTTCCGGAATACGTCCGGCGGATTTTGATGCTCCGGTTTGTCAGCTTCACCCGATTTGGCTTGCCGGTGAAGCCCCGCGTTTGTCCCGAAAGAACAGACAACGGGCCATCGGGGGCGGCAGGAAGTATCGGCTGCAACTGGCGGAACAAATGCTTTTGTGCCTGATCCATTACCGCACATACGCCAGCCAGGCCTTTGTTGGCCTGCTTTTCGACATTTCCAGCCCTACAGTTTGCCGCCGCGTTCGCGCCATGACGACGGTGATGGCTGGCCATTTCGCCATGCCGGAGCGCAGGATCAAATTATCGACACAGGAAAGAAACGATCTTCTCTATCTTATGATCGATGGTACCGAGCGCCCTGTTCAGCGCCCCGGGACGCCGTCAAGGCGCAAAGCCAGTTATTCAGGAAAGAAGAAACGCCATACAGCGTCGCACCGGATCATTACCGACGACAGGAAAAGGATCCTGGCCGTTGGTCCTGCACAGCCCGGGCGAAAGCACGACAGGCGGATATATGATGAAGCGCGCGTGGACAAGCCCCCCGGTGTGCCTGTCCCGGGCGATCCCGGTTATCTCGGAACGTCGCTGGAAGTCCCGCTCAAAGCCTCAAAGAACCATCCCCTTGCCAAAGAGCGGAAAAGCTGCAACACATGGCACGCAAAGCTGCGCATCGGCGCAGAGCATGGAATTTGCCGCATGAAAAAGTTCGGGATTTTTGCCGATACCCATCGCAATAATGGCCAGGCAGATATGATCGCAAAGAATGTAGCGGCCCTGGCAAACCTGAATTTGAAAACAGCCTGACCAAATGGGCAGGGATACCTCCGTTCAAAAATAACCGCCCTTATTGCGAATCGAGTCTAATAATGGCCGAATAAAGCGTCTTGACCCGTTGTTCGTAACGTTCGTCGATGTCAAACTCGACTTCGCTGCGACTGGCTTTGACAAGGGCTTCGATGTCCTTGGCCTTGAATAGTTCAGTACGGTGCAGGTTTAATCCATGAGTGATCAATTCCACCGCATTTTCATAGAGATGAAGCACCTCTTTTTGCATGGCCACCTCGATGGTTGCCGGAAACTCATCCACCGCATCGGTCAAGAATTTTGGTTTACTTTCCACAATCTGGTCTAAAGCCTCCGACTTTAGTCGGAAAAACATTCAAACGTGCGCCGAAGGCGCTCATGAACCACTGAACCCTCTGACTTTAGTCGGAGGAGGTTCAGTCAGATCGGGCACTGGTTCGCCGATCACCCGTTCGATCATCGCGATCAGGCGTCGCATCAGGGGCAGCATCAGGGCGATCCCAAGCGCGTTGAAAATCGTGTGGAACACGGCCAGTTTGAGGGTGAAATCATCCGGGGCGATCCCGACCCAGTCACTGACCATATCCACCGCATCGCGCAGCGGGCTGATCAGAGCCAGGGCCACCGCCGCAGTGGCGAGGTTGAACACAAGATGCGCCAGGGCCAGCCGCTTGCCTAGATAATTCGCGGTCAGCGATCCGATGATGGCGGTGATCGTGGTACCAACATTCGCGCCAATGGCCAGCGCGAGAGCGTTGTCATATGTGATCTGTCCGGCCGCCAGCGCCGAAATGGTCAGCACCATGGTGGCATGGCTGGATTGCATCACGACAGTCGCAAAGGTGCCAATCAATGTGTAAATGATCAGCCCGACAAGCCCCCCGATGGCAAACTGCGTCAGATCAATGGTGTCTTTAAAAGTCTCGAACCCTTCCTTCATATGATGGATGCCCAGGAACAAAAACCCAAGCCCGGCAAGGACATAACCCGTGCCGCGCAGGTATTTGGACTTTTGAAAGACAAACACGACGCCCAGCGCCAGCAAGGGCATCGCATAGGCCGAGATGTTCACCTTCATGCCGAACCCGGCCACCAACCAGGCGCCTGTTGTCGTGCCCAGATTGGCCCCGAAAATAATCCCTACCCCTGCAAGAAGCGAGATCAGACCGGCGCTGAGAAATGAGATCGTAATCACCGAAACCAGCGAGCTGGATTGCATGATCGTGGTGGTAAGCATCCCGAAGGTCAGCGCACGCGGGACAGATCGGGTGGCGCGCTCCAGAATCCGTTCAAGAAAACCGCCGCTGAACAGGCGAAACCCATCCTCAAGCATCAGCATACCAAACAAAAAGATCGCAACGCCTGCTGCGATTTCCTGAAACTCAGGACTGATCCAGAAGCCGCCAAGCAATAGGGCGACGATCACCGAAAGGATGAGATTCTTCGGCGAAAACATCATAGTTCCCGGACGCTATCAGGTCTTTTTGAGCTTGTCACAAGCATCGGCCTAGCGAAATTGCCAAAAGGGCCAGACGCGATGCGCCCGGCCCCTCGTTTCAGCATAATCGGTAACAGTACGTCACGCCGCCAAGATGACCTGCGTGAAGGGACCGGCCCCAAAACTGGCCGATATCTGCGCAGCCTCGATCTGATAAAAACCAACCAGTCCGTCAGCGACTTTGGCTGCGGCGCTATAGGTCCAGCCAGGCTGGCTGACGATCTCTTCGCGCACCACCGTGCCGTTTTGCGACACACGCACCAGATAGCTTTCACTTTCCTCGCCCCGCGGCACCTCGGGGCGGTCCCAACGGTCGCCGTCCACCCGGGTCCGCCGAATCCAGCTGACTGCGATATCCCCGGTGTCGATGGCTTGGACCCGCAAATGGACAGGCGCATATGGTCGCAAACCAATGCCGTCAAAGCTTTGCGTCACGCTTTGATAGGATGGATCGGTGTAGAACCGGTCACCCGGACCAATGCGATAGAACCGATCCAATCCCAACTCGCTTTCGTTCAGATTGATCTGTTGCGGCGTCCCGTTCAGACGTACCACCAGCGAACCAAGGAGCCATTCTGCGGTCTGCGCCGCATCAGTGCCCGCCTGTCCACGCAGACGACGGCTGAGCAGATAGGTACGGGCGCCCACCAGTTCGGCGACCTGGAATTGAAACAGCTCCCATCCGCCGGGCGTGCCATCGCCAATCGCACAGAGGTCGGCACCCCCCAGCAGGGCCAGTTCCTCGACACTTTCCAATTGCCCGTTCAACATCCGGACACGCACAGGAACCCCACCATCGTAAAGCCCGCTACACGCCGGTGCCAACGGTGTTTCGGTCACCCCAATTGGCGTCTGCACCTGCGCCAGCGTGTTCAACAGGTAGTTTGTGTCATTTGGCGATGAATAGACCCCGGCCAGGGATCGGCCGTCACCGCCACATGTGGTGCATGCGGCACCTCTTGACCGGTCATCAACGGCAGATCCAGAAACAGAGGTGTGACCGGCACCGGCGCGCCGAAGGCTGTGACGTCCGCCTGAATCTCTCCGATATCAATCGGCACATAGGTTTCGGGCTCAATACGCACGGCCTCGACCCGCTGGGACAGGCCCATTTGTTTGGTGCGGTCAATCCGGTACAGCCCGCGCCCGCCCTCTTCCGGCAGCGAGATCACATCGCCCGCGCCCCGCGACATCATCGAAGGCGGCAGCGTCAGCCGCGCAGTGTCCCGCGCCACCCGCGACTCCGACAACCACCTCTCGACGGTTTGCCGCCCCTCGGCCCGGGTCATTGAAATCGGCATTTCGGAAACCGATACCGTTTGGCTGGTCTCATCCGGCAGGATTGCCTCTTCGGCAATCACTTCGTAATCCCCGTTGGATTCCACAAACCGCAGCCGCAACCGGCCCGCCAGTTCGACAGCACTGGCCCGGGTTTCCTCAACCACGGCATTGCTTTCGCCGTCGCGTACCAGCCAGGCGGGATCAAGCTCCTGATCAGGCAACCCGTCACGCAGTCGGAACGTGAGCATGCCAGCCCGATCGACCGCATCAAACCCATAGCGCAACATCAGGGGTTGCAAGGCCGAACGCCCTTCAGAGACATCTTCGATCCCGTAACCACGCAGATGGCCATAAAGCGTGTCGACCTCATAATGCGTCACGGCTGAGCGTTGACAAATCTCATCGACAACAGACGCCAAGGACCGCGCCGATGCCCGCCCGGTCAGCCAATGGCCCCGGCCTGTAAAACGCGGAGCAATATTGGGCCACAGAAGCGGCTGCATATCGCAGTTGTAGCGGAGTAAAAGTCCGCCAGTTTGTGCCCTTCGTTTATTCGGAGGGCGGGAGATGTATTCTGTGGATATTTATAGTCGTGTGCGCCGTGCTTGTTTGAAGGACGGTATGTCTGGCCGAGAAGCGGCGCGGTTTTTCAACATGGCGTAATCAGGATCAGCACTCAGTTACCCCTGTTATTCTGGATGCACATGCAATTGAAAAGGAGACTGACCAATGGAATATTTTGCTGGTTTGGATGTGTCCATGGAAGAGACGCATATCTGCATTCTGGATCGTGAAGGGGCCCTTATTCGTGAAGGAAAAGCGAGCTCAACACCAAAAGCGATCGCTGACTTCCTCGCTTCTGGACCACCATGTGCCAAAGTTGTATTTGAAACGGGACGGATGGCACCAATGCTTTACCATGGGCTGACGGAGCTTGGTGTCCCGGTTGTTTGCATCGAGAGCAGGCAAGCATATCAGGCCCTTAAATCTCTGGCCGGCCACAAGACGGACCGCAATGATGCCCGCGGTTTGGCACACCTGGCGCGGACGGGATTCTACAAGCCGACCCATGTCAAATCACTGTCAGCGCACGCAATCCGGTCGCTGATCGCAGCCCGCAAGAAGCTGGTCGGACAGCGTGTGACGCTCGACAATCAGATCCGCGGTCTGGTCGTCGTCTTCGGCGTGCGGCTGCCACGAGCTTTGTCTCCGGCATTCAAAAACGCGGCGCTAAAAGTTAGCGATGGAGTGCCTGGCCTCCATGCCGCAATTTGCGGACTGTTCGCAGCACGCGAAGCAATCCTCGCGGCGGTTGCAGCCATTGATGGCGACATCAAAAAGATGACCCGCAAATCCGAAGTCTGCCAGCGCCTTATGACGGTACCAGGGGTCGGTCCGATCACAGCATTGGCCTTTGCCGCAGCAATTGATGATCCGTCGCGTTTCAGGAAATCGCGTGATGTGGGGGCGTATCTTGGACTGGTGCCGCGACGGCATCAATCTGGTGAAATCGACTACACGGGCAGCATCTCAAAGCGGGGCGACGTGCGCGTCAGAACGCTTCTCTATGAGGCCGCCAATGTGATGCTGACGCGGTATGCCGCTCCGCTCAAATTGAAGACATGGGCCCTCGCAATCGGTGCGCGCTCAACGATGAGAAAGGCCCGAGTGGCTCTGGCGCGTCGTCTGGCAATCATACTTCATGCCATTATGCGAGACAAAACTGACTTCCAGTCCGCGTAAGGCTTACGAGGCGACAACGAGGATTCCTAAATCAAAGTTCCCATCTGGGACGATGCCCGAGGGAGGGCGTGAGACACGGCGCCGATTCTGTAGCAACAGCCAAGACCAACGGTATGATTGCGGTTTCAACATTGCCGACCCACACCCAGCCAACCCCATCATGAACCTCAGAGTTCGAAGAGAACAAAGGCAACCTCTGACATCAAAAGCAGGAAACTCAGGAAACACGCATTGACAGATTAGAGAACAAAGATCGTAAGACGATCGCGAAGATGCTGCGCCATGAACTTCCGCCTGGGTATCGTCGGTCGGAAGCGCCTCGGCGGCCAACGCTTGATGGTTATGTTGGTGTGGTCGATGAGATACTGCGCACAGACAAAGCCCTGATCAAAAAGCAGCGACACACGGCCAAGCGCATCTTTGAACGGCTGCGCGATGAGCATGGATATGCCGGCAGCCTGACCACGGTGACCTATTACGTGCGCGAGCAAAAACGGCGCACCAAAGAGGTGTTTGTGCCGTTGTCGCATCGGCCGGGCCATGCGCAGGTTGATTTTGGTGAGACGCTGGGCGTGATCGGTGGCGTGGAATGCAAGATCCACTTCTTCGTGATGAGCTTGCCACATTCTGATGCGGTGTTTGTGAAGGGATATCCAGCTGAGACAACCGAGGCGTTTTGCGATGGCCATGTGTCCGCCTTTGCATTCTTTGGCGGCATTCCGCAATCCATTCTCTACGACAATACCAAGATCGCCGTGGCTCGGATACTCGGGGATAAGACGCGCATCCGCACACGTCGGTTTACGGAACTGCAGTCGCATTACTTGTTTGATGACAAGTTTGGCAGACCCGCGCGAGGGAACGATAAAGGCAACGTTGAGGGCATGGTTGGATACACCCGCCGCAACTTCATGGTTCCCGCACCTCGCTATGACAGCTTTGATGATCTGAACGCACATTTGGAAGAGAAGTGTTTAGCACGTCAGGACGATACGTTGCGGGGTCACACCCAAACCATAGGCGCACGCCTGATGTCGGATTTGGATGCTCTGATGGGATTGCCCGTCGCAGAATATGAAGCCTGCGATCACGTCAGCACGCGTGCAACGTCGATCTCAATGGTGCGCTATCGCAGCAATGATTACTCGGTGCCAGTAGCCTATGCGCACCACGATGTTCATGTGCGTGGGTTTGTGCATGAGGTTATCATCGGCTGCGGCAATGAGATTATTGCGCGGCACAAACGATCCTACACATCAGCGGATATGGTCTTTGACCCATTGCACTTTTTGCCCCTGCTTGAACAAAAGGTGGGTGCCCTGGATCAGGCCGCGCCTTTGCAGGGTTGGCATTTGCCAGATGTATTTGCCACGCTGCACCGACTGCTTGAAGCCAGAATGGGTAAGCCGGGCAAGCGAGAATACGTTCAAGTCTTGCGCCTTTTGGAGACCTTCGAAATGGATGTTGTGCAAGGCGCAATCCAGCAGGCAATAGATATGGGTGCAATTGGCTATGACGCCGTAAAACACCTTGTACTGTGTCGGGTTGAGAAGCGGCCACCACGATTGGATTTGGACTTCTATCCATACTTGCCCAAGGCCAATGTCGGCACAACACGCCCATCCAGTTACATGAGCTTGATGGGAAGGACCGCGGCATGACCGAAGCCCCTCGGATTCTTCTACGGCATCATCTTAAACAACTGCGACTGCCAACGTTCCAAGGCGAGTATGCCAAACAGGCGCAGCTCTGTGCTGCAGAGAACAAAGATCACATCCACTATCTGGCGCGGCTGTGTGAGATGGAATTGATCGACCGCGAACGCCGGATGATTGAACGGCGCATCAAAGCGGCGAAGTTCCCCAGCACCAAGAGCTTGGATAGCTTTGACTTCAAGATCATGCCAAGCTTGAACAAGCCCCTGACGATGGATCTGGCACGATGCGATTACGTTAATCGCAGGGAGAACATCATCGCGCTCGGCCCGTCAGGCACGGGCAAGACACACATCGCCCTGGGACTTGGGCTGGCTGCATGTCAAAGAGGACTGAAGGTGCGCTTCACAACGGCTGCGGCATTAGTCCATGATCTGATCGAGGCTCAAGATGAGCGGAGATTGCAGCGCCTTCAAAAGCAACTGACCAGCCAGAACCTGTTGATCATTGATGAACTGGGCTTCGTACCGCTCAGCAAATCTGGCGCAGAGCTGCTCTTCGAGGTCATATCCCAATGCTATGAACGCGGCTCCATCATCATAACCTCGAACCTGCCCTTCGATGAATGGACTGAAGTCTTTGGCTCTGAGCGGCTGACCGGTGCGCTACTCGATCGTTTAACCCATCACGTCCACATCCTCGAGATGAATGGCGAAAGCTATCGGCTCAAACACAGTCGCAACAACCGAAAATAACCAGCCCGCAATCACAGTCAGAATAATGCTGGCCTTATGGCCAGCATGCGCTTTGGCACGCTTCAGCTTTGTGACGAGCACGCGTGCAAAAGCGCCACAAAACATCAACCGAAGTGGCCCATTTTTACGCCGCGACATGGACCCATTTTACTCTGCGATTGACACCGGCCATAATTCTCGCCATCGCTCCACAATCCGCGATTGTTGGGGAACCATGGATAGGGCCGCGCGTCCCACGCCCAGACACAACAGCGGTCAAACTCTAGCATTGAGCCCTCATACTCCTGCGAGACGGGGTTGTTCTCCGGGTCGGTCCAGTATGAGGTCATCGCCCGCAGATACTGCATCTGCATCAACTCGTCCTGCCGCCCATTTGAGAAATAGGGCAGTTGGGATTCTGACGATTTGGGGTCAAGGAACTTGTTGGGTTGATTTGTGCCTTTATCGATGGCCGCACAACCGAATTCAGCAAAGCGGATCGGCTTGGATTGCGCCACCCAATCAGTGGAATTTTCCTGACGTATCCCACCTATGCGTTCGTGGTGAGCGTTCAGCCACCAGTTGCGCATATCCTTATAGCGCCAGACCCAGGGCTCGTTATGCTCTTCATCAGTGATCGGCGTGCGGATTTGGACCTCGCGGGCCTCCGGGGAATGGTAGAACCAGTCATAGCCCTCTCCGCCCATGATATTGGACTTGAGATACTCCAGGTCATAGATCGAGCCCCACACCTCATCCGCGTGCCCCTCTTCATCCCGCCAATCACTCAGCGGCATATACAATCACTCAGCGGCATATAGTTGTCGATGGCAATGAAATCGATATTAGGGTCCGCCCACAGTGGGTCGAGGTGAAAGAACCGGTCCCCAGTGCCATCCTGCGGCTGATACCCGAAATACTCGGACCAATCGGTCGCATAGCTGATCTTGACATCCGGCCCCACGATCTGGCGCACTTCATTGGCAAGATCAATCAATTGCGAGATCGCCGGAAAGCTGTTGTTCTCGCCGCGGATTTGGGTCAGCCCCCGCATTTCTGACCCGATGCAAATGGCCTCGACGCCACCGGCTGCGGCATACAAAGCTGCCTGATGCAGGATAAAGCGACGATACCCCCAATCCTCTTCGGGACCAGAGTAAACCACGGGGCTGATCATCTGAGGGCCAGTAAAGCCGGCAAGATCGTAAAACCCCACCGACGCACCGACATTTTGCCCAGATCCCAATATCTCGAAATCGCTGGCCATCGCAGTACCAAAAAACGCTGCGACTTCGGCCTCGGCTGCAGCGGTCCCATCGGGGCTGCCCGCTTGGCCGGGGGCCTTTGATGTGGTGATCCGCCCGCGCCACGGCAGCGCGGACTGATCATCGCCATCGCTGTAAGGATCACCCAGCCCGTTGCCCGCCAGTTGATCCATCAGGATGAACGGATAGTAAAGCACCGCCTGTCCGGCCTCAATCGCCGACTGGTCGCTGGGCGTACCGCCATAAACAGGCTGGTCATCTTCATTTCGAGGAACGCCCAGAGCATTCTGACGATTCAACCCGTTGACCTGCCAGGGCATGTTGGATGAATCAAACTCGCTTTGCTCCACTTTTGGGCGCAGGCTGCACTCGCCCACACGCAGGTCATCGCCAAACCAACTGACCACCAGGGATGTGCTTTCGCAGCCGGTCAATTCGCCGGTCATCTGATCCAGCGAGGTCGAGAAGTCAGATTTTGCCGAGGGCGAGTTCACATTGACCAACCCCACCGAACCAGGGCCAAACACCTTGGTTACCGGGCTGGTGGCCAACGTGTATTCGCCACTACCCGGCAGCATCGCGACACCGCGCACACCGAAGGCGGGGTCCAGTTCGGCCTCGTCCTGCCAGGGCTGCGACGGGCGGCAAACCTCGAAGGTGAATTGCGGCACACGATTGCCAAACTTGGCCAGCGCCAAATCCTCGATCACCACATAGGCGGTCCCGCGATACGCCGGTACCGTGCCCGGCCCCTCAACAGCTTCCATCTTGGGATCGGGCTGTTGATCAGGCGTGCCACGATAGACCCGCACCACCAGATCATCGCGTGCAATCTCATCCCCATCCGCCCAGACCCGGCCCACATGGGTGATCTCACCTTCACAAAGCGCAATCGCAACACTGACGGAATAATCATAGGTCGCCGTACTTGGCGCACTGGGCCCACCTTTGCCGCCCCCGCCCGACACGGTGACGTTCTCCGTAAATTCGGTTGCCCAGATCATCTGACCGGCTATGCGCATCTTGCCAAATATCTGGGCGATCCCGTCGCCTTCGCCCGCACCGGTCAGACGCAGCCGCTCGACCCGGCCCTGCTCGACAACATCCGATCCTTGACCCATCAGGCGCTGATCGATGGTCTTTCCAATGATAGCGCCGACAAACCGGCCCTCGGCCGCCATGGAAAGACCCATGACCGTGCCCCCGACCGAGCCACCAATCGCGGCCCCCGCCGCTGAAAGAAGTACCGTTGCCATAACTTAGCTCTCCTCGGGAAATTTGAATCTTGCCGCAATGCGCCCGCGCCACGGCTGGCTTAACGGGCTTTCCAGCACCGCGTGGCCCGAATAGGCATGCACAAAGCTGGCCTCTGTGCCGATCTTGGCGGCGATGCCCAGATGCTTGGCCACCATGCCGTCACGCATCCGAAAAAGCAGCACGTCGCCGGGGGCCTCGTCGTGCAATGGTTTGGATTGTAAATGCAGCTTTGCGGCCCGCCAAAGGCGTTCCTCCTGCCCCACTTCGGACCAATCCATACTGTAGGGCGGCACCGTCTCGGGTTCGTCGCCCAGTACCTCACGCCAGACCCCGCGCAACAGGCCCAGGCAATCGGTGCCTGCGCCTTTGCAACTGGCCTGATGCAAGTAAGGCGTGCCGATCCAGCCTCGTGCCGCCGCCACCACCTTGTTTGCAACTTTGGTCATGACCGACGGTTCCCCCCGGACAAGCTACCCGCGCGAGTGGGATCTCGAACAGACCAATCATCGCCTGGAATATCCGGGAACCCTTGATAATTCAGAAGGTTATCAAACTTTCCCCGACAGGTCGCAAAACGTTTGTCGCACCCCGCCTCGATCCTAAGCAGATCGCCAGGTTGCACATCCGCGCGCAGCGGATGCCACAGTTCAATCACGCGTTGCCCATCTTCCATCCGGTCACGCTTGATCACGCCATTCAGCCCCTCGGCCGTACCGCCCTAAACGATCAGACGGCCATGCCGGAACCACTCCGCATCATATGATCCAAGCCCACTAAAGCGAAACACGCGCCGTTCCTCAATGGCAATGACCTTCAGCGTTTCTGAGTATCCAGCCAGGTCCAGATTGAACCGGCACTGTCCGTCTCCCAGAACGGCCGCGCATGATTTCTGATAGGCACGCCCCAGCGGTAGGTTCAGTGGCTGGGTAAGCCCACGCAATTCGGCTTCGAAGCCTTCATCAAAGCGCGGCATCTCACCGATTGTGCCGCGAAATAACAACTGACGCTGATCTGTATCAGCCCAGTTGACCAACCAGGCCCGGCTGGCCCGAGGCTGTGAAATCGGACAAATTCTGGAACATTTGTGAACGAGGGTTGTCTTCCGGCGAATTCTGCCTGATTTTTTGGCGCGTATCACGTGGCGGAGGCGAATTTGACAAAAAGTATTGCGGAAGATTGGGGCCTGTCTTTTTCTGATCTGTTGTTTCTGGCGGATCTGCCATCTGACATTCGGTTGGAGGCTGCCCTTCAGCTTTGCCATTTGCAGCGAACGGGACGATTTATCGAAGATTGGTCATGTTTGCCAGCGGAAGCGAATTCCTACGTGGCCTGTCAAATCGAGCGGCCTGCAGATCGTCCAACCAGCTTGCTTGATGACCGCAGGTCGCGTCGTTATCGGATCCGCGTCAGTGAGCACCTGGGGTTTTCCCGACCGGGCCGGGAGGAGCTTTCAGTTTTCGAGACCTGGCTGTTAACGGATGTTATTCAGCGGGGTGGTTCTGTTTCCGAGATGACCGAGTCGGGGTGTCATTGGTTTCTGGAGCGCAAGCTGGTCTCACCGTCGGAACAAGCCCTTGAACGTATCGTGCGCTCTGTGCGCCAAAGCTTTCTGGAACGCTGCCTCGCATCGGTTGCGGTACGGTTGTCAGCGTCAGCAGCATCTGACCTGGAAACCAGTCTTGCTGACCCGCGAGGACGCAATGGGTTTCAGCGCCTGAAGAGTGAGGTTGGTGCCGCGACACTGGATAACGTGTTGGATGCGGCGGATCGGCTTGCTTTCATTCAGGGTCTTGATCTGCCCCATGATATGATCGGGAAGGTTGACCCATCCTGGATCAGGCTTCTGGCGCGCCGGGCTGAGGGAGAAACCGCATCCGAGATGCGTCGGCACTCCCGGGAAAAGCGCCTTGGTTTGTTGGCCGTTTACCTGATGACCCGCCGGTCGCATCTGCTCGACGGGTTGGTGGATCTGCTGCTTGAGGTCGTCCATCGCATTGGCACACGATCCAAACGTAAGGTTATCAGCAAGATCGCGGCTGATATCGATAAAGTCCACGGTAAAGAGCGGTTGTTGGTTGATATTGCCACAGCTGCGATGATGGCTCCGAATGGTCGGGTTGCCGAGGTCATCTTTCCTGTCGCGGGCGCGGCAAAGCTGAAAGCCATCATTGATGAGCATAACGCCAAGGGTACGCTTGATGCTCGGATTCAAACGGTGATGCGTGGGTCATATTCCAGTCACTACCGTCGAATGCTGCCATCGCTGCTGTCCCTCCTGAGGCTTCGGTCGAACAATGAGGTCTGGCGACCAATGCTGGATGCCTTGTCTTTGATTGCCCGCCTGAATGAAGAGGGGCGGCGTTGTGCGCCAGCCTCTCTGGCCCCGGAAGGATCGATTCCGCGAAAATGGCGGAGCACAGTTATTGATAGTCGGGGGCGCATGAATGTCATTTCTTACGAGCTCTGCGTTTTGACACAATTGCGGGACCGCATCAGAGCGAAAGAGATCTGGGTCGAGGGGGCAGATCGCTATCGCAATCCGGATGATGACCTGCCAAAAGATTTTCCCGAACGGCGAAACGCTTACTATGCTGGCTTGAACCTCACCCAGGATGCCCGCGTCTTTTCCCAAACGATACGTGAACAGCTTGAGCAGGAACTGCGCCAGTTGAACGCGACACTGCCCACCAACGACAAGGTTCGATTGCGTTGGTCAGGTGAGAACCGGATAGGCCTTACGCCCTTCGATCCCGTATCGGAGCCTAAAGGTCTGGCCAGCCTGAAAGCCGAAATCGGGCGGCGTTGGCCGATGACCGGATTGCTTGATACGTTGAAAGAAACAGCGCTGGACACCGGTTTCCTTGAGGCTTTTGAGACCTCGGCTACCCGGGAGGCGCTGCTGCGGGAAGTGCGGAATCAACGTCTGCTCCTTTCCTTATATGGCCTGGGCACAGATGCGGGATTAAAGCGTGTGGCAGCGGGCACGCCAAGCGTCAGCCATGACGAACTGTTGCATATCCGGCGGAGGTACATTGACCCGGCTTCTCTGCGGGCCGCCTGCGGCCGGGTTGCAGATGCGACGCTGGCTGTTCGCAATCCGACAATCTGGGGTGAGGCGGGAACAGCCTGTGCATCTGATTCCACCAAGTTTGGGGCATGGGACCGGAACCTGATGACGGAATGGCATGCCCGCTATGGTGGGCGCGGTGTGATGATCTACTGGCATGTCGAGCGTCAGGCGACCTGCATCTATTCCCAATTGAAGCGGTGTTCATCATCCGAAGTAGCGGCCATGATCGAAGGTGTCCTTCGGCACTGCACCGATATGGAAATCCAGCGCCAGTATGTGGACAGCCATGGTCAGAGTGCCATTGGCTTTGCCTTCTGCCATCTTCTGGGTTTCGAGTTGGCACCTCGTTTGAAAGCCATCGCCCGACAGAAGCTGGCCCTGCCGCACGCCGGTATGCGAGGTCAGTTGCCAAACCTGCTACCCATTCTCTCCAGCACCATCGATTGGGCCGAGATCGAACAGCAGTACGACGAAATGGTCAAATATGCCGCTGCCATGCAGCATGGTACAGCTGATCCCGAGGCTATTTTGCGCCGCTTTGCCCGTGCCGATGTGATGCACCCGACCTACAAGGCACTCGCTGAGTTGGGGCGTGCGATCAAGACAATCTTCCTGTGCCGGTATCTGCGATCTGAGGCCTTCCGCCGCGAAATTCATGAAGGACTGAATGTCGTCGAGAACTGGAACAGTGCGAACGGCTTTGTATTCTTCGGCAAAGGTGGCGAGATTTCCAGCAACCGGATTGCCGATCAGGAGATCGCCGCCCACGCCCTGCACCTGCTTCAGGCGTCCCTCGTCTATGTGAACACGCGCATGGTGCAATCGGTTCTGTCGGAACAGGACTGGATCAGTCGATTGTCCGAGCGGGATCTGCAAGGGCTTTCTCCACTCTTTTATCTCCATATCAATCCGTATGGCCGGTTTGATGTGGATCTGGACAAGCGGATCGACTTTGGAAATCTGGCCGCATGAAACTCTTTACAAAGTGCGTGAACTGTAAAGAGTGTACGGATAAACTTGCCTGTAAAACAGGGACGATGAGAGGCTTTGAAAAATGCTGCCCAACCGGCAAAATGTAAAGAGTGATGCTTGTGATCGCCCTGCGGATGCTCATGAGCGTGGTCGGGACTTTCTGGGAGAGGCGGAAATCACTCGGTTGCTGAAGGCGGCCAAACGTGGCCGCCATGGTGTTCGGGATCATCTTTTGCTGCTGCTGATGTTCCGGCATGGGCTGCGCGTATCAGAAGCTATTGCCCTGCGCAGTTCTGACGTAGACCTTGATCAGGCGCGCCTCTGGATATCACGGCTCAAGAATGGTCTGAGTGTCGAGCAGCCTATTGCAGGGGACGAGTTGAGAGCGATCCGCCGCTGGTTGGCTTTGCGAGAAGATACACTTCCGTGGCTGTTTGTGTCTGAACGCAAACAGCCCCTTACCCGCCAGGCGGTGAACTATATCGTTGCGCGCGCGGGCAAGCAAGCGCAGCTGGGGCATATCAATCCCCACATGCTGCGACATTCCTGCGGTTTTGCTTTAGCCAACAGGGGGTATGACCTGCGTCTGATCCAGGATTATCTCGGGCATCGGGAACCGCGGCACACCGCACATTACACCCGCACGGCTGCAGGCCGGTTTGAAGGGCTTTGGTAGAGGATAGAAAAAATGACTGTCAAAATTCCTGACAACATTTTCGAGGGCCTGGTCAGATGGATGGTTCGGGGCCCGTGGCCCGAGCATTTCCAGCAGGCCATTCACGACCACACCGGGCTGTATTGCGAACACCATGACATCGATAACTTCGAGGCCCTTGCGGATCGGATCGGCGGGCACTGGGTGAGTGTCCTCAACGATATGGCCCTCAACGATTTTCTCGGCCGGGAAACCGAGGACGGGAATGTGGTCACGGCCTATCTCAAACGCCGAGGCTGGAAGGAAAAGAAGATCGCAAGGGCCTATCTCGAAGGCATTCGGGATTCCGCCGTCAGCCTGTACGAAGTCAGCGATATCGTCCCGGGAGAATCGTTCCTTGCACGCGATCTGATACTGGACGGCGAGCCCTTCCGGGTGTTGGAGCGCCGCGCAACAAAGACCATGGCACCATGGGAGAAGTTCGCCCTGCGTATTGTGAATGTGCGCGGCCAGAATATCATCTCTGGTGGGCTCCTGCCGCTCGAGCCGGATCTGGCAGATGATCTTCTGTCTGAATTCCGCGAAATGGTTGCAGAGGCCGAAATCGGATTCGAGGAGATGATCGCCGAGGCACGTGCTGAAAGTGATTTTGGGGAAGAGATCCCTCCCGAGGGGATCCAGGACATTGCCTTGGGTATCGCGCTGAAGTCGGCAAGCGCCTTCATCGCCACAACCTGGATGGCCGCAACGCCCCTGCATCCGGACGAGCAAGTGCTTCCCCAACTCTTCAATTTTGATGGCGACGAGGTGGAGTTCATCCAGCTCGTCTACCGTTTCGAGAAGGGGACGACCCAGGCTCAGATCCGCAAAGTCCTCGACGGTGAATCTGACATGGAAGCCGCCTCAGACAAGATCTGGAACTGGGTCGATCGCGGCGGACGTACCGCGACAAAGCCGCAGAAAGCGCTGCCAGAGGGCGGCCAGATGTACAATTCCCAGCTCGACGACGGATCACCGGTGCTCGGCATGGTCACCCTCAACGGTCGCACACTCGAAGCGGATATCAATTCCGAGCCTCGTGCGCAGGAACTGAAACTCCGTCTTGCCGATTTGCTCGGCGATCTCGTCAAACAGCCGCTTGTGGCCCGGCAGACACTGGAACAGGCCATGGCGGCGCATCGCGAAAATGGCGCGACCCCTGAACCGCTCGACCTTTCCGAAGAAGAGCAGGCAGCAATCCGGGCGGAGATGATGGGACAGCATTACCAGGGCATTCTGGATCGCCCAATCGGCCTGCTCGACGACAAAACCCCGCGCGAGAGCGTGCGCACAGCCAAGGGTCGACGGGACGTCGCCAAATGGCTCAAGGTCCTGGAGTTGAACGAAGCCAAGGCAAGAGACGGCACAAACACACCCATCTACGACTTCAGTTGGATGTGGCAGGAGCTAGGGGTCATTGAAATCAGAAAGTAATGTTCACAAATGTTCCAGAATTTGTCCGATTTCGCAGCCTCGGGCCGGTTAGGCCTATCTGGAGGACTTGAAAGGTCCACTGACGCAATCGATATGGACAGACATAGGGCGAATCCCGAACACCAGCTCGGAGCGTCTTGGATACGCCACCCAAAAGCCCGTGGCGTTGTTGAAGCGGATTATATCTGCCAGCACCAACGAGGGTGATGTTGTTCTGGACCCCTTCTGTGGCTGCGCAACAACCATTGAGGCGGCACATAAACTTGGGCGGCGATGGATCGGAATCGACATTGCCATTCACGCGATCAAACGCGTTGCAAAGGTTCGACTGGAGGATAGGTTAGGTCTTGAGGAGGGCGTTGACTTCGAGATCGAAGGTGTCCCGCACACCCTTGAGGGCGCAAAGGATCTGTGGACGCGCGACAAATACCATTTTCAGAAATGGGCGATTGAGCAGATAGACGGCTTCGTTACCACGCGAAAGTCCGGGGATGGCGGCATAGATGGCCGACTTTACTTCTCGCTGCCGGATAGCGATGCGCTCGCCAGTATGGTGCTGGAAGTGAAAGGTGGAAAGAATGTGGGAATATCGACCGTTAGAGACTTGAGGGGCGTTTTGGAACGGGATGATGCGCGAATGGCTGGCCTGATCGTCATGGATCCGTTGTCTGACGGGAAGTTGAGGAACTTTGAAAAAGAGATGGCGCAAGCTGGTGATCTGGCCGTGAGCGGCATGAATTACAGTCGAATGCAAATCTTGTCTGTGCCCGAGATATTAGATGGCCGCAGGTTTCTGACGCCATCAGTCGCCAAGGGGCGTTCCAGTATCAAAGAACCAATGCTACCTATGGCCCTGAAATAACGAGACTCGTGCTCCGCTTAAGCCCGTAACTACTAGGTCCGCAAAAAAATCCCTCTAAATCAGTGCGTCCAGACCGCCCGGCGGTTGCTAGCAAAGTTCTCGCCATACCCACCTGCGCGCACAGTGGGTTTGCGGCGTTTGGGGTCTTGAACCACAGCGTCAATGCCATTGTCTTCTGCATAATCCAGAGCGGCTTCTTTGGTGGGAAAGCGCAACCGCACCTGCGCCTGCATGTCATTATTCGAGGTCCAGCCCATCAGCGGATCAACCTCGCGCCTGGTTTCGGACACATGTTCCAGAACCCAATGATTGGACTTGGCGTTGCCCGATTGCATCGCGTTACGGGCGGGTTGATAGATGCGTGCGCGCATGATCGCTCTCCTTGGGTGTTGCGCCTATTATCCCAAATTGCGCGTCCAGCGGCAAGACGGATAATCATCGCACTCCGCGCGCCCTAATGACAGTTTTTGGCAGCAGGCTGGCAAGAGGGGTTGAAGTGCCCGCAAAAGACATCAAATCTGCGCCTGCCCCCTCTAGGAAATTGCCCATGCCTTTCGCCCACTCCGACAAGACCGACTCCGAACTGGCCGCCGCCATCGCCAGCAATGGCGAGGATGTGCGCAAACGCCTGAAACTGGAAGGCGGACGGCGTCTTGAAATGGTCAGTTCCTTTTCCCCGGCAGGCGATCAGCCCACTGCCATTGTCGAGCTGTCTCAGGCCATCAATGAGGGCGAGCGCGATCAGGTTCTGCTGGGCGCGACAGGCACCGGCAAGACCTACACCATGGCCAAGGTAATCGAGGAAACCCAGCGGCCCGCGATCATCCTGGCCCCCAACAAAACCCTCGCCGCGCAGCTTTACGGGGAATTCAAAGGGTTTTTTCCCCATAACGCGGTCGAGTACTTTGTTTCCTTCTACGACTACTACCAGCCCGAGGCCTATGTGGCGCGCAGCGACACCTATATCGAGAAAGAATCTCAGATCAACGAACAGATCGACCGGATGCGCCACTCGGCCACCCGCGCGTTGCTGGAACGTGATGACGTGATCATCGTGGCCTCGGTGTCGTGCATCTACGGTATCGGTAGCGTCGAAACCTACGGCGCGATGACGCAGGATTTGCAGGTCGGCCACGAGTATGATCAGCGCAAGGTCATGGCCGATCTGGTTGCCCAGACCTACAAGCGCAACGATCAGGCGTTTGTGCGCGGCTCCTTCCGGGTGCGCGGCGACAGCCTTGAGATTTTTCCGGCCCACCTTGAAGATCGCGCCTGGCGGTTGAGCTTCTTCGGGGAAGAACTTGAATCCATTACAGAGTTTGATCCCCTAACCGGTGAGAAAACTGACACGATGGAGCGGGTGCGCGTCTATGCCAACTCGCATTATGTGACGCCGAAACCGACGATGCAGCAAGCCCTGATCGGCATCAAGAAAGAGCTGCGAATCCGGCTGGACCAACTGGTGTCCGAGGGCAAATTGCTGGAAGCCCAGCGGCTGGAACAGCGCACCAACTTCGATCTGGAAATGCTGGAAGCAACCGGCGTCTGCAACGGTATCGAGAACTATTCCCGTTATCTGACCGGACGCGCGCCCGGTGAACCGCCCCCAACCCTGTTCGAATTCATCCCAGATAACGCCATCGTTTTCGCCGACGAAAGCCACGTCTCGGTTCCGCAGATCGGCGGGATGTATAAAGGCGACTACCGGCGCAAATTTACGCTGGCAGAACACGGGTTTAGACTGCCTTCCTGCATGGACAACCGCCCCCTCAAGTTCGAGGAATGGGACGCCATGCGCCCGCAATCGGTGTTCGTCTCAGCCACCCCCGCCAAGTGGGAGATTGAACAGACCGGTGGTGTGTTCACCGAACAGGTCATCCGCCCCACTGGGCTGCTGGATCCGATGGTGGAAATCCGACCCGTCGAGATGCAGGTCGATGATCTGCTGGACGAGGTGCGTCGCGTCACCAATGATGGCTTCCGCACGCTGGTAACCACGCTGACCAAACGCATGGCCGAGGACCTGACCGAGTATCTGCACGAGCAGGGCATCAAAGTGCGCTACATGCACAGTGACATCGATACCCTTGAAAGAATTGAAATTTTACGAGATCTTCGCCTTGGTGCATTCGACGTTCTGATCGGCATTAACCTGCTGCGCGAGGGCTTGGATATTCCCGAATGCGGGCTGGTCGCGATTTTGGATGCGGACAAGGAAGGATTTCTGCGCTCTGAAACCTCGCTAATCCAAACCATTGGCCGCGCGGCGCGCAACGAAAAGGGCCGCGTGATCATGTATGCCGACCGCATCACCGGCTCAATGGAGCGCGCCCTGGGCGAGACCGACCGTCGCCGCGCCAAACAGATCGCCTATAATGAAGAACACGGCATAACCCCCGAGACTGTAAAGAAAAACGTCGAAGATATCCTCGCCGGGCTCTACAAAGGCGACGTGGATATGAACCGCGTCACCGCCAAGGTCGACAAACCACTGGTCGGCGCCAACCTGCAAGCCCATCTGGACGGGCTGCGCACCGACATGCGCAAGGCTGCCGAGAACCTGGAGTTCGAAGAAGCCGCCCGCCTGCGCGACGAGGCAAAACGGCTTGAGGCGGTCGATCTGGCCATCGCGGATGATCCCTTGGCGCGCCAATCGGCGATTGAAGCGGCTGGCGAGGCAGCGACGAAATCCAAGGGGCGGTCAACGGCCGGGAGACCGGGGCAACGTGGCGGGAATGTGAAGCGGCGGGGGCGGTAGATTAGTGGAAGATGCAGTTGCTGAACAGTTGGCTAAAGAACAAGAGCCGATACTAGCCGCCAACTTAGGAGCATTTCGTGATAGCTTGCTTCCGAAATTGACTGCGGAGACCAAGCCTATTGTCCCGCGCGTCGCCTTCAAACTATTGACGTATCGGGAATGTATGTCGTGGCGTGTTTTGGAGCTGGCAGATGGCGCTTTCGCCGAGCTTAAATCTCTCAATTACCTTTCAGCGATGGTATTGACACGATCACTTTTGGAATGCGCGGCTGCATTTCATTTCTTTCAACGCAAACTTCAATTGTGTGTTGAACAAGACTCCGTTGCGGACCTTGACGATACTGCGATGACACTGCTTTTAGGATCTCGATGGGATGATTGGGGAGTTATTGTCAAATCTGGTGTCCAAGCGATTTTCATGCGGCGGCTTGATCTTGGTTTGATGGCTTGATGCCGTTGATGAAATCGACGCCTTCGATGACGTCGGCGAGATGAGCGAAGCCGCGCAGTTTGCGCCAGCTTTTTTCAGCGCATTGTCCGAGTTTGAACATCATGTGGAGCATGCCGTCTCTGCTGAGACAGCCCTTGGTGCGTTTGGTTCTATGGCGGATCGTGGCGAAGGCGCTCTCGATGGGGTTTGATGTCCGAATGCTCTGCCAATGCTGTGCCGGGAAGTCGTGGAAGGTCAGCAACCCGTCGCGATCCTTGATCAGGCATTCTGTGGCCTTGGGTGTCAACGGCGGAGTAAAATCCGGCCACTGGGGCGGAGCAAAAGTCGGCCAGTTTGTGGAGTGCGCCTTGGGGCGTGTGGCCACCAATCAGCAAGCACGTTCCAAGGCGCATTGGCCGTCAGGCCGATTGTTCAGTTGTCAGGTTGAAGGGTTGGCAATACGTGCGCGGCTCTGATTGAGGCGGTAGCTTTCGCCGTTCATCTCGAGGATGTTGACGTGATGTGTCAGCCGGTCCGGGAGCGCGCCGGTCAAGCGTTCGGTGCCGAATGTCTCGGTCCATTCCTCGAAGGGCAGGTTCGATGTGATCAGGGTTGAGCCACGCTCGCAGCGCTGAGAGATCAGCTCGAACAGAAGCTCGGCGCCGGTTTTGCTCAAGGGGACGAAGCCCGGCTCGTCGATGATCAGCAGTTTGACCTTGGCCAGTTTGCGCTGAAGCTGCCGGAGGCGTTTCTCGTCGCGGGCCTCCATCATCCCGTGCACGAGAGCTGCGGCGGTTACGAAGGCGACAGGCAACCCTTTCTGGCAGGCGGTCAGCCCCAACCCGAGAGCGACATGGGTTTTGCCGGTTCCCGACGGGCCGAGCGCGATGACGTTCTCCCTGCGCTCGATCCATTCACAGCGCGCCAGTTCCAGCACCATCATCTTGTTCAGACCGGGGATGGCCGTAAAGTCGAAGCTGTCGAGGCTTTTGACGGTTGGAAACTTTGCCGCCTTGATCCGGCGCTCGACCATGCGCCTCTCCCGATCGATTGGTTCCAGCTCGGTCAGCCGGGCTGGATAGCGCACATGATCCAGGCCTTCCGCCGCACAAATGCGCGCTTGCTTGTCATGCTCGCGCAGGAAGGTGGGCAGGCGCAGAGTCTTGAGGTGGTGTGTCAGCGGCAGTTCGGGTGCATCCGTCATGCGTCACCTCCTGACAGAAGGCTCATACAGGAAGAAGCCGAGGTGGTGGCGATGTTGGTTCCGGGCAGGAACGGATAGACATCCAAATCCAACCTCGGGGGCCTTCGCTCGACGCGGCACAGGACGAGGTGCTTGATCGCATCGAAGCTGACCGCCCCCATTCGCAGGGCGTCTTTGACGGCAAGATGCAGCACCTCCAGCTCGAACCGTTCCGACAGGCGCAGGACCTGGACATACTCCCTTTTGCCCGCCTTGCCCTGCCGGGCTTCCAGCAAGCGCCGGAGCGTGGCGAAGGCGTCAGGCAGTTTCCAACCCTGCAAGGGCGCAGCCTGATCGAAGGACATGATCCTGCGCTCGATCAGCGGCAGGTAATGCAGCGGGTCGAACACCATGTCACCGCTGTCATAAGAGCGGGGATGATCGGCGATCACCTCAGTGGCGCAACCGATAACGACGCGGATCACGAAGCCCTTGATCCAGACCGCGCGGTGGCCATATGCGACCGGTACCGAGTAGTCGTTACCGCGATACCGCAGCACCGATGTCGATGTGACCTGACCACTTTGCAACTCACAGGCCTCGAAGGGTGCGCCGGGCAAATCCTGCATTGCCGCCGGATCGGCTTGCAGCCGTTCGCCGATGCTGGCCTTGTGTCCGCGCAGGACATCGTCCTGCCGTTTGCGGCATTGCTCTTCCAGGTGAGCGTTGAACGCATCCCGGTCCGGAAAGGACGGGATCGGCACCATGAAGTCGCGCCGCCCGTAGCCGACCAACCCCTCGACCGCTCCCTTGTCGTTCCCCTTGCCGGGACGGCCGTAGCGATCCCGGACCACATAATGCGACAGCATTGCGCTGAACCGTTGGGTTCTTTGCCGGGTGCCGTCCGGCAGGATCCGCGCCACCAGGCAGCGGTCATTGTCATGGAGGATCGACAGGGGAACCGCCCCAAAGAAAGCAAAGGCATGCACATGCCCATCCAGCCAGGCCTCGGTGGTTGCCGCAGGATAGGCCCGGATAAAACACGCATCGCTCTGCGGCAGATCAAAGGCGAAGAAGTGCGCCTTCCGCTCAACGCCGCCAATCACGACAGGCGCTTCACCAAAATCCGCCTGCGCATGCCCGGGCGGATGGCTGAGCGGCACGAACATCTCTTTGCCAGAGCGCTTCCTGGCCCGGACGCAGTCTTTGACGATTGTGTATCCGCCATCAAAGCCGCACTCGTCGCGCAGCCTCTCAAAGATACGCTTTGCGGTGTGGCGCTGCTTGCGCGGACGCGCTTTGTCCTCAGTAAGCCATTGGTCGATCTGGCAGGTGAACGCATCCAGCTTCGGGCGCCTAACCGGCGCTGTCCGCCGATACCCCGGTGGCTCCGAATAGGCCAACATCTTCGCAACACTGTCTCGGCCAATCCCAAAATCCCGGGCAATCCGACGCCCGCTCAACCCATCCTGAAAATGAGCCTGACGCACCTTCAAATACAATTCCACGGTGAAAATCCCCCGGCCCTCCCATCAAACGAAAGGGCAAAAGTGGACGACTTTTACGCCGCCCGCGACAACACAACGACGCCGCTACACGTGGCCGAGTATTGCTCCGCCGATTACAATCGAAAAGGCAGGGATTGCGCAATCCATGAGCCGCAAGGGCGAGTGCCTGGACAATGCGCCAATGGAAAGCTTCTTTGCATCATTGAAAAAGGAGATGGTTCACCGTCGGCGGTTCAAAACACGGGCGGAAGCCAAGGCCGCAATCTTCGAATATATCGAGGTCTTCCACAACCGTCAGCGCCGCCACTCCGCCATCGGATACCAAACGCCGCAACAGGCGTTCAACAATATGACTTTGAAAATGGCCGCATAGGGTCAATAATCAAACTGTCCGGAAACAGGGACGAAGTCCACATTGCATCGGCATCGTCTCCTTGTTGGTTACAAGAAACGATATGGGGCGCGCATCTCTTCGCGAAAAGGGGTGCGACGCTAACCCGCAGCACTATGGGCGCTTAACGGATCACATGCACTGCGCAGGCCGCATGGCGCACAACCTGCGATGCGGTGCTGCCCAGGAACAAATCCTGCATACCGGGGCGATGGCTGGCAATCACGATGCAATCGGCCTTTTTCTGCTCGGCCCAGTCAAGGATCGTGCGGCCCGAATGCCCTTCCACCACCAGACCTTCGCCATTGGGGATATCCGCGACCATCTTGGCCAGTTCGGTTTCAATCGCGCGTTTGCTTTCGCTGCGGTGTTCCTGGGTAATGTAGGAAATGGCATAGGCTGGCACCTGCTCCATCACATGGAACAGGGTGATCTTGGCCCCCTCGGCGGCCAATGCTTGTGCAATCTCCAGCGCACCGGCGGAATCGCGATCTTCTTCAAAGGAAATCGGAACGAGAATATTGTGATACATGGCGTTTCTCCCAATGTGGTTGTTCCCCCCTTTATGGCAGACCGCAGGGGCACCCACATTGACACAGGTCAGACGGCGCGACGTCTGAAAAGGCGCCCATCGGTGATCAGAAGGCCCATCGCAATCAGCCCAAAGCCGACAAAAGCATCCGGCGACAGGCGTTCGCCCAGAAACAGCGCGCCCAGTCCGGCGGCAAAGGGTGGAATCATCAGGGTCACCAGCATCAGGTTGGCCGCCCCTGCCCGCACCAGAATGGCGAAATAGAGCAGATAAGCGATGGCCGTCGATAAAAGCGCCATCGCCAGAAGGGCCGCCCAGACCGGCGCACTATGGCTGAATGTGGGCAATCCGTCCGACCACAAGGCCACCGGGATCATCAAAACAGTGCTACCGATCAGCATCCCCAACGCATTCATCTGCGCCGGGATACCGGCCAGGGTGACCTTGGCCCAGACGGAGGCAAACGCATAAGACAGCGCCGCCCCCAGCACCGCCAGTTGCGCCAGATCGCGCGGATCAAGTCCGCCCAACAGATCAAACCCCAGAATGGCAATCACCCCGGCCAGCCCGAACAGCGCCCCGATGATCTTGTTCGAGGTCAGCGGTTCGTCCTTTAAAAAAAGGCCAGCGACCAATACCGCAAAGAATGCCGTTGTGCCATTAAGGATTGAGGCCAGCCCGGATTCGATCTGGGTCTGCCCCCAGAAAATCAGCGAAAACGGGATCGCATTGTTCAGCGCTCCCATCACCAGATAGCAGCCCCAGATGCGCGCGGATCGCGGCACGGCAATGCCGCGTGCCCAGATCACCAAGGCCAGTGGGGGCACAGCCAGAGCGACACGAAACAAGGTGATGGTCAGTGGTGGAACTTGCGCTAGGGCAATCTCGGCGAAAAAGAACGACCCGCCCCAGACCAGGGCAAGTCCAAGCAGCATCAGAGTGGCGATTGGTGAGATTGGTATGTCAGATGATGTCATGGCCCATCCATCTCATGGAGAGCGGACCCGCGCGACCCGTTTCTTGCGCATCTTCGCGTGGTTATTGCGCGGCTTTCATCTGACGGGCAATTTCGGTCGCCCATTCACCGATGATCGGCAGAAATTCGATCTGGCTGACCGACTAGGCGACCAGCGACAACAGCACCGACGCGCCCAACACGGTGCCCAGCCCAAAGGCCAGACCGCGCAGGAAATTGAACACCAGCAGACGAAACACCGAGTTGTGCATCCGGATAAACCGGTGTGAATTCAGCTTCTCCAGCTCGCGGCGAACGATCTGTAGCTCGGCGGCGGTGTCACCTGTGAGGCTGTGTTCGGAACTATCGGTCATTCAAATGTGGCCACCACGTCATACATCACGGGCTCGAACGTCTTGCACAAGGTGTTGATCTCACGATTGCGTCGGCGCATTTCGTCACTGCGCAACATCGCCTGAAAATCTTCGCGACGTTCCCATTGGGAATAATTGGCGATGCGGGTCTGGGCATCGTTGACATGCAGGCCTGCGCCAATAAAGCCGGGCTGTTTGGAAATGAAGCTTTCATAGGCATCAACCAGAGCGTCCAGAAGATCCTGGCAGGTGCCGGGGGTCATTTCAAACGTGGTGAGCACGGTCTGATAGCTGTTGGATGGGGCAATGGTGGGCATGACATCTCTCCTCTTCTGCGTAGCGTAACAGTTAGCTGTCATCAGGGCAAAACCCTGTTCTCGTTAACCAAGGGTTTACCAACATTAATCATGGTGAGCGTTAACCACTTTGGATGTGGACGGAATGATGCGGTACTTATGGCCTGCGATTTGGGTGGGGATACTGTTGGCCAGTTCTGCGCAGGCCGGTCCCTGGCTGCGCGCGGCTGGCGAAGGTTTCCTGTCTTTTAGCGTCGAGACGCCAGTCTCAGAGAGTGGCCAGAGCTTTGCAACCACCTATGTGGAGTACGGATTAAGCGATAAGGTGACGTTGGGGTTCGACTTGGGCGGTCATGAAACGGAACTGTACAAGGCCGTGGCCTTTGCAAAAATGGCATTTGGGCGCCCGGATGCAACGTTGAAAATCGCAGCGGAACTCGGCATTGGTACCGCCGACCATGAAACGGTTTTGCGTCCGGGACTGTCAATAGGACGTGGTTTTTCGCTGGGGGACTTTTCAGGCTGGATGAGCATCGACACGCTTGCCAATATCGAGATCGACACCAGTGACACGGCTGTCACCACCGACATCACGGTCGGCCTCAACCTGAGCGACCGCACCAAACTGCTGGTTCAGTTGCAGAGTGGCCATTATCTGTATTAGTTCTGACTTTATCTGACACCGTCCCCTTCTCAGCTAGCTGAGAAGGGGACGGCACATCTCTTGAAGGAGATGATGGTTATCCGTTTTGATGGTGGTGCACACCAACCACAAAACGAGGAAACCATCATGTTGAACACTACCGACAAGATCATCAAACACAAAACCGGCCTGCTGAACCTGGCCGAGGAACCGGGTAATGTCTCGAAGGCCTGCCAGGTCATGGGCTACAGCCGGGACACGTTCTACCGTTACAAATCTGCGGTCGAGGACGGCGGTATCGAGGCGCTGTTCGAACGCACCCGGCGCAAACCCAATCCGGCAAACCGGGTTGATGACGCCACCGAACAGGCGGTGATCAAATCCGCCACCGACTTCCCGGCTTACGGCCAGGCCCGCACCTCGAACGAGTTGCGCAAGTCGGGGGTGTTTGTATCGCCATCCGGGGTCCGGTCGATCTGGCTGCGCCATGATCTGGCAAACTTCAAAACCCGGCTCAAGGCACTGGAGGCCAAAGTGGCCGCTGACGGCGGCATCCTGACGGAGGCACAAGTGCAGGCACTGGAAAAGAAGAAGCTGGATGATGAGGCCTGCGGTGAGATCGAGACTGCCCACCCTGGCTATCCGGGTTCACAGGACACGTTCTACGTCGGCACCCTGAAGGGCGTTGGGCGGCTCTATCAGCAGACTTATGTGGACACCTGTTGCAAGGTGGCGCATGCCAAACTCTACACCACCAAGACGCCGATCACAGCGGCTGATCCGCTCAATGACCGGGTGCTGCCGTTCTACGAAGAGCACGACCTGCCAGTGCTGCGTATCCTGACAGATCGCGGAACGGAATATTGCGGGCGTGTCGACAAACACGACTTCCAGCTCTTCCTGGCAATTAACGACATCGACCATACCAAAACCAAGGTGAAATCGCCTCGGACAAACGGCATCTGCGAGCGGTTTCACAAGACGATCCTGCAGGAGTTTTACCAGATCACGTTCCGCAAAAAGGTCTATCAATCCATCGAGGAGTTGCAGGCTGATCTGGATGAATGGCTGCGACACTATAATACCGAACGAACTCATCAGGGCAAAATGTGTTGCGGTGGAACCCCGTTCCAGACCATGATTGAGGGCAAGCAGATCTGGAAGGAAAAGTCAGTGAACTGAACTTGGCCTGACAGACGCCGCCGGAAAAACGGCCAACTGTCAGATAAAGTCTGAATTACTACAGCCGTTCAAAGTCGCAATCACTGCGGTCATTCGAAAACTGGCAATCGTGGCGAATACCCTCATCTCGGAAAATCGAAAGTGGGTGCCAATATGCCCTTGACCACAAACACAGATGCTGCCCTATCGGGCGGCGGCGGCGGCGGAAGAGATCCAGAAAAGTCCACCGCACCGACCAGAGATCCGGTTCTGAAGGAAAGCTACAGTATCCGTCTTGATCAAGGAGAATTTTGCGACCATTCGCGGTCAGCCTTGACAAGCGCATTTGCCATCTCGATCAGTTTTCTCATGAGCGCGGTGAGAGCGACTTTGGCAGGCTTCCCGGCTGCCATCATGGCCTGGTATTTCCTTGCGAGGTCAGGGTTGTGGCGTGCCGCGACGAGAGCCGGCATGTAAAGAGCGTCGCGCAGGAATTTACGACCGCCCTGAATGAAGGCCTTGCCGCGCCATTGCCCGGACTGTCGCGTCATGGGTGCGGGGCCCGCCGGACTGGCTGCCTTCCTGCGGTCCAGTGTTCCAATCTCTGGAAATTCGACCAGGATGGCGACGGCAGCGACCTCGCCGATGCCGGGAATGGAGCGGAGAATATCATGTGCGCGCGCCCTTTTCCGACAATCACGCAGACGCGTCCCGAGTTCATCGTCAAGAGCCGCGATCTGGCGTTTGACCTGCGTCAGGCGTGCTTTTGTCTGGCGGCGTGTGAACGCCAGAGTCTGTGTTTTCACACGGTTCAACAGCCGGGTTCTGTCCTTGACCAGGGCCATCCGCGCGATCTGCAACTCTTTGAGTTCACGTTCATTCCTGTTGTAAGGCCTGTCCGGTACCGGATCGAACGCCGAACCCATCGTGGCCAGGATGCGCGCGTCAACGGCATCTGTTTTGGCACGCGTTCCATGCGCCTGGGCAAAGCGGCGGGCCTGTAGTGGATTGATCTTCACCAGAGGCAATTTGCCCGGGAACGTCTTCTCGAAGGAGGCATGGTAAGCACCCGTTGGTTCAAAGACCACGATTTGTGGCTGTTCGCTCCCGATCCAGCGCCTGAGCGCGCGAAAGCCGGAAGCGGTGTTGTCGAATTGGGCATGTTGTCCTGTCTTGATCCGATGCACATCCAAATGCGCTTTGGAGATGTCGATCCCGATGCTGTCCTTCATTATCTTCGATGTCCTGTGCCTGTCGTGCAGAGCCATGAGCTGCTGCGTATCCGTTCAGGCCTCATGCGAAGACGGTGGCTGATCAAACTGTAGCACGGTTCATTACAACCAGGCCCCTCACGATCCAGCGACCGTCGAAGCCAGTCACGCCATATATGGCGTGACTGGCTTCGCCTCAAACTTCGCATGAAACCCGGGGAAAGTCATAAGACAAGCCCCCCTCAAGGCAGGACACCACGCGACCGCCACAGTGATCATCGGCCAGATCACAGAGTTTCCGGGTGATCCAGGCGAAATCCTCAACCTCGAAATTCAGCCCGGCCAGAGGATCGGCGCGGTGCGCGTCAAAGCCAGCTGAGATCAGGATCAATTCGGGGTCAAACGCGGCAATGGCGGGCAGCACATGCGCCTCCATCTTGGCACGGAAAGTGGGGCCGTCGGTGCCCCCGTCCAAGGGCACGTTCAGAATATTGTTATGCGCGCCGCGTTCATGGGCAGCGCCCGTGCCCGACCAGAGCGGGCTTTGATGGCTGGAACAGAACAGCGCGCGTTTCTCGTTCCACAGCAAATCCTGTGTGCCGTTGCCATGATGGACGTCGAAATCCATGATCGCGACGCGGGCCAACCCGTGATGATCCAGCGCATGTTTGGCCGCCAGAGCGACATTGCCAAACAGGCAAAATCCCATGGTTTCCGCCGTTTCGGCGTGATGCCCGGGGGGGCGAGGCGACGAACGCGTTCTGTGCTTGCCCGTCGATCACCATATCCACCGCACGCAGCGCGCCGCCAACAGCCCGCAACGCCGCTGTATAACTGCCCGGTGACATCCAGGTATCCGCATCCAGAGAAACGAAACCCTCGGTCGGGGCCATATCGCGGACATGATCAATATGGGCTTGCGGATGGGCGCGCAGAATATCGGCCTCGTCACACATCGGGGCCTCTTCACGCAGCAGGTCTTTGCCCTCAAGCGCAGCCAACACATGTTCCAGCCGCGCGACGCATTCAGGATGCCCCTGCGGCGTGACGTGGTTGAGAAAATCGTCATGGGTGATCAGGGCAGTTGGCATCCGGGTTCTCCTTTTTCAAACGAAATGACCGCAAAGCAGAGCGGCTGTCCAGTGCGGGCTTGTTGCGGATGCGCACTCGTGCCAATCTCAGACCCAATGGAAGAGATTGATCAAGTCGTCGAAGAGGTCCAGCAAGCGACCGACGAATTTGAGGTGGCCCAAGAAATCGCACTGAGCCTGTGGGATCAGGCGCAGACCTTTATGATCGGTCTGTTGCGGTCGTGGAATGCCTATCAGGTCGCGATCATCATTGGCGTCGTCGTGCTGGCCTATTGCCTGAGTCGGTTTCTGGGACCAAAACTGCGCGAGTGGTTGCGCACCCGCGAAGGCTGGCCGAAATGGAAGATGCGCTTCGGCGTTGTCATCCATCGGCGACTGACCCTGATCTTGTTTGTTGCGCTGATCTGGCCGCTGTATTGGGGGATGCAGGAATTCACCTGGCCCAGTCGATCCTATCTGATTGGCATCGGCGCGCAGCCGGGACTGGCATGGCTGGTCATCGCCTTCGTTACGCGATTGATTGTAAACGGATTTGTCCGAACCATCGTGCGATACGCCGGGTGGACATGGGTCACGCTGAGTATCCTGGGACTGACCGAGGACGCGCAAAGATTACTGCACAGCGCCGCCGTTGAACTGGGTGACTCGCGTATCTCGCTGTGGATTGTGCTGCAGGCCATCGTGGTGATTGGGGCGCTGGTTTTTGTGGCGCGTTTCCTGTCCAAGACAACCGCGTCACGGATCAAGAGCAACGCCGAAATCTCGCCCTCAATGCAGGTACTGGCGGTCAAATTCCTGCAGGTTATCCTCTATGGTGCGGCGTTCTTCCTTGGTCTGCGTGTCATCGGGGTGGACCTGACCGGGCTGGCCTTCCTGTCCGGTGCCATTGGTCTGGGTCTTGGTTTTGGCCTGCAAAAAGTGGTGTCGAATCTTGTCTCGGGCGTCATCATCCTGCTGGACAAGTCGATCAAGCCGGGCGACGTGATCAGCTTGGGCGACACGTTCGGCTGGATCAACAGCCTGCGCGCGCGCTATGTCAGCGTGGTCACGCGGGACGGTCGCGAATACCTGATCCCCAACGAAGATCTGATCACCGGGCAGGTGGTCAACTGGTCGCATTCCAACGATTTCGTGCGGCTCGATATCTATTTCGGCACCTCCTATGGCTGCGATCCGCATCTGGTGCGGAAAATCGCCATTGACGCTGCAAAAGATGTGGAGCGGGTGCTGAGTTTCAAATCCCCCGTCTGTCACATCGTGGGCTTCGGTGACAGTTCGGTCGATTATATTCTGCGGTTCTGGATTTCCGATCCGACCGGCGGTCTGACCAATATTCGCGGCAACGTCTATCTGGCCCTTTGGGACGCCTTTCAGGAGCATGACATTTCCATTCCGTTCCCGCAGCGGGAAGTGCGTATGCTGGGGGATGAGGCCCGCCGCTTTGACGAGGCGCCTTAGCGACAATCCCGCCACTTTCTGGCCGAAACGGCGCAAATGTCGCATGTCGAACCCTGCCTTGGGCACGTAGTTTGAGAGAGTTAAGTCAGGCGGCCTGTCAGGCAAAGCCGATCAGTTACAATCCAAGCGAGTGGTGTTACCATGAAATTCCCATTTTCCCGCACATCTTTCATTCTGGCGTCGGTCGCAGTGCTGGCCGGCTGCGGCAGTTCTGGTTCGTCACTGGCGACCTCTCCGGCAGCGTCCCGCGTTGCCCCGGCCTCGGGTGGTCAGGTTCAGGTCAACCTGACAAGCGAACGTAATGGATCAGTTACCAGGAACCCTGTGGGGACCGTCGCCTTTGTTTCGGGGATCGATCAGCGCAGCGGGCAGATCGTGGCGGCAACCGGCATTTCCGGCACACCGGATGTTGGCAGTGTCCGTACCAGCGGCACCGCAACCTACGAGACCCAGTATGGCTATGAGGTCGTTGACCGGATTACACGCTCCTCCACTTTCATCTCGGGCCAGGCGGGTCGCGAAACGGGCACACTAGGGTCTGTTGACAATCATCGTGTTGCAATGAGCATGGCACAGAGGTGCCAGTTGGCAGCGTAGCTTGTATCAGTCTTGTCGTATCGCGTTGCTATGCCTCTGAATTCCTTGATCTTTGCGAAATGGTTTTCGACGGGATGGCGCCACTTGTACATGTGGGTATCGTAGTCCCGTTGAACTTTTCGGTTCGATTTGGGCGGGATGACAGCGGTTGCGCCACGCTCATCAAGGTCTTGCAGGAGCCAGTCGGCGTCGAAGGCTTTGTCGGCCGGCAACGCCCCAAAGGAAGCCCCCTTGATCAGAGGAGCGACCCCCTTCATGTCGTGTGCCTGTCCCGGCAAAAGCAGAAACCGGAACAGGTTACCGAGCGCATCGACCAAGGCCACGACCTTGGTCGTCAGTCCGCCGCGAGAGCGTCCGATAGCCTGGTGTTGAGTCCCCCTTTTGCGCCCGAAGCCTTCTGATGAGCTTGAACAATCGTCCCGTCGATAAGGGCATATTCCAGGTCCGGCTCGCCACTCATGGCATTGAAAAGACTCTCGAACACGCCGTTCCTGGCCCATCGACGAAATCGCTTGAACCGGCTGTTCCAGTTGCCAAACTCTTTGGGCAAATCCCGCCATGGGGACCCTGTGCGTACGCGCCATAATACTGCTTCCATAAACCGGCGATTATTGCGCGCGGTAACACCCGGATCGCCTGCCTTGCCCGGTATAAGCGGCTCAATCTTCTCCCAAAGCTCATCGGAAACAGCCAAACGATTTGCGTCCATCAACACCTCCATTTTGGAAGCTTGAATCAGACTTCAGGCAAAATGGGAACCCCGAATGTCAACAGGCCCTAGGCCTGCAGGCGGACTTTGACCGTGGCACCCTCAGCGGATCCAATAGCGAGTTGCCGATCAACGGCACCATCAACGGTGGAACCGTTGGCGGCACAGCCACAGCCACCTATTCCTACGGTGGGCTTCTTGGGCAACCGCGAATCGCTGGCACGCTGGATACCAGCCTTGCTGGGAACATCGGCAATGACGGTGTGATCGCGACCTTCCATGGCTCGGACAGCAATACTGTAGTTGCTGGTGGCCTTGTCGGCACCAAGCAGTAACCCACGCCATATCATAGCAGTCGCGCATGCCGGGATATCGGACACTCGTCAGGGCCATTGTGCTGCTGGCCTGCCTTACCGGTGCCCCTATTCAGGCAGCCGAGACCCCGGCGGTTGCCCTGGATGCGCGGCTGGCCGCCCTTGTGAATGCCGGTGAGTACGATGCGGCGCGGCGCGAATTGTCCGAGGTCTCAGCCGAAGAGGCCGACAGGCGGCTGCTTGAAGGGCGTATTCTCAAGGCAAACAATGCGCTCGACGAGGCCATCCACGAGCTGAGCATCGCTTTGCGGCTGCGCCCCGACAGCCTCGAAATACGACGCGAGCTGGCGCATACGCTGTTTCTGAATGAACGCTATTCCGATGCGTCCTATCATCTTGAGCGTTTGCGCGTGGACGATCCCGATCCTCAGCTGCGGGCCGCGTACCGCGACCTGCAAACCGACATTGACGCCCGCCGCGTTCTGAGCTGGGACGCGTATTTCTCTATTGAGCCCTCGACCAACATCAACCGGGGGTCGGAACGCTCCCATTTCACCACTGTGCTGGGCGTTTTTGAGATCGACGACGCCTCACGCAGCCAATCCGGGTTCGGCTTTCGGGCCGGTGTGGGGGCGACGCTGAACCGCTCGCTCAGCCAGCAGAGTCGTGTGAGCCTTCGCCTGTCGCAAGAGGTGGTCCGCTACAGCGCGGACCAGACATTGGACAACAGCCTCACCAGGATAACAGCCTCGCACGTGCATGCCATCGCCACACGGCGGATTGTCTGGTCGGCCCATGGCTGGCACGAAAAGCGCAACGATGGCGATACCAATAATGGAGCGGGGCTGGGCCTGATGCTGGAGAGGCAAATCTCCCCTCGTACCGTGCTGAATTTCCTGGCCAACACAGAGTATCGCGCGTTTGTGAGCAATCCGTCAAAGACTGGCTGGGCCAACCGTATCGGGTTTGGCGCACAGCATCGGCTGGCACCCGACAAGCGGCTGGGATACGGACTCTGGGTCGAGCGCAACCGTCCCGATGCCGCGCATACACGCTATAACGGGTATGGCATTTATCTCAGAGTCTGATTTAAAACCAATTGAACGCTCTCAATTCCTTGCGAGGTGGCGTGTGACGCGACGGATGTGGGCGATAAGCAGCCACCCTTCGGCGCTTGCGATGGATTTCTCCCGGTCCTTTGCCAATCGACGGCATCGTCCGAGCCAGGCGAAGGTGCGCTCGACCACCCATCCACGGGGCAAAACTTCGAACCCCTCGACCGTATCAGAGCGTTTGATGATCTGGACGGTCCAGCAGCCAATGGCTTTCAGCGCGTCTCGTAATCCGGGCCCTGCATAGCCTCCATCGGCGAATAGATGACCCGGCGTGGGATAGCGGTTCGCGACAGTCGCCAGCACGTCAGGCGCGCCATCCCGGTCTTGAATACCGGCACTGTGGACTACGAAGCCAATGAGCGATCCGATGGTATCGGTCACGATATGGCGTTTGCGCCCCTTTATCCTTTTGCCTGCGTCATAGCCTCCAACCCCGCCACTTTCCGTTGTTTTTACGCTCTGACTGTCGATGACCCCCGCTGTTGGCCGGGCCTTGCGACCCTCGGCCAGTCGCGCGCTTCTGACGAGCCCACGGTTTATCTCATCCAGCAGGCCATCCCTGCGCCATGAATGGAAACAGCCACGCACCGTGGAAACCGCCGGGAAGTCATTGGGCAACATACGCCACCGGCAACCGGTTGTCGCGATATAAAGGATCGCGTCAAACACATCACGCAAATCAATGGTACGGGGTCTGCCCGCTGTTCTGCGCGCCGGGAGTAAAGGGACGATTATTGCCCATTCTGCATCGGTCAAATCACTTGCATACCTGCCGCCTGCGCGCTCATGTTGGCGGCGGGTGAGGTCTGTCCAGGCCATAAATATCTCCGTTCAGCTATCAAACCGAACAGAATCACAACCTACTGGATTCATTCAACTGGTTTTAAATCAGGCTCTCAGCGGTGAAAAGCACTGGCCGTCCGGGCTCATCCTTGGGGGCGATCTTGTCATGGGGTGGCGTGATTTTGATGGTATCTACCCGCTGCAACGCGTCGGGCGAAGCGATCAGCTTGGCGCTATCGGGGTGAGTGCGCGGCTAAATCGATTTCATATCAACGGCTTCACTCCGGTCACACGGTGCAGCCAGACGATCAACCATTCTAATATCGATCTGTTCACATATGAAGTGTTTGGCTGCAGTCTGCGCTTTTCCAGGCGGTTCTGACTGGGGCGGCATCCGGATCACAAATGGGTTTCTTGGCCAAATGGCTAAAATTCGCGGGTATTTTCTGACTGTCATTGAAATACAGCGCGGCACTTGCTAACTTCGAACCATGCCCGGCACCGGGGCTCTGCGGTGTATCACACAGGAGGACAAAGTCCTGTCTTTAACGGCTGATGCGGCAAATGCCGCTGACCAAGGGGCACCCGCAGCGGCCCCCAAAATGAACGCAGACAGCGAAACGCAGCTTGCGCGCATCCTCTCATCTCTGGACGAAGACAAGGCCGAAGAGATCGTGCAGATCGACCTGCGCGGGAAAACCGCGATTGGCGATTACATGCTGATCTGTTCGGGGCGCTCGTCCCGTCAGGTCAGTGCGATCTCGGAAAAGCTGGCCGCCCGTCTGAAACAGGAACTGGGTGTTCAGGCCAAGATCGAGGGCAAGGATACCGGCGATTGGGTCCTGATCGACACGGGCGATGTGATCGTCCATGTGTTCCGCCCGGAAGTGCGCGAGTTCTATCAGCTTGAGAAAATGTGGTTGCCCGCGGCCGAGGTCGCCGCCACACCCAGTTGAATGCGCGTTCATATCTGCGCGGTGGGCCGCCTCAGGGCGGGGCATGAGCGCGCTTTGATCGACGATTATCTGACACGGTTTGAACGCACCGGGCGTGGGCTTGGCCTGACGCTTGGAGGCGTGCATGAGGTGGAGGACAAGAAAGGCGGCGGCAAACCGGTCGAGGCCGCCCTGCTCAGCAAGGTGATCCCGGACGGCGCGATGGTGATTGCATTGGACGAGCACGGCAAAGTCATGCCCTCGCCCGATTTCGCCAATCGTCTGGCCAGCATCCGGGATGCAGGGCGCGGCGATCTGGTCTTCATGATCGGTGGGGCCGATGGGATCTCCCCTGATTTACTGGCCAACGCGGACATGAAACTGTCCTTTGGCGCGATGGTCTGGCCGCATATGCTGGCCCGGGTGATGCTGTGCGAACAGCTGTACCGCGCGGCATCGATTCTGGCGGGCAGCCCCTATCACCGGGTTTAGCGCCACCAGCCCCGGAAAAACTGCAGCAAACTTCCACTGTTACCGCAAACCCCGGCTTCACCCTGACGGGCGTTGGCGTTAGAACCCTGCCTGAAGAGGCAAGAAACCCATGCAAGTACCCAAACCCGTTGTTCTGTGTATCCTGGATGGCTGGGGCCTTTCGGACACGCGCGAGGCCAACGCCCCCGTGCTGGCCAACACGCCGGTGTTTGACCGCCTTATGCAGAGCTGCTCCCATAATACCCTGATCACCCACGGGTCCGATGTGGGTCTGCCCTGCGGACAGATGGGCAATTCCGAAGTGGGTCACACCAATATCGGTGCGGGGCGTGTGGTGGCGATGGATCTGGGACAGACCGATCTGGCGATCGAAGATGGCAGCTTTGGCGAAGCGGACGCTGTTCAGGCGTTTATCCGCGACATGAAAGCCTCGTGCGGGACGGCACATCTGATGGGCCTGATCTCGGACGGGGGGGTGCATGGCCATATCAACCATATCGTGGCCGCAGCGGCGGTGCTGTCCGAGGCGGGCATCCCGGTGGTGCTTCATGCCCTGACCGATGGGCGCGATGTGGCCCCGAAAAGTGCGCTGACCTATCTGGGCCAACTGGCCGAAGATCTACCCGATGACGTGCGGATGGCAACGCTGTCGGGGCGTTACTTTGCGATGGACCGCGACAATCGCTGGACCCGTGTGCGCGAGGCCTATGAGGCGATGATCTTTGCCAAGGGGCCACGTAGTCACACCGCCGAGACCGCGGTAAAAAACGCCTATGCCCGCTCGGAAACGGACGAGTTCATCTCGGCTACCATCATCGGCGATTATCAGGGGGCACGAGACGGCGACGGGTTCTTTTGTCTCAATTTCCGCGCCGATCGCGCCCGCGAGATCATGCGTGCCGTGGCCCAGCCAGGGTTCAGCAACTTCCCCGCCGGTACGCGCCCCAACTGGGCCGCGATGCTGGGGATGGTGGAGTATTCGCGCGATCATAACGCCTGGGTCGACACCGTGTTTCCGGCGCGTGACATCCACAACACCCTGGCCGAATGGGTATCCAAACACGACAAGACGCAATTCCACCTGGCCGAGACCGAGAAGTACCCCCATGTCACCTTCTTTCTGAATGGCGGCAAGGAAGACCCCGAACCCGGCGAGGATCGCTACATGGCACCGTCCCCGCAGGTCGCGACCTATGACATGCAGCCCGAGATGTCTGCCGATGAGGTCACCACCCATTTCATCAGCGCGATTGATGAGGGCTATGACCTGATCGTGGTAAATTACGCCAATCCCGATATGGTCGGGCATACCGGTGATCTGGCTGTGGCCATGACGGCCTGCGAGGCCGTCGATCATGGGCTGGCCCGGGTCGTGGATGCGCTGGCCGAGGCGGGCGGTGCGATGATCATCACCGCCGATCATGGCAACTGCGAAACCATGATTGATCCGGAAACCGGCGGGCCGCACACCGCACACACGCTGAACCCGGTGCCGGTGATTCTGGTGGGCGGACCAGAGGGCGCCACCCTTGCCTCGGGACGGTTGTGTGATCTGGCCCCGACTTTGTTGGAATTGATGCAGATGCCGCAGCCGGATGAGATGACCGGAAAGAGCCTGATCCGATGAACCGGCTGGCCCTTGCCTTGATCGTGATCCTTGCAGGGGCAGCTCAGGCCGAAACCGACCCCGCGACAGCCGCGCGCGCCGCCGCCGAGCGGCTGAACAACGCCGCACAACTGCTGGACAACGCCGATGGCGCGCGCAACCGCGTCAAGGCGCTGACCGAAACGGTGCATGCCTATGAAGAAGGTTTGCAGGCCCTGCGCGAAGGGTTGCGCCGCACCGCGATCCGCGAAGAAACACTGGCCCGCGAGTTGCAATCGCGCGACACTGAGATCTCTCAGCTTTTGGGCGTGTTGCAGAATATGAGCGCCTCGCCCTCGCCAGTATTGCTGTTGCATCCATCCGGGCCAGTGGGCACCGCGCGCTCGGGCATGATTCTGGCCGATGTGACCCCGGCCCTGACCCAAAAGGCCGAGGCATTGCGAGATCAGCTGGAAGAGGTCAGCATCCTGCGCGCCCTGCAGCAAAGTGCGGTGGACAAGCTGCAGGACGGGCTGACCGGGGCGCAACTGGCCCGCGCGGCGCTGAGCCAGGCGATATCCGACCGCACGGACCTGCCCAAACGCTTTACCGAAGACCCGGTGAAAACCGGACTGCTGATTGCCTCGACCGAGACGCTGGAAGGATTTGCCAGCGGGCTCAGTGAAATCGCCGTCAACGAGGTGGATGACAGCCTGCCCGGTATTGAACACCGCAAGGGTGCCTTGCCCCTGCCGGTGCGGGGCCGCATCCTGCGTCGCGCAGGCGAACCGGATGCTCGGGCATCACCCGGCCCGGTGTTGTGATGGTCACCCGTCCCCATGCCATGGTCAGCACACCGGCGGCCGCGACGATCCGCTATCGCGGCCCCCTGCTGGATTACGACAATGTGATTATTCTCGAGCCCGAAGCCGGGCTATTGTTGGTTTTTGCCGGGCTTCAGCAGGTCTATGGTGAGATCGGCGAGGTTCTGCCCGGGGGCAACCCCGTGGGCATCATGGGGGGGCCTGCGCTGGACGCGGGGGCGATTTTGTCCCAGACAGAGGATGATATCACTGCCCAACAAAGCGAAACCCTCTATATAGAGGTCAGAGAGAGCAACACGCCCGTGGACCCCGAGCTGTGGTTCAAGACAGACAAGGACGATTAAGCATGAAAAAATTCGTGATGGCCGCTGCGACCGGCATCCTGACTGGTGTGGTTGTCTCCACGCAGGTGGCCGCCCCGCTGCTGGCACAGGAAGCCGCCAAGACCACTAATGTTTACGAGCAGCTGGACCTGTTCGGCGATATTTTTGAGCGCATCCGCGCGCAATATGTCGAGGATGTGGATGAGGGCGAGTTGATCGAGGCGGCCATCAACGGCATGCTGACCTCGCTTGATCCGCATTCCAGCTATCTGTCGCCCAATGACGCCGCTGATATGCGCGTACAGACGCGCGGTGAATTTGGCGGGCTTGGCATCGAGGTGACGCAGGAAGACGGCTTTGTGAAAGTCGTCTCGCCGATTGACGGCACCCCCGCCGAAGAGGCCGGGATCGAAGCAGGTGATTTCATCACCCATGTGGACAATGAAAGCGTGCTGGGCCTGACCCTGGATCAGGCGGTTGATCTGATGCGTGGCCCGGTGGGCAGCGAAATTGTGATCACCGTGGTGCGCGAAGGTGCCGGAGAGCCGTTTGACGTCTCGATCATCCGCGACACGATCCAGCTGACCGCCGTTCGGGCGCGCACCGAACAGGAAACCGTTGTGCTGCGTGTGACCACCTTTAACGATCAGACCTACAAGAACCTCAAACTGGGCCTGGAAGAACAGGTCGCGGAGTTGGGCGGCATGGACGAGGTGAACGGCATCGTGCTGGACCTGCGCAACAACCCCGGTGGCTTGTTGACCCAGGCGATCAAGGTGTCGGATGCGTTCCTAGACAAGGGCGAGATTGTCAGCACCCGTGGCCGCAATCCCGAAGACGGTGATCGGTTTAATGCCGAGCCGGGCGATCTGGCCAATGGCAAACCGATCGTGGTTCTGATCAATGGCGGCTCGGCCAGTGCGTCGGAAATCGTCGCAGGGGCGCTGCAGGATCATCGCAGGGCCATCGTTGTGGGCACGAAAAGCTTTGGCAAAGGCTCGGTCCAGACGGTGATGCCACTGCGTGGGGACGGGGCCATGCGCCTGACCACGGCGCGCTATTACACCCCCTCGGGCCGGTCGATCCAATCGCTGGGTGTATCGCCTGATATCATCGTCGAACAACCTCGCAGCAGACCCGATGAAGAGGAGAGCGAAGAAGACGCGGCCCGCCGTGAACGCTCCGAGGCCGATCTGCGCGGCAGTCTGAACAACGACAGCCTGACCGAGGACGAGATTCGTCAGATCGAAGAAGATCGCGCCAAGGTCGAAACCACCGCCAAGCTGCGCGAAGAAGATTATCAGATGGCCTATGCCATCGACATCCTGCACGGCCTGTCGGCTTTGGATCCGCAGGACTAAGCGGAGCGTCTAGGCGCTTCGCAACGCCTCGACACCATCGGCAATTTCCATCGCGAGCGCCCGGGCATCCACGCTTGGGCGCTCGGATGACACCCTTAGACCCAGCAGATCAGACTGATAGCGCCGCGCCAGTCGTTTTGGGTCATGCGCATCACTGATCTGACCCAGTGTCTGCGCCTCGGCAAACAGGGTCGCAAATACCGCTTCCATATTATCCAGATGGGCACCTGCGCGCATGGCCAATGGATGGGCTTGCGCTTGCAGTTCAAGGAAGGTTTTGGACAGCATACAGGCCGTCGCCGCGCCCTTTCGCTCTAACACCCTCTGGGGATGCGCCTTGAGCGCGTCAAGCGGTCCAAGCGTATCCGCCAGCCTGCGCAGGCCCGCAACCCCCTCGGACGCGTAGCGATCAAGCGCCAGCTCATACAGCGCCTCTTTAGAGCCGAAGGCTGCATAAAAGCTGCCCGGTTTTAACTTGAGCGTGGCCTCAAGGTTTTTCATCGACGTTCCGGCCCAACCCTTGGCCCAGAACACATCCCGGGCACGGGCGATCAGGTCATCTCGATCATAAAGCGGTTTGCGCGGCATGGGATCACTTAAATTTGAACGGCCACTCAAATATAATACTTGAATGATCATTCAACAATATCTAATTCTCTCTCATCGCCTAAACAAATGGAGAGCCGACATGGCCAACTTCCCCTCACATGATTTCGACACCGCACCAGAGGCCACAAAACCACTGCTGGAAAAATCCCAGGCCGCCTTTGGCCGCCTGCCGGGTCTGCACAAGGTGATGGCGGAAAGCCCGCAGGCTTTGGAAGGCTATCAGGTGCTGCATCACCTGGCGCAACAAACTGATTTTGATGCGGACGAGCTGACAGTTGTCTGGCAGACGATCAATGTATACTCCCGCGACCGAATTGACCAGAAGATTTGAGGTCAGATCAGCTTGTATTCCTTGAGAGAAAGGATCCTGAAATTGTCGGTAACAGTGTCGCGAAAATCGCGCCGTTTGTCGGGTAGGGTTTGGCGGAAGAAGTTGAGAATGGCCTCGGTGAACTGGTTGAACGTGGCGTAATGGCGATTATGGGTGATGCATTCGTGCATGACACCCCAAAGGCGCTCAATCGGGTTGAGATGCGGGGCGTATGCCGGCAGGAACTTCAACTTCACCCGACGTTCGGGGCTGTGCGGCCATGGCTGGAGTATCCTGGCATGGTGATAACGCGCATTGTCGACAAAAACATGGATGGTCGTTTTGGTTGGATTGTTGCGCTCCGGCTTTTCCAGCATGAGAGTGTCGTTTGGGCATTGATCTTCCCGCCTTCCACAAAGGTGAACCGGAACGTTTCAAGATCGAGCGCACCCTGAATATTGAGGCGCCTGCGCCCCGATGTTGCCTTCAGGGCCGTCTTTTGCCCCTTCGGGAACCGGCCATGGGCGGGACGGCTCCGATGCTCGGGATGCACAGCATCGGAGAAGACCACCATCCCATCGCCTGCAAGTTCGGTCATCAGGGCCTCATACATGGCGATAAACGCCGCCTGTTTGACTTCATCGGCCTGTGCAGGCGGCAATCGTGGCTTTTTATACTCAAACCCCGGACGGCGCATCAGCCTGGCGGCCCCCGAGGGACTGTAGCTCCGCCCGTATTCCGCCGGAACATACGCACAGACCTCGTCTACGTTCCGTGCCGGGTTTTCGGCAAAACGGGCTTTCAAAGCCCGTTCGCGCTCCCCCGACAAATGCCCTTGTCGCTGGCTGTAATCCTTCAAGCCGAAAAACGACAACCCCGCCCCGGAAAAGGCAAACCGCCACTCCGTCAGAACCGTCGGTCCGATATCCAGAATCCGGCAAACCGTTCCGGCGTCTTCTTCTGCATCCAACAGCGGAAACGCACGGGCGCGCCTCCAGACAAGCGCTTCAACCTTGCGGCGGCGGCAAATGGCCTCAAGGGCCAGGCGCTGATCGGCAGATAGCGAAACCGTTTTGTGGGGCTTGTTCATGCTCTCAAAGTGCATGCTGTGATACGTATGACCATGCGGCAAATTGAATCAACCTCTCTACAAATTCTTCAGGTCAATTCAGGCGCAGTAGTATAGAACATGAATGCCATTATTGTGTGCCCGCCCATACCGGCATCGCCAAGATGATGAAGGTCTCGGATGAGATCACGGATGTACTGCGCGATGAAACGCCCCTTGTATGTTTTCCTTGCCATCAATCTGCAGCAGATTGATGGTTGCCCGGATGGGATGGCCATCCCATCCGGGCGCTCGATTTGGGTCGTCCTCCCCTTGGCTTTGTGGGCCGCAGGGCAGCTTGACCGGATCGATTCATGGAAAACTGATCTGAACAGATGAAAGGGAATCCCGGATGTCCCGTATACAAGGAAAGACCGCTTCTCCCCAGCTTGCCACAGAGCAAGTATATGTCGGCATTGATGTGACTGAACCTCCTCCGACTAAAGTCAGAGGGTTCAGTGGTTCATGAGCGCCTTCGGCGCACGTTTGAATGTTTTTCGACTAAAGTCGGAGGCTTTAGACCAGATTGTGGAAAGTAAATCACGTCTTGATGTCTATCTTCACCCAACAGGCCTGTCGCAGAGCGTGAGTAATGACAAAGCAGGCCTGCAACGGTTCGCCCGCTTCCTTCGATCATATCAACCTGAGTTGATCGTGCCGGAGGCAACCGGCAGCTGTCATCGGCGCGCGCACCGGCACCTGCATGATGCGGGTTTCCATGTGGCTGTGATGAACCCATACCGCACCCGAAAGTTCGCTGATATGATGGGGCAACTGGCCAAAACCGACGCGATTGACGCCAAATCCCTCGCGCTGTTTGCCGCGATGGTGAAACCGGAAGCAAAGGCCCCCCCTGCCCCGGCTCGCGCCGATCTGGCCGCTCTCCCGGTTGCCGGGCGGCAAATTTCCCGGCAGAAAGGAGCTTTGCAAAACCAGTTGAGCGTGACCGGGCACAGTCTGATCAGCCGACAGATGCGTGCGCGGATCAAGATGGCCGAACGCCACCTTGCGGCTCTGGATGCTGAACTCCGACAACTTCTGCGCCGCGAACCCGATCTCAAACATCGCTTTGATATCCTGACTTCGATACCAGGCGTCGGGCTGATCTCGGCGGCCACCATGATTGCGGAACTGGGCGAATTGGGACAGGTCAACGCACCCCGGATTGCCGCCCTTGTCGGGGTTGCGCCCATGAACTGCGATTCCGGCGCCATGCGGGGTCAACGCCGCATTCGCGGTGGCAGAGCAAGCGTTCGCAACACGCTCTACATGACCGCCGTTGCTGCAGTTCGCTCAAACCGAGACTTCGCCGCGTTCTATGAACGGCTCAGGGAAAACGGAAAGCCGTTCAAAGTCGCAATCACTGCGGTCATTCGAAAACTGGCAATCGTGGCGAATACTCTCATCACACAAAATCGCAGATGGGAGCTTACCCGCCCTTGACCACAAACACAGATGCTGCCCTCGGCCAAGCTGGAAGCGTTGCGGGTCTTCACTCTGCGCGTGGTGCGCAGCCGCAGCAATGTGCCCGACGCTCAAGTGCAGGAATTCTTTGGCGCAGGCTACGGCCACCGCGCCGTTCTGGACGTGATCCTCATCCTCGCCCAGAAGACGATGTCAAACTGCATCAACCATTTTGCGGAAACGCCGCTTGACGATTTCGCCAAGCCGTTTGCGTGGACGCGTGGGACCAATCCTATCGCCGCCTGATCCAAAGACAGCGCCAGTCAGCTCCCCGGCTGGCGCTAGTCGATGCTGCGCGCCTCATCTGTCAGCATGACGGGAATACCGTTGCGAATCGGAAAGGCCAGTTTCGCCGCCCGGCTGATCAGTTCCTGCGCCTGTGCATCATACTCCAACCGGCTCTGGGTAAGTGGGCAGATCAACGCCTCAAGCATATGGCGGTCGATCGCGGGCTGTTGGGGTGTATCGCTCATTGCATCATCTCTTCCGTGCCGTCGCCGCCGCGCAGGGCAAATTCGATCAATGTCACGAGGGTCTCACGCCGCGTGGACAATGAGGGCGCTTCCAGCAGCGCCTGTTTGTCTTCCGGTTCGAACCCCAGCAGCATCGACAGCGAGTTGATCAGCAACTCGTCATCGGCGTCTTTCAGGGTGTCCCAATCGGTCTGCAATTCACGCGATTGAAAATACCGGCCCAGCAGGTCCAGAAACCCCGGACGATCAAAACAGCTATCCACGTCGCTGGGCGCAAGGTCCTGTTCAAAGCCTGTCCAGGACACGCGGGCGCGGCGATAGGGCGTGAACCCGTCGACCTCTTCGATCACGCGATACCGCGACAGGCCCGAGAGGGTGATCATGTAGCGCCCGTCTTCGGTTTCGGAAAACTGCGTCACGCGACCGACACACCCGATCGCATGTAGCCCGGTGCCGCCCCGCCCGGGCACTGTGTTGGGCTGGATCATCCCGATCAGCCGCTCAGGCGTTTTCAGCGCATCGTCCAGCATCGCCAGATAACGCGGTTCAAACAAATGCAGCGGCAAGCGCGAGCGCGGCAGCAACAGCGCCCCCGGCAAAGGGAAAACGGGAACAACGTCCGGAAGGTCGGCAGGTTTTATCATGCCAATGAAACTAGACTGATAACCGCATCAGGCAAATATCATTGAGCTTAATTTGCGACGTCCGTTCAGAACAACCGGGTCCTCGGGTTTGAGCGCATCGAAGATCGTAAACAACTGCTGCTTGGCCGCGCCATCATTCCACTCGCGATCCCGGCGGAACAATTCCAGCAGCGTCGCGACCGCCTCGTCAGCCTGACCAGCGGCATGTTGCGCCAGCGCCAGATCAAAGCGCGCCTGATGATCGTCCGGGTTGGCATCCACGGCGGCTTTCAGATCGCCCACCGGGCCAGCATCCTGCGCCTGTCGAGCCAGCTCCAACTGGGCATGGGCGGCTTCCAGTTCGGGCGCGGTGCTGATCTCGGCGGGAGCACCGTTCAGGATCGCCTCGGCCTGATCCAACTCGCCCATGGCGATATAGGCGCGCACCATTCCGCCATAGGCAGCGGCGTTGGTGGTGTCTTCCTCAAGGATCGCAGCAAAGGTTTGCGCGGCGTCCGATGCAGCACCTTCTTCCAGCATCTGCTCGGCAGCAGCTACGGCTTCTTCCAGACCATCCTCTTCGGCCTCGCCACCGGCCGCTTCGATCGTGCGAGCCACGAAAGCGTCGATTTCCGAGGGCGGCACCGCGCCCTGAAAACCGTCAATCGGCTGGCCCTGCCAGAAGGCATAGACTGTCGGGATGGATTGCACGCGCAGCTGACCGGCAATGCCCTGGTTTTCATCCACATTGACCTTGGCCATGCGCACGGCACCGCCTGCCTTAGTCACCGCTGCTTCCAGCGCCGGACCCAGCGTTTTGCAGGGGCCACACCAGGGTGCCCAGAAATCCACGATCACCGGCACGGTTTGCGACGTCTCAATCACATCAGCCATGAAGGTGGCCTCGGATACGTCCTTGATCAGATCAACCGCAGGGGTTGGATTTTGGCCTTGACCCAGTTCGATCATCTGCACGCTCCTTTACACATTGTCGCTCGATATATGAGGGTGCCCGCACAGAAGTCAAAGGGCAATAGCGCCAGATCGCGGCTAACTGTCATCACGGCGTCGATCCGGAAGCGAGGCCACCACTGCCGCAACCTCCTGCAGCTTTGACACAGAGGCCAGGAACCATTCCGCAAACACCGGGCCATAGGTTTGCGCGGCTGTGGCCAGAACCGGCATGTTGCCGTCCACCCGGACTTCCAGATCGCGCAGCCTGTCGCCCATGGCCTCGGCATCACTGGCAACGGCTTGGCTCATCGCGTCCTGCGCGGCCTTGTCCTGCTGGGAATCGGGCGCGGCCTGATAGGCCCGGGCACGGGTCAGCAGGATATCAACATCCGGGTTGCCAAGGGTCAGGGCCGGGCCAGCCTCCATCGCGTTGCCCAGCAGATCGACCACCTTGTCCGTGAAGGCCTAACCCTCCTCTTGCCCGCGCTCTCTGGCGGATCGCAGGGTGCCAAGCGTCAGGTAGATGTCGGGCATATCAAGGGTTTCAAACGGGCCGTCCAACTGTTGGGACAGGCGGCGCGCGGCCTCACACAAGACAGGAAACTGATTGCCTGCCGCATCGGCCAGACGATCCACGATCTCTTTGAGTGCGCGGTGCATCGAGCGTTTGAGCGCCTCTTCCTGCTCGGCCGCCGTGGGGCAGGACGCCGCCACTTCCAGCCGCTCTTGCTCAACCGTGACGGGGAACAATTCGGCCCGAGGTGGCACCGTGTCTGTGCCACCCTCAGGCGGCACCCAATCCTGCAGATACTCAAACAGGGTCCGGGCGCGGGTGGCTGCGTCACCGAATCTCGGCAAATTCGGCAATCTTTGGATCGTTTTGCGCCGCACCGCAGTTATTGAACGTTAGTCCTAACCCGCGGGGATTTTCGGTCAGACCTTGCAGAGCAATCAGCGGGCGCAAGTCCCGCGCTGAAACGTGATCCAGCCCCAGTTCCCTCAGCGCGGTCAGGCCAGACAGCGGGGTCAGGTCAGAAACCTTGGTTTTGTCTAGATCAAGAATGGTCAGATCGCTCAGATGGCCAATGCTGTCGGGAAGACTCTCCAGAGCGTGAAGCTGCTCTTTGTCAAAACTCAGCCAATGACTCCGGTCCGCAAGGGCGGCGGCGATTTCAGCTTCGGCGGCGGCAAAGGCGGTTTCGGCCTCGGTCATGCGGTGGTCCTTTCCTCCCCTTTCAGATGGGGCGGCTTTGCCTGACCCGCAAGTTCACAGATCGAACGTCGCAAAGACCGGGGCATGATCGCTGGGTTTTTCCCAGCCCCGTGCGTCGCGCAAAACCCGGCTGGAATGACCGGCGTTTGAGATATCAGGTGTGGCCCAGACGTGATCAAGGCGGCGGCCCTTGTCGGCCTCGTCCCAATCGCGGGCGCGGTACGACCACCAGCTGTAAAGCTGTCCATCGGGAATATCCTGACGGGTGATATCGACCCATCCGCCTGCCCCTTGGGTTTCGGCCAGTTGATCGACCTCGACAGCTGTGTGGCTGACCACCTTCAACAGCTTCTTATGCGACCACACATCATCCTCGCGCGGGGCAATGTTCAGATCGCCCACCAGAATGGATTTTTCGGGCTTTTCCGTATGAAACCAATCACGCATTTCGGTGAGGTAATCGAGTTTTTGGCCGAATTTCTCGTTCACCTCGCGATCCGGCACGTCACCGCCAGCAGGCACATAGAAATTATGGATCGTCACCCCGTTTTCCAGCCGCCCGGCAATGTGGCGGGCATGGCCAAGGTCTGCGAAATCCTCGGCTCCCGCCTCTTCCATCGGCAGTTTCGACAGGATCGCAACGCCGTTATACCCCTTCTGCCCGCGCGCCACCATGTGGGTATAACCCAGCTTGGCAAAGGCCTCGGTCGGGATTTTCTCAACCGGGCTTTTGCATTCCTGAAGGCACAGCACATCGGACCCTTCCTCGGCCAGAAGTTTGCAGACAATCGGCTCGCGCAGGCGGACTGAGTTGATGTTCCATGTGGCAAGGGTGAAGGGCATGAGGGCAACTCCGGTGTGAAAGGTCAGGTCCAGTCATATCCAAAACGACAGAAAGTGGAAGCGGTTGATGCGCCTCGCCGCCGCCCCAGTCCGCCAATCATGTCAGTTCCTGTCAGCAAGCCTGACACTCTGGCCAAAAAAGACCTCGGTAAAAACCGGGGCCAGTCCAACAGGGAGGTGCATATGAAAGCCCGCATATGCGTCGGGTATGAAATAGTTTTACCAACCGATCAAAGCTATGACTTTGATCTTGGTCAAGTCGACCAGAATTTATGCCAAAAGGCGATAGCCTCCGGATTCAGTCACCAACAGGCGGGCATTGCCGGGATCCGGCTCGATCTTTTGGCGCAGGCGGTAGATATGGGTTTCCAGCGTGTGGGTGGTGACCCCAGCGTTGTACCCCCAGACCTCGTGTAGCAGCACATCCCGCGCCACCACACCGTCGGTTGAGCGGTAGAGGAACTTGAGGATATTGGTCTCTTTCTCCGTCAGGCGGATTTTCTTGTCGTCCTCGGTGATCAGCATCTTCATGGCGGGCTTGAACGTATAGGGTCCTAGCTGGAAGATCGCGTCTTCGGATTGTTCATGTTGACGCAGCTGCGCACGGATGCGGGCCAGAAGAACCGGGAATTTGAAGGGTTTGTTGACGTAGTCGTTGGCACCTGCGTCTAGCCCCAGGATTGTGTCCGCATCGCCATCATGGCCGGTCAGCATCATGATCGGGGCTTTCACGCCCTGTTTGCGCATCAACCGGCACAGCTCGCGCCCATCGGTATCCGGCAGGCCCACATCGAGAATCACCAGATCGTAAATGCCGTCCTTGACCCGGCCCATGGCCTCGGTGCCGTTCCCGGCCTCAAAGACATCGAAATCCTCGGTCATCACCAATTGTTCGCTCAGTGCCTCGCGCAGGTCCTCGTCATCATCGACCAGAAGAATCTTTTTTAGCTGTGCCATCGGGCTTGTCCTCTCGCTGTTAAATGAGATGTCGTCCGAATGGCCGCAATTCTCAAGGTGTACTACAGGCGGCTCACGGCCACGTGTTGCAGCGCGAGGTATTGTTTCAATCCGTTACAAAACCCTGTAGACCACCGGGCAGGTTTATTCGTCAGTTTGATCACGGGCCCATCACAATGAGCTTTGCACCCTCTATCATCGAACGTCTGGCCCGCGCCCGCGCCGATCTGCGGATGGGAGTGCCGGTGGTATTGCGCGGTGTCGGGGGCGATGCGCTGGCGCTTGCGGTCGAAACTCTTGAGGCGCAGCGCCTTGCCAATCTGTTGGCCCTTGGCGGTCAACCGGTTCTGGCCATCACCGCGCGCCGCGCCGCGACCTTGAAGGCCCGCGCCTACGACGGCGATCTGGCGCGGGTTGAACTGCCCTCGGATGCCAATCTGACCTGGGTGCTGGGCGTGGCCGATCCGGCGGATGATCTGAAGACGCCGATGAAAGGGCCACTGATCTCTCAACGAGAGGGCAATGCCGATCTGCACCGCCTGGCCATTTCCCTTGTCAAATCCGCCCGGCTTTTGCCTGCCGCCCTTCTGTTGCCGCTGTCCGACGGAGCCGCCTTCGCCACCGCCGAGGGTCTTGGCTTGATCGATCAGGCCAGCGCAACGCCGCTCTTAGATACCGCCAGCCCGCTGCACCCGGTCGTCAGTGCACGCTTACCATTGGAAGTGTCCGAGGCGGGCCGGTTGCATGTGCTCCGTCCCGAGGATGGTGGTGAAGAGCATTACGCCATTGAAATCGACCGCCCGGATCGCGACACACCGGTGCTCGCCCGGCTGCATTCAGCCTGTTTCACTGGCGATCTCCTGGGGTCGTTGAAATGCGATTGCGGCCCACAGCTGCGCGGCGCGCTGACCCAGATGGGTGCCGAGGGTGCAGGCGTATTGCTCTACCTCAATCAAGAGGGGCGCGGGATTGGCCTGGCCAACAAGATGCGCGCTTATTCCCTTCAGGATCAGGGCTTTGATACGGTCGAGGCCAATCACCGCCTTGGCTTTGAGGATGATGAACGGGATTTTCGCATCGGGGCCGATATCCTGCGCAGCATGGGATTTTCGTCCGTCCGCCTGCTGACCAACAACCCCAGCAAGATCGCGATGTTTGAGCAGCACGGCATCTCTGTGGCCGAGCGCGTACCTCTGAAAGTGGGCGAAACCGCGCATAACCGCGCCTATCTGGCCACCAAGGCGCGCAAATCCGGCCACCTGCTCTGAACCCTTGCCCGGTGGGTGCAAACCGCCTAAAGCCATCTCATGCTTGATCAGCCAGATGATATCCATCCGCTATTTGCCGGTGCCCCGCACAGCACCGAGTTCAAAAAACTGCGCAAACGTATCGTGCGCCAGACTCGCGAGGCGATCACGCAATATGGCATGGTCGAACCGGGCGGCAAATGGCTGGTATGCCTGTCGGGCGGCAAAGACAGCTACACGCTTTTGGCGGTGCTTTACGAGCTGAAATGGCGCGGACTTTTGCCAGTCGAAATTCTGGCCTGCAACCCTGTACACGACAGTAGGGGTGGTTGAGGGTATCGATTTGTGATTTTCGGAGGGATTCTTCAGTTTGCGTAGGAGCATCCCATGATCCGCAAAGCGATCGACACCCTCGCGTTGAAACTATCCGGTGGGCTATCGCCAAGCAATAGCCGCCTTGAAACTCTTTGCCTTTTGGTAGTCGGCATCGCGAGTGCAGGAACGGTCAATCTGAGCCATATCAGCGCCGAGATGCCGACAGAGGCCAAGGTGGAAAGCACGTACCGCCGCTTGCAGCGTTTCTTTCAATTTGTTGATCTTGGTGAAGACTGGTCGGCGCGCTTGGTTCAACAGATGCCCGGGCTCTCGGATAAGTGGTACCTGTGCCTTGACCGCACGAACCGGAAGATCGGACGCAAGGATGTGAACCTTCTGGTTCTCGCTGTCGCCACACGTCGCTATAGGGTACCGCTGATCTGGACGGTTTTGGGCAAAGCCGGCAACAGTAACACCGGCGAGCGCATGACGTTGATGACGCGTTATTTTGATCGGTTTGGAGCGGCGAGTGTCAAATACCTCTTGGCGGATCGTGAGTTTATCGGACTGGATTGGTTGACTTTTCCGGTGGCTCAGGACGTTCCTTTCATCATTCGGGTAAAGGCGAACCAGTATGTGACGACATCGGATGGGACACGGCAAAGCCTGGAAGACTTGTTGCGAACGTGCCGAGGGCCGAGATGTTTTTCCGCCCATTTCGGACGCGCAGGGGATGCAACAGCCCTCTGGCTGAACTTTGCCGCCAAGCGCCTCAAGAGCGGAGAGTTGCTCATTCTTGTCACCAACCGGCCTGCGCATCATGCGTTAACAACATACCGCAAGCGGTGGGCCATTGAATGCTTGTTTGCGGAGACTGAAACCCGCAGCTTCAACCTCGAAGATACCCGCCTCACCATCGCCAAAAAACTGAGCCTGTCAGTCGGCGTCCTCGCTCTCGCTGTAGCATGGGCGGCAAAAACTGCATCTGCCAAGCTGGGAACCCGAAAGCGACCCGGAAAATCACACGGGCGGTTCGCAAAATCCATCTTCCGCATTGGGCTCGACGAAATCAGGAGGCTCCTGCGTTTCGATCCAGGCCAAGCCTTCCAAAATTGGCCCAGGGCTAAGCGCAAAATCGGGTGAGTCGTGTACAGGGGGCCTGCAATCTGGATCAGGGGCAGCCCGGCTTTCCCGCCACGGTCCTGCCGAAGTTCCTCGAAGAGCGGCAGGTGCCTCACCGGATCGAATATCAGGACACCTATTCGATCGTCGTCGACAAGGTGCCAGAGGGCCGCACATTCTGCGCGCTGTGTTCGCGTCTGCGGCGGGGCAATCTCTACCGCGTCGCGCGCGAAGAAGGCTGCACTGCGGTCGTTCTTGGCCATCACCGTGATGATATCCTTGAGACGTTCTTCATGAACCTGTTTCACGGTGGGCGGCTGGCCACGATGCCCCCTAATCTGTTGAATGAAGAGGGCGACCTCTTTGTCTATCGCCCGCTGGCCCATGTCGCCGAGGCCGATTGCGAGAAATTTGCCCGCGCGATGGATTATCCGATCATCCCGTGCGACCTGTGCGGAAGCCAGGATGGATTGCAGCGCCAACAGGTCAAACAGATTCTCGACGGGTGGGAGAAAAACAGCCCCGGCCGCCGTCAGGTCATGTTTCGGGCGTTAATGAATGCACGGCCCTCACATCTTTTGGATCCGAAACTCTTTGATTTTGAAGGGCTTGCCCGAGGATCGTTAAAATTAGAAGAAAATCCCGACGCGATCCCGAAACTGCGTTAAGCGGCCATTGATAACCCAACCTTAGGTTTGGCGCGAAGCTAAGGGATCGGTTTATGTCGTCACGCATCCAAACTGTCAGTCTAAAGATCAGATCCGCGTTGGAACATCTGTTCGCAGGGCCGCAGGCGCTGGCGCTGTTGCCTGCCCTAGTGCTGGCCGGGTTCTGGATCGGCGGCGAAACAGTTCTGATCATCCTCGCCATCGCCCTGCCCTTGTGCCTCGCGACCCTGCGCGGCCTGGGGCCCGCGCGTGATTCCGGCGATGATGAGGATGAGATTGACGGCTCGGCGCGACTGGTCCGGCATCTGGACGGCGTCTTGCGTCAGGCCAGACGCAAATCGCTGAAATGCGCCGCCGTATTTGTCGAACTGGATGATTTCGAGTTGCTTTTGGATCGGTATGGGCAGGCGGCATCCGGTCATGTGATCAATCACAGCCGGAACCGGCTGAAATCGGCCTTGCGTGGGCGGGACAAGGTTTTTCACATCAAAGACGGGCGTTTTGCCGTTGCACTTGCACCGGTCCGCCAACTGGATATGGATGTGGCGCTACAGCTATCCCAACGTCTGCAACGCGCGGTCGAAGAACCTATTTCCCTGGATTCCACAACAATCTATGTCTCGGCCTCCTGCGGTATGGCGCTTAGTTCACAAATCGACAGTGTGATCGGCAAGGATTTAGCCAATGCAGCCGGGCTGACCCTCAGGGATGCACGGCGCTATGCACCTTCGGCGACCCGTGCCTATTCGCCCGATATGCGCCTTCCGGAACCCAACGCGCCAAGCCTTGACACCGAAGTAATCTCTGCCCTGGCAAATGGGCAGATTGTGCCATGGTTTCAACCACAAATCTCGACCGACACGGGCCATATCACAGGATTCGAGGCACTGGCACGTTGGGTTCACCCCGAGCGTGGCCTGATTTCCCCGGCCGAGTTTTTGCCAACACTGGAGCGGGCCAGCAAACTGGAACGTCTTGGCGAAGTGATGTTGTATCAGGCGTTACGCGCATTGACAGCCTGGGACAAAGACGGGCTGAACATCCCCAAGGTGGGCGTGAACTTCTCACCGGAAGAGTTGCGCAATCCTCGCCTTGTAGAGAAAGTGAAATGGGAGTTGGACCGATTCGAGCTGGCCCCTGACAGGTTGATGGTGGAAATTCTGGAAACGGTGGTGGCCACCTCGCCAGACGACACGGTCACCCGAAATATCAACGGGCTGGCGGCGCTGGGGTGCTCGGTTGACCTGGATGATTTTGGCACGGGCCATGCCTCGATCTCTTCTATTCGCCGTTTTGCGATCCAGCGCCTGAAGATCGACCGCTCCTTCGTGATGAAGGTCGATATAGACGCCGAACAACAGCGTATGGTCTCGGCCATTTTGGTGATGGCAAAGCGTCTGGGTCTCGACACGCTGGCCGAGGGTGTCGAAACGGCAGGCGAACACGCGGTGCTAGCCCAATTGGGATGTAATCACGTTCAGGGCTTTGGCATCTCGCGCCCGCTCCCGTTTGACAAAACCGCTGGGTGGGTCCGCGCACATATCGCCAAGCTGGGTGATCCGCCCGTAATTGGCCGGAAAATGGGGTGAACACCGCCTGTGCTGCGGCCAGTTAGACCAAAACCTGCAAATCCACTTGACCTTTTGGCCTGCACTCTGTTGAACCCCTGAAACACGGGAAACAGAGAAATGGCCATCACGGATGGATGATCAGAACAAAAACCTCATTCTAGCCACAGCCCTCAGCTTTCTGGTGATCCTGCTCTGGTTCGTTTTGTTCCCGCCGCCGGAACCAGATCCGCTCACGTCAGAGGTGCCCGCCGCGACCAGCGACACGGCTACCAGCGACGTGGCTTCGGCCCCGACAGCGACCGCCACGACGCAGGCAGGCGAGCCCGAACCCACCAGCACGGAAACCACCGTGGCCGACGCCCCGCGCTTGGCCATCGACACCCCCAGTGTCGAAGGCACCATTTCGTTGCAGGGTGGGCGGATTGACCAGCTGTCTTTGAAGAACTATCGCGAAACGCTGGATCCGGGCGCAGATATTGTCCAACTTTTCGCCCCAGTGGGCAGCGAAGCGCCCTATTATGCGCTTTATGGCTGGGCGCCGGGCGCAGGCCTGACGCCCGAGGATGTGCCCAACGCCAACACGATTTGGCAGCTTGAACAAGGCGAAACATTGTCCCCGGGCAACCCCGTGTTACTGGCTTGGCAAAATCCGGCTGGAATCACCTTCCGCCGCGAGATCGCCATTGATGACGACTACATGTTCACAATCACCCAGACCGTGGACAACTCTGGCGCGGCCAATATCTCGCTGGCGCCCTACGGCATCCTCGCCCGGCACGGCGAGCCGCAGGATATGAAGAATTTCTTCATTCTGCACGAAGGCCTGATCTCCATGTCAGATGGCGAGTTGGCGGAAACCGATTATGACGATGTGGCGGACTATGATTTCAATCCGCGCGAAGGCGCGCAAGCCGAGGTCCTGCAGGTGGAGCAGAATGGCTGGGTTGGGTTCACGGATCACTACTGGATGACCACCCTGATCCCCGAACCGGGCAGCCCGTTCAAATCCGTCAACAAATTCGACCCGCAGCGCAACATCTATCAAACCGAATCCGTTTTGCCGACGCAGACCGTCGCGCCCGGCCAGTCGGTCAGCGTGGAAAGCCGCCTGTTTGCCGGAGCCAAGGAATGGGAGACCATCCGCAGTTACCAGAATGACGACGGCGTTGAAGGCTTCCTTGATTCGATCGATTGGGGCTGGTTCTTCTTCCTGACTAAACCAATCTTCGCGGTATTGCATTACCTGAACGCTCTCATCGGCAATATGGGCTGGGCCATTATCGGTCTTACCCTACTGATCAAGGCGGTTCTGCTACCGCTGGCGTATAAATCCTACGTCTCCATGGCGAAGATGAAAGAGCTTCAGCCGCAGATGGAGAAGATCAAGGAGAATGCGGGCGACGACCGTCAGAAGCTTCAGAAAGAAATGATGGAGCTGTACAAGAAAGAAAAGGTCAATCCGGCCTCGGGCTGTCTGCCGATCCTGTTGCAGATCCCGATTTTCTTCTCACTCTACAAGGTGATTTTCGTCACGCTCGAACTACGCCATGCACCGTGGATCGGCTGGATCAATGACCTCTCTGCGCCTGACCCATCGTCGATTTTCAACGTCTGGGGCATCATGCCCTGGGTCGGCCCCGAGCCGGGCAGCATCATGGCGCTGATCTTTATCGGCATCATGCCTCTGTGTCTGGGTGTGTCGATGTGGCTGCAGCAAAAGCTGAATCCGGCCCCGACCGATCCGACGCAACAGATGATCTTTGCGTGGATGCCATGGGTCTTCATGTTCATGTTGGGCAGCTTTGCCAGCGGGCTTGTGCTGTACTGGATTGCCAACAACATGATCACTTTTGGCCAGCAATACCTGATCATGCGCAGTCAGGGCTATAAGCCTGACGTGTTCGGCAACATCAAAGGCGGTTTCAAAAAACGCGCCGAAGCAGCGGTCAAGGAAAGCGCCAAGGACGATAAAAAATGAGCACGGTCCAGGCCCTTTGGCGTCATCCGATCAAGGGCCATGGGCGCGAAGCACTTAGCGAAACGACGCTAAGCGCCGGGCAGACTATGCCCTGGGATCGCCGCTGGGCGGTATCGCATGAATTGGCCGAGGCCGACAATTCCGCCTGGGCACCCTGCGCTAATTTCTCGCGCGGCTCGAAAAACGGGGCACAGATGGCGATAAATGCGATCAGCGATGAGACTGCGGGCACTGTCACGCTCAGCCATCCTGACCTGCCTGATCTGACCTTTGATCCGGATCGCGAGGCGCATGCGTTCCTTGATTGGGTGCGCCCGATCATGCCTGCCAATCGCGCCCAATCAACCCGAATCGTGCGTGTTGACGGGCGCGGGATGACGGATACGTGTTATCCGTCGGTCAGCCTGATTAACCTCGCCTCCAATGCCGATCTGGCCAAAACAATGGGCGCTGAAGTCTCTCCCCTGCGCTGGCGTTGCAATATCCATATTGACGGCTTTGCAGCGTGGGAAGAATTCACCTGGGCCGGGAAATCCCTGCGCATTGGTGAGGTAGAACTGGCTGTGCGCGAACCCATTGTGCGCTGCCTGGCCACCACGGCGAACCCAACCACAGGTGAACGTGATCTGGACACATTGAAAGCGTTGAACACCACTTACAACCACCAGGATTTTGGCGTCTATTGTGAGGTCACAACCGCCGGTACATTGCGGGTTGGCGACTCTGTGGAGGTGCTGTGATGGCCCTACCCTTCCCTCTGGCTGACGCCCCCACAGCTAAAGAGGCCGAGATCGGTCGCAAACTGTTCGCAGGCGAAGTCACATTCGTCAAAGGCGTCGTGGCGATGTCGGGACTACCCGAGGCGGATCGACCCGAAGTTTGTTTTGCCGGACGTTCAAACGTTGGGAAATCCAGCCTGATCAATGCATTGACCGGACGCAAGGCACTGGCGCGGGCCTCGAACACACCTGGGCGCACACAGGAAATCAACTACTTCGCCCTTGGCGATCAAAGCTATTTGGTGGACCTGCCCGGCTATGGCTATGCTAATGCACCAGTGGCCAAGGTGGAGCAATGGCAGGCGCTGTTGAAACGCTATCTGTCGGGGCGCGCCACGTTGCGCCGCGCCTTTGTGCTGGTGGATACCCGCCATGGCATCAAACCAGTGGATGAAGAAATCATGTCCCTGCTGGACAGCGCCGCAGTGACGTTTCAATGCGTGATGACCAAGCCCGACAAGGTCAAAGCCAGCGAGATCGACAAGGTACTGACCCAGGTGCGCAGTCGTCTGGCCACCCACCCGGCAGCCTTCCCTGAACTGATCCTGACCTCCAGCGAAAAGGGCGACGGTATCGCCACGCTGCGCGCCACTATCGCGACGCTTGAGTAGAGCATTTCCAGGCGTTACAGAATTGCCTTAACAGACATCTTGCGCCCACGCGCCCGGAGGGGGATAACCCGTCTGATCCGAGGGACAAAAGATGAAGAAACAAGTTATGAACCGCGATTGGATTTCCACCGCCCGCACCCTGTCCGAGGCGCTGCCCTATCTGCAACGCTATGACGGGGCGATTGTTGTCATCAAATTCGGCGGCAACGCCATGGGTGATGATGCGGCAATGGACACGTTTGCACGCGACATGGTGTTGTTGCGGCAGGTCGGTGTGAACCCGGTTGTGGTGCATGGCGGCGGGCCGATGATCAATCAGATGCTGGACAAGCTGGCGATCAAATCCGAGTTCGTGAACGGCAAACGTGTCACCGATGCGGCCACGATGGAAGTGGTGGAAATGGTGCTGTCAGGCAGCGTGAATAAGCGGATCGTGCAGGCCATCAATGATCAGGGCGGCAAGGCGGTTGGTCTGTCCGGCAAAGACGCCAGTCTGATCACCTGCACGCCGACGAACCCTGATCTGGGTTTGGTGGGCACCCCGTCTGAGGTTGATCCCGGCATCCTGCACACGCTGTTCCGCGATGACGCGATCCCGGTGATTGCCCCGCTTGGCGCGGGCAAAAAAAAAGGTGAGACCTTTAACATCAACGGCGACACCGCCGCAGGAGCGATTGCCGCACAGTTCAAGGCCGACCGGCTGCTGCTGTTGACCGACATTGACGGGGTGCGCGATGCCGATGGCAATGTGGTGACAGAACTCAGCGCCGATCAGATCCGTGCTCTGACCGACGAAGGTGTGATCGCGGGCGGCATGATTCCCAAGACCGAGACCTGCCTGATGGCAATTGAAGGCGGCGTGCGGGCCGCTGTTATCCTGGACGGGCGCGCGCCAAACGCTTGTTTGCTTGAGCTGTTCACCGATCACGGGGCCGGATCAATCATCCGCGCCTGATCACATCCTCGTAGCTGCCTTGCCCGGCGCGCGAATTGGACTAGGGGGCGCCTCTAAAAATTGCCCTGTTTCCGGTGCTGTGTTATACTTTGGGTATCGACCTGGTATGGGGGTGAGACGATGGCGCAGATGGTTTTTTTTGATCTTTCAGACCGTTACGCGAGCCTGGACGCCAGGCGCGATCCGCTGGTCGAGATCGACGCTGTTGTGCTGCGGGAGGAATTTCGCCCGGCCCTTGAGCGGGCCTGGCGCAAGCCGGATGCGGAGCGCAAATCCCGGGCGGGGCGCAAGCCGATGGACGCGGTACCGATGTTCAGGACGCCGGTCCCGAGCGCGCTTTATAACCTGTCTGACGACCGGATCGAATATCAGGTGCGCGACCGCCTTTCGTTCATGCGGTTTCCCGGGTTGGGCCTTGAGGACCGTGTCCCGGATGCGAAGACGGTCCGGCTCTATCGCGAGGGACTTGCGCAGGCGGGGCTGGTCGAGAGCCTGTTTTCTCAATTCGACGGTTTTCTGTCCCGCCAGGGCTATATCGCTCGGGGCGGACAGATCCTGGATGCGTCCATTGTCCCGGTGCCGCGCAATCACAATACCCGCGATGAGAACAGGACCATCAAGAACGGCGAGGTCCCACAGGACTGGTCTGGCACACCCGCCAAACGATCGCAGAAGGACACCGATGCCCGCTGGGCCAGGAAGCACGGGAAGTCGCATTACGGTTACAGGAACCACGTGAATGTAGACCGCAGGCACAAGCCGGTGCGCCGCTGTCACGTGACAGATGCCGCTCGGCATGACAGCCAGGCGGTGGATTCCCTGCCGATGCGGGGCAACACCGGCTCCGGCGTCCGGGCGGACGCGGCCTGTCGCTCGGAGGAAATGGAGGCCAGGCTGCGGGATCGGAAACCGAAGAGCCACATCCACCGCAAGGGCAAGCGCGGCAAGCCGCTGACCGCGCAGGCGAAGGGCGGCAACCGGACCAAATCCAAAGTAAGGGCCCGGGTGGAACACGTCTTTGGCGCGCAGACCAACGACATGGGCGGGCCGATGGTACGCACGATCGGCATCGCACGCGCCAAAGCCAGGATCGGGATGAAGAACATCGCCTGCAACATGCGCCGCCTCGTTGTGTTGCGCCGCATAAATCCCTGCCCGGCGTGAACACCCGGCAAACCGGCAAGCCGAACAGGACGCCCGGCTGAATAATCAAATCACGAAAGGCGCGAAACAACGGGTTTCAGGATCAACGGGATCACCCGCCCCTCAAACCACAGCACAGAAAAACACAAAACAGGTCAAAAATCGAGGGGCCCTAGGGTCTGCGCCATGGAACATGAAACACTCTTTCGATTGGTGGTTTTTCTGGGGCTTTTCAGCCTTTTTGCCGTGATCGAGGCCAAGGCCCCGCGGCGCAGGCGGGTTGAACCCAAGACCCGCCGCTGGCTGACCAATTGGGCGATCATCGCGATTGATACCGTGACGCTGCGGCTGTTGGCTTTTGCCTTGCCGCTGTTGGCCGTGGGCGCGGCACTGGATGCCCAGGCCAATGGTTGGGGGCTGATAAATGCGCTTGATCTGCCGATCTGGCTGGCGGTGATCCTGACCGTCCTGATCTTTGATTTCGCGATCTGGTTGCAGCACCTGATCACCCATAAGATTCCAGTTTTATGGCGCTTTCACCGGGTGCATCATGCGGACCGCGATATCGACGTGACCACCGCAATCCGCTTTCATCCGGTTGAGATTGCCCTGTCGATGATGTTGAAAATCGGATTGGTCTATCTGCTGGGACCACCCGCGATTGGGATCATCCTGTTTGAGATCATCCTGAACGGCACCGCGATGTTCAATCACGCCAACATGCGGCTACCATTGAAACTGGATGCCGTGTTGCGACGGTTTTTGGTGACACCGGACATGCACCGGGTGCATCATTCGGATCAACGCGCCGAGCATGACAGCAATTACGGCTTTGCCCTGTCGATCTGGGACGGGATGTTTGGCACCTATATTGCGCAGCCGGAAAAAGGGCATGACGACATGACGATTGGGTTGGAATGGCAGGACGAGAGACCGTCCAAACTGGGGTGGGCACTGATGCTGCCGTTTCGCCGCAAATGACGTTGGATGAGATTGATGCTGCGATCGAAGACAGTCATCTGACTGTGTTTGGGGCCTTTAACCCGCAGCCCGAGCATATCGCGCCGAAAGGTGCCGGTACCTTGGTGATGCTGGGACCGAAAGAGCCGGGGTTCTGGGGACATTTCAAGGCATCGCCCGAGTATTTGGATGGCAACCCGGACCCGTTGGACCGTTGGGCAGATCGGGTGATCAGCGATATCGCTCACACCCTGGGGGCCACGCCCTATTTCCCCTTTGGAGGGCCACCGTTTCAGCCCTCCTTCATCCGCTGGGCCCATGCCACGGGCCGCGCGCATCAATCCCCTGTGGGGTTGCTTGTGCATGACACGGCGGGGTTGATGACCTCCTATCGCGGAGCGCTGGCGTTTGAGGCGGTTCTGGACCTGCCTGCGGTGTCACCAAGCCCCTGTGCGACATGTGATGACAAACCGTGCATCACTGCCTGCCCGGTCGATGCGTTTGGGCAGGGATTTTACGATGTGCCAACCTGCAAGACCGATCTGGATCGTGCTGAAAATGACTGTATGTCCAAGGGCTGTGCCGTGCGGCGCATCTGCCCGGTCAGTCAAAACTATGGTCGCGGAGAGGCGCAATCGTCCTTTCACATGGAGGCCTTCAAATGAAACGTCTGGTCCTGATGCGACACGCGAAATCCAGCTGGGATGACCCGCTACTGGACGACCACGAGAGGGTTCTGAACGGACGCGGACGCATCTCGGCCGATGCGTTGGGCGATTGGCTGCGCGCCAAGTCTTACACGCCGGATCAGGCGCTTGTATCCGATTCGGCGCGCACGCGGGAAACCTTTGCGCGGCTGAATGTCATCTGCGGTGCCAGTTTTACTGAGGCGCTCTATCATGCGGGTGCGCGAACCATGATGCAGGTGCTGCAAGAGGCCAAAGGCACCACGGTTCTGATGGTCGGACACAACCCCGGCATCGCCGAGTTTGCCGAACAGATCGTGGCGCAGCCACCTGATCACATGCGATTCTACGATTATCCCACCTGTGCGACGACAGTGATGGAATTCGAGATCGATGACTGGTCGAAAATGAAGGCCGGAACAGGCCATGTACTGGACTTTGCAATCCCGCGTGAACTGACCGGGTAAATACAGGACTCAGTCGGAGACAAAAAAGAAGGCTCAATTAGCATTGATTATGCGTGGCGTATTACAGGCAGGATGCCTGCTGCTGCGGCAAGTATCGCGCGCGGCGTTTGGTGGCTCGGAAGGACGGCAAGGTGGAACCACCGAAGGTAGCTGTCCAGGTATTTGGTTGCGATACCCCGATGGCGGCGCAGAAAGGTCTTTAACCGCTCATGCCGACTGTTCACGGTTTGAATGTGCAATTCACCACGGACACGTTCTCCGGCGGTCCGGTTGAGACTTTCATGGCTGACGCCCATTTCTGCGGCGCAGGGCGGGTACCCGGTGCAGCCATCGGTCACCAGGAGAGCGTCCCCATCAAGACGTGGCTGCAGAACCGTTTTGAGATGTTCGGCTGTCACCGCAGGCAAGACAGCACTGATGGTGGTGCCTGATCGGTCGACTGCAACGAGGACCGGAACCTGCTCCTTCGACAATCCGCGTTTTGAGGCCTTTCCCCCGCGTTTGCGGGCTTTTCGAGAGAGATTACGCTCCCCTTTCCGGCTGCGCGGAAAGAACGTCTCGTCGGCTTCGACGATCCCGCACAGCTTGACCGCACCGACCGTTACAGCCTGAAGAAAGCGATGACGCCAACGAAAAGCTGTGGTGTCGGCCACCATACAACGCCCGTCGGACGCCTTTACCGTTTCGCCGTCGCGCAGGGAAGCTGCAAACTCTGCCCACCTGTCCTTGTGGCGCAAGCGGGCAAGCGGCGTCCCGGTCAGCGCGTTGAAGGTTTTGCGACAGCTTTTGCAAAAGAACCTCGTCAGGCCACTTGCATGGCCTCTGATGATCGCACCGCCCGAAGCGCAGTGCGGACAGATACGCCCCTCGCGAACAGTCGCCTCAAGGAGATCGATCACGCTTTCCAGCGACGAAACCCCGGCAACGAGCCGTCCGGTTTCAGCCCGTTGTTTCGATGAAAGGTTGTCGATCTCGTTAAGCCACACCAAAAAAGCCTGATGATCCATGTGCCGCACCCATAATTTTGTTCATGGTGTGTTCTATCACAGGTCGCCACGCATAATAAATGCTAATTGAGCCAAAAAGAAAGGCGGGGAACTCCCCGCCTATCAATTTTGCCGTAGGGCGGGGTTCACCCCGCCACGTCTCAGTGTCCCAGAATCTGGCTGAGGAACAGTTTGGTCCGCTCGGATTTGGGATTGTTAAAGAACTCTTCAGGCTCGTTCTGCTCAACAATCTGACCCTGGTCCATAAAGATCACACGGTTGGCGACCTGGCGGGCAAAGCCCATTTCGTGGGTCACACACAGCATGGTCATGCCCTCTTCGGCCAGTTCGACCATCGTATCCAGAACCTCTTTGATCATCTCGGGATCAAGCGCCGAGGTGGGTTCGTCAAACAGCATGATCCGCGGTTTCATGCAAAGCGAGCGGGCAATCGCCACACGCTGCTGCTGACCACCTGATAGCTGACCGGGGAACTTGTCGGCCTGCTCGGGGATTTTCACCTTTTCAAGGTAATGCATCGCCACTTCCTCGGCCTCTTTCTTGGGCGTCTTGCGCACCCAGATCGGGGCCAGAGTGAGGTTCTCCAGAATGGTGAGATGCGGGAACAGGTTGAAGTGTTGAAACACCATGCCAACCTCAGAGCGGATCGTGTCGATGTTCTTGATGTCCGAGGACAGCAGCGTGCCATCCACGACAATCTTGCCCTTCTGGTGTTCCTCCAGCGCGTTGATACACCGGATCAGCGTCGATTTCCCCGAGCCTGACGGCCCGGCAATCACGATGCGTTCGCCCTCATAGACGGTCAGGTTGATGTCGCGCAGAACATGGAACGATCCGTACCACTTGTTCATGCCTTCGATCTGAATAGCGACCTCTTCCGAGACCTGCAGTTTTTGTGCTTGTTCGGCCATATCCGGGCCTCCTATCTGTGATCAGTTCGCAGCTCGCGTTCGAGCCATTGCGAGTATTGTGAGATGCCGTAGCAGACGACGAAGAAAAGCAGTGCGGCCATGCCGAACAACTCCCAGTAAACGCCGCTCCACTCGGTCGAGGCCAGGATCGGTCCACGGATCATGCCGACAAGGTCAAACATCGAGATGACCGAGACCAGCGTGGTGTCCTTGAACAGACCCACCGCGACGTTCACGATACCCGGGATCGAGATCTTGAGCGCCTGTGGCAGGATGATCAGGCGCATGGCCTGTGGGTAATCCAGACCCAGGCTGTCACCGGCCTCGTATTGACCGCGCGGCAGGGCGGCAAGCCCCCCCCGGATCACCTCGGCGATATAGGCCGAGGAGAACATGGTGATCATGATGATCACCCGCAGGATCAGGTCAAAGCTGGTACCGGGCGGCAGGAAATAGGCCAGAACCACGTTTGCCACGAACAGCAATGTGATCAAAGGCACACCGCGCACGAACTCGATAAAGATAACGCATATCCATTTGATGATCGGCATCGAGCTTTGACGCCCCAGTGCCAATGCGATGCCCAAAGGCAGCGACAGCGACACACAGACCGCCCCGAGAATCATGTTGAGCATAAAGCCCCCCATGTCACGCGATGGCACCGCAGACAGGGTCGGGTTTTCCGGTGCCAGAAGGGCCGCGATGTACCCCCCGATCCACCATGTGATCAGCGCGGCCACGATCGCCCCAAAGAAGGCCATCGCGAAAGAGCGTGCCACGAAGGTTGTCCAAACGCCGTAGGCCACGATGAAACCAACCAGTGCGAAGATCGGCGTCCAGATCGTACCGCCCCAGATCAGCCAGAAGGCCAGAAACGGGTAGAGCGCGGTAAAGATCAGCATTTTGCGCGGCAGGTATTTGAAGAACATGACCGGGGCGGCTGCAACGAACAGCAACGCAAAGGCCACAGCCGGGCGCCAGTATTCGTCCGATGGGTATTTGAACCCGAACAGCAGCTGGTTCCAGCGTTCACTGAGAACCGCAAAACAGCCCCCCGTGGCCCCCTCCAGAATCTCGCGGCACGCCCGGATCGACGGAGCATCCCACACGCCGTTCAGAAGCCACGGTAAGGCCCCCAACAGAATGTAGTAGACCGCGATCATCGACACGATGGTCAGGATCGAGTTGGGGATGTCCGAGAACAGGTTCTCGCGCACCCATTTGGCGACCCCGCGTTGTGCGCCCGGCGGCTCGGCCTCGGGCAGCATTTCAGTGCGAACATATGCTTCGGTGCGGTGTGATGTATCAGATATATCAGCGCTCCTTCAGCTTGATGGAATTGTTGTAGACATTCATGATCGCCGAAATACCCAACGAGATCGTCAGGTAGAAAACCATCAGCAATAACACGCATTCGATCGCGCGGCCGGTCTGGTTAAGGGTGATCCCCCCCAACGTCCCGGTAATGTCCATATAGCCCACGGCAATCGCCAGAGAGCTGTTCTTGGTGATGTTCAGATATTGCGAAATCAACGGCGGAATAATCACCCGCAGCGCCTGGGGCAGAATCACGAGGTTCATAATCCGGCCAGGACGCAGGCCAAGTGAAGCCGCGGCCTCGGTCTGACCTGTCGATACGGCCTGAATACCGGCCCGGACGTTCTCCGCGATAAACGCGCCCGTGTAGATTGCCAGGGCAAACCACAGCGCAATCAGCGGCGCACCGATCTGCAAACCACCGCGAAGGTTGAATCGGTTGGCCAGCGGATCGGGGTAATCCAGAGAAATCGGCTGTCCCATTACGTAGAACACCAGAATCGAAGGCACGATCAGGATCAGCAGCGACGGCCAACCCATCGGCAGCAAACGACCGGTCGCATAAAGCAGTTTCGTCGCGTAGCGGCGATAGGCGAAGACACCTATCACCGAGGCTATGAAGGTAAGCACGACGATGCTGGAACCGGCGCCCCAGATCGGGGATGGTATATAAATACCCCTATTGGTGAACGCGAAACTGCCAAACAGCAGGCTTCTTTCTGGGTCTTCCCCCAGATAGGCTTTCGCGCCTGGTAAAACCGCAGTCATCACGGTGAATATAATAATGATCCAGATCAGCACCGGAACATTGCGGAAAGCCTCGACGTAGACAGCCATCAATTTGCGAACGAGCCAGTTCGGCGACAAGCGCAAAACACCGGCGAAAACGCCGAAGATGGTTGCCGTTACACAAGCGAGGAAGGCCACGAGAAGCGTATTGAGAATACCCACCAAAGAGGCGCGCCAGTGACTGTTCTGGTTTTCGTACTCGATAAGGCGTTGGTTGATGTCATAGCCTGCAGGGTCACCGAGGAACTGATACGAGATGTTCAGCCCTGCGGCGCGCAGGTTGGCGACCAGGTTGGAACCAAGCCAGGCGATCAGCCCGATCAGGACCAGCAAAGCGATGAATTGGAACGTGTAGGACCGGTATCGGGTATCGTTCAACAGCATGGATAGCCGGAACGACTCCCTGGGAGGGTCGGACAATGTAGTCATCTGGGACTTCCCCGTTTTTTTCAGCCCTTTGTTTTTTACATCCCGCTTGGTGCAGGGTGGTGGGCCGATTATTCATTTATGCAGTCGTGAAAAGGGCGCGGTGTGATCCGCGCCCTTTTGCAGTGGTTCTTAGCGGAAAGGCGGCGAGTAGAGCAGGCCGCCATCGGTCCACTGGCCGTTCAGGCCGCGGGCCAGACCCACAGGGGTCTCTTCGCCGATGTTCTTGGCAAACAGCTCACCGTAGTTACCGCCAGCACTGATGGCTTTCACGGCCCAGTCTGCGTTCAGACCCAGCATTTCGCCGAGTGTGCCTTCGGTGCCCAGCAGGCGGTTCACTTCAGGGTTGCTACCCGCAGCGCCCGACATCTCACCGATATTGGCGCTTGTGACGCCCAGTTCTTCGGCCGAGATCAGAGCATTCAGTGTCCAGCGCACCACGTCTGCCCACTCGTTATCACCGTGACGGACCAGCGGGCCCAGCGGCTCTTTCGAGATGATTTCAGGCAGGATGATGTGATCAGCAGGGCTTTCGAATGCGGCACGTGTCGCGGCCAGGCCCGACGCGTCGGTGGTGTAGGTGTCACATGCACCGGCCAGATACTGTTGCTGACCTTCGGCATTGGTCTCGATCGGAACCGGCTCGTAGCTGATGTTGTTCGAGCGGAAGAAATCCGCCAGGTTCAGCTCGGTTGTGGTGCCAGTCTGGATGCAGACGGTCGCGCCGTCCAGATCCTTGGCCGAGCTCACACCCAGTTCTTTCGGGACAAGGAAGCCTTGGCCATCATAGTAGTTCACGCCAACGAATTCGAACTTCAGGTCGACGTCGCGGCTGAAGGTCCAGGTGGTGTTCCGGGCCAGCATGTCGATTTCGCCAGATGCCAGAGCGGTAAAACGGGTTTTACCGGTGGTCGGGACAAATTCGACGGCGTCCGAGTCGCCCAGCACGGCAGCAGCGACAGCGCGGCAAACGCCGACATCAAAGCCATCCCATTTGCCGTTTGCATCGGGGGCCGCAAAGCCCACCAGACCGGTGGTCACGCCACAGTTCAGTTTGCCACGTGCCTTGACGTCATCCAACGTGCCAGCCGCAGCAACACCAGCCGCAAGGCCAGCAACTGTGAGCGCACCAAAGAATACGGTTTTTTTCATGATTACCTCTTCCTGATTGTCCGCCTGTTACAAGACGGTTTATTCGGCCCTTTGCGAGCCGGATCGATACTGCAAAGGGGGAGTGGCCCCCTCAGTGGGCGTAAGAATGGCTAGATTCATCAGAAAAGGTCAACCCCAAGGTCACGAAAAACGATGGAACCATGGGCAGTTGCCGCCGCGTAAGGCCAAGAATTGGTCAATCCGGCTGTTGGTTCGCAAGATCATGAAAGGATTTGGCGTGTAAAAAGTCTGATTCTTTCTTCGCGACCAGTTCCTCCGCCTCTTCGTCATGACCCCATTGCTCGGCCTGCCAAAGTTCGTCCACACGGGACAACCTCCAGATCTCGGGTGCGGGTTTGTAATCATAAAGCGCCGCAAAGCCCAGAATCAGCGATACGGACATCCCGACCAGATCGTGAAACGCGGTCAGCGTAAAGGCATCCATGGCATGTACACGGGCCGACAGCCGTTCCAGCGCGTCCGGCGATTGCGGTTGGTGAATCACACCGGTCAGCAGGGTAAGACGCACCTCTAATGTTTCGGCGGCCCAGTCCAGAACCGGGTCCCATGCCGCCGCTTGCCGCGCGATCAGGGCCTCCGGCCCCTCGGCACGATAACACAGCAGGTCCGCGTCGCCGTAATCGGCCAGCAATTGCGCCACCTCGCCATGCTGTTGCGTAACCTTGTCAATCGCGGCATTGGTTGAACGGGTATAAGGCATCGACAGCGGGTCAACCACGTCGCTCTGATTGTCCCATTCATCGGCAATGCGGGCCGCAAGGGCGTGCGATGGCACAACCAAAAGCGATTTCGCAGGCGTTTTGACCGAACGACCGTCCAGTTCGACCGTGTAGCCGCCAGGCACCTCTGCAACGCTGGCAGCTTTCCAGAATCGTTTGGCTTTCCATTCACTCATGATGCGCGCTCCCACACAGCATTCAGCACCTCTGGCAAAGTGCGGATATCATCGATCACGCGGTGGGCCGCGCCAAGATCCCCAATCGGGTGATACCCCCAGCTGACCCCGACGGCTGCAATCCCGGCGGCGCGCGCCATCTCCATGTCAAAGCTGGTATCGCCCACCATCACCGCATTTTGCGGATCAACCCCGGTTTCGGACAGCGCCGTTTCAATCATCGACGGGTGCGGTTTGGACGGGTGATGGTCGCTGACCTGCTGGGTCACGAAATAGCTGCGCAACCCATGTCCATCCAGCAGCTTGTCCAGCCCCCGGCGCGATTTGCCCGTGGCCACGCCCAACAACGTCTCGGGCACGCTGTGCAACTGATCCAGCACGGTGCGGACATTGGGATAAAGCGGCGAGGACTGCGCGGCACCGCTAGCCGCGCGCAGTTTGACATAAGAATTCTTGTAGCCGTCCACCATCTCTGCATGAGTCGCGGGCGACAGCGCGGGGGCAAGACGCGGAATCGCTACCTCCAGCGAGAGGCCGACAATCCCCAGAATATCGTCGCGGGACGGGGCGGGCTCCCCCACCTCACCAAAAGCATGGCCCATGGCCGCCAGAATATCCGCCTGACTGTCCACCAATGTGCCGTCCACATCAAAAATCACCAGCCGCAGATCGCTCACGGCATCGCCTCGAACAGGTCGTCGGCGGCAAGATCGGGGGTCCAGCCAAAGGTGTCAAACGTGTGCGCGATATGAGGGGGAAGATCGGCTGTCACGGTAATGATCTTGCCGGTGACGGGGTGTTCAAAACTCATCGAGCGGGCGTGCAGATGCAACTTTTTAGAGATGTCACCCCCCAGATTGGCACCCCAGCCATCGCCCATGTTTTCCTGACCTGACCCGCCATATTTCCCATCGCCAATAATCGGATGCCCGATCTCGGCCATGTGCGCGCGCAGTTGGTGGGTACGGCCGGTGATCGGCTCCATCGCCACCCAGGCGGCGCGGCTGGCAACCCGGTAAAGCGTTGCATATTGTGTGATCGCCCGCTTGCCCCCCGGCGTTTTATCGACGTTGCGGGGATGCAGACAGATCATCTTTTCGCCTTCGCCCTTGGCCCCGTGACCGGGCGCTTTGACAAGGCCGTACTTGATCTCACCCAGAAACGGATGCGGCACTCCGGCCACCACGGCCCAGTAAATCTTGCGGGTTTCGCGATGACGCATCGCCTTGGTCAGCGCCGCCGCTGCCGCCCGGTTACGCGCCAACAGCAATACGCCCGAGGTATCCTTGTCCAAGCGGTGCACCAGACGCGGCTTTTCATCCAGATCAAAGCACAGCGCCTCGGACAGACCATCCACATGGCGGGTCTGCTTTGAGCCGCCCTGCACCGGAAGGCCCGGCGGCTTGTTCAGCGCAATAATGTGATCGTCGCGGTAAATCACGCAGTCCCGCATCATCCTGGCATCGGCATCTGACACTGCCATGGCTGTTCGTTCGGGCCGCGACCCGGGATCAGGCAGCGGTGGAATACGCACCGATTGCCCCTCTTCCAGACGGGTCGCCGCTTTCACACGGCCCCCATCAACCCGCAGATCACCTTTGCGGCACATCTTTTCAACGCGGCTCTGCGGGATATGGGGAAAAATGCGCCGGAACCAGCGATCCAGCCGTTGACCAGCATCATCCGCCTCGACGGTCAAAGTTTGTACGCAGCTCATGCCCAGACACTCCGAGACAGAAAGATTCCAAGGATCAGCGCCCCGATGGACAACACCACCGACAGCGCCACATAGAGAGCGGCCTGACCAACCTCGCCACGCTCGTAAAGCGCAAAGGTTTCCAGCGAAAAGGCCGAGAAGGTAGTAAACCCGCCCAGCACACCCGCCATCACAAAGGGGCTGAGATGCTCAAGCTCGCGATGTAATGCATAGACCAAGAACACCCCCATCAGGAACGAGCCCACGACGTTGACGCTCAGCACACCCAACGGAAACCCGGCACCGGTAAAGCGCAACAGCGCCAGCCCGACCCCAAAGCGCAGCATCGCGCCAATGGCCCCACCAAGGCCCACCTGAAGAAACGTCATGATCATGGGAGCGTCTGTTGCGCGCCACCCCTGCTTTGTCAAGCCGAACGCCCCGGCGCTTTCCACCGGCAGGCTGACGCGAATACGCTTTTGCCTGTGTTAATCCGCGTCTAAGCTTTGTGAACCTGATATCCGGAGCCAGCTTTTATGCCAGACGCCAACACCTTTTTGAGATCCCTGTTTGACCGCGCGGTCGAGGTCGCCGATCCAATGCGCAGTCTGGCCGCTGCCCTGCCCGAAAAACCAAACGGACGGTTGGTCGTGATCGGCGCAGGCAAGGCCAGCGCGCGCATGGCCGAGGCGGTCGAGGCAGTCTATGGACCTTGCGAGGGTCTGGTGATCACGCGCTATGGCTATGGCCGCCCCTGTCAGGGCATCGAAATTGTCGAGGCCGCACATCCTGTGCCCGACGCCGCCGGTCAGGCGGCCACCGCCCGGATGCTCGATCTGGTCACAGGTCTGGGCGAGGATGACATGGTTCTGGCGCTGATCTCGGGCGGGGCCTCGGCGCTGCTGGTTCAGCCTGCGGGCGATATCAGCCTGCTGGAAAAGCAAGAGGTCAATGCCGCATTGCTGTCATCGGGGGCACCGATCGGACAGGTGAACACCCTGCGAAAGCACCTCAGCCGCGTCAAAGGTGGGCAACTGGCGACTGCCACTTATCCGGCGAAGATGCTGGCGCTGATGATTTCGGACGTGCCGGGGGATGATCCGGCGATGATCGGATCAGGCCCCACGGTGGGCGATGCCAGCACGCCCGCCGAGGCGCGCGCCATTCTGGAGCAATACGGGATCACAGCACCACCATCCGTTCAGGCCGTCCTGAATGGCCCCCGCCAGGTGATCGAACCAAACGACAAACGGCTCTCACAGGTTGAGAATGTGATTTATGCAGCCCCCTCGCAATCGTTAACCGCCGCCGCCGAAATGGCACAGGCCGAGGGCATTAAGGCCCAGATCCTGGGTGATGCGCTGGAAGGTGAAGCACGCGAAATCGGCGCGATGCAGGCCGCCATGGCACGCGAAGTTCAACGCGGGATGCAGCCCCGTGATACGCCAGTGGTGCTGTTGTCGGGTGGCGAGTTGACGGTGACGCGCACCGGTGATGGCATCGGCGGGCCGAATGCGGAATATGCGCTGGCCCTTGCACTGGCCCTGAAGGGCGCGCCGGGCATTCACGCGATTGCCTGTGACACCGATGGTGTGGACGGGCCCGCCGAAGTCGCCGGGGCGGTGATCGGCCCCGACACGCTGGACAACGCCCGCGCCCTGGGCGTCGATCCAAACGCCGCCCTGATTCGCAACGACGCGCATGGGTTTTTCGACATGCTGGGCGATCAGGTGATTACCGGACCGACCCTGACCAACGTCAATGATTTCCGAGCCATCCTGATTCAGCCGCCCGGCTGATCAAGCATATGTGAATGGCCGGACGCGTGGCTCTCTGACAGGGTTGAGGAAAACCGAGGGAGACCGCCATGAACCGCCGCATTTTCCTGACCGCTCTCTGCGCCGCAGGCCTTGGCCTGCCTGCCCTGGCTCAAGAGTGGCCGGTGGGCACGGTGCAACTGACCGCCGCGCAGATCGACACATTGCTCAGTGGCAATACCTCTGTCGGCGCGTGGTCAGGCACCGGGTATCGGCAGTATTTCAGTGATAATGGCCTCACCATCTATCTGGCCGCCGGATCGCCACCCGATCAGGGCAAATGGCGCGTCAACGCCGAGACCAATGAATATGAAAGCTGGTGGCGCAATGCCGATTGGGCGGGCTACACGATCGTGATGACCAATGGCGGATATGCCTGGGTGAATGGTGAAGCCCTGGAAATGTTCGAGGTGGTCGCGGGCGATCAACTTGGTGGGTGATCCGTCGTCCCGAAGGAGAGCCCGCATGCAAGTGATCCGGCAGATGGTACTGAGCGTGGGTCTGAGTCTCTTGGCGCAGCCCACATTTGCCGTCGTGATTGATGGTCATATCGAGCAGCAAAACGGCAATGGCACATTCGTCAAACTGGACCCGGCAGAAGAGTTCTATGTGGGTGCCGATACGTTCAACGATGACAATCTGTACGCCTTTGACGAGGATCAGAACATCACGTTGATCGAACCGATCCGCGTCGATATCGGCGGGGGCGAGGATGGCCTGATCGCGCAAGGTACGGTGGTGGCCAGCCATTATGTGTTCTTTGACAGTCTCGATAGTATCCAGTTCGGCTATGTCTATTTCGACGCGCCTATTCTGGGCGTTGCCGCCTATCAGGACACGATGGCCGCCACCGATTTTCTGGCCAACACATCCGTGAATCACATCAGCATTGAATTGCGCGGGCTTGAACCCGGCGACTATGTCTGGATCGACGAGGATGATCCGCACCGGCTCTGGGTTTATTGGGCGGGGTCTTCACCCGGCGATTATATCCGCGTCTTTACCGAGAAATCGGATGCCGCCTTGATGATGTGATGGCAGGGAAAGATGCGCCTGAGCACAACAAAGAATCCAGCCGACCACAGGCCGCAGTTTCGGTCAGGCTGCCGCCAGATCTGCATGCGAACATTTGAGAGGTGACAGCAAAGGCCTGCTCTCCACCCATTTTTGGGAAACAGTGTTTTGCGAGCGCAGAAAGCGCCGGGCCGAGCGGCGTGGGTGCCTTTCTGATCAGATTTTGCACGTTTGCTGTGCGGCGGGAAATGTCTTGGCGGAACCTACGGGAACCTGCTCCCATTCAGTCAGGCTCAATGCGCGGCAGGATCTGATGCGCAGTGCAGATCGGATTCCACCCGTCAGCGTCAGATGCGGAAAGATCAATTATGAGGCTCCTCAAACCTGCGCCCAATGGAACTGAGCAACCCTCCGCGCTGTCACCGATCCCACATCTCTGACTTTTGCTTGTCGGTTTAAAAGTCCGCTGACGATAGGTCACAATGAACACTCCAGCTTACCAGAAAGACAAAGATGTTGCGGCCAACTGTTGAATGCGTACCGCAAAGCGACTGATCGATCACTCAGACTGGCACCCAACACAAACAAATGCGGCTGATGGTCAAACCGGATCGACGCTTAATCCCCATCCCATTCAAATGCGTCTCCCTTGGCGCGCACCTAGCCGAGAGAGGGTAGCGAGAAATGGCTGCCCAGCACCTTGTAGCCCCGCTCGGACGCCTCTTCCAGAAGGGCGCGGCGCGACACCACGGCTCGTTCCGGGTCAGCATCAAATTTGAAATGCCAATCGGGATAAGCACATTGTGTGCTCGTATGTAGCGCATCGCCTGTGATCAGGGCCTGACGGGTTCCGCCATCCACGCGTACCGACACATGGCCGGGTGTGTGACCTGGAGTCGGCACCAGCGTGACACGATCGCCCAACATATGTCCCGCAGTGACCAGCTCGGCCTGACCTGCTTCAACCACCGGCAGCACGTTCTCGCGGTAGAGATCGCTTTGCTGGCCCCGGTGAAACGCCTCATCCTCTGACGGCATCAGATAGCGTGCCCGCGGAAAGGTCGGCACCCAGCGGCCATCAACCAACTGTGTGTTCCAACCCACATGATCCGTGTGAAGATGAGTGCAAAGCACATAATCCACGTCCTCGGGTCCGACACCCGCCACCCCTAAAGCTGCCATAAACCGGGTGCTGTCGCGCTGATGCTAGGGCAGATGGCCCGGCACGGTCTTGTGGTTGCCCACGCAGCTGTCGACAAGGATGGTATGGGAGGGCGTTTTCAGCAAAAACCCCTGAATAGGGATGATCAACCCTCCGGTCTGGGCGCATACCTGCCCCGGCGCATCAGCCTCAATGATCCGGGCGACTTCTGGCCCCGCCGTTGGAAACAGATCAGCAGGCGGCAGGAAGGGGCCGTGAATTTCAAGAATGCGCCAGATTTCAACCGGCCCGATCTGGCAGAGCATGGCCTAGCCCTCGTCCTCGTCTGATTTGCGCCGGAACGGGATCCGCCCGATGCTTTCATAAGCCTCAAACCCGGCACGCTTGGCATCGCGTACGGAGTAGATGTTACGCAAATCCGCCATCCGCGGCGTGACCATCTTGCGCGCCACCCGTTTGAGATCGAGCGCCCTGAACTCGTTCCATTCGGTCAGGATCACCAGCAAATCTGCTTTATGGACACATTTATACGCGTCTTCCATCCAGTGCACACCGGGCAGCATCGCCTCGCCCTCGTGACGGCCTTGCGGATCGCAGACACGCACCTTGGCCCCGCCCCCGACAAGCGCGGGGATGATCGTCAGCGCGGGCGCGTCCCGCATATCATCCGTGTTGGGTTTGAAGGTCACCCCCAAGATCGCCACGGTCTTGCCGTTAAAGCTGCCGTCGCACAGATCCTGCAACTTGTCGATCATCCGGCGTTTGATTTCTTCGTTGACGGAAATCACCGTTTCGGTGATCTGCATTGGCAGGCCATGTTCCTGTCCGATCCGGGCAAGGGCACGGGTGTCCTTGGGAAAACAGCTACCGCCATAGCCGGGTCCGGCATGCAGAAACTTGTTGCCGATGCGCCCGTCCAGTCCCATGCCGTGGCTGACCTGTTTGACATCCGCCCCGGTGCGTTCGCACAAGGCAGCGATTTCGTTGATGAAGGTGATCTTGGTCGCCAGAAACGCGTTGGCCGCGTATTTGATCATCTCGGCGGATTCCAGATCGGTGGTCAGGATCGGGAAATCGCGCAGGTAGAGCGGGCGGTAAATCTCGGCCATCACCTCGCCTGCACGGTCGGTCTGTACACCGACAACCACGCGATCCGGTTTCATGAAATCCTCGATCGCGGCCCCCTCGCGCAGGAATTCAGGGTTCGACGCAACGTCGAAATCCAGCTTTGGATTGGCCTTTTTGACAGTCTGCTTGACCTGACGATTGGTGCCCACAGGGGCCGTCGATTTGGTCACGATCACCACATAATCCTTGGCCATCTGCGCAATTTCTTCGGCAGCGGCCATCACATAGGTCAGATCCGCATGACCATCCCCGCGCCGCGTGGGCGTGCCAACGGCGATAAACACCGCCTCGGCCCCGTCAATCGCCTTGGCCAGATCAAGGGTGAAGGACAGCCGCCCTGCCTCGACATTCTTGGCCATAAGCGTATCCAGCCCGGGCTCGAAAATCGGCACCTCGCCACGTTCCAACATCTCGATCTTGGCGGGATCCTTGTCGACACAGACAACGTCATGCCCGAAATCGGAGAAACACACCCCCGAGACAAGCCCCACATACCCGGTGCCGATCATTGAAATTTTCATGAGTTCTGCTCGTGTTACGGATTATTTTTACCCACTGTAATGCGGGTCTGGGGATATTTAGTCAATCTATCCGTGGAGTCGGCCCTATACCACCGCCGGGCTGAGACCCGTTTGCAACCGATGGAGAACCCAAGCCGACCGCAAGCGGCCCAGGGATTTCGACGTTGCACTCTACAAGCGGTGCAGCACGATCGAACGCATCTTGGGCCGCACAAAAGCTTCTTTCCGCCGCATCGCAACGCGATACGAAAAAACCTGTCAAAACGTCATGGCCATGGTGAGACTCGCTTCGGTCAGGTCATGGATCAAGTTCTAAGAGGCCGCTGCCCAGATTACTTCGGCGTCAGGGCGCAGGTGTGGCGCACTTTGCGCCCGTCGCGAAAGTAATCCTGCATGCCTTGGCGGTCATCGCCCAGGATCATCGCATGATCAATCCACGTCACGTCGTGATCCAGCGCATCTGCCATAAACTCGGTCGCGCGGATGCTGGGCACGCCGACCACGGTGTGGCTGCGCCCAGGCACATCCGTTACGGCATTCAGCGGGTTTGAGACCTCTTCCTTCAGCACCTGGATCATCGCGTTGTCGGCCACGATAAATTCGCTGTCGATAACAATCAGATCCGGTAGCAAACGCCGCGCCAGTGACAGCAGGCGGAAGTGATCCATCACGTGATAGAAAATCCCGTAAATGGCCACGACCTCGAACTGTTCCTTGGCCGCCACACGGGCCTCAAGCTCGGCAAAAAGGTCATTGCAAGTCAGATGGATACGCGACTTGAGTTCGGTCTCGGCGAAATGCGCGAACCGGTCAATCAGCTCTTGACGCGCCTCAACGCCGATCACCTCTTCTGCCCCGGCGGCAGCCAGCGCATAAGCCCAGCGTCCGTCATGACAGGCCAGATCCAGCACCCGCGCGTCCTTGATCTGAGGCTGGAACGGGTCGATCAGCAGGCGATGGCGCTGATTAAGACGATGGATGGTGGTGTCATTATCGTCATAGGGTGGGATTTCCTTTAAAAAATCAAATAATTCAGCCATTTATCCATCTCCTTGCGGGCAGATTAGGGCGCACCATCAGGCCCGTCAATGCCCGGCAGACAGACCCGGCGGGGCGTTAACATACCCGTCACCTTCGCGTGACGAGCCTGTCACATGACTGGCAGTGTCAGCGGGGCGCTCTTAACTGTTGTCAGGCAGCGCAAAAAGGAAAACACGATGTCCACCGAACGTTTCACATTTACCGGCCACGATGGGTCGACCTTGTCGGCCCGTCTGGACATGCCCGATGGCCCGCATCTGGCCGCGGCCCTGTTTGCGCATTGCTTTACCTGCTCCAAGGATATCCCTGCCGCGCGGCGCATCTCGGCCCGGCTGGCCGGCCCTGGCATTGCCGTGCTGCGGTTTGATTTCACCGGGCTGGGCCATTCCGAGGGTGAGTTTGAAAACACCTCGTTCAGCTCGAACATCTCCGATCTGGTACTGGCCTCCGAGGCGCTTGGCGCTAAGGGCATGGCACCTGCCCTGCTGGTGGGTCATTCGCTTGGCGGCGCGGCTGTACTGGGCGCGGCCCGCAAGATCGACACGGTCAAGGCCGTGGTTACCATCGGTGCACCGTTTGATCCGGGCCACGTGACCCATAATTTCGGCGATGCGTTGACCACCATCGAAGCGGATGGCGTTGCCGAGGTGCAGCTGGGCGGACGGTCCATCCGCATCGGCAAGGGCTTTGTTGAGAATGTGAAAGCTGAAAACCTAGAGGGTGAGATTGCCAATCTGCACCGCGCCCTGCTGGTACTGCATGCGCCGCGCGACCAAGCCGTGGGAATCGAAAACGCCGCGCAGATCTTCAGCATTGCCAAACACCCCAAAAGCTTTGTCACTCTGGACGATGCCGATCACCTGATCACCCGGGACGAGGATGCCGAATACGCCTCGGACGTGATTGCCGCCTAGGCGACCCGCTATCTTGATTTGCGCGCGCCTGCTCCGCCCCCCGGTGCACCTGAAGGTATCGTGCGGGTGTCCGAGGCCGACCCGGATGGCTTCCTGCAAGACATCAACGCCGGCCCCAATCACCATGCGCTGGCGGATGAGCCGGTGGCCTATGGCGGCACCAACAAGGGCATGTCGCCTTACGGGTTTCTGACCGCTGGCCTGGGGGCTTGCACGTCGATGACGATCCGCATGTATGCCCGGCGCAAAGGCTGGCCCCTGGCCCATGTGCGCGTCGATGTCAGCCACGACAAGGTCCATGCACAGGACGCTAATGCTGGCGCAGGCGGGAAGGCCGACAAATTCACGCGGGTGATCTATCTGGAAGGGAATCTGGACGCCGAGCAGCGCGATCGCCTGTTAGAGATTGCAGACAAATGCCCGGTGCACCGCACGCTTGAGCGCACCTCGGAGATCGAGACCCTGGCGGGGTAATCTGCTTTTCAGCTGGCTTTACCGTAATGCTCGATCACCGCTGTCAGGTCTTCGGGCGGGTTGTCGGCCTGCATAAAGGCGCGCGCATTCGGGTTCAGGTTAAAGATTGACCCGTCCGAAAAGAAGGAAGAACTGGTGACAAAGACAATGCGGATATCGGGATAGCGGTATCCGGCCAGATCGGCGACGGCCAGCGCACTGCCGCAGGCCAGCACCACATCAAAAGCACAACATCAAACTCAGTGGCAAGCAGCGCCACCGCTGCCTCATGTTGATCCTGAGCCAACTCAATCTCGTGGCCCTGCCGGACCATGTGGCTTTCCCAAACTGATCCCAGACCCGGGTCACTCTCTACAATCAAAATTTTCATACCGTCCTCGGTGCGATCTTTTACATGTCGCGCGTCTTGTTCGGTTTCCGTTAGTATTGGTTAACAAACAGTTAACGGAAATGTGGCACTGGGCCTTTCCTTGTAGATAAACTTGTGTCTTGTGCAAAACTCCGCTTGAACCCCTATAATTTAGCGAAATGAGGCCAAAATGACAGCTATCCATATGATCAGGTGCCCGCGCACCTTGTACAGCAGATGAATCTGGCGCTGATTCTGGCGCTGGCGATGCTGCTGGACGCAGGCCTGGGCGAACCCCGCTGGCTTTGGACCCGCCTGCCCCATCCCGCTGTCCTGATGGGTCGCGCGGTGAAGTGGTGCGATCAAACGTTGAACACAGGAGACGCCCGGCGAATGCGCGGCGTGGCGGTGATGGCCGGGCTGGGTATCAGCGCTTTGACCCTCGGGGTCTTGCTTCAGGAGTTGGGCGGGGTGGTGCAGATCATCATCGCCGCGATCCTTTTGGCACAAAAATCCCTGGTTCAGCATGTGCGTGCTGTTGGGGATGGCTTACGCGTTTCACTGGGGGACGGGCGGCGCGCCGTGGCGATGATCGTGGGGCGCGATACCACGGCGATGAAAGAGAGTGACGTGGCCCGCGGGGCCATCGAAGCGGCGGCCGAAAACCTCAGCGACGGGGTGATCGCCCCGGCCTTCTGGTTTCTGGTGGCGGGCCTGCCTGGTCTGCTGCTTTACAAAATCAGCAACACGGCAGACAGCATGATCGGCTATCGTACCCCCCGTCACGAGGCATTCGGTTGGGCCGCCGCCCGGCTTGATGACCTGCTGAACGTGATCCCCGCCCGCCTCACCGCTCTTCTGATCGCGCTTGGCTACGGTCTGATGTCTCAATGGCGCGAGATCGCAGCCGAGGCACGCCTGCATCGCTCGCCCAATGCGGGCTGGCCCGAGGCGGCGATGGCGCGCGCATTGAACATCGCCCTCTCTGGCCCGCGCTCTTACGAGGGTGAGATGCGCGACTATCCCTTCGTGAACAAGGCGGGGCGGGGCGACATCGGGGCGGATGAGATTGACGCGGCCTGCGCCGTGCTGTGGCGCAGTTGGGCACTGGCGCTCACGATTGTGCTGATCGTGGCGGTTGTGCTGGGATGAGGCCCGCCATAAGGTCTGCCCACCTAATTTGATCCAGAGGATTTCATGCGCATATTTCCTATCCTGACGGCCCTCACCCTCAGCGCAGCCCCAGCTTTTGCCCAAGCCGCGTGCGGCGGCAGCTTTTCCGGCTTTGTCGATCAGATGAAAACCGAAGCGGTCGCGAAAGGCCATAATGCCCAAACCGTGAACGACTTTTTCGCCAACGTCCTGCAAGACCCCAAGGTGATCAAAGCTGATCGTCGTCAGGGCGTCTTTCAGATGAATTTCACCGATTTCGCCCGCCGCCTGATCAGCAGCGGCCGGTTGAACACCGGCAAGTCGAAAGCCAAGCAATTCGACAACGTATTTGACCGGATTGAAAGCACCTATGGCATCAATCGCGGTGTGTTGTTGGCGTTTTGGGCGTTCGAAACGGATTTCGGAAGTTTCCAGGGCGATTTCAATACGTTGAACGCTCTGGTCACGCTCTCGCATGATTGTCGTCGCCCCGAACTGTTCCGCCCGCAGGTCTTTGCGGCGCTGGAACTCTACGAGGAGGGCGATTTCAGCCCGACCCGCACCACCGGTGCCTGGGCGGGGGAAATCGGGATGGTGCAAATGCTGCCCAGGGACATCCTTGAAAACGGCGTGGATGGCGACGGCGACGGGCATGTCTACCTCAAGACATCCGCACCTGATGCGCTGATGTCAGGGGGCAAGATGCTGCAATCTTTGGGCTGGCGCGCGGGTGAGCCTTGGTTGCAGGAAGTGTCGGTGCCCGGTGATCTGGACTGGTCGCAAACCGGGTTGCGCACCACCAAAACCGGCGCGGATTGGGCTTCACTGGGCGTCACACCGCGCCATGGGCAAATCTCAGGCAACTTGCCTGCCAGTGTGATCCTGCCACAAGGGCGCAACGGTCCGGCCTTTCTCGCCTATCCGAATTTCAGCGTCTATTTTGAATGGAATCAAAGCTTTACCTATGTTTTGACAGCCGCTTACTTTGCCAACCGCCTGACTGGCGGACCGGTGTTTGACGCAGGCAATCCTGATCCCAGACTGTCTGGCGCACAAATGAAGCAACTGCAAAGCAAGCTGGCCGCGCGCGGTTATGACGTCGGAAAAATCGACGGGATTCTGGGTGCCGGCACCCGCGCGGCGGTGCAGGATGTGCAGGCCAAACTGGGCATGCCCGCCGATGCCTGGCCAACGCAGGCGCTGTTGTCAAAGCTCTGAAATCTTAAAGGCAGTCGAGGTCTGAACAACACGCTATCTGATGTGGAGACGCCGTGTTACCGGTACCTGGTCCGCAAGCGTATCTCGCGAGGATCTATGTCAGCACCGACTTGGCAGACGTACTCGCGATTGACCTTCTCACAATTCAGTTTCGCGGCATTGATCGGCTGGAAGTTTAGCACACCCAGCCGCGCGCCAAATTTATCATGTGATGACAGTATCTTGCGGGCCTTGGCCACACCCTGTTTCGCCGACATATCACCCGGATAAATGACAAAAACGGTTCCGGGTTTGTGATTAAACTGAACCTCCTCCGACTAAAGTCAGAGGGTTCAGTGGTTCATGAGCGCCTTCGGCGCACGTTTGAATGTTTTTCCGACTAAAGTCGGAGGTTTTAGACCAGATTGTGGAAAATAAAAGGTACTATCGGAGACATTTGTCCGCTTGTTACCAAAACTGATCGAAGCCAGAGCGTAGCGTCCACTCAATGAGAAGTCCCCCTGTACACGACTCATGCGATTTTCTGCCTGATTTTGGGCCAGTGTCGGAAGGCTTGTTCCGGCTGGGTTCGCAGGAGCCTTCCGATTTCGTCGAGACCAATGCGGAAGATGGATTTTGCGTATCGCCCATGAGACTTTCGAGGCCGTTTCCGTGTTCCGGGCCTGGTGGATGCCACCTTTGCAGCCCATGCCATGGCCAGGGCAAGGAGACCGACCAACAAGCTCGACTTTTCGGCGATCGGGAGACGGGTGTCTTCCAGGTTGAAACCCTTTGTCTTCGCTTCGGCGAACAGGCATTCGATGGCCCGGCGTTTGCGATAGACGGTCAGGGCGTGATGGGCGGGTTGGTTGCCGACAACGACAGGCCCTTGATGCGCCCTGGCTGCGAAGTTCAGCCAGAACGGCGCAGTGCCCCCGGCAGCCTTGAAGTGGGCCGTGAATGTGCGCGGGCCACGGCAGGTGCGCGGCAAGGTTCGCAGGCTTTGCCGGACGCCATCCCCGCCTGTCACGTACCGGTTCGACTTCACGCGGATGATGAAAGGAACGTCCTGTTCATGCAGGAAAGTCAACCAATCAAGGCCGATAAACCCACGATCCGCCGGAAGGCACCTGATGCTTCCGGACCCGAACAGATCCAGACAGCGCTTCATCAGTGCAATGCGCTCGCAGGTGTTGCTGTTGCCGGCCTTGCCCGACACGGTCCAGATCAGGGGCACGCGATAGCGGCGCGTGGCGACGGCAGGAACCAACAGGTTGATCTCTTTGCGCCCGATCTTCCGGTTCGTGCGATCAAGGCACGGATGCCAACTCCCGGAGAGCCCGGGCATCCGGACAACAGGAGGGGCAGACCGGTCTTGCCCGAGGTTGACACGCTGAAAAAAGCGCTGCAATCGACGGCAGGTGCTTTCAGCCTTGGCCTGCGTCGGCATCTCACCGCAAATGTGGCTCAAATTGACGGTTCGAACGCCGGCAATGCCAATCACCGGAAGGCAGAGTGTTTCGAGGCGACTATTGCTCAGCGACAAGCCATCGGATAGTTTCGCCGAGAGGGTGTCGATTGCTTTTCGGATCATGGGAGGCTCCATCGTAATTTGAAGAATCCCAATGAAAATCACAGATCTGCGCCCTCAACCACCTCTACTGTCGTGTACAGGGGAGAAGTCCTTTGAAAGCAGAACCCATTTCAGAGCCCTTTTTCCTGCTGAAAAATCCCCAAGCGACAGATCGTTCATGCTTCTGCGAAAGTTGAGGTTCTTCTTTCTGTCACGCCCGGTCAAACACTTTATGTGGCCATCCTTCACAACCGGGCAAAACTCTGCGCGGTCGAATCCGACATCGCTATTGGCTTCTTTGAACAGTCCCATCAGGAACACTTTTTACCGAAACGGATCGTCAGCACCTTGCGCTGCTGCCGGACCGCTCAACCCTGAAAGAACCAGCGTGATACTCAGAACACCAATACCCAACACATAACCACATAGTCTTCTCGTGCCCCTCAAGTCCTTTTTTCGTTCGTTTCCAAGGCGATACCTACCAGGCGATATATAAGACTGACGAGGTTCGGCAGCAACAGACCGCCTGCTCTTTCTAAATGATCGAACACCGCTTTCCCATCACAGGTTGTCATCACCTCCTCTACCCGTGGCCTCTAGCCGATCATGAAAGAAGAAATACGAAAAACCGGTCGAAAAGGGGTGCGATTACGGATATGCCGCAAGGATGAAGCAGGCACGCAAGTTTGAGATATTCCTGACCGCACCACCGGGTATGGAGCTGGCCCTTAAGGCCGAGGCGAAGGCGCGCGGGTTCGCCAAGCCCAAGGCATTGCCCGGCGGTGTACGGTTTCGCGGCGCATGGCCCGAGGTCTGGCGCGCCAATCTGGAGCTGCGCGGAGCCAGCCGGGTGCTAGTCCGGCTGGGCGGATTTCAGGCGATGCATCTGGATCAACTCAAACAACTGGCAACGGATTTTTCCTGGATGGATGTGCTGCGCCGCGATGTGCCTGTGCGGGTTGATGTCACCTGCAAATCCTCGCGCATTTACCATGAACGCGCCGCCGCCCAGCGAATTGAAGAGGCGCTAAGCGAGGTCCTTGGCGTGCCCATCGGGGGCGACGACGCCCTGGGCCTGATGGTGCGGATCGAGGACAATCAATGCGTGTTCAGCATCGACACCTCGGGCGAATTGCTGCACAAGCGCGGCCACAAAGAAGCGGTCGGTAAGGCGCCAATGCGTGAAACCCTTGCCGCCTTGTTCCTGCGCCAATGCGGATATGAAGGCACCGAACCGGTGCTTGATCCGATGTGCGGCTCCGGCACATTTGTGATCGAAGCTGCCGAGATCGCCATGGGCTTGGCCCCCGGGCGCTCCCGCAGTTTTGCCTTTGAACATCTGGTTAGCTTTGATCCTGCCGCATGGGCAGAGATGCGCACTGCAGCCACGCCCCATCCGACCCCGTTGCGGTTTTATGGTAGCGACCGCGATGCCGGGGCGGTCAAAGCTGCGCACGCCAATGCAGCCCGCGCTGGTGTGAGTGATCACTGTCAATTTGACACCCGCTCGATCAGTGATCTCGCTCGCCCCGATGGCCCTCCAGGTCTGGTGATCGTGAACCCGCCTTACGGCGATCGGATCGGTGATAAACGCCAGTTATTTGGCCTTTATGGGACGACGGGCAAGGTGCTGAAAGAGCGGATCGCAGGCTGGCGTGTGGGCCTTATCACCACCGATGCAGGGCTGGCCAAAGCCACCGGCCTGCCCTTTGGCCCCCCGAGCGCATCCGTGCCCCATGGTGGGCTGAAGGTGACGCTGTGGCAGACCGAGGCGTTGGCCTAGGCCACCATCTGCTCGGCCTTGTTCAGATCGACCGAGACCAGCTGACTGACGCCCTGTTCGGCCATGGTGACCCCAAACAAACGATCCATCCGGCTCATCGTGACAGCGTGGTGGGTGATGATCAAAAACCGGGTTTCGGTGCGGCGGCACATTTCATCCAGCAGGTCACAGAACCGGCCCACATTGGCGTCATCCAGCGGTGCGTCAACCTCGTCCAGCACACAGATCGGCGCCGGATTGGCCAGGAACACGGCAAAGATCAACGCCAGCGCGGTCAGCGTCTGTTCGCCACCCGACAACAGGCTGAGTGTCGCCAGTTTCTTGCCCGGCGGCTGGCACATGATCTCAAGTCCAGCATCCAGCGGATCATCGCTTTCGACCAGCACCAGATTGGCCTCGCCACCGCCAAAGAGATGCTTGAACAGCATCGCGAAATTGCTGTTCACCTGCTCAAACGCAGTCAGCAGACGTTCGCGCCCCTCGCGGTTGAGGCTGGCAATGCCGTTGCGCAGGGTGCGAATGGCCTCTTCCAGATCGGTCTTTTCAGTGACCAGCGTGCTGTGTTCTTCCTCGACCTCGATGGCATCTTCTTCGGCGCGCAGGTTGACGGCCCCCAGGGCATCGCGTTGACGTTTCAGGCGGTTCACATCCGCCTCAATCGCATCAGATGCAGGCATTTTATCAGGATCGGCCCCAAGGTTTTCCAACAGAGAATCCGGCGTGGTGTCCTGTTCATCCGCGATCCGTTCAGCGGCCACATTCAGGGTTTCGCGGGCGGCATCGGCGCGGGCCTCAGAGCGGGCACGCGCCTCGCGCGCCTCTGATGCCGCGCGCTCCGCATCGCGTTCGGCCCCGACCGCATCACGTGCAGCCCCTTCACCAACGGACAGCGCATTTGCGGCCTCAGCCCTGCGCGCCTCAGCGGTGGTGATCGCGCTGCCCAACTCATCGCGTTGCGCGCGGATATCTTCGGGGGCGGTGGACGCCTCTTTCAGTTCAAGTTCCGAAGCATCCTTGCGCTCGGCCAATTCGGTGCTGCGTTTCTCGGCGGTTTCCAGGCGGTGACGCCAGCCGCTGACCTCTTTGATGACCTCCTGCGCGCGCCGGGTGCGGGCCTCACCTTCGCGGCGCAACTCATCATGGGACGAGCGTTTGGACATCATCGTCATCCGCGCCGCTTCGACCGTCATTTTCAGGTCTTCAATCTGGCTGCGCGCGGCATCCAGATCGGGCAGCCCCCCTTGCGCTTTTTCAGCCTCGGTCAGTCGCTGGCGCGCACCTGTCGCCTCGTCTTCATGACGGGTGACGGCAAGACCGAGTGACTCAAGCCGCGACTGGGCCAGGTTGCGATCCGCCTCGGCCCGGCTGAGCGCGCGGGAGGCGCCATTCATCGCCAGATCGGCGGCGCGGCGGGCCTCGCGCGCCTCTTTGTCGGCTTGGGTCTGCGCGGCAAGTTGCGCGCTGAGAACCTCATGCGCCTTGCGCGCCCCATCCGCCCGGGCGGTGGCATGTTCCAGCTGTTGTTTCAGTTCTTCCAGACGGTTCAACTGTTGCAGGCGCAGGGCAGCGGCACTGGGCGCATCCTCGGCCCAGGCCCGGAACCCATCCCAGCGCCAGACATCACCCTCGGTGCTGACCAGCCGCTGACCGGGTTTCAGATCGGCCTGCAGGCGCGGGCCATCATCGCCATCGACCAGACCAATCTGGCTCATCCGGCGGGCGAGAACCTCGGGGACCGACACGTAGTTTGACAGGACCCTGACCCCGTCAGGCAGGGTTTGCGGTGCGGAATAGCCGGGCAAAAGCGCCCAACCCGACGGGCCGTCAGGACCCACTTCGGGCGCGCGCAGATCGTCGGCCAGTGCCGCGCCCAACGCCTTTTCATACCCCGCCTGAACCTGCAGCTGATCCATCACCTGCCCGCCCTCGGCGGTGTCACGTTGAACCAGTTTGGCCAGCGCCGTGACTTCAGCCCGCAGGGCGTTCGCCTCGCCTTCGGCCTCGGAACGTTCGGCGCGGGCATTGGCCTCGGAGGATTGCGCATCCGTGCGCGCCTCATCTGCCGCGATCAGGGCCGCATCCGCTGCTTCGGTCGCCTTGGTGGCTTCGGTTTCAGCGCCCTGTGCCGCTTCATAATCCCGCCCGGCAGTTTCCACGGCCTGCTGGGATTGGGCGACGGCCTGACGGGCGCGTTCGGCTTCGCTTTCACTGCGATCCAGCGTTTTGCGGCTGTCTTCAAACAAGCGTTGTGCCGATTGGTGTCGCGCCGCCAGACGGGCGACATCCTCAGTTTGCGTGCTCAGATCGTTTTCGCGCGCTTGCAGGATGCTGGCCCCATCGCAGGCCTCAAGGGCAGCGGCCTCAAGCTTGGCCTCGTGCCCCTCGCTGGCCTTGGCCAGTTCCCTGGCTTCCCATTCCAGCCGCTCAATCGTCTCACCGGCATCCCGGTTCAGACCGCTTTCACGCTCAATATCCCGGGCCAGCTGTCCGATGCGGTTTTGCAGGGTTTCGATCCGGTCCAGCGCCGTGGCTTCCTGTTGATCCAGCGTGTCGCGTTGCACCTGAAGCCGCTGCAGGATTGCGGCAGCAATGGCCTCTTCCTCGCGCAGCGGTGGCAGGGCGGCATCGGCCTTTTCGCGCAGCTTGGCGGCGACGCGCGCGGCGGATTCGGCCTGGGCGCCGGCCGTGGTGCGGGCGCGCAAATCCTCTTCGGTCTGGGCGCGCGCCTCATCCGCCTCTTTCCAGCGGCGGTAGAGCAGCAAGCCTTCTGCGCGGCGCAACTCTTCCCCAATCTGGCGATAGCGTGCGGCCTGACGGGCTTGCCGTGCCAATTGCGCCAATTGCCCGGCCAGTTGTTCGATCACATCATCGACGCGCAGCAGATTGGTCTCGGCGCCTTTCAGCTTCAATTCGGCCTCGTGACGGCGTTGATAAAGGCCCGAAATCCCGGCGGCTTCTTCCAGAATGCGGCGACGGCTTTTCGGCTTGGCGTTGATCAGTTCGGAAATCTGTCCCTGCCGGACCAGCGCGGGCGAATGCGCACCCGTAGAGGCGTCGGCAAACAGCATCTGCACATCGCGCGCACGCACATCCTTTGTGTTCACCTTATAGGCGCTGCCCACATCGCGGGTGATCCGGCGCACAATGTCCAGCTGATCGGTGTCGTTAAAACCCGAGGGGGCGAGGCGATCAGAGTTGTCGATGTGGATCGACACTTCGGCAAAGTTACGTGCGGGGCGCGTGGCGGCCCCGGCAAAGATCACATCTTCCATCCCGCCGCCGCGCATCGCAGTGGGGCGGTTTTCGCCCATCACCCAGCGCAGCGCCTCAAGCAGGTTGGATTTGCCACAGCCATTGGGCCCCACGACGCCTGTCAGCCCATCGGTGATGATCAGGTCGGTCGGGTCCACAAAGCTTTTGAAGCCAGTCAGTCTGAGCTTGGAAAACTGCACGTAAACGCCTTTGGCTGTTGATTCCGAAGTGGTAGGAATGTGCCGGGGGATCCCCCCGCGAGTCAACGCCGAACCCCACGATATGGGGGAAATGGGCAAGTTATCCACAAAATATTGCGATATTTGGGGCATTCCGTGCTGTGGCGGCCAACCGGCTTGACGCTGGATATTACTGTTTCCTACGGTATCTTGCACCCAACCGACCAAGGGAGAACGCCACTCATGCTGATTATTGAAAACGGCGACCCGCACGCGCCGGATGTCACCGCCTTGCTGAGATCAAGCCACACGCTGATGCTGGAGTTGTTTCCGCCCGAAGACAATTATGCGCTTGAGATCGACGCGCTGACCGCGCCGGACATTCATTTCTACGTCGCGCGTGAGGGCGTACAGGTTCTGGGCACCGGCGCGCTGGCCGTGAAGGAGGGCTACGGCGAGGTGAAGTCGATGTTCACATCCCCCGGCGCACGTGGCAAGGGCGTGGCGGCGGCACTGTTGCGCCAGATCGAGGATCAGGCCCGCGATCTTGGTCTCGGCGCATTGAAGCTTGAAACCGGAGAGGCGTTGGATGCCGCCGTTCGGCTTTATGAACGCCATGGGTTTGCGCGTTGTGATCGGTTTGGCGAGTACCCCCCAAACGCCACCAGCGTCTTCCTGGAAAAGCCGCTTGGTCCGTGACGTCGCTTAGACGCCCAGCTTGCATCTGATCTCGGCCGAGTGGTCATAGACCTCCCAGACTTCGCAGGTGATCTTGCGCGCTTCGGAAATCAGTTGGGCATCGGGGCACAATCAAGGCGCGCTTCAACCACCACCTGATCACCTTCCCAGCGTTTGATATCGCATCCGGTGACGCGCTGGATCGCCAGTAAGGCACGCGGCACGACGCTTGCCGCGCGCGGCGCCCATTCGCTGTTGAGGCGGATCGATTGTGCCTTGTCACCCCGTTGGCGCACATCAAACGTGCTTTTGCCAACCTCGACCCGGGTCACAGCCTGCCCGGCATATTCCGGGTTAGTGGTATCACAGCCCAAAAGCGCCAGCGCGCAAATCAAAAAAGCCAAATATCTCATCCTGACACTCTGGCCGGGATATGGTTAACAGAAGTTTAAACATCATGAGGCCCAAGATGACAAAGCACCGCGTTCTGACCGAATTTGGCATGGGATCGTCCCTGCGCAAACAAGACTACACCGATGCCGCCCGGCGTGCTCTGAAAGACGCGTTGTGGCACAACTCGATCAATATGGCCGAACTGTTCGGCCAGCCAAAAGAGGCGATGTTGATTGATGTCGAGATTGCCGTACAAGACCCCGATCAGGTCGATTGCAAGGCGTTGGAATCGGTCTTTCCCTATGGGCGGATCAGCGTCACCGCCAGCCATGGCGGGCTTGATGTGCCACGCCCGGATGGCAACCCCACGGTGATCGCCAATGCAGCTATTTCCGTGAGCTTTGAGATGGAGCGCACAACATGAGCGATCAGCGATTTATCATCGAAATGGGCATGGGCAACGACCTGCATGGGATGGATTATCAAAAGGCCGCCAAGCGCGCCATCGAGGATGCGTTTCGCCACTCGACCCTGCCGCTTTTTGGCGCAACGAGGATCGATCCGTCGGCGATGCGTGTGCAGGTGACGGTGGGCGTGCAAGATCCCACCGCGCTGGATATCGAGGCGCTGGCGTCTATGCTGCCGCGCGGGCGCGCCACGGTGCACGCAGTGCTGGGCGGGCAGAACGTCACCAATCCGGACGATGGCGAGACGTTGGTGATTGCCACCGCCGCGATCAAGGCGTTTCTACCCTATCAGGGTGATCAATGGCAGGCCGCCGACCCCGGCTGAATTTGGAAAATGGGTCAGGTTTTGCGGCAGGATTCAGGAAATGATCCCGGCAGCTTACGCCTTGGCGGAACAGCATCCCAATGCCAGCGATCCGCAATGTCAGAGATTTTAATTGTCTGACATTTGATTCTGTGCCAGCCTTTCCACAACGACGCCGCCCCCAAAAACCAAAAAACTGGCGTCCGTCATGGGAGGAAAAAATGAATTTGAGACCTGATCCAACGTTCTATGCGACCCCGAAAATGGCCATGGAAGGCCCCGTTGAAACGCTAGCTTTTACCTTGATGCTCAGCCCCGATGGCAAGCAGCCTGATGGCCTTGCAGTGGTGGACGTGGATCCGACGTCCAAAACTTATGGTGAGATCGTGCACAGCCTTTTCATGCCCAATCTGGGCGATGAATTTCACCATTTCGGGTGGAATGCGTGCTCCTCCGCGTTGTCGCCGTTGACCGGGCATGCGTTCTACGAGCGCCGCTATCTGATCATCCCCGGCATCCGCTCCAGCCGTATCTATATCATCGACGTGAAAGAGCCGCTGAAAGCCAAGATTCACAAAATCATTGAGCCCGAAGAACTGTTTGAAAAGACCGGCTATTCGCGCCCGCACACCATCCATTGCGGCCCCGAAGGGATTTATGTCTCTACACTGGGCGGTGGTGGCAAGGACGGCACTGATGGCCCTCCGGTGTCAATCGCAGAGTAAAATGGGTCCATGTCGCGGCGTAAAAATGGGCCACTTCGGTTGATGTTTTTGTGGCGCTTTTGCACGCGTGCTCGTCACAAAGCTGAAGCGTGCCAAAGCGCATGCTGGCCATAAGGCCAGCATTATTCTGACTGTGATTGCGGGCTGGTTATTTTCGGTTGTTGCGACTGTGTTTGAGCCGATAGCTTTCGCCATTCATCTCGAGGATGTGGACGTGATGGGTTAAACGATCGAGTAGCGCACCGGTCAGCCGCTCAGAGCCAAAGACTTCAGTCCATTCATCGAAGGGCAGGTTCGAGGTTATGATGATGGAGCCGCGTTCATAGCATTGGGATATGACCTCGAAGAGCAGCTCTGCGCCAGATTTGCTGAGCGGTACGAAGCCCAGTTCATCAATGATCAACAGGTTCTGGCTGGTCAGTTGCTTTTGAAGGCGCTGCAATCTCCGCTCATCTTGAGCCTCGATCAGATCATGGACTAATGCCGCAGCCGTTGTGAAGCGCACCTTCAGTCCTCTTTGACATGCAGCCAGCCCAAGTCCCAGGGCGATGTGTGTCTTGCCCGTGCCTGACGGGCCGAGCGCGATGATGTTCTCCCTGCGATTAACGTAATCGCATCGTGCCAGATCCATCGTCAGGGGCTTGTTCAAGCTTGGCATGATCTTGAAGTCAAAGCTATCCAAGCTCTTGGTGCTGGGGAACTTCGCCGCTTTGATGCGCCGTTCAATCATCCGGCGTTCGCGGTCGATCAATTCCATCTCACACAGCCGCGCCAGATAGTGGATGTGATCTTTGTTCTCTGCAGCACAGAGCTGCGCCTGTTTGGCATACTCGCCTTGGAACGTTGGCAGTCGCAGTTGTTTAAGATGATGCCGTAGAAGAATCCGAGGGGCTTCGGTCATGCCGCGGTCCTTCCCATCAAGCTCATGTAACTGGATGGGCGTGTTGTGCCGACATTGGCCTTGGGCAAGTATGGATAGAAGTCCAAATCCAATCGTGGTGGCCGCTTCTCAACCCGACACAGTACAAGGTGTTTTACGGCGTCATAGCCAATTGCACCCATATCTATTGCCTGCTGGATTGCGCCTTGCACAACATCCATTTCGAAGGTCTCCAAAAGGCGCAAGACTTGAACGTATTCTCGCTTGCCCGGCTTACCCATTCTGGCTTCAAGCAGTCGGTGCAGCGTGGCAAATACATCTGGCAAATGCCAACCCTGCAAAGGCGCGGCCTGATCCAGGGCACCCACCTTTTGTTCAAGCAGGGGCAAAAAGTGCAATGGGTCAAAGACCATATCCGCTGATGTGTAGGATCGTTTGTGCCGCGCAATAATCTCATTGCCGCAGCCGATGATAACCTCATGCACAAACCCACGCACATGAACATCGTGGTGCGCATAGGCTACTGGCACCGAGTAATCATTGCTGCGATAGCGCACCATTGAGATCGACGTTGCACGCGTGCTGACGTGATCGCAGGCTTCATATTCTGCGACGGGCAATCCCATCAGAGCATCCAAATCCGACATCAGGCGTGCGCCTATGGTTTGGGTGTGACCCCGCAACGTATCGGCCTGACGTGCTAAACACTTCTCTTCCAAATGTGCGTTCAGATCATCAAAGCTGTCATAGCGAGGTGCGGGAACCATGAAGTTGCGGCGGGTGTATCCAACCATGCCCTCAACGTTGCCTTTATCGTTCCCTCGCGCGGGTCTGCCAAACTTGTCATCAAACAAGTAATGCGACTGCAGTTCCGTAAACCGACGTGTGCGGATGCGCGTCTTATCCCCGAGTATCCGAGCCACGGCGATCTTGGTATTGTCGTAGAGAATGGATTGCGGAATGCCGCCAAAGAATGCAAAGGCGGACACATGGCCATCGCAAAACGCCTCGGTTGTCTCAGCTGGATATCCCTTCACAAACACCGCATCAGAATGTGGCAAGCTCATCACGAAGAAGTGGATCTTGCATTCCACGCCACCGATCACGCCCAGCGTCTCACCAAAATCAACCTGCGCATGGCCCGGCCGATGCGACAACGGCACAAACACCTCTTTGGTGCGCCGTTTTTGCTCGCGCACGTAATAGGTCACCGTGGTCAGGCTGCCGGCATATCCATGCTCATCGCGCAGCCGTTCAAAGATGCGCTTGGCCGTGTGTCGCTGCTTTTTGATCAGGGCTTTGTCTGTGCGCAGTATCTCATCGACCACACCAACATAACCATCAAGCGTTGGCCGCCGAGGCGCTTCCGACCGACGATACCCAGGCGGAAGTTCATGGCGCAGCATCTTCGCGATCGTCTTACGATCTTTGTTCTCTAATCTGTCAATGCGTGTTTCCTGAGTTTCCTGCTTTTGATGTCAGAGGTTGCCTTTGTTCTCTTCGAACTCTGAGGTTCATGATGGGGTTGGCTGGGTGTGGGTCGGCAATGTTGAAACCGCAATCATACCGTTGGTCTTGGCTGTTGCTACAGAATCGGCGCCGTGTCTCACGCCCTCCCTCGGGCATCGTCCCAGATGGGAACTTTGATTTAGGAATCCTCGTTGTCGCCTCGTAAGCCTTACGCGGACTGGAAGTCAGTTTTGTCTCGCATAATGGCATGAAGTATGATTGCCAGACGACGCGCCAGAGCCACTCGGGCCTTTCTCATCGTTGAGCGCGCACCGATTGCGAGGGCCCATGTCTTCAATTTGAGCGGAGCGGCATACCGCGTCAGCATCACATTGGCGGCCTCATAGAGAAGCGTTCTGACGCGCACGTCGCCCCGCTTTGAGATGCTGCCCGTGTAGTCGATTTCACCAGATTGATGCCGTCGCGGCACCAGTCCAAGATACGCCCCCACATCACGCGATTTCCTGAAACGCGACGGATCATCAATTGCTGCGGCAAAGGCCAATGCTGTGATCGGACCGACCCCTGGTACCGTCATAAGGCGCTGGCAGACTTCGGATTTGCGGGTCATCTTTTTGATGTCGCCATCAATGGCTGCAACCGCCGCGAGGATTGCTTCGCGTGCTGCGAACAGTCCGCAAATTGCGGCATGGAGGCCAGGCACTCCATCGCTAACTTTTAGCGCCGCGTTTTTGAATGCCGGAGACAAAGCTCGTGGCAGCCGCACGCCGAAGACGACGACCAGACCGCGGATCTGATTGTCGAGCGTCACACGCTGTCCGACCAGCTTCTTGCGGGCTGCGATCAGCGACCGGATTGCGTGCGCTGACAGTGATTTGACATGGGTCGGCTTGTAGAATCCCGTCCGCGCCAGGTGTGCCAAACCGCGGGCATCATTGCGGTCCGTCTTGTGGCCGGCCAGAGATTTAAGGGCCTGATATGCTTGCCTGCTCTCGATGCAAACAACCGGGACACCAAGCTCCGTCAGCCCATGGTAAAGCATTGGTGCCATCCGTCCCGTTTCAAATACAACTTTGGCACATGGTGGTCCAGAAGCGAGGAAGTCAGCGATCGCTTTTGGTGTTGAGCTCGCTTTTCCTTCACGAATAAGGGCCCCTTCACGATCCAGAATGCAGATATGCGTCTCTTCCATGGACACATCCAAACCAGCAAAATATTCCATTGGTCAGTCTCCTTTTCAATTGCATGTGCATCCAGAATAACAGGGGTAACTGAGTGCTGATCCTGATTACGCCATGTTGAAAAACCGCGCCGCTTCTCGGCCAGACATACCGTCCTTCAAACAAGCACGGCGCACACGACTATAAATATCCACAGAATACATCTCCCGCCCTCCGAATAAACGAAGGGCACAAACTGGCGGACTTTTACTCCGCTACAACTGCGATATGCAGCCGCTTCTGTGGCCCAATATTGCTCCGCGTTTTACACTTGATGATCGCTTCCTTTACGTGGCCTGCTGGGGGCTGGGAGAGATGCATCAATATGATGTGTCCGATCCGTTCAACCCGGTTCTGGCCGGCAAGGTCGAGATTGGCGGGATCGTCAAGAAAACCCCGCATCCAAACGGCGAAACCTTTGGCTATGGCCCGCAGATGGTGGAGATCAGCCGCGATGGCAAACGCGTCTACTGGACCAACTCGCTTTATTCGACCTGGGATGATCAGTTCTATCCCGGCGAAGGGGGGCGATGGTCTGCGCAGATGTCGGTGAAAACGGCGGGCTAACCCTGAACAAAGACTTCTGGGTCGAATTCCCCAAGGGCTACCGCAGCCACCAGATCCGGCTGGAAGGCGGAGATTGTTCAACCGACAGTTTCTGCTACCCGTCCGTCTAAGTGTCTGATTCAAAATGGGATGAAGGATTTCAATCTGTTGCAAGTAGTCAGGTCACGCGCCTGATGTGGGCGATGAGCAGCCAGGCCTCGGCGCTTTCGATGGATTTCTCCCGATCCTTTGCCAAACGACGGCAGCGACCGAGCCATGCGAAGGTGCGTTCCACAACCCATCTGCGTGGCAGCACCTCGAAGCCCCCGGCGGTGTCGGAGCGCTTGATGATCTGTAGCGTCCAGCGTCCGAGGCGCACGAGGGCACCCCGCAGCTTCGGCCCGGCATAGCCGCCATCCGCGAACATGTGGCGCAGTTTCGGGGCCTCACGGCGGAGCCTGGCGAAGACCCCGGGCGCACCGTCACGATCCTGAATGTTGGCCGTATGGACCTCGCATGCGATCAGATTGCCACAGGTATCAGTGATAATGTGGCGTTTTCGACCTTTGATCCGCTTGCCCGCATCGTAGCCGGAAAGGGACGTGTTTTCAGAGGTTTTAACGCTCTGGCTGTCGATCACACCGGCTGTCGGCTGCACATCGCGGCCTGCCGCGAGGCGCACGGCCGCGACCAGGTGGCGGTTGATCCGGGCCAGCAGGCCATCATCTCGCCAGAGGTGGAAATAGTAACGCACAGTCGAGACCGCAGGAAAGTCCTTCGGCAGGAGCGACCATGCGCACCCGGCGGCGGCAAGATACTGAATCGCATTCCAGACCCGACGCAAATGCACCTTTCGCGGACGCCCAGGGCGGTTAGGGCCGGGTAACAATGACCGCACGATATTCCATTCCGCATCGGTCAAATCACTTGGATAGCACTTTGTTTCGCGCATATGCTGCGCACGGGTGAATTCAGTCCAGGCCATTGTGATCTCCGTTCAATTTCACAACCGAACAGAATCACACCCTGTTGAATTCACTCAACTCATTTCTGATCAGACACTCAGAAACAGCCATGTCGGCCTCTGCAGGTAATTCCTGCAAATCATACCCAAATGACCTGGCCCGTCGTTTGAGATTGCCGAGCACGCGATTGCGGTATCGTTCTTCATAATGGGACGCGCCTGGATCCTTGTAGGTCATGCCGTGTCGGAGGGTGTTGCAGAACAGAACAGCAATCTTGCGCGCGGTCGCGGTGACGGCCCTGGCCTTTCCCGCTCTTGCTGCCGGCCGTCGATAAAATGCCCCGGGAGCGGTATCGCTGCGCCCAATGGTGACAGCCGCCAATCGCGGAAGCGCAGCGGCGCGACTTGATGATCGTCGCGTCCGGGAAGACAGCACTTTGCCGCCGGAGATCTTGTTCCCGGGTGCGGGACAAAGCCAGGAGGTGAAGTGTTTGGCGCCTGGCCACGCGCGCAGGTCAGTTCCACATTCTCCAACCGGTTTGAGTGATAATGAAGGCCCCGTCCCATGGATCCCGGTCAGATCAACGCCAAGGACACCGAACAGCGCTGCCCGGACATCAAATGACGGCGTGCTCACCTGCCTGGTCCTTGTCCGTGGACGGGACAGCTGGCCGGGGTCGTGTTCGTTATCCGAGCCCGGTGTCGCCAACGTTGCCTCAAGATGACGATCACATTCCGGCACCCTGGACTGATAGAAGTCATAAAGCGCCAATGACCGGGTCAGTGCAAAGATGTGTTCCGGGCGGTCATTGCCGTTCAAGGCGGCCTTGATCGTTTCGACAGATGCACGGCACCTGACATCACGGAAAGACGCCGGCACATCCAGGTCCCGTTCGCCCGCGACAATTGCACGGATGATCCGCATGCCTGTCACGCCGGTGATGTCGGAGACAACATGGTGCAGTTGCAGATTCATCTCCATCAGTGCCTTCTGCATATGTTGAATGTGGGCCGCCGCATATTCCACCAACCGTTCCCGTTGGCGTGGATACGCCCGCAGGGTGGCAATCCCGGTCGATGGTCGGAAGCTGCCGCGCAGCAAACCGCAGGAATGCAACCGCCGCAGCCAACCGGCATCACTGACGTCGGTCTTTCGCCCGGGTACGTTCCCGGCACAGCGCGCGTTGACCGGAATGACCTCAAAGCCGTGCCGCTCCAAAATCCCATAGGCCGGGATCCAACAGACGCCGGTGGATTCCGTCGCAACGCCGGTGACACCGTGCGTTTTGAACCAGTCAGCAGGATCATGCAGGTCATGGGTGAAGGTGCCAAACGCACGCACCGGTGCGTCCGTCACGTCGGGATTGACTGCAGCCATGTGTTCACGCGAGCCGATATCAACGGCAGCGGCACCGATGTTCATGGCCTCGATCGCTGGAGTCCTGCGGGTCTTTTGCTTTGCCATCGTTGATCCTCCTGTTGGCAACAAAAGGGCGTGGGCTATGCAAATCCGTCATCTTCCCAACCGGGATCACCGCAAGGCAGCGTCACCACTCTCAAGGTTGCATCAACCCATGGGCCACGTTTTTCAACGGGGTTCCCGACAGCGCCGGGACCACCGATAAGCGAACGGCCGCTGCCCTTCATGGCGCGACCGTGGCACAGACTGTTTCCACCGCGCACAGGCGGGCTTCAACCCGGAACGGTTTTTCAGGACAATGACCATGGCGCATGACTTTCCAACAAACGCAGTGAAGTATTCGCAGTCCCCGGTGTTCACGGAGGCGACGATCCCGACCGCTCTGCAACATGATCACAACACCAAGCCGGGGGTTTGGGGGCGCATCGTGGTCTCGTCAGGGACGCTAGATTACACGCGAATCAACCGGCCAACACAGACAATTCAGGCCGGTGAAACGGCGACGATTTACCCCCAAGAGCTGCACCATGTTGCAGCAGTGGGACAGGTGCAATTTCAGGTCGAATTCTACCGTGTGCCGCAGATGGAGGGCGAGGAATGATCCGTCAGGCGGAGCTTCTGATCACACTGATCGTGGCGCTCGCTGTCCTGATGCTGGGTGTCGCGATTCTTGGGTTCGGGCGTGACCCAGGGTATATCCTGCACGGCTGGATCATCGCCGCTGCTGCGGGTTGGGGCGCGATGTATCTGATCAATCGGTTATCCGATCCTGCGCCAGATATCCCGCTGGAATACAAAGACGACGTGATCAAATGGGGTGTGCTGGCCTGCTTTGTCTGGGGTATTATCGGGTTCACAGTGGGTGACATCCTGGCCTGGCAACTGGCCATTCCCGGCGTGAACGGAGATATGTGGTGGAGCAATTTTGGCCGCATCCGCCCCGTCCACACCACCGCCGTGATCTTTGGCTTTGGTGGCAACGCGCTGATTGCGACATCGTTTTACGTGTTGCAACGCACGTCTCGGGCGAGGCTGGCGTCTGAGACAGCGCCATGGCTGGTTCTTGTGGGGTATAACCTGTTCGTTCTTTTGGCGGTGACGGGCTATCCCATGGGGATCACGCAATCGAAGGAATACGCCGAGCCTGAGTGGTATGCCGACCTGATCCTGCTGGTCACTTGGGTGACCTATCTGTGGCTCTATATGGCGACGCTGGCCCGCCGGGCCGAGCCGCACATCTATGTGGCCAACTGGTACTACCTTGGCTTCATCGTGGTGATTGCGATGTTGCATGTGGTCAACAACCTCGCCGTGCCGGTGTCGATTGCCTATCCCAAAAGCTATCCGCTGTTTGCCGGCGTTCAGGACGCGATGACGCAGTGGTGGTATGGGCGCAATGCCGTGGGCTTTCTGCTGACGGCCGGGTTTCTCGGTATGATATATTACTTCCTGCCCAAGGCGGCGGGACGGCCGATTTACAGCTACCGCATGTCCATCCTCGGGTTCTGGGGGATTACGTTCCTCTACCTCTGGGCCGGGTCGCACCACCTGCACTACACCGCCTTGCCCGACTGGGTGCAGTATCTGGGCATGACCATGTCGATCATCCTGCTGGTGCCCAGTTGGGGGTCGGTCTTCAACGGGTTGCTCACGCTGAATGGTGCCTGGGACAAGGTTCGCACCGATCCTGCGATCCGCTTTATGATGGTCGCAATGCTGCTCTACGGGCTGGCCACCTTTGAGGGATCATTCCTGGCCATTCGCCCGGTCAACACGCTCAGCCACTACACCGATTGGACCGTCGGGCACGTCCACGCGGGGGCGCTTGGCTGGGTCGCCTTCATCACCTTTGGCGCGATGTACAAGATGGTGCCCTGGATCTGGAAGCGCGAGGGCACCTATTCCCTGCGGCTTGAGGCCTGGCACTTCTGGCTCGCCCCGTCCGGCACGCTGATCTATGTGGGCGCGATGTGGAACAGCGGCATCACCCAATCGCTGATGTGGCAGACCTATGAGCCCTCAGGGGCGTTCACCTATGCCTTCATCGACACGGTCGATGCGATGATCGCCTATTACTGGATGCGGGCAATTGGTGGGCTGCTGTACCTGCTGGGCGCGCTGATCGGGGCCTACAACATCTACATGACCGTGAACGGCCCGCGCGTGACGTCGCAAGACGCGGATGCGCGGCCCCTTGCGCAACCGGCGGAGTGACCCCGATGGACGGCAAACACGCAAAACTGGAACGCAACGGGATCGCCTTTGCCATGATGATCCTGTTCGTGGCCTCACTGGGCGGTATCTTTGAGATTGCCCCGCTGTTCACCATTGAAAACACGGTGGAAGAAGCGCCCGGCATGCGCCCTTATACGCCGCTTGAGCTGGCCGGGCGGGACATCTATGTGCGCGAAGGCTGTTATGCCTGTCACAGCCAGATGATCCGCACGCTGAAATCCGATGTGGACCGCTATGGACATTTCAGCCTGGCGGCGGAATCCATGTATGACCACCCGCATCAATGGGGTTCCAAACGCACCGGGCCGGATCTGGCGCGGATTGGCGCGAAGTACTCGGATGATTGGTATGTGGCGCATCTGATGGCCCCACGTGCTGTCGTCGAAGGCTCGGTGATGCCGGGCTATCCGTTTCTAGCGGAAACGCCGCTGAACACCAAGGCCCTGCCTGCATCGCTGCGCGCCTTGCAACGCGCGGGCGTGCCCTATTCGGATGAGCAGATCGAGATGGCCGCAAGGGATGCCATCGCCCAGGCCGACCGTGACGCCCAATACGAGGACGATCTGCGCGCGCTATGGCGATAACGTCCAGGTGCGTGATTTTGACGGCGATCCGGGCAGAGTGACCGAGATGGACGCCTTGGTCGCCCATCTCCAGATGCTGGGGACTCTTGTGGATTTCGACCAGATCGACATTGAGGAGATTGCTCGATGACGCCCGAGACCCATGACGCCGTGCTGGTATTCTCCAAGACCTAGGGTGCGGTGTACCTCTTTGTTGTTTTCGTTCTGGCCGCTTTGTGGACCTACTGGCCAAGTCGAAAATCGACCTATGACCGGGCCGAGCAAAGCCCCCTTGGGGACGAGGAGATCCGGCAATGAAACCGGAACGCGACGAGATCAGCGGACAGCAGACAACCGGCCACGAATGGAACGGCATCAAAGAGCTGTCTACGCCAATGCCAAAGGCGTTCAGCATCTGGCTGTGGCTGTCGATTGCGGTCGCGGCATTGCTGTGGATTCTCTATCCGTCCTTTCCGTCCGTGAGTAGTTATGCAGGCGGCGTTCTTGGGTATTCATCGCGCACAGCCGTCACGCAGGACGTGGCGGACGGACGCGCGCGAAGGGCCGAAGCCTTTGCGCCGTTTGAAACCATGAGTGTCGATCAACTGGCAGTGGATGCCAGCCTGCGCGCCATCTACGAGGATGAAATCGCGGTTCTCTATCGGGACAACTGCGCAGTGTGTCACGGGCGCAGTGCTATGGGCCAAACAGGCTTTCCCAATCTGGCCGACGATCACTGGCTGTGGTCGGGCACACCCGAAGAAATCGAATACACCCTGCAGGTTGGGATCAACAGTCGCCAAGTGGATGCCCGCTACGCCGAAATGCCCGCCTTCGGGCGCGATGAGATGTTGGACAAATCAGAAGGCTCAATTAGCATTTATTATGCGTGGCGACCTGTGATAGAACACACCATGAACAAAATTATGGGGTGCGGCACATGGATCATCAGGCTTTTTTGGTGTGGCTCAACGAGATCGACAACCTTTCATCGAAACAACGGGCTGAAACCGGACGGCTCGTTGCCGGGGTTTCGTCGCTGGAAAGCGTGGTCGATCTCCCTGAGGCGAATGTTCGCGAGGGGCGTATCTGTCCGCACTGTGCTTCGGGCGGTGCGATCATCAGGGGCCATGCAAGTGGCCTGACGAGGTTCTTTTGCAAAGGCTGTCGCAAAACCTTCAACGCGCTGACCGGGACGCCGCCTGCCCGCTTGCGCCACAGGGACAGATGGGCAGAGTTCGCAGCTTCCCTGCGCGACGGCGAAACGGTAAAGGCGTCCGACGGGCGTTGTATGGTGGCCGACACCACAGCTTTTCGTTGGCGTCATCGCTTTCCCGAGGCCGTAACGGTCGGTGCGGTCAGGCTGTGCGGAATCGTCGAAGCCGATGGGACGTTCTTTCCGCGCAGCCGGAAAGGGGACCGTAATCTCTCTCGAAAAGCCCGCAAACGCGGGGGAAAGGCCTCGAAACGCGGATTGTCGAAGGAGCAGGTTCCGGTCCTCGTTGCGGTCGACCGATCAGGCACCGCCATCAGTGCTGTCTTGCCTGCGGTGACGGCCGAACATCTCAAAACGGTTCTGCAGCCACGTCTTGATGGGGACGCTCTCCTGGTGAGTGATGGCGGCACCGGTTACCCGCCCTGCGCCGCAGAAACGGGCATCAGCCATGAAAGTCTCGACCGGACCGCCGGAGAACGTGTCCGCAGTGAATTGCACATTCAAACCGTGAACAGTCGGCATGAGCGGTTAAAGACCTTTCCGCGCCGCCATCGAGGTATCGCGACCAAATACCTGGACAGCTGCCTTCGGTGGTTCCACCTTGCCGTCCTTCCGAGCCACCAAACGCCGCGCGCGATACTTGCCGCCGCCGCAGGCATCCTGCCTGTAACACGCCACGCATAATCAATGCTAATTGAGCCAATCAGAAATTGCTGATGTGATCGACTATGTCCTGAGCCTGTCGGGACAAGATCACGACACAGCGGCGGCAAACCGCGGTGCTGTTGTTTTTGAAGACAATTGCACAAGCTGTCACGGCGATGGTGGTATCGGTGGCCTTGAAAACGGCGCGCCGAACCTGACGGATGCCGCCTGGATCTATGGCGGGGATGCAGATGCCATCCGCGAAACCCTTGAGCATGGCCGCGCAGGTGTGATGCCACACTGGTCTGAGCGGTTGACGCCTTCCGAAATCCGGCAGCTGACACTTTATGTGATCTGGGCGGGGCAGACCGATGGCGACGGCTGAGCGGGAACGAAAAAGCCAGCGCCTCTTCTTTGTGCTGATTGTTGCGCTTTTGCTAAGCTATGGCACCCTGAAGTATCGCCATATCGCGGTGGCATTCGAGGCGTATCAGGGGCAAGTTCTGGACAAAGACACCAGAGAGGCCGCGAAATGACAAAGGACAGTTTGGTCATCCTTCCCGCATCGACGTCCAAGATCATCAGCAGGACCGAACACATCTCGGTCAGGAGGCCTCTATGACCTCTGTTCTCTATCTCCTGCCGGCGTCGCTGGTCTTGGGCCTTTGTGCACTCGCCGGGTTTCTTTGGACAGTGCGCAACAAACAATATGATGACATCGATGGGGACAGCGTGCGTATGCTGAATGCAGAGGACCGACCGTTGTCAAAGGGTGTAGGTATAGCCAAAACGCGCCGATAGTCGCTGACGACGCATTACCGTATACGCCAAGTTGGCACAAATCGAGACGGGCACTATAGCTTTCGGCCACTGGAACAAAGGTGTTACAAGCTGCCGAAACCTGCCCTTGGTACGTTAAGTCTAAGGTTTGTGGCTGTTGTCATCGTGAGATGCAGCGGCGACAAATCTGACAAGGAGGAAAGCGTGGGCGGATTTCGGTGCTATGGGGATTGTTCTCTATCTCCTGCCGGCGTCGCTGGTCTTGGGCCTTTGTGCACTCGCCGGGTTTCTTTGGACAGTGCGCAACAAACAATATGATGACATCGATGGGGACAGCGTGCGTATGCTGAATGCAGAGGACCGACCGTTGTCAAAGGGTGTAGGTATAGCCAAAACGCGCCGATAGTCGCTGACGACGCATTACCGTATACGCCAAGTTGGCACAAATCGAGACGGGCACTATAGCTTTCGGCCACTGGAACAAAGGTGTTACAAGCTGCCGAAACCTGCCCTTGGTACGTTAAGTCTAAGGTTTGTGGCTGTTGTCATCGTGAGATGCAGCGGCGACAAATCTGACAAGGAGGAAAGCGTGGGCGGATTTCGGTGCTATGGGGATTGTGTACTATGGCTGCGGTGATTGATGTGCAGAACTATCGGCTGCGTGATGACAAGCAGCGCTGATAAGTCGATTTTCCCAGCCCGATTTGGCTGATTGATATCCCGTTTTGCCGCCATTGGCCTGTTGTAGCGCAGGTTTTGGCGGGATGGTCGCACCGATGGGTCCGGCGTCCGCGTAATGAAGGACCCGATTTGATAGTCGTATCATGCGGCGTCCTCCCATGGCGGTGCGCGGGACTTGGGTGTTTGGCCCCGCATGAAGGTCTCGATGATGATCATTGCGCCACCGCATTTGGGGCACGGCTGGGACTGGTCTCGTTCGTCGGTATCGACACCTTGATCCTCATGGGCTTTCGGAATGGCGTCTGCTTCAACCTCCAATAAAGACCTGATCTTTGCGATCCTGTCGCGACGGATGCCGTTCGCGAGGAAGCCTGTGTGGCGGATGCGGTGGAAGCCGGAGGGCAGGACATGGATCAGGAAGCGACGGATGAACTCGAAGTCTAAGGTTTGTGGCTGTTGTCATCGTGAGATGCAGCGGCGACAAATCTGACAAGGAGGAAAGCGTGGGCGGATTTCGGTGCTATGGGGATTGTGTACTATGGCTGCGGTGATTGATGTGCAGAACTATCGGCTGCGTGATGACAAGCAGCGCTGATAAGTCGATTTTCCCAGCCCGATTTGGCTGATTGATATCCCGTTTTGCCGCCATTGGCCTGTTGTAGCGCAGGTTTTGGCGGGATGGTCGCACCGATGGGTCCGGCGTCCGCGTAATGAAGGACCCGATTTGATAGTCGTATCATGCGGCGTCCTCCCATGGCGGTGCGCGGGACTTGGGTGTTTGGCCCCGCATGAAGGTCTCGATGATGATCATTGCGCCACCGCATTTGGGGCACGGCTGGGACTGGTCTCGTTCGTCGGTATCGACACCTTGATCCTCATGGGCTTTCGGAATGGCGTCTGCTTCAACCTCCAATAAAGACCTGATCTTTGCGATCCTGTCGCGACGGATGCCGTTCGCGAGGAAGCCTGTGTGGCGGATGCGGTGGAAGCCGGAGGGCAGGACATGGATCAGGAAGCGACGGATGAACTCGGACGTCGGCAGACGCATGACCTTCATCCTGTCCCCACGTTTGATGCGATAATCTTTCCACCGGAAGGCCACAGTGTTGGCATCAGCGCTGATCAGGCGGTGGTTTGAGATCGCCACGCGGTGCGTGTAACGGCTCAAGTACGCCAGCACGGCCTCAGGCCCGCCGAAGGGTGGTTTGGCATAAACCACCCAGTTGGTTTTGCGCAGCGGCGCGAGATGGGCGGCGAAGGTATCGGGGTCGGCCAGCTTTGCCAGTTTGCCGAAGAAGCGCAGCTTGCCTGCTTTGTGCAATCCGCTCAGCCCTTCGAGGAACAGGCGGCGGAACAAACGCGCGAGCACCTTTACCGGCAGGAAGAAGCCTGAGCGGCAGTTCTTCCAGCGCTTGCCATCGGACGACAATCCACCGCCCGGCACGATGATATGCACATGCGGGTGGTGCGTCATCGCGGATCCCCATGTATGCAGCACGCTCGTCATGCCAATCTTTGCACCAAGATGTTTTGGATCGGCTGCGATTGTCAGCAGAGTTTGCGCCGCCGCCTTGAACAGGAGGCCGTAGACCACCGCTTTGTTCTGGAAGGCAATGTCGGCGATTTGCGATGGCAGCGTGAAGACCACGTGGAAATACTCAATGGGCAACAAGTCTTCCATGCGCGCCTGCATCCAGTCCTGCGCCGCTGCACCTTGGCACTTCGGGCAATGCCGATTGCGGCACGAGTTGTAGGCGATGTGCTGGTGACTGCATTTGGTGCAAGCGGCAACATGCCCGCCAAGCACAGCGGTCCGGCAGCTCTCTATCGCCGACATCACTTTTAACTGCTGTAGGTTCAAGTGTCCGGCGTGGGCCAGGCGATAGGTAGCACCATGGGCGCGGAAGATGTCTGCGACCTCCAGCTTGAGGCGAGACATGGAAGCCTAGTTTAACCGGGTCCGGCCTCCCGCCGCACCAGCAGATCAAACGGGCTGGTGACACTCTGGATCGTCTTGGTTGCCACCTTGGTATAGATCGTCGTCGTTTCCAGCTTGGCATGGCCCAGAAGCACTTGGATCACCCGGATGTCGGTCCCACCCTCCAGCAGATGCGTGGCAAAGCTGTGCCGCAGAGTGTGGGGCGACACCTGCTTCTTGATCTCTGCAAAATCGCATGCGACCCCAAAGGCCCGATTGAACTGCCGCGTCGAGATTGGATCGATCCGGTTACGACCCGGGAACATCCAACCTCTCGGCCGCACTTCTCGGTAATAGTCGCGCAACAGGCTCAGAAGGTTCGGCGACAACATGACCTGCCGGTCCTTACGACCCTTACCTTGCTCAATCCGGATCAGCATCCGGTCGCTATCTATGTCGCCAACTTTGAGATGGGTGACCTCGCTGGCGCGCAGCCCGCCACCATAGGCCACGCTGAAGGCCGCGCGGTATCGTAACCCAGGCCCAGGTGCCGCTTCGATAATACGCGCGACTTCCTCGGCGCTGAGCACAACGGGGATCTTCTTAGCCGCCCGTTGATAGCGCATATGCCGCTTCATCTCGGGACGCGGGCACGTCGTCGCAAAGAAGAAACTCAACACTGTCAGCCGGTTGTTGAAGGTCGGTGCGCCAATGCCGCGCTCCTTCATATCGAGCTGGAACGCCCGCAGCTCTTCCGGTGTCGCGCTATCCGGCGCGTGACCCAGAAACCGCGTAAAATCCCGCATCCCTCGCAAATACATTGTCTGCGTTTTCGACTGCAGCCCTTTGATCCGCATATCTTCGAGAAATCGCTGGCGCAGTGCAGGTACATATTGGTCTGACATTGAAACCTCCTATCGTCAGATTGAGAAGGTCCCAATCGTCCAACAGAATCGTCAGTTCACAAAATCACGGCGCTTCGATCAGCGCGAAACCCTCGACACAAGCGCCAATACCGCGAGAGCGGTTTCGTCCTTGTCCCGCAAGCCGACGTCAAACCACCGCCGCCAAGACTGAAATCGGGCGCGTGCCGAGCCTAGTCAAGCTCCTGCGTCGCCAGTGCGCGCTGGATTTCACGGCGCACGAGTTTGCGCACGTTGCGGGTGATCCGTTCGCCCAGTGAGCCCTGTAGTTCCTGGCGCACGATCTCAGCCACCAGATCGCGCAGAGCCTCTTCGTCGAGGATCGCCTCGGCGCTATCCTCCAGCAGATCGTCTTCTGCCAGAAACGCATTGCCCGGTTCGGCGACCGGGTCGGTGTCGCCGGCCGCGACTTCTTCGGCATAGAATTCGGCATCATCAGCCGGATCATCCTCGGGCACGAACGGGTCCAGGCCTTCGGTTTCCGCAGCCACCATCGGCCCCTCCGGCTGATCCGTATCGGCGGACAGATGATCCTGCCACGACAGCGCCGTCATCGGTTGTGCGGCGTTGGCATCTCCGAGATCACCATCGGGTTCCCAATCCTCTTGGCGGGCTGCAACCGCCTCTTCAATCTCGGCGAGATGCGCCGTGAAATCCGAGGCAGGGCCGGGCATTTCAATGGTTTCGGCAGCGACGTCGACAGCCTCCTCTTCGAGCTCTTCAGGCATCTCCGAGGACTCGCCTGCGGCCGTGTCTTCGATGTTCTCATCCTCAGATGCCTCCTCATGGGGGGCATCCTGCTGCGACATATCTTCTTGGTCGGCAGGGTTATCCCACACGTCCTCAGGGGCATCATCCTCGCCAGTCTGAGCGGCCTCAATGTGATCGTCAGAGGCCTGCTGATCGCCCGATGCGGCCTCAGGCCCTGTCTCTTCAGCGATCTCATCCGAAGCGGTGTCATCAGATTCGGGCGCGGCGTCGTTGTCCACGCGCAACGCAGGTGTCAGCACCAGCTTGTCAGCCGCCGCATTCTCCTGGATCGCTTCTTTTTCAGGGCGATCATCCGCAGACACAAGCCGACGGATCGACGACAAAACGTCTTCGATTTCCACATTCGTGACGGGATCGGACATATCTTTTACCACTCTTGCCTGAGGACAGTTTAGCCTTGAGAGGCCTTTCACACAACCGGTTAGGGCGGCTTTTACGTTTTTCGCAGCAGAGATAGGACCTGGCGCGATCCGGGCTTTGCATCGCCCGAACCGGGCTTATTCCTTGCCGAGCGCCTCAAGCACCTTGTCCAACTGTCGGCCCTGACGGGATTTGGCGACCGGGGCATCTTTGACAAGGTTGTAATAGGCGGTCGGATCATAGGTTTGCACGTTCAGGCGCAGGTCTTTCGCCGTCAGCTCACCCATCGCGGACAGCACGCTGTAAGAGGCAATGAAGGCATCGGCCTCGGCAGAGATCAGATTGGCCTCGGCATCCAGCAGATCCTGTTCGGCATCCAGCACGTCCAGCGTCGTACGCGCGCCCAGTTTGGCCTCTTCGCGCACACCGTTAAAGGCAACGCGCGCGGCGCGCACCTCTTGCTGGCTGGCGGCCACACCGGCGCGGGCAGCACGCAGGCTGGCAAAGGAGTTGCCGACATTCTGCATCACCTGATGGCGCACCAGATGCAGTTGCGCACGCAGGCTGTCGCGTTGGGCCATCGCCTTGCGTTTCGTGGCCGAGAGCGCCCCCCCCTGGTAAATCGGACCGGTGACCGACAGGCCAACACTGCCCGTACGGCTGTAGTCGTCGCCATAGATTTCTTCACCCGCAGCCAACCGTCCGGTCAGGCTGAGCGAGGGTTTCATCGCCGCATCAGCAGCCAGGATGTTCAGCTCGGCAGCGGCAATATCGTGCTGTGCGCGGATCATATCGGGATGTTTACGTACGGCGACAGCTTTGGCCGCTTCCACGTCCCCCTTCAGGTTCGGAATACGCTGAGGCACTTGCAGGTTACCGGGCTTGCGGCCGACGGCGGCCCTGAATTCTTCGATCGCTTGCAGCAAATCGCCTTGTGCAGCGGCCAACCCACTTTGGGCGCCGGCCAGCCGGGCCTCGGCCAGCGCGACATCGGTGCGGGTGACTTCACCCACCTCGAAGCGGTCGCGCGCGGCCTGCAGTTCCTGATTGATCAGGCGCAGGTTGTTTTCCCGCAACGACACGAACCGGCTGTTGCGGCGCACATTCATAAAGGCTTGCACTGCCCGCAGCAGCACATCCTGTTCAACGCTGATCAAAGCCTGGCGCGTGGCCAGCACGGTTTCTTTCGAGGCATCAATCTGAAAGCCAGTGCGCCCGAAATCATAGAGCAGCAGGCTGGCGGTGATTCCGATATTCGCATCTGTCGAGCGGATCGCCGTGCGGCGGTTCGATGTGCTGGTTTTGCCAAAAGACCGGGTCAGGTCCGCTGTCCAGTTCAGGATTGGGCGCAGTTGCGAGGTGGCAATCGCCACATCCTCGTCCGCGGCACGCAACAAGGCTCGGTTTTGTTCCAGAAGGCCGCTGTGATTATAGGCACCGACCAGCGCATCGGCGATGGTTTCACCGCGCACCGGCGCCGCAAGGCAAAGGGCCGTTGCCGCGCTGAGCATTGCAACTTTGACCAGATGTTTCATTCCCTGCCCTTTCGAGGTGTCACTTACGTGTCTGGAGAGACTTAAAGCGTAAAAGCTGCATGTTTTTCAAAGCCGGGCAAAACCGGCGCTCCGGCATTGAAAGAGAAACGCCAGTTGATGTCGCCGTCAATTTTATACCCAATCCGCACAACCCCCAACGCCCCTTCCATAAAGAGACAGGCAATACGTCCGCCCTCTTTCAATTGATCGGTGATCGTCTCGGGCAGATGCTGGACAGCACCCTGCACAGCAATCACGTCATAGGGGCCGTGTTCAGCCGCACCTGCGGTCAGGGTGCCGTGATGGACCACCACATTGTCAGTGCCGTTTTCCGACAACAGCGTCTGGGCCTCGGCGGCCATGGTGTCATCCTCTTCGACGCCCACGACCAATTCGGGCATGCGCGCCATCACGGCGGTCGAATAGCCCAGCGCACAGCCGATATCGAGCACCAGTTCGTCGCCCTGAATTGCCAGCGCATCCAGAATCTTGGCCAGGGTACGCGGCTCCAGCACCACACGCCCCCCGCCCAGAGACAAGTTTTCCCCCACATAAGCGGCTTCACGCAGAGCGCGGGGCACAAAAGCCTCACGCGGGACACTCAGCATGGCGTCAATGATAGGAAATTTGGTCACATCCGAGGGTCGGATCTGGGTATCGACCATCATGGTGCGGCGCATGGCATAGTCAGTCATCAGCTAAACTCTTATGTTCAGAATCCTGTCATCGTGTTGTGACACAGAACCCTGCGCCCGACAATGGTCGAGGCCACGCGGAATGGCTTGCAAGCGCCGAAGCGATCAGATAATCGGATGCGACCACGTCAGCGAGGCGAGTTGGCGGAGTGGTGACGCAGCGGATTGCAAATCCGTGTACACCGGTTCGATTCCGGTACTCGCCTCCAAGTTAATTCAATCACTTATACCAGCGGCCTTAATGTCTGACTCACTTTTGTGATTTCAAATTTACTGCATTTCTGAATCAATGGCCTCCAGAAGCAAGGAGGTGCTCATGGGTGGGGCAGTCAAGATTACGCGCACAGATATGTCCGCGCAAGATTTGCGTTGTGCTGCAAAGCGAACCAGGGATGGTCGTGTTGTCCGTCGAATACTCGCCATAGCGCTGGTGCTTGACGATGTGGACCGCGCAACAGCGGCCCGTAGCAGCGGTATGGATCGCCAAACTCCCAGAGACCGGGTGCATCGCTACAATGCAGAGGGCCTTGGTGGGCTTTCTGATCGGTGTGGCAAGGGTGCAAAACCACGCCTGTCCCTGGAGCAACAGGCGCTGTTTGTGGCTTGGGTTGAGGCTGGGCCTGACCCGGCAAAAGATGGCGTAGTGCGGTGGCGCTGTGCCGATTTGCAGGTCCGCGTTGAAGAAGAATTCGACGTAAAGCTACATGAACGTACGATTGGCAAGTATCCAGCCAGGCATGGTTTTCGTCGCCTTTCTGTGCGCCCGGAGCATCCCGGAACTGATCCCGCTGCACAGCAGGCTTTTAAAAAAAGGCTCAATTAGCATTGATTATGCGTGCCAACCTGTAATAGAACACACCATGAACAAAATTATGGGGTGCGGCACATGGATCATCAAGCTTTTTTGGTGTGGCTCAACGAGACCGACGACCTTTCATCGAAACAACGGGCTGAAACCGGACGGCTCGTTGCCGGGGTTTCGTCGCTGGAAAGCGTGATCGATCTCCCTGAGGCGAATGTTCGCGAGGGGCGTATCTGTCCGCACTGTGCTTCGGGCGGTGCGATCATCAGGGGCCATGCAAGTGGCCTGACGAGGTTCTTTTGCAAAGGCTGTCGCAAAACCTTCAACGCGCTGACCGGGACGCCGCCTGCCCGCTTGCGCCACAGGGACAGATGGGCAGGGTTCGCAGCTTCCCTGCGCGACGGCGAAACGGTAAAGGCGTCCGACGGGCGTTGTATGGTGGCCGACACCACAGCTTTTCGTTGGCGTCATCGCTTTCCCGAGGCCGTAACGGTCGGTGCGGTCAAGCTGTGCGGAATCGTCGAAGCCGACGGGACGTTCTTTCCGCGCAGCCGGAAAGGGGACCGTAATCTCTCTCGAAAAGCCCGCAAACGCGGGGGAAAGGCCTCAAAACGCGGATTGTCGAAGGAGCAGGTTCCGGTCCCCGTTGCGGTCGACCGATCAGGCACCGCCATCAGTGCTGTCTTGCCTGCGGTGACAGCCGAACATCTCAAAACGGTTCTGCAGCCACGTCTTGATGGGGACGCTCTCCCGGTGACCGATGGCTGCACCGGCTACCCGCCCTGCGCCGCAGAAACGGGCGTCAGCCATGAAAGTCTCGACCGGACCGCCGGAGAACGTGTCCGTGGTGAATTGCACATTCAAACCGTGAACAGTCGGCATGAGCGGTTAAAGACCTTTCCGCGCCGCCATCGGGGCATCGCGACCAAATACCTGGACAGCTGCCTTCGGTGGTTCCACCCTGCCGTCCTTCCGAGCCACCAAACGCCGCGCACGATACTTGCCGCCGCCGCAGGCATCCTGCCTGTAACACGCCACGCATAATCAATGCTAATTGAGCCTAAAAAAACTTTGCCAGCCTCATAGCCGATACCCTGCCAAAACATGCAAAGGGGAAGCCGCTTGAGGTATGGTTCCAGGATGAAGCCCGCGTCGGGCAGCAAGGAACCCTCACCCGCAAATGGGCCAGGCGTGGAACCCGCCCGCGCGCACCACGTGATACGCGCTGCAAATGGAGCTATATCTTCGGCGCAGCCTGTCCTGCCTGTGGCACGGCGGCTGGGCTGGTCCTGCCTTACGTCAACGCCGAAGCAATGGGGCTGCATCTCGATGAGATCGCAAAGACAATCGCACCCGGCGCACATGCCTTGCTCATCATCGACGGGGCTGGTTGGCACGGAGCAAAATGCTTGCAGGTGCCAGATAATACTACACTCGTAAAACTGCCCCCATACTCACCGGAATTGAACCCAATGGAAAACGTTTGGGCCTATCTGCGGTCGAACAAACCCGCTGTCTCTGTCTTCGACACATATGAAGAAATCCTCGAAAAATGCGCCCAAGCCTGGAACTTCTGTAAAACGCGGAGCAATATTGGGCCACAGAAGCGGCTGCATATCGCAGTTGTAGCGGAGTAAAAGTCCGCCAGTTTGTGCCCTTCGTTTATTCGGAGGGCGGGAGATGTATTCTGTGGATATTTATAGTCGTGTGCGCCGTGCTTGTTTGAAGGACGGTATGTCTGGCCGAGAAGCGGCGCGGTTTTTCAACATGGCGTAATCAGGATCAGCACTCAGTTACCCCTGTTATTCTGGATGCACATGCAATTGAAAAGGAGACTGACCAATGGAATATTTTGCTGGTTTGGATGTGTCCATGGAAGAGACGCATATCTGCATTCTGGATCGTGAAGGGGCCCTTATTCGTGAAGGAAAAGCGAGCTCAACACCAAAAGCGATCGCTGACTTCCTCGCTTCTGGACCACCATGTGCCAAAGTTGTATTTGAAACGGGACGGATGGCACCAATGCTTTACCATGGGCTGACGGAGCTTGGTGTCCCGGTTGTTTGCATCGAGAGCAGGCAAGCATATCAGGCCCTTAAATCTCTGGCCGGCCACAAGACGGACCGCAATGATGCCCGCGGTTTGGCACACCTGGCGCGGACGGGATTCTACAAGCCGACCCATGTCAAATCACTGTCAGCGCACGCAATCCGGTCGCTGATCGCAGCCCGCAAGAAGCTGGTCGGACAGCGTGTGACGCTCGACAATCAGATCCGCGGTCTGGTCGTCGTCTTCGGCGTGCGGCTGCCACGAGCTTTGTCTCCGGCATTCAAAAACGCGGCGCTAAAAGTTAGCGATGGAGTGCCTGGCCTCCATGCCGCAATTTGCGGACTGTTCGCAGCACGCGAAGCAATCCTCGCGGCGGTTGCAGCCATTGATGGCGACATCAAAAAGATGACCCGCAAATCCGAAGTCTGCCAGCGCCTTATGACGGTACCAGGGGTCGGTCCGATCACAGCATTGGCCTTTGCCGCAGCAATTGATGATCCGTCGCGTTTCAGGAAATCGCGTGATGTGGGGGCGTATCTTGGACTGGTGCCGCGACGGCATCAATCTGGTGAAATCGACTACACGGGCAGCATCTCAAAGCGGGGCGACGTGCGCGTCAGAACGCTTCTCTATGAGGCCGCCAATGTGATGCTGACGCGGTATGCCGCTCCGCTCAAATTGAAGACATGGGCCCTCGCAATCGGTGCGCGCTCAACGATGAGAAAGGCCCGAGTGGCTCTGGCGCGTCGTCTGGCAATCATACTTCATGCCATTATGCGAGACAAAACTGACTTCCAGTCCGCGTAAGGCTTACGAGGCGACAACGAGGATTCCTAAATCAAAGTTCCCATCTGGGACGATGCCCGAGGGAGGGCGTGAGACACGGCGCCGATTCTGTAGCAACAGCCAAGACCAACGGTATGATTGCGGTTTCAACATTGCCGACCCACACCCAGCCAACCCCATCATGAACCTCAGAGTTCGAAGAGAACAAAGGCAACCTCTGACATCAAAAGCAGGAAACTCAGGAAACACGCATTGACAGATTAGAGAACAAAGATCGTAAGACGATCGCGAAGATGCTGCGCCATGAACTTCCGCCTGGGTATCGTCGGTCGGAAGCGCCTCGGCGGCCAACGCTTGATGGTTATGTTGGTGTGGTCGATGAGATACTGCGCACAGACAAAGCCCTGATCAAAAAGCAGCGACACACGGCCAAGCGCATCTTTGAACGGCTGCGCGATGAGCATGGATATGCCGGCAGCCTGACCACGGTGACCTATTACGTGCGCGAGCAAAAACGGCGCACCAAAGAGGTGTTTGTGCCGTTGTCGCATCGGCCGGGCCATGCGCAGGTTGATTTTGGTGAGACGCTGGGCGTGATCGGTGGCGTGGAATGCAAGATCCACTTCTTCGTGATGAGCTTGCCACATTCTGATGCGGTGTTTGTGAAGGGATATCCAGCTGAGACAACCGAGGCGTTTTGCGATGGCCATGTGTCCGCCTTTGCATTCTTTGGCGGCATTCCGCAATCCATTCTCTACGACAATACCAAGATCGCCGTGGCTCGGATACTCGGGGATAAGACGCGCATCCGCACACGTCGGTTTACGGAACTGCAGTCGCATTACTTGTTTGATGACAAGTTTGGCAGACCCGCGCGAGGGAACGATAAAGGCAACGTTGAGGGCATGGTTGGATACACCCGCCGCAACTTCATGGTTCCCGCACCTCGCTATGACAGCTTTGATGATCTGAACGCACATTTGGAAGAGAAGTGTTTAGCACGTCAGGACGATACGTTGCGGGGTCACACCCAAACCATAGGCGCACGCCTGATGTCGGATTTGGATGCTCTGATGGGATTGCCCGTCGCAGAATATGAAGCCTGCGATCACGTCAGCACGCGTGCAACGTCGATCTCAATGGTGCGCTATCGCAGCAATGATTACTCGGTGCCAGTAGCCTATGCGCACCACGATGTTCATGTGCGTGGGTTTGTGCATGAGGTTATCATCGGCTGCGGCAATGAGATTATTGCGCGGCACAAACGATCCTACACATCAGCGGATATGGTCTTTGACCCATTGCACTTTTTGCCCCTGCTTGAACAAAAGGTGGGTGCCCTGGATCAGGCCGCGCCTTTGCAGGGTTGGCATTTGCCAGATGTATTTGCCACGCTGCACCGACTGCTTGAAGCCAGAATGGGTAAGCCGGGCAAGCGAGAATACGTTCAAGTCTTGCGCCTTTTGGAGACCTTCGAAATGGATGTTGTGCAAGGCGCAATCCAGCAGGCAATAGATATGGGTGCAATTGGCTATGACGCCGTAAAACACCTTGTACTGTGTCGGGTTGAGAAGCGGCCACCACGATTGGATTTGGACTTCTATCCATACTTGCCCAAGGCCAATGTCGGCACAACACGCCCATCCAGTTACATGAGCTTGATGGGAAGGACCGCGGCATGACCGAAGCCCCTCGGATTCTTCTACGGCATCATCTTAAACAACTGCGACTGCCAACGTTCCAAGGCGAGTATGCCAAACAGGCGCAGCTCTGTGCTGCAGAGAACAAAGATCACATCCACTATCTGGCGCGGCTGTGTGAGATGGAATTGATCGACCGCGAACGCCGGATGATTGAACGGCGCATCAAAGCGGCGAAGTTCCCCAGCACCAAGAGCTTGGATAGCTTTGACTTCAAGATCATGCCAAGCTTGAACAAGCCCCTGACGATGGATCTGGCACGATGCGATTACGTTAATCGCAGGGAGAACATCATCGCGCTCGGCCCGTCAGGCACGGGCAAGACACACATCGCCCTGGGACTTGGGCTGGCTGCATGTCAAAGAGGACTGAAGGTGCGCTTCACAACGGCTGCGGCATTAGTCCATGATCTGATCGAGGCTCAAGATGAGCGGAGATTGCAGCGCCTTCAAAAGCAACTGACCAGCCAGAACCTGTTGATCATTGATGAACTGGGCTTCGTACCGCTCAGCAAATCTGGCGCAGAGCTGCTCTTCGAGGTCATATCCCAATGCTATGAACGCGGCTCCATCATCATAACCTCGAACCTGCCCTTCGATGAATGGACTGAAGTCTTTGGCTCTGAGCGGCTGACCGGTGCGCTACTCGATCGTTTAACCCATCACGTCCACATCCTCGAGATGAATGGCGAAAGCTATCGGCTCAAACACAGTCGCAACAACCGAAAATAACCAGCCCGCAATCACAGTCAGAATAATGCTGGCCTTATGGCCAGCATGCGCTTTGGCACGCTTCAGCTTTGTGACGAGCACGCGTGCAAAAGCGCCACAAAAACATCAACCGAAGTGGCCCATTTTTACGCCGCGACATGGACCCATTTTACTCTGCGATTGACACTTTGCTCAATCACTACGGCACGGTGCCCCGTGCGTGCCAGCCTTATCGGGCGAAGACGAAAGGGAAAGTCGAAAGACCTTTCCGCTATATCCGTCAGGACTTCTTTCTGGCGCGGACGTTCCGCAACATCGACGAGCTGAACGCCCGGTTCGACCTATGGCGGACGGGTATTGCCAATCCGCGCACTCACGCCACGACCTTGCGCGTCATTGATGAGGCCTTCGCCGAGGAACAATCCAGTCTGAAACTGTTGCCCGCAATTCCTTACAACGCGGTTCTGACTGTTGAGCGCCGGGTCAGCCATGAGGGCATGGTCTCGGTTGCGGGTAATTATTACAGCGTGCCCGATACAACGAGGAAGCGCGTGCTTGAGGTCCAAAACCACACGCACGAGGTTCGGATCTTTGAGGACGGACAGTTGGTTGCCCGCCACCCGATCTTGAGCGGTAAGAACCAGCGGCGCGTTGATCCCGCACACCGAAAGGGCCCGCCGGTTCAGTGCATATCACCGCAATCGTCGGCCATCGCGCGCCGATCCCTGGACTTTTACGGCGCTGTCGGTGAACGCATGGCGGCACAGGGAGCATCGCAATGACAGAGGTTCTCGATCGGATCAGGGGTGCGATGGTTGGGCTGAAGATGCCACGTGCGCTCGAAGCGCTCGATCATACCGTGCAGAAGCTGGAACAGGGCGAGATCACTGCGATTGAGGCTATCGACAGCCTTTTGTCCGAGGAATACAGCACCCGCGAGACCCGGCGTATTGATGTGGCCTTGCGTACATCCAAGCTGTTACCCATCAAAACACTGGAAAGCTTCGACTTCAGCTTCCAGCCGTCGCTCGATCGCGAACGCATTGCGGCTCTCGCCCGGCTCGACTTCATCCGACGCGCAGAAGTTGTCCATTTTCCCGGGCCACCCGGCACCGGCAAAAGCCACCTGGCCACCGCCCTTGGCGTTGCCGCCGTCAAAGCGGGCATGCAGGTCTATCGCGCGACCTTGGCAGAGTTGGTTGAGGTTCTGGCAAAGGCAGAGCGCCAGGGCCTGCTTGCCGAAAAGATAAGGTTTTACGCCAGATCATCGCTGCTGGTCGTCGACGAGATCGGCTATCTGCCGATCACTCAGGGCGGCGCAAATCTGTTCTTCCAACTCGTGAACGCCCGCTACGAAAAGGGCGCGATGATCCTCACGTCAAACCGCGGGTTTGCAGAATGGGGTGATGTCTTCGGTGATCCCGTCGTCGCCACCGCGCTCCTCGATCGGCTGCTTCACCATGCCGTCGTCGTCCAGATCGAAGGCGCAAGTTACCGGCTGCGCGGTCACTCAGACCTGATCCCGGAACACGCACGCACCAACGCACCAATTACACCGCCACCCGCACCAAAACGCCGTGGCCGCCCACCCAAAAATAGAGGCGAAAGTCAATAAACCGGCTGACACCCGAACCCCGATAAACTGAGGAATTTTACTTTGCCCAAACTGGGGAATTTTAAACTGCCATTGACACCTGCACTTGTGCCTCCGTCAGGATGCCGCCGTCAGCGGCCACTTTGGCCTCCAGTGCCTTGAGCCGGGTTTTGAAGTTTGCCAGATCATGGCGCAGCCAGATCGACCGGACCCCGGATGGCGATACAAACACCCCCGACTTGCGCAACTCGTTCGAGGTGCGGGCCTGGCCGTAAGCCGGGAAGTCGGTGGCGGATTTGATCACCGCCTGTTCGGTGGCGTCATCAACCCGGTTTGCCGGATTGGGTTTGCGCCGGGTGCGTTCGAACAGCGCCTCGATAGCGCCATCCTCGAGCGCAGATTTGTAACGGTAGAACGTGTCCCGGCTGTAGCCCATGACCTGGCAGGCCTTCGAGACATTACCCGGTTCCTCGGCCAGGTTCAGCAGGCCGGTTTTGTGTTTGATGGTCTTGTCGGTAGTGTTCAACATGATGGTTTCCTCGTTTTGTGGTTGGTGTGCACCACCATCAAAACGGATAACCATCATCTCCTTCAAGAGATGTGCCGTCCCCTTCTCAGCTAGCTGAGAAGGGGACGGTGTCAGATAAAGTCAGAACTAATACAGTTAAAAAATGAAATGTTGGCTGCGCTGAAGCGAACCTCCTTCTCCTCTGAACCCTTTCCGCATTTCGTAATTGAAGATGTTTTCAGCAAAAGCACTTACATCGGTACTCTCTTGTCCTCGCCGCACATAACCTTGATGCGCCCCATTGCAAGCGCCGAGTATCTTCGGAGTGGTCGTTTTCATCGGTACCAGATGGCGATTACACCAAAGGTTTTCGAACCTGCACACCGAAGGATCCGACGCGCCTGGCTTACGATGGACAAGATCATGCGCGACGATGAAGTTTGTCGCCTTCTGTGCGAGAATCTGGGCATTGAGCGACCCAAGTCATGGCGCGTGCATAAGCGGCTGCAACTCGATCGGGTGGGCGCGCGCATCCGGCCCCATAGGGATGGCGAGAACGGTGCGCTGCTCACATTTCAGATGTATTTCCCGTTGAATAAGGCGAACTTCGATACGGGTACGGAGCTGTTCAAGCTGAAGGGGAAAAAATTTGAAACGGTCAAGCAAATGCCCTTCAAGTCAAATTTTGCTTATGCCTTCATGACGGATGACTTTGACCGGGCGGACTACAAGCCGTACGGTCGAGTGCCTCCCATGGACGGTCAAAGCCCGGTTCTTGGTAAAGCTGAAGCATGAAAAACTCCGCGTCCCAAGGGGAGCAGAGCGATATATTGATCATCATCAGAGAGATACATCTCAGAGGCTTTACTAGGTTTGGCAGTGACCTACTCTCCCACGTCTTAAGACGCAGTACCATCGGCGCTAAGGCACTTAACGGCCGGGTTCGGGATGGGACCGGGTGTTTTGCTCTTGCTATGACCACCAAACCAAGAAAAACCTCTGAATTCCAAGTCAAACACGCATGTTGGTGTGTATGCTTTTGATATCACTGTATAATGCGCTACCGCTACGCTACTTGAGCGCGGCAAAATCTCGCTTCTACTGGATCAAATCAAGCCTATCGGACAATTAGTACCAGTCAACTGAACGCATTGCTGCGCTTACATCTCTGGCCTATCGACGTGGTGGTCTACCACGGTCCTCAGGGATACCTTGTTTTGAGGGGGGCTTCCCGCTTAGATGCCTTCAGCGGTTATCCTGTCCGAACATAGCTACCCAGCAATGCCGTTGGCACGACAACTGGTCCACCAGTGGTTCGTTCACCCCGGTCCTCTCGTACTAGGGGCAACTCCTCTCAAGTATCCTACACCCACGGCAGATAGGGACCGAACTGTCTCACGACGTTCTAAACCCAGCTCACGTACCTCTTTAAACGGCGAACAGCCGTACCCTTGGGACCTGCTCCAGCCCCAGGATGAGATGAGCCGACATCGAGGTGCCAAACACTGCCGTCGATATGGACTCTTGGGCAGTATCAGCCTGTTATCCCCGGCGTACCTTTTATCCGTTGAGCGATGGCCCTTCCACTCGGGACCACCGGATCACTATGGCCGTCTTTCGACTCTGCTCGACTTGTCAGTCTCGCAGTCAGGCTGGCTTCTGCCATTGCACTCAACGAGCGATTTCCGACCGCTCTGAGCCAACCTTCGCGCGCCTCCGTTACGCTTTAGGAGGCGACCGCCCCAGTCAAACTACCCACCACGCAGGGTCCCGGACCCGGATAACGGGCCGCAGTTAGACATCAAGAATGCAAAGGGTGGTATCTCAAGGGAGGCTCCACCGAAACTAGCGTTCCGGTTTCAAAGCCCACCACCTATCCTGCACATTGCAGTCCTGATGCCAGTGCGAAGCTGTAGTAAAGGTGCACGGGGTCTTTCCGTCTAACCGCGGGAAGCCTGCATCTTGACAGGCAATTCAATTTCGCTGAGTCTATGTTGGAGACAGCGGGGAAGTCGTTACGCCATTCGTGCAGGTCGGAACTTACCCGACAAGGAATTTCGCTACCTTAGGACCGTTATAGTTACGGCCGCCGTTTACCTGGGCTTCAATTCAAGGCTCTCACCTCTCCTTTTAACCTTCAGGCACCGGGCAGGCGTCAGACCCTATACGTCGTCTTGCGACTTCGCAGAGCCTTGTGTTTTTAGTAAACAGTCGCCACCCCCTGGTTTGTGCCCCCAGCCTCCAGTTGCCTAGAAACCGGGCCTCCTTCTCGCGAACTTACGGAGGTATTTTGCCGAGTTCCTTCAACATAGTTCTCTCAAGCGCCTTGGTATTCTCTACCAGTCCACCTGTGTTGGTTTAGGGTACGATCTGATGGAGGGCTATTTCCAGGAACCAATCAGCGGCTCACCCAATCCGATAAGGGCAAACAACCTTCATGATCCGTCACATCCTCCTAGCCCAGGAATATTAACCTGGTTCCCATCGACTACGCCTTTCGGCCTCGCCTTAGGGGTCGGCTTACCCTGCTCAGATTAACTTTAAGCAGGAACCCTTGGACTTTCGGCGAGAGTGTCTCTCACACTCTTTGTCGCTACTCATGTCATCATTCTCACTAGTGATCTCTCCACGGGGTCGCTCACGCGCCCGCTTCATCGAAAGCTCCGATCCTGCAAAGCAGCCCGAAAGCTGCTAAAGAGGAGTGGAACTATGTCACACTACGCTCTGCTACCAGTGCATACGCACTCCTAAGCTTCGGCTCATGGCTTGAGCCCCGTTACATCTTCGCCGCAGGACAACTTATTTAGACCAGTGAGCTGTTACGCTATCTTTAAAGGATGGCTGCTTCTAAGCCAACCTCCTGGTTGTTTTGGTCGTCCCACCTGCTTTCCCACTTAGCCATGAATTAGGGGCCTTAGCTGTAGGTCAGGGTTGTTTCCCTCTCCACTACGGACGTTAGCATCCGCAGTGTGTCTGCCATCTAGTACTCCTCGGTATTCGGAGTTTGGTTAGGATCAGTAAGCCTGTGGGACCCCATTACCCATCCAGTGCTCTACCCCCGAGGGTATTCGGACGACGCTCTACCTAAATAGATTTCGCAGAGAACCAGCTATCTCCGAGTTTGATTGGCCTTTCACCCCTAGGCACAGCTCATCCCGATCTTTTTCAACAGATGTGGGTTCGGTCCTCCAGTAAGTGTTACCTTACCTTCAACCTGGCCATGCCTAGATCACTCGGTTTCGGGTCTAATGCATCTAACTCAATCGCCCTATTCAGACTCGCTTTCGCTGCGCCTACACCTAACGGCTTAAGCTTGCTAGATACACTAAGTCGATGACCCATTATACAAAAGGTACGCCGTCACAAGACTGGACACTAATAACAATCAATTCGTTGGAATTGAGACCCGAAACTGTACCGTTTCAAGGCCTGGGTTCAGGCTGTAAAGCCCTGCATTCGAGCGGTGATCAAAACTCAGCGCCATGCGGGCACCTTTCTTGTTCTGATATCCAAACTCGATGCTTGATCTGAATTCGATTGGCCCGCCCAGATCCACCCCGTCACCCTCT
>CBDBLS010000053.1:0-157500 GCA_965207105.1 Roseovarius sp. | reverse complement strand
GCCTCAAGGCATTCTGCGAGAGCGAGTTCGTCCGCAGCACCGGTATAGAGAATAATGATCACTTGCCGCGCATGACAAACGCCCGGTTGTTCGCCTTGGTCCACGTCAATTTTGAAGAGTATAAAGAATACCTCTGGATAACCACTATTCCATGGTTGAAACTCGTGTAGCCCAATCACCCAGACTGACTTCTCGTGGTTATCCCAGTCCTCTGGCCAACCCACATCGCGGGACTCCTTGATGTGAGCCACACCATCATCAGTTGGAAACCAAACGCTAATTGATGGTAACACCATCAATCCGTAGTCATTACTGATCCCCGAGTAATCAATTAACCCTTCGTGATCTTCATCCAACACCGCTTGCCAAAAATCTGAAGGCGCTTGATGGCTCAGCCGACCGTCTCCTTTTGGGCCAGATACTCCAAAAACATCCATCCTTAGTTCTTTGTTGTGCTGTTGTCCGGCTACCAACACGGGATTGTCAGGCTCCAAATCAGGTGCCGTCCAACTCTCCTCCGCCAAGGCAGTCGAAGCAATCCAAGTCAGGCAGAGAAAAAACCTAAGCAGCATCAATAGAACTTGGTGAGGTCCATCCCGTCATACAACCCCGCCACCTCATCGGCATATCCGTTGAACATCAGCGTGTCCTGACGTTTGGCAAACAGCCCGCCGCCAACGACCCGTTCAGAGGCCTGGGACCAGCGCGGGTGATCCACCTCGGGGTTCACATTACTATAGAAGCCATATTCGCGCCCATTGGCCTTGTTCCAGCTGGTGGGCGGCTCATCCTCGGTCAGGGTGATGCGCACGATCGACTTGATCGACTTGAAGCCATATTTCCACGGCACCACCAGACGCAGGGGCGCGCCGTTCTGATTGGGGATGTCTTTGCCATAGATGCCCGTGGCCATAATCGTCAACGGATGCATCGCCTCGTCCATGCGCAGACCTTCCACATAGGGCCAGTCCAATGTGGGAAAGCGGACACCCGGCATTTCATCCGGGCGATTGGCCGTCTCGAACGCCACATACTTCGCTCCGGACTGAACGCCGGCCAATTCCAACAGATCAGCCAGCTCGAACCCGTTCCACGGGATCACCATTGACCATGCCTCGACACAACGGAATCGATAGAGCCGCTCCTCGATGGTCATTTTGCTCATGATATCGGCAAAGTCGTAGTCGCCGGGATTATCGACCAGCCCGTCAATCTTGACGGTCCAGGGCGAGGTGGTCAGCGTATGCGCGTTGCGGGCCGGATCTTCTTTGCCGGTGCCGAACTCATAATAGTTGTTGTAGCCGGTGATATCCTCCCAGCTTGTCGGTTCCAGCGCCTCGGCATGGGCGGTCTGGGCAACACTGGCCAATCCGACACCAGCGACAGCCCCGGCCATCAACTGGCGGCGGTTCAGCCAGACGGCCTCATCCGTGACATCGCTGTCTTTCAGGGTGTTTGTCCAACGATGGGCCATGCGCTGCTCCTTACATACTGTGCGTTCCCGTGCTTGGGCCTAACCTGTGTCGTCAAAGCGCACAAAACAACTTGCCTCACGATCAGTTCGATTGCTGTAACAAATCGCTCAGAGACCAAGGTGACGGGGAAGCATCGACATATCCGCGATCACGACATCGCAGCAACGTGCCAGTTTGGCGGCCTGATCGGCGGGTGTGTGGCTGGGCGCGTAGCCGATACAAGGCATTCCCGCCGCCACCGCCGCCTGTGCGCCCGAGGCGCTGTCTTCCACCACGACACATGCACCGGGCGACACCTCCAACTGCCGCGCGGCATATAGTATAGACATCCGGGGCCGGTTTGGGGCGGGCCAGATCGCGGGCAGAATAGATGTGGGGATACAGGCGCTCCATCAGGCCAGTGCGGCGCAGGGTGATGTCCATCTTCGCGCGTGGGCCGTTTGATCCCACGGCGATTTTGATCCCGGCGGCGATCAGCATATCCAGCATCGCGCTGACGCCCGGAACCGCCTCGACCTCGCGCTCCAACCCGGCAAACATTACCTAAGAGTCTGACTCAAAAGTTTATGTTTGAACAGAATGCCTTGCTATCCGCCTTGTCAAGAGACGAATACCGGCAACCAAAACCCATGCTACGGAACTTTCAACGGTTGCCTCCCGATCTTTTGCCAAACGACGGCAACGTCCCGGCCACGCGAATGTTCGCTCGACACCCCGTCTTCGTGGTGGAAGAACGAACCCCTCGGCTTTGTCAGGGCGCTTGACAATCTCCAATGTCCATTTTCCCTGCAGGGCCAAAGCATCCCGAAGCTTTGGCCCTGCATATCCTGCGTCCGCAAAGATGTGCCCCAGCGGCGGGAAGCGGATGCGCAGTGCTTTGAGACCATCCACAGCACCATCCCGATCCTGTATATCGGCGGCGTGAACAAGGATCGGTAACAGGAAACCTTGCGTGTCTGTCACGATGTGACGCTTGCGCCCTTTGATCTTTTTGCCCGCATCAAAGCCTGAAATGCCGCCGCTTTCCGTTGTTTTTACGCTCTGGCTGTCAATAACGCCCGCAGTGGGGCTCGCCTCACGGCCCGACAATTCGCGCGCCGCCATCATTGACAGATGGTTGATCCGGTGTAACAGACCGTTGTCGCGCCAGTCGTAAAAACAGTTCTGCACAGTCGAGATCGCCGGGAAATCCCGCGGGATCATGCGCCACTGACATCCCGTGCTCGCCATATACATAATCGCGTTCACAACACGGCGCGGATTCGTCTTGCGAGGGCGACCACCTCGCTTCGCGGCAGGTAACAGGGGCCGAACAAGCGCCCATTCCTCCATAGTTAAATCGCTTGGATAAAAGCCCGTTTTACGCCTGTGCTCCGCGCGGGTGATGTCTGTCCACGTCATGGGATCCTCCAGGTTCTTTCAAAACCAATGAATCATAAACACGTGATATCACTCAACTACTTTTGAAACAGCCTCTTATAGAACTGATCGACCCAATCGTGGGGCAAAATCGCGCCGCGCTGCCGGGCCGCAGTGGCCACCCCTTCCATCGTGCCGCCCACAGACAGGGTCATGATCTGCTCAAGCGGCAGATCCAGTCCGCGCCCGGCCAGATCATCGCGCAAGAGCCGGTTTGTGATGGCTTCGCTATCGACCAGAACACCGTCGCAATCAAACAGAACAGCAGCGGCCTGCGCCCCTGCCCCGCTGATCCCGTCTTCACTCACGGAACGAGATGGGCATTATGGCTGGGACGGATTTTGTTCAGCGGGATCGAGCTACCGTCGCCCTGCACAATCCGCACATGGCGTCGTCGCATCAGCCGCGGTTCGGCCACGCCGACGGAATGGGCAATGGTCTCGACCTCTTTGATCACCGATTTGGCGTAATTGGCCACCTTTATATACTTGTCCTCCACCACCAATCCGGCCTGCAGGCGGGGATCATGGGTGGTGATGCCGGTGGGGCAGGTATTCTTGTTGCACTTCAGCGCCTGAATGCAGCCCAGCGCAAACATGAAGCCGCGCGCCGAGGTGACAAAATCAGCCCCTGCGCAAATCGCCCAGGCCACATCGCCGGGATTGACCATCTTGCCGCTGGCGATAATGCGGATACGTTCTTTCAGCCCATGGCGGTCGCGCAGATCCACCATCCGGGGCAGCGCCTCGCGAATGGGCATGCCGACCAGATCAATCAGCGGCATCGGCGCAGCCCCGGTGCCGCGCTCCACGATCAGTTCAAACAGCGCCTCCCAGGCGTCGGATGAGCCGACCACTGTTTTGAAGCCGACCGGTTTGCCCGACACCTTGCGAATATGGGTGATCATATCCAGCAGTTCGCCGTAATCGTTGATATCGCGGTGCCGGTTGGGTGAGATGCTGTCTTGGCCCACCTTGATGCCGCGAATGGCCGCGATCTCTTTGCTGACCTTTTCACCGGGCAGGATGCCGCCCTTGCCGGGTTTGGTGCCCTGCGCCAGTTTCAATTCAAACATCTTGACCTGTGGGTGTTCCGCCACTTCGCGCAGCTTGTCGTCATCGAGGTTGCCGTGTTCGTCGCGCACACCGTATTTGGCCGTCCCGATCTGATAGACCAGATCGCAGGCCCCCAGTTTATGAAACGGGGACAACCCGCCCTCGCCGGTGTTCAGCCAGACACCCGCTTTCGCGGCCCCCCGGCTCAGCGCCTCGACGGCAGGGCGCGAGATGGCACCATAACTCATGCCGGAAATGTTAAAGATCGACTTGGCCATAAAAGGAATCGCAGCGGTCGGCCCGATCTGCATCGGTTCTGTGCTGGCAAACTGATCGTCCAGCGGCGGAAAGGCAGCATTCACAAAAATCGGCGTGCCCGGTATCGACAGGTTGCGGGTGGACCCGAAGGCCACTGTGTTGCCCGACCCGTCAGCGGCGTGGCCAACCCAATCGCGTTGCGCGCGGTTGAACGGCATTTCCTCGCGATCCATCGCAAAGAAGTACTGGCGGAAAAATTCCCCCAGCGCGCTGAACCAATGACGGAACCGTCCGATCACCGGGTAATTGCGCCGGATGGCGTCGCCGGTCTGTGTCTTGTCCAGAATGAAAAACAGGATCACCGTGAGAACGAGGGCTCCCAGAACAAACGCAAATGACAGCGCAAGCACCTCAAGTACCCGAAATGCATAATCCATGGCTGACCCTTTCGACGTTAGCTGCCTGTACTCTGACACCTTACTATGAAGTGTGGACCGTCCAGTACAACTGCCGAGGTTACAAAGGCAGGAAATTTCCCAAGATTTCTGGAACCGGCGGTCACGAAATCTCGCCAAATCTCACAATTTTTTTATTGGAAGTATCTGGACAGGCTGGCTTAGGCGCAGCCGTGCTTTTGTCAACTGAGGTCGGCAGGTTTCCCCGCTGATCCAAAGCGAATTTGGCGGCGTACCCCTCGTACATTGCCGCTCTGGCAGTGAAGCAACAGTTTCAGACAGGAGACACCACATGTTTCGCAGAACCTACCTCGCCCTGACCGCCGCCGCTCTGATGGCGGGCCCTGCCTTTGCCGATAGCCACAGCAAAGATATCGTTGATACCGCCGTAAACGCGGGCAGCTTTACCACACTGGTCGCGGCGGTTGAGGCCGCTGGCCTGGTCGATACCCTGAAAGGCGATGGCCCCTTCACCGTCTTCGCCCCCACAGATGATGCCTTTGCCGCGCTGCCCGAGGGTACTGTTGCCGACCTTCTGAAGCCCGAGAACAAAGACCAACTGGTCGCTGTGCTGACCTACCACGTTGTGCCGGGCAAAGTGATGTCGGGTGATCTGAGTAACGATATGATGGCCACAACCGTTCAGGGCGGTGACGTCAAAATCATGACTGAAGGCGGCATGACCGTGGATGGCGCCAATGTGGTCACCGCCGATATCGAAGCCTCCAACGGTGTGATCCATGTGATCGACGCGGTGATCCTACCGAAGTAATATCAAAGGGATGCCATGCTGAGGGCGGCCCTGAGGGTCGCCCTTTTGCATGTGGCGCGCAAAGACTATCGCTTGTGCACCACCATCACCTGATCACGGCGGTTTTTCTGATATTTCACAGGCTCGATAATGCAGGCCGAAATCTCGGGGATCAGGGCGTTGAATTCCTCGGCCACAGCCGAGTCAGAATGGCTAAACCTGCGATCATCCAGGAAACTGCGAAACAGCGCAGCGGTTTTGGTGATGCCCGGTTGTTCATAGGGTTCAGGCTGCCAGCGCAGATCCTCGATCACATACAGCCCGCCTGAAACCAGCCGGGGAAACATCTCAAGAAATCCGTTCTGCTGGTGATGGGAGGCATGGCTGGCGTCATCAATGATAATATCCGGGGCTGGCGTGATTTCATCAGCAGCGCGGGCAATTTCGGCGCGGTCATCCATATCGCAGCGGTGAAAGGTGAACCGCTCGTGCTTGAACCAGGAGAAATCCGAGACATCCAGCCCGTGGATATTGGCGTTTGGGAAGTACTCAAGCCACATGCGGATCGAGTGGCAGTCTTCGGTCTTGCGGTCCTTGTCGATGCCATGTTCCGGGCCGCCGATCAAAAGACCCATCTCGAGAAAGGTGATCTTGCGCCGCCGGTAGGGGTGGAACAGCATGTGATACAGCTCGGTATAGCGATGCTTGGTCGATCCTTTGTCCGAGCCGTAACGATCCGCCAGATCGGTCAGGTTTTCTGCCTTGCTGCTCATAATACTCGTCCCTCGCGTTCTACTAACTCACTCGGCCTTGGCGGCCTTCTTTTTCCTGATCGGAATCGGGGCCGCATGCGGATCAATCCTGTGCTTTTTCAGCAGGTGATCGATCAAGCCGCCCTCATCGGGTAAACCGCCTTCGCGACTGGCCAGAAACTCGCGAATGCGGCGGCCATAAAGATGGATGGAGACGGTGTTTTCGCTCAGGAACGACTCGGCCGAGGCGCGCCGCTTGCTGTTGACCATATGCCGGCGGTTCTGAAACGGCACCGGATACAGCACATCGCGGGCAAAAGCGTATTTGTCCTCGCCGGTTTTATGCACATAGGCGGTCACCGCATGTGGACCCCACACGCCCCAGGCCAAATCGCTGACATGAGTGGGGGTTCCGGCATCTGCCAGCGTCTGCAACTTGGCCTTGGCAGCATCACTGTACCAGAACGGAATGCCATATTCGTCCCCTGACATCTCAAGCAGACCGGCCAGCGCCGCGCTGTCCTGTGGAAAGCCCAGAACGCCGCCATTGATGTGATGATCGCTTTCCCAACCGTAGAAATGGCCGGTGGGCGTCCGGAACGGTCGCATACAATAGGCGTCGGTGTCGGCCCAGATGGTGCGATCCAGCTGGCTCAGCATGTGATAGCGAAACACATCCCAAAACAGCGCCATGCTGCCGGTGCGGCTGTGCGAGATGAAATCGTCGCGATCCAGGATTTCGCTGCCATGGACCTTGGTTGCCCCTTCGGGCACGCGATCCACCTCGCCGTAGTGATACAGCGTCACCTCGTGACCGGCATCAAGGAAGGATTGCACACAAAGTTGTTCGACATAGCTCAGCGGGCCTTCGACCCATAGCATGGCGATCTGATGCTCTTTACCCATTATGACTGCCCACTTAACCGTCCCGCACCCCTAGCATAGCTCGCAGCACGCAATCCGCAGTTTTGCTCATTTTCGCAACACACTAGCGTCAGTCCCGGGGTGCAGCAATCGTTTGTTTTAACGCGATTGCCATGCGGAAAATCCGGTTAATCGCCAATCGTCATATGGCCCGACGCCACCCAGTGGTGCAGATTGCGCGGCAGGAAATGGCTTTTCCAGCCCTGTTTCATACGCAGATTGCGACGATTGGCCGATTGATTGGCCTTGTCCTGACGACTGATCAGAAAGTCAGACCCCGCGTGATAGGCATAGGCCAGGCTTTGCGGCACCTCTTGCTCAAACTCCAGCACGACATTGCGGTTCTGCGTGGTCACACTGACGGGTTTCCTGCCCGGAGTTTCAAAGCCGTAAGAGCGCACCGGTGCCCCCCGCACCTGATGGCGCGGAGACGACTGTTCGATATCCACCACGATCTCTCCCGAGGTGGCAATTTCCACCTCAAGCTGCCGATCGCTCTTCCGGCGCACGGATTTGATGAAGGGCGCACCAAAGCCACAGGGCGTGCCCTGCTCAATGCCACGGGCGACAATCGCGCAGAGTTCACCCACGGCAACAGCACCCTGACCCGAGAAATGGGTCCGGTCATGTTGTTCAACGGCCCAACCGGACACTGTCAGCGTGATATCAGAACGGCGGGCGCAGAGTTCGACCTGCCCTTGCAGACAGGGCCATGCCCCGCCATTGCCCTTACCCGGAGGCTGCACCATCAGGATATGAGGCACTTCGGACTGTCCGGTGCGCGCCATGATGGCGGCCTGCACCGTGTCCAGAAAATGCTCAAGCAGCAGCACATATTCATCCTTGGGCATCATGCGGTTGCCCGCGCCCTGACGGAAAATCAGATAGGGAACATGGGGTCCCATGCCGCGTTTGGCGGCCGCGCTCAGATGCGCGTCGATGGCCAGCATCAGGTTGTTGAATCCGTCTGAATCCGCCTCATAGTCAGGATCGTTTTCCGGCAGCAGCTGTTCGAGGCGCGCGCCGCTAACGGCGCTGGAATGACCCACGCACAGCGGTGGCCGGCCATCTTCAAGGGCCTCGGCAACATAGCGATAAAGGAAGGGTGCCACCACGCTCTGCACTTTTTCATCCATATCCATGGCCGGACAGAAATCGCCGAACGGTTTGCTGATGGCCCAACGTTCACGCACAACTAATGCATTGTAGCCACCCAGCATCAAGGCATGCTCGGGGTAGGGATTTTCGTGCAGAATGCGCCCGTTGTTGCTGTTCTGCGCCATCCAGCTTTGCCCGTAAAAGAGCATCAACGGTACAGAGTTCACCTCTGACATCCCTTTCATTTTATTCCATTTCCTGAGGTCGTTTTACGACCCGTCCATCTTGCCACAGGACAGGTCAGACCCTCATTACAGATCGTCTTTTCAGACACTTGGTTAAGTACCCATTCACCATAACTAAAGATGGAATTGGGCAGAAATACGACGGGACACATAAAGATTTGCGCAGACCCTCGCGATGATATCCGGCCATCTCATGCATTCAAAAATGTTACCCCGTCAAGACGGCGGATCGCCTCTACGTCACGGGCATTGACACGGGCCAGATGGGCGCGCTCGCTTGTGCTCCAGGGGTCATAGCCCGGATACTCCGGTCCACGCGGATATTTGTCCTGAATTTCAACGCGCCTGGCCAATGCGGCCTCGCCGCCGGCACGCTCGATCTCGCTCAGCAATTCGCGAATGGCGCGATGCGAGGCCGAGGGACGCCCGCGCGAGCGTTTAGGTGTCACCAGCGTTGCCCGATCAATGTCAGGGCCACACAGGTTGCCGATGATTTGCGGCGAAAGCACCCGAAAATCCTCGTGCCGCCACAGGATTAGCTGCGCATCGGGAAAGGCGTTACGGATCACCTCGACAAAGCCGACCCAGCTGGGCACGCGCGACAGCAATTCGCGCTTCATCTGTGCTTCGGAAAACACATTCTCGCCCTTGGCCGAACGCAGAAATTCGACATAGGCCGAGGCAAAGAAATCCGCGTACTCGCGGATCGCCAGATGCACTTCGCGCACCGGGTAGATGATGTTCTGCGCAAAGATCGGGATCAGCATGTCGCGCCGCTGATAAAGTTCGCCGGTGCGCACGCATTGACCGCAATGGCCGGGCATGTTTTCATCCGACAGGATAATGCGTTCGCCCGGCTTGGCCTTGACCTTCTTGAAAAACTTCCTGGCCTGTTTTTGCAGATCGGCATCCGAATATGTGCGCCGGAACCCAAGGCCCAGTTTTTCATAGCCGTTCAACTGACAGGGATAGGTGTAATCCTTGCGGGTGTCGCGGTGATGGATGTAATGCACGCCGCGTTTGCGCATCTTGCCTGCATTGCGCTGCAGAATCGACTGCACATAGCTGGTGGCGGTTTTATGAACCCCGCCATGCACCACGACATAAGGCGTCTTCTTGGCCATGGGTGCCTAGCTCAATTCCCGCTCGGGGGCGGCGTTGATCGCGGTGATCTGATCACGAAACGCGCTCCAGCCTTCGCGCGCCAACAGGCCTTTGATCTTGCCGCAGTGCCAGGTGCAGGCCTCTTTGTGCAGGCGTGACAGTTCCGGGTCTTCCATCAACCGGGCGAATTCCTTGCGCAATCCGGGCAAGCGCGCATGGATCGACACATCCCGCTCTGAATTGAAGTTCATCGTCGACCAATAGCTGACGCCCTGATCATCATTCAGGTGATTGGTGCGCCCGCGATCACGCTTGACCAGGAAGCTTTCGACAGACCGCACCGCATAATGATGCAGGCGTGCATGATCATGGGTGAAGGCGTCGTGGGTTTTCCACCCGCCATCCAGATAGTCGCTGGGCATCGGGCGTCCACCGGCATCGACCCATGTCACATCGCCCTGATCCAGTTTGAAGGCCGGGCGATGAATGCGCAGCTTGAGGAAACGGTCATTGTTGCGCACCAGCGTTTTCATGCCCCGGGCGCGGAAATTGGGATACTCATGCTCACCCGCGCTGCGATCAAAACGCCCGGTGATGAAATCCTCGGTATAGGTGACATGGCCGCTATTGCCGAACAGCTTCCAGCAGACCGAAATCGCATCGACATTGCCCACGGCGGCAAACAGATCGTCCAGCCGCCCCGTGCCCGCGCGAATGTTCAGAAACTCGTCGCAATCCGCGCAAATCAGCCAATCAGCCTCCTGATAAATAGGCTCGTTCACGGCCTTTTTCAGCGCGGTGCGCTGCGGGCTGCCCCCTTTGCGGAATTGATTGTCGCGATGCTGGGCCAGACCCATCTCTTGCAGGCGCTCGGCGATCTTGTCGGTGCCGTCATCGCAGTCATTGGTGTAAATCAGAAAATCGGTGAAACCGATGGCGCGGTTGAACGCCACCCACTCCAGCATGAAGGGCGCTTCGTTCTTCATCGTGGTGACGATCAGGCGCTTGCCCGCATCCGCCTGTCTGATCGTGGTGGCGGCTTTCTTGTCTGCGTTTTCAGGGGCGATGATTCTGGTCGTGTGCTCGGGCTGGCCTTTGATCCGTTCGGATTTGGGCACCGGGGCGGGGATCGGGGCAGCGGCCACTTCCTTGGGGGCAGGCACTGGTGCGGGCACCTCGTCAACCTTGGCCGCTTCGTCCTTCGCCCTCTGCCGCAATCGTTTGCGAAAGACGCGGGTGAAGCGATCGGCCATCTCTTCGCGGCCTTTATTGGCAAAATACCCGGCAACCGATCTGCGGAACCACGGCAGATTGCGCCGGTTTCGGTAGAGCTTGTAAAACACCGGGTCGGTCAGCTCATCAAAGATGCAATGCTGCATCACGGATTTCAGCGCGTCGATCTTGCGCAGGAACACAGCCGTTTTATGGCTGGAATACCAGCACTTATAAATATGCAGGTTATCGCCGCTCAGCCGGTCGATATGTTGCTGGTCCAGCGCGTGATAGGGGTCGTAAAACAGGTTCACGCGTCCCAGTTTACTGGTCAGTGTGGCTGCGTCGCCCAGAGGTAACGTCCAGTCCTGTCGGCGGCCGTTTTCATAGCGTGTCTCCCACGGGACCAGATCGGTGTTCAGCGTGGTTTGCGGGTTCACCGCGATCACATGTGCACCTTCCACCAGCGATCCAAAGGCCATCGCCGCATAGCCGCCCATCGACACACCGGCAAAGACCACGCGGTCATATCCTTCAAAAAACCCTTCTTTCACAAGGGCTTCAAAGCGGGCGATCAGATCGGCATCACGATACCAATCGCTGACATGTGAATTGCCCCGGTTTTACCGGAGAGTAAAACACTCTACAGGTGATCCATATGACCAAGAAGAAATACAACCCCGCCTATCCTGCCGAATTGCGTGCCCGTGGTGTTCGGCTTTTTCAGGAACAACGCAGTAATTACACCGGTGATACAGCCGCTTGCCGGGCGACAGCGCCTGAACCGGGATGCTCAACGGACAGCCTGCGCAAATGGTGCCGACAAGCGGAACGGGATGCTGGGCAGCGCGACGGTTTAACAACGGCAGAGAAGGATCGTATTAAAGAACTGGAACGCGAGGTTCGTGAACTTCGTCAGGCCAATGAAATCCTGAGGAAGGCGTCTGCATATTTTGCCCAGGCGGAGCTCGACCGCCCGTTCAAGCGATGATCGCCTTTATCGAAGAGCATAGAGTGATCCACGGGGTCGAGCCGATCTGCAGGGTTCTGCCGATTGCCCCATCTACATTTTATGCCCGTACGGCCGTTGCCCGCGATCCTGATCTGGCATCGGACAGGGCCAAACAGGACATCATCGACCGAGAGAAGATCAGGGAAGCCTTTGATGGCAGTGGTAAACGATATGGCGCGCGTAAAATCTGGCATGAACTGCGCCGGACGGGTCATGATATCGCGCGCTGCACAGTGGAACGTCTGATGAAAGCTATGGGAATACAGGGCGTTGTGCGCGGTCAAAAGCCAATCACCACCAACCCTGACACCTCTCGGCCATGCCCGGACGACAAAGTCAATCGCGACTTCACAGCCCGGATGCCAAACCAGCTCCGGGTCAGTGATTTTACCTATGTCTCAAGCTGGCAGGGCATGGTTTATGTTGCCTTCGTGATTGATGTCTTCGCTCGTAAGATCGTCGGTTGGCGCGTGTCCACGTCCATGACGACCGGCTTTGTGCCGGACGCTTTGAACCAGGCAATCTATCAGCGCGTTCCTTCCGGGGATTTGGTGCACCATTCGGACCGTGGGTCGCAATATCCATCCATTCGCTACACCGAACGACTGTCCGAGGCCGGCATCGATCCATCCGTCGGAAGTGTTGGCGACAGCTATGACAACGCCCTGGCCGAAAGCACAATTGGCCTGTTCAAAACCGAAGTCATCGACTTCATGGGGCCATGGAAATCTGTCGGACAGATCGAATGGGAAACCCTGAAGTGGGTCAATTGGTACAACACAAAACGCCTGCACAGCAAAATCGGATACGTCACGCCACAAGAAGCAGAGGAGAATTTCTATGAAGCCTTGATCGAAGCTGAAAAAGCAGCCTAATATTTGAAACAACAACCCTCCGGTAAAACCGGGGCAATTCACATGGGCCATCACACCCAGATGCGACAATCCATTGTCCTGGGCAAATTTGAACGCCCATGGTTCGCGCAACGGGTCGGTGCTGTTCACATTTGAGAGGTTATCAAAGGTCACCAGAAGCCGGGTCGAGGGGCGCTTGATGAACATCAGGCTGTGGCGCAGGTTCTTTTCCAGAAACCCCAAGGCCCCGGCCCCAAGACGCAATTCGTCAAACCACAGCGGTGTGGCCGGTTTTTCGCTGTCTGGTGCTGTCTGCTCTGCCATCACTCGGACTTTTATCTGCTCTCATTATGCCGCGTCGCGACGGGACACCTGCGTTGGGTTTCCTGAGGCCAATATACGCGTAGCACAGCGTTTTTCGCAACAGCCCCTATCAAATTGTGCAAATTGTTTCTTTTATACTCCCGCGACCGAATTGACCAGAAGATTTGAGGTCAGATCAGCTTGTATTCCTTGAGAGAAACGATCCTGAAATTGTCGGTAACAGTGTCGCGAAAATCGCGCCGTTTGTCGGGTAGGGTTTGGCGGAAGAAGTTGAGAATGGCCTCGGTGAACTGGTTGAACGTGGCGTAATGGCGATTATGGGTGATGCAGTCGTGCATGACACCCCAAAGGCGCTCAATCGGGTTGAGATGCGGGGCGTATGCCGGCAGGAACTTCAACTTCACCCGACGTTCGGGGCTGTGCGGCCATGGCTGGAGTATCCTGGCATGGTGATAACGCGCATTGTCGACAAAAACATGGATGGTCGTTTTGGTTGGGGTGTTGCGCTCCGGCTTTTCCAGCATGAGAGTGTCGTTTGGGCATTGATCTTCCCGCCTTCCACAAAGGTGAACCGGAACGTTTCAAGATCGAGCGCACCCTGAATATTGAGGCGCCTGCGCCCCGATGTTGCCTTCAGGGCCGTCTTTTGCCCCTTCGGGAACCGGCCATGGGCGGGACGGCTCCGATGCTCGGGATGCACAGCATCGGAGAAGACCACCATCCCATCGGCTGCAAGTTCGGTCATCAGGGCCTCATACATGGCGATAAACGCCGCCTGTTTGACTTCATCGGCCTGTGCAGGCGGCAATCGTGGCTTTTTATACTCAAACCCCGGACGGCGCATCAGCCTGGCGGCCCCCGAGGGACTGTAGCTCCGCCCGTATTCCGCCGGAACATACGCACAGACCTCGTCTACGTTCCGTGCCGGGTTTTCGGCAAAACGGGCTTTCAAAGCCCGTTCGCGCTCCCCCGACAAATGCCCTTGTCGCTGGCTGTAATCCTTCAAGCCGAAAAACGACAGCCCCGCCCCGGAAAAGGCAAACCGCCACTCCGTCAGAACCGTCGGTCCGATATCCAGAATCCGGCAAACCGTTCCGGCGTCTTCTTCTGCATCCAACAGCGGAAACGCACGGGCGCGCCTCCAGACAAGCGCTTCAACCTTGCGGCGGCGGCAAATGGCCTCAAGGGCCAGGCGCTGATCGGCAGATAGCGAAACCGTTTTGTGGGGCTTGTTCATGCTCTCAAAGTGCATGCTGTGATACGTATGACCATGCGGCAAATTGAATCAACCTCTCTACAAATTCTTCAGGTCAATTCAGGCGCAGTAGTATATGGAAACAATTTGGTCGCAGGTCATGAAAACGCCCCGCAGGTGAATCCTACGCGGCGCCTCTTGGTATTGGGTTAATGGACGACGGCATCCTCGGGCGGTTCGCGGTTGGTGTTGCCAACGCGATCGCCAATGATCAGCCCATCCGGCCCGGCACTGACCGGCACAATGGCCCCGTCCAGAACATCACCGGCCAGCAAAGCCTCGGCCAGCGGATCCTGCAATGCCTTCTGGATCACTCGTTTCAGGGGCCGCGCGCCATAGACCGGATCATAGCCCTCATCGGCCAGCCACGTCCGGGCGGCATCCTCCATCTCAAGCGTGATCTTGCGACTGGCCAGACGTTTCAGCAACCGTGCCATCTGGATATCGACAATCGCATCCATCTGATCGCGCATCAGCCGGTCAAAGATCACGATCTCGTCCAGCCGGTTCAGGAATTCCGGCCGGAAATGCGACCGCACCGCATCCATCACGTCGCGCTTGGCATCATTGGCGTCCGAGCCTTCGGGAAGCTGGCTGAGCGCCTGAGATCCAAGGTTCGACGTCAGGATGATCAACGTCTGCTTGAAGTCCACCGTGCGGCCCTGGCCATCGGTCAGCACACCATCATCCAACACCTGCAACAGCACGTTGAACACTTCGGGATGCGCCTTTTCGACCTCGTCGAACAAGACAACCTGATAGGGGCGACGGCGCACGGCCTCGGTCAAAACCCCGCCTTCATCGTATCCGACATAGCCCGGAGGGGCCCCGATCAGCCGCGAGACCGCATGTTTCTCCATGAATTCAGACATATCAATGCGCACCATGGCGCTGTCGTCATCAAACAGAAACTCGGCCACGGCCTTGGTCAGCTCGGTTTTCCCGACGCCTGTTGGCCCCAGGAACAGGAAGCTGCCCAGCGGGCGATTTTCATCATTCAGCCCAGCACGCGCGCGGCGCACAGCGTTCGAGACCGCCTTCACCGCCTGATTCTGGCCAATGACGCGGCGATGCAGGTTGTCCTCCATCCCCAGCAGTTTCTCGCGTTCGCCTTCCAGCATCTTGGCGGTCGGAATCCCGGTCCAGCGCTCGACCACCTGGGCGATCTGTTCAGGGCGCACGGCCTCTTCGACCATCATGCCGTTTTCTTCGGCTTGTTCGGCCTCGGCAAGTTGCTTTTCCAGCCCCGGAATGACGCCATAAGACAGCTCTCCGGCCTTGCCCAGATCACCCTCGCGCTTGGCGTGGTCCAGCTCGATCCGCGCGCGCTCCAGTTGTTCCTTGAGATCGCGGGCACCGGCCAGCTTGTCGCGTTCAGCCTGCCACTGGGCTGTCATCTCGCCGGATTTCTCCTGCAGGTCCGACAGCTCTTTTTCCAGCTTTTCCAACCGGTCCTTCGAGGCGGCGTCGTCTTCTTTTTTCAGCGCCTCGGCCTCAATCTGCTTTTGCAGGATTTCGCGGTCCAGCGCGTCCAGCTCTTCGGGTTTGCTGTCCACTTCCATGCGCAACCGGCTGGCGGCCTCGTCCATCAGATCGATGGCTTTGTCCGGAAGGAAGCGGTCGGTGATGTAGCGGTGGCTCAGCGTTGCTGCCGTGACCAGCGCACTGTCCGAAATCCGCACGCCGTGGTGGAGCTCGTATTTCTCCTTGATGCCGCGCAGGATCGAAACGGTGTCTTCCACCGTCGGCTCTTCCACTACCAAAGGTTGGAACCGGCGCGCGAGGGCGGCGTCTTTTTCGACGTGTTTGCGGTATTCATCGAGGGTCGTGGCCCCCACACAGTGCAACTCACCACGCGCCAGAGCCGGCTTGATGAGGTTGGCGGCATCCATCGCACCTTCGCCCTTGCCCGCGCCGACAAGCGTGTGCATTTCGTCGATAAACAGAATGATTTCGCCCGCCGCGTCTGTGACCTCGTTCAACACAGCCTTCAGCCGTTCCTCGAACTCACCCCGGTATTTGGCCCCGGCAATCAAGGCCCCCATGTCAAGCGACAGAAATTTCTTGTTTTGCAGGCTTTCGGGCACGTCCCCATTGATGATGCGCAAGGCCAAGCCTTCGGCAATCGCAGTTTTACCCACGCCCGGTTCCCCGATCAGAACCGGGTTGTTCTTGGTCCGACGACTCAGAACCTGCATGGAGCGGCGGATTTCATCGTCGCGCCCGATGATCGGGTCAATTTTACCCTCTTCAGCCGCGCGCGTCAGGTCATGGGCGTATTTTTCCAACGCTTCATAGGTATCCTCGGCGCTGGCCGTATCGGCGGTGCGCCCTTTGCGGATGTCATTGATCGCCTCGTTCAGGGATTGCGCACTGATGTTGCCCTGATCCAAAGCCTCCTTGGCCGCAGATTTCACAATCGCCAGAGCGGTCAAAATCCGTTCGGCGGGCACAAAGCTGCCCCCGGCTTTCTTGGCCAGCTTCTCGGCCTCATCCAGCACTTTTCCGGTCTGTTGATCCATATAGGTTTGTCCGGTATCGCCGGTGACTTTGGGTATTTTGCCCATTGCGAGGTCGACAGCCTGAAGAACCCGCGCCGGATCGCCACCCGCGCGTTTGATCAGATTGCTGGCCAGCCCCTGATCGTCGTCCATCAATGCTTTCAGAATGTGTTCGGGTGCCAGTTTCTGGTGGCTTTCCCGCATCGCGATGGTCTGAGCGGCCTGAATAAAACCGCGTGACCGCTCGGTGAACTTGTTCAAGTCCATCCTAACTCTCCTTTTTTTCAAGCGTTCCCTGTGCCGCACCCTCTTTGAGGCATACAGGCTTTCGAAACCTTGAAATTGAGATGGGCAGGTACCCCGACAACTTCAAGACAGGTCTGGCTGATTTTCGCCGAGCCTCGCACAAATTCGTGAGCAAGCCTTAAACGCACGCCATGCGACCATACTTATCCACAAGTTATCCACAGGCTGGATGACGGGAACGAGCAACGAAATGAGGCCCCAAAATGAACATCCAAACCCTGAAATTCGCCGATATCCGCTACAATCCGGAATTCAGCGCCTTTGAAACCCGCGTCACCATTCGCGAGAACGGTGTGGCCTATGTCTATCCGGTGCATATCTGCGCGGCGCTGACGGCTGAGTTCACGATGATCGCCCGCAGTCTGACCGAAAAGGCGCGCAAAATGCATGAAGAACGGGAAGATACCCTTTATCTTCATCACCCGCTCAGCGATTCCGGCATGTTTCCGCTGCACGCCAGGGCCGCCTGAGCCGAAACCCGCGAGGGGGAAACTCGGTTCGGAATTCTCATTCCGGGATACGCTTTCTTTACCTATTTTCACCATAACACAATCATGGTGAGTAAAATGCATATCTTGAATGTTGAAGTGAAGGATTGTCAGTTTTCCGAAGAAACCGGACGACATAAGGCAACCGTGTTGGTGGAATGCTATGAAAACCGCGTCTGTCTTCAGGCCGCAACCCGTATGGCGCAGGCAGCCCGCAAACACGATGTGGTTCAAGGGCTGATGGCCGATGCGATGCGGCAGATGAAACGCTTGCCAGAATATCGCAATACAACGCGTGAAATTACCATGGCTCCCAGCGCTCTGCCCGTTTAAACGGGCGTTCTTGTGGATCGTCTGAACAGCGTCTAGACAGGCGCAAACCAGCCATTCGGAGCCCTCCTAATGACCCAAGATGACCGCCTGATTGTCGCCCTTGATGTGCCCAATGCGCTGGACGTGCTGCACCTGGCGGAAAAGCTGGGAGACGCAGTTTCGTTTTACAAAATCGGGCTGGGCATGTTGACCGGCGGGGGGCTGGCATTGGCCAACGAGCTGAAAAAGGATCACGGCAAGCGCATATTTCTGGACATGAAGCTGTTTGACATCGGCGCGACGGTTGAAAATGCCGTGCGCGGACTGGCCCAGTTCGATCTGGATTTTCTCACCGTTCATGGCGACCCCCATGTTGTGCGCGCCGCCAAGGAAGGTGCCGCGAACAGCCAAACCCAAATCCTTGCAGTGACGATCCTGACATCGCTGGATCGCGCCGATCTGGACAGCGGTCTGATCAAGCCGGGCAATCTGCCCGATCTGGTGCTGGAACGCGCCAGTCACGCGTTTGAGGCCGGGGCCGATGGGGTCATCGCCTCACCGCAAGAAGCCGCGATGATCCGTGCCCTTCCCTCGGCCACGGGCAAGTTGATTGTCACACCGGGTGTGCGCCCGAAAGGGGCCCCGCTGGGGGATCAGAAACGCGTCGCCACGCCGGCAGAGGCCATTGCCAACGGGGCCGATCATATCGTGGTGGGACGTCCGATCTGGGCGGCACAAGACGCCAAAGCCGCCGCAGATGCGGTGTTGAGCGAGTTGGCCGCGCTCTGATCTAAAGCGTTTTGTAAAAAATCTGAATCACCGGTTTTTGCGAAACGCCGCATCAGACCTGGAAGTCATGGGCTTTTTTTGTTTCACATAAGTGCCTCAAGACTGAAACAAACGCTTTATCCGCGCGCTATTATGTAGTCCTGCACCCTCAGCCGGAAATGCGGTACCGCCTCGCTGTGGCCCACATAATCTTCGGGCGACATCAGCATCCAGCCTTGCCCTTCATTGCCAAAGGTGATTTCGATTTCGCTGGTAGTCGGCAAACTGGCAGCAAAGAACCAGGCCGGTGTCGGATCATCAGGATAAAACCGCCGCCAGACCAAATCGCCCGGATCAAGCCGCAAGCCAACCTCTTCCCAGGTCTCGCGCAGCACGCAGCCTTCGGGGCTTTCGCCGTTTTCGCGCCCACCGCCGGGCAGGTCAAGATAACCCGGCCAGGGCAGATCCGGTTTGTCATCCCGACGGATCACCAAAAGCTTGCCACCAATCAGCAAAGCCAGCTTGGCACCCTCGAATTCTCTGTTTTCCGTCTTGCTCATCGGCTATGCTCTCACCTGCTCAAACCATAAGAAACACAAGCATCTATCCCAAAAGATAGGTCTGATATCTGAGAATACCATGCCTGCGTTTTGTCGTGATTGCCTGACCCAGTTCGACGCGGCCCTGCGGTGCCCTGCCTGTCGCAGTCCGCGTGTGATGCAGCATGACGAGCTGTTTGATCTGTCGATTGCGCATATGGATTGCGATGCGTTTTATGCCAGCGTGGAAAAGCGGGATCGCCCGGATCTGGCCGACAAACCCCTGATCATCGGCGGTGGGCGACGCGGTGTCGTGTCCACCGCCTGCTACATTGCGCGCATTCGCGGCGTGCGCTCGGCGATGCCGATGTTTAAGGCGCTTAAACTGTGCCCGGATGCCGTGGTGTTGAAGCCGCGCATGGAATTATACGCGCAGGTGTCGCGCCAGATCAGGGCATTGATGACCGATCTGACCCCGTCGATTGAACCACTTTCGCTGGACGAGGCGTTTCTGGACCTTACGGGAACAGAAAAACTGCACGGTGCGCCGCCCGCAGTGATGCTGGGTCAGTTGATCAAGCGGATGCGCGATGAGCTGGGGCTGACCGGCTCGATTGGCCTCAGCCATAACAAGTTTCTGGCAAAGGTCGCGTCCGATCTGGAGAAACCGCACGGGTTCTCGGTGATCGGCAAGGCCGAGACCGCCGCGTTTCTGCGTGACAAGCCCGTCTCGCTGATCTGGGGTGTGGGACAGACCAGCCGCGCAGCCCTGGAAAAGGCGGGCATTCGTACCTTTGCTGATCTGCTGCGTTGGGATCGGCAAGACTTGTCGGCGCGTTTTGGATTGATGGGTGATCGGCTGTGGCATCTGGCGCGTGGGCAGGACCGACGCAGCGTCTCGGCCAACGCCCCGGTCAAATCCATCTCGAACGAAACCACGTTTTCCGAAGACACCGCCAACCCGGAGATTCTGGATGGCCATATCTGGCGATTGGCCGAGAATGTCGCAGATCGCTGCAAGGCGAAATCAATGGCCGGGCGTGTGGTGACGCTGAAACTGAAACGCTCGGACCACTCGTTGGTCACGCGGCGGTTGGCGCTGCGGGATGCAACGCAGATGGCCGACACGATCTACCGGACGGCGCGGGGGCTGCTGGATCACTTGAACGAACCGGCGGCCTATCGGCTGATCGGGGTCGGGCTGTCGCATCTGGTGCCTGAAGGGGATGCGGACCGCTCAGGCGATTTGCTGGACCCTGAGGCCACCAAACGCAGCCAGGCCGAACGCGCGACAGATGAAATTCGCAAGCGGTTTGGATCGGACGCAATTGTAAAGGGGCGCTCCCTGCGGTGATCAGCCTGGGCCTATTCGGCCGCCAACGGGATATTGGCAGGGCGAGCGATATCGGTGATATCCGCGATCACCCTCTTTAACTGCTTGCGCAGATTGTCAAAATTGCCATTGGTGCGGATCAGTTGCTCGTTCATGTAAAGCGAGCGGTCAATCTCAAGCTGGATGGCATGGCGGCCTTTTGACGGGCGGCCATAATGCTGGGTCACATAGGCCCCGGCAAAGGGCGTGTTGCGCACCACACACAGGCCTGCTGCCTGCAATGATGCCTCGATCCGGTCAACGATATCGCCGTGGGCCGAGGCCCCAAAGCGATCGCCAATCACAACTTCGGGACGGCGCGCGCCAATCCCGGCCACCGCATCCATCGCCTCGTGCGGCATAGAGTGGCAATCAATTAAAATGGCCTGGCCAAACATCATATGAGCCTGATCCAGCTGACCCGCCAGCGCGCGATGATACGGGCGCCAGAACCCGTCAATCCGCCGCTCGGCTTCATTCTGGGTCAGTTTGCCAGAGTAGATCGCCTGCCCGTTGGCCACCACACGCGGGATCACCCCAAGGCCCGAGGCGATACGCGGATTATGTCCAACCTTGGAAACGCCCTCGATCAGCGCCGGGTCCAACTCGTCGGCACTTCGGTTCAGATCGACATAGGCGCGCGGGGCACCGGCCTTGATGAAGGGCGCCCCCATTTGCGGGGCATAGTCAAACAGCTGATCGACAAAGGCGTCCTCCGAGTTGCGCACAGAGTGTTCGTTCAGCCGGGTGCGGCGCAGAAAAGACCAAGAATACTCGCGCCCGCTGTGGGGCGAGGCAAACACCACCGAGGTGGTGCGGCGCTCGGGATGCGTAAGATGATAGGCGACCTTTGGCATTTGCACTCCTGCTGCAGTGCATAATAGACTGAATTCAGCGTTCTAAAACCCCTTGATCCGCCCGCCGACTCCTTTTATAGACCCCAAACACCGGCGCGGTTTTCCGCGCCCCTATTTATTAGGGGTGATGGCTGTGACGGCACTACGGGCGATTAGCTCAGCGGTAGAGCACTTCGTTGACATCGAAGGGGTCACAAGTTCGATCCTTGTATCGCCCACCATATTCACGGTTTTGCGCTTGCGCAGACCACCCGCAACCCAAGGCGCTGGCTAAGAAGCCCGAGCCACGACAGTCAGGAGACGACCCATGAAGGTTCGCAATTCCCTCCGCTCGCTCAAGAACCGGCATCGTGATTGCCGTGTCGTGCGCCGCAAAGGCCGCATCTACGTGATCAACAAGACCCAGCGTCGATTCAAAGCCCGTCAGGGCTAAGAGTCTGATTTAAAACTAATTGAACGCTTTCAATTCCTTGCGAGGTGGCGTGTGACGCGACGGATGTGGGCGATAAGCAGCCACCCTTCGGCGCTTGCGATGGATTTCTCCCGGTCCTTTGCCAATCGACGGCATCGTCCGAGCCAGGCGAAGGTTCGCTCGACCACCCATTCTACGGGGCAAAACTTCGAACCCCTCGACCGTATCAGAGCGTTTGATGATCTGGACGGTCCAGCAGCCAATGGCTTTCAGCGCGTCTCGTAATCCGGGCCCTGCATAGCCTCCATCGGCGAATAGATGACCCGGCGTGGGATAGCGGTTCGCGACAGTCGCCAGCACGTCAGGCGCGCCATCCCGGTCTTGAATACCGGCACTGTGGACTACGAAGCCAATGAGCGATCCGATGGTATCGGTCACGATATGGCGTTTGCGCCCCTTTATCCTTTTGCCTGCGTCATAGCCTCCAACCCCGCCACTTTCCGTTGTTTTTACGCTCTGACTGTCGATGACCCCCGCTGTTGGCCGGGCCTTGCGACCCTCGGCCAGTCGCGCGCTTCTGACGAGCCCACGGTTTATCTCGTCCAGCAGGCCATCCCTGCGCCATGAATGGAAACAGCCACGCACCGTGGAAACCGCCGGGAAGTCATTGGGCAACATACGCCACCGGCAACCGGGTGTCGCGATATAAAGGATCGCGTCAAACACATCACGCAAATCAATGGTACGGGGTCTGCCCGTTGTTCTGCGCGCCGGGAGTAAAGGGACGATTATTGCCCATTCTGCATCGGTCAAATCACTTGCATACCTGCCGCCTGCGCGCTCATGCTGGCGGCGGGTGAGGTCTGTCCAGGCCATAAATATCTCCGTTCAGCTATCAAACCGAACAGAATCACAACCTACTGGATTCATTCAACTAGTTTTAAATCAGGCTCTAAGCATTTTTCGACAGTGTTGTCGGATCAAGACCCCTGTCCAGGTGGCGGGGGTTTTGCCATTTTGGGGTATCAGACATCCCATAGGCCGGGCCAGCGCCGGACCGTGGAATGGCGCAGCTGACGATTCAATGGTGCACTTTATCCCGGCCAAATCCGCGCACCCTCTCTGCGAAACACCCAGCCTCACCAAAGCGCCAGCCCGGCAGGACGGCCCGGCGGCTGCGCCTTGTTCCGGGTTGAGTCGCAGAATTACCGAACCATATGGCAAGGTTTGCTGGCGTCCTAAATCAGCAATCCACCCGCCCCTTCGTGCTTGAGCAGCCAGACCTTGGTCTCGATCCCGCCATCGCCGGAGTATCCCCCCAGCCCAGAGGCGCCCAGCACCCGGTGACACGGGATGATCACCGGAATCGGATTGCCCCCGCAGGCCCCGCCAATCGCCTGTGCAGGCGCGCCCAGGTCACGGGCCAGATCACCATAGGTACGGGTCTCACCAAACGGAATGGCCAGCATGGCGTCACAGACATCACGTTGAAACGCAGACGCCTTGACGTCCAAGGGCAAGTCAAACGCGGTCAGGCGGCGTTCGAAATAGGCGGTCAGCTGCTCCAGCGCAGCGTCGATCTCGGGCGCGGGCGTGTCCTCGCCCGCCTCGCCCCAGCGCAAATCGGTGATCTGCCCGTCCTGGCTGATCACCCGCAATGGCCCCAGCGGCGAGGCGACGGTGCCCTGCCCCCGTCTCATTCGCTGTTCAACAATACGGCTTCGACGCGGCGGTTGATCTCGCGGCCCTCCTGGCTGAGATTCGGCGCGATGGGCGAGAGATATCCCATGCCTTCGGCGTCCAACTGACTGCGCGGCACGCCGTAGTCCGACACCAGCTTTTCCAGAACCGATCCTGCCCGGCGTTTGGACAGCGCAATATTTGCATCCAGGCCCCCGACAGTGTCGGTATGCCCCACCAGCGCCACCCGCAATGTGGCGTTGGATTTCAGGAATGTCGCCAGTTCGCCCAGCGCGGCATCGCCACCTTCGTCCAGATCAGACGACCCGCTCTTGAACTGCAACCCAGGCAGGATCACATGACCATGCTGCAATAGCGCCTGCGCCACAGGCAAATCGCTGGCCGGGCGCTGTATGGCCTCAAACCCTTTCAGGTCCGCCTCGACCTTAATTTGCTCGCCCCCCCCTCCGGGGCCAGCTGGGTCACCTGAATATGGCCCGTTGCGCCGGACCGGCTGACCAGAACCGAAATGTAGTCCGGTGTTCCTTCTCCGCCACGCCGGGCGGACAGGAACCGATAGTCAAAGAGGTCCACGAACATATCAGGTGCCGACATCACCCGCGTGGCGAAACGGAAATCAAAGCCGCCACATTCGTGGCCGACACAGTCCAGCAGGATATCGTAGCCCTCTTCGATCAGCTGCCTGCGCACCGGGGTCAGCATCTGCAGCGTGGTGATGGCCTGCGCCTCAAGCCGCCAGGCCTGTTGCAAAAAACGCCCCTCAATCTCCAGCGTCGGCAATCCGTCCTCAGAAAATGGCGCAATCGGCAATTGATAGTATCCGTCTTGATCAAGGAGAATTTTGCGACCATTCGCGGTCAGCCTTGACAAGCTTTCTGCATCTCGGCTGATCTCACGGGTCAGGGTCGCATTGCCGGGCAGCAACAAATCCAGCGCCTGGCCCATCGTGGGGCACAGCAGCAGGATCAGGGCGCAAAAACGGGTGCGCATGAGATCAGCGCGCCTGTGCGTGGTAGTCTGCGTTGGGTTGCATCCCCGTGGCGCTGGCCACCCGGTTGGTCATGTTGAAAAACCCGACCACGTTGGCAATGTCCCAGATATCGCGGTCACTGAACCCGGCATCGCGCAGGGCTTGGCGGTCGTCTTCGCCCACGGCGGCGCTTTCTTTTGTTACTTTTTCGGCGAAGCCCAGCATCGCACTGTGGCGCGCATTCAGCTCGGCCATGCGCCAGTTCATCACCATTGCTTCGCCCAACTCAGGCCTGCCCGACATCGCACGCACTGCCGCGCCGTGGGCCACCTGACAATACCAGCAGCGATTGATCGAGCTGACCACCACCGCGATCATCTCGCGCTCCAGTTTACTGAGGCCGCTCTCGGCCAGCATCAGGTCGTTATACATCGCCGTGAAGGTGTTCAGTTTCTCGATGTCAAAGGCATAGGCCTGCAGCACATTGGGGATCATGCCCAGCTTGTCGGTACAGACATCAAAATACTTCTGCGTGTCTTCGGGCAGCGGATCAACCATCGGCAGATCAAGGGCGGTCGGTTGGTCGGCATGGCTCATGAAAAGGTCATCCTTTGATACGATAATGATAATGTTCCACAAGCCGCATCCCGAGGGAAGCGTAGAGCGCATTAGCCCCGGCATTGGCTTGTGTGCAGATAACGGTGATCTGATCCGCGTCATGTTGCGCTGCCCACCGCGCGGCCTGGATCATCAAATGACGACCCACGCCCTGACGGCGGTCGCGCGGCAGCACCTCGATCGCGTGAACCATGGCAATGCCATCATGGATTGCCGCATAGCCGGTGGCGGCAGGCCGGTTGTCATGCCGCCCAAACAGGCCGGTTTTCGGCCCCTTCGCGCGCTCCATCACCGCCACACGTTCCGGGCCGATCCCGCCCTGGGTCCATATATCGCGCATGATCGCCAACGGCTCCCATGTCGCAAAGCTGGACACGCGGGGCAAGTCCAGCGCGGCAAGATCACCCACCGGGCAGGCATAGATATTGACCGGATCAATAATGTCATAGCCCTGCGTGGCCAGAAGGGTGTCCAGCGCCGCGTCGCCTGCGCGGATCATGAACAGCGGGGCTTGCCCCATCGCCCGCATCGCATCCTCGGCGGCGGGCAGATCATCGGCGGTGATCACGCCCTCAACCGTGGCCGAGGAAACCCGTTTGCCGCCCCCTGCCCCGTCCCGCAGGGTAAAGGAGCCAAGCGCTTTGGTGGTCGCAGGCGGCCATGTCGCCTCTATCACTCGATAGAGCCGGGTGAGCATCTCACTCATGCCGGAAACATCTTGTTTAACTCGGTCATTGCGGCATCAACTTGCGTACCGTTCGTGCCCCGCACCACGATCTGTGCGCCAAAGACGCCATCCTGCTGAAACGGGTAAGACCCCAGCGCCAGATCAGGATAGCGCGCCGCCAGATCGCCCAGTGGCCCGGCAATATCCCCCTCGCCCCGGAAAATCCGCAATGATTGCGACAACAGCGGCGCTCCACCTGTCAGGGTGGGCAACACGCTGGCCACCATGGCGATGAAGATCGCAGGCACCCCGGCCATCACATGCACATTCTCAATCGTGAATCCCGGGGCCGCGCTGATCGGATTGTCGATCAATGTCGCGCCTTCGGGAATGCGCGCCATGCGCAGACGGGCGGCGTTCAGTTCCTGGCCTGCCGCCTTGTAATGTGCCTCAAGCACGGCACGGGCATCGGCGCGCACATCAATCGGGCGATCAAAGGCTCGGGCAACGTTTTCGGCGGTGATATCATCGTGGGTCGGGCCGATCCCGCCCGAGGTGATCACATGGGTATAGGTCGCACTCAGCGCCTTCACCGCATCGGTGATTGCATCCGGATCGTCGCTGACCACGCGCACCTCGCGCAGTTCGATCCCGATCTTGGTCAGTTCCCCGGTCAGATGGTGCATATTCGCATCGCGCGTACGTCCTGAAAGGATCTCGTCGCCGATCACCAGCATGGCGGCGGTTGGATTTGCCATTCTGCCCTCCTTGAATGCACCTGATCCCCAGTATAGGCCTGTGGCCATGCGCTTTCAAACCCCTCTTGAGCCTGCCCGCCTGATCCGCCGTTACAAGCGGTTTCTGGCGGATATCACACTGGAGGGATCAGGGGCCGAGGTGACAGCGCATTGTGCCAATCCCGGCAGCATGATGGGGTTGGCAGACCCGGGGATGCGCATTTGGGTTGAACCCAATGATGACCCCAAGAAAAAGCTCAAATACGGCTGGCGGCTGGTCGATCACGAGAACGGGCATTTCACCGGGGTCGACACATCGCTGCCCAACCGCGCCTTAAAGGCGGCGATGATGGGGCAGGATATCCCGGAACTGGCGGCGTATGAAACCGTCCGGCCAGAACAGAAATATGGCGAAAACAGCCGCATTGATTTCCTGTTGCAACAGGCGGGCCTGCCCGATGCCTATGTCGAAGTGAAATCGGTCACCCTGTCGCGCCAACCCGGTCTGGCGGAATTCCCCGACAGCGTCACGGCACGGGGCACCAAACATCTGAATGAGCTGGCCGCGATGGCGCAGGCCGGGCACCGCGCCGTGCTGTTTTATCTGGTGCAGCGCACCGATTGCCAAACCGTGACCGTGGCGGGCGATATCGACCCGACCTATGGGGCGGCGTTTGAAGCTGCGCGCTCTGCGGGTGTCGAGATGATGGCCTATGACACCTGCCTTTCCCCCACAGACATCATGGTGGGGAAAAGGCTTGAGATCACCTGAGAGTGATCAGCTTTCGCCGAACCCTTTTGGAATCGGCAGCGGGGCTAGTGTCCCGGCGCGTTTTTGCAAGGCGCGCCCGATCACCACGCGGCTGATCTCGGTTGTGCCATCGACGATCCGCAACATTTGCGACAGGCGCGACAGGCGGTCCAGCCCATAGGGCTGCAACAGGCCCATCCCGCCCAGAACCTGTGTGCAGGTGTTGGCCGCCTTCACCGCCGCATCGGGCACAAAGCGTTTGGCATGTGCGGCCATCAACGGCCCTTCGGGCATACCCAGCGCGTTCGCCGCCGCCCGGTAGAGCAACCTGGAGGCCTCAAGCTCGGTCGCGACATCGCCCAGCATCCATTGGATGCCATCCAGATCAAGGTTCTTGCCGCCGAACATCTTGCGATTGGACGAATAGGCCAGCGCGATATCCAGTGCGGCCTGCATCAGCCCGCAACACCCAGACGCGATGGACACGCGCGCGATATCAATCGCCATCAGCGAGCCTTGCAGGCCTTGGCCCACCGGCAGGATGATGTTGTCTTCGCTGACCACCACGTCGGTCATGTACATCTCGGACATCGGCAGGAAATTGTACGACGGCGTCTCGTAAAGCGGCCCAAAGCTGAGCCCCGGAGTGTCGCGCGGGATCGCGATCATCGCCATGTCTTTGTGGCCCGGCTGATCGGTGGTTTTGACAACGGTCAGGTACACATCCGCCTCGCCCGCCAGGCTGACCCAGGCTTTGGCGCCATTGATCGTCCAGGTGCCATCGTCGTTGATCACCGCGCGCGAATACATGTTGGTCGCGTCCGAGCCCGATTGCGGTTCGGTCAGGGCAAAGTTGGCCAGCTTGCGACCCGATGTCAGCTCGCGCGCCCAGTCGGCCTTGAACGCATCCGTGCCATAGCCACAGGTAGCGAAGGTGCAAATGTTGTGCATCGACAGCGCAAAAGCATACGCCCCGTCGCCGCGGCCCAACTCTTCGTAGACGCGGATGCCTTCGCCCAGAGGCAGGCCCTGCCCGCCGAATTCTTCCTGCGCATAGAGCCCGGTCAGGCCTAGGGCGGCCGCCTTGTCCGAGGCGTCGCGCGGCCATGTGGCGGCGGCGTTCCACGCGTCCAGATTGGGGATAACGTCCTGCTCGCAATGGCTGCGGGCGGCTGCAAGGATGGTGTCGATCTTGGTGTCCATAGGGTGATTCCGTGCAAGAGTTAAATATCTGACATTTAAAAACATCGTGTTCAAGTCCAACTTTAATGCGAGACGACCTGTCGCAGCACCGTACGCACCCCCTCTGGTCCTTTGCGGAAATCCGACTTAAATAAGAGGCGCACCGACCGACAAGATTTGAGGATCCGCCGTGAACGAACAGCACCGAGGCCGCATGACCCCTGATGGCATCCGCATCCATGAAGAGGCGGATTTTGCTGGTATGCACAAAGCGGGGAAACTGGCTGCAGAAATCCTCGACAGCCTTGCTGAGCACGTATTTGTGGGCCAGACCACAGGCGCGCTGGACAAGATGATCGAGGATCAGGTCAACGCCGCCGGGGCGAAATCAGCCACCATCGGCTATAAGGGCTATCAACACGCCAGCTGTATCAGCGTCAACCACGTGGTCTGCCATGGCATACCCGGCGATAAAAAGCTGAAGGATGGCGATATCATCAATATCGACGTCACGGTGATTGTGGAAGGTTGGTATGGCGACACCTCACGGATGTTCGTGGCTGGCAAGCTGTCGCGCAAATCCGAGCGGTTGATTCAGGTAACGCACGATTCGCTGATGATCGGGATCGACGCGGTGAAGCCGGGGAACACCTTTGGTGATATCGGCCATGCGATTCAGACGTTTGTTGAACGTCAGCGCATGTCGGTGGTGCGCGACTTTTGTGGTCACGGGCTGGGCCGGGTGTTCCACTCGCCGCCCAATGTGCTGCATTACGGGCGGGCCGGATCAGGCGCGACACTGGAAGAAGGCATGTTCTTTACCATCGAACCGATGGTCAATCTGGGCCGCCCGGAAACGAAAATCCTGGCCGATGACTGGACCGCCGTGACTCGGGATAAATCCCTCTCGGCGCAGTTTGAACACTCGATTGGGGTGACAGCAGACGGATGCGAGATTTTCACCCTGTCGCCAGCGGGCAAGTTTTATCCGACTTACGGGCAGATCGGCAGCTTTGCGGACAAGGACGAAACCGCTCTCGCGGTATTGGCGCTTGTGTCGAGGGTTTCGCGCTGATCGAAGCGCCGTGATTTTGTGAACTGACGATTCTGTTGGACGATTGGGACCTTCTCAATCTGACGATAGGAGGTTTCAATGTCAGACCAATATGTACCTGCACTGCGCCAGCGATTTCTCGAAGATATGCGGATCAAAGGGCTGCAGTCGAAAACGCAGACAATGTATTTGCGAGGGATGCGGGATTTTACGCGGTTTCTGGGTCACGCGCCGGATAGCGCGACACCGGAAGAGCTGCGGGCGTTCCAGCTCGATATGAAGGAGCGCGGCATTGGCGCACCGACCTTCAACAACCGGCTGACAGTGTTGAGTTTCTTCTTTGCGACGACGTGCCCGCGTCCCGAGATGAAGCGGCATATGCGCTATCAACGGGCGGCTAAGAAGATCCCCGTTGTGCTCAGCGCCGAGGAAGTCGCGCGTATTATCGAAGCGGCACCTGGGCCTGGGTTACGATACCGCGCGGCCTTCAGCGTGGCCTATGGTGGCGGGCTGCGCGCCAGCGAGGTCACCCATCTCAAAGTTGGCGACATAGATAGCGACCGGATGCTGATCCGGATTGAGCAAGGTAAGGGTCGTAAGGACCGGCAGGTCATGTTGTCGCCGAACCTTCTGAGCCTGTTGCGCGACTATTACCGAGAAGTGCGGCCGAGAGGTTGGATGTTCCCGGGTCGTAACCGGATCGATCCAATCTCGACGCGGCAGTTCAATCGGGCCTTTGGGGTCGCATGCGATTTTGCAGAGATCAAGAAGCAGGTGTCGCCCCACACTCTGCGGCACAGCTTTGCCACGCATCTGCTGGAGGGTGGGACCGACATCCGGGTGATCCAAGTGCTTCTGGGCCATGCCAAGCTGGAAACGACGACGATCTATACCAAGGTGGCAACCAAGACGATCCAGAGTGTCACCAGCCCGTTTGATCTGCTGGTGCGGCGGGAGGCCGGACCCGGTTAAACTAGGCTTCCATGTCTCGCCTCAAGCTGGAGGTCGCAGACATCTTCCGCGCCCATGGTGCTACCTATCGCCTGGCCCACGCCGGACACTTGAACCTACAGCAGTTAAAAGTGATGTCGGCGATAGAGAGCTGCCGGACCGCTGTGCTTGGCGGGCATGTTGCCGCTTGCACCAAATGCAGTCACCAGCACATCGCCTACAACTCGTGCCGCAATCGGCATTGCCCGAAGTGCCAAGGTGCAGCGGCGCAGGACTGGATGCAGGCGCGCATGGAAGACTTGTTGCCCATTGAGTATTTCCACGTGGTCTTCACGCTGCCATCGCAAATCGCCGACATTGCCTTCCAGAACAAAGCGGTGGTCTACGGCCTCCTGTTCAAGGCGGCGGCGCAAACTCTGCTGACAATCGCAGCCGATCCAAAACATCTTGGTGCAAAGATTGGCATGACGAGCGTGCTGCATACATGGGGATCCGCGATGACGCACCACCCGCATGTGCATATCATCGTGCCGGGCGGTGGATTGTCGTCCGATGGCAAGCGCTGGAAGAACTGCCGCTCAGGCTTCTTCCTGCCGGTAAAGGTGCTCGCGCGTTTGTTCCGCCGCCTGTTCCTCGAAGGGCTGAGCGGATTGCACAAAGCAGGCAAGCTGCGCTTCTTCGGCAAACTGGCAAAGCTGGCCGACCCCGATACCTTCGCCGCCCATCTCGCGCCGCTGCGCAAAACCAACTGGGTGGTTTATGCCAAACCACCCTTCGGCGGGCCTGAGGCCGTGCTGGCGTACTTGAGCCGTTACACGCACCGCGTGGCGATCTCAAACCACCGCCTGATCAGCGCTGATGCCAACACTGTGGCCTTCCGGTGGAAAGATTATCGCATCAAACGTGGGGACAGGATGAAGGTCATGCGTCTGCCGACGTCCGAGTTCATCCGTCGCTTCCTGATCCATGTCCTGCCCTCCGGCTTCCACCGCATCCGCCACACAGGCTTCCTCGCGAATGGCATCCGTCGCGACAGGATCGCAAAGATCAGGTCTTTATTGGAGGTTGAAGCAGACGCCATTCCGAAAGCCCATGAGGATCAAGGTGTCGATACCGACGAACGAGACCAGTCCCAGCCGTGCCCCAAATGCGGTGGCGCAATGATCATCATCGAGACCTTCATGCGGGGCCAAACACCCAAGTCCCGCGCACCGCCATGGGAGGACGCCGCATGATACGACTATCAAATCGGGTCCTTCATTACGCGGACGCCGGACCCATCGGTGCGACCATCCCGCCAAAACCTGCGCTACAACAGGCCAATGGCGGCAAAACGGGATATCAATCAGCCAAATCGGGCTGGGAAAATCGACTTATCAGCGCTGCTTGTCATCACGCAGCCGATAGTTCTGCACATCAATCACCGCAGCCATAGTACACAATCCCCATAGCACCGAAATCCGCCCACGCTTTCCTCCTTGTCAGATTTGTCGCCGCTGCATCTCACGATGACAACAGCCACAAACCTTAGACATCAAGTCCAACTTTAATGCGAGACGACCTGTCGCAGCACCGTACGCACCCCCTCTGGTCCTTTGCGGAAATCCGACTTAAATAAGAGGCGCACCGACCGACAAGATTTGAGGATCCGCCGTGAACGAACAGCACCGAGGCCGCATGACCCCTGATGGCATCCGCATCCATGAAGAGGCGGATTTTGCTGGTATGCACAAAGCGGGGAAACTGGCTGCAGAAATCCTCGACAGCCTTGCTGAGCACGTATTTGTGGGCCAGACCACAGGCGCGCTGGACAAGATGATCGAGGATCAGGTCAACGCCGCCGGGGCGAAATCAGCCACCATCGGCTATAAGGGCTATCAACACGCCAGCTGTATCAGCGTCAACCACGTGGTCTGCCATGGCATACCCGGCGATAAAAAGCTGAAGGATGGCGATATCATCAATATCGACGTCACGGTGATTGTGGAAGGTTGGTATGGCGACACCTCACGGATGTTCGTGGCTGGCAAGCTGTCGCGCAAATCCGAGCGGTTGATTCAGGTAACGCACGATTCGCTGATGATCGGGATCGACGCGGTGAAGCCGGGGAACACCTTTGGTGATATCGGCCATGCGATTCAGACGTTTGTTGAACGTCAGCGCATGTCGGTGGTGCGCGACTTTTGTGGTCACGGGCTGGGCCGGGTGTTCCACTCGCCGCCCAATGTGCTGCATTACGGGCGGGCCGGATCAGGCGCGACACTGGAAGAAGGCATGTTCTTTACCATCGAACCGATGGTCAATCTGGGCCGCCCGGAAACGAAAATCCTGGCCGATGACTGGACCGCCGTGACTCGGGATAAATCCCTCTCGGCGCAGTTTGAACACTCGATTGGGGTGACAGCAGACGGATGCGAGATTTTCACCCTGTCGCCAGCGGGCAAGTTTTATCCGACTTACGGGCAGATCGGCAGCTTTGCGGACAAGGACGAAACCGCTCTCGCGGTATTGGCGCTTGTGTCGAGGGTTTCGCGCTGATCGAAGCGCCGTGATTTTGTGAACTGACGATTCTGTTGGACGATTGGGACCTTCTCAATCTGACGATAGGAGGTTTCAATGTCAGACCAATATGTACCTGCACTGCGCCAGCGATTTCTCGAAGATATGCGGATCAAAGGGCTGCAGTCGAAAACGCAGACAATGTATTTGCGAGGGATGCGGGATTTTACGCGGTTTCTGGGTCACGCGCCGGATAGCGCGACACCGGAAGAGCTGCGGGCGTTCCAGCTCGATATGAAGGAGCGCGGCATTGGCGCACCGACCTTCAACAACCGGCTGACAGTGTTGAGTTTCTTCTTTGCGACGACGTGCCCGCGTCCCGAGATGAAGCGGCATATGCGCTATCAACGGGCGGCTAAGAAGATCCCCGTTGTGCTCAGCGCCGAGGAAGTCGCGCGTATTATCGAAGCGGCACCTGGGCCTGGGTTACGATACCGCGCGGCCTTCAGCGTGGCCTATGGTGGCGGGCTGCGCGCCAGCGAGGTCACCCATCTCAAAGTTGGCGACATAGATAGCGACCGGATGCTGATCCGGATTGAGCAAGGTAAGGGTCGTAAGGACCGGCAGGTCATGTTGTCGCCGAACCTTCTGAGCCTGTTGCGCGACTATTACCGAGAAGTGCGGCCGAGAGGTTGGATGTTCCCGGGTCGTAACCGGATCGATCCAATCTCGACGCGGCAGTTCAATCGGGCCTTTGGGGTCGCATGCGATTTTGCAGAGATCAAGAAGCAGGTGTCGCCCCACACTCTGCGGCACAGCTTTGCCACGCATCTGCTGGAGGGTGGGACCGACATCCGGGTGATCCAAGTGCTTCTGGGCCATGCCAAGCTGGAAACGACGACGATCTATACCAAGGTGGCAACCAAGACGATCCAGAGTGTCACCAGCCCGTTTGATCTGCTGGTGCGGCGGGAGGCCGGACCCGGTTAAACTAGGCTTCCATGTCTCGCCTCAAGCTGGAGGTCGCAGACATCTTCCGCGCCCATGGTGCTACCTATCGCCTGGCCCACGCCGGACACTTGAACCTACAGCAGTTAAAAGTGATGTCGGCGATAGAGAGCTGCCGGACCGCTGTGCTTGGCGGGCATGTTGCCGCTTGCACCAAATGCAGTCACCAGCACATCGCCTACAACTCGTGCCGCAATCGGCATTGCCCGAAGTGCCAAGGTGCAGCGGCGCAGGACTGGATGCAGGCGCGCATGGAAGACTTGTTGCCCATTGAGTATTTCCACGTGGTCTTCACGCTGCCATCGCAAATCGCCGACATTGCCTTCCAGAACAAAGCGGTGGTCTACGGCCTCCTGTTCAAGGCGGCGGCGCAAACTCTGCTGACAATCGCAGCCGATCCAAAACATCTTGGTGCAAAGATTGGCATGACGAGCGTGCTGCATACATGGGGATCCGCGATGACGCACCACCCGCATGTGCATATCATCGTGCCGGGCGGTGGATTGTCGTCCGATGGCAAGCGCTGGAAGAACTGCCGCTCAGGCTTCTTCCTGCCGGTAAAGGTGCTCGCGCGTTTGTTCCGCCGCCTGTTCCTCGAAGGGCTGAGCGGATTGCACAAAGCAGGCAAGCTGCGCTTCTTCGGCAAACTGGCAAAGCTGGCCGACCCCGATACCTTCGCCGCCCATCTCGCGCCGCTGCGCAAAACCAACTGGGTGGTTTATGCCAAACCACCCTTCGGCGGGCCTGAGGCCGTGCTGGCGTACTTGAGCCGTTACACGCACCGCGTGGCGATCTCAAACCACCGCCTGATCAGCGCTGATGCCAACACTGTGGCCTTCCGGTGGAAAGATTATCGCATCAAACGTGGGGACAGGATGAAGGTCATGCGTCTGCCGACGTCCGAGTTCATCCGTCGCTTCCTGATCCATGTCCTGCCCTCCGGCTTCCACCGCATCCGCCACACAGGCTTCCTCGCGAATGGCATCCGTCGCGACAGGATCGCAAAGATCAGGTCTTTATTGGAGGTTGAAGCAGACGCCATTCCGAAAGCCCATGAGGATCAAGGTGTCGATACCGACGAACGAGACCAGTCCCAGCCGTGCCCCAAATGCGGTGGCGCAATGATCATCATCGAGACCTTCATGCGGGGCCAAACACCCAAGTCCCGCGCACCGCCATGGGAGGACGCCGCATGATACGACTATCAAATCGGGTCCTTCATTACGCGGACGCCGGACCCATCGGTGCGACCATCCCGCCAAAACCTGCGCTACAACAGGCCAATGGCGGCAAAACGGGATATCAATCAGCCAAATCGGGCTGGGAAAATCGACTTATCAGCGCTGCTTGTCATCACGCAGCCGATAGTTCTGCACATCAATCACCGCAGCCATAGTACACAATCCCCATAGCACCGAAATCCGCCCACGCTTTCCTCCTTGTCAGATTTGTCGCCGCTGCATCTCACGATGACAACAGCCACAAACCTTAGACATCCATTGTGAGTGGCGCCTGAACTTGTGCTATCTCCTCTTGCAGCGTCTTTTGGAGCAGCGGAGCCGTATCAAGAACCCATTGCGGTTCATTGTTTCTCACAACAAGCCAAAATTTTGTGCCCTCCTTCCTGAATGTGGCATCAATCAACCCGGGTTCTTTCTTGTCCCTCTTGAAATGCCGATGGATAGAATTGGGATACTTTATGCGCGAATTGCCTCCGATTTGCGAGATATACGATCCGACGGCCGCCCTCGTTCGACGACACTCATCATTCCTCTTTGGTCATTTCTTCGGTGATGCTTACCACAAGATCGTAAGGCTTTCTCTCTTTGCCATTTTCCAAGCCTCCCGTTGTGTTGCGGAGCCAAACCGATAGATACTTCATTGGTGGGTTAAGGGGTGTAATTCAAGCGGTAAGTTTAACTCAGTTCAGCATGACCTATTTTGGTATTGGTTACGTTCCCATGCCGGGAACATGCTGGAGCACGGCATCGGGCATTGCTTCAAGAAGATCGGCGTCCAGTTCCGCGAGTTCCTCTTCTGAGATGTCACCTCTGTCCACGCATTCGCGGGCGGCATCAACCCTTTCCTGGAGCTCGAGGATTTCAGTGCGCTGTGCTGTCAAAGCGGCTTCTTTCTCAAGTGCTTCGGAAAACGCCTCCCATGTTGGGATGGTCGGATCAATCGCGTTTGGATCAAGTTCATTTGAGCCAACTTCCGCACCATGCTCGTCAAAGACTTGAGTGCCGTCTTCGGTCCCAAACACACGTCCACCGTCTTCCAGCACGTGGGTTGGCGCCAGGCCCTGGTTGGTTTCACCCTGGGCTCCGGCCCTGCATGTCCGCAAGATTTGCCGAACCCCCACCGGTTTGAGCCTGGATGGTTGGGTGAGGTCGACCATGCCAGACGCAACCGGTGTCTCACATGTCCCGTTTTCACTCTGCCCTGACCCCGCCTCCACCTTCCGCAACTCGGAAAACTTGGCGGCCGCGCAACGTGAGGTTGCTCTACGCAAAAGAACCGACCACAATTGGGTGGCCAACGGCCGGATGGCAAAAGCCGAGGCCCGCCGCGCGATCCAGGTGAAGGAGGCGATCACCGCCGTTTATGACCGACCCGAGTTGTTCGGAGGACTGTGATGAGCGCCCCGCATTCGATTTATGTGTGTGTCTCGACGGCAAAAGAGAGTTTTGGCATGCACCCAAGCACGGTCTACCGCATGGTCGGTCACGGTGAAATCACGTTTCACTAGCGGGGCGCCTCCTGGTTTCTGCGGGTATCCGCGATACTGGTCAGCACGTCCTATGTCGAGCGCCAAAGCCTAACAATGCGCATGAGGATGCGTCACTTTACCTGCCTGACCGGAAGCGTCACCGGCACAAAAGCTCTGGCTTGCAAATTCAAACAGACACAACCTAAGGTTTTGGTGCACTTGACTTCGTCGAAGATGAGCTTCGAATGACGCATGATAGTACGCCAAGCATTTGACTTCTCCGCGAAATTTTGTTAACTAACCCGAGTTATGGATAAGCGGTGTTTTTCATTCTGACTTTGGTTTTGCCGGGCACATAGGCTACCAGGCAGGATAGGATGTGAACGAATGCGTTTGTTGGGGATCGGTGCCGTGTATGCTCCAGACCCATTTCGGATTTGAGCTTGCCAAAGAGGGTTTCAACGATAAACCGGCTTCGTAACAGCGGCTTATCCATGATCGGCATCAGACAGTTCTTCATGTTTCGACGGATGCCGGTGATCGGGTGCAGCCCCTGTTTCCAAAGTTTCGCGAAGGGTTTCTTCGAGATGCAGCCCTTGTCCGCCAAGAGGTTTCCTTCCAGTCCGGTGACCATTTCCGTCAGTGGTGCACGATCATCCGTGTTGCCCGGTGTGATTTTCACGGCCATCAATTCGCCGCGATGGTTCATCACCACGTGTAGTTTGAAGCCAAAGAACCAGCCCATGGTCGAATGCCCGCGTGCGGCAAGGCCCTTGAAGGTCCGGTTACGGCTGATGCGCGGATTGGCACAGACTGTCGGCCTGGTGCTGTCGGCGATGTAGACGCCTGTCTCTTGGCCCGACAGGTTGTGGATCAGCACGCAAAACGGTGCAGGGAGACGCGGCATAAGGGCAACAAAGCGCCCATACGAGGGCAGCTCACCAAAGCAGTCACGATATTTCTGTTCGACTCCATGCACCCGGAAGTGCTTGAAATCCTTGAACGGGGAGAGGTGAAACAGCACCATGATGAACAACATCTCGCCCAATGACAACTTGCCAGCGCGTCGCCTCTTGCGCGATGTCGGAATTAGCCGATGGCGTTCCCGGTCTTCAAAGGTTTCAGCAAAATCGGCGAGACAGCAAAAGAGCGCGGTGGTGGACAGGGACATGGGAGGGATCGACCGTATTGTTGCAGATACGATCTTGCATCACGACGCGACGCGTTCGTGAACCCCCTCTCAACAAATCAACCTTATCCAGAATCGGGGTTAGTTATTCTAAAGGCTGCTATCAGATCAAATGATTCCTGACTCGGCCCTAAAACACTTAATATTTATACTCCTCCGCCTGAATTGACCTGAGAATTTTTGTCGGTGAGTCGATTCGCCGCATATCGTTTTGTATCGGGACGTGCATCCTCCTGGCATGGTCAAACATCATAAGAGATTCAGCCTCACATGCGAGGACCGCGCGGTGCCTGAAGCGATTTGTCGTCGCCGTAAAGTGGACGCACTCGTGTGGAAGCGTGCCCGTGCGTTTTTGCTTCCGGATGCGGGCTATGATGCCAAATTGGTCTGCGGGATACTTGATATTGGCCCGACAGTTTTGACGGAGTGGCGATTTGCCTTTTCCGGTGCGGGGCTGTCGTTCTTTGGCCTGAAAGATTACAGCCAGCGGCAGGGACACTTGAGTGTTACGCAGGAGCAGGGGCTGAAAGCCCGTTTCACCGAAAACCCGGCACGGAACGTAGACGAGGTCTGTGCGTATGTTCCGGCGGAATACGGGCAGAGCTACAGTCCCTCGGGGGCCGCGAAACTGATGCGCCGCCTCGGGTTTGAATACAAAAAGCCCTTGTCGCTTCCGGCACAGGCGGACGAAGTCAAACAGGCGGCGTTTATCGCCATGTATGAAGCTTTGCTGTCCGGGTTGGGGGCGGATGGGATGGTGGTCTTCTCCGATGCTGTACATCCGGAGCATCGGAGCCGTCCCGCCCATGGCTGGTTCCCGAAGGGGCAAAAGACGGCCCTGAAGGCAACATCGGGGCGCAGGCGTCTCAATATTCAGGGCGCGCTCGATCCTGAAACGTTCCGGTTCACCTTTGTGGAAGGGGAGAAGATCAATGCCCGAACAACACGGGCCATGCTGGAAAAGCCGGAGCGCAACAACCCGACCATGGCGACAATCCATGTCTTTCCCGACAACGCCCGCTATCACCACGCCAAAATACTCCAGCCCTGGCTCGAGAGTTCTGAACGCCGTGTAAAGCTGCACTTTTTGCCGCCATATGCACCCCACCTCAATCCGATTGAACGTCTCCGGGGCGTCATGCACAAATGGGTCACCCACAATCGTCACTACGCCACATTCGATCAGTTCACAGAGGCCATTCCTGATTTCTTCCGAAAAACCTTACCGGCAAAATGGACCGGGTTCCGGGACACCGTCACAGACAACTTCCGCGTTGTCCCGTTCAAGGATTACAAACTGATCCCGGCTTGAAAATCCGGCCCAATTCGCCCCGTATCGTTTTGCATCGGGACGTGCATCATCCTGGCATGGCCTCATAAAACACTGCCGCCTCACATGCGGGGACCGCGCGGCGCCTGAAGCGATTTGCCGTCGCCGTAAAGTGGACGCACCCGTGAGAAAGCCTGCGCGCACATTTTTACTTTCCACAATCTGGTCTAAAGCCTCCGACTTTAGTCGGAAAAACATTCAAACGTGCGCCGAAGGCGCTCATGAACCACTGAACCCTCTGACTTTAGTCGGAGGAGGTTCAGTTCCGGATGCAGGCTATGATGCCCTGCTGGATATTTGATATTGGTCCGACAGTTTTGGCGGTTTGGCGGTTTGCCTTTTCCGGTGCGGGGCTCTCGTTCCCCGGCCTGAAAGATTACAAACTGATCCCGGCTCAAAATCTCAGGCCAATTCAGGCGAAGGAGTATACATAGAAAGTTAATAGGCAATCCAGTCAGAGCGACCAGAGCTCAAGAAAAGCTAATGGTCCAGAAGTCACCGAAATACTAAGAAGTGAGGCACGGCACCATGCGTTGCAGCGATACAGAGACCCGAGACTTGGTCACCACCATGCCTGGCGCGGGGTGGGACTATGCCCAGACACGACACCCCTATCACATGATCGAACGACCCAAAGGCCCGCATTACTGCCTCTATAATCGCCGCCATATGGCTGTGTGTTTCGACGATCACAGCACCGAAGATGGATATTGGCGTCTGCGCCAACAGGCCGCCGTGTTGCATACCGGTGAATATCCGCTGCAATTTGAAGGCCCCGATGCGGAACGGCTGTTGGACAAGCTGTTTACCAAGGACATCACCAAGACCAAGGTGATGCGTTGCGCCTATGGGCTGGCCTGTTATGAGGATGGCGGGCTGCTGGTTGATGGTATCTTGTTGCGGCTTGCCGAGGACAGGTTCTGGTATGCACAGGCCGACGGAGATTTCTACAGTTGGACCCGGGCGCACGCGGCAGGCATGGACGTCTCCATTACCGACCCGGATGTTTTCGTCAGTCAGGTTCAGGACCCGAACGCCCTGAAAATACTGGAGGCGGCCAGTGACACAGGCATGCCAGACCCGTTTGGCTATTTCGCCGTTGCCCGCGTGCCCTTTGGAGGTCAGGAGGTGGTGATCACCCGCACCGGCTATACCAACGAGCTGGGCTGGGAGTTCTACACCGAACCGCATCACGACGCTGAGGCGCTGTGGGCGCATCTGTCCGCCGCTGGTGCCCCCTTTAGCATGGACATCTTTGGCCTTGATGCGATGAACATCCGCCGGATCGAAGCAGGTATCCTGAATGCCGGGTCTGACTTTAGCACCGCGACCACCCCCTATGATGTGCATCTCGGTCGTTTCGTCGATGAAGACAAGGGGCACTTCATTGGCAAAACCGCACTGGCAAATGCCCCGCGAGAGCCGCGCTTGCATGGGCTGAAATGCCTCGCCGGCGCGCCTCTGATCGCCGCACCGGTTGAAAAGAATGGTCAACGGATCGGCCACGTCACAGCCGGGGCTGTCTCGCCCTATCTGGGGCATGGGATCGGATACGCCTTGCTGGACACACCACAACAAAGTCCGGGCGACACGGTGATCGTCGGCTGTCAGGACGGCTCAATGCAGGTGGCGGAACTGGTCGACTTGCCATTCTACGACACGCTGGCGGAAATCCCGCGCGGCAAAAGGGTCGAGATTCCCGAACGGACCTGAGCGGACAGGGCGCGACAGATGGAGATAGGCGGTCGCGCGCCGTACCCCTTTGCCACATTCCTGCCACAATGGCTTGTCTTGGGGTGGGCATGCTGCGACCCACAATATCTTGCAACAACCGCCCGGATTTTTATCAAAAACAGTTGAAAATGAAGGCTTTATTCAAATCACCTCCTGTGCTACGCTTTTGTCATAAATAAAACGGCCAGTCGGATAACCGGCGGTCATGAGGCAGAAAAGAGTAGTTCCAATGAGAACGCGGAGCACGCAGCCGATCCGGTGGGGTCTGGTTGCCCTTGCATTGATCTGGATGATGGTCATCGTCCCGCTGAGCGCAGCGGCGGCACCTTATGCAGCACTGGTGATGGATGCGCGCAGCGGCAAAGTGCTGCATTCGCGCAATGCCGATACACGATTGCATCCGGCCTCGCTAACCAAGATGATGACCCTTTATGTGGTCTTCGAGGCCATCGAGAACGGCGAGATCAGCCTCGACACCCCTGTTCGTATTTCCAAACACGCCGCCTCTGAGCCGCCCAGCAAGCTGGGCCTGCGCGCGGGGCAATCCATCAAACTGCGGTTTCTGATCCGCAGCGCGGCTGTGAAATCAGCCAATGACGCAGCCACCGCCCTGGCCGAAGCGATTGAAGGCTCCGAGGCCAAGTTTGCCCGCCGGATGAACCGCACCGCCAAGGCGATTGGCATGACCCGCACGACCTTTAAAAACGCCCATGGTCTGACGGAATCGGGACATTTGTCGACGGCGCGTGACATGTCGGTGCTGGGCCGCCACCTGTTTTACGACTACCCGGAATATTATAACCTGTTCTCGCGTCTGACCGCCAATGCGGGCGTGCGCACCGTGTCGCACACCAATACCCGGCTGTTGAAAAGCTATCGGGGCGCCGACGGGATCAAAACCGGCTATACTCGCGCCGCCGGATTCAACCTGACCGCCAGCGCCGAGCGCAATGGCGAACGCATCATTGCCACCGTTTTCGGCGGCCGCTCAACCACGACGCGCAACGCCAAAGTGGCCGAACTTCTGGATCTGGGGTTCAAGCGCGCCCCACGCCGTGTGGCCCTGCACAAGCCCGCCAAGCCGCCCTATATGGGCAAGGCGGGTGGTGGCGGCACCGACGGGGGGTATGGCAAGACCGTGCGCCTAGCCTCGGCTGCGGCGGTCAAGAAAAGCCTGCGTCCACAGACCCGCCCTGCCCCCGAACCGGTTCTGGTGGCCAAAGCGGATGATATCGAGAAAGCGATCCTTGAGGCCAAAACCTCGGGTATCACGGTCGACCCTGCCAAACCCGCAACCACGGCATCAAATGTGACACCCGAAGTCCGCCCCAAGGACCTGGTGCTGGCCAAGGCAGCGACGGATCAAGCTGTGTTGGCGGCAGCACAAACCATTGTAAAACCTCAAAACGTGGATCCTGTGCAAGAGGTGGTCACCCGTATCTCCACCTCGGGCGGGCAGCATTGGGGGATCAATGTGGGTCGCTATCCCAGTCAGTACAAAGCCCGCAAGGTGCTGCTGACCGTGGCGCTGAACGAGATGAGCACGCTGGACGGATCGCTGCGAAAGGTGGTCAGGCGCAGCAATGGGTTTGACGCCAATTTCATGGGCATGACCCGCGATACTGCCGATCTGGCCTGTCGCCGTCTTCAGGCCAAACAGGTCACTTGTTTCATGATTGGGCCTGGCTGAGCGGCGGTTTTCAGCCCAACCTCGGCCCGATCCCGCCCATTGTCTCTATCGGGCAAACATTCCCCGTGAATTCATCGCATTTATGACAAAATCTGACGGCACTCACACATCAGTGTAAGTTGAGGCCGGTCCATGCCCGATCCCTATATCTCTGAAATCAAGTACCTCGGCGCCGGGGCCCTCGACTTTATCGAGGTCGCGGTGGATGCAGGGCTGGATGTCAGCACTATTCAGGTGGTGATCTACAACCCGAATGGCACGGTGCGATCAACGTCGTCTCTGGGCACTCCGGACAACACCGAAGCGGGCCGGGATGTCTATGTCATCGACCGGGCGAGCGATGTCAATTTCACCGGGTTGAACAAGAATGGCGCTGTGGCGCTGGTTGTGGATGGCACGGTCACCCAGTTCCTGTCGTTTGATCAGGTGGTCGCCGCCACCGAAGGGCCAGCAGATGGGACCGATTCAGATCAAATAGGAACAACCGGGTCGGGTGAGTCACTGGAGACCAGCGACTTTGGCACCAGCTATGATGTGCAAGCCACCCCCACGCCCGGCAACGTCCCCTGTTTTCTGGCAGGGACCCTGATCCTCACGCCCAGCGACGAACGCCCGGTCGAAGCGTTGCGTCCCGGTGACCGGGTCTGGACGCTGGATGACGGGTTTCAGCCACTCTACTGGGTGGGCAAACGGGCGCTGCGCCCGGCAGAACAGCAAGACGCCACCACCCATCCGATCCGCATCCCACAAGGAGCGCTTGCCCCCGGGGTTCCGCAGCGCGATCTCTATGTGTCGCCCAATCATCGCATCGCTCTGGGCCACGCCTTGTGCGAGATGTATTTTCACGCCGCCGAGGTGTTCGTCGCGGCCAAGCTGTCAATCGCAGAGTAAAATGGGTCCATGTCGCGGCGTAAAAATGGGCCACTTCGGTTGATGTTTTGTGGCGCTTTTGCACGCGTGCTCGTCACAAAGCTGAAGCGTGCCAAAGCGCATGCTGGCCATAAGGCCAGCATTATTCTGACTGTGATTGCGGGCTGGTTATTTTCGGTTGTTGCGACTGTGTTTGAGCCGATAGCTTTCGCCATTCATCTCGAGGATGTGGACGTGATGGGTTAAACGATCGAGTAGCGCACCGGTCAGCCGCTCAGAGCCAAAGACTTCAGTCCATTCATCGAAGGGCAGGTTCGAGGTTATGATGATGGAGCCGCGTTCATAGCATTGGGATATGACCTCGAAGAGCAGCTCTGCGCCAGATTTGCTGAGCGGTACGAAGCCCAGTTCATCAATGATCAACAGGTTCTGGCTGGTCAGTTGCTTTTGAAGGCGCTGCAATCTCCGCTCATCTTGAGCCTCGATCAGATCATGGACTAATGCCGCAGCCGTTGTGAAGCGCACCTTCAGTCCTCTTTGACATGCAGCCAGCCCAAGTCCCAGGGCGATGTGTGTCTTGCCCGTGCCTGACGGGCCGAGCGCGATGATGTTCTCCCTGCGATTAACGTAATCGCATCGTGCCAGATCCATCGTCAGGGGCTTGTTCAAGCTTGGCATGATCTTGAAGTCAAAGCTATCCAAGCTCTTGGTGCTGGGGAACTTCGCCGCTTTGATGCGCCGTTCAATCATCCGGCGTTCGCGGTCGATCAATTCCATCTCACACAGCCGCGCCAGATAGTGGATGTGATCTTTGTTCTCTGCAGCACAGAGCTGCGCCTGTTTGGCATACTCGCCTTGGAACGTTGGCAGTCGCAGTTGTTTAAGATGATGCCGTAGAAGAATCCGAGGGGCTTCGGTCATGCCGCGGTCCTTCCCATCAAGCTCATGTAACTGGATGGGCGTGTTGTGCCGACATTGGCCTTGGGCAAGTATGGATAGAAGTCCAAATCCAATCGTGGTGGCCGCTTCTCAACCCGACACAGTACAAGGTGTTTTACGGCGTCATAGCCAATTGCACCCATATCTATTGCCTGCTGGATTGCGCCTTGCACAACATCCATTTCGAAGGTCTCCAAAAGGCGCAAGACTTGAACGTATTCTCGCTTGCCCGGCTTACCCATTCTGGCTTCAAGCAGTCGGTGCAGCGTGGCAAATACATCTGGCAAATGCCAACCCTGCAAAGGCGCGGCCTGATCCAGGGCACCCACCTTTTGTTCAAGCAGGGGCAAAAAGTGCAATGGGTCAAAGACCATATCCGCTGATGTGTAGGATCGTTTGTGCCGCGCAATAATCTCATTGCCGCAGCCGATGATAACCTCATGCACAAACCCACGCACATGAACATCGTGGTGCGCATAGGCTACTGGCACCGAGTAATCATTGCTGCGATAGCGCACCATTGAGATCGACGTTGCACGCGTGCTGACGTGATCGCAGGCTTCATATTCTGCGACGGGCAATCCCATCAGAGCATCCAAATCCGACATCAGGCGTGCGCCTATGGTTTGGGTGTGACCCCGCAACGTATCGTCCTGACGTGCTAAACACTTCTCTTCCAAATGTGCGTTCAGATCATCAAAGCTGTCATAGCGAGGTGCGGGAACCATGAAGTTGCGGCGGGTGTATCCAACCATGCCCTCAACGTTGCCTTTATCGTTCCCTCGCGCGGGTCTGCCAAACTTGTCATCAAACAAGTAATGCGACTGCAGTTCCGTAAACCGACGTGTGCGGATGCGCGTCTTATCCCCGAGTATCCGAGCCACGGCGATCTTGGTATTGTCGTAGAGAATGGATTGCGGAATGCCGCCAAAGAATGCAAAGGCGGACACATGGCCATCGCAAAACGCCTCGGTTGTCTCAGCTGGATATCCCTTCACAAACACCGCATCAGAATGTGGCAAGCTCATCACGAAGAAGTGGATCTTGCATTCCACGCCACCGATCACGCCCAGCGTCTCACCAAAATCAACCTGCGCATGGCCCGGCCGATGCGACAACGGCACAAACACCTCTTTGGTGCGCCGTTTTTGCTCGCGCACGTAATAGGTCACCGTGGTCAGGCTGCCGGCATATCCATGCTCATCGCGCAGCCGTTCAAAGATGCGCTTGGCCGTGTGTCGCTGCTTTTTGATCAGGGCTTTGTCTGTGCGCAGTATCTCATCGACCACACCAACATAACCATCAAGCGTTGGCCGCCGAGGCGCTTCCGACCGACGATACCCAGGCGGAAGTTCATGGCGCAGCATCTTCGCGATCGTCTTACGATCTTTGTTCTCTAATCTGTCAATGCGTGTTTCCTGAGTTTCCTGCTTTTGATGTCAGAGGTTGCCTTTGTTCTCTTCGAACTCTGAGGTTCATGATGGGGTTGGCTGGGTGTGGGTCGGCAATGTTGAAACCGCAATCATACCGTTGGTCTTGGCTGTTGCTACAGAATCGGCGCCGTGTCTCACGCCCTCCCTCGGGCATCGTCCCAGATGGGAACTTTGATTTAGGAATCCTCGTTGTCGCCTCGTAAGCCTTACGCGGACTGGAAGTCAGTTTTGTCTCGCATAATGGCATGAAGTATGATTGCCAGACGACGCGCCAGAGCCACTCGGGCCTTTCTCATCGTTGAGCGCGCACCGATTGCGAGGGCCCATGTCTTCAATTTGAGCGGAGCGGCATACCGCGTCAGCATCACATTGGCGGCCTCATAGAGAAGCGTTCTGACGCGCACGTCGCCCCGCTTTGAGATGCTGCCCGTGTAGTCGATTTCACCAGATTGATGCCGTCGCGGCACCAGTCCAAGATACGCCCCCACATCACGCGATTTCCTGAAACGCGACGGATCATCAATTGCTGCGGCAAAGGCCAATGCTGTGATCGGACCGACCCCTGGTACCGTCATAAGGCGCTGGCAGACTTCGGATTTGCGGGTCATCTTTTTGATGTCGCCATCAATGGCTGCAACCGCCGCGAGGATTGCTTCGCGTGCTGCGAACAGTCCGCAAATTGCGGCATGGAGGCCAGGCACTCCATCGCTAACTTTTAGCGCCGCGTTTTTGAATGCCGGAGACAAAGCTCGTGGCAGCCGCACGCCGAAGACGACGACCAGACCGCGGATCTGATTGTCGAGCGTCACACGCTGTCCGACCAGCTTCTTGCGGGCTGCGATCAGCGACCGGATTGCGTGCGCTGACAGTGATTTGACATGGGTCGGCTTGTAGAATCCCGTCCGCGCCAGGTGTGCCAAACCGCGGGCATCATTGCGGTCCGTCTTGTGGCCGGCCAGAGATTTAAGGGCCTGATATGCTTGCCTGCTCTCGATGCAAACAACCGGGACACCAAGCTCCGTCAGCCCATGGTAAAGCATTGGTGCCATCCGTCCCGTTCTCTAATCTGTCAATGCGTGTTTCCTGAGTTTCCTGCTTTTGATGTCAGAGGTTGCCTTTGTTCTCTTCGAACTCTGAGGTTCATGATGGGGTTGGCTGGGTGTGGGTCGGCAATGTTGAAACCGCAATCATACCGTTGGTCTTGGCTGTTGCTACAGAATCGGCGCCGTGTCTCACGCCCTCCCTCGGGCATCGTCCCAGATGGGAACTTTGATTTAGGAATCCTCGTTGTCGCCTCGTAAGCCTTACGCGGACTGGAAGTCAGTTTTGTCTCGCATAATGGCATGAAGTATGATTGCCAGACGACGCGCCAGAGCCACTCGGGCCTTTCTCATCGTTGAGCGCGCACCGATTGCGAGGGCCCATGTCTTCAATTTGAGCGGAGCGGCATACCGCGTCAGCATCACATTGGCGGCCTCATAGAGAAGCGTTCTGACGCGCACGTCGCCCCGCTTTGAGATGCTGCCCGTGTAGTCGATTTCACCAGATTGATGCCGTCGCGGCACCAGTCCAAGATACGCCCCCACATCACGCGATTTCCTGAAACGCGACGGATCATCAATTGCTGCGGCAAAGGCCAATGCTGTGATCGGACCGACCCCTGGTACCGTCATAAGGCGCTGGCAGACTTCGGATTTGCGGGTCATCTTTTTGATGTCGCCATCAATGGCTGCAACCGCCGCGAGGATTGCTTCGCGTGCTGCGAACAGTCCGCAAATTGCGGCATGGAGGCCAGGCACTCCATCGCTAACTTTTAGCGCCGCGTTTTTGAATGCCGGAGACAAAGCTCGTGGCAGCCGCACGCCGAAGACGACGACCAGACCGCGGATCTGATTGTCGAGCGTCACACGCTGTCCGACCAGCTTCTTGCGGGCTGCGATCAGCGACCGGATTGCGTGCGCTGACAGTGATTTGACATGGGTCGGCTTGTAGAATCCCGTCCGCGCCAGGTGTGCCAAACCGCGGGCATCATTGCGGTCCGTCTTGTGGCCGGCCAGAGATTTAAGGGCCTGATATGCTTGCCTGCTCTCGATGCAAACAACCGGGACACCAAGCTCCGTCAGCCCATGGTAAAGCATTGGTGCCATCCGTCCCGTTTCAAATACAACTTTGGCACATGGTGGTCCAGAAGCGAGGAAGTCAGCGATCGCTTTTGGTGTTGAGCTCGCTTTTCCTTCACGAATAAGGGCCCCTTCACGATCCAGAATGCAGATATGCGTCTCTTCCATGGACACATCCAAACCAGCAAAATATTCCATTGGTCAGTCTCCTTTTCAATTGCATGTGCATCCAGAATAACAGGGGTAACTGAGTGCTGATCCTGATTACGCCATGTTGAAAAACCGCGCCGCTTCTCGGCCAGACATACCGTCCTTCAAACAAGCACGGCGCACACGACTATAAATATCCACAGAATACATCTCCCGCCCTCCGAATAAACGAAGGGCACAAACTGGCGGACTTTTACTCCGCTACAACTGCGATATGCAGCCGCTTCTGTGGCCCAATATTGCTCCGCGTTTTACACCAAGCATCTGGCTGGATATCGCGGCATTAGCCCTGCCCCCGTCAAGGCACAAATCAGCTATCATCACCTTCTGCTCGGGCGTCATCAGGTGCTGTGTTCGGCAGGGGCGCTTTCAGAAAGTTTTCACCCCGCACAGGTCGGATTGGACAGCTTTGATACAACCGCGCAGCAAGAGATCACTGCAGCTGTCGGACCCTGGGAGAGATATGGGGCAACCGCCCGCAAGGTTCTGAAATCAAAAGAAGTTGCTGTATTTATGGCAGCGGTCGGACCCGCGGCATTGACACCGTATATGGACCAGCCCGACCAGTACGCCGCCTGATCTCAAAGCGTTTCGTGAAAATCAGCCTCACTGCGTCTCGCGAAACATCGCGCGCCTTATCTGCGTTGTACGCGTTTCACCCTCAGGTAAAGCCCCGGGTATAGAAAGAGACGCTTCACTGCTTGGGCTTGTCGTCGTAGTCATCCCTCAGAATACGGCGCGCATCGCCTTCTGGATCGTCATACTGGTTCGAACGCACGGTGTAGACGAAACACACCAGGCCCAACCCACCCAAAAACAGCGAGATCGGAATGAGATAGGTCAGGATGTTCATGCGCGTTACCTCAGCCTCAAAGCGTTCAGCGAGACGGTAATCGAACTGGTCGACATCGCCAAGGCCGCGATCAGTGGCGTGGCCAGCCCGGCAATCGCCAATGGCACGGCAATGATGTTGTAAACTGTTGCAATGCGGAAGTTTTCGCGGATGCGTTTGATCGCCGACCGCGCGGTTGTGCAGGCAAAGCCAATCGGTGACAGGTCATTGCCCAGCAGCACGATGTCGCTGGCCACACGCGCCGCATCCAGCGCGGTTGCGGGTGATATTGAAACATGCGCCGCCGCCAGTGCTGCCGTGTCATTCAGCCCGTCACCGACCATCAAAACTTTCACCCCACCTTCGGATAGTGCCTTGATCCGTTCCGCTTTGTCAGCGGGCAGGGCCTCGGCCAGCCAGCGGGTGATGCCCAGCCGATTGGCCAGCGCCTCGACCGCCGGTGTGGTGTCGCCCGACATCAGGTAAACGGTTTTGCCGCTGTCCATCAGCGCCTGAACCGCCTGTTCCGCGCCATCGCGCAGCCGGTCAGTAAACTCGAATGCCAGTGGCGCCCGACCATCGATCGCCAGATGCGTCGCGGTCAGCGCCAGGGGATCGGCCCCGGTCCAGCTGGCCCGGCCAAGCCGCACCTCTTGCCCGTTCCAAAACCCTTTGGTTCCATAGCCTGGCACTTCGGCGATATCCGTGACGGTGGCCGCCGCCAGCCCGGCCTTACGCCCGGCCTGCACAATCGCCTGTGCCAGCGGGTGCGAAGACCCCAGCGCCAGTGCCAGTGCCAGAGCCACTTCGGCCCCGTCGCGTGGCAGATGATCCAGATTGGTCAGCTCGGGCGTACCCGCCGTCAGCGTGCCAGTCTTGTCGAAAACCACGGTGTCGACCTGCGCCAGACGCTCCAACGCGGTTTCGTGCTTTATCAACATCCCCTTGCGGAACAGCCGACCACTGGCCGCTGTGGTCACCGCAGGCACGGCCAGACCCAAGGCACAAGGGCAGGTGATGATCAGAACGGCGGCGGCGATATTCAACGCCGTGCGCATGTCCCATGTGTAGAGATACCAGCCTGCAAAGGCCAAAGCCGACAGGATATGCACGCCCGGCGCATAAAGCTTGGCCGCGCTATCGGCCAGCGAGGTATAGCGCGAGCGCCCGGATTCCGCGATTGCCACCAGATCGGCCATGCGATGCAACGACGTGTCACGCCCCACAGCCGTGGCGCGGATCGTCAGCGGGCCAGTCAGGTTCACCTCACCGGCAGAGACCTCCTGCCCCGGTTCAGCCAGCACCGGCAAGGTTTCACCGGTCAGCAGGGAACGATCCAACTCGGAATGGCCCTCAACAATCTCGCCATCGACAGGCATCCGCCCGCCGGGGCGCACAAGGATCATATCGCCAATAGCCAGTTCGGCGACATTGACCTCACTCTCGGCCCCATCCTGCAATCGCAACGCGCGCGGGACTTCCAGAGCAGTTAGCTCCTCGGCAGCCGAGCGGGCAATGGCGCGGGTGCGGTGATCCAGATACCGGCCCGCCAACAGGAAGAAGGTCAGTGCAAGCGCCGCATCGAAATAAGCGTGCTTGCCGCTGAGCGAGGTTTCCCAAAGCGACGTCACGATCGCCAGCACGATGGCCAGTGTGATCGGCACATCCATGTTCAGCTTGCCATTGCGCAGCGCGGCCCAGGCATTACGGAAAAACGGCTGGCCGGAAAAGGCGATGGTGGGCAGGGCGATCGCTGCGGAAATCCAGTGGAACATGTCGCGGGTTGCGGCCTCGGCCCCGGACCAGACGGCGACTGACAGCAGCATCACATTCATGCTGGCAAAGCCCGCAACCGCCAGACGCATCAACAGATCGCGCCCGGCCTTGTCGGTGGCGGTCGCACTTAGCGTGCCGGGGTCAAGCTCATACGCTTCATAGCCCAACCCTTCGACCAGGGCTGCCATCTCCTGCGCGGTCACTTCAGGCTCGGCCTCGATACTGGCCCGTTTCAGGGTCAGGTTTACGTGGGCCGAGCGGACCAAGGGGTGCGCATTCAACCCGTTTTCAACTTTGGAAATGCAGGCCGAACAATGGATCGTCGGCAAGGACAGGGCGATCTGCGCCTCCTGCGGCGCGTCCAGCTCGGCCAGTTGCTCGGCCGCTGGGGCAGCCGCGCAGGCCGGACAGGCCGAGGGGGTTTGACGCAGTGTCGCGGTCATAGCTATTCCTTGATCAGAACGACGCGCTGACGGAACTCGGTGCCGTCTTTGGCCACCGCTTCCATCCGGATGTTCCAGTTGCCATCGCCCAGCGGAACCGGGGCGTAGTACCGCGTGCCGTCAAACTGAAATTCGGGCGCGACCTCGTCAGAGACATGGGTGGCACGCCCCACTGTAGCGTCTAATCCAGCGACTTCCACCGGCATCCCGGCGTCATCCGTGATCGCCAGACTGAGCAACCCATCCGAATGGCTGGCACGCACCGTCCAGCCCAGAGCCATCTGCGCATCGCGGCGTTCGTCAAACTGCTGGCTGGCGACGTAAGAGTTTTTCACCTCAAGCCCCGGAAAGGTTTTGACCGCTGAATAGGCCAGCACCAGATTGACCGAGATGATGATGCCAAAAGCGACGACAAAGCCGATCAACACATGTTTGCCGGTAAGTTCACGTGTCATTATCAGTTCGCCTTTCCGTTAAAGATCGTGTCTTTGTAGGCCCGATCCCCGTTTGAGATATCTTCGATCCAGAGCCGCACATCCGTACGTTCCAGCTTCGCAGGTTCAGAGCCGGGTGCCGCCACCAGATAGACCCGTTGCAGGTGCGTTGAATCCGCCGGCACCTGAACCGACCCATAGGGCGTGCCCTCAAGCTGTACCCGGATCGACGGATCACCCGTCATTGATATCCGGAAGGGGCGATCATCGCCATGCTTGTTCAGCAGGCGCACCTCATAGGTGTTGCGGATCGAGCCATCCGACAGGGTCACGAAGGTCGGATTGCGCACCGGAGCCACGGTCATTTCAATATCCGAGCGAATGAACAGTGCAAAAACCAGCAGGAAGCCGACAAGCGACCACAGCCCGGTGTAAAGCATCGTGCGCGGACGCAGGATGTGCTTGATGATCGGCTTGGGCGCCTGACCTTTGCGTTCCAGCGTCTCGTCGGTCAGGGCCATGTAATCGATCAATCCGCGTGGCTTGCCGATCTTGGCCATGATGTCATCACAGGCGTCGATGCACAGCGCACAGGTGATACATTCCAGTTGCTGACCATCGCGAATGTCGATCCCCACAGGGCAGACGTTGACGCAGGCCATGCAATCAATGCAGTCGCCCTGCTCGGCTCCATCCTGCACCTCTTCAGAATGTTTGCGCGGCTCGCCCCGCCAGTCACGATAACCGACGATCAACGTGTCTTCGTCAATCATCGCCGCCTGAATGCGTGGCCAGGGGCAGGCATAGATACAGACCTGTTCCCGGGCGATACCACCGAAAAAGAAGGTCGAGGCGGTCAGAATGCCAATGGTCGTATAGGCGATTGGGTGTGCGTTCAGCGTGAACAAATCCACCAGCAATGTGGGTGCATCGGCAAAGTAGAACACCCAAGCCCCACCCGTGGCGGCCGCGATCAGAATCCAGCTGATCCATTTGATCAGGCGCAATCGGATTTTCTTGAAATCCCACTTTTCCTGACGGTGCAGGCGCAGTCGCGCATTGCGATCACCCTCAATCCAGCGTTCGACCAGAATAAACAGATCGGTCCAGACCGTCTGCGGGCAGGCATAGCCACACCAGACCCGACCAAGGGCCGCGGTAAACAGAAACAAGCCCAGCCCCGACATCACCAGCAGGCCCGCGATAAAGTAGAACTCATGCGGCCATATCTCGATCCAGAAGAAATAGAACCGGCGGTGGGCCAGATCCAGCAGTACCGCTTGATCCGGCAGGTTCGGGCCGCGATCCCAGCGGATCCACGGCGTCAGATAGTAGATCCCCAAAGTGACGACCAGAATCGCCCATTTCAGGTTGCGAAACGGTCCGTAGACCTTCTTGGGAAAGATTGGCTCGCGCGCCACATAAAGGCTGGGCGGTTCGACTGGCTGCGATTCGGACACAGACGTACTCCGGTATGACAGAATTCTGATATTAGCGTTTTCTCAGTTGGGTCGCCGTCGGGCTTTGACCTGAGTCAAATTCTGACTCTGAAACTGACCTTATTAAAGCGTGACACAATCGCGCAGGCATTTTCTGAGCCATTTCAAGAAGGTCTTCGCCGTTTCGCGCTGAAGACCGGGGCGTGTGACAATGTGATACCCTTTGACCGCATCGCTTTCAAACAGCATGCGCAGCCGCCCCGACGCGATGTCATTTTCAACGAAGGCACGCACGGTCACGGCGATCCCCTGCCCGTCACGCGCACCATCCAGCAAAAGGTTACCGGGCAGCTGGATCGACCCGGTACTGAGCTTGTCCAGCGTGCCGATTCCACTCAGCCAGTTATTTGCTTCGGACAAGCCAGCGTCCAGCAGCCAAGGATACCCGGCCAGCTCATCAAGGCAGGTAAATTCGGTGTCACCCACCAGCGACGGCGCAGCGATCACCACCATCGGTGTCATGATCAGCGGTTCACTTTCAAGCCCGGGCCAGTCGCCATCTCCGTATCGCAGCGCCACGTCTATCCCGCCACTTTCCATCGGTTCAACCATCGGGCTGGTGCTTAAGATAAGATTGATGTCTGGAAAAGCCGTATGAAAGCCACCCAGTTGCGGCATCAACCAGGCCGAGGCCAACATGGGCGTCGTAGCAATGTGCAAGGGTCGATCGGCTTCGGCCGCGGTCAACGTTGCGACCGCACGGGCAATGGTGCCGAACCCTGTTTCCAGCGCATCGGCCAGTTGGGTTCCGTCGGCCGTCAGCGCCATCTGCCGCCCCGAGCGATCCACCAGTGCCACGTTCATGCGCGTCTCAAGCGCCTTGATTTGCTGACTGATCGCTGCGTGACTGACATTCAGCTTGTCGCCCGCCGCAACGGCACTGCCCGTCTCGGCAAGGGCTGCAAACGCCCGCAGGGCGGTCAGCGGGGGGAGATTGAGCCAATCCATAATGTAACTAAAACTAACATATCCAAAATTTTCCTGAGTCGCATGATGGCAGGTTTTTATCCATATTCAAAAGAGAAACAGCAATATGGAAAGGAAAGATCATGTTCAACATCTTCGCAAATTCTTTCATGACGGCCACCCGGACCGACGCTTGGAACCATCAGGGGGATCGTGACCGGTTCTCAAATCGCCGTCAGGCCGAACTGATCGCCCATACCACTGGTCGTCGTCGTGACTGATCTGAGTGAGGGCCTCAATCGCCGGCCACCGCCCCCACGCCGACTACGCGATCAGAGCTGGCCCTAGCGCGGCGGCAGATGGCCACGCGCGCTGTCATAAAACGAAAAACTGGCCACATGGCCAGCCTTATGACAAGGCTCAATTAGCATTTATTATGCGTGGCGACCTGTGATAGAACACACCATGAACAAAATTATGGGTGCGGCACATGGATCATCAGGCTTTTTTGGTGTGGCTTAACGAGATCGACAACCTTTCATCGAAACAACGGGCTGAAACCGGACGGCTCGTTGCCGGGGTTTCGTCGCTGGAAAGCGTGATCGATCTCCTTGAGGCGACTGTTCGCGAGGGGCGTATCTGTCCGCACTGCGCTTCGGGCGGTGCGATCATCAGAGGCCATGCAAGTGGCCTGACGAGGTTCTTTTGCAAAAGCTGTCGCAAAACCTTCAACGCGCTGACCGGGACGCCGCTTGCCCGCTTGCGCCACAAGGACAGGTGGGCAGAGTTTGCAGCTTCCCTGCGCGACGGCGAAACGGTAAAGGCGTCCGACGGGCGTTGTATGGTGGCCGACACCACAGCTTTTCGTTGGCGTCATCGCTTTCTTCAGGCTGTAACGGTCGGTGCGGTCAAGCTGTGCGGGATCGTCGAAGCCGACGAGACGTTCTTTCTGCACAGCCGGAAAGGGGAGCGTAATCTCTCTCGAAAAGCCCGCAAACGCGGGGGAAAGGCCTCAAAACGCGGATTGTCGAAGGAGCAGGTTCCGGTCCTCGTTGCAGTCGACCGATCAGGCACCACCATCAGTGCTGTCTTGCCTGCGGTGACAGCCGAACATCTCAAAACGGTTCTGCAGCCACGTCTTGATGGGGACGCTCTCCTGGTGACCGATGGCTGCACCGGGTACCCGCCCTGCGCCGCAGAAATGGGCGTCAGCCATGAAAGTCTCAACCGGACCGCCGGAGAACGTGTCCGTGGTGAATTGCACATTCAAACCGTGAACAGTCGGCATGAGCGGTTAAAGACCTTTCTGCGCCGCCATCGGGGTATCGCAACCAAATACCTGGACAGCTACCTTCGGTGGTTCCACCTTGCCGTCCTTCCGAGCCACCAAACGCCGCGCGCGATACTTGCCGCAGCAGCAGGCATCCTGCCTGTAATACGCCACGCATAATCAATGCTAATTGAGCCTATGACAAAGTTGAGTGGGAGAAATGTGACACCGGCCTCCCAGGAAACGCGCGAACAGGACGGAAGGACCGGTGCCGAGCCCCGGGGTGGCGAACCATCCCGGGGTTTTCTTATGTGGTTATTCGCCGCCGCCCAGCTGGTGGACATAGGCGGTCACAGCGCGAATTTCAGCCTCGGACAAACGGGTCGTCCAGGACGGCATCACGCCAAAGCGGCTGTAGGTGACGGTTTCCATCAGCGCATCGTAGTCGCCACCAAAAAGCCAGATCGCATCCGTCAGGTTCGGAGCTCCCTGGAACACATCGCCAGTGCCGTCTTCGGCATGGCAGGCCGCACAATTGTCCATGAACACGGTCTCACCGGCAGCCACCTGAGCGGCGTCATTCGGTTCACCCGACAGGGACATCACGTAGTTGACGGCCTGTACGACTTCTTCGGGCTCAAGGATCTCGCCAAAGGCGGGCATCTCTGAATAGCGCGCATCATCATCCTCGTCGTTGCGGATGCCGTGGCTGACGGTCAGATGGATATCTTCCATCGTCCCACCCCAAAGCCAGTCATCATCCGACAGGGTTGGATAGCCAACAGCCCCGCCCCCTTCACGCCCGTGACATTGCACGCACCAGGTCTGGAACACCGCAGCCCCGGCCGAGCGGGCATAGCCTGACAGCTCGGGATCGGTGGGGATCGTCGCCAGATCGGCAGAAGCCAGTTTGGTGTTGATCTCGGCATTGGCGGCCTCGGCCTCGGCGATGTCCACGGCCACATTGGCGCGTGTCGACCAGCCTTTGTAGCCTTCGGTCGCACCGTTGATCATCGGCCAGGCGGGATAGGCAATCACGTACCACACGCCCCAGATGATGGTGGCATAGAAGATCCACAGCCACCAGCGCGGCAGGGGATTGTTAAACTCTTCGATGCCGTCCCACTGGTGACCCGTGGTGCTGACGTCGTCTTTCTTTACAGGTTGCTTTGCCATGTCTTCACGCCTCCTTGGCGTCATCGGCCCCGGCGCAGGCGCGGGTTTGTCTTCGTGCCGGAAGGGGATGTTGGCCGGATCGTCATAGACCTTTGTGGCACCGGGGCGGAACACGAAGATCACAACCCCGATGAAGAAGGTGAACAAAACCAGCAACATCCAGCTATCGGCAAATTCACGCAAGAGAGAATAGGTTTCCATGTATCAATCCTCCCTTAACGACTGGGCGCAGGCGTGAAGGTCGAGAAATCAACCAGCGTGCCCAGCATCTGCAGATAAGCAATCAGAGCGTCGGCTTCGGAAATCCCGGGCCGTCCGTCGAAATTGCGCCCCTGCACGTTTTCGCCATAGCGTTCCATCAGGCCATCAATGTCCCCGAAAGGATCGACCTGCACCTCGAAATCCGCCGCTGCGTTCTCGATCATGGCGTCCGAGTAAGGCACACCGATCAACGAATGTGTCCACAGCAGGTCCGAGACATATTCGCCTTCGATCAATCTGTTTTCGAGAAAGCCATATTTCGGCATCACCGATTCCGGCACCACCGATTGCGGATCACGCAGGTGGTCAACATGCCATTCATCCGAATAGCGCCCACCCACCCGGGCCAGATCAGGCCCGGTGCGTTTGGACCCCCACTGGAACGGGTGATCGTATTTCGATTCCGCCGCCAGTGAGTAGTGACCATAACGTTCAACCTCATCCCGCATCGGGCGGATCATCTGACTGTGGCAGACATAGCAACCCTCGCGGATGTAGATGTCGCGCCCGGTTAGCTCCAGCGGGGTGTAGGGGCGCATGCCATCCACATCCTCGATGGTGTTTTCCAGCCAGAAGAGCGGTGCGATCTGCACCATCCCCCCCACCGTGACCACCAGGAAGGCAAAGATTGCCAAGAGGGTGACGTTCTTCTCTAGGATCGTATGTTTGTCGAGAATACCCATAATAATGTCCCTCCTCTTATTCTGCCGGGACAACGGAGTTGGGGGCTGCAACAGCCGGGCTCCGTTTGACGGTCATGTAAAGGTTATAGCACATGATGATTGCGCCGGTGATGAACAGCACCCCGCCAAGACCGCGTACAACGTACATCGGGAATTTGGCGCTGACGGTGTCAGCAAAGGAGTTCACGAGGAAGCCGTTGGCGTCCACTTCACGCCACATCAGGCCTTCCATGATGCCGGTGACCCACATCGATGCCGCATAAAGCACGATGCCGATGGTCGCCAACCAGAAGTGCCAGCTGACAAGGCTGAGGCTGTAGAGCCGCTCTTTGTTCCACAGTTTCGGTACCAGGAAGTAAAGTGCACCGAAGGTGATCATGCCGTTCCAGCCAAGAGCGCCGGAATGCACGTGACCAATGGTCCAGTCGGTGTAGTGGCTCAGAGAGTTCACTGCGCGGATCGCCATCATCGGACCTTCAAAGGTCGACATACCGTAGAACCCAATCGAGATCACCATCATCCGGATCACCGGATCGGTGCGCAGCTTGTCCCAGGCGCCAGACAGCGTCATCAGACCGTTGATCATACCACCCCATGAGGGCATCCACAGAACAATCGAGAACACCATACCAAGGGTCGAGGCCCAGTCCGGCAGAGCGGTGTAATGCAAGTGGTGCGGACCCGCCCAGATATAAAGGAAGATCAGCGCCCAGAAGTGGATGATCGACAGTTTATAGCTAAAGACAGGACGTTCGGCCTGTTTGGGCACGAAATAGTACATCATCCCCAGGAAGCCCGCCGTCAGGAAGAAGCCCACCGCGTTGTGGCCATACCACCATTGTACCATCGCATCCTGCACGCCGCTGAACACCTGCACCGATTTTGAGCCCCAGATCGAGACCGGAACGGAGAGGTTGTTGAACACATGCAGCATCGCCACGGTGATGATGAAACTAAGGAAGAACCAGTTGGCCACATAGATATGCGGCTCTTTGCGCTTGACGATAGTGCCCATGAACACGGCCAGATAGGCCAGCCAGACAATTGTCAGCCACAGGTCCACCAACCATTCAGGTTCGGCGTACTCTTTGGACTGGGTCGCGCCCAGCAGATAACCGGAGGCCGCCAGCACGATAACAAGCTGATAGCCCCAGAAGACAAACCAGCCCAGATTGCCCCCCCAAAGGCGCGCCGCACTTGTGCGTTGCACCACGTAGAACGAGGTCGCGATCAGCGCGTTGCCGCCAAAGGCAAAGATCACCGCACTTGTGTGCAGCGGGCGCAGCCGTCCGAAATTCAGATATCCCTGGACCCATTCAAAGTTGAGCACCGGAAAAGCCAGTTGGAAGGCGATGATCGTCCCCACCAGGAAGCCGACAACGCCCCACAGCGCGGTGGCGATCACGCCAGCGCGTACAACGCCATCCAGATACTCCCCCGACAAATCCGCAGTGGATTTCGGTTCGTCCGTATGGCGCAACACCCAGATAAAGGTGATGCCAGCGGCCAACGCAATCGTCAGCGCGTTTGCCAGATAGGCCAGATCACGTGCCTGATTGGCCGCATAAACCGCGATAAACGCGATCAGGCCAAGCACGATCAGCTTGATATAGTTCGTCATATTACGTCCCTTCGTCTCACTCCGCACGACTCAAACGCACGGGCTACTTTTAGACTGTCCTGTTAATGAAGCGACGGGGCAATGCTGACATTGATCTGCATCAAGACTTAGTCTGGTTTTTCTTGATTATCGTCAAGGAAGGCGGGCGAAACATCCGCTAGACTCCCTGACGAAGATTTCAAAGGAGGGCTGAGATGTCCTACAATTGCCTGTTTTCCGTACTGACCGACGAAACCCTTGTAGACGAAACACTTGCTTATGCGGTGGCTGCCGCTCAGCAACATGACGCACATCTTGATGTCCTCTGCCTTGGCGTCGATCGCAGCCAGACCGGCTATTACTATGCCGGGGCCAGTGCCATCGTCCTGCAAGAGACCATTACCCGCGCCAATGAAGAGGCGCATATCATTGAAACCAAGGTGAAAAGCCTACTTGCCAACAGTGGCATCCGCTGGGGATCGGAAACCGGCGTCGCGCAACTGGCCGATCTGGGTCGGCATGTGGCTGCCCGGGCGCGATTCTCGGATATGGTGATTCTGCCGCAGCCTTACGGAGACGACCGCGGTGCCGAATTGGAAGCGGTGACCGAAGCCGCCCTGTTCGAAGGCCAGACCCCCGCAATTGTCTTGCCCAAAACGGCCACAGCCTCCGGGCTCAAACCGGAACGTGTCTTGATTGCCTGGAACGAAAGCGTTGAGGCGCTGAACGCCATCCGCGCGGCCTTGCCTCTGCTGGCCTCTGCCGATGCGGTGCATGTGGTGGTGATTGATCCGCCCACCCACGGGCCAAACCGGTCCGATCCCGGCGGGCAACTCTCGCAATATCTGGCGCGTCATGGCCTGAAGGTGGAAATTGACGTCCTGTCTAAAACCATGCCGCGTGTCTCGGATGTGTTGATGCGGCATGCCGGGGATATGGATGCGGACCTGATCATTATGGGTGCCTATGGCCATTCGCGGTTCCGCGAAGCGATCTTTGGCGGCGCGACCCGTTACATGTTGGAACAGGCCAACCTGCCTGTGCTGATGGCCCACTAGCACTTATGACGACTCAAGATGAATTGTGACCGCTTAAGATAATTCGTGACGAAATGGCGGGGTGGTTACGCGACCATGCCGCCATCGCTGTCATCACCGGCTTCTTCCTGCAGGCGATCAAAATCGGGTACGATCACGTGGCGCTTGCCTTCCAGGATGATCACACCGTCTTTCTTCAGCGCCGAAATCTGTCGGCTCACCGTTTCCAGCGTCAGACCCAGGTAGTCGGCCATCGCCTCACGGGTCAGGGGCAGGTAAAACACCAGCCGCTCGGGCGCACTGCCCGTGTTCAGCGTGGCATCGCGCCGCGCAATAATCGAAAGCAGCGAAGCTATTTTCTCACGCGCTGTTTTGCGCCCCAGAACCAGCATCCATTCGCGGGCGGCGTCCAATTCGTCCAGCGTCATCTCAAGCAGGCGATGTGCAACATGCGGGGTGCGGTTCATCATGTCTTCAAAGGGCTTCTTGCGGAAACAGCACATCACCATATCACTGGTCGCCACGACATCATAGGCCGCAGAAGACCGCCCGGGACGGCCCACAAAATCACTGGGCAAAAGCAGGCCAACCATCTGGGTACGCCCATCTTCCATCGTCTGGGTCAGAGACGCGATTCCCGACACGACCGAGCCGACGAAATCCATCTGATCACCGGACCAGATCACCGTCTGACCAGCCTGGAAACTGCGATAATACTTAATTTGTTCCAGCGCGGTCAGCTCTTTGGATTCGCACTTCGCACAAACGGCGCGGTGTCGAATAGGACACTCTCCGCAGTCCTTTAGCTCGGCGACGGCATTATTCTGTGACATTTCAATCTCTGGTCATTAGCGCTATATTGATCTGGGTCAAGGTTTGCCCAATTTCTTTAAACTAGGTTAGTCAGATGATTACAAAAGCACAACTAGGCAAACTGGGGCTCTTTGACGCAAAGGTCCCCCGTTATACGAGCTACCCAACCTCGCCCCACTTCTCAAAAGCAGTGGGGGCAGGCGAATTCGTGCACTGGGTCAAAGCAATCCCGGAAGGCGCGCAGATATCTTTGTACATACATGTGCCATTCTGCCGCAGATTGTGCTGGTTTTGTGCGTGCCGAACGCAAGGCACTCAAAGCCAGGCCCCGGTTCTGGCCTATCTGGAAACCCTGAAAACCGAGCTGAAAATGCTGGGCCTTCACCTGCCCAAAGGTGTGACGCTTTCGCGCCTGCACTGGGGCGGGGGCACGCCGACGCTGTTGGCCCCGGGCATGATGGAAGAGCTGGCAGGGGCGGTTCGCGAGATCGCTCCTTTTGCTGACAATACCGAGTTTTCAGTTGAAATTGATCCCAACGAGATCGACGGCGAGCGCCTTGATGCGCTGGCCCGTTCGGGCATGAACCGCGCCTCGATCGGGGTGCAGGATTTCAACGATGACATCCAGCAAACCATCGGCCGCATCCAGGGCTATGACATCACCAAATGGGCTGCTGATGAGATTCGTGCGCGGGGCATCAAAAGCCTGAATGCAGATATCCTTTACGGCCTGCCGGATCAGAGCAAGGGACGAATCACGGAAAGCGTTCAAAAGCTGCTGTCTCTCAGCCCTGACCGCGTCGCGCTCTACGGATACGCCCATGTGCCGTGGATGGCCAAGCGCCAGCAGTTGATTCCATCTGACCGCCTGCCGACACCTCAGGAACGGCTTGAGCTCTATGACACCGCCCGCCGCCTGTTCATGTGGGATGGCTATAACGAGATCGGCATCGACCATTTCGCCACCCCCGAAGACGGGCTGAGCACCGCGCTTGAGGGCGGCACATTGCGCCGGAACTTCCAGGGCTACACCGATGACACGGCTGATGTGCTGATCGGGGTTGGCGCCTCGTCGATCTCGCGCTTCCCGCAGGGGTATGCGCAGAACGCACCGGCCACCGGCGCGCACACTGCTGCCATTCGCGACGGGCGGCTTTCCACCACGCGCGGCCATGTCTTTGCCGGGCAGGATTTGCTGCGCTCGCGGATGATCGAACAACTGATGTGCGAATTCCGCATCGATGCGCATGACATGCATGACAGCTTTGGGATCGCACCGGACGCGCTCAACACCATTCTGACCGAGGTCAATGCGCAGTTTGACAACTTGCTCAGCGTGACGGACGAAGGGCTGTTTGTGTCCCACGAGGCACGGCCCCTGACCCGGATGATCGCACGCAGCCTGGATACGAATGAACTGTCCAAAGCGGGCCACAGCTCGGCCATTTGACGTTTAAGACGCTTCGCGAAAAGCTGCGTATCAGGTTTTCGCGAAACGTTTTAGGTCGTTAGGTCCAGCGCGGCCTGAAGCAGCGTTTTGGTATACTCGGTTTGCGGCGCATCAAACATGGCACCCGCTTCGCCAGCCTCAACGATATCGCCGCGTTTCATCACGATCATATTGTGGCTCATCGCGCGCACAACATGCAGATCGTGGCTGATGAACAGGTAGGCCAGCCCGTATTTCACCTGCAAACGACGCAGCAGATCAACGATCTGTACCTGCACCGTCATATCCAGCGCCGACGTCGGTTCATCCAGAACCACCATCTTGGGCCGCAGGATCATCGCGCGGGCAATCGCGATCCGCTGACGCTGACCGCCTGAAAACTCGTGCGGATAACGAACCATCGTAGCCGGATCCAGATCGACCTCACGCATCACTTCGGCCACCAGATCACGCGCGGCCCGCCCATCAGGATTGCCATGCACGCCCAAGCCCTCGGCGATGATCTGTTCACAGGTCATCCGGGGGGACAGGCTGCCGAACGGGTCCTGAAAGACGATCTGCATGTCCGCACGGCGGCGGCGCAATTCGCGTGTAGCCCAAGCATTCACATCCTCATCATCAAAGAGGATTTTCCCTTCTGACGCAATCAGACGCATAATCGCCAGCGCCAGGGTGGTTTTGCCCGATCCGCTTTCACCGACAATGCCCAGCGTCTCGCCTGCGCGCACCGAAATCGTGGCATCGTTGACGGCCTTCACATGGCCAACCACCTTGCGCATGAAACCGCTCTGAATGGGGAACCAAACTTTCAGGTTCTGCGTCTCGACCAGCTTTTGCGCTCCGGCGGGCACAGGGGACGGCACGCCAACAGCGCGCGCATTGAGCAGCTTACGGGTATAGTCGTGCCGTGGGTTGTCGAAAATTTCGGCGGTCGGCCCGGCCTCGACGATCATACCGTCTTTCATCACGCAGACCTTGTCTGCGATCTTTTGCACCACACCCAGATCATGGGTGATGAACAGAAGCCCCATGTTTTCTTCGCGCTTCAGCTCGGCCAGCAGCTCAAGGATTTGCGCCTGAATGGTCACATCCAGCGCCGTGGTCGGTTCATCCGCAATCAGAATGTCAGGCTTGTTGGCCAGGGCCATGGCGATCATCACCCGTTGGCGTTGCCCGCCAGACAGTTGATGGGGAAAGGCCCCGAGGCGGCTTTCGGGGTCGTGAATGCCGACGCGCAACAGCAACTCGATGATCTGCGCCTGGGCCTCATCCCGGGTCAGCCCCTGATGCAGCATCAGGCTTTCGGCAATCTGCTTTTCGAGCGTGTGCAACGGATTGAGCGAGGTCATCGGCTCTTGGAAAATAAAGCTGATGTCGTTGCCGCGCACCTTGCGCAGCATTCGATCCGACGCGCCGATCATTTCCTGCCCGTCATATCTGACCGAGCCCGTGACCTGCGCTGATCCGCCCAACAGCGACACGGTGCTGAGCGCGGTGATCGATTTGCCGCTGCCGGATTCGCCGACAATGGCGACGGTCTCACCCCGGTCGACAGTGAAGGACACACCGTGCACACATGGGGTTACCTGCCCGTCCTGGCGGAACGCAATGGCCAGGTCTTTGACCTCCAGAAGGCTCATTCAAAAGTCTTTCTTGGATCAAACGCGTCGCGCACACCTTCAAAGATGAAGACCAGCAGCGACAGCAAAATGGCAAAGGCAAAAAACGCGGTAAAGGCCAACCAAGGCGCTTGCAGGTTTTGTTTGGCCTGCAAGGTCAATTCTCCCAAAGACGGTGAACTTGACGGCAAGCCGAACCCTAGAAAATCGAGGCCCGCCAAGAGCGAGATCGCGCCAGTGATCACAAAAGGCATCATGGTTAACGTGGCCACCATGGCATTGGGCAGCATGTGGCGGAACATGATGGTCAGGTTCGACACCCCCAGCGCCTTGGCCGCGCGCACATATTCAAGGTTGCGCGCGCGCAGGAATTCGGCGCGCACCACCCCCACCAATGTCATCCAGCCAAACAGGATGGTTATGCCTGCCAATAACCAGAAACTTCGCGGCAGGATCGCGAATAGGATGATGATCACATAAAGCTGCGGGGTAGAGGCCCAAATCTCGATGATCCGCTGGAAGATAAGATCGGTCTTGCCGCCGAAATATCCTTGGATTGCCCCGGCGAAAATGCCGATCAGGGTTGAGGCAAATGTCACCACGAACATGAACATCACCGACAATCGGAACCCGTAAATCACCCGCGCCAGCACGTCGCGTTTGGTGTCATCCGTGCCCAGCCAGTTTTCCCCGTTCGGAGGCAGCGGGGCCGCGCCCGGACGATCCACAGACGTGTCAAAGCTGTAGGGGATCAGCGGCCACAGCGCCCAGCCCTTCTGAATATCCGCGCCATCGACAACACCGTCAGCACTGTCCGCAATCACCCCCTCAGGGTCATCAAAACAGCTTTCCAGGCCACCCGACGCAATCAGGCAAGCCACCTCGGGATCGCGATAGATCGCCTCGGTTTGGAAATCCCCGCCAAAGGCGGTTTCCGGGTAGAACCGGAAGATCGGCGTGTAATAGCCATCCTGATATTTCACCAAGGTCGGCTTGTCGTTGGCCACGAACTCGGCCGGGAGGGTGATGCAAAAGAGGATCGAGAACAGGATCAGCGACCAATAGGCCCGCCGGTTGCGTTTGAAATTCCGCCAGCGGCGTTGGTTGACAGGGGACAGTGCCATCTATCCCTCTCGCTTTTCAAAGTCGATGCGCGGGTCGACCAGCACATACATCAGGTCCGACAGGATATTGACCACAAGGCCGATGAGGCCAAACAGAAACAGCGTACCAAACATCACCGGATAGTCCCGGCTGACTGCGGCCTCGAACCCCAACCGTCCCAGGCCATCCAGCGAAAAAATCGTCTCGATCAACAGGGCACCGCCAAAAAACACGCCGTAAAAGACGCCTGGAAACCCGGCGATCACGATCAGCATGGCGTTGCGGAACACATGGCCATAGAGCACGCCGCTCTCGCTCAGGCCCTTGGCGCGGGCGGTCATCACATAGTGTTTCTTGATCTCATCCAGAAAACTGTTCTTGGTCAGCAAGGTCAGCGTGGCAAAGGCCCCGATGGTCGAGGCCAGGACCGGCAGGAACATATGCCATGCGTAATCAACGATTTTCCCAAACACAGTCAGCTGGTCGAAATTGTCCGATGTCAGGCCACGCAGAGGAAAGATTTGCCAGTAACTGCCCCCGGCAAACAGCACGACCAACATGATCGCAAACAGGAAGCTGGGAATCGCATAGACGGCGATGATGATCCCGCTGGTCCAGCTGTCAAAAGTGCTGCCATCCTGCATTGCCTTGCGGATGCCCAGGGGGATCGAGATCAGATAGGCGATCAGCGTCGACCAAAGGCCCAAAGAAATCGACACTGGCATTTTTTCCAGCACCAGTTCGGTCACGTCGATGGAACGGAAATAGCTTTCGCCGAAATCAAACCGCATATAGTTCCACATCATGCCCAGGAACCGTTCAAGAGGGGGTTTGTCCAACCCGTATTGCGCCTTCAATTCTTCGATGAATTCAGGCGGCAGGCCGCGCGCGCCCATGTAGCCTTCGCTGTCGCCCTCTTGCAGCGTTGCGTCTTCGCCCCCGCCGACAAAGCCGCCAAACACATCGCCCTCGCCCTGCATCTGGGCGATGACCTGTTCGACCGGGCCACCCGGAACAAACTGCACAAGTGCAAAATTAATGATCATGATTCCCAACAATGTGGGAATGATCAGCAGCAACCTGCGCAGGATATAGGCGCCCATCAGGCGGTTACCTCAACGCGCCGGACGCTTTCAGCGCCGCGCCCTTGTCGGCGTTGTACCACCAGAAATCCAACGTCCCCAACGCATAGGGTGGGATCGTTTCGGGATGTTCATACATATCCCAATAGGCCACCCAGTGATCAGGCGCATAGCCATCGGGGATCAGGAAAAACTCATACCGCAAGGCGCGATCCAGCGCACGGATGGTCATGTCTTCCTCGTCTTGCGTTGCTGTCAGAAGCGAGGCTTCGATGATCGCATCCACCATCGGGCTGGCCAGTCCGGCAGGGTTGAACAGGCTGTACTCGGCCGCTTCCGAGCCAAACCGCTGGGCCAACCCCGTGCCGGTGCCCAGCAGCGCAGGATAAGCGTCAAACACCAGATCATAATCGCGATCCCGCTCGCGCTTGGTGTATTGCGCAGCATCGACCGTCTCAAGCCGCGCGTCGATGCCCAGTTTCTTGAGGTTGGCGACGAAGTTCTCGGCAATCGCCTGATCTGTGGGTTCGGAAGACGCATTCATCAGAAAATCCAGTCGCAGCACTTCACCATCGGGTTGACGCAACTTGCCATCGTCGCCGACGTTGAACCCGGCCTCGCCCATCAGGTTCAGCGCCTGACGCATGTTGCGCCGTGTGTTCAGCCGTTCGGGATCGGACACATGCGGCACGGGCGGCTCAGTGGTCAGCATATCGGCGGGCACTACATCCCCAAGGGATTGAAGAAACTCCAACTCGTCCCCTTCGGGCACGCCTTTGGCCTCAAGCAGGGTGCCATGCGAGAATGAACGCGGTTGGCTGTAGAGATCATAGAGCAGCGACGCATTGGTCCACTCGAAATTGAACGCCAGCGCAATCGCCTGACGCACGCGTTTATTCTGAAGCACATCCGAGCCAAGATTAAAAACGATGCCTGTCATGTTTGGTGGTGTGCCATCGGGCAATTCCTTTTGCACCACGTTGCCATCTTGCACGGCCGGAAAATCATAGGCGCTGGCCCATTTCTTGGGATCGGCTTCCGTACGGTAAGTTACTTCGCCAGCCTTGAAAGCCTCAAAGGCGGCGGTGGAGTCGGCGAAGTATTCCAGCCGGATGCGGTCAAAATTATGTCGGCCCTTGTTGATCGGCAAATCCGCGCCCCAATAGTTGGGATCACGCTTGAACGTGGCGCTACGACTGACGTCGATCTTCTCGATCACGTAAGGCCCTGATCCGGGCGAGACATCAAGACGGCTTTCATCCAGCTTGGCACCGGTTTCCTCGTACCATTTCCTGGACCAGACCGGCACTGTGCCCACCTGATCAATCAGCGACCGGCGCGAAATGCCGTCGGCGAAATAGAACTTGATCCGGTGGTCATCCAGCACCTCGGCATTGGGGATGCGTTTGCGCACAGCCTCGGCATAAGATTTCAACCCTTCGTCCAACAGCAGGTTGTGGCTGAACAACACATCATGCGCAGTCAGCGGGGTGCCATCGGAAAACATCGCCTCGGGACGCATGTGAAAGATAACCCAGGACTTGTCCTCGGGGTATTCTACCGTGTGGGCCAAAAGGCCGTACATTTCGCGGAAATTATCCGCAGGCAGTGATCCGCCGCCCGCCAGAACCTCGCCCAGCAGGCTTTCATACATCACCGTCGCCAGCGCCGACGAACGGCCTTTGCGGGTATACGGGTTCATCGAATCAAACGTGCCCGAGAGGGCGATGGAAATCTCGCCACCCTTGGGCGCATCGGGGTTCACGTAATTGAAATGCGGGTAATCGGGCGGATAGCTGAGATTGCCAAAATAGGAATAGCCATGAGATTTGATGATGTTGTCCTGCGCCAGTGCGGCCTGAGCCATCAGCGTGGCAACCCCCAGAATGAACATCGCAACAATTGCCTTGATCGGCACCGATTTCAGGATCGCTCGGGTCGGGGCCTGCTTGCGCTGTCCGCTCATACTCATCTCTTCTGCTCGCCCCTTCATGTGGTGTTTTTTCCCCTTCTAGCAAGCTAAATGAGGCGGCCCCTTACATTCAAGCACGGAAACGTGAAAGGGCGTTAAATCACCGACGCGCCAAGAAAAAGGCCGCCAACCCCGATGGAGTGGCGGCCTTTGGCATTGTCTTGTGCGGGTCTGATCAACCGCCGCTTTGGATATAGGCGATCACTGCGGCGCGATCTTCCTCTTTACTTCAGACCATTAAACGCCATTTTGGTGCCCGGCATGAAGTCTTTCGGCTTGGTCAGGAACGCGTCCAGGTTCTCATAGGTCCAGCTGCCACCAAACTCAGCCATCGCATTGGAGTATTTGAAGCCTTCCGAGGTGGCCATGTCGCGATCAACCAGATCTGTCAGATAAGGTCCAACGCGGTTTTTGCCACTTTCCAACGTGTGGCAGGCCTTGCATTTCTTGAACACTTTTTCGCCTGCCGCGATGTCGGCAGCAGCCACCAGCGAAGCGAAGCCTGCAGCCTCGGCAACCGGTTCTTCAGCGGCAGCGTCTTCAACAACAGCCTCTTGCACAGCAGCTTCTTCGGCGGCGGGCTCCGTGGCAGCCATTTCGGTCTCAGCCGCTTCGGTGGTTTCCTCAGCAGCAGCGGCCTCTTCCGCTGCCGGTTCTTCGGCGGCAGGCGCTTCAGCGGCGGCTTCTTCAACTGCTTCTTCTGCAGCAGGCTCTTCCATCGCGGCTTCTTCTTCGGGCATCGCGATTTCGGTCATGTCGCCATCGGTCATGTCCAGGAATGCAATCACATTGACACGATCTTCTGACTTTTTCAGACCGTTGAACGCCATAGTCGTGCCGGGCGCATAGCCTTTGGGGCTTTCCAGGAAGGCGTAGAGCTCTTCCGGTGTCCAGACCTCAACAACTTCTTCCAGCACACCGGAATAGCCAAAGCCCTCTGCGGTATCGACCGTGCGGCCCACAACGCCGTAGAGGTAGGGACCGGTCGAATTGGCACCGGCTTCCAGCTTGTGGCAGGCTTTACACTTGCCAAATACGCGCTCGCCTTTGTCGATGTCCGCAGCGGCCATCAAAGTGGCAAATGGCACCGCTTCCGCCTCTTCGGCAGCGCCGTCGCCTGCGCCGGTATCAATCACATAAGCCTGTCCGTGGTCATCATACCCGTGACTTTTGTGCATGGCGTAAATCTCTTCGGACACCCATTTGCCCACCAAGAAGACCAGCAAAGCCCCAAAAAGGCCGCCGGCTAGCTTTGTCATTGTCATCGTGTCGAACATAGGCGCGCTCTCATCTGAATCTGTTCAGGTTATCTATCCGCTTCCCTCGGGCGGACGCAAGGTGTAGTTTGCGCGACCAAATGCCCGGGCAAGGGCAAATCGACAGGATTTTTCAAATGACCAAGCGCATAGCCTTTCAGGGCGAGCTGGGGGCCTATTCGCATCAGGCCTGCCGTGACACCTATCCCGAAATGGAGGCCATGCCCTGCCGCACCTTTGAGGATGCGATTGAGGCCGTGCGCTCGGGCGCGGCCGAATTGGCGATGCTTCCGGTGGATAATTCGACCTTCGGGCGGGTGGCTGACATTCACCATCTGTTGCCCCAATCGGGCCTGCATATCATTGGTGAAGCCTTTGTGCGGGTTCATATCAACCTGCTGGCCCTGCCCGGTAAAGCCATCGGCGACATCAAACAGGCGATGAGCCATACGATGTTGCTGGGCCAGTGCCGCGCATTTTTAGAAAAACATGGAATTCACCGCGTGACGGGCGCTGATACCGCAGGATCGGCCCGGCATGTGGCCGAGTTGGGCGAGGCGTCGATGGCCGCTCTGGCCAGTGAGTTGGCCGGTGAGATTTACGGCCTTGATGTATTGGCGCGACAGATTGAAGATCAGGGCGATAACACCACACGCTTTCTGGTGATGTCGCGCGAGATGGACCACACAAGGCGCGGCGATCACGGCATGATCACCAGCTTTGTCTTTCAGGTCCGCAACATTCCGGCGGCGCTGTATAAGGCAATGGGTGGGTTTGCCACCAACGGTATCAACATGACCAAGCTGGAAAGCTACATGGTCGGCGGATCTTTCACCGCCACCCAGTTTTATGCCGACATCGAAGGGCATCCTGACGATCCGGGCGTCAGGATGGCGTTGGAAGAGTTGGATTATTTCACCTCCGACATCACCATGTTGGGGGTTTATCCGGCAGATCCCGGGCGAGGGTAAGGGGTTTCACAAAGCCGGGCTGCTGCCTGAAAATGAATCTACTGCGCCCCAATCAGCCCCGGCCCTGCGATATTCTCGTCAATATCGCCCGCCCAGGTCCGGCGCACCCGGATATCATAGTTCAGATACAACTTGCCCTCCCAAATCCGCCAGGCCAGCGGATCAACGTCTGCAATCGCGTTCTGAGAGGCCGCATAGGCGCAGTAGCCGCCATATTGCGGGGCGTATTGTTCGAGGTCTTGCAGGAAAGCGGTGCGATTCGCCTCGCTGACGAACACCCAGTCGACGCCTTGATAGGGGGTCCGGATATCGCGATTCCCCTCTTTCGGCGCGCCACCATTCCAATAGGTCATCACGTCATAGCCATGAATCGCCAGACCATTGAAAGTGCCACTGTTCACTGGCGGCGTATCGGCCTGCGCGACGGTGGGCATCATCAGCGCGCCAAGCCCGAAAGCAAACGCGCGACGGCCTAGGACCGGCGCGCGCAGAAGATCAGAAGCTATAGCTGATGCCCACATTGACCGCATGGGTCAGGATATCGGTTTTGAGCTTGCCATCGGTCTGTCCGGCCACCAGAGGATCGGCATTGATGGTGATGTCATTGTCCGACCAAGTGAACTGATATTCGCCAAACAGCGCCCATTTTTCGTTGATGTCATATTTCATACCCGCGATGCCGCGCACGGCCGGACCCGTTGTTTCATAGTCGAAAGTGCGGTTGCTTGCCCCGGTTACCTGGGCGTCCACATGCGGGATTGCCACACCGATACCGGCCCCCACATAGGGTGTGAACCGGGCATTCTTGAACGCACCGGGCCAGCGTTTCATGACATTGGCGGTGATGATGTTATGGCCATCCGACAGCTCGAACCGGTCAAGACCGACCGCAGCCAGATCACCGGAGGAGGCATAAGCCTTGGTATGTGTACCCTCAATACCGAACCCCAGATCGCTGGGTGTCCACCAGATCGCACGCCCCCCGTAATAGATCGGGGCGTCCAGCGGATTGCCTTCCCAGTCAAAGCTGCGGCTGATCGGGGCACCGCCGGGCAAGGTACCTGATCCGGTGCTGCTTTGAACGCTCTGCACACCCAGGTAGAGCGAAAGCTCCATTTCCGCAGTGGCGGGGGTGGCAGCAGTGGCGGGGGTGGCAATGGAAAGAACCGAAACGGTTGCGGCAGCGGTGGCAATTGACAGTGATTTCATGGCGGGCCTCATAGGGTTTGTGCTGGACTGCTCGGGGGCCTGCTTACACCCGGACTTCGCCACGCTCAAGCGCGACAGATTCGCACCATGATCACATCTGCAATAATGCGCACTTTACGACCCGTCCCCCCACGGCTAAGTATTCGCTCGGAAAAGTCACGGATTCCGTGACCCATAACGTGTATGAGCCGGTTACGGCCTCGAAAATGGAGGAACCTCGTGTCCCACGCAGATGATCACGAAGGCACCCGCAGAGATTTTCTCTACTACGCCACCGGCGGCGCAGGTGTTGTTGTAACCGGTGCCGCTGTCTGGCCACTGGTCAATCAGATGAACCCCTCAGCCGATGTTCAGGCCCTCAGCTCGATCCGGGTTGATGTCTCGGGTATCGAGCCCGGCACGCAGTTGACCGTGAAATGGCGGGGTAAACCGGTTTTCATCCGGCACCGCACCGGCGCCGAGATCACAGCCGCCCAGGCACAGGACGCCGAAGGCGTTGAAAATATGCCCGATCCGCTGGCAAGAAACACCAATCTGGCCCCTGACGCACCGGCAACCGATGCCAATCGTGTGATGCCCTCGCCCGAAGGCGAAGGCGCAGGTGCCTGGCTGGTTCAGATGGGCGTCTGCACCCACTTGGGCTGTGTGCCGCTGGGCGATGCTGGCGAATTTGACGGTTGGTTCTGCCCCTGTCACGGCTCGCACTATGACCTTGCCGGACGTATCCGCAAAGGCCCCGCCCCGGAAAACCTTCCGGTTCCGCCTGCTGAATGGGTGGATAACACCACCATCAAACTGGGATAAGGAAACGCGCATATGTCCGGAATTCCGCACGATCATTACGAACCCAAGACCGGTGGCGAAAAGTGGCTGCACTCGCGCCTGCCCATCGTTGGTCTTCTTTACGACACCATCATGATCCCCACCCCCAAGAACCTGAATTGGATGTGGATCTGGGGTATCGTCCTGACCTTCTGTCTGGCCCTGCAAATCGTCACCGGCATTATCCTGGTGATGCATTACACGCCGCATGTTGATCTGGCCTTTGCGTCCATCGAACACATCATGCGCAACGTGAATGGCGGGCATTTCATCCGCTATCTGCATATGAATGGCGGGTCGCTGTTCTTCTTCGCTGTTTACATGCATATCTTCCGGGGTCTCTATTACGGGTCGTACAAGGCCCCGCGTGAGATCACATGGATCATCGGCATGCTGATTTACCTGATGATGATGGGCACTGCCTTTATGGGCTACGTTCTGCCCTGGGGTCAGATGTCGTTCTGGGGGGCCACGGTTATCACCGGGCTCTTCGGCGCAATCCCCTTCATTGGTGAATCACTGCAGACCTGGCTGCTGGGCGGACCGGCGGTGGACAATGCCACGCTGAACCGCTTCTTCTCGCTGCACTATCTGCTGCCCTTTGTGATTGCCGCGCTTGTGGCCGTGCACATCTGGGCCTTCCACACCACAGGGAACAACAACCCCACCGGTGTGGACGTGCGGCGCGATTCGAAAGCCGAAGCCGAAAAAGACACCGTCCCGTTCTGGCCTTATTTCGTCATCAAAGACGTCTTTGCGCTGGCCGTGATCCTTGCGGTGTTCTTTGCGATTGTTGGCTTCATGCCGAACTATCTTGGCCACCCCGATAACTATATCGAGGCGAACCCGCTGGTCACACCGGCGCATATCGTGCCGGAATGGTACTTCCTGCCGTTCTACGCGATCCTGCGCGCCTTCACCTCGGACGTCTGGATTGTGATGTTTTCAAGCTGGATCACCGGCGGCATCATCGACGCCAAGTTCTTTGGGGTGCTGGCCATGTTTGGCGCGATCGTCGTGATGGCGCTGGCGCCTTGGCTGGACACATCAAGCGTGCGTTCGGGCCGCTATCGCCCGATGTTCAAATGGTGGTTCTGGCTGCTGGTGGTCGACTTCATCGTCCTGATGTGGCTGGGTGCTATGCCCGCCGAAGAACCCTATGCAACCTTCTCGCTGATCGCGTCGGCCTATTGGTTCTTCTACTTCCTGATCATCCTGCCCCTGCTGGGTGTCATAGAGAAGCCTCTGCCAGAGCCAGCGACGATCGAGGAAGACTTCAACGCCCATTACCCCAAAGCCGAAACTCCGGCCGAATAAGAAAGGAACCAGGATATGTTTAAAAAACTAAGCATTGCTGCTGTTGCCGCCCTGACCCTTTCAACGGGTGGGGCGATGGCCGCCGGTGGCGTAGGCCATGTCGAGGATGTGGACTTTTCGTTCGAAGGGCCGTTTGGCAAATTCGATCAAAACCAGCTTCAGCGCGGCTTGCAGATTTATACCGAGGTTTGCGCGGCCTGCCACGGGTTACAATACGTGCCGCTGCGCACGTTGGGCGACGAAGGTGGTCCGCATCTGCCAGAAGATCAGGTGCGTGCCTATGCCGAACAGAACTTTGAAGTGTTCGACGCCGAGCTGGATGACACCCGCGCGGCCAAGCCGACCGACCACTTCCCCGGTTCAGGACTGGATAACGCCCCCGACCTCAGCCTGATGGCCAAGGCGCGGGCTGGCTTCCACGGGCCGTATGGCTCGGGCATGAACCAGCTGTTCAAAGGCATGGGCGGACCCGAATACATCTACTCGCTCCTCGAAGGCTATACCGGCGAGGAAAAGGAAGAGGCAGGCACGCTGTTTTACGGCAACAAGGCCTTTCCGGGTGGCTGGATCGCCATGGCACCGCCGCTCAGCGATGAACTGGTTGAGTTTGCCGATGGTCACAGCAACACGGCGCATCACATGGCCGAAGACGTCTCAGCCTTCCTGATGTGGGCCGCTGAACCCAAGATGATGGCACGCAAACAGGCCGGTCTGACCGGAGTGATTTTCCTGACTGTTCTGTCGGTGCTGCTGTATCTAACGAACAAGCGAATCTGGGCCCCGATCAAGGGCAAAAAGGTCGGGTAAACCACCTCAAGACAACAGACAAAGAAACCCGGTCCGTTTGGGCCGGGTTTTTTTATTTGCCGAGCATGACGCTTCGATGTCTGATTGATCTCAGCTTATCATGGCGTGCCGCGTTCATAGCTTTTGGTTGGCGGGCGCTCATAATCAGCAAAACACAGCAATGCCTCTTTCTAAGGGAATCTCATTCCTGCGCATTGGCATCTTTCATGGCAATGGCTTGCACTTTGATCTTTGCGCCAAACGGAAGTTTCGCGGCCTGATAGACCGTGCGGGCCGGAAAACTGGAGAAACGTTTCCGGCACACTGCGTTCACCTCCTGAATATCACGGTCGATGTCTATGAAAGCGATCTCGACATAAACGATATCGTCATCCGCGAACCCGGCCGCGTGGGCGACGCGGGACACAAGATCAAAGGCGCGCTCTGCCTCTTCACTCGCACTGCCAGGACGATAGCCCTCATCATAAACTGCAAGCTGACCGGAGATATGGCACGTATTTCCAACGACCACGGCGTTTGAAATAGGAGATGGGGACGCAGGCACGCCGGGGACGTCGGTGATATATGTTTTGGCCATTTCAAGGGTCTCATTTCTCTGATTGCATTGACATCAGGTTAGTCATCAGGGCCTTTGTCAGAAATGACTACAAACCATCAGAATCAGACAAAGCGCGTGCGCCGCGTCACAATCCTTGGCTTTGACGATGTTTTATTGATGGATGTGGCGGGGCCAGCCCAGGTCTTTGGATCAACGAACAAGATAGTTGGATGGACGGCGTATCAGATTGAAACTGTGACAAAAGACGGTGGCGATTTCGTTACCGACACTGCGTAGACCTTGCGGGCCAATGGGTCTTTTGAAACATTTGAGGGCGCCGATGATTTCATCGTGCCCGGTGGACCAGGTGTCGATCACCGCCTCGCGGATCGGGCAATTCGGGATTTCCTGATCCGGATTGAGCCCGCAATCGAGCGCTTTGTTTCTATCTGTTCCGGTAGCCTTCTTACCGCAGCAGCCGGGTTGTTGAGCGGCAGGCGCGCGACAACGCATTGGGAACGCGCCGCCCTTGCATATCAGCGGTTTCCGGACGTCCCCTGGGACCTCGACAAAATCTTCACCCAAGATGGCAAGTTCCACTGCTCTGCCGGTGTGACGACCGGGATCGACCTTGCGCTATCGCTGGTCGAGGCCGATCATGGGCGACAGGCTGCCCTGAGCGTCGCCCGGGAGATGGTCGTGTTCATGCAACGCCATGGTGGCCAGGCGCAATACTCTGAGCCACTCAAGCCGCAAGCCTCGTCCAGCAAACGTCTCAGCGCACTCTATAGCGCGATCGAAGCAGATCCCACAGCCACATGGACGGTCAGGAAGATGGCTCAGATGGCTGGCACGACAGAGCGCACCCTTCACCGAGAGTTCCTGGCTGAACTCCAGCAAAGCCCATCGCATTTCATCGAGGGCCGCCGCCTTGCCATCGCGCGGGACTATCTGGAGCGTAGCCGGAAATCGATCAAAGAGTCTGACTCAAAAGTTTATGTTTGAACAGAATGCCTTGCTATCCGCCTCGTCAAGAGACGAATACCGGCAACCAAAACCCATGCTACGGAACTTTCAACGGTTGCCTCCCGATCTTTTGCCAAACGACGGCAACGTCCCGGCCACGCGAATGTTCGCTCGACACCCCATCTTCGTGGTGGAAGAACGAACCCCTCGGCTTTGTCAGGGCGCTTGACAATCTCCAATGTCCATTTTCCCTGCAGGGCCAAAGCATCCCGAAGCTTTGGCCCTGCATATCCTGCGTCCGCAAAGATGTGCCCCAGCCGCGGGAAACGGATGCGCAGTGCTTTGAGAACATCCACAGCACCATCCCGATCCTGTATATCGGCGGCGTGAACAAGGATCGGCAACAGGAAACCTTGCGTGTCTGTCACGAGAAACCTTACGTGTCTGTCACGATGTGACGCTTGCGCCCTTTGATCTTTTTGCCCGCATCAAAGCCTGAAATGCCGCCGCTTTCCGTTGTTTTTACGCTCTGGCTGTCAATAACGCCCGCAGTGGGGCTCGCCTCACGGCCCGACAATTCGCGCGCCGCCATCATTGACAGATGGTTGATCCGGTGTAACAGACCGTTGTCGCGCCAGTCGTAAAAACAGTTCTGCACAGTCGAGACCGCCGGGAAATCCCGCGGGATCATGCGCCACTGACATCCCGTGGTCGCCATATACATAATCGCGTTCACAACACGGCGCGGATTCGTCTTGCGAGGGCGACCACCTCGCTTCGCGGCAGGTAACAGGGGCCGAACAAGCGCCCATTCCTCCATAGTTAAATCGCTTGGATAAAAGCCCGTTTTACGCCTGTGCTCCGCGCGGGTGATGTCTGTCCACGTCATGGGATCCTCCGGGTTCTTTCAAAACCAATGAATCATAAACACATGATATCACTCAACTACTTTTGGAACAGCCTCTAAGAGATTGCAGGCCTTGCAGGCTTTGGCACCGAGCAAAAAAAAATGCGGCGAAGTTTCGTGAAGGTTCTGGGTGTTCTGCCAACGCAATATCGCGCGCGCTTTGGCGAAACTCACAGTACAAAACCCAATCTGTAAAACACGCCAAACGGGTCTGGTACGCTACCCCCGGCGCAGGAACTGGAACGCCGCTGAGGCCCCCCATCCCGCCGCGATAGCAATCGCCAGCGACATAATCCCGTACCAGAACGGCTGTTGCCGCGACAGGCTATAAAGCCACCGCTCAAGCCCCACTTTGCGCACGTCAATGACCGTTTCAAACTCTGACACCACACGGCCCTCACGGGTCAGCAGAATGCGGGTCAGATACTCACCCGCCGTCAGGTTGGCCGGCAAGGCGATTGAGGTGCGGAACAAAGTCTGCTCATCCAGATTCACGGCCCCCTCCTGCACCGAATAGGCCCCGCTGTCTTTGCGGATACGGATCACTGCGTCGGTAAAGGATTGTGCATCCGCAACTGTGCTGGGCGCCCCGACCGAGCGGATGGCCTGGGGGATCGACACCCGGTGGCGCAGATCCTCGACATTTGACAGAACCTCGGACAGCAGGCCTGTCGTGGCCACGGTGTAATAGCTGGGCGCCGCGTCCACTTCGACCGATTCAACGTTCACCCAGATGCCAAACCGGCGCTCTTTGCGGCGCACGGTGATCGGCTCGGACGGGCCGGAAATGGTCACCACCACGTCTAGCGGTGTCTCAGAGATAGGTGCCTCGCGCTTGATTGCGCCAAAAACCAGAATTTCCGAACCATCAAAATTAGTGGTGATTGCCACCTTGTCCTTTGACAGGCCCAGCACCACCTCTTCGGCCATCGCAGGCAGCGCCATAAGGCAGATCAGGGCGGCCAGACGCAGCATCAGTGCCCACCCCCTGCGCCGCCCAGCGAGAACAACTCGCTCGGCATGATCAGCAGGTCCAGCGCCAGTTTACCACAGACCGCCAGCACCATGATGGCCAGCAGGATACGCAACTGCTCGGCGGGCATTTTAACCCCGATGCGTGCGCCGATCTGCGCGCCAATGACGCCGCCAATCAACAGCAGCACAGCCAAAACGATATCGACCGTGTAGTTCGTCGTGGCGTGCAGCATTGTGGTAAAGCCGGTCACGAAAATGATCTGGAACAGCGACGTACCCACAACCACTTTGGTCGGCATGTCCAGAATATAGATCATCGCGGGCACCATGATGAACCCGCCGCCAACCCCCATGATCGCCGCCAGAATACCCACGCAAACGCCGACGATCAGCGGTGGAATGGCGCTGATGTAAAGCCCGCTGGTGCGAAAGCGCATCTTGAAGGGCAGCTTGTGCACCCACCCGTGTTTCTTTCGCTTGGGTGGTGCGCCCCGGCGCGTATTGCGAATCGCGCGCAGGCTTTCGACAAACATCATCGCGCCGATGATGCCAAGGAATACCACATAGCAAAGCTTGACCAGCAGATCGACCTGACCCATGGATTTCAGGTAATTAAAGACCACCACACCCAAGGCAGCACCAAAAAGGCCGCCAATCAGCAGCACCGTACCCATCTTCAAATCGACCGTTCGTCGTTTCAAATGGGCCAACACGCCGGAAAAAGATGAGGCGACAATCTGATTGGCTTCGGTGGCTACGGCAACGGCAGGTGGGATGCCGATAAAAAACAAAAGCGGCGTCATCAAGAAACCGCCGCCAACCCCGAACATGCCAGACAGAACACCAACCAAACCGCCCAATCCCAACAACAGGAAGGCATTGACGGACACTTCGGCAATGGGAAGGTAAATCTGCATGGAAACTCCTAGCCCCATGTCCCTGTTCATTGCAAGGGATGGGGCCGGGATAATGCCGTCAGGCCTGATCAATTCTGTTGAACTGGACTTATCAACTGGCCGTCTGGCCCTAGCGCGGTTCTATCTTTCCTTCACATATGGCTCGCCACCCGCGCGCGGCGGGATGGCCTTGCCCACGAAACCGGCCAGAATGATCACCGTCAGGATGTAAGGCAATGCGTCCATCAACTGCACCGGGATCACCACGCCGCCCAGATCAATGTTCTGATAGCGCAGCGCAACGGCTTGCAGGAACCCAAACAGCAACGTCGCCCACAGCGCATGCCAGGGCCGCCATTTGGCAAAGATCAGCGCCGCCAGCGCGATAAACCCGCGCCCTGCGGTCATGTCCTTGACGAATCCCGCTTGCAACGCAGTCGCCAGATAAGCACCCGCAATCCCGCAGAGCACGCCGCAGATTGCCACGGCGGCAAAGCGCAATCCCACGACCGATACGCCCGCCGTATCCACCGCCGCCGGGTTTTGCCCACAGCCCGCAGGCGCAGGCCAAATCGGGTGCGATAGAGCAGCCACCATGTCGCCGGGACACAGGCAATCGCCAGATAGACCAGCACCGTGTGCCCTGAAATCAGCTCGTAATAGAGCGGACCCAGCAGGGGCACGTCGCGCAACGCATCGGCAAATGGCAGGGTAATCGGCTCAAACCGCGCTCCGCCCACCAGGGATGGCGTGCGCCCGCCCTCTTTGAACCAGTCCTGCGCGATCAGCACGGTCATGCCTGCCGCCAGAAAATTGATCGCCACGCCTGAGATCAGTTGATTGCCCCGGAAGGTGATCGAGGCCAATCCGTGCAACCCGCTCAGCACCATTGACGAGGCGATCCCGGCCAGCAATCCGACCCAGACCGATCCGGACACAAAGGCCACCGCCGCAGAGAAGAACGCCGCCATCAGCATCTTGCCTTCAAGCCCGATGTCGAAAATTCCCGCCCGTTCGCTGAACAACCCCGCTAGGCAGGCCAGCAACAAAGGTGTGGCCAGTCGGATCGTGCTGTCGAGCACCTGAAGGGCGGTCAGATAATCCATGCGCTACACTTTCGTCGTGGCCAGTTTATAGGCCGCAAAGACAAAGAAAATACCCAACGCCCCCTCAATCCAGCGGCGCGCCTTGCTATAGGCCGCTCGGATTGGCCGCGCTGACATGGCCAAGGCCCAGGCCCCATGGCAGACGAAGGAAATCGTGCAGGCCCCGGCGATGAACAGCAGGATAATCCCGATGCCGCCCCCTGCCGTCGCCCCGATCGAGGCTATCGCCAGCCAGAACGCAATCGCCTTGGGGTTGGTGACCTGCAACAGGTAGCCGATCATGAAGTGCCGCCATGCGCTGCGCCGTTTGACGTTAAGAGGCTGCAGGACAGGTGGATTCCGCATCTTCTTGAACGCCCCCCACGCCAGATAAAGCAGATAGGCGGTGCCGATAATGCGCAACCCCGTCATGGCCCAGGCGGCCTGGGACAACAGCAAGCCCACCCCAAGCATCGTCAGGATATTGATCGTTGCGCTCCCAAGGGCAATCCCTGCCGTGGCGATCAACGCAGGCCCACGCCCCTCGCTTGTGGCCACCCCAATCAGCATCGCAACGGATGGTCCGGGCGACGAGGCGCCGACCAGCAGGATCGCATAGGCTGCAATAAAGCCGGGCAGGAAGGGCGCAAAGCCGATCATCCATCAGCTCCGATAGGTTGCGATTTTGAAGGCTGCGAAGGCAAAGAACACGCCCAAACCGGCCTCGATCCATCGACGCGCGCGTTGATAGAAGGCCACCACGAGCTGGGTCGAAAAAGTGATGGCATAGGCCAGGTGGCCCAGTGCCGAGATCACCGTCGCGCTGACGATCAGCGCCAACCCCACCCAAAGCGGAGCGTTCGGTCCCAGTCCAATCCCCACGATGGCAATCCAATGCAGCGCTGCCTTGGGGTTTGTCATCTGGATCGTCAGCCCACGCAGATAGAGATTGCCGCCTTGCGCCGCCTTTGCAACCAAGCGATCCGAGGGCGTCGCAGCCGAGCGAAACGCCTTGTAGGCCAGCCACAGCAGATACAGCGCGCCAAAGACTTTGAGCACCGTGATCGCCCCCGCATAGGCCGACACCAGTGCCGTCAGGCCGGTCACCGTCAACGTCGCCCAGACGCCCGAGCCAGTCGCCACGCCCAGCGCCAGCGCGCTGCCCTGCGCACGACCCCGTTCCATCGAGGTGCCGATAATCGCCAGAATGTTGGGGCCGATGCTGATGAAGCCGACCATAAAGATGCCCAAGGCCAAAAACAGGCTTGTCAATTCGGCGCTCATATCTTGCGATCCTTCCGAAAGGCCAGGAACACCCGTTCCAGTGGCATCCGCACCATGTTGTCCAAGGCCCCGGCGAACAGGATCACCAGCGCCTGAATGACCACGATCAATTCACGCGGGATCGACGTCCACAGCGCCAGTTCGGCGCCGCCCTGATAGAGAAATCCAAACAGGATCGTGGCCAGGAAAACACCCACCGGGTGGTTGCGCCCCATCAGCGCGACGGCAATGCCGATAAACCCCGCACCCTCGGTGGCGTTCAGCACCAGCCGTTCAGCCTCGCTCATGACATTGTTGATCGCCATACAGCCCGATAACGCGCCCGAGATCAGCATCGCGATCACGATGATCCTTGTGGGGGAAATCCCGGCATAGCGTGACGCGGATTCCGATTTACCCAATGCCCGGATTTCAAACCCCAGCCGCGTGTGCCAGATCAGCAGCCAGACCAGCACACAGGCGATCAGTGCTATCAGCAGGCTGATATTGACCGGGGCGGCCTTGGAAAAGGCGATGCCAAGCGGAGCCAAAATGTCATGCAAAGTGGGCAGGTGTGCGCCTTCCGGGAACTTGGCCGTGGCCGGATCAACAGCCCCCTCCGGGCGCATGATATTCACCAACATGTAATTGAGGAAGGCAGCCGCGATGAAATTGAACATGATCGTGGTGATCACGATATGGCTGCCGCGTCTAGCCTGAAGCCATCCCGGGATCAGCGCCCAAAGTGCGCCGAACAAGGCTCCGCCGATAATGGCGGCGGGCAGGGCGATCGCCCAATGCGGCCAGGGGATCATCAGGCACACGATGGCCACGCCAAGCCCGCCCACCATGGCCTGCCCTTCCGAACCGATGTTGAACAGCCCCGCGTGGCTGGCCACCGCAAAGGCGAGGCCTGTGAACATGAAATTGGTCGCGTAATAGAGCGTATAGCCCCAGCCATAGGACGACCCCAGCGCGCCGGTCACCATCAGCTTGACCGCCGCCACCGGGTCTTCACCGATACCAATGATCACCAGGGTTGACAGGATCGCGGCAAGGATCACAGAGATCAGTGGCGCCAGAACCGCATCGGCCCAGGCTGGCATCTTATCCATGATGGCTCTCTACCTCTTCGGCCTGGGCAAACTGTGCGCCTCAACCGCAGCGAACGCATCATCAGGCGTGCCGGTGACCCCGGCCATCAGCAGGCCCAGTTCTTTCTCATCCGTCTCGCCTGGCAGACGTTCGCCCATGATCTTGCCGTCAAACATCACCGCGATGCGATCCGACAGCGACAGGATTTCCTCAAGCTCTACACTGACCAGCAGGATCGCCTTGCCCGCATCGCGCAGGCTGACGATCTGTTGGTGAATGAACTCAATCGCGCCGATATCAACGCCGCAGGTGGGTTGCCCGACCAGCAACAGATCGGGATTGCGCTCAATCTCGCGGGCCAGAACGATTTTCTGCTGGTTACCGCCGCTGAAGTTTTTCGCCGACAGGCGCGGATCGGGTGGACGAACATCGAAACGACCCATCTTGGCTTCGGCCTCGGACAAGATCGCCTTGTTGTTCATCAGCATGCCGCGTTGATGCACCGCGTCACGATGATAGCCGAAGATCGAGTTTTCCCAGACGGCGAAATCCATGATCAGCCCTTCGCGCTGACGGTCCTCGGGAACATGGGCGATGCCGCGCGCGCGCCGTGACTGCCCGTCCGAGTGGCGGCCAGTCAGGTCAATCTCTTGCCCGTTCACACGCACCTGGCCACAGGCACACTGCATCCCGCCCAGCACTTCCAGCAGTTCGGATTGCCCATTGCCTGCCACACCGGCAATGCCCAGGATTTCACCAGCACGGACGGTCAGATCGATGCTTTTAAGGCACTCGACACCCTGATCGTCGGTCACGGACAATCCTTCGATCTCCAGAATGGTATCTTCTGGCGATGCTGGCGCTTTATCCACCTGCAACAACACCTTACGGCCCACCATCAGCTCGGCCAGATGCTCCGGGCTGGTGTCGCCCGTCTTGACGGTCGCCGTCATTTCACCCCGGCGCATCACCGAAACGGTGTCGGTGATCTCCATGATCTCGCGCAGTTTATGGGTGATCATGATGATGGTCTTACCCTCATCCCGCAGCCGGTCAAGAATGCGAAATAACTGATCCGCCTCGGCCGGGGTCAGCACGCCGGTGGGCTCATCAAGGATCAGGATATCGGCCTGACGATAGAGCGCCTTCAGGATCTCGACCCGCTGCTGCATGCCCACGCCGATATCTTCGATCAGCGCGTCGGGCTTCACATGCAGCCCGTATTCCTCGGCCAGTTGTTCCAGCGTGGTGCGGGCCTTGGCCAGACTGGGTTTCAGCAACCCGCCATCTTCCGCCCCCAAGATCACGTTTTCCAGCACGGTGAAATTTTCCACCAGTTTGAAATGCTGGAAAACCATGCCGATTCCAGCGGCAATCGCCGCCTGGCTATCAGGTATCTTGACCTCTTGTCCTGAAATGAAAATCTGACCCTTGTCGGCCTTGTAAAACCCATAGAGGGTCGACATCAGCGTGGATTTTCCGGCGCCGTTTTCGCCGATAATCCCGTGGATCGTGCCGGGCATCACCCGGATGGAAATGTCTTTATTGGCCTGAACCGGCCCAAAGGCCTTGGAAATCCCGCGCAGTTCAATGGCAGGATCGCTCATTCAGGCGCTCCAAGGCCGACAAAGCCGTCAACGTCAGTGATCGGATCGGGTGTTCGAGGGTCGACATAGCAGAAGATATCCGAAATGCAGGGCCGCAGCACAGCGACCCGGGCGTCCGCATCGGTTTCCCCCCAGGCCTCAAAAAATGCTGCAATCGTGTCTGACATCACCCGTCCCCCGGTGGATGAAAGGCCGCGCAGAACCGGCCCGCGCGACCCGTTTTGATCACTCGACCGGGCAGGTGTTGTCGGACATGTAGTCATGCACCACCAACGCGCCGGTGCCGATTTCGGCCGAGACCGCATCGACAGCTGCCTGCATCTCGTTGGTGACAAGCGCCTCGTTATGCTCGTCCACAGCATAGGCGACACCGCCATTGGACAGGCCCATGACGAAACAGGCCGGTTTCAATGTCTTCGCCCGCCATCATCGCCTCGTACACGGCGTTGTCGACGCGTTTGACCATCGAGGTCAGAACCTGACCGGAATGCAGGTGGTTCTGGTTGCTGTCCACGCCAATCGACAGGATATCCTCATCCGCCGCCGCTTGCAGGACACCCACGCCGGTGCCTCCTGCCGCAGCATAAACCACATCAGCACCCTGGCTGATTTGCGCCTTGGTCAGTTCGGACCCTTTCACCGGGTCATTCCAGGCCGCAGGCGTCGTACCCGTCATATTCTGGATTACAACGGCGTCGGCATTGACCGCCTTGACCCCTTGCACATAGCCACAGGCGAATTTGCGGATCAGAGGAACGTCCATCCCTCCGATAAATCCGACTGTGCCCGACTCCGAGGCCATCGCCGCCATCATCCCCACCAGATAGCTGCCTTCATGTTCGTTGAACACGACCGAGCGCACATTGGGCTGATCCACCACCATGTCGATGATCGCAAACCTAGTGTCAGGGTAATCGGGCGCCACCTCGCTCAGCACGTCGCCAAAGGCAAAACCAATCATGATGATCGGGTTGTTGCCGTTTTCGGCAAAGCGGCGCAGGGCCTGTTCGCGCTGTGCTTCGGATTGCATTTCAACTTCGTTATAGCTGCCGCCGATCTCTTCGACCCAGCGTTGCGTGCCGTTAAACGCACTTTCGTTGAAGGATTTGTCGAACTTGCCGCCCAGGTCAAAGATCAGTGCCGGATCAGCCAGCGCCATGCCCGTGCTCAGCGCAAAGGCCGCAGCCGCGCCCGTCAGTGTTTGAAAATATGTCATGAGGTGTCTCCCTGTGGTTTGGGCCGATACCGTACATGTCCCGGCAAAGGCCCCGAGCAGATTGGTTTGGGTCCGGTGACAAGTAAGGCCGGACTCGGGCATGATGGTCAATAGCCAAACCCCTTTCCCCCCGCGTCAGGTACGGCAATTGCCGCCTCGGGGGCGGTCACGCGATCAGATCAGGGGTTTTTCAAGGATCAGCGCGTCCACACGGCCTCCGCCGGACCTGTTGTAATACCCAGCCCGACGAGCGACCTCATGATACCCCGCAGCTTGATACAACGCGATCGCCGCCAGATTATCCGCAGCGACCTCCAGAAACACCCGGGTTGCACCGCGCTCGGATGCCTGCCCCTCAAACGTAGCCAACAGACGGCGCGCGCTGCCCTGACGCTGAGCGCCCGGATCGGTGGCAATGGTTACTATTTCCGCCTCATCCGCCACAGCACGACAGCATGGTGATCGCTCAGCATAAAAACATGCGGGTTGTCCAACAGGGTGGTGAGTTCCGCCGCGCTCCACCCCCGCGACACCCCATCAAAGGCTCGGGCCAGATGGGCTGCCATCTCTTCAGGTGTCATTCAGGATCACAGGCAGGCAGGATCACAGGCGGGGCATCCCGCGATGGCGCTGCATCGGCTGGCTTAAGGTACAAAGGTGCCGGGGCCGGACTATCCGCAGGCGCAGTCCGTGCGATCCGGGCGATGGAGGTCACCAAAGCCTCGGGCCGGGTCAGCCATTGGGCGGTGCGGGGCACCTCGGCGACAGGAAAAAGGGCGGGATCAGCATCACCGATCTGCACATAAGCCGTTTCACGCGGGCCAGCTATGGCCGCGATGTCATCGGCGGATTCCGCGCGCAATGCGACAAGACACGACACACCGATTGCCGGTATGCCAAGCCCCAGCGCCAAACCGCGCGCCGCAGACACCGAAATGCGGATGCCCGTGAAATTCCCGGGGCCGATACCCACACCAATGCGCGTGACATCTTTGAAACTCAGCCCCTCACGTTTCAGCAAGTCTTCGATCAGAGGTATCAGGTGTTCGGCCTGTCCACGGCCCATATCCTTGACGTCGGTGACCACCCGGTCGCCCAACAGCAAAGCGACTGCGCAATGCGCCGCCGAAGTATCAAACGCCAGTACAAGCTGGTCAGACATCGCCGCGCGACCCTTAGTCCGACGCGTTCAGGGTCGCACGCCCGGAAGTCGCACGCCCGGAACCAGAGTGGCGTTCAAGCCTGTCGTCTATTCTGAGCCAGCTCAAACGGCGATCTTCATGACAATGCAGTTGTGGAGGATAATCCTCTGCCTGATCCAGCACACTGACAGGCACATAAACCTGCCCCTCTAGGTAATCGAACCGGGCCGTCAAAGCAGAGCCGCACGTACGGCAGGTTTCACGCCGAACACCGGGCACGCCCGAAAAACTTGCCACGCAATCAGACACAAGCTGCAGATCATCCTCGTTAAATGCCGCAAACGTGCCAACCGGACCACCGGTCCAACGGCGGCAATCCTCGCAATGGCAATAGGCGACGACACGCGGCGCGCGGGTCGCCGTGATGCTGGTCTGCCCGCAATAGCAGCGACCAGTGACAACCGGGTGTAACGCGTTAGGGTCAGACCCCAACAGGGCGCACCTCGGTCACTTCGGGAATGTAGTGGCGCAGCAGGTTCTCGATCCCCATCTTCAAGGTGATGGTCGACGATGGGCAACCGGCACAGGCACCTTGCATATGCAGGTAAACCACACCGCGATCAAACCCATGGAAGGTGATATCGCCGCCATCCTGCGCCACGGCAGGACGCACACGGGTATCCAGCAATTCTTTGATCTGGCCAACGATTTCGCCATCTTCACCGGTATGTTCGGCATGGCCCGAGGGGGCAGTTGCCTCGCCCGTCAACACCGGCTTGCCCGATTGGAAATGCTCCATGATGGCGCCCAGAATGGCGGGTTTCATGTGATCCCATTCGGCCTCTTCGCCTTTGGTAACGGTTACAAAATCATGGCCAAAGAACACGCCTGTCACACCCTGCACCTTGAACACCCGCTCGGCCAGCGGCGATTTCTCGGCCCCGTCGGCCGTGGGAAAGTCAGCGGTGCCAGCCTCCAGCACCGTTTGACCGGGCAGGAATTTCAATGTCGCCGGGTTCGGCGTGGATTCTGTTTGAATAAACATCAGGCGTTCCTCTCGAATGCCCCACTGATATGCGTCCGAGGATGAGCGAAGTCAAGGATTAGAACGATTCTAAAGTCCGCTCAGGTGATCGCTTCCAACCGTTCTTTTGACAGATCGCCCGGCACAATCGTCACCGGAATGGGTAATGTGCCCGAGTTTTTCGACAATTGCGTCACCAAAGGCCCTGGTCCCTTGCGCCCGGTCCCGGCCCCAAGCACCAACACGCCCACGTCCGGGTCATCCTGCACCTGCGACATGATCTCAACCACTGGTTCGCCTTCGCGGATCACCAGTTCGGGGTCCACCCCCTGCTTGTCACGCATCCATTTGGCAAAGACTTCGAAATGCGCATGAATCCGCTCGCGCGCCTCTTCACGCATCAGATCTCCGACACCAATCCAGTGATTGAACTCGTCAGGGGGGATCACCGCGAGGATTTCAACCCCCGCCTGCGTATGAGCCGCGCGCATGGCGGCAAACCGCATCGCATTCAGACATTCGGTACTGTCATCCAGAACCACAAGAAACTTACGCATGACGTGATCTCTCCCTCAGCGCCGCATCATGCCGCCGAATGCGCCCCGGGGCAAGAGAGCGTTGTTCGTGTTTCTTCTGGCCAAAAATATCCCGTCCGACAGCCCAACAGGTACAGACCCCAGGTTCAAAACGTCACCTCGCCTCGCACGCCGAGGCGACAGCCGAGATATCAAGCCTGTGCCCGGCACAGGGCACACTCAATCAGGTCGGGTCAGATTGGCATCAACGCCCAGTAATCCAGATCCAGCATCACATGAGGCAGGTATTTGCCGTCCTCACCCTTCAGTTCAAACGGCGCCCCACCCTTGGTTGCCACCAACCGCAACCGGATCGCGCCCACTCCGGGGGCCGGTGTTTCAGCCTTATCCAGCACTTCGGACCAGCATTTGATCGTATCGCCTGAATAGCAGGGATTGGCATGGGTGCCCCCGTTCAGGCCGGCAACGATCTGCGCATTGGCAAGCCCGTTGAAACTCAGCGTACGCGCCATTGAAATGACGTGCCCGCCATAAATCAGCCTCTGCCCGTCTTCGCGCAGCGTGGCGTCGAAATGCACCTTGGCAGTGTTCTGCCACAGCCGCGTGGCCATCATATGTTCGGCCTCTTCGACGGTGACACCATCGACGTGATCAATCACCTCGCCGGTCTCGTAATCGCCCCAGCGATGCGGCTCGCCGGCAAGGGTGAAGTCATAGTTGGTAAAGTCGAGACCCTCCGGGATCACCAGATCGGCAGAGTCCACAACCTTCGCGAGGTCCGGAATCACCGTTTCGGGCGCCTCCGTCTCAAAATCGCGTTTGCGCACCATCGCCCAGCGCACGTATTCCAGCACCACCTCGTCCTGCTGGTTCATGCCGCGCGTGCGCACCCAGACAACACCGGATTTCCCGTTCGAGTTCTGCTTGACCCCGATCACTTCCGAGGTCGAGCGGATCGTATCGCCCGGCCAGACCGTTTTCAGCCACCGCCCTTCTGCATAGCCCAGATTGGCCAGCGCGTTCAGCGAGATATCCGGTACGGTTTTCCCAAACACCACATGAAACGCCGCGATATCATCCAGCGGGCTGGCCAGCAGGCCACAACCACGCGCGAACTCATCTGAGGAATACAGCGCATGACGTGCCGGATAGAGCGCGTGGTACAGCGCGCGTTCGCCCCCAGACACGGTGCGCGGCACGGCGTGGTGGATCGTCTCGCCGACGGTATAATCTTCAAAAAACCGGCCCGGGTTGGTCTTGGCCATGCTCACTGCTCTCCTAGTTTCACATCGGGCGTATAATCACCCTCAACGTCTTTCACCACGGCCTGACCACAGCGCATCACGCCATTGGCATGATCATAGGCATAGGTCGGATCGCCATGCAGCGCCCAGCCCTTGTTCAACGCCTCCGTCACCCTGTGGCAAAAGGCGGACGTGTCATCGCTGCTGAGGAACCGATACAGCTTCATACCGCTCTACCCAAAGGTCGGGTAGCCAGCCCAGTAATGCAGGGCCACGATCACCGCATAGACAACGACAGAGATGATGATCGTGCTGATTTCCTTGGACATTGGCACAGGGTCTGGCGGTGTCCAGTCCCGCTCGGACCGGTTGATGACAATCACCTCAATCACCGCCCAGGCCAGCAAGCCACCAAACAGAATGAACGACGGCACGTCTCCGTTGACCAGCAAATGACCTAGCGCCCAGGCCTTGACCGCAGCCAGCATCGGGTGACGCATTTTGCGAGCCAGCGCAGTCTTGGCGCCAGAGGCTGCAAACAGATAGACCGACAGCAGCATCAGCAGGTTGTTGATGCCCACAGTGGCCGGATGACGCCCCCACAAGACAGCCCCATCCGCCGCTCTGTATCCCAGCACCATCAGCACGATACTGGCCAGAAGGACCAGGGCGATGATGCCTTTGCCCTTGTCGCCCATCGCTGCGCGCTGCGCGGGGGCCAGACGTTTGAACAAATGCGCAACGATCCAAAGAACGACGCCTGCAATCAATAGTGCCATGTCCTAATCCTCCTTAGCCATGTTTGCCACTGCGCGGGCTTTGGCCAATACGCGCTGTGCGGCCACAACATGCAGGTTTTCGACTATATTGCCATCCACCACGGCAATGCCTTTGCCATGTTCGATGCTGTCTTCAAAGGCGACGATCTGACGCTCGGCCAGATCAATCTCGTCCTCGGTGGGGGCAAAGGCGGTGTTGGTCACCTCAATTTGCCCCGGATGAATCAGTGTCTTGCCATCAAAACCCAGATCGCGGCCCTGCTCGCATTCCGCCTTCAGCCCTTCGTTGTCGCGGAACCGGTTATAGACCCCGTCCACTGCAATTACGCGCGAGGCACTGGCCGCCATCACGATGGTCTGCAACGCCAACATCAAGGGCAGGCGATCCGGGCGATAGCGCGAACTCAACTCCTTGGTCAGATCATTGGTGCCTGTGACCAGCCCGAAGACACGCGGATGCGCTGCAATCTCGCGGATGTTAAACACGCTGATCGGGGTTTCGATCATCACCCAGATCGGCATATCCGGCCCCAGCAGATCGGCCAGGTTATAAACATCAGACGACGCATTCACCTTTGGCAGCAGGATCGCATCGGCCCCGACATCGCGCAGGGCATGCACATCATCCAGCCCCCAGGCAGTGGTCAGCGCGTTGACCCGCACAATCTTGTAACGTTTGCCGTAGCCGCCTTGCCTCAACGCCTCGGCGACAGACTCGCGGGCCGCGACCTTGGCGTCGGGGGTCACGGCATCCTCAAGGTCAAAGATGATCGCATCGCAAGGCAGATGGCGTGCCTTGTCCAGCGCTTTGCCCATTGAGCCGGGAATATAAAGAACAGACCGAAACGGGTGGTTGGCGATATCCATTGAGGCCTCTTCTAGCTGGGCTGCACCTTGCAACAATCGTGCGGAGGGATGCCATTTTTTGACTGATTTGTTCAAGCCTTTTCTCGCCGCAGCGCAGAAACACAGGTAAAACTAGGGCGCATTTGAACAACCGGACCATTCGTTAACCTTGTTTTGACACCCCCTTGGGCAGGATAAAGCCATGTGACGGCAGGGACCAAATCGAAACCGAAAGGTCTGAACCATGTTGAAACCTATACTTGCAGGCGCCACCCTTCTGGCGTTCGGGACGGTGCCTGCCCTGGCCCAAACAAGCCCCAACTGCGCCCCGCGCGAGATTGTCGTCGACCGCCTTGCCAGCACATATGGAGAATCCCGTCAGTCGATGGGTCTCGGCGCGAATAATGCGGTGGTTGAGGTGCTTGCCTCGTCTGAAACAGGCAGCTGGACCATCACAGTCACCTCGGTCCACGGGTTGACCTGCCTTGTGGCCAGTGCTCAGGCCTTCGAGGAATTGGCTGAAGTTTTGCCCGCCGAAGGGAATGACGCCTGATGACATGGTGCGCCTTGGCTTATGTCAGGGCGTCCCAGATCAACTTGGCCCCTGTCACGCTCAATAAGACGTATGTGATTGCAAAAAACACGCGTTCCGACACCAAGAGATGCGCCTTCACCCCCAACCACGCGCCAACAACGCAAAGGGGGCCAGGAACAAATTTGCCTTCACGGTCTCAAGCGTGAACATGCCCAGCATCGCGTAGGGGATAAACTTGGCGATGTTGACCAGCCAGAACACCAGCACGGTGGTGGCCTGAAACGGCGTTTTCCCCAAACCCCGCGACAGCAAGTAGACCGCCGCAGGTGGTCCGCCCGCATGACTGACAAAGCTGGTGAACCCCGCGACCAGGCCCGCACAGGCCCCGCCCCAAATCGGCATCTGGCGTTTGGGCATGGGCAGCAGCCCGGCGCGCAAACTGATCTGCCACGCCACAAAGCCCAGTGAAATCGCGCCGATCAGCAGCCGCAACAGATCGCCATTCGCCTGCTGATACAGCCACGCACCCAACGCGACACCCGGCAAAGCGCCCGCCACCAACAGGCGCGCATCCGGCCAGCTCCATTTGCGCCAGTAGGGTTTCAGCGTCGCCAGATCGATCAGCATCAACAGCGGCAACATGATGCCCAAGGCCTGCCCCGGCGGCATCACCAGCGCCAGAATCGCAGCACTGGCAAAGGCCGCGCCCGATCCGAAACCACCTTTAGAGATGCCCGCGAACATCGCTGCCAGCGCCATCAGCGCAAAAATGGCTATCGACTGTCCTTCGCCCGGCATGCGGCCCTAACCCCCTCTTTCCTTATTGCTTTAGCGCGAACATCCGCGCCGCAACAGCCTGCTGCTCCGATTATGCCGCAGCGCGGCACCCTTGCACCCTGCGTCATTTGCCACTACGCCATGACCCAAATTTCCAAAGCAATCGGAGACCACTCACATGGCCAGACCCAAGATCGCGCTGATCGGCGCGGGACAAATCGGGGGCACGCTTGCCCATCTTGCAGTCCTCAAAGAGCTGGGCGACGTCGTTATGTTCGACATCGCAGACGGCGTTCCCCAGGGCAAAGCCCTTGATCTTGCCGAATCCGGCCCGTCCGAAGGCTTCGACGCGGCGCTTAGCGGCACTCAGGATTACGCAGATATCGCCGGTGCGGATGTTTGCATCGTCACCGCTGGTGTGCCCCGTAAACCGGGGATGAGCCGTGATGACCTGCTGGGCATCAACCTCAAGGTGATGAAATCCGCAGGCGAAGGCATCCGCGATCATGCGCCGAATGCCTTCGTGATCTGCATCACCAACCCGCTGGATGCGATGGTCTGGGCCCTGCGCGAATTTTCGGGCCTGCCCCATGAAAAAGTCTGCGGCATGGCCGGTGTGCTGGACAGCGCGCGCTTCCGTCACTTCCTCAGCCTTGAATTCGATGTCTCGATGCGCGACGTCACTACCTTTGTTCTGGGCGGGCATGGCGACACGATGGTACCGCTGACGCGTTACTCCACCGTGGCTGGTATCCCCCTGCCCGATCTGGTTGATATGGGCTGGACCACGCAAGAGAAACTGGACGCAATCGTACAACGCACCCGTGATGGCGGCGCCGAGATCGTTGGCCTGCTGAAAACCGGATCGGCCTTCTATGCGCCTGCCACTTCGGCGATTGAAATGGCCGAGTCCTATCTGAAAGACCAGAAACGCCTGCTGCCCTGCGCCGCCCATGTGGACGGTGCCTATGGTCTGAACGGCTTTTATGTGGGCGTGCCCACGGTGATCGGTGCCGGCGGTGTCGAGCGCGTGGTCGAGATCAAGATGAACAAAGACGAGCAGGCCATGTTCGACAAATCCGTCGACGCGGTTAAAGGTCTGGTTGAGGCCTGTAAGGGGATCGACGGCTCGCTCGCCTGATCCCCGCTGCTTTTTCACATTCGTCAGGGCCGGATCTTCCGGCCCTGATTCTATTTTAAAACAAGTATTTCCTAGAGCACTTCCATTTTGTGATCACAGCTATTAATCGTGTGATCACAAAACACATAAAACCCCCTCAAATCGACGCGAAATGGCAAAAAGCCGTTTATTTTGCCTAAAGGCTTATGGGTATAACTGGTCAAAATCGAAGCAAAACGGGACAGTTCCATGAATATCCATGAGTATCAGGCCAAGGCCCTTCTGCGCTCTTACGGCGCGCCGGTCTCGGACGGACGCGTTGTGATGCGTGCCGAAGAAGCCAAGACCGCCGCCGGTGAGCTGGATGGCCCCCTCTGGGTTGTCAAGGCGCAGATCCATGCAGGTGGCCGCGGCAAGGGCACATTCAAGGAACCCGGTGCCGGTGAGGCAGGCGGTGTGCGCCTGACCAAATCGGTCGAAGAAGCCGCCGAAGAAGCCAAGCGCATGCTGGGCCGCACATTGGTGACCAAACAAACCGGCCCGGTCGGTAAACAGGTCAACCGTATTTACATTGAGGATGGCGCGGGCATCGAGAACGAGATGTATCTGGCCCTTCTGGTCGATCGTCAAACCAGCCGCGTCAGCTTTGTCTGTTCGACCGAGGGCGGCATGGACATCGAGGAAGTGGCGCACTCTACGCCGGAAAAGATCCTGAGCTTCAGCGTTGATCCGGCCACCGGCTATCAGGCCTTTCACGGCCGCCGCATCGCCTTCAACCTCGGGCTCGAAGGCAAGCAGGTCAAACAATGCGTCGCGTTGATGGGCACGCTCTACAACATGTTCATTGAAAAAGACATGGAGATGCTTGAGATCAACCCGCTGATCACCACCGATGCGGGCGATCTGAAATGCCTCGATGCCAAGATGGGCTTTGACGGAAACGCAACCTATCGCCACCGCGACATCGCCGAGCTGCGCGACACCACCGAGGAAGACCCGAAAGAGCTGGAAGCCTCCAAGTATGACCTCAACTATATCGCCCTGGATGGTGAGATCGGCTGCATGGTCAACGGCGCGGGTCTGGCCATGGCGACGATGGACATCATCAAGCTTTACGGCTCGGAACCGGCCAACTTCCTTGATGTCGGCGGCGGGGCCACCAAGGAAAAGGTGACCGAGGCGTTCAAGATCATCACCTCGGACCCACAGGTCAAAGGCATTCTGGTAAACATCTTTGGCGGCATCATGCGCTGTGACGTGATCGCCGAGGGCGTTGTCGCCGCAGTGAAGGAAGTGGGCCTGAAAGTGCCGCTGGTTGTCCGGCTTGAGGGCACCAATGTGGAAGAAGGCAAGGCGATCATCAACAACTCAGACGTTGACGTGATCGCCGACGACGACCTCAAGGACGGCGCCGAGAAGATCGTGGCGGCGGTGAAGGGTTAAGACATGTCCTTACTTACTCAGCGCCAAAGCGGTCGCCACCGCGCTTGCTCTATGTTTGGGCGCCAACATGGCACACGCAGAGCGAAAATTCGTCAACGAAACCGCCTTGCAATACATTCGTCAAGCGGCAGAAGCCTGCGCCGATTACAGCAGTACCGGCCAGGATCTCTCGTCACTGCAGAGTCTTGGTTTTAAGAAATCGCGCCGCTTTTGGTCAAAGTCTGTCAAGGTGCCAAACTTGCTGATCGGCAAACTACACGTCACCGCGTCCATCAAGCGCAATGCCTGCACTGTTAGTATCTCCAATGCCCACAGGGCCGACGGGAAAACACTTCTCGATGAAACTGCAGACGCCTACGTCAGGAAGGGTTTCACGAAAAAGTCCAGACCTGTTAGCTCGCACATTTCCAAGACCTACTTGCTGAAGGGTTCCCAAGCCTTCGATGTGAACGGGCAACTTCGCAGACAGAATGGCGTGCAGAGCGCGTCAGTAACCATTCGACCTGAATGTTAAGCCAACGTGTCGGGCGTACCACCACAACTGAACAAGGAGCCAATTAAATGGCAGTCCTCGTAGACGAAAACACCAAAGTGATCTGTCAGGGCCTCACCGGCTCGCAGGGCACATTCCACACTGAACAGGCCATTGCCTATGGCACCAAGATGGTCGGCGGGGTCACCCCCGGCAAAGGCGGGCAGACGCATCTGGATCTGCCGGTTTACAACTCGGTCCATGAGGCGATGCATGAAAGCGGGGCCAATGCCTCGGTCATCTATGTCCCGCCCCCCTTCGCAGCGGATTCGATCCTTGAGGCGATTGACGCCGAAATGCCCCTGATCGTGTGCATCACGGAAGGCATCCCGGTGCTCGACATGATGCGTGTCAAGCGCGCACTTGAGGGGTCCACCTCCACCCTGATCGGCCCCAACTGCCCCGGCATCATCACGCCCGATGCCTGCAAGATGGGCATCATGCCCGGCCACATTCACCAGCGCGGCAGCTGTGGCGTGGTCTCACGCTCGGGCACGCTGACCTATGAGGCGGTCAAACAGACTTCAGATGTGGGCCTTGGCCAATCCACCTGCGTCGGCATCGGCGGCGACCCGATCAAGGGGACCGAGCATATCGACGTGCTGGAGTGGTTCCTGGCCGATGACGAAACCCAATCGATCATCATGATCGGCGAAATCGGTGGGTCCGCTGAGGAAGAAGCCGCGCAATTCATCAAGGATGAGGCCAAGAAGGGCCGCTCCAAACCCGTTGCCGGGTTCATCGCCGGGCGCACCGCTCCTCCGGGCCGCCGCATGGGCCATGCCGGAGCCATCGTCGCCGGTGGCAAAGGTGGCGCCGAAGACAAGATCGAAGCCATGCGCAGCGCTGGCATCGTGGTGTCAGAATCCCCTGCCGGTTTGGGCGAGGCGATGATGAAGGCAATTGGATAATGAGCAAGCAGTTGGGCATTTACCTGATGGGTGGCGCCCAACCCGAAGGTCAGCGTAATGCGCCGGTCTTCGCAGATGAATCCGGGGCCACCGGGCAACTCTGCCGAGCGGGAGGTGCGTGATGCAACTCGCTGAAGCGACAAGGACCTGTTTTCGGAAGTATGTGACGTTCAATGGCAGGGCGTCGCGTGTAGAGTTCTGGAAATTTGTTGTGTTCATTTTTCTAGGCCTGGTCGTTGCTACTGTGCTGAACAGCCTCCTGTTTGGCCCCACTGTCGTTCAAAAACTTGAGGTCGCGATCGACGCATCCGGAAACCAGGTCCAGGAATTAGTGACGCTTCGCCAATACGATGGAGGTTGGATCGGGACGGCGTTTCTTGTCGTCGTCGCTCTGCCATTGCTCGCAGCGGGCTGGCGGCGCCTCCAGGACCGTGGAAGATCAGGTTGGTGGCTCTTGTTACCCGCGCCGATACTATTGGGATCTTATGTAATCGTTTATGCAACCTCAATGGAGGTTACGCTCGATAACTCGCGACTCCCCGACGGAATTGAACTCCCCCAAACAATCACAATGATCGGAAATGTTCCGATATTCTTGGCAGCTTGGTTGGCTGCGGCAGCATCTATCGTGACAGTCATTGTCTGGCTGGCACGCAAGGGCCAAAACGGCTCCAATGACTACGGTCCAAACCCAACAGAGGTGAACCCATGACCGACCAATCCCCCAACGACCAGTTCCACGCCTCGTCCTTTATGCAAGGGCACAACGCGGAATATCTGGAACAACTTTATGCACGCTACGCGAATGATCCGAACGCCGTAGACGAGGCCTGGCAAAGCTTCTTTGCCCAGCTTGGCGACGGCGAAGTTGAGGTGAAACGCGAGGCAGCTGGCCCGTCCTGGGCGCGGGGCGACTGGCCGCCGATGCCCAGTGATGACCTGACCAATGCCCTAACCGGGGAATACCCGCCCGAGGCCGACGCCCGCGAGGCAGGCAGCAAAATCAAGGCCAAGGCCGCCGCCGCCGGAGCCGAGGTGAACGACGAAGCGATCAAACGCGCCGTGCTGGATTCTGTGCGTGCGCTGATGCTGATCCGGGCCTACCGCATCCGGGGACATCTGGCCGCTGATCTTGATCCGCTGGGTCTGCGCGAAATGCCCCACCGTCCCGAGCTGGACCCGAAATCCTACGGCTTTACCGAGGCCGACATGGACCGTCCGATCTTTATCGACAACGTGCTTGGGCTACAGATCGCTTCGATCCGGGAAATCCTGTCGATTGTGCGACGGACCTATTGCGGCACCTTCGCGCTGCAATACATGCATATTTCAGACCCCGAACAGGCCACCTGGCTGAAGGAACGTATCGAGGGGTTTGACAAGGAAGTCCGCTTTACCCGCGAAGGGCGCAAAGCGATCCTGAAAAAAATGGTCGAGGCCGAGGGCTTCGAGAAATACCTGCATGTCAAATACATGGGCACCAAACGCTTTGGCCTGGATGGCGGCGAAAGCCTGATCCCGGCAATGGAGCAGGTGATCAAACGCGGTGGTCAACTGGGCGTGCAGGATATCATCATCGGCATGCCCCACCGGGGGCGCCTTTCAGTGTTGGCCAATGTGATGGCCAAGCCCTATCGCGCCATTTTCAATGAATTTCAGGGCGGCAGTTTCAAGCCTGAGGATGTGGATGGCTCGGGCGATGTGAAATATCACCTTGGGGCATCATCGGACCGCACGTTTGATGACAACGCGGTGCACCTGTCGTTGACCGCCAATCCAAGCCACCTCGAAGCCGTGAATCCGGTTGTTATAGGCAAGGTTCGCGCCAAGCAGGACCAACTGAACGATGAAGAACGTGTCAAGGTACTGCCCATTCTGCTGCATGGCGATGCGGCTTTTGCCGGGCAAGGCGTTGTGGCCGAATGCTTTGGTCTGTCAGGCCTCAAAGGTCACAAGACCGGCGGCACCATGCACATCGTGGTCAATAACCAGATCGGCTTTACCACGGCGCCGCATTTCAGCCGTTCCAGTCCTTACCCAACTGACATTGCGCTGATGGTGGAAGCACCGATTTTCCACGTCAACGGCGACGACCCTGAGGCGGTGGTACATGCCGCCAAAGTGGCCACGGAATTCCGTCAGAAATTCCACAAGGACGTGGTGATCGACATCATCTGTTATCGCCGCTTTGGCCATAACGAGGGGGATGAACCGATGTTCACAAACCCCATCATGTATAAGAAAATCAAACGTCAGAAGACCACATTGGCGCTGTATACAGAACGTCTGGTCAAGGACGGGTTGATCCCCGAGGGCGAGATTGAAGACCTCAAAACCTCATTTCAGGCCTATCTGGCAGATGAGTTTGAGGCCGGCAAGGATTACCGCCCCAACAAGGCCGACTGGCTGGATGGCAAGTGGTCACATCTGGACCGCAAGGACGAGGATTATCAGCGCGGCGAAACCGCCATCAAACCTGAAACCATGGCCGATATTGGCCGCGCCCTCAGCACGGCCCCCGAGGGTTTTCCGCTGCATAAAACCGTCGGACGGCTACTGGAAACCAAGGGCAAGATGTTTGAAACCGGTGAAGGGTTCGACTGGTCTACCGCCGAGTCGATGGCCTTTGGCAGCCTGCAGCTGGAGGGCTACCCAGTCCGCCTTTCAGGGCAGGATTGCACCCGCGGCACATTCAGCCAGCGCCACTCCGGCCTGATCAATCAGGACACCGAAGAACGCTATTATCCGCTCAACAACATCCGCGCGGGTCAGGCCCAATACGAGGTCATCGACTCGATGCTCTCGGAATACGCTGTTCTGGGCTTTGAATATGGCTACACGCTGGCTGAACCCAACGCCCTGACCCTGTGGGAGGCGCAGTTTGGCGATTTCGCCAATGGCGCGCAGATCATGTTTGATCAGTTCATCAGCTCGGGCGAAAGCAAATGGCTGCGCATGTCGGGCCTTGTCTGCCTGCTGCCGCATGGCTATGAGGGCCAAGGGCCGGAACACTCCAGCGCCCGTTTGGAACGCTTCCTGACCATGTGCGGGCAGGACAACTGGATCGTGGCCAACTGCTCGACCCCGGCCAATTACTTCCACATCCTGCGCCGGCAATTGCACCGCACCTTCCGCAAACCGCTGATCCTGATGACGCCGAAATCATTACTGCGTCACAAGATGTGCGTCTCGAAGGCCGAGGATTTCACCACCGGGTCCTCCTTCCACCGGGTGCTGTGGGATGATGCGCAATACGGCAATTCCGATCTGAAGCTGAAGGCAGACAAACAGATCAAGCGCGTGGTGATGTGCGTCGGCAAAGTCTATTATGATCTGCTGGAAGAACGCGATGCGCGCGGTCTGGACGATGTCTACCTGATGCGCGTCGAACAGTTCTATCCCTTCCCCGCCATGGCCATGGTCAAGGAACTCAGCCGCTTTAAAGGCGCTGAAATGGTCTGGTGTCAGGAAGAGCCCAAGAACCAGGGCGCATGGTCGTTTATTGAGCCCAATATCGAATGGGTGCTGGAACGTATCAAAGCCAAACACACACGGCCTGTCTATGCAGGCCGCTCCGCTGCCGCGTCGCCCGCCACGGGCCTGGCCAGCCAACACAAAGCACAACAAGCCGCGCTGGTGGATGCCGCGCTGACCATGGAAGGGAAATAACCCATGAGCATTGAAGTCCGCGTTCCAACTCTGGGTGAATCCGTTACCGAAGCCACTGTCGCCACCTGGTTCAAAAAACCCGGCGATCCCGTCGCTGCCGATGAAATGCTCTGCGAGCTGGAGACCGACAAGGTCACCGTCGAAGTGCCCGCCCCCACTGCGGGTACCCTGGGCGAGATTGTCGCGCAGGAAGGCGAAACCGTGGGCGTCGATGCCCTGCTGGCCACGATTGCCGAAGGCGCAGGCGCTGCGGCCCCCGCTCCTGCGGATGTCCCTGCCGAAGCACCCACAGCCGCCCCATCAGGTGGCGGTGACAGTGTCGATGTCATGGTGCCCACCCTGGGCGAAAGCGTCACCGAGGCAACCGTGTCGACCTGGTTCAAAGCCGTGGGCGAAAGCGTGTCGGCGGATGAAACGCTATGTGAATTGGAGACCGACAAGGTTTCGGTCGAAGTTCCCGCACCTGCCTCGGGCACGATCACAGAGATCCTGTTTAAAGAGGGCAAAACCGTGCAGGCCGGTGGCAAACTGGCCATCATGTCCTCCTCCGGCGGCGCAGCTGCCCCGGTCGTCTCGGCCCCTGCGGTTGCGCCCGCAGCAGCGGCAACCGGCAAGGATGTTGAGGATGCTCCCTCCGCCAAAAAGGCGATGGCCGAGGCGGGTATCTCTGCCGATCAGGTCACCGGATCGGGCCGCGACGGGCGCATCATGAAAGACGACGTGGCCAAGGCCGCTGCCGCTCCTAGCGTGCCAGCCCCTGCGGCAGCCCCTGCGCAAACCCCGCGCGCGCCGGTGTCTGCAGATGATGCCAGCCGCGAGGAACGGGTGAAAATGACCCGCCTGCGCCAGACCATCGCGCGCCGTCTGAAAGACAGTCAGAACACCGCCGCCATGCTGACCACCTATAACGAGGTCGACATGACCGAGGTGATGGCCCTGCGCAGCGAATACAAAGACGAGTTCCTCAAGAAACACGGCGTCAAACTGGGCTTCATGTCGTTCTTCACCAAGGCCTGCGTGCATGCCCTGAAAGAAGTGCCCGAAGTGAATGCCGAGATTGATGGCACCGACATCGTCTATAAGAACTTCGTACATATGGGCATCGCAGCCGGCACGCCCACCGGCCTCGTTGTGCCCGTGACCCGCGACACCGATCAGATGAGCTTTGCCGCCATCGAGAAAGCCATCGCCGAAAAAGGCGCACGCGCACGGGATGGCAAACTGTCGATGGCAGAAATGCGGGGCGGGACGTTCACGATCTCCAACGGCGGCGTCTATGGCTCGCTGATGTCCTCGCCCATCCTGAACCCGCCGCAATCGGGTATCCTGGGCATGCACAAAATCCAGCAACGCCCAATGGTAGTGAACGGTGAAATCGTAGCCCGCCCGATGATGTATCTGGCGCTAAGCTATGACCACCGGATTGTGGATGGCAAAGGGGCGGTGACGTTCCTCGTTCGGGTGAAGGATGCATTGGAAGATCCGCGTCGGTTGTTGATGGATTTGTAATTCAGTGAGTTGCGCCCCATGTGAATCCTATGCTGTCGGACGGGGTTTCACCCCTCCTTCAGTATCGTGGCTCTGTCTTCATGCTCAGAGCACCAAACAGAATGGAGAAAAGCAACATTTGAGAGACGACTCGGAGCGATACAAGAAGCACGAACCAATTGATCCTATCCACCACATCGGGAAATCTCCCGAACAGAAAAGAGAAGAGTGGCGCCAGAAGCACCCTTTGAAAAAGTTCTGGATTGAGTTCTGCCTTTGGATAATTGCCTTGGCTTGTCTTTTGTTTGGAGGCGCGGATTTTCCAAGCACAGAAAGAGCAGGTGTTTTGCTGAATTTGTTTGTTTGGTTCGGTTGGACATTCCCGGCCTACCGCCTCTGGCAGCACTACGACAAAAGCACTCGGAACTGATGCCAACACACCAAACCGCTGAACAACTGCTTGAGGAGACCACCCGCCTGACGCGTGGGCTAGATCATTGGCGAAACTGGAACATTGAAGAATACAGACGGCGCGCGGGGTGCGATGCGGCCATCCCATATACCGAGTATGTATCGCCCGGCGGCATGTTATTCATCTTGGTACCGGACGGGCTGCAAGAGTTGGAAAAACTCTACGACACGCTACCGGCAAATGACACAGGCGCATACTGGCTTGCTAAGGTTGACCCGAAGGCTGTTCGCCTGCCGAACGCGAGAGCAGCTCTCAAACAGTTAAGGCAGTGGTATTCGTATACCGGCTCTGACATACGTTTTTTTCAAACCAAATTCGGACCAGATGAAGCGCAGAAGTATACGAGCTATTTAGAGCGATTCCACCGCGATGTTGGTTTCGACTTCATGTCTGAGACAGGGTGTAGCGCCCTAGGGTTATTGAGACACTCGTGAAGCTTATGCGGCGGCTTGGATTTTGTCCATTGCGTCACATCTGAACTGGTTTGGCGAACGGTGTCCGTGCCGCTGGATCGGCCATTCTTCGTTGTAGTCCTCCTTGAGCTTTTGCAGGGCGGCCTGGAGTTCCTCGATGGTGTCGAAAGTTCTGACCCGGAGCGGGTTTTCCTTCAGGGTTCGAATGAATCGCTCGGCGCGGCCGTTGCCTTCGGGAGCGCGGACAAGGGACGGCGAGGATTTCGCGCCCGGCCAGGCAATCCCGTTCTGGAAGTCGTGGCCGATGTACTGCGAGCCATAACACCTTCGGAATGATGCTGATTGAGAGGCTATGACCGCCTGCGCAGCCCCAAATAGCGCAGCGGGTGGTCATAGCCGTACCTCAGGTCCCTACAGTGGTTTTGCAACAAACCACACCGCAAAGGAGACCGACTATGACCGACACGACTATTGCACAATCCGAGTATTGCACAATCCGAGCCTGTCTTGGTGGCTATTGATATCTCTAAAGCACGCCATGAAGTCCTGGTTGCCGTTCCTGGCAAGAAGCGCCGCCGCCGACTGACTGTTCTGAACCAACTGGCCGATTTCAACCGGTTGATCGTAAGTCTGTCAGAATACGGCCGTCCTGTCCGCGTGGCATTTGAAGCCACCGGTAATTACCACCGTGCCTTAGCTTATCATCTGGCAACAGCAGGTTTTGAGATGAAGCTGGTGTCGTCGGTGGCCCTGGCGCGGACCAGAGAAGCTCTCAACAACAGCTGGGACAAGAACGACCCAAAAGACGCCCGGGTCATCCTGCACATGATGGAGATCAGAAACGAGCGGTTTTACCACGATCCCCTCCTGCGTGGCACCAATGACATTCAGGAGTTGTCCAAAACCCACGATATCGTTTCCAAGTCGAAGACCGAGCTCCGGCACCGGGTGCTGACGCATTATCTGCCCTTATACTTCCCTGAAGCTGACCGCTTTCACCGCAGCTCGCGCAGCGACTGGTTCTTTGCCTTTCTGGAATGTTATCCGTCACCCCATTTTATCTCGGCCATGAGCAAGGACGCATTCATCGCAGACGCTTGGGCCGTCGTTGGCCGCAGGGTCGCAAAAGAGCGTTTACCTGCAGATATTTACGAGACCGCAAAGACATCTGTGGGGCTGCCCGTTGCCCCAGAATCCGATGCGATCAGGATGTTCCGCCTGATCCTTGGCGAAGGCCGAAGCCTGATCGCACAACGCAACGAGATTGAAGATCGTGCCGTCGCACTCCTCAAAGATCATCCCGACTATCAATTACTTACCTCGATCCCCGGGATCGGTCCCATCAACGCTTTGACCATCTTAGCCGAAGCAGGTGATTTACGCCGCTTCGGGCATCACCGGCAGTTCCTGAAGTTCTGCGGCATGGACCTCGCCACAATCCAATCCGGCGCTTTCCGCAGCCAAACCAAGCTGTCAAAATACGGCAGCGCCCGCCTGCGCCGTACCCTCTGGATGGCCGGTCAGGTCGCCATCTTGCAGCGCGCCAACAGCTTTCGTGACAAGTTCGAGCGTTACATCGCCAAGGACCGTCACAACACCCATTTGCGCCGTAAGGCGTATACCGCAATCGCCGCAAAGATGGCCCGAACCGTTCATGGGATCATCAAACACGGCGAGCCATATCGTCCCTTTTTTGAGGGGTGATCGACAGCAGCGGGACCTTTCTCTGTAAGGCCGTGGAGGCGGTTTTTGACCTCGTAGATAATGTTCAGGCCTTCTGCTCAACGACCCAAAGAGCTCGTCTTAAGGACGGTGAGAGCCGCAAAAGCGTACTCTGTGTTTGTTATGGGAGAGACAGTTCGTTGACCAAAACGCCAAACTGAGACATGCTTCAAACGTGTCGAGACATCTCGATGCGACAATAACCTGATGCCAAATCAGCCGATCATTCCGCCCATAGGACGTTGTCCATTGTGACGCAAAACAACCCGTCGCGCCGCGCGATCCCCGTGGCGCGCAGGAGCATGGCAAAGCGGGTGCCGAATTTCATTGCCTGCACCTCGCCGCGCCCCACCAGATCGCCGCCGGAAATGCCGATTGGAAAGCCCATGTAATTCTCGATCCGGCTGGACGTGCCCGCCTGCCCGCCCACGGCGATATCCTCGATTACTAGCGCTGACAGCCCCTCTGCCCCGGCATAGACCGCTGCAGCTACACCCGCCGGGCCACCACCGACAATCAGTACATCGACCACTTCGTCATGGCAGGGATCAAGCCCCATGCCCAAATGCTCGGCCAGTTTGGCAGGGGTGGGATCTTGCAATACACGGTCCTTGCCGATCACCACGGTCGGACGGCCCAGAGCAATAGCGCAGGCATTGGCCTCGTCCTTCGCCTCTTCACTGCCAATATCAAGCGAGCGGAACGGGATACGATTGCGCGCCGCAAACGAGGCGATGCGCCGGATGTTGCGGTCCTGGTCAGCACCGATCAGCAGAATGGCACTGTCCTGATCTTCGATCTGGCGGCGACGGCGGGCAGAAAACACGGTAATGATGATATCGCTCATCTCGGGGATTTGCGACATCAGCCCCAACATCACATCACGCGGCACACGCAGCAGTGTTGTGTCACGCGCCGCCCGTAACGGCAGGGCGAAATTACCACCGTTCAGGAACGAAATATCACCCATGAACTGCGTCGGCCCTAACGAGTGCGGCAGATAGGCCTCTCTGGTGATGGCATCCAGCACTTCGATCTCGCCCTCGATAACGTAATCGAAATAGGTCATGGGCGTGCCCATTTCAGCAACGATCTGGCCCTTTTGATAGCTGACTTCTTCGCCCACCTCGCGCAGCGCCGCCACATGGCTTTCGTGCAGCGGTGTGCGCGGCATTTGTCTGAGATCACCCGCCAGACGTTCCATGGTCGCTCTCCCGTCGATTTCCTTCCCCTTGATTTAGGGTGTCAGAACGCAATGTCACCCTGCGGCCTCGCCGCCCATTGCAATCATCCCCCGGCCCCGGCAAAACATCCGCATGAGCACAGCCCTGCCACCTCGTTTTGACATCACGCGCGACCAGATCGCGCAGGTCGTGACGATGTTTTACGCCGCCATTCGCACCCATCCGGGTCTTGGGCCGGTTTTTGCCGTACACATCGAGGATTGGCCCGCCCATGAGGCAAAGGTGACCTGTTTCTGGGCCAACACCATCCTGCACGAGCGCAGCTATGACGGCAGCCCGATGGCCGCGCATGTAGGGGCCGGGAATGTCAAACCGGGGATGTTCTCGACCTGGCTTGATCTGTTTGACGCGGTGCTGCGCAGCGAGTTGAGTGAACAGCAAGCCACCGCCTGGTCAGCCCTTGCCCATCGCATCGGGCGCAGCCTGCGGGCGGGCGTCGTGGAGCGCGAGACACTGCCCGGTGGCGTTCCAAAGCTGCGATAACTTGCCGATACCTGTCCGGTCCCGGCGATTTGCCGCTGGTTTGACGATGAAACCATCAAGCAATTGATCCACTTTCGCCCAAAACACGTAGTGCGTGAGTAAGAACAAGTTGCCGTCTGATGAGTTTAAAAAAATCAAATCAAGAATGAGGACATTCACATGAAACGCCGTACTCTGCTCAAATCGGTTGCTGCCACGGGCCTTCTGGGCACACTTGGTGCCTGCGCCAGCCAGCCCAAAGGCAATGACATTGTCGACATTGCTGCTGGCAATCCTGATTTCTCCACGCTTGTTGCCGCTCTTGGCGCTGCGGGTCTTGTGGACACGCTGCGCGGCGATGGCCCGTTCACTGTCTTTGCCCCCACCAATGCGGCCTTTGATGCGCTGCCCGCTGGCACCGTGGACAGCCTGCTGCAGCCCGAGAACGTCGATACGCTGCGCTCGATCCTGCTCTATCACGTTGTACCGGGCAGCATCACCTCGGATCAGGTGCTGGGTCAGCGTCTGGATGTGGCGACAGTCAATGGCCAGACCGTTCGGGTTGACGGCACCGGCGGTAAATACGCCGCCACTGTGCGCGTGAACGACGCCAATGTGACCGCTGCGGATATCATTGCCACCAATGGCGTGATCCACGTGATCGACAAGGTGCTGCTGCCCAGCTAACTCAGCTTTGTCCAAACAAACCAGCAAGCGCCCGTTTCACCAGCCCGGTGACGGACGGGCGCTTTTGGGTTGTGAAGGGCAATGGGCGGCAGACCTCCATCGCCGCCACGCCCACCCTTGCGGTCAGCGCGCCGTTCACGATCCCCTCGCCAAAGCGGCGCGAGATTTTGGACAGCACGCTACCTCCCGCGACCGAGCTGATCAAATCATCGCCCACCGCCACAGCGCCCGTGGCCACCAGATGGGTCATCACCGCGCGGGCCAGCCGCCAACTGCCTAATGTGCCGGATCGTCCGCCATAAATCTCGGCCACGCGTCGGATCATCCGCAGATTGCTGGTCAGAGCAGCCACCACATCGGCCATCGCCAGCGGGACAATCGCCGTCACGGTAGCCACCTGCCGGGCCGCTGCCTCAACCTCGCGCATGGCGGCCTTGTCCAGCGGGGCCAGAACTTCGGTCTCGGCCAGACCAAAAAGGGACGCGGCATCAAATTGCTCTTTGCCATATTCCGTCAGGCGGTCCCGGCCCCAACGCGTGTCTTCACGCCTCGCGTAAAGCCGGGTGAGATCGCCGGTCACCTGTTTCGCCTTGGCAAGATCGTTTTCCGCAAGCGCTACCTCGGCCCCGCGATGCAGCCGGTCCATCCGCGACAGGCGTGAAAACGCGGCCAGTTCCCGCAGGGCCGCCACAAGGCAGACCAGCAAAAACACCGCGATCAAAATCATCACGCCGTAGCCCAGCAGCGGCATCCGCGCGATCAGCCCGGTCACGAAATCCCATGCCGCGACCGAGATCACGGCGCCGAGGATCGCCACCAGCAAGCCCCAGAACCAGCGTGACAGACGCGACGGACGGCGCGCAGCCAGCGTGGCCACGGTCTGCATAGCGCGTCCCTCGGGCGGTGGGGTCAGTTCGGTCTCAGGCACCGGGGGCACCTCGGCAGGGGACGGCCCGTTGGGGGCATCCTCCAGATTGATCAGAACCGGGCCTTTGCTCATGCTGCGCACCTTTCCTGTGTTTGGTCGCCCGCCTGCCAGACCATCAGGATGTCCGGCAGGTTTTCGTCATTACCCAGACCGTGACTGCACAGCAGTTCGTCAAAACCTTGGGCGCCATAAAGCGCATGGATCACCTCACCGTCGCGCGCGATAAAGCCAGCCGGGCCTTTGGCATCGCCCACATGACGGACCCAGCCCCGCCGGATGATCCGCCCCATCAAATTGGCATCAATCCAGCGGGATCTCAGCACGGGCAACCACGGGGTCGCCCTGGTAAACGCCCAGAGAATGCCTAGCAGGCGCGGCGTATGGTGCAACTTTGCGCGCTGGGGCGTCATAACCTGTCTCCGATCAGGAACTGCGCGGCACGGTCCAGCCGGATATGCGGCGGGCCATCCCCCGGTTTCAGGGTCAGGGCTGCAGGCGCAAACGACATCACCTGATAGTCCGCGCCCAGCCATGTCTCGTCCCCTTCGCGGGCGGGGTTCAAGAGGCGATTGGGATCATCCGGCAAGGCCCCGGGATAAAACGCGGCCTGTTTACCCGTGTCCAGCAACCGCCCGCGCACGCAATCCAGCGGGCTGCCGTCATGGTCAATCGTTTCCTCCACCGTGGCCCGCAGGGCGGCGATGGCCATGGCCTGCGTGTCGGCCCCGGCGAAATCGGCCCGGTCGCGCGCTTCGCGGGTCAGGGCCTGCATGATCGCGGCCAGCTTGTCATGTTGGGTGTGATGCAGATGATCGGCCTTGGTGGCGGCAAACAGGATTTTTTCCACTCGCCGCCCACGCAACAGCCGGGCCAGAAAAGCGTTTTTGCCGGGGCGGAAGGCGCCCAGAATATCGGCCATGGCGCGGCGCATATCCTCGACCGCTTGTGGACCCTTATGGATCGCGCCAAGCGCATCGACCAGTACGACCTGACGATCAATCCGTGCGAAATGGTCGCGAAAGAAAGGTCTGACCACCTGCGCCTTATAGGCCTCGAACCGTCGCTCCATTTCCCGCCACAAGCTGCGGCGCGGGGTGGTGGCGGGTTTGGGCAAGGGCGCGAAGGTCAGCACGGGCGATCCTGCCAGATCACCGGGTAGAAGGAAGCGCCCCGGCGTGCAGTCATAAAACCCGGCCTCGCGCGCTGCATTCAGATAGGCGGTGAAGCCTTTGGCCAAAGCCTGTGCGACGGGTTCATCCAGCCGCGTGTCGGCCTTGGTCGCATTGGCCTGGGTCAGGTAATCGACGGCCTCGCTACGCATGTCGATCGGGGCCAGGACTTCGGCTGACCAGTTTTCATAGCTCTTGTCCAAAAGCGCCAGGTCCAACAGCCATTCGCCCGGATAATCAACAATATCCAGATGCACCGTGCGCGGCCCCTGCAAGCCAGACAGCAAACCCGACGGGCGCACCCGCAGCGACAGACGCAGTTCCGACACCGCGCGGGTGCTGTCAGGCCATACCGGATCGGCCGCGGTCAGATCGCCCAGATGGCTTTCAAAATCAAAACGCGGCACGGTGTCATCTGGCTGGGGTTGCAAAAATGCCGCCGCGATGCGCCCGTCACTGGCCGCCACAAGGCCCGGCATCCGCCCGCGATCCATCAGATTGGCCACAAGCGAGGTGATGAACACGGTCTTGCCCGACCGCGCAAGACCCGTCACGCCCAGCCGGATGACCGGTTCAAAAAACGTCTCAGACACGGTGTCGCCGAGGTTTTCAATCCTGCGTGTGATCCCGTCAGCTATGGTGGAAATGACCAATGCGTGCCCCTTGCGCCTGTACGGGTCCAAGATAGACACCAGCCCTTCAACTTGCCAGAGGGGAGGATTGGGGGATTGTTCCCCTGCCCGCCCCGCGCTATCCCCCTGCCCATGCCCAGATATGCCCTCAAAATCGAATATCACGGCGCGCCCTTTGTCGGCTGGCAACGCCAGGTCGAGCACCCCTCAGTGCAGGGCGCGATTGAGGCCGCTTTGGCCAAGCTGGAACCGGGTGAGCACAGGATTGCCGCGGCGGGCCGTACCGATGCGGGGGTGCATGCCCGCAGACAGGTGGCCCATTGCGATATGGCACGGGACTGGACGCCGTTCCGTTTGTCCGAGGCGTTGAATTACCATCTCAAGCCCGCCCCGGTGGCCATTCTGGACTGTGCGCAGGTGGCAGATGACTGGCATGCAAGGTTCTCAGCCACTCAACGGCATTATCTGTTTCGCCTGCTGATGCGCCGTGCGCCAGCCACGCATGACAAAGGGCTGGTCTGGCAGGTGGCCCGCCCATTGGATATCGACGCCATGCGCGAAGGTGCCAAGCACCTGATCGGTCAGTATGATTTCACTACGTTCCGCTCGACCATCTGTCAAGCCGCCAGCCCGGTCAAAACACTAAACGGGCTGGAGATGGACGTGGTCAAGGGACCCTCGGGCCCAGAGATTGAGTTTCGCCTGAATGCGCGCTCGTTCCTGCACAATCAGGTGCGCAGCATCGTGGGCACGTTAGAGGGCGTGGGGGCCGGCAGCCGAACGCCTGAGGATGTGAAAACCGCGCTTGAGGCGCGCGACCGCGCCGCCTGTGGGCCAGTTTGCCCACCTCAGGGGCTGTATCTGGCACATGTGAGTTATGACGATAACCCCTTTCCATTGTCATAGGCAAGGCCATTGATCCTGCCGATACACGCGGGTAAAGCTGACCTCAGCGGTCCCTTAGCTCAACTGGATAGAGCATCTGACTTCTAATCAGCAGGTTGAGGGTTCGAGTCCTTCAGGGATCGCCATTTCAGAATCACCATCGCAAAAACGCCTAAGGCCCTGAAGGGTAAGGTACTTTTTGCAGTTCGATAGTCCTGATTACGGACATAGGCCAAACGGTCAACAAAGACCAGTTTGAGCACCGAACGCTTGTCTTCAAATCGATCAGGCTGCCAAAGATTCCAAGGGTTTGCGAGAAATTCGAAAGCGGTTCGATAAACTTCTCGGAAGGGGACGTGTGGTTGGCCGGTTTCGGCCAGTTTTTTCTTGAGAAAGACCTTTTGTTCCTCAATCTTCTTGAACCGTTCTTTGTATGCGGACGCCGGTGCTGGATTCTCCGTGCCCACCGGCCTTTCAATTAGGCTCAATTAGCATTGATTATGCGTGGCGTGTTACAGGCAGGATGCCTGCGGCGGCGGCAAGTATCGCGCGCGGCGTTTGGTGGCTCGGAAGGACGGCAAGGTGGAACCACCGAAGGCAGCTGTCCAGGTATTTGGTCGCGATACCCCGATGGCGGCGCGGAAAGGTCTTTAACCGCTCATGCCGACTGTTCACGGTTTGAATGTGCAATTCACCACGGACACGTTCTCCGGCGGTCCGGTCGAGACTTTCATGGCTGACGCCCGTTTCTGCGGCGCAGGGCGGGTACCCGGTGCAGCCATCGGTCACCGGGAGAGCGTCCCCATCAAGACGTGGCTGCAGAACCGTTTTGAGATGTTCGGCTGTCACCGCAGGCAAGACAGCACTGATGGCGGTGCCTGATCGGTCGACCGCAACGAGGACCGGAACCTGCTCCTTCGACAATCCGCGTTTTGAGGCCTTTCCCCCGCGTTTGCGGGCTTTTCGAGAGAGATTACGGTCCCCTTTCCGGCTGCGCGGAAAGAACGTCCCGTCGGCTTCGACGATTCCGCACAGCCTGACCGCACCGACCGTTACGGCCTCGGGAAAGCGATGACGCCAACGAAAAGCTGTGGTGTCGGCCACCATACAACGCCCGTCGGACGCCTTTACCGTTTCGCCGTCGCGCAGGGAAGCTGCGAACCCTGCCCATCTGTCCCTGTGGCGCAAGCGGGCAAGCGGCGTCCCGGTCAGCGCGTTGAAGGTTTTGCGACAGCCTTTGCAAAAGAACCTCGTCAGGCCACTTGCATGGCCCCTGATGATCGCACCGCCCGAAGCACAGTGCGGACAGATACGCCCCTCGCGAACATTCGCCTCAGGGAGATCGATCACGCTTTCCAGCGACGAAACCCCGGCAACGAGCCGTCCGGTTTCAGCCCGTTGTTTCGATGAAAGGTCGTCGATCTCGTTGAGCCACACCAGAAAAGCCTGATGATCCATGTGCCGCACCCCATAATTTTGTTCATGGTGTGTTCTATTACAGGTTGGCACGCATAATCAATGCTAATTGAGCCTTCAATTAACTGCTGAAATTTCCGATCCGTTTGCTTCAGTTGCCGTGCGATGGAAGCACGATCTTGGTCCACAGCTTCCTCTTTCGCTGTCCACAGGTCGCGAGATATCTCGAACGCCATTGAGAATAAATTGGCGGAAGGACGCAAATCCTGGAGCAGGTCTTCGAACTCACCTTCGATCACGTCGCGGCGGATAGATTTACGGTAGTCAGCACAGCCTTTGGCGTCGCAAAGATAGTAGCAGCCGGATCCGAGCATTAGTCTAGGTAAGGAAAATAGGGGGGACCGCCATAAGGGCGATGGCGGCTTCATTCCCATACCGGTATCCTTGAGCACGTCTTCCCAGCGGGCGAGTTCGTCAAGAAACTCTGAAATATGACCCGACCTTAACCCATATTAATTGCCTTATTCTTTCAATAGGTTAGGATAAAGTCGCGGAAGCCGCCTAAACACAGTGTCACCAACGAGTCCAAATGAACGCACTATGAGGGGGCTTTCCGAGCTTCTGCCGTGAACCCCTTTTCCAGCATAACGTAAGATGCGGCCTGTTTCCGTGCGCCTGACGCAGGAAGAACGAGCGCGGCTGGAAAAGGCTGCGCAGGAAAAGCCGATCAGCCAGTACATCCGTGTGCGGTTGTTTGATGGGGATGGTGTGGTTGCCGGTTCTGATGAAGAGCGGCGTCTTTTGCCTGCTGAGCGGCAAAAGCTGCTGGCACAAGTATTGGTGCGAATTGGCCAATCCAGCCTTTCGGCGCCGTAAGGGCTTGCCAGGCAGCCCAAGCTAATGTTCAGGTTATGTGTCAAAGGTAATGGCGGCCCAGCCCCCAACAGGATCAGCGTCCCAGGATGTAACAGGGATTCGCCATCAACTGTCTATGTCTAATACAACGAAACAGACAGACGGGATGCAACGGGGGTGCGCAGCGTCTCCCTTGCCAAGAAGGTGCGGTGTCATACACCCGCGCGCATCTTGCATATGTTCTTCTTGGCTCAATTCTTTGCAACAGTTGGGCTGCCATGCGGACACCAAATGAAGCATTCAAATTAGCAGCTTAACCTGAGCAGATTCCGCTGGGTCGATACAAGTCTTTCTACCCCTAGGATAGGGCGCGGGATGCCACTGATCGCAGCAACCATGCTGACCGGCTGCAATTCTTAAGCGTCATCCTGAACGCTAAACGAATATGAAATCACCGGCGGTCAGGCTGGTCAGGCTGACATTCTCCAAGGTGATCGTGTTGCCGTTTCCGTCATTGATAATGGTATGGCTGCCGCTTTGCGTCATGTGGCTGACCTGCAGGTCTGTGAAGCTGATGATCGCCCCGACGCCGGACAGGTCAATATACTCGCTCGTGTTCGCCACGTCGAAATCAACGATTGTGTCGTTGCCAAAGCCACCTGCAAAGTGAAATTCATCCGCCTGCGTGCCGCCGTGAAGCGAGTCGCCCCCTGCACCGCCATTCAACGTGTCATACCCGGAATCCCCGGTCATCGAGTCGTTGCCGTCCCCGCCGTAGAGCTCGTCTTCGTTGTTGCCACCCCGCAGGGTATCCGCACCCGCCTCGCCCCACAGGGTATCATTGTTGTCCAGCCCGCGCAGGCTGTCATCGCCGGTGCCGCCGTAGAGGGTGTCGCGCCCGGTATCGCCGAGCAGCACGTCGTTGCCATCGCGCCCCCACAGCCGGTCATCACCGGAGCCGCCGTAGAGGGTATCGTTTTGTGCGCCGCCATCCAGCTGATCGTTACCAGCGCCACCATTCAGCGTATCATACCCCGAATCCCCGGTCATCGAGTCGTTGCCGTCCCCGCCGTAGAGCTCGTCTTCGTTGTTGCCACCCCGCAGGGTATCCGCCCCCGCCTCGCCATAAAGCGTATCGTTGTTGTCCATCCCGCGCAGACTGTCACTGCCCGTGCCGCCGTTGATAAGGTCATCGCCCAGATCGCCTGAGATCGAGTCATTCCCACCCAATCCCATGAGAAAATCATTCGATGCATTCCCTGTCAGGCCATTCGCGGCAGCATCGCCGAAGGTGGTCCGGTCCAACGTGCTTCCATCAGCGAACACGAAACGCTCGATGTTTTCGGCCAGATTGGCAATGCGTAACTGTCCACCATTCCAGACCAGCTTCAGCGCTTGGCCATTGGGATTGCTGACTGTTCCGCCCTGAGTGTAGTCGGCGATGCCCATTGTCAGATCGGTGATATTCAAGTCGGTGAATCTGACGATATCGACCTCACCAGCTTGCTCGGTATCCGAATTATACCCAAGGAAGACGTTCTCATCTCCGCTGGCGATGAGATATGTATCACTACCCTGCTGCCCGTAGAGCCATTGGAAGCTGTCATCATAAGCATTACCACCAGCGGACAGCACATCATCTCCCAGACCTCCAACCAGTTGGTCGCGGCCTTCTCCACCCAACATGGTGTCATTCCCGTCAAGCGCGTAGGCGTGAGACCATCCAACATCGGGTGTGCCGATCCGATCATCCTCTGCTGTGCCGTTGTAGGACTCACGCTCATCGCCCCAATGGTCGACGCTGATCGAGGACAGGACGGTACCATCGGCGAATTCAAACCGTTCGATGTTTGCCCCGAGATCGGCCAGCCAATAGCTTCCCTCAACGCCATTCACATTCCATGAAATGACGAGCGTGTCCGCCCAAGGGGTGCCGGGTTGCGCTTGAGTACTGAAAATGACGTCCGCAATGCTGATGTCCGAGAACAAAATGGTGTCGACATCGCTCGCGTTGGCGACTTCGCCCCAGGCTTGGGCGTCGGTGCGGATCTGGCCACTGTTAGCCTGCACCACATATGTATCGCTGCCCGTGCCGCCGACCAGGTGTTGCAAACCTGTGCCCGTGCCTGCACCAGCATGGAGGACGTCATCACCGGCACGGCCTGAAAGGATATCATCGCCATCTCCGCCCCAGAGCGTGTTATCTGCGGCGTCGCCGTTCAGCCGGTCATTGAAGAATGACCCGAGCAGGTTCTCGATCCCGATAAGGGTATCATCTGCGGCTTCTCCGGTGTTGCTCCCCGCATTGGCCAGATCAACGGTTATTCCGGTCTCGGCCTGACCGTAGTCGGCTCTGTCGACCCCGTCGCCGCCATTCAGCACATCTGCGCCGACACCGCCCGACAGCGTATCATTGCCGTCCCCGCCAAGCAGACGTCGTTACCAAGACCGCCGACGATCAGGTCATCGTGTAGCGCCCTAGGGTTATTGAGACACTCGTGAAGCTTATGCGGCGGCCTGGATTTTGTCCATTGCGTCACATCTGAACTGGTTTGGCGAACGGTGTCCGTGCCGCTGGATCGGCCATTCTTCGTTGTAGTCCTCCTTGAACTTTTGCAGGGCGGCCTGGAGTTCCTCGATGGTGTCGAAAGTTCTGACCCGGAGCGGGTTTTCCTTCAGGGTTCGAATGAATCGCTCGGCGCGGCCGTTGCCTTCGGGAGCGCGGACAAAGGACGGCGAGGATTTCGCGCCCGGCCAGGCAATCCCGTTCTGGAAGTCGTGGCCGATGTACTGCGAGCCATAACACCTTCGGAATGATGCTGATTGAGAGGCTATGACCGCCTGCGCAGCCCCAAATAGCGCAGCGGGTGGTCATAGCCGTACCTCAGGTCCCTACAGTGGTTTTGCAACAAACCACACCGCAAAGGAGACCGACTATGACCGACACGACTATTGCACAATCCGAGCCTGTCTTGGTGGCTATTGATATCTCTAAAGCACGCCATGAAGTCCTGGTTGCCGTTCCTGGCAAGAAGCGCCGCCGCCGACTGACTGTTCTGAACCAACTGGCCGATTTCAACCGGTTGATCGTAAGTCTGTCAGAATACGGCCGTCCTGTCCGCGTGGCATTTGAAGCCACCGGTAATTACCACCGTGCCTTAGCTTATCATCTGGCAACAGCAGGTTTTGAGATGAAGCTGGTGTCGTCGGTGGCCCTGGCGCGGACCAGAGAAGCTCTCAACAACAGCTGGGACAAGAACGACCCAAAAGACGCCCGGGTCATCCTGCACATGATGGAGATCAGAAACGAGCGGTTTTACCACGATCCCCTCCTGCGTGGCACCAATGACATTCAGGAGTTGTCCAAAACCCACGATATCGTTTCCAAGTCGAAGACCGAGCTCCGGCACCGGGTGCTGACGCATTATCTGCCCTTATACTTCCCTGAAGCTGACCGCTTTCACCGCAGCTCGCGCAGCGACTGGTTCTTTGCCTTTCTGGAATGTTATCCGTCACCCCATTTTATCTCGGCCATGAGCAAGGACGCATTCATCGCAGACGCTTGGGCCGTCGTTGGCCGCAGGGTCGCAAAAGAGCGTTTACCTGCAGATATTTACGAGACCGCAAAGACATCTGTGGGGCTGCCCGTTGCCCCAGAATCCGATGCGATCAGGATGTTCCGCCTGATCCTTGGCGAAGGCCGAAGCCTGATCGCACAACGCAACGAGATTGAAGATCGTGCCGTCGCACTCCTCAAAGATCATCCCGACTATCAATTACTTACCTCGATCCCCGGGATCGGTCCCATCAACGCTTTGACCATCTTAGCCGAAGCAGGTGATTTACGCCGCTTCGGGCATCACCGGCAGTTCCTGAAGTTCTGCGGCATGGACCTCGCCACAATCCAATCCGGCACTTTCCGCAGCCAAACCAAGCTGTCAAAATACGGCAGCGCCCGCCTGCGCCGTACCCTCTGGATGGCCGGTCAGGTCGCCATCTTGCAGCGCGCCAACAGCTTTCGTGACAAGTTCGAGCGTTACATCGCCAAGGACCGTCACAACACCCATTTGCGCCGTAAGGCGTATACCGCAATCGCCGCAAAGATGGCCCGAACCGTTCATGGGATCATCAAACACGGCGAGCCATATCGTCCCTTTTTTGAGGGGTGATCGACAGCAGCGGGACCTTTCTCTGTAAGGCCGTGGAGGCGGTTTTTGACCTCGTAGATAATGTTCAGGCCTTCTGCTCAACGACCCAAAGAGCTCGTCTTAAGGACGGTGAGAGCCGCAAAAGCGTACTCTGTGTTTGTTATGGGAGAGACAGTTCGTTGACCAAAACGCCAAACTGAGACATGTGTAAAACGCGGAGCAATATTGGGCCACAGAAGCGGCTGCATATCGCAGTTGTAGCGGAGTAAAAGTCCGCCAGTTTGTGCCCTTCGTTTATTCGGAGGGCGGGAGATGTATTCTGTGGATATTTATAGTCGTGTGCGCCGTGCTTGTTTGAAGGACGGTATGTCTGGCCGAGAAGCGGCGCGGTTTTTCAACATGGCGTAATCAGGATCAGCACTCAGTTACCCCTGTTATTCTGGATGCACATGCAATTGAAAAGGAGACTGACCAATGGAATATTTTGCTGGTTTGGATGTGTCCATGGAAGAGACGCATATCTGCATTCTGGATCGTGAAGGGGCCCTTATTCGTGAAGGAAAAGCGAGCTCAACACCAAAAGCGATCGCTGACTTCCTCGCTTCTGGACCACCATGTGCCAAAGTTGTATTTGAAACGGGACGGATGGCACCAATGCTTTACCATGGGCTGACGGAGCTTGGTGTCCCGGTTGTTTGCATCGAGAGCAGGCAAGCATATCAGGCCCTTAAATCTCTGGCCGGCCACAAGACGGACCGCAATGATGCCCGCGGTTTGGCACACCTGGCGCGGACGGGATTCTACAAGCCGACCCATGTCAAATCACTGTCAGCGCACGCAATCCGGTCGCTGATCGCAGCCCGCAAGAAGCTGGTCGGACAGCGTGTGACGCTCGACAATCAGATCCGCGGTCTGGTCGTCGTCTTCGGCGTGCGGCTGCCACGAGCTTTGTCTCCGGCATTCAAAAACGCGGCGCTAAAAGTTAGCGATGGAGTGCCTGGCCTCCATGCCGCAATTTGCGGACTGTTCGCAGCACGCGAAGCAATCCTCGCGGCGGTTGCAGCCATTGATGGCGACATCAAAAAGATGACCCGCAAATCCGAAGTCTGCCAGCGCCTTATGACGGTACCAGGGGTCGGTCCGATCACAGCATTGGCCTTTGCCGCAGCAATTGATGATCCGTCGCGTTTCAGGAAATCGCGTGATGTGGGGGCGTATCTTGGACTGGTGCCGCGACGGCATCAATCTGGTGAAATCGACTACACGGGCAGCATCTCAAAGCGGGGCGACGTGCGCGTCAGAACGCTTCTCTATGAGGCCGCCAATGTGATGCTGACGCGGTATGCCGCTCCGCTCAAATTGAAGACATGGGCCCTCGCAATCGGTGCGCGCTCAACGATGAGAAAGGCCCGAGTGGCTCTGGCGCGTCGTCTGGCAATCATACTTCATGCCATTATGCGAGACAAAACTGACTTCCAGTCCGCGTAAGGCTTACGAGGCGACAACGAGGATTCCTAAATCAAAGTTCCCATCTGGGACGATGCCCGAGGGAGGGCGTGAGACACGGCGCCGATTCTGTAGCAACAGCCAAGACCAACGGTATGATTGCGGTTTCAACATTGCCGACCCACACCCAGCCAACCCCATCATGAACCTCAGAGTTCGAAGAGAACAAAGGCAACCTCTGACATCAAAAGCAGGAAACTCAGGAAACACGCATTGACAGATTAGAGAACAAAGATCGTAAGACGATCGCGAAGATGCTGCGCCATGAACTTCCGCCTGGGTATCGTCGGTCGGAAGCGCCTCGGCGGCCAACGCTTGATGGTTATGTTGGTGTGGTCGATGAGATACTGCGCACAGACAAAGCCCTGATCAAAAAGCAGCGACACACGGCCAAGCGCATCTTTGAACGGCTGCGCGATGAGCATGGATATGCCGGCAGCCTGACCACGGTGACCTATTACGTGCGCGAGCAAAAACGGCGCACCAAAGAGGTGTTTGTGCCGTTGTCGCATCGGCCGGGCCATGCGCAGGTTGATTTTGGTGAGACGCTGGGCGTGATCGGTGGCGTGGAATGCAAGATCCACTTCTTCGTGATGAGCTTGCCACATTCTGATGCGGTGTTTGTGAAGGGATATCCAGCTGAGACAACCGAGGCGTTTTGCGATGGCCATGTGTCCGCCTTTGCATTCTTTGGCGGCATTCCGCAATCCATTCTCTACGACAATACCAAGATCGCCGTGGCTCGGATACTCGGGGATAAGACGCGCATCCGCACACGTCGGTTTACGGAACTGCAGTCGCATTACTTGTTTGATGACAAGTTTGGCAGACCCGCGCGAGGGAACGATAAAGGCAACGTTGAGGGCATGGTTGGATACACCCGCCGCAACTTCATGGTTCCCGCACCTCGCTATGACAGCTTTGATGATCTGAACGCACATTTGGAAGAGAAGTGTTTAGCACGTCAGGCCGATACGTTGCGGGGTCACACCCAAACCATAGGCGCACGCCTGATGTCGGATTTGGATGCTCTGATGGGATTGCCCGTCGCAGAATATGAAGCCTGCGATCACGTCAGCACGCGTGCAACGTCGATCTCAATGGTGCGCTATCGCAGCAATGATTACTCGGTGCCAGTAGCCTATGCGCACCACGATGTTCATGTGCGTGGGTTTGTGCATGAGGTTATCATCGGCTGCGGCAATGAGATTATTGCGCGGCACAAACGATCCTACACATCAGCGGATATGGTCTTTGACCCATTGCACTTTTTGCCCCTGCTTGAACAAAAGGTGGGTGCCCTGGATCAGGCCGCGCCTTTGCAGGGTTGGCATTTGCCAGATGTATTTGCCACGCTGCACCGACTGCTTGAAGCCAGAATGGGTAAGCCGGGCAAGCGAGAATACGTTCAAGTCTTGCGCCTTTTGGAGACCTTCGAAATGGATGTTGTGCAAGGCGCAATCCAGCAGGCAATAGATATGGGTGCAATTGGCTATGACGCCGTAAAACACCTTGTACTGTGTCGGGTTGAGAAGCGGCCACCACGATTGGATTTGGACTTCTATCCATACTTGCCCAAGGCCAATGTCGGCACAACACGCCCATCCAGTTACATGAGCTTGATGGGAAGGACCGCGGCATGACCGAAGCCCCTCGGATTCTTCTACGGCATCATCTTAAACAACTGCGACTGCCAACGTTCCAAGGCGAGTATGCCAAACAGGCGCAGCTCTGTGCTGCAGAGAACAAAGATCACATCCACTATCTGGCGCGGCTGTGTGAGATGGAATTGATCGACCGCGAACGCCGGATGATTGAACGGCGCATCAAAGCGGCGAAGTTCCCCAGCACCAAGAGCTTGGATAGCTTTGACTTCAAGATCATGCCAAGCTTGAACAAGCCCCTGACGATGGATCTGGCACGATGCGATTACGTTAATCGCAGGGAGAACATCATCGCGCTCGGCCCGTCAGGCACGGGCAAGACACACATCGCCCTGGGACTTGGGCTGGCTGCATGTCAAAGAGGACTGAAGGTGCGCTTCACAACGGCTGCGGCATTAGTCCATGATCTGATCGAGGCTCAAGATGAGCGGAGATTGCAGCGCCTTCAAAAGCAACTGACCAGCCAGAACCTGTTGATCATTGATGAACTGGGCTTCGTACCGCTCAGCAAATCTGGCGCAGAGCTGCTCTTCGAGGTCATATCCCAATGCTATGAACGCGGCTCCATCATCATAACCTCGAACCTGCCCTTCGATGAATGGACTGAAGTCTTTGGCTCTGAGCGGCTGACCGGTGCGCTACTCGATCGTTTAACCCATCACGTCCACATCCTCGAGATGAATGGCGAAAGCTATCGGCTCAAACACAGTCGCAACAACCGAAAATAACCAGCCCGCAATCACAGTCAGAATAATGCTGGCCTTATGGCCAGCATGCGCTTTGGCACGCTTCAGCTTTGTGACGAGCACGCGTGCAAAAGCGCCACAAAACATCAACCGAAGTGGCCCATTTTTACGCCGCGACATGGACCCATTTTACTCTGCGATTGACACGTTCAACGCTCACCTGGAAGAGCAATGCCGCAAACGGCAGGACGATGTCCTGCGCGGACACAAGGCCAGCATCGGCGAACGGCTGCAAGCCGATCCGGCGGCAATGCAGGATTTGCCCGGCGCACCCTTCGAGGCCTGTGAGTTGCAAAGTGGCCAGGTCACATCGACATCGGTGCTGCGGTATCGCGGTAACGACTACTCGGTACCGGTCGCATATGGCCACCGCGCGGTCTGGATCAAGGGCTTCGTGATCCGCGTCGTTATCGGTTGCGCCACTGAGGTGATCGCCGATCATCCCCGCTCTTATGACAGCGGTGACATGGTGTTCGACCCGCTGCATTACCTGCCGCTGATCGAGCGCAGGATCATGTCCTTCGATCAGGCTGCGCCCTTGCAGGGTTGGGAACTGCCTGACGCCTTCGCCACGCTCCGGCGCTTGCTGGAAGCCCGGCAGGGCAAGGCGGGCAAAAGGGAGTATGTCCAGGTCCTGCGCCTGTCGGAACGGTTCGAGCTGGAGGTGCTGCATCTTGCCGTCAAAGACGCCCTGCGAATGGGGGCGGTCAGCTTCGATGCGATCAAGCACCTCGTCCTGTGCCGCGTCGAGCGAAGGCCCCCGAGGTTGGATTTGGATGTCTACCCGTTCCTGCCCGGAACCAACATCGCCACCACCTCGGCTTCTTCCTGTATGAGCCTTCTGTCAGGAGGTGACGCATGACGGATGCACCCGAACTGCCGCTGACACACCACCTCAAGACTCTGCGCCTGCCCACCTTCCTGCGCGAGCATGACAAGCAAGCGCGCATTTGTGCGGCGGAAGGCCTGGATCATGTGCGCTATCCAGCCCGGCTGACCGAGCTGGAACCAATCGATCGGGAGAGGCGCATGGTCGAGCGCCGGATCAAGGCGGCAAAGTTTCCAACCGTCAAAAGCCTCGACAGCTTCGACTTTACGGCCATCCCCGGTCTGAACAAGATGATGGTGCTGGAACTGGCGCGCTGTGAATGGATCGAGCGCAGGGAGAACGTCATCGCGCTCGGCCCGTCGGGAACCGGCAAAACCCATGTCGCTCTCGGGTTGGGGCTGACCGCCTGCCAGAAAGGGTTGCCTGTCGCCTTCGTAACCGCCGCAGCTCTCGTGCACGGGATGATGGAGGCCCGCGACGAGAAACGCCTCCGGCAGCTTCAGCGCAAACGGGCCAAGGTCAAACTGCTGATCATCGACGAGCCGGGCTTCGTCCCCTTGAGCAAAACCGGCGCCGAGCTTCTGTTCGAGCTGATCTCTCAGCGCTGCGAGCGTGGCTCAACCCTGATCACATCGAACCTGCCCTTCGAGGAATGGACCGAGACATTCGGCACCGAACGCTTGACCGGCGCGCTCCCGGACCGGCTGACACATCACGTCAACATCCTCGAGATGAACGGCGAAAGCTACCGCCTCAATCAGAGCCGCGCACGTATTGCCAACCCTTCAACCTGACAACTGAACAATCGGCCTGACGGCCAATGCGCCTTGGAACGTGCTTGCTGATTGGTGGCCACACGCCCCAAGGCGCACTCCACAAACTGGCCGACTTTTGCTCCGCCCCAGTGGCCGGATTTTACTCCGCCGTTGACAGACAGAAGGTTCGGGCGGAAGTGAGCGAACAAGACGCTCATGGCCGCACGGTCGCGCGGTGTTATCTACCGGACGGTCGCGATCTATCCGCCGAAATGGTCAAGCTCGGTTTGGCAATCGATTGGCCAAAGTTTTCAGAAGGACAGTATCGGTCGTTGGAAACACCCGACGCGCGGAAAAAACTCTGGCTAGCTGATGCTCGCCAGAAAGGGCGTATGCAAGTCTGGGAAAAATTCGAAGCCCGGCAAAAGTCTGAAACTGAGAAGAAGTAACCTCCGGTATATGGAGAGTACCGCAAAGTGTGGGGCAGTTGCTGGTCATGAGCATTGGTGGCAATGTCAGATCATGGGTGCACTGGTGAGATTATTCAGATGAAAGTTCGATTGTTCGGGATTTCTCCGATGATTTGGCGTCGGGTGCTGGTGCCGTCATCGACTGCGCTGCGTGAGTTGCACGGCATTCTTCAGGTGGCGATGGGCTGGGAGGGCATTCATCTGTTTCTGTTCAATGTCCGCGCGGTGCGGTGCGGCTCATTTGAGCTACATGCCGCAAGCTCCGACATTTCCTTACAGCAATTTGGGCTCCGTGAGAACGAACGGTTTTCCTATGTTTACGATATGGGGGACCACTGGGAACACGAAGTCCGTGTTGAAGCGATCAGCGATGCGACATTGAATAAATCTTATCCCGCCTGCATCGGGGGCTCGAGAGGCTGCCCGCCGGAAGACTGCGGCGGTGTTCATGGATATCATGAGCGCCGGGATGAAGCCGACGGTTATGACGCCTGGAAGGATATGGGTGTTATGGTTGATTTCCTCGAAGACGTCGTGGCTGCAGATGCCCCCGACCGACCGGTATCTGATTTCATGTCCGACGATGTGGAAGGTGCGATGGAACGGATGGTTGCCCGGAAGCCTTTCGTGGATGAGAAATTTTTGCGCGGCGACGTGAACAAGCACCTGAGAGCAAATGACCATCTGCAGATGATGCGCCAACAGATGTGATCGCGCCTGTCCAGAAACGAGCCTTTTGGGCAGGGCGTGGGATACTGTTCAAAAGTTAGCTGTTATTACGCCAGTGCTTGCAATTTGATCCACCCGACCGTACGGTTCTGATCTGCCCGCTGATTTCCGGGTATCCGACCACCGCTTCCCCGGAAGCGGCTGCGGCGAAACGCCGGGAACGGCTTGTTGGCTGCCGCCAGGCACCCCTCCCGTTGTTCGGAAATGACGGGTCCTTACCGGCAGGGACGGCTTGTGGGTGTTATGTGCCGCACTTTCCTACTTCTGCGTGCCGATTTTTTTGCATTTCGTTTCGTTTTGGATTTCCGCCGCCGACAACCGATTGTAACCATTCAGGAAATTTTCACCGACGGGTCATCTGAAACGAAATGGCCCTCCGCCCGAAACGAAATGCCCTCCCGAAACGCGCGGGGAAACCGCCGGAGGGGTTGCGCCGGAATTTGCGCGATACCGGCGGTGAAAAAAATGTCAGGAGGTCCGGCATGGCCAGCGGCAAAAAAACCTTCGCGCGACGGGACGTGCTCCGGTCCCGCCCGCAGTCCGGACATCGGGCGGCTGCCGCCCGATGTCCCCGTGCCCTGAAACCCCCTGCACGCGGAATTCCCGGACCCGCTCTGCGGATCAGGTCCGGCAGATCGCGGCGTCGATCAGGGTGTCCGGTTTTACCGGTCCCGTCCTGTTCGCCGGGGGCAACACCGTTATTGCCGGGGCACGACCGTGTGCGATGGCCCGGGCCGGGGGAATTGCGCGGCCCCGGGTTTCATCCGGACAGATGTCGGGATGCCGGTGGCTGATGACCGGATTGACATGTGCCGGACCGGTCCGCCCTGTAACGCCACCTGCGAGGCCACCGCAGGGAAGGCCGGGTACGACACCACGGACAGCCCTGCCCTGCCCGCCGTCCGGACCGGTGCCTTGGTCCCTGCGTTTCCGCTGGCCATCGGGGATGGTGCATGGGATTTTGGGCAGCGCTTGAGGAGGTATTCCCGACCACGCGCCAGCAGCGCTGCTGGATGCATAAAACCGACAATGTGTTGAATTACCTGCCCAGGCTATCGCAACCCAAGGCCAAAAAAATACTACACGACATCCGGCAAGCCGAGACACGCGAGGATGCGCACAAAGCGTTTGATCTGTTCGTCGAAACTTTCGAGGCAAATACCCCAGGGCCGCCGAATGCCTGATCAAGGATCACGAGGAACTGATGACCTTCTTCGACTTTCCGGCCCAACACTGGCAGAGCATCCGGACGTCAAATCCGATTGAAAGCGCTTTCGCCACGATCCGCCATCGCACCAGGCGAACCAAGGGCTGCCTCAGCCGAGACGGCATGCTCCACATGATGTTCAGGCTCGGGCAATGTGCCGGGAAAAGCTGGCGCAAACTGCGCGGCTTTGCCCACGAGCTATGAGTGAATCTGGTGTTCGGGCGGCTTGAATGACGGCGATGCATCTGGTTGGAATGGCGTTGCCAAATATCCAGGCAACCATTGAGGACGCACCACCATGGACGACACTGCCATTATTGATTTCGCTGGTCGAGACGCCGTCACCGACCCGCTGACCGACCTTTTGCGCAAAGGAGCACGTGAGCTTCTCCAGGCGGCTGTTGAAGCGGAGAGAGATGCCTTTCTCGCCGAGTTTGCCGAGCGCCGGACACCAGATGGCCGTGCAGCGGTTGTGCGCAGCGGTTCTCACCCGGAGCGCGCCGTGCAAACCGGGATCGGGCCGATCACGGTCAAAGTGCCGAAGGTGCGGGCGAAGGACGGCAAACCAGTGACGTTTCGTTCGGCACTGGTCCCGCCCTGTGTGCGCAAGGCCAAGTCCATCGAGGCCGCGCTGCCTTGGCTGTATTTGAAAGGCATTTCTACTGGTGAGATGGGCTCGGCACTGAAGATGCTCCTCGGCCCGGACGCCACCGGTTTCTCTGCTGAAACCATTTCGCGGCCGAAAGGCCAATGGGCGGCAGAGTACGACACCTGGCGCAAGGCCGACCTTGGTCGCGATGAATGGGTATATGTCTGGGCCGACGGAATTTACAGCGGCCTGCGCGGCAGTGACGATCGGCTCTGTTCGCACGCTGGCAATGCCAATCACCGGGAGGCAGAGCGTTTCGAGGCGGCTATTGCTCAGCGACAAGCCGTCGGATAGTTTCGCCGAGACAGGGGAATCGCATGAGTTTAGATATAGATTTGGATATATGAGGGTCACGATATGATTGAAGGTTTCAACATCCTCCGAAATATCGGCCAATTTGACTCGATCACACCTGGCGCGAACATCAATCTAACGCCTCTATCATTGATTTACGCTGAGAACGGGCGGGGCAAGACCACGATTGCTGCTATTCTCCGTTCTCTTGCACTCGACGAGCCTTCGCTCGTCTTGGAACGGCAAAGGCTTGGCTCTACCCACCCACCGCACATAGTTGTTCGGAACAGTGGGCAGCAGGTCATTTTTCAGAATTCCGCTTGGTCACAACCGCTACCCGAAATCGCAATCTTTGACGATGCATTCGTTGCGGCCAATGTGTGCTCTGGGATCAATCTAGGAACTGCGCACCGGCAGAACCTGCACGAACTAATCCTCGGGGCACAGGGCGTCGCTCTGAATTCTCAATTGCAGGAACTTGTTGCCAAGATTGACGCGCACAACACCAGCCTACGTGAGAAGGGTGATGCGATACCTGGTAATGCTCGCGGCCCGTTCCATGTCGCAAATTTTTGCGATCTGGAGGTTGACCCAGATATAGAAGCCAAGATCGAGGATGCAGGACGGCGGCTTGCAGCGGCAAAGGCGAGCGATGCCATTCGCCAGCGATCAGGCTTTGTGCCGCTTAGTCTGCCGAACTTTGACATTGATGCGATCAATGCGGTGCTGGACCTTACTCTCGAAGATTTACAATTGGACGCAGCAGAGCGAGTTCGTGAACATCTCGGCGCTTTGGCCAAAAATGGTGAAACCTGGGTTGCTGAAGGCATGGGACACACCGCTACATATTCCGAAAATGCAGGAACAGACGCGTGTCCATTTTGCGCCCAAGACTTAAATGGCTCTGACTTAATCCATCATTATCAAGCCTATTTCAGTGATGCCTACAAAGAGTTGAAGGCATCAATACGCCAAACCGGGATCGGTGTGCGAGATACACACGGCGGAGATATTCCGGCTGCATTTGAGCGCAGCATACGAACGGCTGTGCAAACGTATGAGTTCTGGAAGGACTTTGCTGAGTTACCAGAGATTGTTGTCGATACGGCTGCTATTTCCCGTGAATGGACGGCAGCACGGGAGGCGGCATTGCAGTCTCTCAGAGACAAGGCCGCATCACCATTAGAGGTGACGATCCTGTCACCGGATGCAGTGGGTGCAATTCAGACCTATCGTCGACGCATTGATGAGATTGCGCAGCTATCTGAACGGCTAGTCGGCTGCAACGACGCGATTGATGTTGTGAAAGAACAGGCAGCAGCCGATGATGTTTCCGCGCTTCGAAGTGACCTCGCAAAGCTGAACGCACGCAAGGCACGGTTCGAACCAGCGGTCGTAGTCCTTTGCAAGGAGTACACGACGAGAAGACAGCGAAAGCGACTACCGAAAGGCAACGCGATGCCGCACGGACCGCATTGGATAACTATCGCCAGCAGATTTTTCCGACCTATGAGACGGCGATCAACGACTTTCTGACTAGGTTCAATGCTTCTTTCAGATTGGGTAGGATGAGGTCGGTCAACAACCGGGCGGGGTCATCTGCATCCTACTGCGTTGTGATCAACCAGCAGGAAGTCAATGTCACAGCATCAGACGGGCCTTCTTTCCGAAACACCCTGAGCGCAGGTGATCGGAACACGCTGGCGTTGGCGTTCTTCTTCACATCGCTGGATCAAGACCCCAACCTAGCTCAGAAGATCGTCGTGATTGACGACCCAATGACTAGCCTCGATGAGCACCGAACGCTGCGCACCCGGCAGGAAATGCGCGGGCTTTATGCCAGGGTTGCTCAGATGATCGTGTTTTCTCACTCGAAGCCTTTCCTATGTGCCTTGTGGGAAGACGCCAGTACGAATGACCGTTCCGCTTACCGGCTCGCCCGTGCTGCAAGTGGGTCTGAGATTGCCGAATGGGATGTTCGGAATGATAGCATAACTGAGCATGATAAACGATATGAGATGATTGCTGGTTACATCCAGTCTGGTGGCGCGGCGATTGAGCGTAAGGTTGCTGAAGCGCTGCGGCCGACGCTTGAGGCGTTCATGCGAGTTGCATACCCGATTGAATTTCCACCGGAAAAATTGCTTGGCCCATTCATTGGCGTTTGCAACCAAAGCCCAGGTACGATCATGGCACAAGCCGATGTTACGGAACTGCATAGTCTTCTCGATTATGCCAACAAGTTTCATCACGATACGAACGCGGCTTGGGAGACGGAAGCGATCAACGATGCCGAATTGACTGACTTTGCCGAGAGGGTCGTCTTGTTTATTTCCAGGCGATGAATGCACAAAGCAGATTGGTGGCAGGCCCTCTGTTCTATCAGCCGCACGAAAAGACAGGGTTCGATACATAGGGGACCAGGAACACTGTGCCGCCACCGAGACCGTAGGGTTGCTCAAGGTCACCGAACGGACGGTGAGACGAGCGTAAGCTCGTCATCGCCGCGACGGTAGCGCCATAGCGAAGCTCTATATCGGGAGGTTAGGGCATCCAACCACCCAAAATCTAATAGGCGAATTTTCCTCGGTTTATCGAGTAGATAGACGATGTTCGCCTTCGGCAGTAGTGTTGGGAATCGAGCAGGTGAAGAATTGCGACAAGGCGAACCAATCTTATGGCAGACGAAATAAAGATTTACGAAGTCGATTTTTTCAGATGGTTCAAAGACCAACTGAAAGACAAGGGCCTGCAATTCTCCCAATGCGGCTTCAAGCTCGGCGATAGCTTGGGCTCGCGCCATGAGATTGATTTGCAAACCGGCTTTTGGAAGGAACCGAGCTACTCGGCAAACAAGCCGTCGAGATGGCTTTACCAGATCGAGCCTGATGGCACGGGCTGGAATGCTGTCAACCCAGCAGATGGCGCTCTGAATCTAGGCGCGATCAACGCTTCGCAAGAGGACAAGGCGGGTGTGATGTTTCGCCTGGTGCCGCTGGTGCAGCAGGGGGTGAACGACTATTTTCGCGACGACAACCTTGAAGTACACGCTCTCTTTGTTTTTCACGGCGCAACGCCGCAAGGCTCTTCGGCAGAGCCGTTCCATTTCGACCCCGATAGTGGAGCCATGAAGTTCAAAGGCGCTAACCTGCCCTATCTACTGGCAGGGCTTTTTGGGGTGCAGCCGCGTGATCACGAAGTTGAGGTGACGCTCGGTGGAACGCCGCGTTCGTTGACCTATGGCGAGGTAATTGACGCCTTGGCGGCTGACATTACGGTTTCGCCGGAAGGCGGTGCGGCGGGGCCGATCCCCATCTATGACCTGAGTGACAAGACGGAGTTCGAACGGCTGAAGAAGGACATCTCCGACGCCTGGAAGGTGGCGGGACCTGTAGCGCCCCCGGTTGCTGCGGCAGGCTCCGGCATTGATGACGAGGAAGACGAAGCAGTAGATGACGACGAGATCGTCGCGCCTGCCTCGCTACATATCCCCGAGATGACCGATCTTTTGGGCATCGACCCTGCGGTCTATCGCCAGATCAATGCTGCGCTCGCCTCGGGCAAGCAGCATATTATGCTCTATGGCCCGCCAGGGACGGGGAAGACGACGCTCGCGCGCCATATTGCAACAGTGCTGACGGGCGGGAAATGGACATTAGTGACGGGCTCCTCGGATTGGAGTTCTCAGGACATCATCGGTGGCTACCAGCCTATCGGCAGCGGATCGGTAGCTTTCATCCCAGGGGTTTTGCTAAGCCGCTTCGACCGCCCGCTCATCATCGACGAGCTAAACCGGTGCGACATCGACAAGGTGATCGGACCGCTCTTCACGGTGCTGTCGGGTCAGCAAACTACCCTACCCTACCGGCTCGACATTGAAGACAAGGATAGCCTGCAATATGTGATCCTGCCGGAGAGCAAGCCTTCGGCGGCAGCGCATGAGTTTGCGCCGGGACCGCATTGGCGGCTGGTAGCGACGATCAACTCCATCGACAAGGCGTCCCTCTACCAAATGTCCTATGCACTCGCCCGACGCTTTGGCTGGGTCTATGTCGATGCCCCCAGCAACACGGCGGGTTTCATTGAAGCCTTCCTACGCAAGGAGGAGCCTGCCTGGGCGGGACCGGTGGCAGGAGCCCCCTGCCCTCTCGCCGAATTTTGGGAGGCGATCAACTCGGTGCGGGTGATCGGTCCTGCGCCCATCATCGACGCGATGAAGGCCGTCCAGGCGATGGAAGAGGACGCGGAATTCTTCGCCGCCCCAGCTGCGTCAATAAAGGAAGCCCTGCTCGATGCGGTAGACATGGTGCTGCTCCCGATGCTCGACGGAATCGTTGTGCAGGATGCGGAGTTTCTGGTTGGCAAGGCCGTAGAGGTCTTTGGTCTTGATGCTGACCAGAGCACGCGGATTAAAGCGCGGATAGCCTCCGTGGCGGTGTGATGGAGACGCTCGACCGGGCTATCAGCGACTATGCGGCAGGGGTGTTCCTGCGGTATTTCCGGCAAGGGACACTGGCGGGGGCGGAAAGCCCTCATCTTGATCACGCACGGGACCTGGACCTGCTTCGCGCGCATTGGGCGTTTGTCAATCGCAGAGTAAAATGGGTCCATGTCGCGGCGTAAAAATGGGCCACTTCGGTTGATGTTTTGTGGCGCTTTTGCACGCGTGCTCGTCACAAAGCTGAAGCGTGCCAAAGCGCATGCTGGCCATAAGGCCAGCATTATTCTGACTGTGATTGCGGGCTGGTTATTTTCGGTTGTTGCGACTGTGTTTGAGCCGATAGCTTTCGCCATTCATCTCGAGGATGTGGACGTGATGGGTTAAACGATCGAGTAGCGCACCGGTCAGCCGCTCAGAGCCAAAGACTTCAGTCCATTCATCGAAGGGCAGGTTCGAGGTTATGATGATGGAGCCGCGTTCATAGCATTGGGATATGACCTCGAAGAGCAGCTCTGCGCCAGATTTGCTGAGCGGTACGAAGCCCAGTTCATCAATGATCAACAGGTTCTGGCTGGTCAGTTGCTTTTGAAGGCGCTGCAATCTCCGCTCATCTTGAGCCTCGATCAGATCATGGACTAATGCCGCAGCCGTTGTGAAGCGCACCTTCAGTCCTCTTTGACATGCAGCCAGCCCAAGTCCCAGGGCGATGTGTGTCTTGCCCGTGCCTGACGGGCCGAGCGCGATGATGTTCTCCCTGCGATTAACGTAATCGCATCGTGCCAGATCCATCGTCAGGGGCTTGTTCAAGCTTGGCATGATCTTGAAGTCAAAGCTATCCAAGCTCTTGGTGCTGGGGAACTTCGCCGCTTTGATGCGCCGTTCAATCATCCGGCGTTCGCGGTCGATCAATTCCATCTCACACAGCCGCGCCAGATAGTGGATGTGATCTTTGTTCTCTGCAGCACAGAGCTGCGCCTGTTTGGCATACTCGCCTTGGAACGTTGGCAGTCGCAGTTGTTTAAGATGATGCCGTAGAAGAATCCGAGGGGCTTCGGTCATGCCGCGGTCCTTCCCATCAAGCTCATGTAACTGGATGGGCGTGTTGTGCCGACATTGGCCTTGGGCAAGTATGGATAGAAGTCCAAATCCAATCGTGGTGGCCGCTTCTCAACCCGACACAGTACAAGGTGTTTTACGGCGTCATAGCCAATTGCACCCATATCTATTGCCTGCTGGATTGCGCCTTGCACAACATCCATTTCGAAGGTCTCCAAAAGGCGCAAGACTTGAACGTATTCTCGCTTGCCCGGCTTACCCATTCTGGCTTCAAGCAGTCGGTGCAGCGTGGCAAATACATCTGGCAAATGCCAACCCTGCAAAGGCGCGGCCTGATCCAGGGCACCCACCTTTTGTTCAAGCAGGGGCAAAAAGTGCAATGGGTCAAAGACCATATCCGCTGATGTGTAGGATCGTTTGTGCCGCGCAATAATCTCATTGCCGCAGCCGATGATAACCTCATGCACAAACCCACGCACATGAACATCGTGGTGCGCATAGGCTACTGGCACCGAGTAATCATTGCTGCGATAGCGCACCATTGAGATCGACGTTGCACGCGTGCTGACGTGATCGCAGGCTTCATATTCTGCGACGGGCAATCCCATCAGAGCATCCAAATCCGACATCAGGCGTGCGCCTATGGTTTGGGTGTGACCCCGCAACGTATCGTCCTGACGTGCTAAACACTTCTCTTCCAAATGTGCGTTCAGATCATCAAAGCTGTCATAGCGAGGTGCGGGAACCATGAAGTTGCGGCGGGTGTATCCAACCATGCCCTCAACGTTGCCTTTATCGTTCCCTCGCGCGGGTCTGCCAAACTTGTCATCAAACAAGTAATGCGACTGCAGTTCCGTAAACCGACGTGTGCGGATGCGCGTCTTATCCCCGAGTATCCGAGCCACGGCGATCTTGGTATTGTCGTAGAGAATGGATTGCGGAATGCCGCCAAAGAATGCAAAGGCGGACACATGGCCATCGCAAAACGCCTCGGTTGTCTCAGCTGGATATCCCTTCACAAACACCGCATCAGAATGTGGCAAGCTCATCACGAAGAAGTGGATCTTGCATTCCACGCCACCGATCACGCCCAGCGTCTCACCAAAATCAACCTGCGCATGGCCCGGCCGATGCGACAACGGCACAAACACCTCTTTGGTGCGCCGTTTTTGCTCGCGCACGTAATAGGTCACCGTGGTCAGGCTGCCGGCATATCCATGCTCATCGCGCAGCCGTTCAAAGATGCGCTTGGCCGTGTGTCGCTGCTTTTTGATCAGGGCTTTGTCTGTGCGCAGTATCTCATCGACCACACCAACATAACCATCAAGCGTTGGCCGCCGAGGCGCTTCCGACCGACGATACCCAGGCGGAAGTTCATGGCGCAGCATCTTCGCGATCGTCTTACGATCTTTGTTCTCTAATCTGTCAATGCGTGTTTCCTGAGTTTCCTGCTTTTGATGTCAGAGGTTGCCTTTGTTCTCTTCGAACTCTGAGGTTCATGATGGGGTTGGCTGGGTGTGGGTCGGCAATGTTGAAACCGCAATCATACCGTTGGTCTTGGCTGTTGCTACAGAATCGGCGCCGTGTCTCACGCCCTCCCTCGGGCATCGTCCCAGATGGGAACTTTGATTTAGGAATCCTCGTTGTCGCCTCGTAAGCCTTACGCGGACTGGAAGTCAGTTTTGTCTCGCATAATGGCATGAAGTATGATTGCCAGACGACGCGCCAGAGCCACTCGGGCCTTTCTCATCGTTGAGCGCGCACCGATTGCGAGGGCCCATGTCTTCAATTTGAGCGGAGCGGCATACCGCGTCAGCATCACATTGGCGGCCTCATAGAGAAGCGTTCTGACGCGCACGTCGCCCCGCTTTGAGATGCTGCCCGTGTAGTCGATTTCACCAGATTGATGCCGTCGCGGCACCAGTCCAAGATACGCCCCCACATCACGCGATTTCCTGAAACGCGACGGATCATCAATTGCTGCGGCAAAGGCCAATGCTGTGATCGGACCGACCCCTGGTACCGTCATAAGGCGCTGGCAGACTTCGGATTTGCGGGTCATCTTTTTGATGTCGCCATCAATGGCTGCAACCGCCGCGAGGATTGCTTCGCGTGCTGCGAACAGTCCGCAAATTGCGGCATGGAGGCCAGGCACTCCATCGCTAACTTTTAGCGCCGCGTTTTTGAATGCCGGAGACAAAGCTCGTGGCAGCCGCACGCCGAAGACGACGACCAGACCGCGGATCTGATTGTCGAGCGTCACACGCTGTCCGACCAGCTTCTTGCGGGCTGCGATCAGCGACCGGATTGCGTGCGCTGACAGTGATTTGACATGGGTCGGCTTGTAGAATCCCGTCCGCGCCAGGTGTGCCAAACCGCGGGCATCATTGCGGTCCGTCTTGTGGCCGGCCAGAGATTTAAGGGCCTGATATGCTTGCCTGCTCTCGATGCAAACAACCGGGACACCAAGCTCCGTCAGCCCATGGTAAAGCATTGGTGCCATCCGTCCCGTTTCAAATACAACTTTGGCACATGGTGGTCCAGAAGCGAGGAAGTCAGCGATCGCTTTTGGTGTTGAGCTCGCTTTTCCTTCACGAATAAGGGCCCCTTCACGATCCAGAATGCAGATATGCGTCTCTTCCATGGACACATCCAAACCAGCAAAATATTCCATTGGTCAGTCTCCTTTTCAATTGCATGTGCATCCAGAATAACAGGGGTAACTGAGTGCTGATCCTGATTACGCCATGTTGAAAAACCGCGCCGCTTCTCGGCCAGACATACCGTCCTTCAAACAAGCACGGCGCACACGACTATAAATATCCACAGAATACATCTCCCGCCCTCCGAATAAACGAAGGGCACAAACTGGCGGACTTTTACTCCGCTACAACTGCGATATGCAGCCGCTTCTGTGGCCCAATATTGCTCCGCGTTTTACACTCTCAGACAGCATGGCTTCAGCTACCGCGCGAGGTCGGGTACTGACCCCAAGGTCTGAAAGGCCTTCTAATCGACTCTCACCCCAAAAAACCGCGAGTCGCGCGATACCTATGCTTGCGAGGGCGTCAACTACGGCGCTGGAACTCATGTTGTTTTGCACTCTCTCGATTTTCTGCACGTCCAGCAACGTGGACCCAAGTGAACGCTTTCGGCGCACTTTGACAGATTCCCCTACGTGGTAAAGAGTTATTGTCGAGTCTGGTGTTTGAGGGTTTTGGGTCATGCGGCGATCTGGCTGAGTTTGGTAGTTTCAATTCCGTCTTTGAACGTAACGCCTGTGATGACTTTGGCGAGGTAGTCAAGCGCATGTACAATCCCGGCAATCCGCACCGCTGAGGTCTGTTCAGGCCATAAATATCTCCAGTCAGCTATCAAACCCAACAGAATCACAACCTACTGGATTCATTCAACTCGTTTTAAATCAGGCTCTAAGATCATTTATGGCAGGCCAAACATACCTTTTGTTGGCCATAGATCTCATCAAGATCTACGGGTCCCCTATCTGGGCGCAGAGGATCAATTTTCCTTTTCGCTTTGGCCCGCGCGACACGTTTCTCATGATCCGCTCGGATTTGCGTAATACGATCAGGCTTTTCCAGCTCTAGCAGCGTCTCCCCCTCACTCCATGAAAATGGCGATCCGTGTTCAAGAGAGGTTTTCTCCATTTGCTTGGCCCTCTCGAAGGCTTCAGGGTGGCGCTCTTTTAGACCAACCCACTCAACTTTTTGCTGAAAAAAGCAAAACGTGCAGCCACTCCTGGAGCGCCAATCATAGTAAGCTGGAAGGCCGAGCCCTGAGTTCTCCAGGATTTCGAAAACGCCAGCCTTGTCGATCCCATCATCTTTGAAAGGCAGCTTGGTAAGCAAATTGACATTTTTTGAGTTCAAGCCTTGGCGAAAATCTTCATCAGCCCGGATCGCGACATAACTGTAAACAGTGTACCCGTGCTCGGTAAATTCAGATTTTACCCACTTTTCAAAAGGCTTGATCTTTAAGTCTTTCGTACACCAACGCGTCTGAGCTGATGGCAGGAACTGATTGTACTGGGCAAGGTAGAACTTAAAATCTCGCCCGGGATCCAAGTATCGTATCTTCTTGCCGAGAAATCCCTCGAGCATTGCTAGGTACTCATAAACCTCGTCCAGTTCTTCACCAGTATCCGTGAAGAAATACTCGATATCAAGTTCAGCGTGGGCCTGGCTCATATAGATCGCGAGGGCGGAACTATCTTTTCCTCCCGACAAGCCCAAGACGTGTTTGATTTTGTCAGCCATCTCGCTCCTCGCTCGCTTTTGATTGGTCTATCCTCGCAGCTCCGACTTTAGCTAAAGCAGCTAGGATTACGTTTCTAGCGGTGCCTTCCGCAGCTTGCTGCAACACTTCTTCAATCCTTGTACTGAGGTCATTCACCTGCTCGTTGTCGGAGTCCAGAATATCAAATTCCTCCATCACAGGGGTAGGCCGACCATTAACGCTGACAATCAGTGCCATTGCAGAGCGCTTATCTTTTCGCCCAGCCACACGCGCGACAGATTCATGTAGATTAAACTGCTGCGCGAGCAAGGTAAGTTGTACAATTGCGCGATCTATGTCGCTGTCAATCCAAGCTTTCGCTGGCTTGTTGACGCCTAACCCAGCGAGTGACTCCATAGATTGCAAGTCATCTCCGAAGCTTGTGAGTTGAGTGATAAAGGATTTCAGCCGCAAGTCACCTGCAACATCTTGGATATTCTTCGCACGTTCGTTTAGCTCTTGATAGGCCTTCGCTGTCCTCCCATGCACCTGTAGCTCATTGAGAATTTGCTCGCGCATTCTTGAAAGCATCGCCGGATAGGCCGCACGAATTTCAATCAGTCCTTCTTTGATATTCTGAGCGATCTCAGAGATCCCCTCCTCCGTGAGCACGTCGATATCCTTACCGTAAAGCCCAGGAATGTCATCGAAGGTAAATTTTTGGGGATCATTGGAACGCTTGAAGAGTGCTCTCACCTTTTTTGCGTGTTCGGGGAGACGCGACGTTCGTTGAACCCAGGGAGCCGAAGCCTCATATGCTGCGATGAGAGCGCGCCCAACTTCCAGCGGACTTAGAGTGGAGATTGGCTTGTCTACGATCTCACCGACTGCGTTCGCCAATTCCGTGAGGAGTCTCTTCGTAGTTCGGTTCATGTCGATCCAGCCAAGCTGTAACATTTGCGGCGCTCTGAGCACATAGTCCACATCAACATCCGAAATGGTCGATAAGAATATACCTTCCCGGTAGTGTGACAGGTTCCGACGCTCAGCGAGCATGAACAACACAGCAAGGAATGGCATCAATCCGTCTTTTAGCCCAAAGGGAGGTGCCCGCCAAAGGTCATACACATCCGTGAGCTGTACGTTGCGGTTACCCCGCTTCTTCAAGAAAGCTTTCGTTGCTTTCCAAATGGGCATCAGATTGGCTGCATCATCTCTTGATGGAGGTACAAACTTCCATTCATCATCCTCTTCCACGTAGAGTCTGTTTGCTTCAACGAGCGATACGAACAGAGCTTTTTCAGCAGGAAATTTCTCAAAACCAAGTCCTGGAGTACCTTCTTTCAGGACGGCGGCATGCAGTAACAACTTGAGTGCCGAATTGGCTGATGCCGATGGCTTGGTACGGTTCAGCAATTCATTTCTTAGTTTGGGCGACCGCAAAAACCTAAGATCTGCCATCTCTGAGGCTAGAACAGTCAGGTTTCCCCAAGCTTGTTCGGAAATCTCATCCATCCCCGTTTGCCACTCAGCGGTTTCGACCAACTGCCAAATTTCATGCGCAATCCGGTCACCGATTGCCTCCAAACGATCGGAGAGCTCTCTGCGGGCGATCTTATCTCGATGGATTTCAGCATTCGTCGCCAAGATGTCTTTTAAGGCAGAATGCTCACGGGCGAGTGCCACAAGATTTTTGGATTTTTCAGACCTAGCTATCGCAAAATCACCGACCTCTCCAAAACCATCAAATTCAGCAAGATTGCTTGCAGTTGAGTCATCCAATGCAATGATGAACGCCCCAAAGCAGCCATTTGTGGGCACAAAGCTTTCAACATAGGGGCGGACTTGGCTTTCAGGCGTGACCTTGAGTTCACACCACCGCAAGGCACCCGTCTTCCGGTAATGCCTTTTGGCAACGATATTTGGTGAAGACAAAGCGTTTGAGATTGAGCTTAGATCAAAGTCTGATCTTTCTCTAAGTGCCTCACTCAACGCCTGCTCTATGTCGAAGTCACTGCCGTCAAAAAGGGAGTAAGTCCCTCGGAACTTTCTGAAAACAACAATCGACGCCGCCTCAAGTTCTGACAAAAGCTCCTCTACAGCAGCGCTTGTTTGGTTTATTGAAAGGCAAAGTGCGCCCAGCGTCGCACCTACTCCGGTTTGCTTTTGCGTCAGTTCCAAAATGGCTAGCGACTTTAGGAGTTGCACACCGAGTTCGCCGCCATCTTTCGCTTCCCACCGCGCAATTGCATCCCGAGCATTTGCAAAGTGATGGCTATCCAAAGACACGGCGATTGCGGCTTGCAGATTGAAATCGAGATAATCCCAAAAATCAGCCAATCCGTAGTCTTTCGGTTCTTCTATGCTCGCCTTCTCGAGGTAGTCTTGAAAGCCAAACAGCTCGGATGACCCTAAAAAGCTGAAGATGCTACGTTGGTTTTGCCCATAACTACGCCGAGATGCAGGCCCGATCACCAATGTGACAAGCGGATTGAGGGGCCACGCGCCAGTAAGCAACTCTTTCGAAACGGCGGATGTGCCGCGTCGAGCATCGGCGAGGAGTTCCACAGCAGCTTCTGCGTTTTGGCTGGCGCTATCCGGCTGATCTGCTGAAATAATCGCCTTGCTCACCAGTTCAATCTGCTCATCACCAGACACGTTGATGGGAATGTCGATGTAGCGACCTTGGATCTTTCCCCACTCGTCTTTGATATCGCGTGCCAATCGACTCGCATACTCATGGAACGACTGATGAAGAATTCCCACAACGATGAGGCGGCTATCACTTCTCGAAGCCGCCTCTCCAAGCAATTGAAAGAAATATGCATCTCCCGATGAGGATGCGGCATGCTCGAGCAGCTTCCCCATTTCATCCAAAAAGAGGACCAAACCTCCGGAGTATTCACTGTCTTCGGAGGCCAAATCCTGCAAGTAACCAATGACTTTTTCCGGTTTATCGAACTTCCTCTGTCGTGCAGCGAGCCGGGCATCTTTGATACCTTCACCAATCAGCTGAAATGGTTCCATGCTGCGGCCCACGACAGAGACGCATTTCCATCCATCTCGCTTCGGAGGGAGTAACTTCCATAATTCCTTTGCGAACTTTGGGTCTGTCTTTTTGGCAACCGTCGCGCGCTCTTGCTTACTCCCACTCAACAAAGCGGATAGCACCAATGCGAGACTGGACTTTCCGCTTCCATACGGACCAGTCCAGGTAAAGGCACCCTGCCCGCTCTCAAACTGTTGGTGTGAAAAGTTGTTCAGAATTTCCCGAACAGATGAAGAAAATACAAAGCCGTCCAAGGCTTCGTTGCAATCATCCTGATCAATTCGAACAGAACGCAGGAACCGCCCATTCACCGAAACAATTTCCTTAAGCGGCATGTGCCCCCCTTAATCCGGAAATCTCCGAAGCCCATAAGTTTTCAACATGGCGTAATCAGGATCAGCACTCAGTTACCCCTGTTATTCTGGATGCACATGCAATTGAAAAGGAGACTGACCAATGGAATATTTTGCTGGTTTGGATGTGTCCATGGAAGAGACGCATATCTGCATTCTGGATCGTGAAGGGGCCCTTATTCGTGAAGGAAAAGCGAGCTCAACACCAAAAGCGATCGCTGACTTCCTCGCTTCTGGACCACCATGTGCCAAAGTTGTATTTGAAACGGGACGGATGGCACCAATGCTTTACCATGGGCTGACGGAGCTTGGTGTCCCGGTTGTTTGCATCGAGAGCAGGCAAGCATATCAGGCCCTTAAATCTCTGGCCGGCCACAAGACGGACCGCAATGATGCCCGCGGTTTGGCACACCTGGCGCGGACGGGATTCTACAAGCCGACCCATGTCAAATCACTGTCAGCGCACGCAATCCGGTCGCTGATCGCAGCCCGCAAGAAGCTGGTCGGACAGCGTGTGACGCTCGACAATCAGATCCGCGGTCTGGTCGTCGTCTTCGGCGTGCGGCTGCCACGAGCTTTGTCTCCGGCATTCAAAAACGCGGCGCTAAAAGTTAGCGATGGAGTGCCTGGCCTCCATGCCGCAATTTGCGGACTGTTCGCAGCACGCGAAGCAATCCTCGCGGCGGTTGCAGCCATTGATGGCGACATCAAAAAGATGACCCGCAAATCCGAAGTCTGCCAGCGCCTTATGACGGTACCAGGGGTCGGTCCGATCACAGCATTGGCCTTTGCCGCAGCAATTGATGATCCGTCGCGTTTCAGGAAATCGCGTGATGTGGGGGCGTATCTTGGACTGGTGCCGCGACGGCATCAATCTGGTGAAATCGACTACACGGGCAGCATCTCAAAGCGGGGCGACGTGCGCGTCAGAACGCTTCTCTATGAGGCCGCCAATGTGATGCTGACGCGGTATGCCGCTCCGCTCAAATTGAAGACATGGGCCCTCGCAATCGGTGCGCGCTCAACGATGAGAAAGGCCCGAGTGGCTCTGGCGCGTCGTCTGGCAATCATACTTCATGCCATTATGCGAGACAAAACTGACTTCCAGTCCGCGTAAGGCTTACGAGGCGACAACGAGGATTCCTAAATCAAAGTTCCCATCTGGGACGATGCCCGAGGGAGGGCGTGAGACACGGCGCCGATTCTGTAGCAACAGCCAAGACCAACGGTATGATTGCGGTTTCAACATTGCCGACCCACACCCAGCCAACCCCATCATGAACCTCAGAGTTCGAAGAGAACAAAGGCAACCTCTGACATCAAAAGCAGGAAACTCAGGAAACACGCATTGACAGATTAGAGAACAAAATCGGGAGGAAATTCTCCATGTCTGAGCAACTGCTTCAATCCTGCTGTCTCAGACCAGGAAATCAAACCTTTGGTCATGTCGGACACATTGGTCAACCGATCGATCAGCTCCCACTCCTCAAGTACAAAGACCCTTCCGGGAGACCCGGGTTCAAGTAGCAGAGACTGGATGCTAAGCGTATTCGCAGATGACGTGCGTTCCCAAAAATCGCACACCGCATAGAGGAAAACACCGTTGGGCAGACTCGGTTTTCGCCCCAAGTTCATACCGAATTTTCCATTGGAGCGCCGTCGGATTATACCAAGCTCGGTCAATGGCGAATTGAATGCTTCCTCGCTTGGACCCCGCCTTGGGACACTTGGAACGTAATTTGCCAGCAAGACACTTACATCGTTTGCCAGCGTCTTCTCTGTTGGCACCTTCCATCCGCGCTGATCGATAAACTCCTTTAGTCTTCGCAGAACCGTGTCTCGGTCAAAGTTCGGCTCATTGAAAAAATTGAATAACCAATAGGTGGCGGTGTGTTTGGGATCAGAGGCAATGTCCCAATGTATTTTCCAAAGGGACGAGGCGTTTTCAAGGTATGGGTCGAGACCATCAGGCCGAAGTAGTTTCTGACCAAACTCGGTCGTTCTCAAATCCTTCCCATCCGTTGCGAGAATACCCGCGACTTGGGCCCAAAATCGGATAGCCGCGACCATATTCTTGCCGACGCCGAAATGCGCAATGGCAGCATCTTCTGAAAAAATCTTGTTATTATTCAAACCACTAGAATCAACGGCTTCAAAAGCCTTTTCCAACCACCCATAGCGCAGGGGAAAGGTCTCATGACCAGAGAACTGCGGCTTGTAGTCCTGCGCAAATGCTGTTTGTTTTTTCATAGAGCCGCTACCCCGCTTTGGGTTCGTTATAGCGATCTTCTAAGGAGTTGGTCAACGACGTCCTGGTCCTTGACCCCAGGATCAAGCTTGGTCTAGAGATGACGCCCTATTTGGTAGGAAAAACCCTTTGACCATATACCTTGATCATCAAGCGAGCACCCCGATCCTGCCTACAGTTCGGGACGCAATGCAGCCGTTTTGGACTGAATTCCATGGCAACCCACACTCCTCCGAACATTCCACAGGATGGGCTGCTAATACCGCTGCGGAGTCATCGAGAACCAAAGTAGCCAACTTCATTGGAGCAGATCCGGATGAGATAGTCTTCACCTCCGGTGCCACTGAGGCGAATAATCTTGCCATCAAGGGCCTGAGCATTCCGGAGCTGCAGCAAGGTGAGCGCAAGACGATCCTTGTTTCGGCGACTGAACATAAGTGCGTGTTAGAAAGCGCTGCTTATGTCGCGCATGCAAAAGGATGTTCGCTATACGAAATTCCGGTCGACGGGAAAGGTAACGTCCACCTCGACAAACTTGAAGCCATGCTCACAGAGGATGTCTTGTTGGTAAGCGTGGCATTGGTGAACAATGAAATCGGCACCATCCAAGACCTTTCTTCAATATCAAGACTTTGCCGTGATGTTGGGGCGACCTTGCATTCAGATTTTGCCCAAGCCCCAAGCGCGGTTAGTCTCCTAGATTATACGGATTTGGCTGACATGGTCAGTCTATCAGGACATAAATTCGGCGGACCCATGGGTATTGGTGCGCTGTTTGTGAGCCGGGAACTGAAGGACCGCATCGAACCCTTGTTTCACGGCGGTGGGCAAGAGTGGGGGATGCGGTCCGGTACGTTGCCCCTTCCCTTGTGCGTGGGCATTGGTGCAGCAGTGGAGTTCCATGCTTCGGAGGCCGGAGCTGCCGCGAGGGCGCGTGTAGCGAGCTTACGCGATCTGTTCGTGAACAAACTGCAGTCGAGCCATGACCAAATAAGGCTAAATGGAGATACGCTCGCTGCCCGTCATCCAGGCAACGCTAATCTAAGGTTCGAAGGACACGAAGCTGACGAAATGCTCCAACGATTACAGCCCATCGTGTCAGCCTCGACGGGTTCTGCCTGCTCTTCGGGAATTACGGAACCGAGCTACGTCCTCAGTGCAATCGGGCTTACCGTGGATGAAGCGCAAGCCTCCATTCGTTTTAGCTTTGGCCACACGAACACAACGGATGAAGTCCTAGACGCAGCAAAGGCCATCATCGCAGTGCTCTAAATTGATCCACCTCGCAAACGGATGGATGTGTTAGAAGGTCCATTAGAAAGATCCAAATCCGAAGGCTGAAACTTGAAAAACCAAAGAACTGTCAAAAATACGGTTGGGAAAAAAGTAGGCCAAGCAACCTATGTTCACCGGAGCGCGGTTGATCACCTTGAGATGAGGGCAAAAGACAAACTTTACCTTGCGCTGCAAAGAGTTCCGGAAGACTTCCAATGGTCGGTGTTGAAAATCTCGGGGCCAGACGATCAGACCTTCTCTTTCTTAGATTACCAAGAGTTCAGCGCCGCTGCATTTCCAGAGCTGCGGGCAAGCCTTCTCGTAAACCTCGCAGAAGAAGGCGCGAAACTAAGAAAATATTCTGGTGCAAATCCTCCTATCCTCCACAGAAAGGAGCTACTCCTCGCTTCCGATCATCCGCTGAGAGATACGTTTGCCAAGCTAACACAATCCTTAGAGAATAAGGGGCTGTTCAAGAACATGGCGAATAAGGGATCGCGGCGGATTTGGATGGAAACACTAGCTGATGCCGGACTGACAGTCGAAGGACCAAACATCGTGAAGAGCGGTTCAAACTCAGAAGAGTTCCTCGAGGCTACAACCGATGATATGAGCGCCCCGGAGAACAATGAAGTTGAGCGGCACAAGACGGCGATCACGCGCGCCGCACTCTCTGCGCCAATGTACCTGCTGTTTACTAGTGGGCTTATCCGTCACGATAGCACCGTATTGGATTATGGATGCGGTCAAGGCGATGACATCCGAGCTCTGCAGTCCGATGGGTATGCTGTCGAAGGGTGGGATCCACATTATCGGCCAGATCCTAGTTCTTTGAAAAAGAGCCAAGTCACCAACCTCGGGTTTGTCCTCAACGTTATCGAAGACTCTGAAGAGCGGGCCGAGGCACTCAAACGCGCCTTCAGCCTAACGGAGGTCTGCCTAGCCGTTTCCGTCATGCTGTACGGCAAAGCCGATCTGAGTGGCGCGCGGCCCTACCGCGACGGATATTTGACGTCCCAAAAGACATTCCAAAAGGCTCAATTAGCATTGATTATGCGTGGCGTATTACAGGCAGGATGCCTGCTGCTGCGGCAAGTATCGCGCGCGGCGTTTGGTGGCTCGGAAGGACGGCAAGGTGGAACCACCGAAGGTAGCTGTCCAGGTATTTGGTTGCGATACCCCGATGGCGGCGCAGAAAGGTCTTTAACCGCTCATGCCGACTGTTCACGGTTTGAATGTGCAATTCACCACGGACACGTTCTCCGGCGGTCCGGTTGAGACTTTCATGGCTGACGCCCATTTCTGCGGCGCAGGGCGGGTACCCGGTGCAGCCATCGGTCACCAGGAGAGCGTCCCCATCAAGACGTGGCTGCAGAACCGTTTTGAGATGTTCGGCTGTCACCGCAGGCAAGACAGCACTGATGGTGGTGCCTGATCGGTCGACCGCAACGAGGACCGGAACCTGCTCCTTCGACAATCCGCGTTTTGAGGCCTTTCCCCCGCGTTTGCGGGCTTTTCGAGAGAGATTACGCTCCCCTTTCCGGCTGTGCAGAAAGAACGTCTCGTCGGCTTCGACGATCCCGCACAGCTTGACCGCACCGACCGTTACAGCCTGAAGAAAGCGATGACGCCAACGAAAAGCTGTGGTGTCGGCCACCATACAACGCCCGTCGGACGCCTTTACCGTTTCGCCGTCGCGCAGGGAAGCTGCAAACTCTGCCCACCTGTCCTTGTGGCGCAAGCGGGCAAGCGGCGTCCCGGTCAGCGCGTTGAAGGTTTTGCGACAGCTTTTGCAAAAGAACCTCGTCAGGCCACTTGCATGGCCTCTGATGATCGCACCGCCCGAAGCGCAGTGCGGACAGATACGCCCCTCGCGAACAGTCGCCTCAAGGAGATCGATCACGCTTTCCAGCGACGAAACCCCGGCAACGAGCCGTCCGGTTTCAGCCCGTTGTTTCGATGAAAGGTTGTCGATCTCGTTAAGCCACACCAAAAAAGCCTGATGATCCATGTGCCGCACCCATAATTTTGTTCATGGTGTGTTCTATCACAGGTCGCCACGCATAATAAATGCTAATTGAGCCTTCCAAAAATACTATACCCAGGCCGAACTCAGAGGCTTCATCAGCAGCGTTTTGAATGTCGAGCCCTTGGCCGTCGGTCAAGGTATTTTTTTGGTCTTTCGGGATGAGTTAGGGTCTGTTGACAATCATCGTGTTGCAATGAGCATGGCACAGAGGTGCCAGTTGGCAGCGTAGCTTGTATCAGTCTTGTCGTATCGCGTTGCCATGCCTCTGAATTCCTTGATCTTTGCGAAATGGTTTTCGATGAGATGGCGCCACTTGTACATGTGGGTATCGTAGTCCCGTTGAACTTTTCGGTTCGATTTGGGCGGGATGACAGCGGTTGCGCCACGCTCATCAAGGTCTTGCAGGAGCCAGTCGGCGTCGAAGGCTTTGTCGGCCAGCAACGCCCCAAAGGAAGCCCCCTTGATCAGAGGAGCGACCCCCTTCATGTCGTGTGCCTGTCCCGGCAAAAGCAGAAACCGGAACAGGTTACCGAGCGCATCGACCAGGGCCACGACCCTGGTCGTCAGTCCGCCGCGAGAGCGTCCGATAGCCTGGTGTTGAGTCCCCCTTTTGCGCCCGAAGCCTTCTGATGAGCTTGAACAATCGTCCCGTCGACAAGGGCATATTCCAGGTCCGGCTCGCCACTCATGGCATTGAAAAGACTCTCGAACACGCCGGTCCCGGCCCACCGACGAAATCGCTTGAACCGGCTGTTCCGGTTGCCAGACCCTTTGGGCAAATCCCGCCATGGGGACCCTGTGCGTACGCGCCATAATACTGCTTCCATAAACCGGCGATTATTGCGCGCAGTAACACCCGGATCGCCTGCCTTGCCCGGTATAGGCGGCTCAATCTTCTCCCAAAGCTCATCGGAAACAGCCAAACGATTTGCGTCCATCAACACCTCCATTTTGGAAGCTTGAATCAGACTTCAGGCAAAATGGGAACCCCGAATGTCAACAGGCCCTAGAAGAGCAAAGATATCTGCTAAGACGTCAAATTGGCTTCAACGGGCGGGAGTGCCGCGCCGTTCCAAAACCAAGTGCACCGCAAAAAAGCACCCGAAATAATTCCGCCGAAAAGTTCAGCAAAACAACCATCCGAGACCTTGCTGCTGAGATCAGGGCCTTTGGCCGTCAGCCCGACATCTCAGAACTTCCAAAAAGTCTTGTGACAGAGCTTTTGCGGTCAAAACAAGGCCTTCAATATGCGGCAAGTCAAGCAATTGCAGACATCGGTCATAAAGAACTTGAAGAAATCGTCGCCACGAGAACTGAAGATCTAAGCCTCCACTTCGCAATGCATGCATTCTCGCAAAGAAAATCGTATGGCTCATTTCCTCCTGAACTGAGGCGCGACATTCGGGCTTTCTTTGGCAGCCACAAGAGAGCACAGGAATCTGGACAAGCGCTCCTCTATTCCATCGGCAACCAAGACCTTCTCTTAGAAGATGCAGCCGTGGCAGCCGCTGCCGGGATCGGGCATTTAGAACACGGCAAATTCCAATTTCCCGCCCATAGCTGCTTGGAACTGTCCGTCAGGCTTCGAGGCTATGTGGCACTCGCAGAAAGACTGGCTGGTGATCTGTCCGAAACAACTCTGCTGAGAATACACATTAATAGCCGCAAGCTGACTGCCCTAACCTATGCCGATTTTGAGACATCATTTCTGCCGCGTTTGATGACCCGGGTGAAAGTCGAGTTCGACACCTTCGATGTTTCCATCATCGACCACTCAGCAGAAAATGATGTCCGACTTCTGTACTTAAAATCCCGCTACATGACGGAGACTGATCCCAGACGAGCGGCACAGAAAGCGTTTGATCATGTAGTCTTAGACTTGAATACTCTCAATTTCAGCAATGAAGGACCAAGTTTTCGGGAGTTTGCCCAGACCCTCCTCAAAGCTGGCGTAAAAATTCCCAGCTAGATGAAACGCACTTTGGCTTTCGTCGCGATGGTCGGTAGAATTGCGACTTGTGCAAGAAGAGACAGGTAGTAGTCGCCCATGTTCGCATTTTACGATCTTGAAACCACTGGGACATCACCCGCTTTCGACCAACCGCTACAATTTGCGGCGATCCTGACGGATGACGACCTTACCCAGCTCGAACACGTGGATATTCGCTGCAGGCTCGCGCCGCACATTCTTCCAGCCCCTTGGGCGCTTGCTGGTAAGCATCAAGGGAACCCCCTCTATTTTGGCATGATGTGAGATGCGATTATTGCTGTAGCGCGCCAATCAAAATGAGCAATTACGCCAATCAAGTGCGCAATCGACGTGATTTTCCCGGGTATTTACATGGGTATTTACCGTTGATTTTCCCGGCGCTTTTCTTCTTGATTGCGCACTTGATTGGCGCACGGTACGTTCACCCTTCCAAATCGGTGCAGGGGGTTCACTTCCTGTCGTGTCTCGATCTGTAGGGCGCGGTGGCGGTTGGGATGATGACGGTTGATGTGGCGGGCGCACCTGCCCCACCCGGACCGGGCAATGGGGTTATGGTGACGGTGAGCCTCGCTCCGGCGGCAAGTTCAGTGGCCCATTCTGCATTCAGTTTTCCGTTGGGGATATTCTCCGGGGCTGCGGGATCGTTTGAAACAAGGGATGCGCCTGCCCATTGGCCTGCGACGGCAAGGGACAGGGACACCCGGGTGGATCCCTCCATGATGCGGGCTTGCAGTGTGACGGCCCGAATACTGCTTTGCGCCTGAACGCGCGGCGTTGCATCCGGGGTGGTGAGATCGGAGGTCTCGGCGGCATAGTATTCCGCCATGTGATCGATGGCGGTGAGGCGCACGCTCTCTTCGTCTATTGGTTCAATAACGGTGATGCGCAAGGGGTCTGGCGGGGCGCTGTTGGAATATATCCGATAGAGGATATCGGCGGGGCCGCGGCCATCGGCGTCGGGTGCGTCAGGGAGCGGGCTTGCGAGGTCGCGCAATGGGCTGTCTGCGTCGGCATGGAGAGGCGGTGTGGCAGCAGACCGATGCAACGTCCCGTTCGCAAGGCGCAGTATGATATGATCTCCATCACTTGCAGGCCGGGCTCGATCAAGTGTGATCTGTGCGGCACTGCCGCCATTGAGCCGCCCTGCGGCCCCTCCGGCCAGCATGTCATGGGTCATCCATACCACATCGCCGCGCCGGATCAGGTAGCCTTCCGGCCCCATTTCCCAGGTGATGCGTCGCCGATGATATCGCTGGCGCGCCGCGAGCAGATTTGCCTCCCTGGCTGCCTGCCCGGAGGAGGTGACCCCGCGCAGGGTCACTGTTGATGTGTTCACAACCGGGCCTGTGGCACCCGGCACGCGTCGGCGGATGGTTTGGTATTGCCAATCGGAATCGGGGTCGATGTAGCGCAGGGCAATCTCATCGGGGGCCGGACTGGCGGCCCACTCGACACCCATAGAGCCAAGAACGACATTTTCGGGAGTGATGAGGGTTGTGACGGTGGTGTCCGGGTCATCGAACACGACGCCGAGCTTTCCACTCCGCCATGTGGGGCTGGCGCGCCCGCAGCGCGCAACGAGTGTGAGCATGTCGGCGCAGGACATGCGGCGGTCGATGACAGCGGAGCATGTCAGGGCATTGGCATCGCACCATGCCGCCCACTCTGTGATTGCAGCCTTGTCGATGCGGTTCCTTGGCAGTCCGGCTCCGGCGATCAACCGACCGTCTGCGGCTGTGATGCCGAGCGCAAGCCAGCGGAATATCCACGCCGGATTTGTGCTTTCGGCAGTCGTCCATGTGCCGTCGGAGGCCCGAACGCGTACGGGCTGTGACGCGGTGGCGGACAGGCTGTCAACCTGTCCGTTGAGCTGGCCGCTGGCCTTTATCCGGACGGCAGCGGTGGTTTGGTCCGCAAAGACGGCCGTGCCGGCCCGGAAGGCCCGTAGCCCGGTCCATATGATGCGGTCAATATGGCTGGACTCCGTTGAGGGCTCGCCTGTGCGGCGGATTTCCACATCCACCGCCCGCCCGGGTCGCCCAAGGTCATATGTCAAGGCTCAATTAGCATTTATTATGCGTGGCGACCTGTGATAGAACACACCATGAACAAAATTATGGGTGCGGCACATGGATCATCAGGCTTTTTTGGTGTGGCTTAACGAGATCGACAACCTTTCATCGAAACAACGGGCTGAAACCGGACGGCTCGTTGCCGGGGTATCGTCGCTGGAAAGCGTGATCGATCTCCCTGAGGCGAATGTTCGCGAGGGGCGTATCTGTCCGCACTGTGCTTCGGGCGGTGCGATCATCAGGGGCCATGCAAGTGGCCTGACGAGGTTCTTTTGCAAAGGCTGTCGCAAAACCTTCAGCGCGCTGACCGGGACGCCGCTTGCCCGCTTGCGCCACAGGGACAGATGGGCAGGGTTCGCAGCTTCCCTGCGCGACGGCGAAACGGTAAAGGCGTCCGACGGGCGTTGTATGGTGGCCGACACCACAGCTTTTCGTTGGCGTCATCGCTTTCCCGAGGCCGTAACGGTCGGTGCGGTCAGGCTGTGCGGAATCGTCGAAGCCGACGGGACGTTCTTTCCGCGCAGCCGGAAAGGGGACCGTAATCTCTCTCGAAAAGCCCGCAAACGCGGGGGAAAGGCCTCAAAACGCGGATTGTCGAAGGAGCAGGTTCCGGTCCTCGTTGCGGTCGACCGATCAGGCACCGCCATCAGTGCTGTCTTGCCTGCGGTGACAGCCGAACATCTCAAAACGGTTCTGCAGCCACGTCTTGATGGGAACGCTCTCCCGGTGACCGATGGCTGCACCGGTTACCCGCCCTGCGCCGCAGAAACGGGCGTCAGCCATGAAAGTCTCGACCGGACCGCCGGAGAACGTGTCCGTGGTGAATTGCACATTCAAACCGTGAACAGTCGGCATGAGCGGTTAAAGACCTTTCCGCGCCGCCATCGGGGCATCGCGACCAAATACCTGGACAGCTGCCTTCGGTGGTTCCACCTTGCCGTCCTTCCGAGCCACCAAACGCCGCGCGCGATACTTGCCGCCGCCGCAGGCATCCTGCCTGTAACACGCCACGCATAATCAATGCTAATTGAGCCTATGTCAATGTTCGGCGAAACGGATTTTGCGCATTGTGTTCCGGTATTCCGGGCAGGTCCACAATGCGCACAACAGACCATGATCTGGCGGGTGTGTCTCCATCCTGCGCCCGTCGCCACCTGATCTCGACGGACCGGGCTAAAGGTTCAGGCCGGGACCCCCCAGCCCTGTAAGCTGGCCATCCAGATCAATGGCAATCCTGTGTACCCCGCCTGCGGTTGTCCGCCGCACCCATTCTGTGCTTTCAAGCGCACCGCCGCCCGGCTCTGTCTGCACGTCGAGATCGAAGGGCAGGATGCCGCCCGGAGGCAGGACAGTGAGCGTGGCTTCATCATATTGACCGACCGGAGTTTCTCCGATGCGCCAGTCGGAGAGTACAGGTGCCCCTATTCCGGCGCCGAATACCTGGTGCAGGTACTGCTCCCCATCCTCATAGGAGGCCCATGGGGTCGCGACCAGATCGGGCCAGATGCGGTGTTGGCCCAGCACCAGCAAGGCCGGTTCATAGGGTCGTGCCAGATTTCGACCCCCCGCGAGGCTGTGGAGGGGATCGGGCGCTCCCGTGTTGTTCCGGTCGGGAAGTGATGGTGAATAGAGCCCCTGAACAATGAGGCCTCCGACAATCTGCAGGCCTGCGGTGGCCACGGCCAGCGCCGTGGTGCCGGCTGTCACACCGAGTGCACCCAGTACATGGGGTGCCAGAACGGGCGCGGCGACAACAATCGCGATACTGAGCACGGCGGCGACGGGATCACTGTCGCCGCCGTGCAAGGCCGGGCGCAGGGCGAGTTTCGCGCCTGCCGGTAGAGACTGCTCCCAACGGGCGTGCGGCACAGGCTCCCCGTTGACAGCGGCGGCGATCCTCCCGGGCGGTATATCGGGCAGGCAAATGCGACACGCCCGGGTAAGGGAGATGCCCGCCGACAAGGTGACAGTCCGCACCCCGTCGCGGGTGAGCGGGTGCGGCAGGACATCCGCCACATATCCCGGTTGCGGGCGGTTTGCAAACGGCGCGCAACCGGGGTTTCCGATACGGTCAACCATGATTTATGTCCAGCGATACAGCCCGGTCAGTGTCAGGCCCCGGTGTTTGAGACCGGCCAGCGGATCAAGGCGCGGGCGCTGGCCTTCCATGCGATGCAGCACATATGCCTGTCCTCCTGTCCGCGTCCACAGCCCGATGTGATGTCCGATACAGGCCCTGCGACCGGCGGCGCACATCAGGACGGCATCCCCTTCGGACGGCGATGTTCCTTCAAGAGAGACGGCGAGGTGCTCCGCAATGGCGGCACCGATCGCCCGATCCCTGCCGCGCAGGCTCCCGGGGCTTCGGGGAAGAGAGATGGCGCGCGCGAACATGCACTCCAGGATGGCCATAACATAAGCCGCGCAATCTCCCGGCGGGTTCCTGTGCAGCGCAGCCACCGCCCAGAATGGATCGGGCGGCGGGGCCAGGGGCGCAGGTGTCATTGTGCTTCATATGCGGCTGTGATGGCCGCTGCGCGCCCGGCCCCCTTACTCAATACTGTTTGCACGTCACTTGCGGCATCGAGGGGCACCTGCACTGTTTTGTCCCGCCAATCCTCAAGCAGGCTGGAGACGGGTACAGCGGCGGCACGGATCTCTGCGATTGTACTGGCGGTGGAAATCGCCTGTGCGAGGCGCGCCAGCCCGGACAGCGCGACAGTGGTCAGATCGAGGGTATCAACCAGCACCGCCTCGACACCGCCTGCGGCGGAGAGTGCGGCTTTTAACCTCGCCTGCTGCCCGTCCTGCGCGACCGTGGCCGTTTGCGCCGCAGAGATGGCTTCTTGAGGGACTCCGGCCTCCGCCAGCTCGCCGGGTGTATAGCTGATATAGTCCAGGCCTTCGTGGGTGAGTGTGAGTTTCATTTTATGCTCCTTTTAAAGGGTGGCCACGGTTGACCACAGCAGATTGGCTACATCGACTTTTGGTGTTCCGGGTGCCACACCGCTGATCCAGTGCCCCGCCATGTTGGAGACCGAGGAGCTTTCGATGGCGAGCGCATAGGCCACAGCCCCCGACATTAAAGCGATGCCGCCCCCGTTTTCCCGACCTCGCAGACGGCTGTTAAAGGCGCGCAGCGTCAACTGCCCCACGCCGGTCATAAAGGCGGGTTCCTGCAGCCCGGCCGCTGAAAGCCCGATGTCGACCTCGATATTGTTGATGAAGAAGACCGCGTCCGGATCGATCATCTGGATCCAATATGCGCCCGCGCGCACCGGGTCGTCCGGAAGGGGGTTCGGGGCCTGAATGGTCAGAGTGCGTCTGTCATCGCCATCCGAGAGCAGTTGAACCATCCGTGCCCGACAGCGCACCGATGCGTTCACAGCGATGTCGCTCTTGAGTATTACAACGAGCGTTCCGCCTGGCGGTGCCTTTCTCAGGGCGGCGGTGAGCGTTTGCAGCGGCGCGGCGTCGGTGCCTGCCGCGTTGTCGTCGCCACCGGCATCAACATACAATTCTACTTCCCCCGCCCGGTGCAGATTGGCTTCCAGTGCCTTGTAGCGCCTTTCCGCGGCGGCGGCGGAGGTCGCGGCGGCGGCGGCACGATCTGCCTGCGCGGACAGATCCGATGAGACAGGGGCTGCGGGATTGATCGTGACCCCGCCGCCTGCGGGGTTGAGAGTGACGGACATCAGATTGCCTCCTTGAGAATGATTGTGAAAGTCTCTGTCGACGCTTTGACACCATTCCCATCCGTGAATGTGATATCTCCACGCCACTTGCCCGGTGGCCATGCGGCGGTCTGGCGCGCGGTGGCCGAGAGGGTGAACAGCCCGTCACCGGCATCGGTCACGCGGCAGGTCAACAGGGCCCGTGTTCCGCTCCGGTCATGATACAGGGCCGCGTCAGGGGTCCAGTCAGCAAGGTTGCGCGCAACCCCCCCCGTCCCGTCCGGGGCGGGGGGGTGTGTGATGCGCCTGGGCGGGCAGGCTCAGCGTGTCCCCCTGTTTCAGTGCGATTATGTCAGTCATTTGCGCTCCATCCTTTCAAAACAGCGCGGGAGATGTTTCCGGGTCGTGGCGCAGACCCACAGCGGGCCTGTCAAGCAACCGGTCATAGCCGATGATCGCCGTTACGCTTTGCTGATCGGCTCTGATCTGGAGCACATCCAATTGAGCCTCCCAGTCGGGATCCCGTGCGGCGCTGTCTCCGTCCGCCAGACAGCGCAGGACCCGGATACCTGCACCCTGCCCACCGCCTGCGCGATCCAGCCAGATCATGATGTCGCGTCCTGCATTATCGATGCGCAGTTCCGCACGCGGGGCCCGGCGCTCTTCATCCCTGGCCAGACGCACCGAGAACGCCAGCGCCATATAGGTCTGGCCTTCGATCTCGCGCGCGCGGCCATCCGCCACCACCCGCACGGCATCCGCCAGGTCGGGATGCGTGATTTCCAGCGCATAAAGGATCAGATCGTCCGGAGACAGGCCAACAAGAGCTTCACGACCGGCGGAGGTTAATGTCACAGGACCTCCTCCAGCACCATGTCGGCGGTCCAGTGGCGACGACCTCCCTTGACGGTACCGCGACAGCTCACGGACCCCGATCCCCCGCGCAGCCGCAGGTGGACCGCATCACCGGCAACCGGATCGGAGCCGTCGAAGGCCCCGTGTCCATGGGTCTCGGCCCAGGTCCGGAAATCTCCCATATGCGTATCGCTTTCAAGATGTACGGACACCTGCCAGAAGCGCAGGGCCGCACTGCGCGCGCGGGCCTGCCGGACCGCACCACTCTCAAACGCCGTGCGTCGGGTATTTTCATCCTGACCGGCCACAATGCCGTCCGCGATGATCCGCGCATATGCAGGCCAGCTTGCCATCAGAACCCATCACCACCGCTTGATTGGCGGCGCAGCGTCTGGGTGACCTGTTGTGCAATCGCCCCGCCGCTTTGCACATCTTCGGCCACAATCGCGACAATGAGACCGCGCAGCCCGTCTGACCGGGCTGTTGCAGTGGCTGTCCTGGGCGCACCTTTGTTCTCGACATTCACGGTGACATTGGCGGGGCGCACGTCGGGACCCGCCTCCATGCCTGCGGCACCCGGTGCCTGCGTTTTATAGACGGCCGGAATGCGCGCGGGGTCGATCCCCGCTGCCCCGCCCCGATGATATCGGGGGCGGTCTCTCCGGCGCAGCATTTCGCTCAATGCGGCGGACTGATCAGCGGTCAGCACCGCCTCACCCTCCAGCAGGATGGCGGGCACTTCGCGTGCCGTGCGCCCCGCTGTGGCGGCGGAGGCCGCAATGATGGCTTGCGCCCGACCAGCCACATCCCCGGCCACACCCCCGGCCACGCCCCCTGTGTGAAACGGTCTGCCCCGGGGCCGCACCGCCGTCGTCGGTGCCGGTGCCGTGCCGCCGCCAAAACCCCCGCCAAAACCCCCGCCCAAAACCCCGGCCAAAGCATCGGCCAACGGGCCGGTGATATTTTGGCGAATGGCGATGCGGGCAAAATCGGCGATGATGCTGTCGACCAGATCCCCGACCTCCAGCTTGCCCGTAGAGACAAACTGCACGAGAGCATCTTCCAGGCCATTGAATGCCCCGCCGACGGCGCTTTCGATCTCATTGCCCGCAAAGCTCGCCTCCTCGGCATAGCCCCGCAGTCCAGCGCGGATGGCGTCTACGCCCTGCGGTCCCCGGCTCAGCGCGCGCTCTATTGCGATAGCCTCTTCGGCTGCCGCATTGACAGCGGCTTCCAGTTCACGCACCTGTGCAGCCGCTGCAGGGTTATCGCCGATTTTCGCAATCGCTGTCTCCGCCAGCCGCGCGGCCTCTGCGGTGGCGATAAACCCCGCCTCTTCCCCGCCCCCCAACCCTTGCAGGCGGATAGAGGCGATCTCTGCACGGCTCCGATATTGCTCCAACGTCTTGATCAGGGCTGTGGCGGGATCATTTTTACCACCGCCGCCACCGCTGCCGGAGATTGATTTGCGCAGTCCGGCCTCGGCCTCGCGCGTGCGCGCGTTGATACGGGCCAGGGCTACCGCGTTATCTCCGGCCGCCCGGATCGCTTCGGCATCGAAGCGCTGCGCGGGGTCCAGATCCGACCGGCCCGCCGTGGCCGCCGCCTGTAATGCCAAGGCACCACGCTCCGCCAGCTGACGTGCCCGGGCCTCCGGGTCGCCAACCGTGGCCTCGCGAATACGCGCCACCGCCAGAGCGGCCGCCTGCACCCCCGGTAAAGCGGCCAGCTCATCGCGGGCGCGCGCGGCCTCATCCGCCAGCGCCTTTGCGGCCTTGATGGCAACGCCAAGGCCCAGATCACCCGTCTTGAGCGTCCCGAGCCGGCGTGCCTGGTCTTCGGCTGCGATCAACCGGTCGATCAGTACGTCCAGCGCCTTTCGTTGATCTGTGGTGAGGTCTTCACCCCCCAGGGCATTCTCCAGGACTTTGCGCATGTTTGCGACGGCGTCGGAAACTTCATTGATATCATCGCCGTCAAGAGCGTTGCGCAGATCAAGTGATGCCGATGACAGTGCCTCTGTCTGTTCACCGGCAAGCTGTTCACCGGCAAGTCCGAGTTCATCTGCGTACCGGCGCAGGGCGGCGGACATGGATTCGGAGGCCTCCATAACGGCGAAGCTGGTCCGGACCGCGCCCTCGTTGAACAAGCGCAGCCTGATGATTATCGTGTTCAGAAGGGTATCGACATCTTCGATGTTGTCCAGATCGGCATCCTTGACGAACCCTGTCGGGGTCTCTCCAAAGGTGTCTCGCAGATGGGCTTTCACGCTGTCGTTGTCCGAGACGTCGAATACATCCAGACCAGCTTCGCGAAGCACGTCACCGGAGCGGTGCACGGTCCCTTGCAAAATATCCTCGAAATCCGCCGCCACCCGGTCCTGTCCGGCGGCCAGCGCCTCGGGCAGACTGTCCAGCAGGCCCTTTCCTGTCGCGCGCAGTGCATCCCGCGCTTCACGCTCCGCCAGCTGACGCTGCGCGGCCAGAAGGTCCCGAACCCGCGCTGTGACAACCCCGTAACGCTCGGCCAGATCCTCAAGATCACCGCCAAGGTCTTTCAGTCCCCGCAGCCTCTCCGTGGCATCCGCGAGCCGCGATGTGGCGTCGGACGCACTCTCCGCTTCCTCGCCTGTGCGCAAAAATGCGGCACCGAGAGGCACGGCAATGGCCGCGACAGCACCCAGAACCGCGCCAAGAACGCCAAACCCACCGAGCAATTGCGGAAGCTGCTGGGCCATCGCCTGGCTCGCGGATGTGCCTGCACCCACCTGGACGGCGAAGTCACCCACCTGCCACGCCGTGTTCTGGATCTGTGGGCGCAGGTGTCTCATGCGCTCACCCAGGGCGCGCGATGCAGTGCTCGCCTGCCCGGCGGCGGCCCCTGCCCGTGTGGTCCGTCCTCCCAGCCCCTGCGCCGCATCGCCCGTCGCATCCAGCTCGGCCCTGGTCTTGCGCAGGACGGCCAGCGCGTCGCCTATATCGCCACTGACGCGCAGGGCGAGGTCGATATCCTGCGTCATTGCATCAGGCCCCGCACCAGACTATGGCCCGGCATCTCGATACGGCGCGACTGTCCTGCCTGCCAGATCAGCATGATCTGTCTCCATGTCAGTGTGGCGGGGAGGCTTCGGATATCTCCGTGCCCGTCGGCTGCAAGCTGCTCGAGGACGCGAGAGAGCGCGATACGGTCTCCACCACCCCCTGGCCCAGTGCCTGGGCCACCAGGCGGCGGATAAAAAAACCCGTGTTGACTTGCCAGACCGCCGATTGCAGCGCATGGGCCTCGGTGTCCGCAAGCGATCCAATCCATTCCACCGATTGCCCGCTGGCCATAGCGCAGATGCGCAGCCAGATATCCGCATGCGCCCCCAGCACAGCGCCGGTGCGCACGGCATCGGGCTCTTGCGCCGTGTCGCCCACCTGAACCGCAAGATCACGGATCAGGGGAGCCCCGATCACCTGAACATCGAGGCCCTCGCGCATCCGGAACTCGCGCACTGTTATCTCCACCGCCGCGCCGGTGTCCGGATCGCGCAGTGTGATTGTTACATCCGGATCAAGGATGGCGAGGGTCTCCGCATCGTCGCTCATCGCAGGTCCTCCCCGTCGATCATCATCGCGGCGGAGCCGTCCTCGGGCTGCCATATATTGGCGCTGAGCGGGATCCGCTGCTCCGACCGCCCGGTGAGCGTCCAGTCACCGTTTGGGCGCAGCTTGACGTCCGGGCAGTAGATGTTACGGCCCTTTGATGCCGGATTGATCGTCGGAGCGTGCTCGACGTAGCGCAGTGCGCCCGTGACGACCCGGGCCTGCCCCACAGAGATGCGGGTCGCGGCGTCGATCGTATAGGACGCGAGGATTGTGGTGTTGGCGGCGATACCATCCGCCCCGGCATCCAGAATGCGAATTGTGCCGGATCCCGGATCGGCGCGGTAATGGGTATTGAGCGTGTAGGCTGTTCCGCCGCGCAAAGGGCGCAGGATGAGGTCCGAGATCCGACGGCCCCTGGCGGACGGGAGCCCATACCATGGGCCGCCATCCAACAGGCCGACGGCAATCCGCTCGCCTGTCACCGTTGTCGCGGGCACCGGGATCGTATCCGAGGCGAACAACAGGGCGATATTGCCCAGGGACATATCCCGCAGCACCATGTCGATCATGCGCTCGGTGGAGCGTACCGCGTCGACCAGCACGCGCGGCACCCCCGAGCCTGACTGCACCGTCACGCGCTCCTCGTTGATCCGGAGCGTTGTGCTCTCGGCGTCCCCGAGACAGCGCTCCGCTCCGGGCGCGCCGTCCTGTGTGGCCCGGGCAAAATAAAGTTTGCCGGCACCGATGATGAAATTCTGCGCCATCAGTTACACTCCCTTGATGTTCTGTATTGGCAGGTCCATTCGTCCTGCCAGATGATACGACCATTCTCGATCTCGGTGAGGACGTCCGGCCACAAATGCCAGCGGCCCGGTCACCCCATGGTTTTTCCGGTTCCGGGGCCGGTACCCAGCCCAACAGCTTTTGACGGGTCTGCCCCAGTACGTCAGCCAGCGTTTTTTTCGCACGGGTCCTGCGTCCGGACGGGTCATTGGCAGCGTCAACGACAAGCACCACGCCGATCCGCATCTCCACCGCGAGGGGAAGAAGGGTCTGACCGGGGACGGACTGAGCGGACAAGGCGCGTTCCGTCAACGGCGCAACGACAGCGGACGGCAGCTTTGGGGCATCCACCCGCGCCACGTCGTAGACGTTCAGCACGTCAACCAGCGTCTCAAGCGTGCGAAGGCGTTCGGCAACCGCATCCACGGCGGCAAAGCCGGGCCATGCCGATGCGGAAACAATCATCGCCGCCCCTCCGCCAGCATGCGCGTCGCAATATCAAGAACGGCTGTCCGGTCATCGCCGGAAACGCCCAGATATGGCCGGGCGGGCATCGTGACGCTGTGCGCCCCGATTTGGGCATTCACGATCCGGATCAGCCCGGTCTTGCGTCGCGCCGCGTTCCTGCGGGATATGAACCGACCTGTGTCATCGTCAAATTCAAGGGTCTGTTTCCGGGCTTTCTTCCTGATGGTGCCGCCAAACTGGTGGATCGCGGCGTAAACGACATTTGTGCCCACCTCGACGCCGGCGGCATCGGCGCGGTGTGTGATCGACTGACGCAGGCGCGCGGAATCTGTCAGGGTCTGGCCCCCTTTTTTGCGCGCGCGCCGCGAGGGTGCCCATTTTGTGCCGTCCGGACCCGTTTCCGTCTCGAAGCGCCGCAGGACCGCGGAGGCCAGCATCTGGCCGATTTCGTCATA
>CBDBLS010000052.1:0-13636 GCA_965207105.1 Roseovarius sp. | reverse complement strand
TCGTTGAGCCACACCAAAAAAGCCTGATGATCCATGTGCCGCACCCCATAATTTTGTTCATGGTGTGTTCTGTCACAGGTCGCCACGCATAATCAATGCTAATTGAGCCAAAATGAACGACATCGACCCTCAAGCCTGGCTCGCCGACGTTCTCAAACGACTGCCCGACATGCCCGTCTCGCGCGTGCACGAGCTCCTACCGTGGAACTGGAGTACGCCCCCGGTTGGCCCTGTAATGTGCCTCAGAAGTTGAATTCTGCGGTGAATGAGAGGCCAAGGCTTCTGTAATCCGAAACCCCGATGCCATCATAGTAGCTGTCGAGGTCAAGATAGGTGTTTTCATTCAGCTTGTAATCGATCCCGAATTCCGCCCGCCCGCGCGTCTGTGGGAGGGCCGGGTCCGGACCGCCATTTTCCGTATGCGACAGAACCACACCCAGGCCACCGGTGACTGTCATCTCGCCCTGTTTAACAGCAACGGGAATTTCGATGTTCGACCCCAGCCCGAGCTGCCCAAGCCGGACGGTCCGCCCGGGAACCCGGATACCGAGGTCGTCGGTAAAGCCGTCCGAGCTGTCCTCAATCCAGCTGGCATCCGCGTAGGGCAGAAGTATGGAACCGCCTTTCAGGGGCACTTCGCCCTCCATGCGCAGTTGTGCAAGCCAGCGGGTGCTGTCGAAGCCGCCCGTCCGGAGAAGACCCAGGTCAGGGTCCTGGAACCTGATGTGATTATAGCTCCGGCCAAAAAGCAGGCGGCCCTCGAAATACAGTGGATGCGTCCTGTGCCGGGCAGCGAAATAGGGACCAGCCAACCAACCCGTGCCATCAATCGCACCCTGGCCGTTCGGAAGCTCCTCATCCGCCAGATCAAACTGGAGCATCACCCCCACAAGGTGATTATCTGAATACCGTTTGTGCACTCCGAGCGCTCCGAAAACATAGCGGCTTTCCCTAGAATCATTCTCGGACCACGCGCCCGTCAACTTTCCCCAGATGCCATCATGCTCGAAGCCGCCATCAAAAACGAGATTGCCTTCCGTCGCCCTCAAGTTGAACCGGCGTGATGGATCACCGGAGGCATCCCGCTTCAAAAACCGCGCAAGACCGGGTTGATGATTGACCAGGGCATTGGCCCGGCTCAGAATAAAATCCGAAATCGGCGCATTTGGTGCCCCTTTCATGGACAGGGGTAAAGTACCCCGCTGTCCGGAAACAGGGACGAAGTCCAGCCTGGTATCACCGGCACGCAGTTGCAGACCTGGCGGCTTGAGACCGAAGCGTTCGGCTCGGCTGAAGCCAGGCGGCGGCAGAAGGCGGATGCAGCGGAACCGGCCCGTCTTCGCAAGGAGAACAGGCACCTTACAGAAGAAGTGGAGATTTTGCACAAGGCATCCGCTTTTTTCGCGACACGGGCGGTGAAACCATGACGAACAAGCGCAGATTCGTCACTGCCCATAAAGCTCGATACGCGGTTTCCACGCTTTGCAGGGTTCTGGCGATTTCCCGAGGCTGGTTTTATGGTTTCCTGGCCAGTCAACCGGCGAGGGATCAGCGGCAAGCAGGTCGAGACGCTCGGGATCCGGAACTGCTGCCCGGGATCAAGACCTTCTTCAAAGCCGGCAGGAAATGTTACGGCTCAAAGCGGATCCATCAGGACCCGGTGGCCGATGGCGAAACCGTCTCCGAGCGGCGGGTGGCGCGGATCTTGAAGGAAAACAAGGTGTCTCCACGCCTGAACAAGCGCCGCAAGCCCGTGACAACGGACAGCAATCACAAGATGAGCCCGTCGCCAAACCTGTTGGAACAGGCGTTCCACTGCCTCACCCCCGATACGGTTTGGTTGGCCGATATCACCTGTATCGATACGGATGAAGGGTGGCTCTGGCTGGCCGGCGTGAAAGACATGGCCACGCGGGAAATCGTTGGTTGGGCGATGGAGGATCACATGCGGGCCGGGCTTTGCTGCGATGCCCTGACGATGGCCCCGGGTCGCAGAGGCCCTGTTCCCGGTCTGATCCACCACTCCGACAGGGGGAGCCGGTACGCCGGTGGCGAGTATCGCAAGCTGATCAAAAAAGCAGGGCTTACGCAATCCATGAGCCGCAAGGGCGAGTGCCTGGACAATGCGCCAACTGAACGATGCCCATTACCGCGACTGAAATATTGCACCCATGGCTCCGGCACTTTCGGAAAACCCTGTATCTCCCAACGCTGCATGGAATCAGGCATTTCACCGTGTCGGGTGATACTCAATGTATCAGATATAAACAGTCCAAAGAGGGTACAGCGCCTCCACCTGTGCGTCGATTTCCCCCGATACCATCGCGTCACTTGCCGACCGTGAAGCTTCGGACAGGTTACACTACCTGCCCTTGTCGCTGGCTGTAATCCTTCAAGCCGAAAAACGACAACCCCGCCCCAGAAAAGGCAAACTGCCACTCCGTCAGAACCGTCGGTCCGATATCCAGAATCCGGCAAACCGTTCCGGCGTCTTCTTCTGCATTCAACAGCAGAAACGCACGGGCGCGCTTCCAGACAAGCGCTTCAACCTTGCGGCGGCGGCAAATGGCCTCAAGGGCCAGGCGCTGATCGGCAGATAGCGAAACCGTTTTGTGGGGCTTGTTCATGCTCTCAAAGTGCATGCTGTGATACGTATGACCATGCGGCAAATTGAATCAACCTCTCTACAAATTCTTCAGGTCAATTCAGGCGCAGTAGTATACAAGAAGACATTCAGATGAATCTTTCTGAAACTTGTAACCACCCCGTGGACAAGCGGAGCGCGGGCAAGCCCGCGCACGCCAAATATCCTGCGCCGGGACCTGACGGCCCCGTCGATTGCAGAGAAAAGAGCTTGAGGCGGAAACCTTGGCGCTTAAAGGGCTATTTTCGGGACAATACGGACTGGATCACGCTGTCACCTTGGCGAGCGAAGACTTCAGATTTGAAATGCAGGTCCGAAATGGCGACCGTCCGGACTACGCCTTTGTCGAAGCGGCCAATGCGAGGATTGCACCCCTTGGGATTAACATCACAGCCTGGGCGGCGGCCTGCGACAGAATGGGACGTGTGCGCGCCGCACTTTGCGTGATGCTGCTCGATGCCAACCGGGATCACCCTACCGCGCCCGTCATGAACCCTGGTGGGGCCTTGCGCGGCATGATCAAGGCGCACAACCGCAGCAAGTTGAATCTCATCGGCAGCCTGATCGGCTTGCATCGCAGAAGAGGGCTCTAACGACATGTCGTTCGTTTCTTCCGCGTTTCAGCGTCTCTCTGGCCGCGCTCGTGGCCATCCACCCGTGGATTTTACCCATGAACGCGGCCAGAATGCATGTTTTCAGGGGCTTATCAGCCTCGATTGTCCGGTATATACGGGTCTTGTCTCGTTTTTTCGAAGTGTTCAGACCTCCACCCGCCTCGGTCCGTTCGCGAATATCGCCCGGCCTGATGGTCCCTTGGAGGTGCCTTTGACGTTGCCAAATAGCCTATTCCGCGCTTGTCGTTGACTGTGTGTCTCACGACATGAGCCACCTTGGTGCCGTCGCGGTTGCTGTTCCTGGCAAAGGTCGAGATGCAGACACGGACCTGGAGGTCCTGATCAAGTTTTCCAACCACGTCGCCACGGAACGTGCATTGCATGACCAGCCACATCACACGGTCGATCATCAGGGCACGAAACGTGCTTTTGATCCTGACAGATATGCGGTGTCCTTGCGGTTGCCGCAGATCCTCAAGGATGCGTTTCTCAATGGCGCGCTCTGCTTTGTGTCGAAGGACTTCGGCGGGCACGAAAACCTAATTATGATCGAGTTGGAAAATGGTGCCCGGTGGTCGATTGTTTTCTGTTTCCAGCCCCTGCCAAACGGTGTGGTTTTGGAAGTTCTTTCGACGCACCCAAGATCAAAGGACGATACCCATGCGTCACGCAGGCCCCTCGTTTTCTATGCGCGGACATGCATGTTCAAACAGCACAGGGTTCCAAAAAGCTGAAGGCCCGGCCGAAGCCGAGCCTTAGTAGTCGTCCATTACCGTGGTTTGCTAGACCCTTGGCTTACACTTTAGCAGCTGTCGCTTTCGAAGCTTCGCCTTAGGTTGACATGACAGTGACCTCGAAAGTCGAACCTGCCTGACCCTCACTTAGTCGATGAGAGCCAAAATGTCAAGAAAATCGGTCTAGACCGGCTTTGGCGAACGGTGCGGTTAACACTCTGTAATGCAAAATATAATCGCCGTTAACGGTGGAATCTGGCGTAGTCGAGTTTGGGGGCGTCGCCTGCGGCGATCAACTCTAGTCGGACAAGCCGACCGGAGTCCAGGGTCTCCGCCCATGCGGGTCACGATCCTCGCCCAATGCAGCCCTTTGGCTGCAGAGGCTGATAGTTCACGAAGCTGATGTAGCGCCATTGGCGGTACGGTGAATGTTGAAGCCCTGGCCTGCATGAGCACCGGCGCGCAGCCGCTTACTGATCATCGATGTCAGCAGGGTAAGCCGCCTTCATCGAGCGTCTGACAGCAATCGGATACCAAAAACAACCAGCAAGGCTCCCGCCACGCGATCAATCACCTTTGAAAAGCGGATGTAGGGCCTCCGGATAAAATCCCAGGAAAAAGCAAGCGCAAGCGAGACGTACCAGAGAATCGACATTAAGAACAGGCGCCCGATCAGAATGGCCAAGACCCAGATCGCTATTTGGTCGGTCAAAAAGGCTGCAAAGATACTGCCGACCTAATACCAACGGCCGAATTAATTGACCTTTATCCATTCTCGATCTGTGATTGAAGTTACGCGTTCAGGGTCGTTCGCAAAGAAGTTCCAGGCCCGGGCGCATTTTTCGAGGATTTCTTCATATGTGTCGAAGACAGGGATAGCGGGTTTGTTCGACCGCAGATAGGCCCAAACGTTTTCCATTGGGTTCAATTCCGGTGGGTATGGGGGCAGTTTTACGAGTGTAGTATTATCTGGCACCTGCAAGCATTTTGCTCCGTGCCAACCAGCCCCGTCGATGATGGGCAAGGCATGTGCGCCGGGTGCGATTGTCTTTGCGATCCCATCGAGATGCAGCCCCGTTGCTTCGGCGTTGACGCAAGGCAGGACCAGCCCGGTCGCCGTGCCACAGGCAGGACAGGCTGCGCCGAGGATATAGCTCCATTTGCAGCGCGTATCACGTGGTGCGCGCGGGCGGGTTCCACGCCTGGCCCATTTGCCGGTGAGGGTTCCTTGCTGCCCGACGCGGGCTTCATCCTGGAACCATACCTCAAGCGGCTTCCCCTTTGCATGTTTTGGCAGGGTATCGGCTATGAGGCTGGCAAGGTTTTTTTAAAAGCCTGCTGTGCAGCGGGATCGGTTCCGGGATGCTCCGGGCGCACGGAAAGGCGACGAAAACCATGCCTGGCTGGGTACTTGCCAATCGTACGTTCATGTAGCTTTACGTCGAATTCCTCTTCAACGCGGACCTGCAAATCGGCACAGCGCCACCGCACTGCGCCATCTTTTGCCGGGTCAGGCCCGGCCTCGACCCAAGCCACAAACAGCGCCTGTTGCTCCAGGGACAGGCGTGGCCTTGCACCCTTGCCACACCGATCAGAAAGCCCACCAGGGCCCTCTGCATTGCAGCGATGCACCCGGTCTCCGGGAGTCTGGCGATCCATACCGCTGCTACGGGCCGCTGTTGCGCGGTCCACATCGTCAGGCACCGGCGCTATGGCGAGTATTCGACGGACAACACGACCATCCCTGGTTCGCTTTGCAGCACAACGCAAATCCTGCGCGGACATATCTGTGCGCGTAATCTTGACTGCCCCACCCATGAGCACCTCCTTGCTTCCGGAGGCCATTGATTCAGAAATGTAGTAAATTTGAAATCACAAAAGTGAGTCAGACATTAAGCCCGCTGGTATAAGTCCCGATTAGCCCCCGCCAGTTCGGTATCAAACCATATGAAACCCGTCACCCATTGGCGTTCGTGGGTTTTCTGCCCTCAGCCGGACTCGACCACAGGTCGCAAGAACCTAAACCCGCGCCGCGACCGAACGCTTACGGTGCACCACACCAATCCAGTTATTTGAACTTGCCTTCATTCAGTCGCCAGTATGCATCAGTCCCCTTCAAAGCACTGTCGTCTGCTAGTGTTCAGCACCTGACATAGGATTCCCACTGTCGGTTTTCTGTGCCATACCCGGCCCATGAGACGTACTGACATCTGCCTTTACCTTGGCCCCGCCGAGCGTTCTGAGCTTCAAGCCCTGATCGCTAACCGCAACAGCCCTCGCAAACTGGTCTGGAGGGCCGAGATCGTACTGGCAACGGCGGATGGTTGCGGCACGTTTGAGATCATGCGGCGGGCGGGCACTTCGAAACCCACCGTGTGGCGTTGGCAGCAACGCTATCTCGATGAGGGTGTAGCTGGCCTCAAACGTGACAAGACCCGACCTTCGCGGGTGCCGCCGCTGCCGATTGCGACACGATTGAAGGTGATCGCCAAGACAGTTCAGGAGTCCCCTGCGAATGCCACTCACTGGAGCCGCAGCCTGATGGCCGAGGCCGTGGGCATTTCGCCTTCGAGCGTGGGACGCATATGGGCCGAGGCGGGCCTGAAGCCGCACCTCACGAAAGGGTTCAAGGTGTCGAACGATCCGCTGTTCGAGGAGAAAGTCACCGATATCGTCGGGCTCTACCTTGACCCGCCGGAGCGGGCGGTGGTGCTGTGCGTCGACGAGAAGTCGCAAATTCAGGCACTTGATCGCACCCGGCCGGGATTGCCGCTCAAGAAGGGTCGCGCCGCCACCATGACCCATGATTACAAACGCCACGGCACGACCACGCTGTTCGCCGCCCTTGATGTGAAGACGGGCACGGTCATCGGCAATTGCATGCCCCGCCACAGAGCCGGGGAGTTCCTGAAATTCCTGCGCAGTATCGACAAGGCCACGCCAGTGCGATGCGAGGTCCATCCGGTGCTCGACAACTACGCCACCCACAAGACACCCGAGGTCAAGGCCTGGCTCGAAAAGCACCCCCGCTTCAAGCTGCATTTTACCCCCACCAGCGCCTCATGGCTGAACCTGGTCGAGCGCTTCTTCGCCGAGATCACCGCCAGGCGCATCCGACGCGGCAGCTATTCCAGCGTCGATGACCTGGAGGCTGCGATCTACGGCTATCTGGCGCTCCACAACGAGAAACCGAAGCCTTTCAAATGGACCAGGAGCGCCAAGGATATCCTCACCCGAGAACGCCGCGCACTCGACACGCCGGATGAAATCCGCAGAAATAGGTAAGAAGTGTCAGACTCTGAACACTATGTAATCGAATGGTGTCTTACCGTGTAGGTCTCGCGCAGTCATGTCCGCGCCCCTGTCGATCAGGGCATTCACCGTCTCGGCGTTGCCATGTGCCGCAGCCAAGTGCAAAGGTCCTTTGGTCAGGGCAGTGAGGTCCACGCCCCTGTCGGCCAAGGCGTTGATCGTTGCGGCGGGGTACAGCAGGGGGTTAACGGCGATGTCATAAAAATTTGCTAGGGCCACGAGTCCCCAGACCCAATCGCTCCCCACGTTGGGGTCCACGCCCCTGTCGATCAGGGCATTCACCGTCTCGGCGCTGCCCCACCTCGCAGCCTGTTGCAGGGGGGTCCAGCCACCTTCGCTTCCCACGTTGGGGTCCGCACCCCTGTCGATCAGGGCGTTCACCGTCTCGGCGCTGGCCCGCCTTGCAGCCAAGTGCAGGGGGGTCCCGCCCTCTTCGTCCCGCGCGGTGATGTCCGCACCGCTGTCTAGCACTAAATCGCTCCGCGATAGGGGCGCTTTTGGCGGGTTTTGGTCGTAGTCGGGATTTGTTTCGCGGATTGTGAGGTTGGGAGTTTGCTGTTGGTCGAGGTGATTTTGCCTCGGTTGACAGAGGGTTTTCCCATGAACATTCAGCATTCCACAGATATCACTCCCCTGCGCGCACGCATGATCGCGGATATGACGGCTCGTAGTCTTGGTCAGGCGTCTCAGGTTGGTCACTTACGGGCTTGCAAGCGGTTTGCGGCGTGGTTGGGGCGTTCGCCGGAAACCGCTGGGCCAGATGATGTGCGCGACTTCCAGCGGCACCTGATCGAGACCGGCACCAGCATCTGCACCCGCAATCGCACGATGACCGGGGTGAAGTTCCTGTTCCGGGTGACACTGCGGCGGCATGACCTGGTTTCTGAGATTTTCAGCCTGAAGGAACCCGTTAAGATCCCGCAGGTCCTGAGCCGGAACGAGGTCAAACGCATCTTGCTCATGGCTCCGAGCCTGAAGGCACGGGTGATGCTGTCGCTCGCCTATGGCTGTGGGATGCGCGCAGGCGAGGTGGTCCGGCTGAAGGTGGGCGATATCGACGGGGAACAGAAGATCATCCGCATCGTGCAGTCCAAGGGCCGCAAAGATCGCAATGTGATGCTGCCAGGCGATATTCTTGGGCTGCTGCGTGATTGATGGAAAGAGCGCCCGACCAGCCAGGACAAAGGCGTGGTAGGACCCGCCCGGGTGATCTTTCCGGGATATAACGGCAAGCATCTGTCGCCGCGCCAGATCTCGCGGCTGTTCAAGCAGGCGGCCAAGGCAGCGGGCATCACCAAGCCCGTTACGTTGCATACGCTCCGGCACAGTTTTGCGACACACCTTTTGGAGCGCGGTGTCGATATCCGGGTCATACAGGCGCTGCCAGGCCATACCAAACTGACCACGACCGCGCGCTATGCCAGCGTTGCCACGGGCATGATTTCGGCCGTGGAAAGCCCGCTGGACAACCTGAGCCAGGAGGCCAGGCGCAAAAAGGGCCGGAAAGGCGCGTCATAGCCCGCCTTGGTACGGGTAAATCTGGAGGTGGCGGATATCTTCCGCGCCCATGGTGCTGCGTGGCGCTTGGCCAATGCAGGCCACATCAGCCTTGATCAGCTGAAGGTCATGAGCGCGATCAAGCGCTGCCGTACGGCGGCGCTCGGCGGCCATGTCGCGCAGTGTGAAGACTGTGCGCACGAGCACATCGCCTACAATTCCTGCCGCAATCTCGCCATTGCCCAAATGCCAGGCAGGCGCGGCAAAGGCATGGCTGTCCGCGCGGGAAGCTGAGCTGCTGCCTGTGCGCTATTTCCATCTGGTCTTCACATTGCCAAAGCCGATCGCCGACATCGCTCACCAGAACAAACGCGAGATCTACAATCTGCTGATGCGCGCGAGCGCCGATACCGTGATCAAGATCGCAGCAGATCCCAAGCACCTCGGCGCGCGCGTCGGCATTACATCGGTGCTGCACACTTGGGGATCAGCAATGATGCACCACCCCCATGTGCACATGATCGTACCGGGCGGTGGATTGTCGACCAATGGCACCAGGTGGATCGCCTGCCGCAAGAACTTCTTCCTCTCTGTTCGGGTTCTTTCACGTTTGTACCGGGGTCTCATTCTGGACGGGCTGGCCAAGCTGCACAGCGCCGGAAGGCTGCATTTCTTTGGCGACCATGCCGAACTTGTTGACCACGCGGCCTTCGTCGCTTTCCTGAAACCACTGCGCAAGATCGATTGGGTTGTGTATTCCAAGGAGCCTTTTGCCGGACCCAAAACGGTGCTGGCCTACTTATCGCGCTACACCCACCGCATCGCGATATCCAATAGTCGCCTGATCCGGTTCGATGCGGGAAGCGTGACCTTCAAGGTGAAGAACTATCGGGTCGACGGCCCCAAACGACACACCAACATGACGCTGGACACGGCAGAATTCATCCGCCGGTTCCTGATCCATGTCCTGCCGAAAGGCCAGCACCGCATCCGCCACTATGGCTTCTACGGAAACGGCAATCGCGCCGCCAATATTGCCCGGATCAGGGGCCTGCTCGAGGCCAAAACACCGAACCGGAAAGATGCCGGTAACACAGGTGAAAGCGACGATAATCAGTACCCCAGAGTCCTCGCACTGCCATGCCCATGCTGCGGCGGGCAGTTGATCATCATCAACACCTTCGAATCCATGCGACATCCCAGAGCACCGCCGAGATCAACAAGGGACGCCGCATGAAACGCGCGCCAAACATGACCGACTACACCATCAGCCGCAGCAGATGCATTCTGCGAACCCATCGTCCTGCACTGATCAGATCATCGACGCCGCAAAGGTCCGGGATAGAGACAAAACACTACGCATATCGCCTAAATGCTGGCATGGTCAAAGCCGAATTTGGCCTGACTGCACCCGTTCGACGGAATTGTCAGATCAGCCCCAGGCCAAGCCCAATTTACAAATCCCCATAGCAACCAACCCACCAGGACCAACCCCGCGATTTCCCGCCTGAGCGCTTCTCCGACGCCGCGCAACGCCCCGCGCAACTCAAACGTCAGCGCGCGGCGTCCGAGAAACCTGCATCGATCAGGACGTTCACCGTCTCGGCGCTGCCCCCCCCCCCCCGCAGCCCGGTGCAGGAGGGTCCAATCCCATTCGTCCCGTGCGGTGATGTCCGCGCCCCTGTCGATCAGGATGTTCACCATCTCGGCGCTGCCGAACAGCACATCAAGGAAGGCAAATACGCCTTCCGCTGGACGCGGCTGTCGTGCAAGCGCTTCCGCGACAACGAGGTGCGGCTGCAATTGCACGCACTGGCCTGTAATCCGGCCACTTTCCTGCGTTGCATCAACCTGCCCGGGGAAATGGCCGACCGGTCGCTGACCAGCCTGCAACTCAAGCTGATCAGGATTGGTGCCCGCGTAGTACGTCATGCGCGCGCCATCACCTTCCAACTCGCCGGGATCGCGGTGACCGGCCCAATGGTCAGGGCTGTTCCTGCCGCCATTCACCAATTGCGAGCGCCGCCGATATGCGCGTGACCGCGATCCTGACAGCAGTTGAACGAAAGCGGCAGGACAGGTCTGTCCACCGCGCTGAAGAACGGCGACGCAGGGCCAAAATGATGCGGGTTTGCGGACCGACCTGCCCGCATTCGAGCGTTTGGGCCCATGCAAGCGCCGTCCAGGCCCCAAAACGCTTGATCAATAAGCGAAAGCTGGCGATCTTGACGTCCAACGGCATGCCACTTGGGGAATGTCGGTTTCAGTACGGCCATTCCGGCAAACTCCACTGCTTCGGTGAAGCTGTAATAGCAGAAATCTACCTATTGCGAAACAGGTCTAATATATCGAGGTCTTCTACAACCGTCAGTGCCGCCACTCCGCCATCGGTTATAAAACACCAAAACAAGCGTTCGAAGATATGACTTGGAAAATGGCCGCATAGGGTCAATAATTAAACTGTCCGGAAACAAGGATGAAGTCCAGGCCTGCGCACCATCCGGCGGTCTCTCGCGGGCTTTGCCAAAATACACAAGCTCCGGGAGGTGTGGATAAATTGAAGGGTGGTAAGGCCGAGAGTTCTTGTTGCGTTTATTGCGGCGCTGTTTGTGTTAAGTGTTCCGATTGGGGCGCAGCCCGCCCCGGACTGCGGGACGTGGCTGATCCCTGAGTTTTGGCAAGAGACAGGTGCTGCGGATGTAGAACGGTGCTTAAGCGCAGGCGCGGATATCAACGCGTGGATCCAAGTTGACGTGGTCCCTTTGCACGTGGCTGCGGCGTTTGGCAATGCTGAGACGGTGAACGCGCTGATTGACAGGGGCGCAGACCCCAACCCGCAGATCGAAGACGGCAAGACGCCATTGTATTTAATCAAAAATTACAGTACCTTGAAGGGCACTAATGCGTATTGGCAATTGAATGAGGGCAGGTTCAAATAACTGCATTGGTGTGATGCTTGTTTTGGGTTTTGGCGCGTCAAAACCCAAAACTATCGTTCAGCCTGTCCGCTCGCTTTGAGTTGTCGCCACCGTAGCAGCCCAGACAGATAGGATCGCCACATCAGCTACCACGGGGGCTCAATACTGGGCGTAGGAACCACCCAGAAGGTCACAGGAGCCGCTCAGAGCGGTCTCTATGCTCCTCAGTCCACCACCAACGGTCCCGGCCCGTCAATGAGGACAGCCGTGTCTCTTGAGTGGAAAGGGATGCCGTCGAGATTGTATTCCCCGTATTGCTGGACTATGGTGCCAGAAGAAAACCAAAGAATAAGCTTTCCGACACTGGCTCAAAATCAGGCCGAAAATCGCATGAGTCGTGTACAGGGCTTTTGGACATAAATCTCATGGAGACAAGTTGAATTGCCCCACGCCATCACATCAAGACAGAAACTCGACTTTCCAAGGATGCGGAGTATACTTAAGATTGCAGGTTTTTTTCTGGCGCTGGTGCTGTTTGCCAGTGGGGTACTGGCTGAAACCCGGTCAGTTTATTCCCCGAACGACGGATACCTGAACCTGCGGACCGGACCAGGGGCGCAGTTCCGGATTGTCCAGAAAATGTACAATGGTTCAAAGGTTGAAGTGCTGGAGTACAACGGCAAATGGCGGCGGGTCAGGCATGAAAGCGGATCGGTTGGCTGGGCGCATGGCAGGTGGCTGGTATCGTCGGATTATTCAAACAATGCTGACACATGCTGGATCATACTTGGGTCAGTTTCGACGCTCCAAAATGCGCATAATTTCATGCGAAATTGGGGTCTGCGAGGTGAATCAGAGGTTTATCTGGCAAAAAACGGATATTACCGTATTACCCTCGGCAAGATCGCCCGGTGGGATTCAGACTCATATATCCAAAGGCGGATAAGTCGAGGGGAGATACCCACCGACAGTTATTGCCGCAGTAACTCGAACTTTGTCCGTCAGGTGTATCCTTAATCAGGCATCTGGTGCGTCCAGCGGCTTTTTGAGAGGCAGTCGCTTAAAATCAGTCCCTGGGGGTAATTCAGGGCTGTTTATCAATGATATACTCCTCCGCCTGAATTGACCTGAGATTTTGAGCCGGGTTCAGTTTGTAATCCTTGAACGGGACAACGCGGAAGTTGTCTGTGCCGACATTCCCCAAGTGGCATGCCGTTGGACGTCAAGATCGCCAGCTTTCGCTTATTGATCAAGCGTTTTGGGGCCTGGACGGCGCTTGCATGGGCCCGAACGCTCGAATGCGGCAGGTCGGTCCGCAAACCCGCATCATTTTGGCCCTGCGTCGCCGTTCTTCAGCGCGGTGGACAGACCTGTCCTGCCGCTTTCGTTCAACTGCTGTCAGGATCGCGGTCACGCGCATATCGGCGGCGCTCGCAATTGGTGAATGGCGGCAGGAACAGCCCTGACCATTGGGCCGGTCACCGCGATCCCGGCGAGTTGGAAGGTGATGGCGCGCGCATGACGTACTACGCGGGCACCGATCCTGATCAGCTTGAGTTGCAGGCCGGTCAGCGACCGGTCGGCCATTTCCCCGGGCAGGTTGATGCAACGCAGGAAAGTGGCCGGATTACAGGCCAGTGCGTGCAATTGCAGCCGCACCTCGTTGTCGCGGAAGCGCTTGCACGACAGCCGCGTCCAGCGGAAGGCGTATTTGCCTTCCCTGATGTGCTGTTCGGCGGTGCCGCGTCGATTGTAGAAGCGAGTGACCTCATCCGGCTCCATGGGCAGGTTGGTGACAATGAAGCCCACGCGGGGGAACAGCTCGCCCGGATGCCACTCGATCCTGGCGATCACACGGCGTTCCCTGTCCCATGATGCGGCCTGATACCGGAACTCCTCGCAGAACCGCTTCACCCT
>CBDBLS010000051.1:0-17762 GCA_965207105.1 Roseovarius sp. | reverse complement strand
CCCGGATATTTGCAATTTGCTGTGGCTACGAAGACTGCGATGACCTTGATGAGTTGCGCCATGATCCGGCGTTGAAGACTGCCTGCGAGCGGTTGCCGGAAAGTGGTCATGCACTGGCTTCCCAACCAACTTTGTCGCGGTTGGAGAACACGCCGTCATGGCGAGAATTGGGGCGTATGGGGTTCATGTTGATTGATCTGTTCTGTGATAGTTTCCGCGCGGTGCCTAATCATATTATCCTTGATATTGATGATACCACCGACCGCACATATGGCGATCAACAGCTTTGCCTGTTCAACACCCATGCACAGGGATACTGCTTTCAACCGATCCATATTTATGATGCAGCAACAGGCAAGCCGGTTTGCTTTGTGCTGCGCCCTGGCAAGCGACCTTCGGGCGAGGAAGCCGCCCGGATTTTACGCCACGTCATTCGTCGCATCCGCCGTAACTGGCCCCGCATCGTCATTACTGTGCGCGGTGACGGACACTATGGAACGCCTGAAGTCATGGATCTTCTGGAGCAACAGGGCTGCTTCTACATTTTCGGCCTGCCCGGAAACAAAAGGCTAAAGGTGCTCTCCCATCTATGGAGTGAGGATGTTGCTGTACGCCTGATATCGAGCGGAAAAGACAAAATCCGCCGTTTCTTCCAAATTCAATACGGTGCCAAAAGCTGGTCGAAGGAGCGCAAGGTAATCGCTCGTGTAGAGGCAACCGGATTGGGCAACGATACCCGTTTCATCGTCACCAACTTAACCGGACGCGGCAAACATCTTTATGAGAAGGTCTATTGTGCACGCGGCAGGATGGAAAACCTGATCAAGGAACACAAACTCTACACCGGATCGGACCGCACCTCCTGCCACCGTTGGGAGGCCAATCAGTTCCGGTTGTTCCTTCACACCGGTGCTTATTGGTTGCTGTTATCATTGCGCCAGGCGGCACCGAAACGTTCGCGGTTTAGAACCGCAACCTTCGAGACTATCCGGCGCACCTTCTTGAAAATAGCCGTGCGTGTTGAACAGCTGAAATCGAGAATTGAAATTGCCCTGCCAACGGCCTGCCCACAGCGGTCAATGCTCATCTTGCTGATGGGGCGCATCAAGGCACAAAGCCCATGACCAACGCGGCATCAGCCGCCGTTCTCACCCCCAACATCAACCTCAAACGCGTCCTCCAAGTTAAGATCAAGTCATCCCCGTCAGCACGGCCAATCCTTCACGTCCGGATGAAATCGGATTAGGCTGATGAATAATTCGGGCTAGAGGCGTCAGGACGTGTGGGCGGACGGGCCTATACCGACACAACCTCGTTGCCCCATGCCTGGGACTAGGGCGGCCACTGGTTACATTGTGCAGATCAGAACCCGCTGGTCGCCTGGGCGGACAAGTTGGGCTCACGTTACGATTCCCGGGACCGCGACGGCGCTTTTCTGGCCTGGAACAATGGGAAATGGCTTGGTAAAGCCGAAACTGCGGCTCAGGGCTCTGCGTATGAAGCCGCCACTGAGGCGATCGAGGCGGCGGCTGCCAAAGGGATCGACAAACCTCTGGCCGAGGTGATCCCGGATGGCGGCCCCTACGCGCGCAGCGTGCGCTGCATCCTGCAGCTGATGAGCAGCGGCGACCCCGAACAGGTGTCCTCCAAGAGCTATGCAGACTATGCCGAAACAGATCACGACTGGCCGGTTCGGTCAGGCTATGCTGATTTGATCGAGAAGATGGCCAATGGTCTGCCGATCAGGCTGAACACAGCCGTTGACGCCGTGAGCCAGACGTCCGGGGGGGTCGAGATCAGCACAGGCTCCGGCACACTGATGGCCAAAGCAGCAATTGTCACCGTCTCCACCAATGTCTTGCGCAGCGGAGCCTTGCGCATTGGCCCGGGACCGGCAGCGCGAATTCTGGACATGGTCGAGGATGTGCCCTGCGGGTCCTATGAAAAGGTGGCTTTCGCGTTGGATCGTCCGCTGTTTGCTGACCCTGCCACACGGTTCTGCATGATGGTGCCCGAAGGTGAGGCGCCTGCAATGAGTATACAGATCGTCAATGGATCAACCCAGCATCTGATTGCCCATATGGCCGGCACACCAGCATTGGATGCGGGCCGAACGGGACCTGAGGGACTGATCGAGCTGGCGACCGGGTTGCTGGTCTCGGCCTTTGGATCGCAGGTCCGAGCGGGCATTCGGACAGCAGCTGCCACAGAGCGGCAGACCAACTCGTTGGTGCGGGGGGCTTATAGCTTTGCCCGTCCTGGCAAAGCGCAGACACGCTATGACATGATGGCGGCAGAGACCGGCAGAATCGCATTTGCAGGCGAAGCGTTTTCACCGCAATGGCAGGCGACGGTACATGGGGCCTATCAGACCGGGCGCGACTCAGCGGCCCGGATTGCGGGCGATCTGGGCCAGACCTAGCAACCGGGCACGCTGGCCTCTGCGGTTTTGACCTGTGCGCCCACCCGTTCGGTCATGAAGTCCATAAAAAGACGCGTTTTGGGATCCTGATGTTTGCGATGCGTGAACAGGCAGGCCATCTGGATCGGCACCGGCGGCGTCTGGGTTGCAACGGGCACAAGCGCGCCCGAAACCAGATGAGCCGCCACTTCGAACACCGGCTTCATCGCAATCCCCTGTCCCGAGAGCGCCCAGTCGGTCAGCACATCACCATCGTCACATTCATAGCGTCCGGACACGGCAAAGCGTTGCGGACCGTCTGGGGTCTGCAGCCGCCACTGAAACTCGGTGGCCCCCGGAAACCGCAGGTTGAGGCAGTCGTGCTTGTCCCGGATCAGCTCCGCACCGGTCTCGGGCGCGCCGCGTGCGGCGATGTAGGCCGGGGCTGCGCACAGCACACGCTGGCAGTCTGCGATGCCGCGAATGCGCAGGTTGCTGTCTTCAGGCTCGCCCAGAAAGAACGCCAGATCGAGCCCCTCGCTGGTCAGATCGACGCTGCGGTCGGTCAGGCGCAGGCGTACTCCGATCTCCGGATAAAGCGCCAGAAATTCAGGCACATGCGGCGCGATCAAACGCCGACCCACCCCCAGTGGAGCGGCCACATAGATCGACCCGCGGGGGCTGTCGGTCAAATCAATGACTTTGGCCTCAGCCTCCTCAACGGACTCCAGAACGACACAGGCGCCGGTGTAAAATGCCTTGCCCTGCTCGGTTGCACTCAGGTTCCGGGTCGTGCGCTGAAACAGGCGCACCCCCAGATGATCCTCCAGCTGCGAGATGCGTGCCGAAGTCACCGCCGACGAAATGCGCAGGTCCCGCCCGGCCGCAGACATGCTGCCCAGTTCATAGACACGCACGAAGGTTCGGATATTGTCGAGATAAGACATTGTTCTGTGATTTTTGATACAGCTGGATAATTTCAGAGAATACCGAATAAAGAGGGATTTGCCTAGCCTGCACAGGCAGATGACAGGAGAACGATGATGTATGATTTGGCGGTGTTTTGGGATTGGATCGGGTTCGCAGTGCGCTGGCTGCACGTGATCACGGCCATCGCCTGGATCGGATCATCCTTCTATTTCATTGCACTGGATCTGGGGCTGCGCCAGGCCCCTGATATGCCAACCGGAGCCCATGGCGAGGAGTGGCAGGTGCATGGCGGCGGCTTCTATCACATCCGAAAATACCTGGTTGCACCGGCCGAGATGCCGGATCATCTGACCTGGTTCAAATGGGAAAGCTATGCGACCTGGCTGAGCGGCGCGGTCCTGCTGGCCATTGTCTACTGGGCCGGGGCCGAGCTTTACCTGATCGACGCATCCAAGGCGGATCTGGCGGTCTGGCAGGGCATTGCAATCTCAGCCGCCTCGCTGACCATCGGTTGGCTGGTCTATGACGCTTTGTGTAAGTCCCCCCTGGGCGAGCGGCCAACTGTCCTGATGCTGCTGCTGTTTGTGCTGCTGGTGGCGATGGGCTGGGGTTACAACCAGATCTTCACCGGGCGGGCGATGATGCTGCATCTGGGGGCCTTCACCGCCACGATTATGACCGCCAATGTCTTTTTCATCATCATGCCAAATCAACGTATTGTTGTGGATGATCTGAAAAACGGTCGCACGCCCGATCCGAAATACGGCAAGATCGCCAAGCTGCGCTCGACCCATAACAACTACCTGACCCTGCCAGTCATCTTTCTGATGCTGTCGAACCACTATCCGCTGGCCTTTGCCACCGAGTACAACTGGATCATCGCCAGTCTGGTGTTCCTGATGGGCGTCACGATCCGCCATTACTTCAACACGATGCACGCCCGGACGGGCAACCCAACCTGGACCTGGCCTGTCACGGCGCTCTTGTTTCTGGCCATTGTCTGGCTCTCGACTGCCCCTATGCGGCAAGAGCCGCTGGAGATCGCCGAGGCACGCCCCCTGACCACGTACGAGCAACGCTATGCCGACGCGGATGGCTTTGACGCCGCCCATGACATCGTGCTGGGCCGCTGCTCGATGTGCCATGCGCGGGAGCCAGTCTGGGAGGGTATCCTCTGGGCCCCGAAGGGTGTCTTGCTGGAAACAAGGGCAGACGTCGCCCACAATGCACAGGCCATCTATCTGCAGGCCGGGCTGAGCCATGCGATGCCGCCTGCCAATGTCGCTTGGATGGAGCCGGAAGACCGCGCCGCGATCATTCGCTGGTATCAGGCGTCAAAAAGGTAGGACCCGAAAATATCAATTGGTTCCAATCCCGGCTTCGTGCCACAGTGTTCAGAACGGTCGGAGTGACGCGGCCGATCGGGATAATGGGACGGGTAATGCAATTTGGGTCTACGCCGGGTGGCGCACGATGCCGGGGAACCTCGCTGATCGGGCGATGGATTTCGGCGCTTCTGCTTTCCACAATCTGGTCTAAAGCCTCCGACTTTAGTCGGAAAAACATTCAAACGTGCGCCGAAGGCGCTCATGAACCACTGAACCCTCTGACTTTAGTCGGAGGAGGTTCAGTTTTGCTGGCGACAGCTCAGATTGGCGCGGCCTGCGTGCTGCCGGACATGCGCACCGATGTGCGCCCGGGTGATCCCGAACTGCCCACCGAAGTCACCACCAGCATCGCAGTCACCGATTTCCTTGACGTCGATGATGAGGGGCAGCAGCTCGACATTGACATGTTTGTCACACTGAACTGGGTCGATGAGCGGTTGGCTGGCTCCGTTGGGTGCCGGTTTCCGATCACAGATGTCTGGTTCCCGCGTATCCGGATCATGAACTCCTCCAACCTGCGACCCGCCATGCGCAATGCACAGAACCAGATTGCAGTGCAGGATGGAGGCGCTGTCGAATACGTGCAGCGGCTGACTGGCTTCGTTTCCAGGGTCGCCCACCATTAACAAAATCAATAGGTTACTACGCCACATTCGCTCAGTTCACGGAGGCCATTCCGAATTTCTTTTGGAAACTCTACCGGAAAAACGGCATGAATTCCGGGACACCGTTACCGATAACTTCCGTGTTGTCCCGTTCAAGGATTACAAACTGATCCCGGCTTGAAAACCCGGCCCAATTCGCCCCATATCGTTTTGCATCGGGACGAATCGACTCACCGACAAAAATCTCAGATCAATTCAGGCGGAGGGATCTTAACACCCTTCAAAATTCTCCGTATGATTTGACATTTCGCGGTTTTGTGTGATTCAAGGAGTCTCCACAGTTGATACCGGAGCAGGGTAATTGCGCTTCAAAAGCCTTGGATGAGAGTTTTCAGGAACTCATTGCTCCAGCCCGTTTTTTTAAATTTGCCGCGATTTGATCCTTTTGCGGGATTGGCCTTGATGATGCTCAAGGCAATCCGCCTCAAAGCGGCAAAGTCGGCTGGTGCGTGGTCTTTTCGCGCGCGGTGCCGGTCGTCGTTCATCACCACATCGAGAGACCGATGTAAGCTGTTCCCAATTTGCCAATGGCCGCGGATCAATGTAGCAGCCACCTGAGCTGCGGGGCATCTGGAGAGCGGATAAAGCCGTTCGGAGTGACCGGTTTTGTCGCCGACCGCGCGCCTGGAGACGACATGGACGAAAGTCTGAAGATGTGGCCGCTTATGGGTGTCGATTGGATACTCCGGAGTATTCTAAACGCGATATGACCGTTCTTCCACACGACCATGGTCAGCATCGATGGTGTCATGTTTATCAATGTATTCAGTGCCCTCGTCTTCCACAAAAGCCCGGACATCGGCCAACATGTCACCCTGGTTGCCTTTGGGTTGAAGGCAGCAGTCACCGCCCTCCCGCACTGTCAATTCGCATGTCCCGCGCTGACAGTGCAGCGCGTCTGCGGTAAATGGTGATGCCACGGATATCAAGCATCTCGATCAGTTCGCGCAAGGCCGCAATCCCGCCGCCGCCCCTGGCGCTTTGAGTGATCCCGAGGGTCAGACGCGCCCCGTGGGCAAAGGCTGTCACGATGTTCATATTCGACTGCTCGGCGGCCTTGTCAAAACCGCGCCGCATCTCTTTGCCATCAATGGCGATGGCAGGTTGCTCTCCGGAGCCGGCCGCAAAGTCAGCCCTGAACCTGTCGAAAAAGGCTTGAAAGCCCCGTCGGCTTCATTACCCGGAACAGCCGCGAATACGCGTCATGGCAAGGTATCCCGTGAGGCAACTCAGGAAACCCACGCAGGAAATCCCCTCCGACATTCCCCAAGTGGCATGCCGTTGGACGTCAGGATCGCCAGCTTTCGCTTATTGATCAAGCGTTTTGGGGCCTGGACGGCGCTTGCATGGGCCCAAACGCTCGAATGCGGGCAGGTCGGTCCGCAAACCCGCATCATTTTGGCCCTGCGTCGCCGTTCTTCAGCGCGGTGGACAGACCTGTCCTGCCGCTTTCGTTCAGCTGCTGTCAGGATCGCGGTCACGCGCATATCGGCGGCGCTCGCAATCGGTGAATGGCGGCAGGAACAGCCCTGACCATTGGGCCGGTCACCGCGATCCCGGCGAGTTGGAAGGTGATGGCGCGCGCATGACGTACTACGCGGGCACCAATCCTGATCAGCTTGAGTTGCAGGCCGGTCAGCGACCGGTCGGCCATTTCCCCGGGCAGGTTGATGCAACGCAGGAAAGTGGCCGGATTACAGGCCAGTGCGTGCAATTGCAGCCGCACCTCCGTTGTCGCGGAAGCGCTTGCACGACAGCCGCGTCCAGCGGAAGGCGTATTTGCCTTCCCTGATGTGCTGTTCGGCGGTGCCGCGTCGATTGTAGAAGCGAGTGACCTCATCCGGCTCCATGGGCAGGTTGGTGACAATGAAGCCCACGCGGGGGAACAGCTCGCCCGGATGCCACTCGATCCCGGCGATCACACGGCGTTCCCTGTCCCATGATGCGGCCTGATACCGGAACTCCTCGCAGAACCGCTTCACCCTGGTTTTCGAGGGACGCCCCACAGGCCGTGTCAACCGGTGGGCGATGCTGCCTTCCGGAACTGCATTCTTCTTCATCCGGATGGCGTGGAAACAGCCCGCCTCTTCCAGGCGCCCATAGAGTGCCGGGATCGCGCAGGCGGCATCGGCGCGGAAGAACCGGCCACCAGGCTTGCGGTCAGCATAGCGTGCAATCACCGGGTCGAGGACGTCCCGCCAGCCGCCGGCGCTGTGAACGTTGCCATTGCGCAGGGCGCAGCGTTCCAGCATGCCGAACCGGTTGAACAGAAAGTCCGGGTGATGGCAGGTGCAGTCGAAATGCCCGTTCCAGACCGCGCCTTCCTGGTCCCCATGTGTCGGGCTGACCGAACTGTCCATGTCCAGCACGATGTATTTGAGCCCGTTGCGATCATGAAACCGGTCGATCCATTGACCGTTCAGATCGGCCAGCGCCTCCCGGTTCTGCGGCAAGGCCAGCGTCTCGGTCTCGAACCGCCCCATCCGCGAGGTCGAAGCCGCCTGCGCATCGACGGCACGGCCACCGACAACCTGGCGCATCACGGGATCGAGCGCGGGACGGTCAGCGTCATTGACGTCCTCGTATCCTGCCAACCGACCGTAGACCGATTGCCGAAACAGCCCGTCGAGCCGGTGGACCGTGTTCTTGCCACGGCGGTTGTCGCACATCGCAGCAGACGCCCGGTTGGACAGACCGGGCGCGTCATCAAGCTCGCGCATCACCGGAAGGCCGCCATCCGAACTGAGCTGAGCGCTGCGGAATTCCAGCCGCACCCGGCGGTCGAAATCCACACGATCTACACGTTGCAAGCCCGCACCCTCCGGGTGATCCATGAAACACATCCTCCACAGCAACCAACACCATGATTTATAAAGCAAATATCACGGTCAGGACAGCGAAATCAGATGTCTGCCTGGGAAATGCGGGACTAGGTGATGTATTTCACTTCGTTCTCGCCAAGTGCTTCGACTAAGTCTTTCAAGAGCATCGCAAACGGCGCGATTTCCCATGCTGTGTGCGATTACATGGATGCGAACGGCACCGGACCGATCCGCAAGAGATTGCAAAAAGTACTCGAGATGCGGCACCGTCCAAATCACGCTTGCTTCGTCCATTACATAGTCGAGTGTTTCTCCCTTGGATGGCCAGCTGTAGATGATCGGTGCGCCTTGGAATTCGAGATCAAATGCCATTTGTGCGGCTCGCCTGGCCGCGTCTTGGAATGATACGTTGAAGCCATGTACGAACACAAAAGCATCTTGGTCTGGCGAGCTCGTCACTTTTTCACGGACACTCCCAAAGAAGGACCCCTCGTCCAAAGTTGCGATATTGTGGAGAGTGATGTGTTTTGCTGGATCGGGGCGGAACTCAAATCTCCACCATCTTGGCGACTCCAAATGCCCAATACGATGGGAGGCAGGGACAGTGACTTCACAAGCACCGTAGTGCAGCAGACCCACGTCGTCGCGGCCAGGGCCGAAGTCATAGACTTTTTGCTCCGCATCGAGCAACTGTTCTCGGTCAGTCGCATAGTACACTTTTACCGATGTAAAAGCTTCGCCCTGGTTAGATGACTTATGGGGGCCACGATGGGGCCGAGATTCGTCTACCGATTGAGAAACGAGCTCCATGACTATTTCTATCAACCGCTTAGCGGGAAGGTCTAAAAGCAAAGGACTTTTGAGCTTGCCTGTTTTACTTTCCATAATCTGGTCTAAAGCCTCCGACTTTAGTCGGAAAAACATTCAAACGTGCGCCGAAGGCGCTCATGACCCACTGAACCCTCTGACTTTAGTCGGAGGAGGTTCAGTGGCTTCGACCGGAAAACCCAACAAACGCAGATCATCTATAAGCGCTGCCAGTCCCTCATAGAACGCCAGTTCGCTTGGGTAGAAGCTTCTACCGACATTCCCCAAGAGGCATGCCGTTGGACGTCAGGATCGCCAGCTTTCGCTTATTGATCAAGCGTTTTGGGGCCTGGACGGCGCTTGCATGGGCCCAAACGCTCGAATGCGGGCAGGTCGGTCCGCAAACCCGCATCATTTTGGCCCTGCGTCGCCGTTCTTCAGCGCGGTGGACAGACCTGTCCTGCCGCTTTCGTTCAGCTGCTGTCAGGATCGCGGTCACGCGCATATCGGCGGCGCTCGCAATCGGTGAATGGCGGCAGGAACAGCCCTGACCATTGGGCCGGTCACCGCGATCCCGGCGAGTTGGAAGGTGATGGCGCGCGCATGACGTACTACGCGGGCACCAATCCTGATCAGCTTGAGTTGCAGGCCGGTCAGCGACCGGTCGGCCATTTCCCCGGGCAGGTTGATGCAACGCAGGAAAGTGGCCGGATTACAGGCCAGTGCGTGCAATTGCAGCCGCACCTCGTTGTCGCGGAAGCGCTTGCACGACAGCCGCGTCCAGCGGAAGGCGTATTTGCCTTCCCTGATGTGCTGTTCGGCGGTGCCGCGTCGATTGTAGAAGCGAGTGACCTCATCCGGCTCCATGGGCAGGTTGGTGACAATGAAGCCCACGCGGGGGAACAGCTCGCCCGGATGCCACTCGATCCCGGCGATCACACGGCGTTCCCTGTCCCATGATGCGGCCTGATACCGGAACTCCTCGCAGAACCGCTTCACCCTGGTTTTCGAGGGACGCCCCACAGGCCGTGTCAACCGGTGGGCGATGCTGCCTTCCGGAACTGCATTCTTCTTCATCCGGATGGCGTGGAAACAGCCCGCCTCTTCCAGGCGCTCATAGAGTGCCGGGATCGCGTAGGCGGCATCGGCGCGGAAGAACCGGCCACCAGGCTTGCGGTCAGCATAGTGTGCAATCACCGGGTCGAGGACGTCCCGCCAGCCGCCGGCGCTGTGAACGTTGCCATTGCGCAGGGCGCAGCGTTCCAGCATGCCGAACCGGTTGAACAGAAAGTCCGGGTGATGGCAGGTGCAGTCGAAATGCCCGTTCCAGACCGCGCCTTCCTGGTCCCCATGTGTCGGGCTGACCGAACTGTCCATGTCCAGCACGATGTATTTGAGCCCGTTGCGATCATGAAACCGGTCGATCCATTGACCGTTCAGATCGGCCAGCGCCTCCCGGTTCTGCGGCAAGGCCAGCGTCTCGGTCTCGAACCGCCCCATCCGCGAGGTCGAAGCCGCCTGCGCATCGACGGCACGGCCACCGACAACCTGGCGCATCACGGGATCGAGCGCGGGACGGTCAGCGTCATTGACGTCCTCGTATCCTGCCAACCGACCGTAGACCGATTGCCGAAACAGCCCGTCGAGCCGGTGGACCGTGTTCTTGCCACGGCGGTTGTCGCACATCGCAGCAGACGCCCGGTTGGACAGACCGGGCGCGTCATCAAGCTCGCGCATCACCGGAAGGCCGCCATCCGAACTGAGCTGAGCGCTGCGGAATTCCAGCCGCACCCGGCGGTCGAAATCCACACGATCTACACGTTGCAAGCCCGCACCCTCCGGGTGATCCATGAAACACATCCTCCACAGCAACCAACACCATGATTTATAAAGCAAATATCACGGTCAGGACAGCGAAATCAGATGTCTACTTGGGAAATGCGGGTTCAGGGGAGGTGATGCCCTGGGATGAGTAACAGCCGAGTCGACCTGGCGCGCATGATGCCTGAAGCGTTCCCTATCTTCTTCTCTGGACGGCAGCCATATCCAGGCCAAGCGTCCGTGATGCCGGAGATTGTTCGTGGTCGAAACGTGCTGTTCGCCGCGCCGACAGCCTCGGGCAAGACGGAAGCAGCCGTCGCGCCGCTCTATCAGCGGCATGTCAGTTTCCGACGCGGGGCTTTGTCCACGATCTACGTGGCACCGACCAAGGCACTCGTAAATGACCTCTACGATGAAGATTTTTCGATGCGGGCCACTGCGCAAGTTTTCTGTTCTTGTGCTGACCTTGGCGCGCGTTGACAAATCTCTCAGGGAGGAAGCTGCGGGGTCTGGGCAAGACCTATGGGGAAAGCGCGAGGCCGCAGGGGGTTGGTTTTGACCTTCGCGCATATTGCGCGGACATTTTCTGCGGTTCAAAGGCTTTGGGTCGCATGGTCATGGTCTTAATTGCGGTCATTGTCGGTACGTTTTCTGTGTTTGGGGTTGTTTGTGTCAAGACAATGTTCGCCCCGAACGAAGTGCAATTCGGGGCCAGTATAGTACATTTTTGACGTGCATCTCGTCATGCGGCGATCTTTCCGGGTGGTGCGCGGGTTTGCGGTTTCTGGCCGCGCCGGAAGGTCTCGATGATGCGCAACTGTCCGCCGCAGCCGGGGCATGGTTCTCGGAGGGTGAGCGGGATGATCTCGGCGGTTTGTGGGTCATCTTGTTTGATGGGTTCGGACCCGAGCAGGGTGCGGATCTTTGCTATGTTGCTCTTACGGGCGGCGCTGGCAAGCAGGCCGTAGTGACGGATGCGGTGGAACCCATCCGGGAGGACGTGGATCAGAAAGCGGCGGATGAACTCGTTTGTTGCCAAGCGCATTGTCGACTGCCGATCGCGATTCTTGATCCGATAATCCTTCCATCCGAACGCGACGGTGTTGGCATCGGCACTGATCAAGCGGCTGTTCGAGATCGCCACCCGGCGGGTATATCGGCTAAGATACGCGAGCACGGCCTCGGGCCCACCAAAAGGCGGTTTGGCATAAACGACCCATTCTGTTTTGCGCAGGGGGACGAGATATGCCCCGAAACGCTCAGTATCTGACAGCCCGACCGGATCACCGAAGAAGGCCAGTTCACCTGCGCTATGCAGAGCAAGCAGCCCTTCAATGAACAGACGGCGAAACAGCCGCGACAATACCCGCACATGAAGGAAGAAGCCCGGCTTACAGGCGATCCAGCGGGTTCCATCCGGCGACAACCCACCGCCCGGCACGATCATGTGAACATGCGGATGATGCATCAGCGCCGACCCCCAGGTATGCAAGACGCTGGTCATGCCGACCCGTGCGCCCATGCGCTTGGGATCGGCAGCGATTGTCCCGACAGTCTCAGCTGACGCCTTGAATAGTAGCCCATAGACAGCCTTCTTATTCCAATAGGCAATCCGGGCGATCTCGGCTGGCAGTGTGAAGACCACGTGGAAATATTCTACGGGCAGCAGATCTTCGGCGCGCGCCGCCATCCAGTCACGTGCCGCCGGTCCTTGGCACTTTGGACAATGCCGGTTCTTGCACGAATTATAGGCGATGTGACTGTGCCCGCATTTGGCGCACTCGGCCACGTGCCCGCCGAGCGTCTCGGTTCGGCAGGCCTCTATCGCTGACATGACTTTGAGCTGGACTAAGCTGACATGCCCCGCATTGGCTCGGCGATATGCGGAGCCATACTTTTGAAAGATATCAGCAACCTCCAGCGTGCGCCTTGGCACGTGGAGTGATCCGTCAGGTCAGACCCCGCACATGCTCAAACGGGCTGGCAACGTTGCGCAGTGTTTTGGTGGCGACATGGGTGTATCGCGCCGTCGTGGTCAGCTTGGCATGTCCAAGCAGGACTTGGATCACCCGTACATCCGTGTCGGCCTCCAGCAAATGCGTGGCGAAGCTGTGCCGCAACGAATGTAAAGTGGCGGGCTTTTTGATCCCGACCATCGCTTTTGCCGAATTGAACGCCCGATTCAAAGAGCGAGGCGACATCGGCTCAACCCGGCTTTGACCCGGGAACAGCCAGCCTTGCGGGCGGGCCTCGCGCCAATAAGCCCGCAACAGCTCTAGCCCGAATTATTCATCAGCCTAATCCGATTTCATCCGGACGTGAAGGATTGGCCGTGCTGACGGGGATGACTTGATCTTAACTTGGAGGACGCGTTTGAGGTTGATGTTGGGGGTGAGAACGGCGGCTGATGCCGCGTTGGTCATGGGCTTTGTGCCTTGATGCGCCCCATCAGCAAGATGAGCATTGACCGCTGTGGGCAGGCCGTTGGCAGGGCAATTTCAATTCTCGATTTCAGCTGTTCAACACGCACGGCTATTTTCAAGAAGGTGCGCCGGATAGTCTCGAAGGTTGCGGTTCTAAACCGCGAACGTTTCGGTGCCGCCTGGCGCAATGATAACAGCAACCAATAAGCACCGGTGTGGAGGAACAACCGGAACTGATTGGCCTCCCAACGGTGGCAGGAGGTGCGGTCCGATCCGGTGTAGAGTTTGTGTTCCTTGATCAGGTTTTCCATCCTGCCGCGTGCACAATAGACCTTCTCATAAAGAATGTTTGCCGCGTCCGGTTAAGTTGGTGACGATGAAACGGGTATCGTTGCCCAATCCGGTTGCCTCTACACGAGCGATTACCTTGCGCTCCTTCGACCAGCTTTTGGCACCGTATTGAATTTGGAAGAAACGGCGGATTTTGTCTTTTCCGCTCGATATCAGGCGTACAGCAACATCCTCACTCCATAGATGGGAGAGCACCTTTAGCCTTTTGTTTCCGGGCAGGCCGAAAATGTAGAAGCAGCCCTGTTGCTCCAGAAGATCCATGACTTCAGGCGTTCCATAGTGTCCGTCACCGCGCACAGTAATGACGATGCGGGGCCGGTTACGGCGGATGCGACGAATGACGTGGCGTAAAATCCGGGCGGCTTCCTCGCCCGAAGGTCGCTTGCCAGGGCGCAGCACAAAGCAAACCGGCTTGCCTGTTGCTGCATCATAAATATGGATCGGTTGAAAGCAGTATCCCTGTGCATGGGTGTTGAACAGGCAAAGCTGTTGATCGCCATATGTGCGGTCGGTGGTATCATCAATATCAAGGATAATATGATTAGGCACCGCGCGGAAACTATCACAGAACAGATCAATCAACATGAACCCCATACGCCCCAATTCTCGCCATGACGGCGTGTTCTCCAACCGCGACAAAGTTGGTTGGGAAGCCAGTGCATGACCACTTTCCGGCAACCGCTCGCAGGCAGTCTTCAACGCCGGATCATGGCGCAACTCATCAAGGTCATCGCAGTCTTCATAGCCACAGCAAATTGCAAACATCCGGGAGCGGATCATGGTGGTATAATCATGGATGGTACGGTTTGCGTCACGCTTGTCATGCAAACATGAAGCAATCATGCCGGCAAAGTTCAACCTCTTCTCAATCTGACGAAGAACGAGCACGCCGCCATCCGATGACAACGCACCACCATCAAAGCGCGCAGATATTTCGTGCCGTCCCACAGGTGACAAACCGGGGAACAATAGGTTATCTTCTTGCATGGCGGGCCGGGTTTTCTGCTGGTAGCCGATGTTTTGTTCAAACACCAAAATCATACGCTATTTCAGAAACTTGAACCATGCCCGCCAAACATATCAAGCAGCTTGATGAATAATCCTGGGCTAGCAGAGATGGGGACAACATCACGTCCCGGTCCTTGCCGCCTTTACCCCGTTCGACATGGATCAGCATGCGATCACTGTCGATGTCCCGGACCTTCGGATTGGTTACCTCGGATGCGCGCGGACCAGCGCCATAGCCGATACTCAAAGCAGCCCGATACTTCATTCCTGGTCCAGGTGCCGCCGCCAAAACCGCAGACACCTCCTCGATGCTCAGGACGATCGGCAGCTTGCGCGGCTCGGTGCGAAACTGCATGTACTTCTTCATCTCATCGCGCCCGCAGGTCATCGAAAAAAAGAATCCGAGCGCGGTGATCCGGGCGTTGTAGACCGAGGGTGTGACCTCGGTATCCGTCATGTGAAGCTGGTATGCACGCAGTTCGTCCCGCGTCGCCGTATCCGGTGAACGCCCCGGAAAGGCAGTGAAGTCCTTAAGCGCCCGGATATGGGCCTTCTGAGATGTCTCCTGCATCCCCCGGATGCGCATGTCTTCCATCATCCGCCCACGTAGCGGGCTTATTCTCTCCTGTGTCATGGGAACCTCCGGTTTGACAATTGAGAAGGTCCAAATCATCAGGCCAAAGCCCCCAAACACGAAAACAACGTTAAATCAGGAGGTAAAACGCCCGCAACAAGCGCCAGTGCCGCGAGAGCGGCTTAGTCCACGATGACCAAAATTGATCTCGTGATTTTGGACGAACCTGGCTACCTGCCGTTCAGTCCATCCGGCGGCGCACTGCTGTTCCATCTGTTGAGCAAACTCTACGAGCGAACCAGCGTCATCATAACCACCAACCTCAGCTTCTCAGAATGGGCACAGGTCTTTGGAGATGCAAAGATGACAACCGCGCTTCTGGATCGCCTCACACACCGCTGCCACATCCTGGAAACCGGCAACGACAGCTACCGCTTCAAAGCCAGCTCAGAGGCTGCAAAGAAAAAACGAAAGGAGAAGCCAACATTGACCAACACATAAACGCTGATACATAAACAGGTGGGTCAAATCTCGGTGAAAATACCGGGTCAGTTCTCAATGCAAATCAACACCTTGGCAAACTGCGCATCAAACAGGCGCTTTTCATGATGGCACTTTTCTTGCAGTGGCAGACTCATTGCGGTCTTTGTGGCTTCAAGAGAGCCAATCCAACCAACCCGCCAAGTGTTCCGCTGATGTGGGTCATTTCTGCCCCATCTGACGGCGTCCGATACCCCCAGATCGGCCAAGCCAGCCACCATCCAAGATAATACAAGACCGTCATGAAGGTGACGATGCCCCATGTCTCCGGTTTGACCGATGCGCCTTTGATACCGACCCAAATCAGCAGCATGTTGACGGCAAAAGCCAACGTGGCACCCCGAAAGGCGTGATAGTTGGAATGGGTTGGTCCATCAGGCAGGTTAACTGCCCCAAAAAGCGGGTCCCACGTGAACGCGAGCGTAAACCAGACACTTGTTAGCCCGCCCAATACGCCCAAGGCCAACAGCACACGGCCAGCCAAAATTCTAAAACCTGCCATCTTCCTCTCCTTTCTCAAAACAGTTCTGCATTGGGAGGCCACGAAGCCTGATCAGGACGGGGCCGGGAACCAGCCACCGTGGGTGCCTATGGGAACATATTGATTGGGTATCCAGATGCTGGCGATTGGATCCGCCTCAAAATCCATCGCGTCCATGATCACGAGACGGGACCGTTCCAGCTTTGGTTGAAACACAAATCCCATAAGCCAGCCTTCGTCCTCGCCCGGCCCGAACGTCAACTCGGACGACATGCCACCGTCAAAGGCTTGGTACTGCACGTCACCTGTCTTGAAATCGAGCTTGGCTGCCCGATCAAACGACGGATCAAGCGAGGCCTCAACACTATAGCCATAGCGATACGCGCGCCCCTCAACGGCCGGGCTGATCTTGGGGAAATCCAAAGGCAGGGCAAACATCCGTTCTTCACGCGCTTCTTTGGCCACCCCGGACATCGGCAGAACCCAACGATCAATCGTGGGTTCGGTGTCGCCGAGGGGGCCGTACATGTCCTTGACACTGGCCTGCGCGTAACGACTGACATCCAAAATGACATCGCCGCCGTCGGTCTCATAGGCGTTCATGGTATGATAGGCATAGCAGGGTTCGACGTCGAACCAGCGGATGTCCTCTGCCCGTCCACCTTTGGGAATGACGCCCACCCGCGCGTCCTTTTTGCCATCCCATTTGATTGGCAGCGATGTTTTCAAAAGCGCCCAAGCACTGAACACGACGCTGAGATCAAGGATAATCGCATAGTTTTTGGTGATCGACATATCGTGGATTTGGGTCATGCCTGACAGTGGCACTGTGATCTTGTTCAAGAGCCGTCCGTCGGGCGCGAGCCTCTGATACAGCGCATGCGCACCGATCTTGGACGAATAGGTCACGGCATGAATGTCGTGGTCCACCGGGTCGATCTTGTGGTGGCCGGTGAACCCATGTTCAAGCGTGCCACTCAGATCGGATCGCGCAACGGTCTCAAGCTCGTGTGTGATCTCGACCATGCTCGCACCGGCTTCGATCGTGGCATAAAGCTTGTCCGCAAACTGAACGATATTTGTGTTCGGTGACACGTCCAGCCCGTGGGTGACCGGCCCGCCGGGATCAGGAGTGCCCAGTTTCTTGGGCACCTCGCCTGCGCGCACGAAACGATTGCGGTACCATTTCGCCTGCCCCTTTTCGATGTGAACCCCGTGCAGCATCCCGTCACCGCTGAAGTAGTGCTGGTGCGGACCGGTTGGGCCAGCGTCGTTGGGACCATTTCGCACGTAGAGACCTGACAACTCCGGCGGGATGTGTCCATCAACCTGAACCCGCATTTCCCAGGTAGACATCTGATTTCGCTGTCCTGACCGTGATATTTGCTTTATAAATCATGGTGTTGGTTGCTGTGGAGGATGTGTTTCATGGATCACCCGGAGGGTGCGGGCTTGCAACGTGTAGATCGTGTGGATTTCGACCGCCGGGTGCGGCTGGAATTCCGCAGCGCTCAGCTCAGTTCGGATGGCGGCCTTCTTCTGGTGATGCGC
>CBDBLS010000050.1:0-48065 GCA_965207105.1 Roseovarius sp. | reverse complement strand
ACCTGGCATTGCGGCATGTCCGCACTGCGGCATCATAGCTTATGTCACCCCGACCAGCTTCTTAGCTGGTGAATACTTCCAAGAATCTACGTACCCTTCTAGCCCGAATTATTCATCAGCCTAATCCGATTTCATCCGGACGTGAAGGATTGGCCGTGCTGACGGGGATGACTTGATCTTAACTTGGAGGACGCGTTTGAGGTTGATGTTGGGGGTGAGAACGGCGGCTGATGCCGCGTTGGTCATGGGCTTTGTGCCTTGATGCGCCCCATCAGCAAGATGAGCATTGACCGCTGTGGGCAGGCCGTTGGCAGGGCAATTTCAATTCTCGATTTCAGCTGTTCAACACGCACGGCTATTTTCAAGAAGGTTGCGCCGGATAGTCTCGAAGGTTGCGGTTCTAAAACCGCGAACGTTTCGGTGCCGCCTGGCGCAATGATAACAGCAACCAATAAGCACCGGTGTGGAGGAACAACCGGAACTGATTGGCCTCCCAACGGTGGCAGGAGGTGCGGTCCGATCCGGTGTAGAGTTTGTGTTCCTTGATCAGGTTTTCCATCCTGCCGCGTGCACAATAGACCTTCTCATAAAGATGTTTTGCCGCGTCCGGGTTAAGTTGGTGACGATGAAACGGGTATCGTTGCCCAATCCGGTTGCCTCTACACGAGCGATTACCTTGCGCTCCTTCGACCAGCTTTTGGCACCGTATTGAATTTGGAAGAAACGGGCGGATTTTGTCTTTTCCGCTCGATATCAGGCGTACAGCAACATCCTCACTCCATAGATGGGAGAGCACCTTTAGCCTTTTGTTTCCGGGCAGGCCGAAAATGTAGAAGCAGCCCTGTTGCTCCAGAAGATCCCATGACTTCAGGCGTTCCATAGTGTCCGTCACCGCGCACAGTAATGACGATGCGGGGCCAGTTACGGCGGATGCGACGAATGACGTGGCGTAAAATCCGGGCGGCTTCCTCGCCCGAAGGTCGCTTGCCAGGGCGCAGCACAAAGCAAACCGGCTTGCCTGTTGCTGCATCATAAATATGGATCGGTTGAAAGCAGTATCCCTGTGCATGGGTGTTGAACAGGCAGAAGCTGTTGATCGCCATATGTGCGGGTCGGTGGTATCATCAATATCAAGGATAATATGATTAGGCACCGCGCGGAAACTATCACAGAACAGATCAATCAACATGAACCCCATACGCCCCAATTCTCGCCATGACGGCGTGTTCTCCAACCGCGACAAAGTTGGTTGGGAAGCCAGTGCATGACCACTTTCCGGCAACCGCTCGCAGGCAGTCTTCAACGCCGGATCATGGCGCAACTCATCAAGGTCATCGCAGTCTTCATAGCCACAGCAAATTGCAAACATCCGGGAGCGGATCATGGTGGTATAATCATGGATGGTACGGTTTGCGTCACGCTTGTCATGCAAACATGAAGCAATCATGCCGGCAAAGTTCAACCTCTTCTCAATCTGACGAAGAACGAGCACGCCGCCATCCGATGACAACGCACCACCATCAAAGCGCGCAGATATTTCGTGCCGTCCCACAGGTGACAAACCGGGGAACAATAGGTTATCCTCTTGCATGGCGGGCCGGGTTTTCTGCTGGTAGCCGATGTTTTGTTCAAACACCAAAATCATACGCTATTTCAGAAACTTGAACCATGCCCGCCAAACATATCAAGCAGCTTGATGAATAATCCGGGCTAGCAAGGCACGCACCGCCTGCGACCATTGATTTTGTTTCTGCTAGAAAAGGGCGTCTTTGATGGAGTTCTGCAGGAAACGCTCCTAGCCACGTACAGGCGTAAAAAGCCAGCGCAGCCAGCGCAGACATTTGAAGCGCATCCAACTGATGATAGCGATCTGCAGGTTACTGCAACGGGGTCATTTTCGGTCCCGCCCGTACCTTCACACCCGTGGATAATGGCCAGAAGCCCAGATCAAGCACCATTGGTCAAACGATTGCAGGAGATGCCATTTAGGCTCTCTGACTGGGGCTATTCGGTCAGTACCGGACCTTTGGTTGGAACCGCTTCAAAGATCAATTGAAGTCGCGTAACCGGACGCGACAGGCTACCCCTGATTTGGGCTGAATCCGTAACGAGTGATGGCAGATTCTCATTTCGTGCGGAAAAGAAGAACCACGAACCATTCTTTGAGATATAGCCTGACGACTCAATTTTGATTCCAATTCCGGTTTTCGAATATTTCGTCGACGGACATCCCGGTTTTCCGCCTGCAGGCCTTGGCTTCAGCCCGTTTATGTTCGATTTTGTTGAAGTCCGGACTGTAGGCCGGGAGATATTCAAGGGTGTGACCCGCCTGTGCGACAGCGGCCTGTGTGTCGGCGCGACGGTGGAAAGTCGCGCGGTCCATCACCAATACGACCCGGGGTGGCAACTTTGGGAGGAGATCACCGATCAGCCAAAGATTGAATATGTCGGCATCGACATTGGCCTCGGTCAGACCGACGCCCGGCAAGACCCCGGCAAGCAACGCCCCGATGACATTGATCCGCCCCCTGGCCTGCCAGTCATGGCTGCCATGGCAACGCTCCCCCCTGGGCGCATATCCATGGGTGCGCGGCATGTCATGGGCAAAGCCGCTCTCGTCAATGTAAACGATGGAGCGGCCATCTTCTTCATATTGCGTGATTTTTTCACAAAAGACGCGCCGTGCGCCTGCGTCCGCCTTCGGATGCTGCATCACTTTTTTGGGCGTCAAACCGAGTTTTCGCAAAGCCTGCCAGATCGACTTTTGCGTCACACCTAACCGCGCAGCACGTTCATATTGACAGGCGTCCGGGTGATCCGGCACGTCCTGTGCCAGCTTTTCAGGATCAGGCCTACGCACTTTTTGCGCTCATGGGGCCTGGGCGTAATACGCTTCGACCAACGCTTGAGCGAGGCGACCCCAATGCAGAAGCGCCCGGAGGTTTCTTCAAAGGTAAGCCCCTCTTTCTCGCGGGCTGAAAGGACATGTTGGCGGAATGAAATTGGATAGGCCATATCAAATTGTACCATAAATTTGCCGTTTGGCTATAACAGAAAAAGACGGTTGGCTCGTAACACGAGCGCCATGCGTGCTTCTGCAGCGTACAACTGCGAAGGAGCAATCTCGACGGCTAATCGCAGCAGCTTTGCCTACAAGTTTTATCAACAAGCATGGATCTATGCTACGCCCAATCCATGATGATCCTTGTGTGCCTCCCGCAGCATTAGCTGCGTTTTTAAACAGCGGGGCCGCTGATCGTGCGTTTCGCTGTGTTAGCGGCAGCGTGGCCGTATCGGCTTATGAACTGGAGTCATTGCCCCTGCCTGATCCAAGTCGCCTTGACCAGCTATCTGACCTAGCGTGTTCCCGTGCAAGTCGGAAGAAGATCGAAGAAGAATGTAACCGGCTGTATGAAGCGGGAAGGGGGGAGGCAACATGAGCTTACCACCATACGTAACCCGCGAGCTGGTGGGCGAACGCCTGCCTCTCATCTTTCCCGAAGGCACCCCAAACCGGACCTACTGCATACGTGATCTTGCTGCGAGTACCGTGTTTGCCATGCTCTACATCGGAGCCGTTGAATGCAAAGACCGGTATCTTGGGCCAATCCATGTGTATCGTATGACCGACGAACAAGCTGCAAGAGCCGATGCCATAGACCGTATGGCCTATGCTGATGGCCTACGTAAGCGAACGTTCAAAGTGCCGGGTGAGCGTTGGTATGCGGATAATACTCGTGAACCAATCAGAGACGAGACACTGCGCGACGGCCTCGTTTCGGTAGGCGCTGTGACCGGACGCGAGGATCTACCAACCACCTCTGGTTTGCCGCGATATGCAATGCACACAGATTTTGCCGCGCTCTTCGATCCAGCGCTCGACGGGGAGACACTGGAAGCGGCAATCGGCGATTTTCATCAAGCGCACCTCAGCAAAAGTGCGCTTGCCCGTGTCTCGATCATGCTTTCAGGTGCGATGAAAAGTGATGCAGGGGTGCTGGTCACATTTCCGAACAAGGAAACCCGCACACTGGCACCCGGCCCCAGCTCGATCATCTCAAAGGCCGTGATCGAGGACTTTACTGCTCGCTTCCTGACAAGCCCTGCGGTGCTGTGGCTAAGCGAGAGTGGAAACAAAGTTGTTGCGCGAGACGACAAGCTGGCGACTGCCATCGGATTAGAAATTGAAGCGGATAAGAACCTGCCAGATTTGATATTGGCTGACTTGGGGCCGACAGCGCCTCTGATCGTGTTCATTGAAGTTGTCGCAACCGATGGGGCAATCACTGAAAGAAGGCGGGAAGCGATGCTGGAGCTTACCGACGCTGCGGGCTTTACACGATCTCAGGTGGCTTTCCTTACGGCATATCAAGACCGGGAGTCTGCAGGCTTTCGCAAAACCGTCTCTGCATTAGCTTGGGGTTCTTTTGCATGGTTTGTGTCTGAGCCAGAGAACCTTATCCAAATGCGGGATGAACTTCGTCCCTGTTTCCGGACAGCGGGGTACTTTACCCCTGTCCATGAAAGGGGCACCAAACGGGACACCATCGACGGAAGTATACGGACGAGTATAAGGCAGCAGCGGTTGAGCGGCTTTATGAACCGGGCGCGACACAGGGCAGCGTTGCCAGGGAGCCTGGAATCACCGGCACACAGTTGAAGACCTGGCGACTTGAGATCGAAGCGTTCGGCTCGGCTGAAGCCAGGCGGCGGCAGAAGGCGGATGCAGCGGAACCGGCCCGTCTTCGCAAGGAGAACAGGCACCTTACAGAAGAAGTGGAGATTTTGCACAAGGCATCCGCTTTTTTCGCGACACGGGCGGTGAAACCATGACGAACAAGCGCAGATTCGTCACTGCCCATAAAGCTCGATACGCGGTTTCCACGCTTTGCAGGGTTCCCGGTATCTCCCGAGGCTGGTTTTATGGTTTCCTGGCCAGTCAACCGGCGAGGGATCAGCGGCAAGCAGATCGAGACGTTCGAGATCCGGAACTGCTGCCCGGGATCAGGACCTTCTTCAAAGCCGGCAGGAAATGCTACGGATCAAAGCGGATCCATCAGGACCCGGTGGCCGATGGCGAAACCGTCTCCGAGCGGCGGGTGGCGCGGATCATGAAGGAAAACAAGGTGTCTCCACGCCTGAACAAGCGCCGCAAGCCCGTGACAACGGACAGCAATCACAAGATGAGCCCGTCGCCAAACCTGTTGGAACAGGAGATCCACTGCCTCACCCCCGATACGGTTCGGTTGGCCGATGGAGGATCACATGCGGGCCGAGCTTTGCTGTGATGCCCTGACGATGGCCCCGGGTCGCAGGGGCCCGGTTCCCGGTCTGATCCACCACTCCGACAGGGGCAGCCGGTACGCCGGTGGCGAGTATCGCAAGCTGATCAAAAAAAGCAGGGCTTACGCAATCCATGAGCCGCAAGGGCGAGTGCCTGGACAATGCGCCGATGGAAAGCTTCCCTGCATCATTGAAAAAGGAGTTGGTTCACCGTCGGCGGTTCAAAACACGGGCGGAAGCCAGGGCTGCAATCCTCGAATATATCGAGGTCTTCTACAACCGTCAGCGCCGCCACTCCGCCATCGGTTATAAAACGCCAAAACAAGCGTTCGAAGATATGACCTGGAAAATGGTCGCATAGGGTCAATAATCAAACTGTCCGGAAACAGGGACGAAGTCCAACACATAAACGCTGATACATAAACAGGTGGGTCAAATCTCGGTGAAAATACCGGGTCAGTTCTCAACGCAAATCAACACACTCGCACGTACGGGCCAAGGCGCAGCACACACTGGCCGACTTTTGCACCGCCCCAGTGGCAGGCTTTTACACCGCCGTTGACAGCGAGAGATGATCCGGGAACGCACGCGCGCCGGTCTAGAGCGCGCTCGTAAGAAGGGACGCCACCTAGTGTTCCGCACCTGACATAGGATTCCCATCGGCGGTCTTGTGTGTCATTGTCGGGGCATGAGACGCGATGACACACAAGACCGCCGATGGGAATCCTATGTCAGGTGCGGAACACTAGGGCGTAAGCCGAAACTGTCGGACGATCAGTGCCGGGAAATCCGCGATCTGGTGCGCTCAGGCAAACGCACCGAGGCCGAGGCCGCGCGGCTATTCAATGTCCATCGTTCCACGATCAGTCGTATCATGCGGAAGGTGGCGTCCGATGCAGCATCTTGAGTTGTCTGCGGAAGATCACTGCGTCGAACGCGTGAACTTCGATATCAATTTGACTATTGTTATGGCCGAAGTGCATCCAAATGCGGATTTAACGGGACAAATTTTGAACAGGCTTCAATCAATTCTCTAGAAGCGTGTTCCCAAAACACGACATCAACTTGAAAGCCGTCTTTGCGCAAAACATCAAGGGTCGGAACATAGTCAGAGTCCCCTGAGACTAGGGTGAAGATATCGCCTTCCTTAGCATTTCTGTATGCGTCCCGCGTCAATTCAGTTACGATACCAGTATCGATCTTCTTTTCCTTGTTAGACGCATTTCGGTCTTCGGTTATGACTTCAAATCCAGCTTTCTTTGCTAATGCCCAAATCGCATCATTCTCTGGGGGCTTAGACCCAAATAGCATCGCCCGCGCGGTTTCCTGGCGATCCGTTCCAGCTATAAAACTGTAAAGCTTACCGAAACTGATCCTATACCCAGTATCCAAAATGCGATTGTGCATAGCATCATGGATGTTGTCCGCCATGCCTTGCGAAACTGCGCTTGCACGTTGTCCTTCGATGAAAACATTTGAATTATCGACATAAAGCCAGTCGGCCATAATCAACTCTTGTGTTTATGAACGCCGAATAGGCGTCGGTTTGGACTCTCGACGTACTTCCTCCGCCCTCACAATCCTGGTTGTGCGAACGAGATCGACGCCTTTCATCGCGGCTTCGAAGTAGACGTGGTTCAGTTCATCATCATTGCCGCCGAAGCATTGGTGCATCGCCGCTAAGATTCCGACATTTCCAATGGCTTGTGGCTGGGGATGAGGGTTGTTTCGTGGGCTGGTATCGTCCCGGGGAAGAGGTAAATGCAGGGTGGCGGGAGCCGATAAGGGCCGATCTCAGTGATGCGGTCATTTCTATCGATGATCTTTGGACAAATGCGCGCGGCAGTGCCGCAGAGCCAGTCCCAAACAACCAGTCCATCCACTCTCTTCTCTTCGGCAATGATATCGGCTGAAAACCGGGTGTGGATGCCAGACCAGACGTTATGCCGGGGATCGGCGCCCTTGTTCTGGCACACGCTCCATACGATGAACTCATTGGCATGTGGTGGGCGCGCTGAGATGTTTGTGTTGTTCCCGTCGAGACAGCCCTTCAGCTCAATGGCTGCGATCTTGCCGTCATTGAGCGTGACCGAATAGTCATGATGGTTTGATCCACCCGCTTCGATCCATTCTTGAATGAATCCGCCGTCCTGCATGTGGTTCAAGATGTGTTTAACAAAGGTCTTCTTTTCTCGCATGGACGCGGAGATTTGACCGCGCACACGCTGGATCGATCGCTGGCGGCGGGGCAGGGCTGCGCGGTGATCGCTCAGGAACTTTCTGGCCATTCATCGCCCAACTAGAGGAACTGAAGACAGTTGGCCGCGCTCCGACTGTGGTTGCTCTCGAAAACGTCGCTGGAACTCTGACCTCACATAAAGGTGCTGATTTTATTGCTATCTGCGAGGCGCTGGATAATCTCGGCTACCGGTATGGTGCGTTCGTCGCCGACGCATCACATTTCGTACCGCAGTCGCGTCCGAGGCTGTTTGTGATTGCGATAAAAGAAGGCGTCGAGGCTTTGAAGACCGGCACAGGACCAATGGCTCCGTGGCACACGGCAGCTCTGAAGAAGGCACATGACCGGCTCCCTGAGCATCTAAAGGCATCTTGGCTTTGGTGGCACATGCCAAAGCCACCAAAGCGCCAGATGCGTTTTGCCGACGTAATTGAGCCAAAGCCTGCCAGCGTGAAATGGCACACCGCAGCCGAGACCCGCGCTTTGTTGTCGATGATGAGCGACGTGAACCTTGCCAAGGTCGAAACAGCGAAGGCCGCTGGCGTGGTTATGGTTGGAGGCGTCTATAAGCGGACGCGGTTTCACCATGGCATCAAAGTTCAACGCGCAGAAGTACGCTTTGATGAGGTAGCAGGCTGCCTTCGGACACCCGCAGGTGGATCTTCACGCCAGCTAATTCTCGTGGTGGACGGCGAGCGCATTCGTTCCCGACTGATCTCAACACGGGAGACAGCTCGCTTAATGGGTTTGCCAGACAGCTATGAGCTGCCACTGGCATACAACGAAGCGTACCATTTGACCGGCGATGGTGTTGCCGTTCCAGTTGTGCGATACATTGCAAAACACATTTTAGAACCGGTGGTTAAGAGTGCCGGCGCATCTCGTCCACGACAAAAGGTGCCCAATGAACGACGAGATACCGTGCAAGAAAGACCCTCAGCTCACAGAACGGATTGAGCAATTTTCTGAGGTTTTGAAAACCCAAGCCCACCGGCTTGACCCGTTCGGTATGACTGAACAAGATTTCTACGATAGTGGCATCTTCGAAGGCTCGAGGTTCTGTCGCAAAGTTTGGCAAATGGCGGATTCATAGCTGACGCTGGACACAGTTATCCAGCAAGTGCCGCAAATTGCTGGAATGCGGATTGGCTTGACGCCTCGAATTGTCGTTTGCGGATCATGTGCGCGACTTCAATGCCTTCCAGTGTGGCCGGGGCTGGCAGAAGGATTTGAACCCCTTCATTTGCCTCGTCAGTTTCCTGATGAACCTGTGGTCCTGTTCAATGATGTTGTTCAGATACCTGGCCTGCAAGACTTCGATCAACCAAAACCAACCGTTCAACAGCAAGAGGCAATTCATGTTCTGCAGCCCGGCAAGGTTTGCGCCGCTCCTGTCGATGACCACTCGATCGGGGAAGCCGTTGTTTCCGATTGCGCGGGCGAGGAATGCGGTTGCCGATGCTTCATCCCGGTGCTCTGACAACATGAAATCAAGGGTTTTGCCGAATTTATCGATGGCTCGGTAACAGTAGGTCCACTTGCCTTTCACCTTGATGTAGGTTTCGTCCATCCGCCACGATACATCAGTCTTCTGTTTCCGTTTCCGGGCGTTCATCGCGATCAGTGGAGCATATTTCACAACCCATCGGTTCAGGGTTGCGTGGTCGACATTGACCCCGCGCTCCGCCATGATCTCCTCCGGATCGCGGTAAGAAACCGCATACCGGACATAGAAAAATATCGCGTATAAGATGACGTCTTTCGGATGGTGGCTGCCTTTGAAGTCAATCGTCACGTTCTGATACTCACCCGCCAATTCAAGGGGCGGCGTCTATCACAGCCTGGCAAGCAGGTCCATATTCCAAAAAGTTTGCGACAGAACCAGTCTGAATGGCTGTGATGCAATATACCTTGTTGCACCGTTGCACGAAAATCTGAGGGAGTCACCACAACAGTCACGAAGACGGGGGGCCACCTGTCCACGCGCCTTTGATAGGCAAGGTCTTTGTCAGTCAGAAAAAATCGGCGTTGACGTCTCAGCCGCCCCAGCTGCGGACCACGCCGCAATCCATGTGCACGAAGTTGGACCCGGAGTAGCGGCCCACGCCACCGGCGCGGCAGGCAATGGCCGCCTTGGCCATCTGGTGAACCGAGCGGGAAGCAAGACGCAGGTCTGCCGCCTGGCCCTTGAGATGCAGCGAGTTCTTGGCCACACCACGCGACCGGGACCGAAGCATTGCGTTGGTTTTCGGGCTGCGGTAGCCGGACAGGAGCATATAGGGTTCGTTGGCATCCATCATGTTGTGCGCCGCCGCCATGATATCCACAGTGCGCAGATCCATGGATTTGACATCATTGGTCCGCCAGTCGCGCATGAAGTGGTTCACTTCCGCCACAGCATCCTTAATGTATTTGCCTTCGATCCAATAGATCATGTCAATGCGCTCGCCCGTGCGTCCCGAATACATGCGTATACGCCGGACGTCGCCTCCGCCACGCAGGAACCCTGCGGCATTGCTGTAGGTTGGTGCTGCTGTCACGACAGTTGCCGCGAAGGCGCCCAATAGGGCACGGCGGGTGAAACCCGCATTCTGTTGCTCGATCATTGCTTGCGTCGTCCCGTACGTTTTACATCTGCCCGCGCCCGATGTTACGGACGCATTCTCAACTTCATCCCCAGATGACGATTTTTTATGCCATAGCTCAATTCATGAGCCAAGCGGGGATTGTTTCCATTTTGAGTATTCACACAATTTCGGCGAGAATCTGCGCAAATTATGGTGTCCGCGCCAATCGGAACTTTGGAACCGTTTGCGGCAGTCTTGCCCATGCGGATCCGCTGGCTGAACTGCCAACGGCGGCCACCGCCCTTTGGTTCTGTCGCAAACTTTTTGGAATATGGGCCTGCTTGCCAGGCTGTGATAGACGCCGCCCCTTGAATTGGCGGGTGAGTATCAGAACGTGACGATTGACTTCAAAGGCAGCCACCATCCGAAAGACGTCATCTTATACGCGATATTTTTCTATGTCCGGTATGCGGTTTCTTACCGCGATCCGGAGGAGATCATGGCGGAGCGCGGGGTCAATGTCGACCACGCAACCCTGAACCGATGGGTTGTGAAATATGCTCCACTGATCGCGATGAACGCCCGGAAACGGAAACAGAAGACTGATGTATCGTGGCGGATGGACGAAACCTACATCAAGGTGAAAGGCAAGTGGACCTACTGTTACCGAGCCATCGATAAATTCGGCAAAACCCTTGATTTCATGTTGTCAGAGCACCGGGATGAAGCATCGGCAACCGCATTCCTCGCCCGCGCAATCGGAAACAACGGCTTCCCCGATCGAGTGGTCATCGACAGGAGCGGCGCAAACCTTGCCGGGCTGCAGAACATGAATTGCCTCTTGCTGTTGAACGGTTGGTTTTGGTTGATCGAAGTCTTGCAGGCCAGGTATCTGAACAACATCATTGAACAGGACCACAGGTTCATCAGGAAACTGACGAGGCAAATGAAGGGGTTCAAATCCTTCTGCCCAGCCCCGGCCACACTGGAAGGCATTGAAGTCGCGCACATGATCCGCAAACGACAATTCGAGGCGTCAAGCCAATCCGCATTCCAGCAATTTGCGGCACTTGCTGGATAACTGTGTCCAGCGTCAGCTATGAATCCGCCATTTGCCAAACTTTGCGACAGAACCCATCAACCTGCCCGGGGAAATGGCCGACCGGTCGCTGACCGGCCTGCAACTCAAGCTGATCAGGATTGGTGCCCGCGTAGTACGTCATGCGCGCGCCATCACCTTCCAACTCGCCGGGATCGCGGTGACCGGCCCAATGGTCAGGGCTGTTCCTGCCGCCATTCACCGATTGCGAGCGCCGCCGATATGCGCGTGACCGCGATCCTGACAGCAGCTGAACGAAAGCGGCAGGACAGGTCTGTCCACCGCGCTGAAGAACGGCGACGCAGGGCCAAAATGATGCGGGTTTGCGGACCGACCTGCCCGCATTCGAGCGTTTGGGCCCATGCAAGCGCCGTCCAGGCCCCAAAACGCTTGATCAATAAGCGAAAGCTGGCGATCTTGACGTCCAACGGCATGCCACTTGGGGAATGTCGGCTGATACATGCGGCGATAAACCTGCCGTTCTTTTTGTCCACGGCGTGCTGATGAATGAAACGGTCTGGCACAAACAAGTGGCCGCGTTCAAAGACGACTATCGCGTCATTGCTGTTGACTTGGCCGGGTTCGGTCTAAGTCCCGGAACAGGGGAAGAGCTGTTTATTGATCATGCGCAAATGATAGACGCGCTTCTTGTCCATCTTGATCTAACCGATATGACCTATGTCGGCTGGTCCATGGGCGGGGCGGTTGGTCAGGTCATGGCTGAAATGATGCCCGCGCGCCTGTCACGTTTGGTACTTTATGGCACGACTCCGCAGCTTGTTGCGGATGACCGTTTTGAGCATGCACTGCCAATTGAAGCCGTTGGCGAATTGGGAGCTGTATTTGAAAGCGACTACCCGGCTGGATGTGCAGGTATTGCGGAATCCTGTGCACCCACAGATGTGGAAATGGCGGCATTTTTGACGCAAGTGATGACAGGCACCAAGCAAAGCATCGCCCTCTCTGCGCTTGCTAGCGGTGGTGCGCAAAATCAGCTGGATGTTCTGGGCAAAATCACCGTTGAAACCCACGTTATCCATGGCGATGAGGACGCGGTTTGCTTTCCAAAAGCCGCAGAATATCTAGGGTGTGAACCCAATTCGGCACTGGCTTGATCCCTGTTTAAGCGTCTGATTCACTGTCTCGAAAAGGACGGTGAGTATGGCAAGATTTGATCTGAGCGATGAAGAGTGGGCGGTTATTCAACCTCTGCTTCCGCCAAAGGGGCGCGGCCCGGCGCGCAAAGACGACCGACAGGTGTTGAACGGTATCTTCTACATCCTGCGGACAGGCGCGCCATGGCGAGACTTGCCCGATCGCTACGGCCCTCACACGACTGTCTATAATCGCTATGTACGGTGGGGCGAACGTGGGATTTGGCAGAGCATTTTCGAAACTTTGGCCACTGAATGCGAAGGTGTCTTGATCTTCGTGGACAGCTCCATCGTGAAGGCGCACCGCGCCGCAAGTGGCGCAAAAGGGGGGAACTTTCGCAAGGTATTGGACGCTCACGCGGTGGTCGCGGCAGTAAGGTTCACGCCGCTGTAGACGGGCTGGGGCGGCCGCTGCGGATCGACGTCACTGGCGCGCAAACCCACGATAGCAAAGCCTTTGACGCATTTCTGGGGTGGGAAGCGCCGCCTGTGGCCATCGTCGCAGACAAAGCCTATGGCAGCGCCGCCATTCGCCAGGCCATCGCAGATGAGGGCGCTGTCGCGGTCATACCCTCCAAATCGAACGCCAAAGTGCCGATCCCCCATGACCCAAACATCTACGCGATGCGCAATCTGGTTGAGCGGTTCTTTTGCAGGATGAAGGACATGCGACGGCTGACGACCCGCTACGAAAAACTGAAGCGCAACTTCCTCTCAATGCTCCACATCTTCGCAATCAGATGCTGGCTGAATTGAGTCCACACCCTAATAAAACGCCATGACGTACATGTACCACGAACCGGTATTGGCATCGATGGCACCGCGGATGGTTTTCAGCACGTTTCCGGCCTGTTCCGGCCAGACCGCCGCCCACACGATCAGCAGCCCGATCAGAATCTTTGATCCCAGCGCGACCATTTTGTTAAAGCCTCGGTAAAACCCGTCATCATCCGTCTTGATGTGCAGGTCCGTAATCGGTGGATTTATAGACATTTTCATTCCTTCCTGTTGGGGTATATCCCCGTTCTTGGTTTTGGATCTGTTCGAAAATGTTTCGCGGCGTCTGTTCACAGAGGTCCGCAATTGAGATCGCTGCGCGTTCGCGATCAGGGTTTGCGCTATGCATCAGACCTGCCAGGCGCGAACCTGGTTATTGTCTGAGTGTCAAAGCAGCAATTAGGTAGTACAACTTGTCGAAACACAAATGGACGGTGCCATCCCTGATCCGACCTGTAAACCTTTTCAGATAAACAGCACTTACATGGCCCATGGGGGACGGTGGTCCCCCATGGATGTTGGGAATATCCGGAATTGCCCGGGGCACATCAGATACCGATATCAGTACAGGCGCAGGTATTCTTGCACCTCCCAGTCGGTAACCGACTGGTGGTAGCGTTCCCACTCGTCATTTTTGTATGCGAGGTAGGAATTGCGCATAACCGGGCCCATGACATGCTCGGCCATCTTGTCGTGCCGCAATGCCTCAATCGCGTTGTACAATGTGCGCGGCAGGCGACGGATACCAAGTTCGGTCAGTTCAGCTTCGGTCTTGGAGTACAGATCGAAATCAGTGGGCTTGCCCGGGTCGACCTTGTTTTTGATCCCCTGAACCGCACAAGTCAGGTGCATCGCCATGGCCAGATACACGTTCATCGTCATGTCGCAGGCACGGTTTTCGATGCAGTGGCGGCTCTGCGGCAGGCGGAACTGAGCGGACCGGTTGTTGAACCCGTAAGTGATGTTCGTAGGCGCCCAGGTGACGGTGCCGCCTTCGAAACCACCCACACGCGGGACCAGACCGTTATACGAGTTCACCGTCGGGCAGGTAATCGCGGTGATTGCGTCGGCGTGCTGCATCAGACCACCAACCGCATAGCGGCTTTCGTCCGACCATTCGCCATCTGACGTCTCAAAGATGTTCTCGCCGGGGCGGCTTTCATGCTGCATCGACATGTTGATATGCGCGCCCGAGCGCCAGTCACCCACGGTCGGCTTCGGCATGAAGGTAACAAACATGCCATGCTTTTTTGCGACCTCTTTCAGCACGATCCGCAGGAATGCCAGCCGGTCGGACATTTCCAGCATGTTGGTATAATGGAAATCCAGCTCGAACTGGGAATAGGCACCCTCGGCCACTACGTCATGCAGGTTCCAGCCCAGATCTTCGATGATGTCGATCATGTCCTTCAGGTAAGGCATCGAGTCGACCGAGTATTCCACGTCATACCCAAAGGCCTGACGACGCGGGCGCAGACCATCAGCCGGATCATCGTCAAACGCTTTCACCGGTTGGCCGTCCTCATCGTACTTCATGACGATGAATTCCGGCTCGACCCCGGCGTATCCGGTGTACCCTTCCTGCGCGGCCTCATGCATGGCACGTTTCAGCGCCTGACGCGGGCAGACATTGTAAGGCGCGTCTTCCCAATACAGATCCGAGAAGATGATCGCCAGCGTGCTGTCCCAGGGGCAGATGTAGACGGCATCCAGATCCGGCACCACGACCTGATCACTGTCTGCGGGGCTGAGTTCGGGGACGAAGGAAATCGAGTGCACCGCGAATTGCGGACCTTTGCCCAGACACAGCTGTTCAAAGTCGCTCATCGGGACAGGTTTGGTCTTGGGGATACCGTGCAGGTCGATCCACGCGGCCATCACATATTTGACGCCCGCATCTTCCAGCCGCTTTTTGACTTCGGGAATTTTAGGCCGGTTACGTTCAACCGCGTCCTGAAAGCTTTCGTAGTAGATCTTGCCGTTTGCGTTGTCTCTGGGCATTTGGCTTCCTCCTGCCAAGGTGCCGCCGTGCTCCTCCGAAACCAGCAATCGGCGGTTGTCATTGATGGCGAATACTTCGCCGAAATGATGAAGGCAGACACCCAAATTCGGGAGACTAAAGGTGCCTGCCTTCAATGTGTGACGGACCCGTTACCCCGCCACAAAATCATCCGGATCGATTCCGGGAACTTTCGTAATGCCGGCCAGTTGCTTCCAGTTATGGGGATAGGCCGCATAGAAGATCACACATTTCCCGTCCGACTCGTACGAGATGTGGTTGTCCTTGGGTACAAACAGAACGTCGCCGCGATTGCAGATATATTCCTCGCCATCGCAGACCAGACGGAAAGTCCCTTCCAGACAATAGATGATCTCATCACAGGTCAGATCCCACGGCACCTTGATGTTGTTGAGAACGTTGATCCCCCCACACATGGTTTCGCTGATCTGGCTGGTCACCATCGGTTTGATATAGGTATCGCTGTCACCCATCGAGTTATAGCGATCCTCGACCAGATCGAACTTGAATACTTGCGGTTTGTTGCCCATGGATCAGGACCCTTCTTTGGCCAGATGTTTCAAAATGGATTCGTTCAGCTCGACCTTGTAGCCGTCCGGATCCTCGCAGAACGCGATGACCCGGGTGCCGTTCTTCATCGGTCCGGCCGGGCGGGTGATGTTCACACCGGCCGCTGCCAGTTCTTCACAAGCCTTGTAGACATCCGGAGTTTCAACACAGATGTGGCCCCAACCATTGCCCTTTTCGTAAGGTTCTTCCTGATCCCAGTTGGCAGTCAGCTCCAGGGTCGGAGATTCAGCCTCGGGGCCATAACCGATGAACGTGTTGGTGAACTTGCCTTCCGGGTAATCAGTGCGACGCAGAACCTGCATTCCCAGAATCCCACAATAGAACTCCAGCGACTTTTCCATGTCCATTACCCGCATCATCGTATGGGCAAGGCGGAATCCGCTGTTTATGCTGTCCGTCACATTAGTCTCCTCACTTCAGTGTTGTTCGGCAGCGGTCACATCCTGTGCGACCATTTCCTGAAACGCGCGCACACTGTCCTCCCATGCCGGAGAGAGCACACCGCCCTCCTCCGAGATAGTTGATGCCCGGCCCAGCTGCAGCCGTTCGGTCATTTCGTGATCTTCCTTGTGCACATCCCACCACAGCTTTTTCAGGCCATCGACCTCTTCCTGCGTCAGGTTCTGACCTTCGGTGGTATAAAGCGCCCGCTTCTGTATCATTGTGCCTGGGCCCGTCGGGATATTCAGATAGACACCCATCTGATCCGGGAAATAGCGCCCCAGAATGAAGTTCGGATAGAGCGTCAAATAGCGTGAGCTGACGCCCAGACTGCCGGAAGTTCCGATCTCTTCGTCCAGATCAACCGCGCTGCCCATGCAATTGCCGTCAATGATCGTATAGTGATCCGCCAGCGGTTGGTCCGTGGTTGAGGAATGCACAAACTGCACGTGGTAGGGCTCAATGAAGTTCTCCATGATGAACTTCCAGTTGCAGGCAATTTCTCCGAAATCGAGCGTTCCGATGCACTCCAGCATATCCCAGTCGATACCCTCCAACCGGGCCTGAAGGGTTGCGGAATATTCGTCGAAATCCGGCGCATTGCCGTCGAGATTGACGAAGATCCAGTCTTTCCACACATGGCTGCGCACGGGGACCAGACTGTTCTGTTTCCTGTCGAAACCTTCAGCCTGATGGTCGTTCTTGCCGCCGAAATGGGGGGCCGCGCGCAGCTGGCCATCCAGATCATAAGCCCAGGCGTGATACGGGCAGCGGATAAGCTTGCCCACGTTTTTGGGTTCATCAACCAAGGTCAGGCAGCGGTGGCGGCAAATATTGTGAAAGGCCTTGATCTCACCGGCTGTGTTCCGGACCAGCAGCAAAGGAAGTTCTGCCACGGCCACGGGCACGGCATCGCCGGCGGCCTGCAGCTCATGCACAAATCCAACGCAAATCCAGTTGCGGGTAAACACGGACGCGCATTCGACGCGCCAGAATTCTGTATCTTTATATGCTGCCGCAGGCAGTCCACGCTGTGGAGTCGTATCCTCGTAGAAGGGTTCTAGCAGCGTATTCAGTGCACTCATGGCTCAAGTCCCTGAAATGGGGGTTTCAATTTTCCACCTGCGTTCCGAAGCAGATGGGTGACTGCGTTTCACGTGACATACTGAACTGCGAAACTCGCACTCTGTCTACCGCTTTTTTTGCGAATACGTTACTTATTTCAGATTATTTTGAGCTTTATTGCCGATAACGCAGATCACACTCGTAACATCGGCAGGGCGGGACAAATTTGTAGCCAGTCCAACTACCGGGCGAATACAACGTGGCGATTCGAATTTTTGTCGGGAAAGGAATTGATGAACGGTGCGCGTCTTATCGGAGTATGCGCACCAATAAAGCAAAATTCCTGGAAGATATCGGGGAATGACCTTCCGTTGTCCGTGTACCAGCAAACGACTTGCCTTCAGGATATTCGAAGCAAACGGACGCGAATTGCCATAGGATAAAAATATTGCGCGCGGACGTCGATCCAGCGCTATTTCCAGCAGTTCGGGCAACTGGCCCTGATGCAAGGGCGCGAAACTGTACCCTACCAGTTCTTTATTCGTTGAGTTGTACTGAGTGTCGATCCAGTCGGCATAGCAATCCGCTCCGCCAACCATTCTAAGCCCACCAGTTCTCGCGACGGCCGCAGCCAATCGGCCACTGGCCGATCCCCACTGAACCTCCTCCGACTAAAGTCAGAGGGTTCAGTGGTTCATGAGCGCCTTCGGCGCACGTTTGAATGTTTTTCCGACTAAAGTCGGAGGCTTTAGACCAGATTGTGGAAAGTAAAAGGGCTAACTCAACCAAACGGGTCAAACCAAATTTACGGATCAATCACATACTATCTCAATTCTACAGTGTTGAACAAAAAAGATTGCTGGTGCGAAAAAAGCTCCGGCGAGAATGTTGCAAGAACTCACGAAACATACTGACGAGAACAGTTCTCGGGCTCGCGTTCAGCGGGCAAGAGGATATCGTCGGATATCCAAAGTGTTGCCCCTTTTTACAGCGTGAGAAGTGGGAAACGAAGAAATTCCACTCCTGATGCTTCATCTTCAGAAAGGCCGATGAGAACTCGGCACCCATCATTGCCATCAATCGCTCTGGTCTGCACGCAAAGATTATCAGCGGCGGTCAGATCGCCCTTGGCCAGACCATTCAGCCGGAGTGACCCCATGCCCAGATACATCCACCGCGTAACTGCGCGCATCAAATCCATCCGTGACGAACATCTGGTGCGCCGCCTCGAACTGGCGGATGAGGCCGACTGGCCCCTGCCACCCTTCACGGCAGGCGCACATGTGGATATTTACCTGCCGTCGGGCACGGTACGACAATATTCCCTGTGCAGTGATCCGGCGCATGACAATCGCTATCATCTTGCGATCAAACGCGACGCCAACAGCCGGGGCGGATCGACCGAGGTGCATGATGTGCTGACCGAGGGGAAGGAGTTGCTGCTGTCGCTGCCGCGCAACCACTTTCCGCTGGTCGAAGCATCAGGGCGGATTGTCATGCTGGCCGACGGAATCGGGGTGACACCTTTCCTGTCGATGCTGCCCGAACTGGAGCGGCGCGGGGCCGATTACCTGCTGCGCTACAGCACGCTCAGCCCGGAGGCGGTGCCGATGCGCGATGTGTTGGCAGAATATGGCGATCGGGTGCGGTTTCATCATGACGAAACCGGCACGACCATTGATCTTGCGGCGGAAATCGCGGCGATCGGGCCTGACGATCACCTTTATGTTTGCGGCCCTGCACCGATGCTGGCTGTGGCTGAAACGCTGGGCGCGCATCTGCGCGCGCGTCTGCATATCGAACATTTCGGCGCGGATGGAGCGGGGGGGGATCCGGCCTATGAGGTCGAAATCGCCTCAACCGGTCAAGTCGTGCCCGTGCCCGAAGACTACACGATGCTTGAGGCCCTGCGCATGGCCGGGGTGGATGTTCCGGCATCCTGCGAAGGGGGCGTCTGTCTGGATTGCAAGACGCGCTACCTGGCCGGAGCGCCTATCCACCGCGAACTCACCATGCCCAAATCCGAACGTGGTGAATACCTGACCCCCTGCGTATCGGGATGCGAAGGGGGTCGAATTACATTGGACTTATGAGGTTAATATAGCCAAACGGCAAATTTATGGTACTGTTTGATATGACCTATCCAATTTCATTCCGCCAACATGTCCTTTCAGCCCGCGAGAAAGAGGGGCTTGCCTTTGAAGAAACCTCCGAGCGCTTCTGCGTCGGGGTCGCCTCGCTCAAGCGTTGGTCGAAGCGTATTACGCCCAAGCCCTATGAAAGCAAAAAGGTGCGTAGGCCTGATCCGGAAAAGCCGGCACAGGACGTGCCGGATCACCCGGACGCCTATCAATATGAACGTGCCGCGCGGTTCGGTGTGACGCAAAAGTCGATCCGGCAGGCTTTGCGCAAACCCGGTTTTGACGCCAAAAAAAGTGATGCGGCATCCGAAGGCGGACGCAGGCGCACGGCGCGTTTTTTTTGTGAAAAAATCACGCAATATGAAGAAGATGGCCGCTCCATCGTTTACATCGACGAGAGCGGCTTTGCCCATGACATGCCGCGCACCCATGGATATGCGCCCAAGGGGGAGCGTTGCCATGGCAGCCATGACCGGCAGGCCAGGGGGCGGATCAATGTCATCGGGGCGTTGCTTGCCGGGGTCTTGCCGGGCGTCGGTCTGACCGGGGCCAATGTCGATGCCGACATATTCAATCCCTGGCTGATCGGTGATCTCCTCCCGAAGTTGCCACCCCGGGTCGTATTGGTGATGGACCGCGCGACTTTCCACCGTCGCGCCGACACACAGGCCGCTGTCGCACAGGCGGGTCACACCCTTGAATATCTCCCGGCCTACAGCCCGGACTTCAACAAAATCGAACATAAACGGGCTGAAGCCAGGGCCTGCAGGCGGAAAACCGGGATATCCGTCGACGAAATATTCGAAAACCGGAACTGGCATCAAAATTGAGTCGTCAGGCTATATGACCCCAACTGAAAAATTGAAAGACCTTGGGGCACCTCGATTTTTGACCTGTTTTGTGTTTTTTTGTGCTGTGGTTTGAGGGGCGGGTGATCCCGTTGATCCTGAAACCCGTTGTTCCACGCCTTTCGTGATTTGATTATTCAGCCGGGCGTCCTGTTCGGCTTGCCGGTTTGCCGGGTGTTCACGCCGGGCAGGGATTTATGCGGCGCAACACAACGAGGCGGCGCATGTTGTAAGCGATGTTCTTCATCCCGATCCCGGCTTTGGCGCGTGCGATGCCGATCGTGCGTACCATCGTCCCGCCCATGTCGTTGGTCTGCGCGCCAAAGACGTGTTCCACCCGGACCCTTACTTTGGATTTGGTCCGGTTGCTGCCCTTCGCCTGCGCGGTCAGCGGCTTGCCGCGCCTGCCCTTGCGGTGGATGTGGCTCTTCGGTTTCCGATCCCGCAGCCTGACCTCCATTTCCTCTGAGCGACAGGCCGCGTCCGCCCGGACGCCGGAGCCGGTGTTGCCCCGCATCGGCAGGAAATCCACCGCCTGGCTGTCATGCAGAGCGGCATCTGTCACGTGACAGCGGCGCACCGGCTTGTGCTTGCGGTCTACATTCACCCGACATTCCCCAAGAGGCATGCCGTTGGACGTCAGGATCGCCAGCTTTCGCTTATTGATCAAGCGTTTTGGGGCCTGGACGGCGCTTGCATGGGCCCAAACGCTCGAATGCGGGCAGGTCGGTCCGCAAACCCGCATCATTTTGGCCCTGCGTCGCCGTTCTTCAGCGCGGTGGACAGACCTGTCCTGCCGCTTTCGTTCAGCTGCTGTCAGGATCGCGGTCACGCGCATATCGGCGGCGCTCACAATCGGTGAATGGCGGCAGGAACAGCCCTGACCATTGGGCCGGTCACCGCGATCCCGGCGAGTTGGAAGGTGATGGCGCGCGCATGACGTACTACGCGGGCACCAATCCTGATCAGCTTGAGTTGCAGGCCGGTCAGCGACCGGTCGGCCATTTCCCCGGGCAGGTTGATGCAACGCAGGAAAGTGGCCGGATTACAGGCCAGTGCGTGCAATTGCAGCCGCACCTCGTTGTCGCGGAAGCGCTTGCACGACAGCCGCGTCCAGCGGAAGGCGTATTTGCCTTCCTTGATGTGCTGTTCGGCGGTGCCGCGTCGATTGTAGAAGCGAGTGACCTCATCCGGCTCCATGGGCAGGTTGGTGACAATGAAGCCCAATACTCGTCCGTATACTTCCGTCGATGGTGTCCCATTTGGTGCCCCTTTCATGGACAGGGGTAAAGTACCCCAGTGTCCGGAAACAGGGACGAAGTTCACAGATCCTCGCGGACGATATGAGTCGGATCAAGAAGCAGCGTCACACGGCGAAGCGTATCCATGAGCGGTTGCGTGATGAACATGGCTTCACGGGCGGGATCACCATTGTCACGGATTATGTTCGGGAGAAGAAGCGGCGGTCGAAAGAGGTTTTCGTGCCATTGAGCCACGCCCCTGGGCATGCGCAGGTTGATTTTGGCGAGACGCCTGGCGTGATCGGTGGTTTTGAATGCAAGCTGCATTACTTCGTTATGGTGCTGCCGCACTCGGACGCAGTCTTCATCAAAGCCTATCCGGCGGAGACGACCGAAGCGTTTTGTGACGGTCACAATGCGGCATTTGCTTTCTTCGGCGGCGTGCCCTTGTCGGTGCTCTATGACAATACGGTGTTGATTTGCATTGAGAACTGACCCGGTAGCCCCACAAATTTTCACTGAGAACTGACCCATGCAACGACGCTACCCTGACGCTTTTGTTCGGGGAGATATGGAGTGATCGACATGGGATTTTCAAGTGTCATTCGACGTTGGGCATTACGTGAAGGGATGCCAATTCGTGAGATAGCCCGGCGTACTGGCCTGTCTCGCAATACCATCAGGAAGTACCTGCGGGAGGGCGCTGTTGAGCCTGGGTTCAAGGTCCCCAAACGACCGAGTAACCTTGATCCGTATGCGGATCGTTTGTCTGCATGGTTGTTGGCTCAGACACGCAAATCGCGCAAGGAGCGGCGTACTGTGAAGCAGATGCACGCCGATTTGGTGAAGTTGGGCTATGCGGGATCCTATGCGCGCGTGGCCGCTTTTGCCCGTGCATGGCGTGAAGACCGGCATCGTGTGGAGCAAACAACTGGACGCGGCACGTTTGTGCCTTTGGTATTCCAACCCGGCGAAGCGTTCCAGTTCGACTGGAGCGAAGACCGGGCCACGATCGGTGGCGAACGGGTCAAGCTTCAGGTGGCCCATACGAAGCTCTCGCACAGCCGGGCTTTCCTGGTGCGCGCCTATCCATTGCAAACGCATGAGATGCTGTTCGATGCCCATTGGCATGCGTTCCGCGTGTTCGGCGGCGTACCCGGGCGCGGTATCTATGACAACATGAAGACCGCAGTTGATCGCGTTGGCCGTGGCAAACAGCGCGACATCAACGCGCGCTTCAAAGCGATGGCCAGTCACTATGTTTTTGAACCTGGGTTCTGCAACCCAGCGGCAGGCCGGGAGAAAGGCCAGGTCGAGAAGAACGTCCAGGATGCACGCAATCGCATGTGGCAGGTCATGCCTGTCTTTAAGGATCTGGATGAGTTGAACCAGTGGCTGGAAGACCGCTGTATCGCCCTTTGGGCCGAGACACCGCACCAAGGCCTCTCTGGTACCATTGCCGATGCCCGGGAAGCAGAGAAGCCCATGTTGATGGCATTGCCACCAGCCTTCGACGGCTTTGCAGAACACAGTAAGCGAGTGTCACCGACATGTTTGATCACCTTCGAACGCAATCGCTGCAGTGTGCCTGCCGGCTTTGCCAACCGGCGGATCAGCTTGCATGTTTATCCAGAACGGCTGGTCATAGTGGCCGAGGGACAAACCGTTTGCACACATGAGCGCATCATAGATCGGTCACACCGCAGGCCCGGTCGTGTTATCTACGACTGGCGTCACTACCTCGCTGTAATCCAACGCAAACCCGGTGCTCTGCGCAACGGCGCACCGTTCATTGAGATGCCGGAGGCCTTCCGCAACCTGCAAGGTCACATGCACCGCAGAGAGGGCGGTGACCGCGAGATGGTCGATATCCTGTCATTGGTTTTGCACCATGATGAGAATGCCGTTCTGTGTGCCGTAGAATTGGCGTTGGAGGCTGGCGTACCAACCAGGACCCACATTCTGAACTTGTTGCACCGGCTGATAGACGGAACGCACACAGATCTCCCGGAGGTCGATCCACCTGATGCACTCGCGTTGGAAACAGCGCCAAAGGCAAACGTGGGCCGCTATGATGATCTGGGACAGGCTGGGGAGAAGTACCATGCGTCATGACCCGGCAGGAGCCTCAATCGTGATCATGCTGCGCAGCCTCAAGCTCTATGGCATGTCAAACGCTGTAGAAGATTTGGTTGCCCGGGGTGGGCCAGCTTTTGAGGCCGCAACACCCATGTTGTCCCAACTGCTCAAAGCGGAGATTGCCGAACGGGAAGTGCGCTCAATCACATATCAAACAAAGGTGGCCCGCTTTCCGTCGTACAAGGATCTCGCTGGCTTTGACCTCAAATCCAGTGACATCAATGAAGCGACCGTCAAGCAACTGCATCGGTGCGGGTTCATGGAGAACGCTGAGAACGTCGTGCTCATCGGCGGGCCTGGAACGGGCAAGAGCCATGTCGCGACCGCCATCGGTGTTCAGGCCATTGAACATCACAGGTGCAAGGTCCGCTTCTACTCAACCGTCGAACCGGTCAACGCGCTGGAACAGGAAAAGGCGCTCGGCAAAACCGGAAAGATGATGAAGATTTTTCGATGCGGGCCACTGCGCAAGTTTTCTGTTCTTGTGCTGACCTTGGCGCGCGTTGACAAATCTCTCAGGGAGGAAGCTGCGGGGTCTGGGCAAGACCTATGGGGAAAGCGCGAGGCCGCAGGGGGTTGGTTTTGACCTTCGCGCATATTGCGCGGACATTTTCTGCGGTTCAAAGGCTTTGGGTCGCATGATCATGGTCTTAATTGCGGTCATTGTCGGTACGTTTTCTGTGTTTGGGGTTGTTTGTGTCAAGACAATGTTCGCCCCGAACGAAGTGCAATTCGGGGCCAGTATAGTACATTTCTGACGTGCATCTCGTCATGCGGCGATCTTTCCGGGTGGTGCGCGGGTTTGCGGTTTCTGGCCGCGCCGGAAGGTCTCGATGATGCGCAACTGTCCGCCGCGGCCGGGGCATGGTTCTCGGAGGGTGAGCGGGATGATCTCGGCGGTTTGTGGGTCATCTTGTTTGATGGGTTCGGACCCGAGCAGGGTGCGGATCTTTGCTATGTTGCTCTTACGGGCGGCGCTGGCAAGCAGGCCGTAGTGACGGATGCGGTGGAACCCATCCGGGAGGACGTGGATCAGAAAGCGGCGGATGAACTCGTTTGTTGCCAAGCGCATTGTCGACTGCCGATCGCGATTCTTGATCCGATAATCCTTCCATCCGAACGCGACGGTGTTGGCATCGGCACTGATCAAGCGGCTGTTCGAGATCGCCACCCGGCGGGTATATCGGCTAAGATACGCGAGCACGGCCTCGGGTCCACCAAAAGGCGGTTTGGCATAAACGACCCATTCTGTTTTGCGCAGGGGGACGAGATATGCCCCGAAACGCTCAGTATCTGACAGCCCGACCAGATCACCGAAGAAGGCCAGTTCACCTGCGCTATGCAGAGCAAGCAGCCCTTCAATGAACAGACGGCGAAACAGCCGCGACAATACCCGCACATGAAGGAAGAAGCCCGGCTTACAGGCGATCCAGCGGGTTCCATCCGGCGACAACCCACCGCCCGGCACGATCATGTGAACATGCGGATGATGCATCAGCGCCGACCCCCAGGTATGCAAGACGCTGGTCATGCCGACCCGTGCGCCCATGCGCTTGGGATCGGCAGCGATTGTCCCGACAGTCTCAGCTGACGCCTTGAATAGTAGCCCATAGACAGCCTTCTTATTCCAATAGGCAATCCGGGCGATCTCGGCTGGCAGTGTGAAGACCACGTGGAAATATTCTACGGGCAGCAGATCTTCGGCGCGCGCCGCCATCCAGTCACGTGCCGCCGGTCCTTGGCACTTTGGACAATGCCGGTTCTTGCACGAATTATAGGCGATGTGACTGTGCCCGCATTTGGCGCACTCGGCCACGTGCCCGCCGAGCGTCTCGGTTCGGCAGGCCTCTATCGCTGACATGACTTTGATCTGGACTAAGCTGACATGCCCCGCATTGGCTCGGCGATATGCGGAGCCATACTTTTGAAAGATATCAGCAACCTCCAGCGTGCGCCTTGGCACGTGGAGTGATCCGTCAGGTCAGACCCCGCACATGCTCAAACGGGCTGGCAACGTTGCGCAGTGTTTTGGTGGCGACATGGGTGTATCGCGCCGTCGTGGTCAGCTTGGCATGTCCAAGCAGGACTTGGATCACCCGTACATCCGTGTCGGCCTCCAGCAAATGCGTGGCGAAGCTGTGCCGCAACGAATGTAAAGTGGCGGGCTTTTTGATCCCGACCATCGCTTTTGCCGAATTGAACGCCCGATTCAAAGAGCGAGGCGACATCGGCTCAACCCGGCTTTGACCCGGGAACAGCCAGCCTTGCGGGCGGGCCTCGCGCCAATAAGCCCGCAACAGCTCTAGCCCGAATTATTCATCAGCCTAATCCGATTTCATCCGGACGTGAAGGATTGGCCGTGCTGACGGGGATGACTTGATCTTAACTTGGAGGACGCGTTTGAGGTTGATGTTGGGGGTGAGAACGGCGGCTGATGCCGCGTTGGTCATGGGCTTTGTGCCTTGATGCGCCCATCAGCAAGATGAGCATTGACCGCTGTGGGCAGGCCGTTGGCAGGGCAATTTCAATTCTCGATTTCAGCTGTTCAACACGCACGGCTATTTTCAAGAAGGTGCGCCGGATAGTCTCGAAGGTTGCGGTTCTAAACCGCGAACGTTTCGGTGCCGCCTGGCGCAATGATAACAGCAACCAATAAGCACCGGTGTGGAGGAACAACCGGAACTGATTGGCCTCCCAACGGTGGCAGGAGGTGCGGTCCGATCCGGTGTAGAGTTTGTGTTCCTTGATCAGGTTTTCCATCCTGCCGCGTGCACAATAGACCTTCTCATAAAGATGTTTGCCGCGTCCGGTTAAGTTGGTGACGATGAAACGGGTATCGTTGCCCAATCCGGTTGCCTCTACACGAGCGATTACCTTGCGCTCCTTCGACCAGCTTTTGGCACCGTATTGAATTTGGAAGAAACGGCGGATTTTGTCTTTTCCGCTCGATATCAGGCGTACAGCAACATCCTCACTCCATAGATGGGAGAGCACCTTTAGCCTTTTGTTTCCGGGCAGGCCGAAAATGTAGAAGCAGCCCTGTTGCTCCAGAATATCCATGACTTCAGGCGTTCCATAGTGTCCGTCACCGCGCACAGTAATGACGATGCGGGGCCGGTTACGGCGGATGCGACGAATGACGTGGCGTAAAATCCGGGCGGCTTCCTCGCCCGAAGGTCGCTTGCCAGGGCGCAGCACAAAGCAAACCGGCTTGCCTGTTGCTGCATCATAAATATGGATCGGTTGAAAGCGGTATCCCTGTGCATGGGTGTTGAACAGGCAAAGCTGTTGATCGCCATATGTGCGGTCGGTGGTATCATCAATATCAAGGATAATATGATTAGGCACCGCGCGGAAACTATCACAGAACAGATCAATCAACATGAACCCCATACGCCCCAATTCTCGCCATGACGGCGTGTTCTCCAACCGCGACAAAGTTGGTTGGGAAGCCAGTGCATGACCACTTTCCGGCAACCGCTCGCAGGCAGTCTTCAACGCCGGATCATGGCGCAACTCATCAAGGTCATCGCAGTCTTCATAGCCACAGCAAATTGCAAACATCCGGGAGCGGATCATGGTGGTATAATCATGGATGGTACGGTTTGCGTCACGCTTGTCATGCAAACATGAAGCAATCATGCCGGCAAAGTTCAACCTCTTCTCAATCTGACGAAGAACGAGCACGCCGCCATCCGATGACAACGCACCACCATCAAAGCGCGCAGATATTTCGTGCCGTCCCACAGGTGACAAACCGGGGAACAATAGGTTATCTCTTGCATGGCGGGCCGGGTTTTCTGCTGGTAGCCGATGTTTTGTTCAAACACCAAAATCATACGCTATTTCAGAAGCTTGAACCATGCCCGCCAAACATATCAAGCAGCTTGATGAATAATCCGGGCTAGCAGAGATGGGGACAACATCACGTCCCGGTCCTTGCCGCCTTTACCCCGTTCGACATGGATCAGCATGCGATCACTGTCGATGTCCCGGACCTTCGGATTGGTTACCTCGGATGCGCGCAGACCAGCGCCATAGCCGATACTCAAAGCAGCCCGATACTTCATTCCTGGTCCAGGTGCCGCCGCCAAAACCGCAGACACCTCCTCGATGCTCAGGACGATCGGCAGCTTGCGCGGCTCGGTGCGAAACTGCATGTACTTCTTCATCTCATCGCGCCCGCAGGTCATCGAAAAAAAGAATCCGAGCGCGGTGATCCGGGCGTTGTAGACCGAGGGTGTGACCTCGGTATCCGTCATGTGAAGCTGGTATGCACGCAGTTCGTCCCGCGTCGCCGTATCCGGTGAACGCCCCGGAAAGGCAGTGAAGTCCTTAAGCGCCCGGATATGGGCCTTCTGAGATGTCTCCTGCATCCCCCGGATGCGCATGTCTTCCATCATCCGCCCACGTAGCGGGCTTATTCTCTCCTGTGTCATGGGAACCTCCGGTTTGACAATTGAGAAGGTCCAAATCATCAGGCCAAAGCCCCCAAACACGAAAACAACGTTAAATCAGGAGGTAAAACGCCCGCAACAAGCGCCAGTGCCGCGAGAGCGGCTTCCTCCCTGAGAGATTTGTCAACGCGCGCCAAGGTCAGCACAAGAACAGAAAACTTGCGCAGTGGCCCGCATCGAAAAATCTTCATCAACGGACCCTTGCGGCACTCTGTGCGAAGGACCGCAGTCGCCCTGATGGATCAGCCGCTCGGTCCCGGCGCGTCACTCCAGGTGGTGCACAGGGTCACAGTGCGGGCCAAAAGAGACAGGTAATCCGGCACGTCAGACAGGGAAGGTTTGGTGGAGCCTAGCGGGATCGAACCGCTGACCTCCTGCATGCCATGCAGGCGCTCTCCCAGCTGAGCTAAGGCCCCAAACCGTGGATCGTCGTTTAGGCAACCCTCTCACCGAGTTCAAGTGAAAAATGCGTGGTCAGAGAGAGATGTGGCGGGCATGATCCCGAGGCCCGCCGGGCAGATGATATCAGGCCTCGTCGTCCTCGGCGGCCACATCGGCGATTTCGTCGAGCGAGACGTTGTCATCATCGTCTTCCAGGACATCATCGCCCAGATCGACATCTCTCGTCGTCTGTCAGAACAACTTCTTCCTCCGGGGTCTCGGCAGCTTTGGCTTTCGCCGTTACCGCGTCCTCGGCGTCAGCCGCGATCATCCGGCTCTTGCCGGTCTGCATTTCGACAGCTTCCCCTGTGTAGGGGTTGACGATTGGAACCTTGTTCAGGTCGTAAAAGCGTTTGCCAGTGGTGGGGCAAAGACGTTTCACGCCCCATTCTTCCTTGGGCATGCGAAATCCCCTTGATTATCTGATGAGTCGGAACGACAATTCCGGTCACGTGCCATATGCTCCGGGCACTGTAAAGCCTTTAGCCAGCGAGGGCGTATGATGTCGAACCCTGTCTTGCCGGGAAGACCTCCGGTGCCATTGGTGCTGCGCCGGTCGCCGCGCGCCCGTCGGATCAGCCTGCGGGTGTCGAATCTGGATGGGCGGGTCACCCTCACGTTGCCGCCTGGCGTGCCCGAAGCCGAGGCAATCGACTTTGCGCAAACCAAGGAAGCCTGGATCAGGGGGCATCTGGAAAAACGTCCGCAGAACGCCAATGTGACGGTCGGCGGCGCGGTGCCGCTTGAAGGACAGATACGCCGGATCGTGGCCGCTCCGGGGCGGCGGGTGCAGATCAGTGAGCATCAGATTGCCGTGCCTGAACCGGATGCTGCGGCACATCTGAAGGCGCATCTGCGCGAGTTGGCGCGCGACCGGCTGCGCGCCGCATCGGACCAGTATGCGGCCCTGCTGGGGCGGTCCTACAGCCGCTTGACCTTGCGCGACACCCGGTCCCGCTGGGGGTCGTGTTCCTCGCAGGGGGCGCTGATGTACTCGTGGCGGCTGATTCTGGCACCACCCGAGGTCCTGCGCTATGTGGCGGCGCATGAGGTCGCGCATCTGGCCGAAATGAACCATTCGTCGGCGTTCTGGTCAGAGGTGGAACAGCTTTACGGCCCGTACACCGAGGCACGCCGCTGGTTGCGGACCGAAGGCAATGATCTGCACCGCTATCGCTTTGATGATTGACGTCGCCGTGCGTGTGATCACAAACTGTACCCATGATGATCAACCCACGCCCCAGCGAAGCGGTGCCTGTTGCGCATGACAGGGTCTACCGCAGTTTGCGCACCCGGATCATGCACGGAGAGATTGCGCCGGGTCAGGCGCTGACCCTGCGTGGAATCGGCAAGGAATTTGGTGTTTTGATGACACCGGCCCGCGAAGCTGCGCGGCGGCTGGTGGCGGAAGGCGCCTTGTTGTTGTCCAGTTCGGGGCGGGTCTCGACACCTGAACTCAGCAATGAGCGGATCGAGGAGCTGGCAGCCCTCCGCGCCCTGCTGGAAGTGGAGCTGGCCAGCCGCGCCCTGCCAAGGGCACATATTGCGTTGATCGACCGGTTGCAGGCGATCAACACGACCATTTCCGACATGGTGTCCAACCACGATGCTGTGGGGTATATCCGCAGCAATCTGGAGTTTCACCGCACGCTTTACCTGCGTGCCCAGGCCCCGGCCATGCTGGCCATGGCAGAAACCGTCTGGCTTCAGCTGGGTCCAACCATGCGGGCCCTTTACGGCCACCTGCGCCGGACGGATCCGCCGCATTTTCACAGGCTGATCATTGCTGCGCTCAAAGCGGGGGATGAACCCGGCCTGCGGCTTGCGGTGCGGTCTGATGTGACGCAGGGGCTGCGGATGCTGGCAACCTGATCTTCACCCCAAACCGGTTGCCCTTTACCCGGACTGCGCCATAGTCTGGCACCAGAAAAGGTGGGAGAACGGACCAATGACACAGACAACACGGCGCGCTGCGCTGGGACTGCTGGGTGGCGCGGCTGCTCTGCCGATGCTGGGCCAGCCAGCGCTTGCCAACACCAAGATCACAGTGGGTGCCCTGCGCTTTACCAGCCATGCCCCCAGTTTTGTTGCCTACGAGCGGGGGTATTTCACGGATGAAGGTCTCGACGTCGATTTCCGCTTTTTCGAAGCGGCGCAGCCGATGGCGGTGGCGATTGCCTCAGGAGACGCCGATTTCGGCGTGACGGCGATATCCGGCGGGCTGATCAGCCTGGCCGAAAAGGGCGCGGCCAAGGTGATCGGCGGCGCGCTGCACGAAGAAATGGGTATCGACGGTCAGAAAATCCTCGCGTCGGATGCAGCCTTCCAGGCGGGGCTGACCAGTCCGGCCATGATGGACGGCAAGAAATTTGCCATCACGCAGGCGGGGTCATCCTTCCATTACATGGGGTCCAAGATCGCCCGTGCCGAGGTTGTCGATGTCAGTTTTGTGCCCTTGCAAAAGGTTGGGGCCATCATCGGTGCGATGAAATCGGGACAGGTTGATGCCTGGTCGATTGTGCCGCATATCGCCAAACCGCTGGCGGCATCCGGCGCGGTGCATATCATCGGAAATGTGGCCGATTTCATTCCGAATTATCAGGTCACAACAATCTTCACTTCCGCTGTGACCGCCCAGACGGAACGCGCCAAGTCGACGGCCTTCCTCAAGGCCTTCTCGCGCGGGGCGGCGGATTACAACGCAGCCCTGGTCGACAAGACGATGGGCACCGAGGCCGAAGACGAGATGGTGCAGCTGATCCACAAATACGTCTATACCGACCGGCCCTATGACAAGGCCAAGCCGTCGATCGTGAACGGGGCGATGCGGATCAGTCCGAATGCGGAGCTGAACATGGCCTCGGTGGCGGATCAGGTGCAGTGGTTCCAGTCCGAAGGGCTGATCAAGGACACGATCACCACGGATACACTGGTTGATCGGTCTTATGTCGAGATCATCTGACACCAGGGGGCCGGGCAACCGGCCCCGTTGTCCATGGACCTGACACTCGATCATCTCACGCACCGCTACGGCGGAATGACGGTGCTGGACGACATTTCGCTGCACATTCCTGTGGGTGAGATTTTGTGCATTATCGGGCCGTCGGGCTGTGGCAAGTCGACGCTTTTGCGGCTGATCGGCGGGCTGGAGCGGCCCGATTCCGGGCAGGTGCTGCAACTGGGCGCGCCACCTGCCGACTGCCTCAATCCGCTGACCTTTGTGTTTCAGGACTTTGCCCTGCTGCCATGGCGTACCGTTGCCGGGAACGTGTCGCTGGTGCTGGAGGATCATCCGGTTTCGGCTGCAGACCGACATCAGATCGTCTGCGATGTTCTGGCCCGGACCAAGCTGGCGGATTTCGCGGATGCGCTGCCGCGTCAGCTCTCGGGCGGCATGAAGCAGCGTGTGGCCATTGCACGGGCGCTGGCCGTGAACCCGGCGGTGATGCTGCTGGACGAACCGCTCTCGGCGCTGGACGCCCAGACCCGCGAACTGCTGATGGAAGATCTTGTGAGTCTTTGGGCGCGCGCGCCCTTCACCGGGGTTTATGTCACGCACAATCTGGCAGAGGCGGTGCGCCTGGGTCATCGCATCGCTGTTTTGTCCCGTCGTCCCGGGCGGGTGCGCGAGGTGGTCGAGATCGACATCCCGTTGTCCGAACGCCAGATCGGCGACCCGGCGCTGGACGCGGTGCAGGCCCATCTCTGGGCTCTGATGAAAGACGAGGCAATGGCCGCTGATCTGGAGCTTCTGGATGTCTGAAGCGGCGCGGCCAGTCCCGTTTCGTGGCGGCGGCTTCCGTCCCGGTGCGCGGAGGGGGATGGCGCTGACGGTGTTTGTCTTGCTCCTGCTGCTGGTTGAGTGGGGGACACGCAGTGGCTGGATCTCCAACCTGACATTGCCGCGCCCGTCAGACGTTGCCCTCACACTGGCCGAGCTGTGGCAATCCGGGATGCTCTGGACCCATCTGGTGCCCTCGATCTCCCGGTTGATCGTCGGCAGCCTGATGGGCATTTCCGTGGGCATTGCCGTTGGGGTGATGATCGGACTTTTCAGCTATGTTCGGGCCGGGCTGATCCCGTTGGTTGCGGCCATGTTCCCGATTCCCAAAATTGCATTGCTGCCGCTCTTTGTGATCTGGTTCGGGATCGACGAAGGTTCGAAATATGCTCTGATCGCTCTGGGCACCTTCACCCCCACAGTGGTTGCCACCTATGGCGCGGTCGACAATGTGGACCGCACGCTGGTGCGTATGGGGCAGAGTTTTGGCCTGACATGGGCCAGTATTGTCCGCAAAATCGTGCTGCCTGGCGCGTTGCCGGGCATCCTGTCGGGCCTGCGGGTGTCAATTGCCATCGGGATCATCCTGCTGGTCGCAGCCGAGATGCTGGGCGCGGAACATGGTATCGGCGCCTACATTCTGCAGGCCGGGTCCCTCTATGACCTGGAGCGGCTCTTTGCGGGGGTGGTGATCCTGTCCTGCCTGGGGGTTCTGACCAGCTGGGTGATTGGTCTGGCAGAGAAGCGTCTGCTGCGCTGGCGCATCTGAGGGCGTGCGGCTGGCCAGTGTTGAGCCGTCTAAGAGGGTCCCTCCCAACGACACTGAAGCGCTCTCTGAACTGGCAGGGATCGGGCATTGCCTGATCCGATCCAAAGCGCTAACGCCGGACCGGCCACACCTGTCGTGCAGCCCAATCAGCAGGTCATGCAGCCAGACCGTGATTTCCCATATCCAGGAACTTGCGCCGGCGGTCTGTCACCAGCGCGGCGCTGTCTTTGCCATCCAGGTCGTCCAGCATCGCAGCGATGGCCTTGCCAACCGAAGCGATTGCAGCGCCGCTGTCGCGGTGCGCCCCGCCCAGGGGTTCGGGAATGATCCGGTCCACCACATCCAGTTTGTACAGATCTTGTGCCGTCAGCCGCAGCGCTTCGGCCGCTTCACGCATCTTCTCGGCATCTTTCCACAGGATCGACGCACAGCCTTCGGGGCTGATAACGGAGTAAATGGAGTGTTCCAGCATCGCGACCCGGTTTGCTGTGGCAAAGGCCACAGCACCGCCGGATCCGCCTTCGCCGATCACGACGCTGACCAGCGGCACACCGATCTTCAGGCATGTCTCGGTTGACCGTGCAATGGCCTCGGACTGGCCCCGCTCCTCGGCCCCCTTGCCGGGATAGGCGCCGGTTGTATCGATCAGAGTGATCACCGGTATGCCAAACCGGCTGGCCAACTGCATCAGCCGGATCGCCTTTCGATACCCTTCCGGGCGGGCCATGCCAAAATTGCGTTCGATACGACTTTTGGTATCGCTGCCCTTTTCATGGCCGAGCACCATGACGGGGCGGTCATTGAAGCGTGCCAGCCCGCCGATCACGGCCAGGTCGTCGGCAAAGTTCCGGTCGCCGGCCAGGGGCGTAAATTCTGTGAACAAAGCCGCCACATAGTCGCTGCAATGGGGCCGCTGCGGGTGACGGGCCACCTGGCATTTTCGCCAAGGCGTTAAACTCTTGTAGAGATCGACGAGCATGGTTGCCGCCTTGGCATCCAGCCCGGCCGCCTCGTCCGCGACATCCATTTCCTCATTGGCACGGGCCAGGGCGCGCAGTTCTTCCGCCTTGCCTTCGATCTCGGCCAGGGGTTTTTCAAAGTCCAGATACTGGGTCATGTGTCTCTCGCTGAGGTGCTGACCGTATATGACCCTGTGACGGTCCCGATGCAACATATGAGGCGGCTGGTGGGATTTGTCAGGCCGACCACAAGACCGGATAGAGTGACGCCACAAGAAGCCCTGCCATCCCCCAGTTGAAGGCCACCAGCCTGACGCAGTTGGTCAGAACCCGTGCCATCTGTTGTCCCAGCAGGACCCAGGCACTGACCGACGGCAGGTTGATGGTGCCAAACACAATGCTGACAACAGGGGAATCGCATGAGTTTCACGGCGCGAGGATTTGAAGCAGGAAGCGGTTGTTCCAGCCTGCCTTTTTCCGCATTCCTCTGAGAGCCTGATTTAAAACCAGTTGAACGCTTTCAATTCCTTGCGAGGTGGCGTGTGACGCGACGGATGTGGGCGATAAGCAGCCACCCTTCGGCGCTTGCGATGGATTTCTCCCGGTCCTTTGCCAATCGACGGCATCGTCCGAGCCAGGCGAAGGTTCGCTCGACCACCCATCTACGGGGCAAAACCTCGAACCCTTCGACCGTATCAGAGCGTTTGATGATCTGGACGCTCCAGCAGCCAATGGCTTTCAGCGCGTCTCGCAATACGGGTCCTGCGTAGCCTCCATCGGCGAATAGATGACGCAGCGTGGGATAGCGCTTCGCGACAGTCGCCGGCACGTCAGGCGCGCCATCCCGGTCTTGAATACCGGCACTGTGGACGACGAAGCCAATGAGCAATCCGATGGTATCGGTCACGATATGGCGTTTGCGCCCCTTTATCCCTTTACCTGCGTCATAGCCTCCAACCCCGCCACTTTCCGTTGTTTTTACGCTCTGGCTGTCGATGACCCCCGCTGTTGGCTGGGCCTTGCGACCCTCAGCCGGTCGCGCGCTTCTGACGAGCTCGCGGTTTATCTCATCCAGCAGGCCATCCCTGCTCCATGAATGGAAACAGCCACGCACCGTGGAAACCGCCGGGAAGTCATTGGGCAACATACGCCACTGGCAACCGGTTGTCGCGATATAAAGGATCGCGTCAAACACATCACGCAAATCAATGGTACGGGGTCTGCCCGTTGTTCTGCGCGCCGGGAGTAAAGGGACGATTATTGCCCATTCTGCATCGGTCAAATCACTTGCATACTTGCCGCCTGCGCGCTCATGCCGGCGGCGGGTGAGGTCTGTCCAGGCCATAAATATCTCCGTTCAGCTATCAAACCGAACAGAATCACAACCTACTGGATTCATTCAACTGGTTTTAAATCAGGCTCTGAGGGAGTTCTCGCTTTTTGCCTTGTTGAGCAAATTCATTGCGATGTGCCTGATGACGGCGAAGTTGGCGGGTGCGTGATCTTTTCGTATCCGGCTGTCGTCATCGCGGAAGGTGACATCAGGCACCCGGTGGAGGCGGTTTTCAATTCCCCGGTGAGAGCGTACGGCATGGGCAAGGCGCGCGGCGTCTTTTGGCAGGGACGGGATGAAGTACCGCGTTTGCCGTGTCGTCTTCCCGCCACTTTCCCGAAGCGGGACGACGCGGCCAATGCTGACCAACCCCTCCCGATGGGGATGGCGCTTTTTCAACCGGCCGATGGCGTCGCATTGGGTGTATGTTCGCGTTTCAATCCTGCCCCTGTCGCCGTCAACCGTCTGTAATGATTCCGTGCTTTCCTGATCCTGTTCTTCGAACCATAATTTCACGTCTTCATGGAGAAGCCCCTGATTGCCCTTCAGGGCCGGCACATAGTCAGCACCCTTGTCACGGATTTTGCAGGCGATCCCACGTTGGCACCCCATCGCATCCAGCGTCACGACCACGCCCTCCGGGAAGAGCAAATCCAGGAGAACGGGGATGTCCCTGATCCCGTTCCTTTTGTGCGCGCCGGCTTGCTGGCCGGGCACGAGGCGTAGATCGTTACACCAGGCCGGGATCAGATGCAGAGGCGTTTCACCACCGGCCCCTGAGCCTCGCGCTGTCTTGCCGTCAATGGCAACGACCGTTCCTCCAACGCGCCCGGCCAACCCGGACGCCCACGCGGCAAAGGCTGCGTTGAACTCTTCAGGATCAAGCGCCCGAAACACCGTCGAAAGCGTGTCACGGGAGGGTATGCCATGCTCAAACGTAGCCAACTTGCGCAGGAAACCCGACTTTTCCTCGCCATAAAGGGCAACATCGACAAAACTCCCGCACCCCGACACCACTCCGCACAGGCTCGAAAGCAGAATCCCATCAAGTGGATACAACACCTTCGTCTCCTGGCGGGGATCAGAAATCGACGAGGCAAAAGATTGAAACAACACGGTATTTTCCAAAGCAGCGCCCTCCGGACATAAACTTTGGAAAACTGAATCAGAGATAGAAGATCAAGGCAAACCAAAGGATGCTATTCATGCGATACCCCTGATGCTGACAACCAGTATCGTTCCAAAGGTTTGGGAAGGTGTGTAGGCGGTGATCGCGGTCAGCGCCATGGCCCAGGTCTTGGGGTTGACCCACTGAAATGCTGCAGCCTGCGGAAAGGTCATTGGAGTCCCGCCAGCGCTGGTCTGGGCGGCGGGCGCTGCTGTGGCGATCTTCCAGGCCAGATACAGCAGATAGATCACGCTGACCGACTTCAGGATCGTGTAACTCAGCGGCCACGCATCAAACACCTGCACCAGCCCGGATCCCACCAGCACAACCATAAACACGAACCCCAGCGCCACGCCAAGCATATGCGGAACGGTCCGTCTGAAACCAAAATTGGCACCTGAGGCCATCAGCATCAGGTTGTTTGGTCCCGGTGTAATCGAGGAGACAAAGGCAAAGAGGGCCAGGGCGGCGAGCAGGCTGTAGGTCATAGGCACAACAATCTTCCGATCATCGCCGCATGAAATTGCATTCTGACCTGAATTGCGTCATTTCATGCAAGATATGTCGGGACTTGATGAGATAAACCGCCGGATATTGCGTGAGCTGACGGCCAACGGTCGGATCAGCAATCTGGATCTTGCCGACCGGGTCGGTCTTTCGGCCTCAGCATGCCTGCGTCGGGTGCAGGATCTGGAAAGCCGCGGGGTCATCTCCGGCTACCGTGCGGTCCTTGATCGTGATGCGATGGGCCTGGGATTTGTTGCGTATCTGGGCGTGGGTCTCAGCGAACATACAAAAGCTGCCCAGGAGGCGTTTGAGCGCGCGGTGTCCTACGCCCCGGAGGTTGTGGAGTGCCACAACACAACCGGGACGATTGAGTACCTCTTGCGCGTCGAGTGCGCGGATCTGGTGCGCTACAAGCATTTCCATACGGATGTGCTGGGAACGTTGCCCCATGTCAGTGCCATCACAACCTATGTGGTCATGGGGTCACCCAAGGACCTGAGGGCTTAGTCAGCAGGCCCCCACAGGCGGTGTGTCCCGCCTGTGGGGGCCTGCCGGGTCACCCCGCGATCATCTCGGACTGACGCACAATCACTTCGGCCTGCTTAATGGAGGCAATATCAACAAGGCGCCCTTTGTAGACCGTGGCCCCTTCGCCATTGGCCTTGGCCGTCTCCATCGCGGCCAGGATTTCACGGGCCTCGGCCACGGTCGCTTCGGAGGGTGTGAAGACCTCGTTGGCCAGTGCGACCTGCTTGGGATGGATGGCCCACTTGCCCACCATACCCAGCGTAGCAGACCGCAGCGCCTGCGCCCGGAAGCCTTCGTCGTCGCTGAAGTCGCCAAACGGGCCATCGACTGGCAGCACGCCATGGGTGCGGCAGGCCGCGACAATGGCCGCTTGTGCCCAATGCCAGGGATCGGACCAGTGCTTCTGGCCGTCCTGCAGCATGTAGTAATTCTCCTGCGTGCCCCCGATCCCGGTGGTCTGCATCCCCATCGAGGCGGCAAAATCCGCAGCTCCGAGGCTCATCGCCTGCAGGCGGGGAGACGCGGCGGCAATCTCTTCCACATGGGAGATGCCGGCGGCACTCTCGATGATGACCTCAAAACCCAGTCTTTTGGTCCGGCCTTTTGCGGCTTCGATCGCGCTGACCAGTGCGTCCACGGCATAGATGTCAGCGGCACACCCCACTTTGGGGATCATGATCAGGTCGAGCCGCTCACTGGCCTGCTCCATCAGGTCAACCACATCGCGGTACCAATAGGGGCTGTCCAGCCCGTTGATCCGCACGCTCAGCGTCTTGGTGCCCCAGTCGACATCGCGGATGGCCTCAATGACATTGGCCCGGGCGCTGTCTTTGTCCGAGGGTGCCACCGAGTCTTCAAGGTCCAGATTGATCACGTCCGCCGCGCCCGCAGCCATCTTTTCGAAGATTGCGGGGCGGGAACCCGGCCCAAAGAGCTGGCAGCGATTGGGGCGGGCAGGTGGGGCAGGCTGAATGCGGAAGCTCATGGATGGCACCTCGGAGCAAGGAAGTTACGTTTTTGATGACCTTTGGGGTATGTAATTGCGCCAAGCTTCGCAAGGGCGATCTCGCAGGTGCAGCAATTGGCGCGGCTGTGCCGTCCCCATCTGCTGCTGTGAGAGTCTGAGGGAACCGATATGCCCCTGCGAGACCCGCCGTCAGAGCGGGGCGTTATTCAGCTACGGGCGTGAAACTTTGGCTTGCAGCGCGCGTTGACACCCGTGGGTGTTGGGCTGCGGCTCAGCCGGTTCACGCTTGCGCTGGATCGTGAGAGCCTCATGGCTGGGCCCTGATCTGGAGCTGTCTGATTTCCTGATCGGAGGCGCCGGATTCGGTGAGTTCGAGCACAGGGCGCACAATTCTTCGCCAAAAGCGCCCAAAGGCCGAAGAAATTTGTGTGACAGACCGCATCCTGGACCGAAAATGCGACATCCTTGGGTCTGTTCGCTGTATTCTGTGGCGAGATATCTGTAGGGGACGCGCCATGATTGAGACACCGTATCTTCTGTTTCTGGGCGACGCCCCAGATCAATTGGCTGCCAAAGTGGCACAGGGCATCAAAGACTGGCGCCCGGAGAATGCCGTGGGCCAGCTCTGTCTGCCCGGTTGCGGCGCTGATCTGGGCCTGAGCAACATGACCCTGGCCCAGGCGCAGGCCGCGGGTGCCAGAACTCTGGTGATTGGTGTTGCCAATCGCGGTGGCGTGATTTCGCAGGCCTGGAAAGACGTTCTGATTGACGCGCTTGAAATGGGTTATAATCTTGCCTCCGGACTGCACAATCTGTTGCGCGATGAACGCGATCTGGTTGCTGCGGCACAGACGCACGGCGGCAGCCTCCATGACGTGCGCATTCCGACCGATGCCTACCCCATTGCCAATGGCAAGAAACGGTCGGGCAAGCGTGTTCTGGCTGTGGGCACCGATTGTTCGGTGGGCAAGATGTATACCGCCCTTGCCATGGACGCAGAGATGCAAAAGCGGGGCATGAAGTCGACCTTTCGTGCGACGGGTCAGACTGGCATTCTGATCACCGGCCATGGCGTTCCGCTCGACGCGGTCATCGCTGATTTCATGGCGGGCGCCGTTGAATATCTGACGCCGGACAACGATGCGGATCACTGGGACCATATTGAGGGTCAGGGGTCATTGTTCCACGTCTCATATTCTGGCGTGACCATGGCGCTGATCCATGGCGGACAGCCTGACGCCCTGATCCTGGCGCATGAGCCGTCACGGGCTCATATGCGGGGGCTGCCTGACTATACGCTGCCGTCGCTGGAGGACCTGCGCGACACGGCACTGCCATTGGCGCGGATCGCCAATCCGGCGTGTCAGGTGGCAGGTGTGTCCGTCAACACCCAGCATTTTCCAGAAGACGAAGCCCTGGCCTATCTGGCGGAGGTTGAAGCCCGCCTGGGATTGCCTGCAGCTGATCCGTTTCGTCAGGGAGCCGGTCGTCTGGTGGATGTGCTGAGCGATCTGTGATCTGGCGCCGGCGCCTGAGGCAACTGTTTGAAATCCGTATTTGGAAAGAGAAGAAGGGCAGGGCATTTTGCAGATTGACGTGACCCGTGATGTGTTCCGGCTGGCGCAGGTGTTTACAATCAGCCGGGGGTCGCGGACCGAAGCCCATGTGCTGACGGCGCATGTTTCTGACGGGCGGCACCGCAGCTGGGGGGAATGTGTGCCCTACGCCCGGTATGGCGAAACGCTGGAATCCGTTGAGGCCCAGATCATGGGATTGCCGGGTGATGTCACACGTGAGTCGCTCTTTGATCTGCTGCCGGCAGGGGCGGCGCGCAACGCGGTTGATTGCGCGCTTTGGGACCTGGAGGCCAAACGCGCTGGCAAACGGGTCTGGGAGCTGGCGGGGTTGAGCAAACCCGGGCCGGAGATCACGGCCTACACCCTGTCGCTGGACAGTCCTGACGCAATGCAGGCGCAGGCGGCGCAGAATGCGCATCGGCCTTTGCTCAAGATCAAGCTTGGCACGCCGGATGACATGCCGCGGCTGGAGGCCGTGCGCGCGGGCGCGCCCGAGGCGCGGATCATCGTCGATGCAAACGAGGGCTGGTCGGCTGAGGTCTATGCCGATCTGGCCCCGCATCTGGTGCGGCTGGGCGTTGGGCTGGTCGAGCAACCCCTGCCCGCAGGCGAGGATGAGGCGTTGATTGGTCTGGACCGGCCGGTGCCGGTTTGTGCCGACGAAAGCTGCCATGATCGGTCCAGCCTGCCCGGGCTGAAGGGCAAGTATGACATGATCAATATCAAGATCGACAAGACCGGTGGTCTAACCGAGGCACTGGCGCTCCGGCAGGCGGCACTGGCGGAGGAGTATGGCGTCATGGTGGGCTGCATGGTGGGCAGCTCTCTGGCGATGGCTCCGGCCACGCTGGTGGCGCAGGGTGTGGCGGTGGTAGACCTTGACGGGCCCTTGCTGCTGGCCGAAGACCGGTCGACAGCTTTGATCTACGACGCAGACGGCGTTCACCCGCCGAAGCCGGAATTATGGGGATAACCATGCGGACAGTCTATGTGAACGGGGACTACCTGCCTGAAACTGAAGCGAAGATATCGATCTTTGACCGCAGCTTCCTGATGGCGGACGGTGTCTATGAGGTGACATCGGTGCTGGACGGCAAGCTGTTGGATTTCGACAGGCATGTGATCCGGCTTGAACGGTCGCTGTCCGAGCTGGAGATGGCAGCTCCGGTGACCAAAGATGAACTGCTTGCGATTCACCGTGAGCTGATCACACGCAACGACATCACCGAAGGCATGGTCTATCTGCAGATCACCCGTGGTGCGCCAGAGGATCGGGACTTTGTGTTTCCCGACCCTGAAACGACGCCGCCGACACTGGTGCTGTTCACGCAGAACAAACCTGGTCTGGCTGACAATCCTGCCGCAAAAACGGGCATGCGTGTCATCAGCATCGATGACATTCGCTGGGGGCGGAGGGACATCAAAACTGTCCAGCTGCTGTACCCGTCGATGGGAAAAATGATGGCCAAGAAAGCTGGCGCTGATGATGCCTGGATGATCCAGGATGGCTATGTGACCGAGGGCACGTCCAACAATGCCTATATCGTGAAAGGCAACACGATCATCACCCGGCCCACGTCCAGCGACATTCTGCACGGGATCACCCGGACGGCGGTTCTGCGCTTTGCCAAAGAAGCGCAGATGGAGGTTGAGGAGCGGCTCTTTACCATCGACGAAGCCCGCGCGGCGGACGAGGCTTTCATCACGTCGGCCAGCACCTTTGTCATGCCGGTTGTGGAGATTGACGGGGTGCCGGTCGGCAGCGGCGCCCCTGGACGGGTCGCGCCCCGGCTTCGTGAGATCTATCTGGAAGAGAGCCGGAGGGCCGCCATTTGAGCCACGCGGGTCCAGACAGAGACAAACCGCTGATCAACACGAAGGTGCTGGTCATCGGAGCGGGCATGGCTGGCTTGGCGGTCGGCCATGCGGCGCATTTGTCGGGCGCAGATGTGACGGTTCTGGAGGCGCGCGACCGGCTGGGTGGACGCATCTGGACCGACCATTCCCTGGGTGTTCCGGTCGATCTGGGCGTGTCCTGGATCCACAAACCCAAGGGCAATCCGGTGACCCAGCTGGCCAGGGCCGTCGGAGCCCAATTGCACAAGACCGGTTGGGCCGATGTGATCGGGTATCATACGGATGGGACCCCGATTGACCGGTCCGTCTTTTGGTCCGCCATTGCACGGGTGGATCATGTGAATGAGACCATCGACGAAGAGGCAGACAAGCATCAGACGATGCTGGAGGCGCTGCAGAAGTTTGGACCGGACACGTTGACGGATCCGCTGATGCGCGCCATTCAGTCGGTCTGGACCGAGTTTGATGCGGGCGCCACGCTGGCAGGCATGAGTGCGCTGCCTTATGAGGGCACGAAGGAATTCAAGGGGACCGACGTGCTCTTGCCCGGGGGGTATGACGCACTTTTTGATGTGCTGACACCGGGTCTGGACATCAGGCTGAACCATGCGGTCGACGGGGTCGAACTTCGCGAAACAGGCGTTGTCGTGCGTGTCGGCGGAGAGGTTTTTGAGGCCAACTGCTGTATCTGCACCTTGCCGATTGGCGTGTTGCAGTCAGGTGTGGTCGAGTTTGCCCCTGCGCTGCCTGGAAAGCTGAAAAAGGCGATCTCCCGGATTGGGTCGGGGGCCATCAACAAAGTGGTGTTGCGGTTTGATCGTGTATTTTGGGATGATGTGCCGGGGATCTATCACGCCTCTGAAAGCGGGCGGTGGCCGCTGTATCTCAATGCCAACAAGATGCAGCCCGGGACGCCGGTTCTGGTCAACTACATGACGGGCGATCATGCTCTGAGTGGGGAACACGAGAGCGACGCGGACCTTGCCGAGCAGATGATGGAGCCACTGCGCCGGATCTATGGGTCAGATATCCCGGACCCGGTTGAGGTACTGGTGAGCCGCTGGTTTGATGATCCGTTTGCACTGGGAAGTTACAGCTACGCCACGCCGCAGACGCGCAAGAAGCACTTTCGTCAGTTTGAAATGGTCCTCGGCGGGCGGTTGGCCTTTGCTGGCGAACATACCCACCCAAAGTATCGGTCGACGGCGCATGGTGCGTATCTGAGCGGGCTTCGGGCCGCGGCGGGGCTGAGCCCATAGGCACTGAGCGTGCCGTCCTGAAGCCGTGTCTGCCGCCGAGGACAAAACGATGGAACGTAGAGGCGGGGTGAAGGCACCGTTCTGCGACCTCTGTGAAATTGGCCCGCCATCATTGCCATCGGGGGCGGATGAGGGCGGTCAGCGCGCCTTTGGATTGCCGCTGGCCGGATGCCGCAAAGCCCTGCCGCTGAACTGCCGGTTCGTTCCCCAGGGGTCAGCGTTTTCCGACGTTCTCCTCGAAGGCCTTCTCAAAAGCCGCCTGTTTGTCCGGACCGGCCTCGGTCTGATAGTTGGCTTTCCACTCTGCCATGGTCATTCCGTAGTACAGCTCGCGCGCTTCGTCCTTACTCATTTCGATGCCTTTGTCATTGGCGGCTTCCTGATACCATCGTGACAGGCAATTGCGGCAAAAACCGGTGAGGTTCATCATGTCGATGTTCTGGACGTCTGTCCTGTCCTGCATCAGGTGCTGACGCAGGCGGCGGAATGCGGCGGCTTCGAGTTCAAGTTGCGTTTGCTGGTCCATGGTTCTGGTCTTCCTGTTGTCGGGGGAAAATGGTGCGGAGAACGGCGCAGGCGGGGTTCAGATCAGTCTCAGTGCCAGGTAAGGCGCAACTGCAAAGACGAGAACGGCAATTTTGTATTGGGCGAGCCACTTGTAATACAGCAGCCTCAGATCGTCGGGCGCAACTCCGAACAGCCGGTGGTGAAGGCCGCTCATCCAGCCCGGCGCCGCTGTCAGGACAAGCGTTGCAAGCGCCAGGTAGGCCAGATTCAGAACGGCCATCCATCCAAAAAAGGCAGTGAGGGTTTCAACAGACATGTGGGCTCCCTTTCTGGCTTCGGTGGCGCGGTGATCCTGTCATAACTTGGTGCAGCTTTCGCGGGCGCACAAGGGAGCGCAGCGCAAAACCAGAGGGCTGCGCTTGGTGTCGGTTAGGAATCACAGGCCGGATTTTGCCAGTGCGGTCAGCAGCAGAGGCGCCAGTCTGTCGGCCCAATTGTGCTGCTGCTCGTGGTCAGCGATCAGATCATTGCGCAGTTCGATCAATGCGTTCGGGCGATTTTGGGCGATTGCGTGGCGATCAATCGAATCTCCGGGCAGGTGCCCGGAATAGGGTTCGTTGTCGCCAATGGCGAGATCGTCCTGGGTTCCCAGAACGTCAAGCAATGGGGTGGCCAGGCTTACCACCCTTCAAAATTCTCCGTGTGATTTGACATTTCGCGGTTTTGTGTGATTCAAGGAGTCTCCACTGTTGATACCGGAGGCTGTCGTGGCGATAACGAATTGTTTTTCCCAACTTTATTCGAGGGTTCAGGCAGACTTTGTCGACCGTTTACCCGGCTGTCACAAGTCACGCGGTGAAGGTCTGTCGCTGATCGCAAGTGTGGTTTTGAACACGCAGAGCGTCAATTTGATGGAAAATGCAGCCGCCTTGCCGCGCGATATCGGCTCGGTGGACCACCGATATCAGTACATTTCACGGGTTTTGAGTAATTCCCGTATCAATGCCGATGAGGTGATGTGTGCTTACGCAGGGGAGCTTTTTCGCCGCCTGCATGATGCCGGAGAGACGATTGTGCCTGCTCTCGACCAAAGCCAGGTCAACAAGGGTCACGAAGCCTTGATGGTATCGGTGCGGATGCGGGACCGCGCCTTGCCTGTAGCCTGGCGTGTGCGCCAAACCAAAGGGGCAATCGGGTGGCGTGTGCAAAACGGGCTTTTGGAAAGTATTCGCCCCTGGTTGCCTGAAGGCTCGTGCGTTTTGTTGACCGGAGATCGGTTCTACGGGACCGCCCGCCTGATCGGATGGTGTCAGGAAGCAGGCCGGGACTATCGGCTTCGCATGAAGGGCAATATCACGCTGCAGCATCGAGGCGGCGAACTGCTGACCCGGGAAATTGCCGGGTTGATACCCGAAGGCATTGTAAACGCGGAGCTTTACGGGACAGGTGTCTTCTCCGCCATCGGCGTGCTCCACGAAGAAGGCCACAGGGAACCATGGATCATCGCCATGAACGCAGCCCCGTCCGAATACAGGGTTCCCGACCATGGGATGCGCTGGAGCATCGAGGCAATGTTCTCCGACTTCAAAACCCGGGGCTTTGGCATCACCCGAAGCCGGATCAAAAAGCCGGATCGATTGGAGCGGCTCATACTGGTTCTGGCAATCGCTATGTACTGGGCCGTTTCAACCGGGGCAAAAGAAGAACACCTTGTCGCGCAACGCGGCGAAAAAAGGGGGTCCGGAAAGCTCGACGATCCCTGTGTTCCCTCTTCAGGGCAGGCCTGCGCACCATCCGGCGGTCTCTCGCGGGCTTTGCCAAAATACACAAGCTCCGGGAGGTGTGGATAAATTGAAGGGTGGTAAGGTGGCCAGGCGATCATCCTCGGCATAGAGCACGCCCACATGCCAGGGCCGCGCCGCGCGTCCACGCAGTTGCCGGGTGAAACTGTGCAGTGCGATGATCACCACATGGGGCAGCGCTGCGAGCCGCGCCAGTTCCGCATGATAGGGCCGATGATAGGCGTTGAGACGGCGGTCCCGTTCCTTGGCATCTGCAGTCCGATTGGCCGGGATGATGGATCCGTCATAGAGCTTCATCAGAACGGTCGGATCATCTTCGCCCCGGTTTGGGTCAATCACCAGACGAGAAAAGTTGGCCGCAATGACGGGTGAGTCCAGGAGCTCCCCCAGGCGCCGGGCAACGCCATATGCGCCCAAATCATAGGCAATGTGCCGTTCCATGTCTTCACGAGGGAGACCCAGACCGCCCCATTGACATTGGGGGGCACGGTGTTGGTTGCGTGGTCGCATGTGATCAGCCAGCGGCCGGGGCGGTCCTCGCCATGCAGAAAGAATGGAGTGTATGTCATGTGCCTGTCATTTCTTTGCCTGCAGCTTTAGGCCAGTTGCCCCGGAAATGGGAAATGCGCCATAAGCGCGCCAGCACATGTTTGCGATAACATGATGGATTGAGGACTGTAGATGAGACGCCAGCGAAACGTAAAGATTGTCGCCACCCTGGGTCCCGCATCCAATACCTACGACATGATCCGGGCGCTGCACGAGGCGGGGGCGGCTGTATTTCGTTTGAACATGAGCCATGGCAGCCATGATGAGATCCGGGAGCGGCACCGGATGATCCGGCAGGTGGAGAAAGACCTCGAAAGCCCGATTGCCATTCTGGCCGATCTGCAGGGACCCAAGCTGAGGGTGGGAGAGTTTGAGAATGGCGCCGAGGATTTGGCCGAAGGGGACAGCTTTCGTCTTGATCTCGACCCGGCGCCGGGCAATGCCAATCGCGTCTGCCTGCCGCACCCGGAGATTTTCGAGGTGCTGAAAAGGGGTGCCAGCCTCTTGGTCAATGACGGAAAGATTCGGCTGAAGGTCGAGGATTGCGGCGCGGATTATGCGGAGTGCTCGGTGACAATCGGGGCACGATTTCCAACCGCAAAGGTGTGAACGTGCCCGATGTGGTGTTGCCGCTGGCGGCGCTGTCTTCCAAAGACCGCGACGATCTGGAGTTTGTGTGCCGTCTGGGGGTGACTGGCTGGCGTTGTCCTTTGTTCAGCGGGCCGAGGATGTCACCGAGGCGCGCGAACTTGCAGGCGGGCGCGCGGCGATCCTGTTCAAGGTCGAAAAGCCTGCAGCTGTGGACAGGTTTGACGACATCCTGGCGGTTTCGGATGGGATCATGGTGGCACGCGGGGATCTGTTGAACTGCCGGTTCAGGCAGTGCCCCCCATCCAGAAGCGGCTGGTGCGCAAGTGCCGCGCCGCAGCCAAGCCAGTGATTGTGGCCACCCAGATGCTGGAGAGCATGATCGAAAGCCCGATGCCCACGCGGGCGGAGGTGTCAGACGTGGCCACCGCGATTTATGAGGGCACCGACGCGATCATGCTGAGCGCGGAATCCGCTGCGGGCAGCTACCCGGTTGAGGCGGTTCAGACCATGGACAAAGTGGCGGTCGAGGTTGAGGCCGACCCGACCTATGTCCAGATCATCGCGTCCTCCCGATCCGGGCGGCAATCCGGGGTTGCTGATGGCATTGTGGCCGCAGCCCGCGAGATCGCAGAGACCACGGATATCAAGGCAATCTGCTGCTACACACAAAGCGGCACAACCGCACTGCTGACGGCGCGGGAGCGGCCCGGTGTTCCGATCATCGCGATGACGGCCCTGCGTGGCACCGCGCGGCGACTGGCGCTGAGCTGGGGCACAAACTGCGTGATGACGGGAGAACTGGACCGTTTCAAACTGGCGGTTCTGAACGCCGCGCGGGCTGCGCGGGCCGGTGGTTTCGCGGGGGCCGACGATCAGATCGTGGTGACGGCCGGTGTTCCCTTTAATGTGCCGGGGACCACGAACATTCTGCGGGTCGCCCCGTGCGACGAACGTTTGATTTTCGCCACGGATCCCGGATAATCTCCCGCTGAAGCTTTAGATCGGGGACCGTACCATGAACGCGGACATGTTGCTCGTCGGGGGACTGCTGATTGCTGGTCTCGCGTTGCCCTCGATTCTGTCATCCTATGCTGATCGACGCTCGCTGCGGATTGCAATCATCATGTTGCTTTTGGGTGGCGGGCTTGTCCTTGTGGCCATGAACACGAAGCCGGGCGGATACACGCTGCGCGAGGTGCCGAGGGCCTTCTATTCTGTCCTTGCCGACTTCCTGTCCTGAGAAACCGCTTGCCAGTGCGCACAAGCTTGCGTAAATGGTGCCTCTGATCGTGCGGCCGGCCAATGTGGCATGCCGAGTCGTGCGCATAGCGACCCGAAAAGACAGGAGACGGAAATGCCCAAGATGAAGACAAAATCGAGCGCCAAAAAGCGCTTCAAGGTGACTGCCACTGGCAAGGTCATGTCCGGT
>CBDBLS010000049.1:0-80854 GCA_965207105.1 Roseovarius sp. | reverse complement strand
CTGCCTTCTTCCGGTGAAGGATAACCGGAAAGACCTTCGTGAGGAGATCGAAACGGCCTTTCGGGAGCCGGTTTTCCCCCCTTGTCCTACAAATAACCCGGCTCTCATGTGATTGTGGAGCCACTGCCCGGCACGTCGTTTATGACGGGCGGTGGCGGGGGTCGGACCGTTCCCCTCCCGGTCGTTGTGGACCGTCGCCGAGTATGGTCGCCCCCGTCTTTTCCGCTGACCTGAACGGATACATGGGCTTTGGGCTCGCATGACAGGACGAGGTAAGGAAAAGACATATGAACGATACCATTGGAGTCGACATCTCGAAAGATACGCTGGACGCCTTTTGGCTTTCAAAACGGAAACACAAGCAATTTGCCAACACCAAAACAGGCTTGAGGGCTCTCACCGGCTGGATACGAGAGGCAGAAGTGTCTTCAGTCGTGTTCGAGGCCACCGGCATTTACCACCGGCTGCCGGAAACCAGCCTTGCAGAGCATGACTTTTAATCTTTGGGTCGTTCAACACCTAATCTTTGGGTCGTTCAACACCGCTAGGCAGCTCGTCCAGTAGTTCTTTGGAAATCGTCATTATCGTCATGCTCCTTCAGTTTGGAAGCATGGACCGAATTACTCATACACAGAAGACAGGACACTCTCGATAAACAACTTTTCGGCCTGTTTTGCTGTCAGGCAGGTTCAACAGACCCCTTTGGAAATCGACTTCGCTCCATCTTTAAGTGCAGGATTTCCCGAAGTCCGCATCCAGTTAGAAGCGGCAAACGGATGGCCCCAGTGACGTGCCGCGAAACAATCCGGCGCAGGTTCTCGTCTGAGTTGGGCCGGTGTTTCGCTTTCGCCTCAGTGTTCAAGTCCCACGGCAAGCCTGCGGTCTCAGCCTGTATCAGTACTTCGCCCAGCCGATTGATTTCTTCCTGAGAAAGAAAACGATCTTTGGACGTGTCCGGGAATTTCTTCACTCCCGCGCAGGGGTTGCTTTCGAGATGCCCTTGATTGATAGCGTAGGTGAAGATACCCCCAAGCAACCTGACCGTTCTGGTTGCCGTCCCCTTTCCCCCTTTGACAATTGACCGACCCTTGGCAGTCTTCTGGTCTTTTGCCGTCTTGCCTTTGGCGATGTCATTCATGAAGCGATCGATCTCTGTTCGCGTGATCGCACTCAGCTTCTTTGTTCCCAGAAGGGGGAGGATATGACCATTGATCCGCCCAATATCGGTGGCGATGGTCGAAGGTTTTTTCAATGCCACGCCATGTTGCAGATACTCGCAGCAAAGCTCCGCCATGGTCATTTCGGAACGCGCCTGACGCTCTTCACCCGCAAGGTCTTGTCCGGTTTTGGCGAGGGCCAGGTACTTTTCGGCCTCCTTGCGAGCCTGTTCGACCGTCAACACGCCATAGGTGCCAAGCGTTTTCTTGCGCTCACGTCCGTTTCGGCCTCCAACACGGTATTGTGCGGTGAAAGTCTTTTTCCCGCCAGGCCAAACCCGGCACCCAAAGCCCCGAAGCTTGCCGCACCAGATAAGGTAGTCCTTATCTGACGGCTCGGCGCGTTCTACACTGGTTTTTGTCAGGCGATGGGTGTTCATTGGCTTACAGGTAGCACATAGGTAGCAGTCTTTCTCGAATTCAAGGTAATTGACTTTGAAGTACCTTTGGGGTTCTTATCATCCAATAACCAGATTTCTTTATAAAAATCAACATTTGTGGAAGTTGAGGTAGAGCGGCGTAGGCGCTTGAATATGTATTCCTCACCCCTCCCCTTGCGCGGGTCTCTTCAATGAGTGGTGCAATTTCAGAGGCTGGCACCTCGCGATATGTGAGCGTCCCGTCGGTGAAATTTCCGACGCTGATATGCTCACCAGTGCTGATGAAGAGGTCTTTCATGGTGCTCTCGGATTGGCTTGATCTTCGTATTTCTTGCGAAGCTCGCGATCAAAAATACGCAAGGCAGCGGCACTTCGATGTCCGCGCTGGTCTCGTATGTCGATCACATAGGCTGTCTGACCATGGATCGTGTAGAGGAAGGAAAACGCCGTTTTTTGGATTTTCACCTCCCACACATCCTCAAAATCCTCAAAGGTTTCTTTGGGCGGTGCAAGGTCACAGATTCCTCGCTCTGTCGCAGCAAAGCTGGCAAAGGCCTTCGCTTCGTCCAACTGAGAATTGTTTCGATAATATTGAATCATCCAACGCAATCCAGGTTGGGATGATTCAAGGAACTGTATTTTCATAGGTTATTTTTCGAAAGTATCGGGTTCCGGGAACGCCGCATCTTCAGGACCGCTCATCCAGGCATGGATCGCTTCAGACGAGATTGAGACGCCTTTGTCTGCCAGCATAAGCCCGGTTTCTACCAGCGCTCTGGTCGCCTCGCGTTCTTCAACGAGGTTTTCAATCGCTTGGTTGGCTATGAACGAAGCGGAACGGCGCTCAAAACGGGCCACTTTTTGCAGGCGCTCCTTCAGATCAACGTCCATCCTGGTGGTGAAGGTCGATGTTGGCATGGTTTGCATTCCAAGATACGTTGGGTTTTACATTGTAATACAATGTACTCATAAGGGCCGGGATGTCAAAAGAAAGACCTGTCAAAATTTGGAGAACACTCGATCCTGGATATAATCCGAGGAATTTTAGAACGTTACGATTACTTCATGCGAGCTGACCAAGCAAAAAACCATTTCCCTCGATTTTCACCTAGAACATCGGGGCTACAAGCCTGCCAAAAGCCCCCTCCGCGCCAAAGTGCCAACCGAGGCTGGAACCTGTAACCGGGGAAGTCGAACGCAACGGTCGGGAACACTCACTTTCGGTTCGTGTCCCTGCAGTAGACTGTCCTTGTCTTCTGCGGGTGAAGTTTCAGACCACAAGCTTGCGCATGACCGCAGTAATCGCAAGTTTCCTGCATTTCCCTTTGGCAATCATCTCGTGATATTTTGCTTTCATATCCGGATTGAAGCGCGTGGCGACAACGGCAGGCAGGTAGATCGCTCTTCGCAGGCAGGCCCGCCCGCCCTGGATGCGCTCTTTGCCTTGCCATTTGCCGGATTGCCGGGAGATTGGGGCAAGACCTGCCAGACTCGCGGCTTGCTTGCCGCTCAAGCTGCCCGGCTCAGGCATTTCGATCAGTATCGCAAATGCAGTAACTTTCGCAATGCCGGGAATGCTGATGAGAATATCAGCCTTTTCGGAGAGTGCTTTGTCAGCCGGGATTGTCGTCTCAATCGCTGCATCTATTTGCGCAATGTCACGGTGGTGTCTTGAGTCTGGTGGAAATTTGAAGTTGGCGTAATCTCCGGGTGAGTTCCAGGCACCCAAACCGGCGGTTTTAGCCGCCTTGGGAGATCACACCATGACGAACGCTACAGCAACTTCCCCTCTTTCGCTACCGGCACATGAAGAGGGCCACGATCCGATCGAGGATCGGCTTCGCGCCAACATTCGCGCGACGATTGAAGCGGTTTTTGAGGAAGGGCTTGAGGGTCTCCCTGGCCGTTGTCGCTACGGACGGGAGAGCGCAGGCCAGAAAGGCTACCGCAATGGCCACCGGGAACGCGGGATCATTGGAACCTTTGGCTCAGAGAAGGTCAGCGTACCTCGTGCGCGTATTGCACAGGAAGATGGTCGAACCACGGAATGGCGCTCCAGGGCATTGCCCCGTTATCAACGTTTGACGAAGAAGGCGGAAGCGCTGATTGCGGCGGTGTATTTGTCGGGGACCAACACGCGCCGGGTAAAGCGCGCGCTTTATGGATTGTTCAAGGGCGCTGTGGGCAGGGACGTGGTGAGCCGGGCGTGGCGGAAGGTGAAGGCGGACCGGGAGGCGTGGTGTACTCGCGATTTGGCGGATGAGGATATCGTTCGATCGATCCTGGACGGCACGGTGGTCAAGACACGAATGGACCGTAAAGCCGCCAATATCCCGGTTCCGGCGGCCATTGGCGTCAGACGGGATGGCCGGAAAGTGCTGCTTTCCATTGGCAATATGGGGGGAGAAACTACAGCCGCGTGGCGACAGTTTCTCAATGATTTGGATGCGCGGGGCTTGAAGCGGCCCGGGTTTGTCATTGTTGACGGAGCCCCGGGCCTGGAGGCCGCGCTTTCCGGTCTCCGGGGCGATGATCTGGAGATCCGGCGTTGCACGGTTCACAAACACCGCAATCTGCGGGCCCATGCACCCGGCCATATGCACGAAGAGCTGACTGAGGATTACCGCGACATGATCTACGCCGATACAGCAGTTGAGGTGCACAGGCGCCGCAAGGCGTTTCCACGCAAATGGCGTCTGAAATGCCGTGCCGTGGCTGACAGCCTGGAGGAAGCCGGCGACAGGCTCTTCACCTTCACCCGGCTTCCTCAAAGCCAATGGAAATCAGCGCGTACGACCAATGCCATTGAGCGCCTCAATGAAGAATTCAGACGCCGTATCAAGACGCAAACCGTGCTGCCGTCCCCAGAGACCGTGCCGATGCTGTTCCGGGCCTTGATGGCTTCCGGGCAAATCCAGATGCGCAAGGTCGATGGCTGGGAAACACTCCATCAGCCACTCGTAACCGAAAACCTTGACCCCGTCGCGTAACGCGGCCAAACATCAACACGCTCGGAGACGCCATGGAATAATTTCCACCACTTTCGAGACACAACCCGCCATGTCGTATGAATCCTGTTTCCGGTGCATTTGGTCTCGACCTGGTGGAATGCTTCTGCGACTGCCTCGCACGCCGAAAGATTTGCCGGTCCGGATGGAACCCTGTTTCTGCCAACGTGCAGTGTCGTCGTTTGCACGACAAGTTTGCAAATGATGTATTGGGCAATCAGAATATATCGGTCGTACCGACCGCTGCCTTTGGTACGACCCGGCCCCGTGGGGCGTACCAACTTGCCCGAAATGACCCTGGCAGCAAAAAGACCAAGCGCCTCATTGAGGCCTGTATGTTGCGTTACCGTGCACCCCAAAATCAAAACAAGAACATATGAAACCGGATCGAAGGCATCAGGGTCAGTTTCTGCCTGTTTTACAAGGCGCATCGAAGCCTCATCCGAAAGGGTCAGGATTTTCAGTGAGGCGGGAGACCATGGCTCACGGAGAGGCATAACATCCCACAGCGATTTGTCGACAGCCATGCCCGTCGTTATTTCATAGATCCTCGGTTTGAGTTCCGTGGCCGTAATATACCGGTAGGATATATGTCCAGCACTTTCCGGGAGGGCCATTCTTCCCCTTCCCCCGCCCTAGAGTTTTTTTGAGACACCGTTCAAGACATGACCCAAGGGGATGATTGAGGTGTATCATGACGGAACAAAGGAAGGTTGAGCGCGAAGGATCCGGAGCTGCGGAGACTTCACATATCGCAGCGGATCCGGCTCCGGCCCGGCGACGGAGACTTACGGCTACACGCAAGCAAGAGGCCGTTCCGCGCGGTCTTCGCGGCGAAGATGTTGAATTGGTCGCACGTTCGTTTGGTGCGACAGCTGCGGATGTCAGCGGTTGGCGGGATGCATTTCCCGAAGGAGGGTCATCAAACCTGAAGTCCCGTCCGCGCGACGTGCGCGATGAGGGAATTGACCGTCTGCGGGCCAGGGTGGGTGAGATCACCATGGATAACGAACTTCTGTATGAGAGGATCGCGAAGATGGAGGCGGGCCACCCTTTCGGGCGCCGGAGGTCGAAACGATGAGTGCCGTCATCTCGATCTCCACGGGCAAAGCCTACGGCGTTTCCCGGGTGTGCCGGGTCCGGGGACCGGGCCGCGCAAGCGTGTATCGTGACTTGCGCCCGCTTCCGGCGGAACCCGCGCCGCGCCGCCGCCCTGGTCCTCGGGGAGCGATGTCTGACGCTGATCTGGTCGAGAGGATCAAACAAGTGATCACTGACAGCAGGTTCCATGGCGAGGGCCACCGCAAGATCCGGGCACGTCTGCGCTGCAAGGGCATTCGAACCTTGAAGGCGCGGGTGCTCCGGCTCATGCGGGAGAACGGGCTTTGTGCGAAGCCATGCCATGGACCCGCCCATGGCCCCCGTGCCCATGACGGCACGATCATCCCGGACAACATCGATGAGATGTGGGGCACGGATATGACGGGAACCGTTCCCGGCACAGGTCGGCAGGTTGCCGTCTTCATCGCGGTTGACCATTGCCCGGCGGGCTGCGCAGGCGGTCATAGCCTCTCAATCAGCATCATTCCGAAGGTGTTATGGCTCGCAGTACATCGGCCACGACTTCCAGAACGGGATTGCCTGGCCGGGCGCGAAATCCTCGCCGTCCCTTGTCCGCGCTTCCGAAGGCAACGGCCGCGCCGGGCGATTCATTCGAACCCTGAAGGAAAACCTGCTCCGGGTCAGAACTTTCGACACCATCGAGGACCTCCAGGCCGCCCTGCAAAAGTTCAAGGAGGACTACAACGAAGAATGGCCGATCCAGCGGCACGGACACCGTTCGCCAAACCAGTTCAGATGTGACGCAATGGACAAAATCCAGGCCGCCGCATAAGCTTCACGAGTGTCTCAATAACCCTAGGGCGCTACACCCTGTTTCTTTCGAACCAATCTCCCACCACATCATTCAGGAACGATTGTATTTCCTGATCTGAGGCGGGTTTCGCCCCGTCTTCAAGTGCAGGCCAGTTTATCGGGGGCAGGTCAGTGGCATCAAGCAGAGGAATCGCATGAGTTTCACAGCATCAGGATTTCAAGCAGGAAGCGGTTGTTCCAGCCTGCCGTTTTCCGGTTTCCCCCGAGGGAGCGTTTACCTTTCACTGTGCCGGGCAGGTTCACCGCGATGTGCTTGATGACCGCGAAGTCAGCAGGTGCATGATCTTTTCGCCCTTGGCTGTCGTCATCGCGGAAGGTGACATCAAGCACCCGGTGCAGACGGTTTTCAATTCCTCAATGAGAGCGCACGGCATGGCCAAACCGCGCCGCGTCTTTTGGCAGGGACGGAATGAAGTATCGCGTTTGCCTCGTCGTTTTCCCACCACTTTCCCTAACGGAGACGAGGCGACCAATGCTGGCCATACCCTCCCGATGGGGGTGACGCTTTTTCAACCAGTCGATGGCATCTCATTGGGTATATGTTCGCGTTTCAATCCTGCCCCTGTCGCCGTCAACTGTCTGTAATGACTCTGTGTTTTCCTGATCCTGTTCTTTAAACCACAATTTCACGTCCTCATGGAGAAGCCCCTGATTGCCCTTCAGGAAAGAGCAAATCCGGACGAACTTCACACAGGGGCTGGATTCACTTTTCAGGTGCGACACCGGGTTTCCGGGCGAAGGCTCGACTGGCGTCTGGAAGCCCGGGCATTTTCGTCGATTGACCTGAACTTCCAGACGGTGTCATTGGTGTCTGTGTCCCCAGGCTCCCGAAAAAGGCCGCCGCAAAACGCCGGGAACGAATGGACCGGCTTGCCAACGGCAGGTTGACTGCCACCGGGTGCCGCTCCCGTTGCTCGGAAATCACGGGTCCTTCCCGGCGGGGACGGCTTGTGGGTGTTATGTGCCGCACCTTCCAACTTCTGCGTGCCGATTTTTTTGCATTTCGTTTCGTTTCGGATTTCCGCCGCCGACAACCGATTGTAACCATTCAGGAAATTTTTACCGACGGGTCATCTGAAACGAAATGGCCCCTGGGCTCGAAACGAAATGCCCCTCCCGAAACGCGCGGGGAAACCGCCGAAGGGGTCGCGCCGGAATTTGCGCGATACCGCCGGTGAAAAAAACCGCCGGGAGGTCCGGTATGGCCAGCGGCAAAAAACCCTGCGCGCGACGGGGCGTGCTCCGGTCCTGCCCCCATTCCGGAGATCGGGCGGCTGCCGCCGGATGTCCCCGTGCCCTAAAACCCCGTGCCCGTTCTGCAGATCAGGTCCGGCAGATCGCGGCGTCGATCAGGCGGTCCGGTTTTACCGGTCCCGTCCTGTTCGCCGGGGGCACCACCATTATTGCCGGGGCAGGACCGTGTGCCGACGGCGCGGGAGACGGGCATGGATCCCGTGCCCTGCATCCGGCTGCCCGGTCTCCCGGATGGGCAGCGCCCCGCGTATATTGTTGCTGACAGCCGGTCGGGCCGGTTGCCAACACCCTGGCAATACCCGTTCCCTGCCCGCCGACCGCAGGCCGGTTCCACACAGGAACATTCCATACAGGAACAGGAGTCCGGCAGGAAATTGCGGGCCTGCACACTGCCACAGGCACGTCCCTGTACCCAGGCAATTTTTTCCCTGTTTTTTTTCCCTGAATTTTCGGAGAAATCCGGGAGAGACTGGTTAGCAGCACACCGACCGCACAGCCAGCCACACTGCCGGTTTTGTCCCCCGCAGATCTGGGGCGGTTTTATGCCGTGTTATCAGCAGGTTGAAAATCGGTGTTTCGGACGGAGACGCTTTACCCGGGCGGATATACCCCCGGATACACCGAAAGTCTCTGCGGGCGTATTTCATCATCCATTTCGGGGATTCAGGCTGGAGTGATCTTTCCCCGCATTCCCCAGGTAAACCGCCGGTTTCGCTGTTCTGATCGCGGCATCGGCGACATAAGTCAGGGTGTTGACGGCGATACGAGGATTGCGCAACCTAGCGTCTGGAAATTGCTGTAAAGGTGTCATTCATCGAGCCCTTCCCATTTGATGTATGCGTTGGTTTCGGTTTCCCGTTTTTCGTCGATCTCGACGGGAACAGCGGTTGAGAGGCGCAACAGAGAGTCGACGTTTGGGAAGACCCTGACCCTGGATGTGCGCCGTTTCAGTTCCTGCCGGATCGGGCGCTTGATGCCATTTGACGTGCGCATGCGTTTGCGATGCGCCTCCGGCAGGGAGAAGACGGCGAGCCCCTCGGGGATGTTGGTTTCCAGCCAATCGGCGAAGGCAGGCTTACGGCGTTTCGCGGGTGTGCAGGGGTCCGGGGGCTGAGCCGGGCCAGGTGTTTACCGGGATTTCCAACCGGCACCGGCTGATCCTCTGCCACGGCTGCGCCCGGGGCCACAGGGGCCGATGCCCGACGCGCAGTTGGTCGGGGGGAGACCAGGACAGTGATCACCCAAAGCAGGTTCCACGGCGAAGGCTATCGCAAGGTCCGGGCGCGCCTGCGGTACAAGGGCACCCGGACCTCCAGGGCGCGGGTTCTGCGGCTCATGCGCGGGAACGGGCTCTGTGCGAAGCCATGCCAGGGACCGGCCCATGGTCCGTGTGCTCATGACGGTACAATCATCCCGGATACCGTTGACGGGATGCGGGGCACCGATATGACGGCAACTCTTCCGGGCACAGGGCGTCAGGTCGTTGTCTTTGTCGCGGTCAATCATTGCCCGGCGGGGTGCGTTGGCATCCACGCGGCCACACGAGGCACACGCTTCGAGGATTGGAGCCCATGCCGAGAACGTGACCCTGCGGGTGCCCAGGACCGCCGGGCACGAGGGAGACAGGGGAATCGCGCTTAAAGTTTGACAGTGTCCGAGAATTGGATTCTGGAGGTTTCATCAGATGATGGGGTTTCGAGATGCCAGGATTAGACATCTGTTTCAATGCGGTGGATGACCCACGCGGCGGCAATGCTCCGCGCCACAAGTTCTGTGATTTGATGACGATCAGCCTTTTGTGCGCGCTTTGCGGTGGTGATACGGCGGTGGACATGGAACCTTTCGGACAAATGAAGGGGGATTTCCTGCGTGGGTTTCCTGAGTTGCCTCACGGGATACCTTGCCATGACGCGTATTCCCGGCTGTTTCGCGTGATGAAGCCGACGGGCTTTCAGGCCTTTTTCGACAAGTTTCGCGCCGACTTTGCGGCTGGCTCCGGTGAGCACCCTGCCATCGCCATTGATGGCAAAGAGATGCGACGCGGCTTTGACAAGGCCGCCGGGCAATCGAATATGAACATTGTCACGGCCTTTGCACATGGGGCACGTCTCACCCTTGGGATTACTCAGGGCGCCAGGGGCGGTGGCGGGATCCTGGCCCTGCGTGAGTTGATTGAGACGCTTGATATCCGCAGCATCACCATCACCGCAGACGCACTGCATTGTCAGCGCGGGACCTGCGAATTGATCGTGCGGGAGGGAGGCGATTATTGCCTGCAGCTCAAGGGCAATCAGGGCGACATGTTGGCCGATGTTCGGGCTTTCGTGGAAGACGAAGACACAGATTACATTGATGAATATAACACAATTGATGGTGATCACGGTCGTGTGGAAGAGCGCTCATACCGCGTCCACGATGTGCCGGAATATCTGATCAATACCCATAAGTGGCCGCCTCTTCGGGCTTTCGTCCATGTCGCCTCCAGGCGCGCGGTTGGCGACAAGACCAGTCACGCCGAACGGCTTTATCCGCTCTCCAAATGTCCCGCGGCTCAGGGGGCCGCCACACTGATCCGCGGCCACTGGCAAATTGGGAACAGCTTGCATTGGTCTCTCGACGTGGTGATGAACGACGACCGACACCGCGCGCGAAAAGATCACGCGCCAGCCAGCTTTGCCGCTTTGAGGCGGATTGCCCTGAGCATCATCAAGGCCAATCCTGCAAAAGGATCAAAGCGCGGCAAATTCAAAAAAGCGGGCGGGAGCAATGAGGTCCTGAAAACTCTCATCCAAGACTTTTGAAGCGCGATTGCCCTGCCGCCCGTCCACGTACGTATAGCCAAACGGCAAATTTATGGTACAATTTGATATGACCTGGTCAATTTCATTCCGCCAACATGTCCTTTCAGCCCGCGAGAAAGAGGGGCTTGCCCTTGAAGAAACCTCCGGGCGCTTCTGCGTCGGGGTCGCCTCGCTCAAGCGTTGGTCGAAGCGTATTACGCCCAAGTCCTAATGAACGCAAAAAGGTGCGTAGGCCTGACCCGGAAAAGTCGGCACAGGACGTGCTGGATCACCCGGACGCCTGTCAATATGAACGTGCTGCGCGGTTCGGTGTGACGCAAAAGTCGATCCGGCAGGCTTTGCGGAAACTCGGTTTGGCGCCAAAAAAAGTGATGCGGCATCCGAAGGCGGACGAAGACGCACGGCGCGTCTTTTGTGAAAAAATCACGCAATATGGGAAAGATGGCCGCTCCATCGTCTACATCGACGGGAGCGGCTTTGCCCATGACATGCCGCGCACCCATGGGTATGCGCCCGGGGGGGAGCGTTGCTATGGCAGCTATGACTGGCAGGCCAGGGGGCGGATCAATGTCATCGGGGCATTGCCTGCCGGGGTCTTGTCGGGCGTAGGTCTGACCGGGGCCAATGTCGAAGCTGACATATTCAATCCTTGGCTGACCGGTGATCTCCTCCCGAAGTTGCCGCCCCGGGTCGTATTGGTGATGGACCGCGCGACTTTCCACCGTCGCGCCGACACACAGGCCGCTGTCGCACAGGCGGGTCACACCCTTGAATATCTCCTGGCCTACAGCCCGGACTTCAACAAAATCGAACATAAATGAGCTGAAGCGAAGGCCTGCAGGCGGAAAACCGGGATGTCCGTCGACGAAATATTCGAAAACCAGAACTGAAATCAAAATTGAGTCGTTAGGCTATATCCTCAATCCCTGGAGCGCGGTCGACGGTCATCCCGGGCGGTCGCGCAACGTCTGCCTGTGGATCGGCATGCAAAATTGACCCCTATATTGGGGTAATCGGCGTCCAAAAGTGACCCCCCTGATATTTCTGTTCAGAAGCTTCCTCAGAGGATTGAGGGAGCGAGTTGGGGATGTTGGTTGTGGAGACGATTGCGAAGATCAGACGGGCGTATTTCATCCAGGGCAAGTCGATCTGGCAGATCTGCCGGGAGCTTCGGGTATCGCGGAATACGGTACGCAAGGTGGTGCGATCCGGGGCGACGGAGTTCAGCTATGACCGTTCGACCCAGCCGCGACCGAAGATCGATCCATGGCGGTCCGAACCGGATGAGATGCTGGCCGGGAATGCGCGGCAGCCAAAACGCGGTCGCCTGACACTTATCCGGATTTATGATGAGCTTCGCAACCAGGGCTATGACGGTAGCTGTGATGCGGTGCGACGGTATCCGGCGAGTTGGTGGAAAACAACGCAGGAAGCATCGGCGGCGGCTTATGTTCCGCTGAGTTTTGACCCCGGCGAAGCCTATCAGTTCGACTGGAGCCAGGAAGTTGTCCTGATTGATGGGGCCACCAGGACCGTCAAGGTGGCCCATGTGCGCCTCTGCCACAGTCGGATGCCATTTGTCCGGGCGTATCCGCGCGAGACGCTGGAGATGGTGTTCGATGCCCATGACCCCTGTACACGACTCACCCGATTTTGTGCTTAGCCCTGGGCCAATTTTGGAAGGCTTGGCCTGGATGGAAACGCAGGAGCCTCCTGATTTCGTCGAGCCCAATGCGGAAGATGGATTTTGCGAACCGCCCGTGTGATTTTCCGGGTCGCTTTCGGGTTCCCAGCTTGGCAGATGCAGTTTTTGCCGCCCATGCTACAGCGAGAGCGAGGACGCCGACTGACAGGCTCAGTTTTTTGGCGATGGTGAGGCGGGTATCTTCGAGGTTGAAGCTGCGGGTTTCAGTCTGCGCAAACAAGCATTCAATAGCCCACCGCTTGCGGTATGTTGTTAACGCATGATGCGCAGGCCGACTGGTGACAGGAATGAGCAACTCTCCGCTCTTGAGGCGCTTGGCGGCAAAGTTCAGCCAGAGGGCTGTTGCATCCCCTGCGCGTCCGAAATGGGCGGAAAAACATCTCGGCCCTCGGCACGTTCGCAACAAGTCTTTCAGGCTTTGCCGTGTCCCATCCGATGTCGTCACATACTGGTTCGCCTTTACCCGAATGATGAAAGGAACGTCCTGAGCCACCGGAAAAGTCAACCAATCCAGTCCGATAAACTCACGATCCGCCAAGAGGTATTTGACACTCGCCGCTCCAAACCGATCAAAATAACGCGTCATCAACGTCATGCGCTCGCCGGTGTTACTGTTGCCGGCTTTGCCCAAAACCGTCCAGATCAGCGGTACCCTATAGCGACGTGTGGCGACAGCGAGAACCAGAAGGTTCACATCCTTGCGTCCGATCTTCCGGTTCGTGCGGTCAAGGCACAGGTACCACTTATCCGAGACCCCGGGCATCTGTTGAACCAAGCGCGCCGACCAGTCTTCACCAAGATCAACAAATTGAAAGAAACGCTGCAAGCGGCGGTACGTGCTTTCCACCTTGGCCTCTGTCGGCATCTCGGCGCTGATATGGCTCAGATTGACCGTTCCTGCACTCGCGATGCCGACTACCAAAAGGCAAAGACTTTCAAGGCGGCTATTGCTTGGCGATAGCCCACCGGATAGTTTCAACGCGAGGGTGTCGATCGCTTTGCGGATCATGGGATGCTCCTACGCAAACTGAAGAATCCCTCCGAAAATCACAAATCGATACCCTCAACCACCCCTACTGTCGTGTACAGGGGCCCATGACAAAGCATTCGCCTTTTTTGGTGGTGCCTGCGCGCGGGGTATCTATGACAATATGAAGACGGCGGTAGACACGATCCTTGTTGGCAAGGATCGTGTCTATAATCGCCGGTTCCAACAGATGTGTGGGCATTACCTTGTCGATCCCGTCGCCTGCACACCCGCTTCGGGCCGGGAAAAAGGTCAGGTTGAGAACCAGGTTGGCGTGCTCCGGCGGCGGTTCTTTGTGCCGCAGCCGAAGTTCAAATCCTATGCCGAGTTGAACGCCTGGCGGAAGATCGGTGCCTGGCCTGTGCGAAGGTCAACAAACACCCGGAACTTCGGGACAAGACGGTCTGGGAAGTGTTCGAGGGCGAGCGCCCAGGCCTTGTACCATACGTTGGCCCGTTCGATGGATTCCACGCGGTTCCGGCGTCCGTATCAAAGACCTGCCTCGTCCGTTTCGACAACAACCGATACTCGGTGGATGCCCGGGCAGTTGGGCGACCGGTCGAGATCAGGGCCTATGCCGACCGACTGGAATGCTGGCAGGATGGTCAAATCGTTGGCAATCACACGCGTGCCTTCGGGCGTGGCGGGACGATCTATGATCCCCTGCACTATATCCCTGTTTTAGCACGCAAACCCGGTGCCCTACGCAATGGCGCACCGTTCAAGGACCGGGACCTGCCCACGATGATCCTGCGCGTGCAGCGCAAGTTGGAGGCCAGTCAGGCGGCGACCGGCAGATGGTCAACATCCTGAGCGCGGTGCTGACCGATGGGATCGATGCGATAGAAGCCGCTTGCGCCGAGGCACTGTCCCACAACGTCCATTCTGCCGGTGTTGTTCTAAACATCCTGGCCCGGCACCGGGAACCACCACCGTCCCTGACAATTGCCACCCCGGACGCGCTGCGAGCCCATTGCCAATTGCGACCGGTATGACAGCTTGAGGAGATAGACACATGGAACACTCAGACGTGCTCGACGCGATGGGAAAGCTGAAGCTTTACGGCATGAGGACAGCCTGTGATGAGATCATCACGACAGCACTCAAACGCCAGCATGAGCCACAACAGATCATCGGCGATTTGCTGATCGCAGAGATATCCGGGAAGCAGGCGCGGTCAATCAAATACCAGATGACAATTGCCAAACTGCCGTTGGCCAAAGAACTGGAAGAGTGTCAATCGCAGAGTAAAATGGGTCCATGTCGCGGCGTAAAAATGGGCCACTTCGGTTGATGTTTTGTGGCGCTTTTGCACGCGTGCTCGTCACAAAGCTGAAGCGTGCCAAAGCGCATGCTGGCCATAAGGCCAGCATTATTCTGACTGTGATTGCGGGCTGGTTATTTTCGGTTGTTGCGACTGTGTTTGAGCCGATAGCTTTCGCCATTCATCTCGAGGATGTGGACGTGATGGGTTAAACGATCGAGTAGCGCACCGGTCAGCCGCTCAGAGCCAAAGACTTCAGTCCATTCATCGAAGGGCAGGTTCGAGGTTATGATGATGGAGCCGCGTTCATAGCATTGGGATATGACCTCGAAGAGCAGCTCTGCGCCAGATTTGCTGAGCGGTACGAAGCCCAGTTCATCAATGATCAACAGGTTCTGGCTGGTCAGTTGCTTTTGAAGGCGCTGCAATCTCCGCTCATCTTGAGCCTCGATCAGATCATGGACTAATGCCGCAGCCGTTGTGAAGCGCACCTTCAGTCCTCTTTGACATGCAGCCAGCCCAAGTCCCAGGGCGATGTGTGTCTTGCCCGTGCCTGACGGGCCGAGCGCGATGATGTTCTCCCTGCGATTAACGTAATCGCATCGTGCCAGATCCATCGTCAGGGGCTTGTTCAAGCTTGGCATGATCTTGAAGTCAAAGCTATCCAAGCTCTTGGTGCTGGGGAACTTCGCCGCTTTGATGCGCCGTTCAATCATCCGGCGTTCGCGGTCGATCAATTCCATCTCACACAGCCGCGCCAGATAGTGGATGTGATCTTTGTTCTCTGCAGCACAGAGCTGCGCCTGTTTGGCATACTCGCCTTGGAACGTTGGCAGTCGCAGTTGTTTAAGATGATGCCGTAGAAGAATCCGAGGGGCTTCGGTCATGCCGCGGTCCTTCCCATCAAGCTCATGTAACTGGATGGGCGTGTTGTGCCGACATTGGCCTTGGGCAAGTATGGATAGAAGTCCAAATCCAATCGTGGTGGCCGCTTCTCAACCCGACACAGTACAAGGTGTTTTACGGCGTCATAGCCAATTGCACCCATATCTATTGCCTGCTGGATTGCGCCTTGCACAACATCCATTTCGAAGGTCTCCAAAAGGCGCAAGACTTGAACGTATTCTCGCTTGCCCGGCTTACCCATTCTGGCTTCAAGCAGTCGGTGCAGCGTGGCAAATACATCTGGCAAATGCCAACCCTGCAAAGGCGCGGCCTGATCCAGGGCACCCACCTTTTGTTCAAGCAGGGGCAAAAAGTGCAATGGGTCAAAGACCATATCCGCTGATGTGTAGGATCGTTTGTGCCGCGCAATAATCTCATTGCCGCAGCCGATGATAACCTCATGCACAAACCCACGCACATGAACATCGTGGTGCGCATAGGCTACTGGCACCGAGTAATCATTGCTGCGATAGCGCACCATTGAGATCGACGTTGCACGCGTGCTGACGTGATCGCAGGCTTCATATTCTGCGACGGGCAATCCCATCAGAGCATCCAAATCCGACATCAGGCGTGCGCCTATGGTTTGGGTGTGACCCCGCAACGTATCGGCCTGACGTGCTAAACACTTCTCTTCCAAATGTGCGTTCAGATCATCAAAGCTGTCATAGCGAGGTGCGGGAACCATGAAGTTGCGGCGGGTGTATCCAACCATGCCCTCAACGTTGCCTTTATCGTTCCCTCGCGCGGGTCTGCCAAACTTGTCATCAAACAAGTAATGCGACTGCAGTTCCGTAAACCGACGTGTGCGGATGCGCGTCTTATCCCCGAGTATCCGAGCCACGGCGATCTTGGTATTGTCGTAGAGAATGGATTGCGGAATGCCGCCAAAGAATGCAAAGGCGGACACATGGCCATCGCAAAACGCCTCGGTTGTCTCAGCTGGATATCCCTTCACAAACACCGCATCAGAATGTGGCAAGCTCATCACGAAGAAGTGGATCTTGCATTCCACGCCACCGATCACGCCCAGCGTCTCACCAAAATCAACCTGCGCATGGCCCGGCCGATGCGACAACGGCACAAACACCTCTTTGGTGCGCCGTTTTTGCTCGCGCACGTAATAGGTCACCGTGGTCAGGCTGCCGGCATATCCATGCTCATCGCGCAGCCGTTCAAAGATGCGCTTGGCCGTGTGTCGCTGCTTTTTGATCAGGGCTTTGTCTGTGCGCAGTATCTCATCGACCACACCAACATAACCATCAAGCGTTGGCCGCCGAGGCGCTTCCGACCGACGATACCCAGGCGGAAGTTCATGGCGCAGCATCTTCGCGATCGTCTTACGATCTTTGTTCTCTAATCTGTCAATGCGTGTTTCCTGAGTTTCCTGCTTTTGATGTCAGAGGTTGCCTTTGTTCTCTTCGAACTCTGAGGTTCATGATGGGGTTGGCTGGGTGTGGGTCGGCAATGTTGAAACCGCAATCATACCGTTGGTCTTGGCTGTTGCTACAGAATCGGCGCCGTGTCTCACGCCCTCCCTCGGGCATCGTCCCAGATGGGAACTTTGATTTAGGAATCCTCGTTGTCGCCTCGTAAGCCTTACGCGGACTGGAAGTCAGTTTTGTCTCGCATAATGGCATGAAGTATGATTGCCAGACGACGCGCCAGAGCCACTCGGGCCTTTCTCATCGTTGAGCGCGCACCGATTGCGAGGGCCCATGTCTTCAATTTGAGCGGAGCGGCATACCGCGTCAGCATCACATTGGCGGCCTCATAGAGAAGCGTTCTGACGCGCACGTCGCCCCGCTTTGAGATGCTGCCCGTGTAGTCGATTTCACCAGATTGATGCCGTCGCGGCACCAGTCCAAGATACGCCCCCACATCACGCGATTTCCTGAAACGCGACGGATCATCAATTGCTGCGGCAAAGGCCAATGCTGTGATCGGACCGACCCCTGGTACCGTCATAAGGCGCTGGCAGACTTCGGATTTGCGGGTCATCTTTTTGATGTCGCCATCAATGGCTGCAACCGCCGCGAGGATTGCTTCGCGTGCTGCGAACAGTCCGCAAATTGCGGCATGGAGGCCAGGCACTCCATCGCTAACTTTTAGCGCCGCGTTTTTGAATGCCGGAGACAAAGCTCGTGGCAGCCGCACGCCGAAGACGACGACCAGACCGCGGATCTGATTGTCGAGCGTCACACGCTGTCCGACCAGCTTCTTGCGGGCTGCGATCAGCGACCGGATTGCGTGCGCTGACAGTGATTTGACATGGGTCGGCTTGTAGAATCCCGTCCGCGCCAGGTGTGCCAAACCGCGGGCATCATTGCGGTCCGTCTTGTGGCCGGCCAGAGATTTAAGGGCCTGATATGCTTGCCTGCTCTCGATGCAAACAACCGGGACACCAAGCTCCGTCAGCCCATGGTAAAGCATTGGTGCCATCCGTCCCGTTTCAAATACAACTTTGGCACATGGTGGTCCAGAAGCGAGGAAGTCAGCGATCGCTTTTGGTGTTGAGCTCGCTTTTCCTTCACGAATAAGGGCCCCTTCACGATCCAGAATGCAGATATGCGTCTCTTCCATGGACACATCCAAACCAGCAAAATATTCCATTGGTCAGTCTCCTTTTCAATTGCATGTGCATCCAGAATAACAGGGGTAACTGAGTGCTGATCCTGATTACGCCATGTTGAAAAACCGCGCCGCTTCTCGGCCAGACATACCGTCCTTCAAACAAGCACGGCGCACACGACTATAAATATCCACAGAATACATCTCCCGCCCTCCGAATAAACGAAGGGCACAAACTGGCGGACTTTTACTCCGCTACAACTGCGATATGCAGCCGCTTCTGTGGCCCAATATTGCTCCGCGTTTTACAGAAGAGTTCGACTTCGAGGCGACCGGCATCAACGAGACCCTGATCCGTGACCTGGCCAGCGGCGACTTCCTCGACCACCAACGCAACCTCGTGCTTGTCGGCGGCACCGGAACCGGCAAAACCCACCTTGCCGTCAGTATCGCGCGGGCCTGCATCCGCCGCGGACGGTTCTTCAATGTTGTCGATCTGCTCACTGAACCTCCTCCGACTAAAGTCAGAGGGTTCAGTGGGTCTTGAGCGCCTTCGGCGCACGTTTGAATATTTTTCCGACTAAAGTCGGAGGTTTTATACCAGATTGTGGAAAATAAACCAGACGCCGAACGGCGGGGCCGAACCGCCGATCTGATCTCCCGTCTCGACTTCCTGATTTTGGATGAACCGGGCTATCTGCCCTTCGCTCAAACCGGTGGCCAGCTTTTGTTGCACCTTATACCAGCGGCCTTAATGTCTGACTCACTTTTGTGATTTCAAATTTACTGCATTTCTGAATCAATGGCCTCCAGAAGCAAGGAGGTGCTCATGGGTGGGGCAGTCAAGATTACGCGCACAGATATGTCCGCGCAAGATTTGCGTTGTGCTGCAAAGCGAACCAGGGATGGTCGTGTTGTCCGTCGAATACTCGCCATAGCGCTGGTGCTTGACGATGTGGACCGCGCAACAGCGGCCCGTAGCAGCGGTATGGATCGCCAAACTCCCAGAGACCGGGTGCATCGCTACAATGCAGAGGGCCCTGGTGGGCTTTCTGATCGGTGTGGCAAGGGTGCAAAGCCACGCCTGTCCCCAGAGCAACAGGCGCTGTTTGTGGCTTGGGTTGAGGCTGGGCCTGACCCGGCAAAAGATGGCGTAGTGCGGTGGCGCTGTGCCGATTTGCAGGTCCGCGTTGAAGAAGAATTCGACGTAAAGCTACATGAACGTACGATTGGCAAGTATCCAGCCAGGCATGGTTTTCGTCGCCTTTCCGTGCGCCCGGAGCATCCCGGAACTGATCCCGCTGCACAGCAGGCTTTTAAAAAAACTTTGCCAGCCTCATAGCCGATACCCTGCCAAAACATGCAAAGGGGAAGCCGCTTGAGGTATGGTTCCAGGATGAAGCCCGCGTCGGGCAGCAAGGAACCCTCACCCGCAAATGGGCCAGGCGTGGAACCCGCCCGCGCGCACCACGTGATACGCGCTGCAAATGGAGCTATATCTTCGGCGCAGCCTGTCCTGCCTGTGGCACGGCGGCTGGGCTGATCCCGCCTTACGTCAACGCCGAAGCAATGGGGCTGCATCTCGATGAGATCGCAAAGACAATCGCACCCGGCGCACATGCCTTGCTCATCATCGACGGGGCTGGTTGGCACGGAGCAAAATGCTTGCAGGTGCCAGATAATATTACACTCGTAAAACTGCCCCCATACTCACCGGAATTGAACCCAATGGAAAACGTTTGGGCCTATCTGCGGTCGAACAAACCCGCTGTCTCTGTCTTCGACACATATGAAGAAATCCTCGAAAAATGCGCCCAAGCCTGGAACTTCTTTGCGAACGACCCTGAACGCATAACTTCAATCACAGATCGAGAATGGATAAAAGTCAATTAATTGGGCCGTTGGTATTATCAGCAAACTCTACGAACGCACCTCAATCATCGTCACAACCAACCTGACCTTCGGTGAATGGCCGAGCGTCTTTGGTGACGCCAGGATGATGACCGCGCTGCTCGACCGCCTCACCCATCACTGCGAGACCGCCGAAACAGGCAACGAAAGCTGGCGCTTCAAAAACAGAGCGTAACGCCAAGCCGCAACCACGCAGGCCCGCCGCCGCTGCGTTATATGAAGACTACGCAGCGCCGGGCCCGCTCAGCATCAAGGGGGTCACTTTTGGACGCCGATAGGGGGTCAGTTTTGAATGCCGATTGATAACCCAAAAACAGATCGCCTGATCCCATCCTGCGTTGCACGTGTTCGTTGACCACAAAAAACACCAGTAACAGCTGTGAGCTTCCAACACTTTTCGAAGCGAAGCGATACATCTTCCGGCAGGTCAACGGCAACGTCCTCCGGGTCCGTACCGACAATCTGCCAAAAGCTCTCACCAAACCACATGTATCCTGCTGATGCTTCCACGTAACCTTGGCATAACCGATAGCGACCAGGGTTTTGGCTTGTGTCCACAATCTGTTGCTCAAGAGGGAATGGCAGGCCGTTAGATTTCATGGGCAAACCTTCCATTGAAAGGCCGAGCGCCCTAAACTGCAGCGGGTCAAAAATATTTTGGAGATCCTGATAGTTTTTATCAACAAGGTGAGCTTGGACAAAGTTTCGGTCATCAGCAACTGTTTCAGAGATCATTTCATCGCAAAACTCAGGAATTAATACGGTTAAATTAGCCTCGATGAACACGCTGTCGTAGTTTTGACCGCCGTCTTGACCATAACTGAAGCTGAATCCCTCTCCCAGAACTTCAAATGACGAAACATGCGCACCATCAAGAATGTCCTCAATTTTGGAGGCCTTTATCAAGGTTCGATTGATGTCAGGCGAGCTGAATGAAACCAATGTCCCAGTCGGGATGCCAGCGTAGTGAAATTGAGACCATATCGCTGAAACATCTAACCGTTTCCTGCGCCCAATAATCCACATTTCGCGGTCAAGCTGATTAGAATTCATTGATCCTCACCTGCACACCTCTGGATGCACCATATTTGACAAGAAATCGCGCAGAAGTCGCACCGCCCGGCTGAACCCTTATATCCAGAACCTTCGCCGCATTCGGGTTAGTCGGGCTACTCCATCTCCGCAGTTCTCGGATGTGCGAACGCATGGCAGTTTGCCAACCGCTACCGCCTGTATTCACAGTCTTCAAACTGACCCAAGTTGATCCTTGATTGAAATCCCACGCAGGAGAAAATCCATTGTTCTGAGAACCAACACGGGTCCAGCCATTATAGTCAGTTCCGGCCAAATGATCTTCAATGGCGTTACCGCGCTGAATAGGTGTGAACCGTCCTTGATTCCAAATCCCGTCTATTCCCGTATTTGGGGCTGTCACCACAAAGCGATGCGTTTCATCAAGATATCCTATGTTCCCGTATTTGTCTTTGAGGATGAATCTTCCCGCATCCTCGGTGGTTTGGGAAACGGGGATAAGCGAGCGTCCCAGATCATCAATGACTTCCAGGATTTCATCGCCACTTTTCAGGATAAGTTTCCCGGCAAATAGTGATCCAACAGTTCCAACCGTGTAGAACGTCTGTCCTGCCGTGGCACCGGTTAATCCCAGAGCGGCCTCGCCAGCCCCGGCGTAAAAATGCTTCCAACAGATCGGTTGAGAAACGCATTGACGGACAAGAAGTGCAGCTTCCGGGGCGATAGTAATGGCCGCACCCGCCGTTGCGCTGATGGTGAACACTGTGGCCCCAAGCCCGGCACCCTGGAGCAGTAAGTCTCTGTTGGCAACGCTCTGGAATTCCGCCATACATGCGCTACCCGTCAGACCACCGCAATTCCCCGCAGCCCATTCCGGATAGGCAAGGTAAATATTTTGAAAATCAGGGGTTGTCCATTTTGTCAGCCAGCGGGGCCAGCCGGGGTTGGTGTAACCAAAATAGGCAACTTCAGCCTGATACGCCAACTCGCCAAGCGCGGTAGAGCGCAGCCCGGCCCTGGCTAACATAGAAACGCTCAAAGGATGTGGCCGGGCGGCAGCAATGGCCTGCAGGTGTGGTGCCATACAGGCGATATCGGTTCCGCACATCGCAAGCCGGTGCTGCTGTTCAGCGGAAATTTCCGTATATCTGCCAACCACATTCCGCACGCATGCTTCTTCTTCAGAGCAAGCCAGGATTTCGGATTCCAGTGCGCTTAGCTGGGCGTGTGTCAAATAGTTGTTCGCAACGGCCGATGTCCCAACTGTTGTCGCGACGGAAACATTGTCCGCATCTCCCCCGGAGAACAGATATCCTGCGGTCGCGCCAATGAGTTCTGCCTGCTCCAACAAGTCCGAGCGCCAGACGTTGTAAGCCGCCTGATAGGCCTCCTGATCTCCGCCGAACTCATCCAGTTCCGGCGCTTTTTGCAGACCGGAATAGATTGCGCCCGCAATCCCCGCCGCAGCCCCTGCGCCACAATCCGCCCCGCTGGCCTCTGCGGCGGCACACCCTGCGATGCCATGGAGCAGCGCATGCCTCAAAGAGCCTTCGCCGCCATTGGCCCCGCCTTCAAAGATGTTGCCAATCCGGTTCTGCGCGTCCGCCAGGCCAAGCGCCACGACGCTGCGCACCAGGGACGTCGTGAGCCCCTCGCGGAAGTCGCTGCCGGTGACAGCGGAGGAAAGCCCTGTGGAGAGCGTGGCGTCGAACGCACCTTCCAGGACGCTGGCGGCGTTCAGTTGACCGCCTTCAAAGAGCAGCCCGCTGGTAAAGCTCTCGCTCCAGGTTCCTCCGAGCAGTGCATAGGAAGGGTTGCCGAAGCGGCCCGCCGCCTCTGTGGCGGCCTCTCCGGCCTCGGCCAGGGCGTCGGCTCCGGCCCCATCTCCGGCAATACGCAGGTTGATGGATGCTGTCAGGAATTGCGTGCCGGCGGCCAGGGCGGCGTTCTGCAGGATTTCACCGAGGTCGAGATCCCCCGAGACCGCGCCGTTTGCCAGACCCACGGTCGAGGAGGCTGCGAACGCCGCAACCGCTTTGCCTGCCGTTGTGAGTGAGGTCACGCCACTTGCGGATGTCGAGACCAGTCCCGAAGCCGCGGCACTGGAGGAGAGTGGTCCACTCAGAAGGGAGCCATAGCCCGCCGTCAGAGCAATGCTCAGAACTGCCGTGAAGGCCGGCGAGAGGGATTTGGTTTCATCATAGAAGTATTCATCGAGCAGTTCCTCATCCAGCAGAATCAGATTGGCCAGCGCCGTCAGCTCTTCCGGATAAAGCCCGGCGGCACTTTGCCCGTCCCCGCCCTCATGGCTGTAAAGCGTCAGATAGGTGTCGCCACCCACGGAGATGGTCAGTTCCCCGTTGGCGCTGAGGGACGTCAGAACAGCGGTTTCCCTATGGGACCGCTCGGTCCTGGTGGTGGCCAGAACCGCGCCCATCCTGCTTTCAAAGAACTCCTCGCGGGTGCTGTCGATGGCCGCCGCAACCCGCAGGTCGCCGCCCACATCGAGGTTGAGGTCACGCCCTGCAGAGAGCTGCGCGCCCACAAGCTCGGTATCGCCTCCCGAGACAATGGTCAGGTCAAGATTGGCCAGCGCCGAGGTGCCTGTCGCATTGCGATGATCCACCAGGCTGGTGCCCGAAGACGAGATCAAACCGAAGAACGAGGACTTGCGATACTCTGAATGCTCCCGGTCGATATCCGTAAAGACCCCGGCCAACACATCGCCTTGTGTGGCCGAGAGGTTGATATCTCCGCCGAGGCTTTCAAAGCGGCTGCCTGCTGTGATCAGATTGCCCTCCTGGGATGTGATACCCATCGTGGCCCCGGAGGTCAGGTCTGCCCCGTCATGAATGAGGCGCAGGATCGAATGGCTGGATCTGCGCCTTCTGAGCAAGCTGCGGGAATAGGTGCGGCGGTTGTATTCATAGATGTCTTGCGCTGCCGAGATCGTTACATCGTTCCGGGCCGCCAGATCAAGCGTGCCGCCTGCCCCGATCCGCGCGCCTTCCAGAAAAGCCGTATCGCCCGCCATAGCCGAGAAATCACCACCTGTTGTGAAGTCCGTCACATGGGACCGGACATCCCACAGGTCGGTGCCATTGTTACCATCGCCGACATGGTATTCAATCACCGAACGCGGGGCGGTCAGGGCCAGATTGGCATTGGTGGTCAGCGTCACGTCTCCTGCGACCGCCGCCGTCACGCCACCCAAAGTCAGATCACCAAGCGCATTGATGGTCAGATCCCTGCCGGAGGTAATACCGGACAACTCCTGACTGACCATGATCCGGGTGCCGGGTCCGGGGCCTCCCACGCGCTGACCTGGCCAACTCTCGTCTGCCAGCGTACCGAAGATATATTCAAAACCAGTTTCATCGGTATAGGTCCGCCCCAGACCGGCAATATCAACGTCACCTGCAGCAAAGATGTTGATGTCATTGATTGCATCGAGGTCCACGCCATAGCCTGTCACGTCGCCGCCGGCGGTGATGTCGACCCGGCTGCCGGAAAGATCAGCGCTCCTGGCAATCACGCCGCCAGGCGAGGTGACATTGAGCCGTCCGAAGGCGTCAAAGCTGCCCTGACCCAGATGCGCCTCGCTTTGAGCGGTGATCGAGAGATCAGACTGCGATACCAGCCGATTGCGCGGAGATTGAGACTGCAACGCCCCATGCGTGGCAAAGCGCCAGGCGGTGGCGGCCAGGAAGGCATCCTGTTCGTCTTTGCCGGAGGAGAGCAATGCGTTGGATTTTCCGAACTCCAGATAGGTCAGGGTGATCCCGAACTCTCCGGCGGCGGCGGCCCCGTTCCATTGATTGGCAGCAATACTCAGATCGCTGTGGCTGTAACCCGCCGCAATACCGCCAATAACTCTGTGAACGCCATCCAGCGGCTCAACCGTATCCGCCGCAAAATCAACACGCGCCACCAGCCGGTCACCGGATCGCGGCGTAAAGGCCACCAGCGCGTTGTTGTTGTCGTAATACCACCGGTTCCGGACGGCATCATAGGTCACAGCAATGAAACGGTCGGAGCCGGACGAAGGAATATCATCGAAACGCGCGTGCGCCGAACCCTCCACATACAGGATGTAACCACTCTCCTCCGCACCATCCCGCGCCAAAATCCCGGTCCCGGTATCAGACCTGGTGAAATCAAGGTGGTCCGTATATCCCGGTTCAGGGTCAGCAAACTCCAGATAGGTCAGGGTGATCCCGAACTCTCCGGCGGCGGCGGCCCCGTTCCATTGATTGGCAGCAATACTCAGATCGCTGTGGCTGTAGCCCGCCGCAATACCGCCAATGACTGTGTGAACGCCATCCAGCGGCTCAACCGTATCCGCCGCAAAATCAACACGCGCCACCAGCCGGTCACCGGATCGCGGCGTAAAGGCCACAAGCGCGTTGTTGTTGTCGTAATACCATCGGTCCCGGGTGGCATCATAGGTCACAGCGATGAAACGGTCGGAGCCGGACGAAGGGATATCATCGAAACGCCCGTGCGCCGAACCCTCCACATACAGGATGTAACCCCTCTCCGCCGCACCATCCCGCACCAAAATCCCGAGCCCGGTATCAGACCTGGTGAAATCAAGGTGCTCCGTATATCCCGGTTCAGGGTCAGCAAACTCCAGATAGGTCAGGGTGATCCCGAACTCTCCGGCGGCGGCAGCCCCGTTCCATTGATTGGCAGCAATGCTCAGATCGCTGTTGCTGTAGCCCGCCGCAATACCGCCAATGACTGTGTGAACGCCATCCAGTTGCTCAACCGTATCCGCCGCAAAATCAACACGCGCCACCAGCCGGTCACCGGATCGGGGCGTAAAGGCCACAAGCGCGTTGTTGTTGTCGTAATACCATCGGTCCCGGGTGGCATCATAGGTCACAGCAATGAAACGGTCGGAGCCGGAGGACGGAATATCACCGAAACGCACGCGCGCCGAACCCTCCACATACAGGATGTAACCCCTCTCCGCCGCACCATCCCGCGCCAAAATCCCGAGCCCGGTATCAGACCTGGTGAAATCAAGGTGCTCCGTATATCCCGGTTCAGGGTCAGCAAACTCCAGATAGGTCAGGGTGATCCCGAACTCTCCGGCGGCGGCGGCCCCGTTCCATTGATTGGCAGTAATACTCAGATCGCTGTGGCTGTAACCCGCCGCAATTCCGCCAATGACTGTGTGAACGCCATCCAGCGGCTCAACCGTATCCGCCGCAAAATCAACACGCGCCACCAGCCGGTCACCGGATCGCGGCGTAAAGGCCACAAGCGCGTTGTTGTTGTCGTAATACCACCGGTTCCGGGTGGCATCATAGGTCACAGCGATGAAACGGTCGGAGCCGGAGGACGGAATATCACCGAAACGCACGCGCGCCGAACCCTCCACATACAGGATGTAACCCCTCTCCTCCGCACCATCCCGCGCCAAAATCCCGGTCCCGGTATCAGACCTGGTGAAATCAAGGCGGACCACCGATGCAAACTGATCAGGTGCGGTGTTTTGTACGATGCCCGCGCCATCAACCAGGATTGTATCTATCTGGTTAAGGTTGCCAAATTCCTGCGACGTGAGCGAGGCGGCAAGACTTGCCTCGCCCTCCTGAACCGTCCCCCTTGCGATGGCCTGACCGCGCAGGCCTGCTTCCTGCGCTTCCTGTTCGATCACCAGCTCAATCTTGCGGATGGCATCGCTCAAAGCCGTGTTCAGGTCGCCGTAAAGCACTGCCTTGGCAGCCGCGCGTGTCGCCAGTGAGTTCTCGAACTCCGACTTTAGATCGGCGATCTGTGTTGCGAGCGCAGTATCGGTATAGGAAGCCCGTGCGAGCGCCCTGTCCAGTCTGACCCCTGTAGTGGCGGCATTGATAGCGGCCCTCCGCTCGGAGGAGGCATTTTGATCTGCTGCATTCTTCAGATTAACGTAATAGGTGTCGGGCACCGTGACGTAGTAATACTGTGTCGTGGCGCTCCTGCCCGAACCCAGCCGACGCGAGCGTCGTTCCTGCCTGGTCAACAGGTGGCCATATTGTGCCTGATTGGCCGCCAGAGCCGCTTGATAGGTATCTTCAATAATATCCTTCGCCGCCCTGTAGGCAGAATTGATCTGATCCAACTCATCTTGCCTCGCGGCGCTGCGTTCGGCATAGGTGCCTTCCAACAGATCGGTGATTTCCGCGAGATCGGCCCGTATTCTGGCATTATAGTCTGCCAGTGCAGCATTATGATCATCGATCTGTGCTCCAATGGAGTTGTGAACCGCCGCAAGGGCGTCATTGGCGGCTGCGCGCAGGCTCACCAGAACATCACTGTCGATCAAAGACACATAGCCCTGAACACCCACGCCTCGGGCTGCATTCCTGATATCCGCGCCACTCTCCGCCCGGCGCAGAGCCTCAACAGCCGTCAGCAGGTCGCTGCCTCGCAGGAAGGCGATATAGTCAGCGGTGGTCCCGGCCACCGTTTCCGCATCATCGCCGCTGGCCGGGCCGAAGATTTGACCAACCAGATCATCAGTCAGTTCGACGAACTCAGCCGGGTTCGAACGATCCAACGCGATTGTATCCGGCAGATCGGTGCTCTCGATCAGAACCGAGCCACCGGTTGATGTGAGATCAAGGTCTTGCGAGGCAAAAATCCGCGCCCCGATCAGCGTGAGATCGTCTCCCGACGTGATTGAGACTGAACGGCCCACCAGATTGGACGTGGCCGTGGCCAGGACAAAATCATCTTCTGTGATCGTGACCGCGACCGAATAATTGCTGCACCCATTCTTGCCGCAGCGCTGCCGTGATTCAGATCCCTGATACCGAATGAAGTTGCGTTCATCATCCACATAGCTGGTCAGACCCGCCTGAGCGCCCGCATCGATTGTTAAATCCAGTCCCGAAGATATCTCCGAGCCCTGCGAGACGAAATCGCGATCCGCATCAATTCCAATGTCACCATAGAGGGAAGCGATCCGGGCAGGTGCCAGGATATTCTCTTCGTCATGCTCAAAATGGGTTTCAGTGTAGTCACGCTCGCCCACATAAACCGAACTGCATGAATTTTTTCCGCACTGCTGGCGGTAGTAGGGGCCGGTCAGCGTAACAGCAACATTCTGGCCCGCCTCATAATTCGATGTCCGCAGCGCGTTGACCACATCGCGCCCTGCATCAAGCATAACGTTATTGGCCGCTGCAATATCACTGGCCTCGTTGCGAATGTCGCGCCCGGCCACGAGATCAAGATCGCCACCCGCGAGGATTTCGCCCGCATGGAAATCCGTGCGATAGCCGCAGTTCCCGCTCGAACAGCCGTCTTCCGCATCAAGCCGCGAGCGCAGCGCCAGATAGGTATTGATGATGTCCGCACCCGCCGTCAGGCGCACATCGTTTGTAGCGGCAATCGCACCGCCTGTATTGGTCACATCCCCGTTGGTGGCGGTAACCGTTACATTCGTACCGGTCGTGGTTGCACCCCGGTCGATATACTCCGCGATGATCTCATGCCGGCTGGCCCGCGCGATCATCTCGGCTGCGATGTCGGCTTCCTCGCCGCCCGTTATCAGTTGGGCGTAATAGGCCTGCAGATACTGCTGCAGCGCCGGGTCAAAATAGATATCATATTCCTGCGGAATCCCGCGTTGCTGGCTGACATCCTCACCCGCCAGGATGGTCAGTTCGCCATCGGCCATCAGGAACCCGGTATTCGTCAGGGAACCCGTCGAAACATCTATATGAATCTCTTCGCCCGAGACTTCCCCCGCAATCACCACAAATTCCGACGCACTCAGATCAATGTCACCGGGGGTTTCAATCAGGCGACCATCGTAGAGCGTAAAGCTGGTCCCCCCCACGGTCACATCACCGCTGGCGTTCAGATCGCCATATTGACGTACATCCTGGCCCAACAAGTCGACCGAGAACCGCGCATCTACGTTTTTATAGAACAAGTCACCCCGTGAGTGCCCTCTAAAACGCCTGCTCTCCACATCACCATAAATGTTGACGCCCTGGCCGGTCTCAGCGCCCTTTACGCTGACAACTCCGCCTGTGAGAGTGCCGCTATCGCTGATATCCACTGCAAATGGTGACGTCCTGGCTGTTGTCGTTGGTGCCGTCACAATATTGCTGCGATCAAGGCGGTCGAAATATAAACGCCTCACACGTTGCGCGCCACCTGACACAATGAGGGAGTTGTGGATCTCTTGACCATCCGTTGAGATCGGCCCATCAACAATCACATGCCGCCCGAATACGCCCGCCTGCCGGCCCGCAGCAAACCCATCCGGACCAATGGTGACCGTGCCCCGGGTGACCAGAAGATCCACCCGGGACCCGCTGATGACCGGACGCCCCGTGGTGAGCGTCGAGCTGGCAGAGTTCAAAAATGCACAGCCGTTACAGCTGATCCCATTGGGGTTGGCGATGACCACTGCCGCTGACTGCCCAAACACTTCCGTCGTGCCCGTCAGTGTCGACGGTGCCGCAGAGGTCACCTCTCCTACAATCGTGCTCGCCGGACCCGACACCATCAGGTTCGGGTTGGCCGTCACGTTCCGGCCAATGACACTCACGCCATTGGTGGTGGAATTGTTCAGAACCAGACCGTTCTGATCGACATTGAATGTCTCGAACCGATTGAGCGACACCCCGCTTTGCGGTGTGGCGATGTTCACCTGCGGCGTGCCGTTGCCCGTCTGCAGGAACGACGTCCCCGGCGCAGAGGGATCGACTATGATCTGTTGGCCGTAAGACGCAGAGACAGAACTGACAATGATGGATACCGATGAAAGGATCGTAACAAAACCATGCAGCGTTTTGCCGAGTTTCCTCGATGCGCCCGTGCTCAAACCAAACATCTCCTGATCCCTATTCCGTTTCCGCGTACTCTGCCGCAGTTTGCCGGGGTCGCCAGGCTTTGGCGCGTTGCTGTGCCAGCGTCACGTCTTCAGATGACATATCCTTCTCCAGCGCGGCCCGCGCACCCGCCGCCTGCGGATGATCGAGAGCCGCTGCGATGTTGAAATAGCCATGCGCCTTTACCAAATCCTGATCCACGCCAAGCCCGGCAGCAAAAGCCTGACCAAGCGCATAGAGCCCCACCGGATTGCCCGAGGCGGCCGTCTGCTGGAAAAGCCGCACCGCGCCTGCGATGTCCTGCTCGACATACTTGCCTTCAATCAGGGCATTGGCATATTCGTTCCTGGCCCCGGGATGGCCCAGGTCCGCCGCCTGGCGAAAGAGGTCATGGGCCCGCGCCTCATCCTGCCCCACGCCACGGCCCTCAAGCATGAGACTGCCGCAGTTGTAAGCCCCATTTGCGTCACCGAGTTCCGCAGCCTCGCAAATGAGCGTTGCCCCTGACGCGTAATCCTGCAAAACGCCATTGCCCTGGATATGCAACACGCCCAGCCGGTTTTTGGCCGGGGCCGAGCCTTTGGCGCTGCCCGCCAGATAAAGACCCACAGCGGCTTTGAGACTGGGCCTGCCGCCCATGCCCAATTCCAGCATTCGACCAAGGTAAAAGGCCCCGTCAGCCTGACCGTCGTCAAAAGCCGCTGAGAAATGCTCTGAGGCTGTCGTGAAATCCTGCGTTTCCAGCGCAGCAAGACCCTGATCAATCTGGGAAACATCCTGTGCAGAGGTTGGAAGGGCCGGGAACAGAAGCACCAGGCATGCAGATACGCCGCCCAGATACTGCATGCATTTATCCTGCAAACCAATGTGCCCCATGAATCCCGCCCAACCCTCAAACCAGAATCGTCCAAGGCCGGTTAACACAGGAAAACCACTTTTACGAGCGCCATTTAGAAAGGCTCAATTAGCATTGATTATGCGTGCCAACCTGTGACAGCACAGAACATGAACAAAATTATGGGGTGCGGCACATGGATCATCAGGCTTTTTTGGTGTGGCTCAACGAGATCGACGACCTTTCATCGAAACAACGGGCTGAAACCGGACGGCTTGTTGCCGGGGTTTCGTCGCTGGAAAGCGTGATCGATCTCCCTGAGGCGACTGTTCGCGAGGGGCGTATCTGTCCGCACTGCGCTTCGGGCGGTGCGATCATCAGAGGCCATGCAAGTGGCCTGACGAGGTTCTTTTGCAAAAGCTGTCGCAAAACCTTCAACGCGCTGACCGGGACGCCGCTTGCCCGCTTGCGCCACAGGGACAGATGGGCAGAGTTTGCAGCTTCCCTGCGCGACGGCGAAACGGTAAAGGCGTCCGACGGGCGTTGTATGGTGGCCGACACCACAGCTTTTCGTTGGCGTCATCGCTTTCTTCAGGCTGTAACGGTCGGTGCGGTCAAGCTGTGCGGGATCGTCGAAGCCGACGGGACGTTCTTTCCGCGCAGCCGGAAAGGGGGCCGTAATCTCTCCGGAAAAGCCCGCAAACGCGGGGGAAAGACCTCAAAACGCGGATTGTCGAAGGAGCAGGTTCCGGTCCTCGTTGCGGTCGGCCGATCAGGCACCGCCATCAGTGCTGTCTTGCCTGCGGTGACAGCCGAACATCTCAAAACGGTTCTGCAGCCACGTCTTGATGGGGACGCTCTCCCGGTGACCGATGGCTGCACCGGGTACCCGCCCTGCGCCGCAGAAATGGGCGTCAGCCATGAAAGTCTCAACCGGACCGCCGGAGAACGTGTCCGTGGTGAATTGCACATTCAAACCGTGAACAGTCGGCATGAGCGGTTAAAGACCTTTCCGCGCCGCCATCGGGGTATCGCAACCAAATACCTGGACAGCTGCCTTCGGTGGTTCCACCTTGCCGTCCTTCCGAGCCACCAAACGCCGCGCGCGATACTTGCCGCAGCAGCAGGCATCCTGCCTGTAACACGCCACGCATAATCAATGCTAATTGAGCCTTTAGAAAAGCTTCACTGTCAGCCCCAGGTAAGCCTGGATGTTTCCGGCAGATTGCCCGTTTTGATCGGTGAGGGGGATGGCCAGCGCGCCATTGAGGGTGGTTTTACCCACTTGCGAGGAAAATCCAAAGCCTGCGCTGAACATGGTGGACGACTGTCCGGTTGCGCGCGCCTTGACATAGCCTGCATCGGAAAAAAGGAACGGACGAAACCCACCTTGCGCGTTTTTGACCGGGTTTGGCAGGCTGGAACCTTCAAGGGATTTTCCCCAATCCCTGAAATCCAGCGCCTGCGCCGGAAAACTCAGCTCAGTGCGCAAAAACGCCCCGCTGTCGCCGGAGAACGAATACCCGGCATAACCCCGCACGGATTCCCAACCGCCGACGGACAGCTGCTCATTGGAAAACAGCGGGCTGTCCGACACCTGCCCGACCAGAGTTGCCGTCAGTTGCCGTCCGCGTTCAAAGGGCCGGATGTATGTGAGGCGTGTTTCCAGTTTGGTAAACCCTGACCTGGGGGTTGCACGGGTCAGCGGCGAGACGTTCTCATCCCCGCCCAGGAAAGGTGCGCCGAAAGTGAGCGACGTGTTCGCAGCGATCACGGCCTTTTCCCGCCGGTGTTCGTGACGCAGACCGAAGCTCAGCGCTGTCCGGTGCTGCGGCGCGAGTGCCGCTATATTGACGAAACGCTCATTCCAATAGCTGTGCACGCCGCCATAGAGAAAATACTTCGAGCGCGCATCGCGAAACACAAGCCGTTCACCGGTGACATTGAGATTGGCAGTCCGGGTAAAGAGATCGGATGTGGCCGAGACCGGCGACAGCGATTCCGAATAGGATCCATTGGCTGTAAAGAGCCATTTGCGATAGGGGATGGAGAGGCTGAAAGCCAGCGCGTTGCTGTCGCGCGCGCCGGAATACGACAGGAAGTAAGTGTCGTTCAGGCCCAACAGATCGTCGGCCTCGAGGTTCAGGCTGATCCGGGTTTCTCCGGCCACTTCATCGCCGCGATTGTCGAGACCGAATGTCCCGCGGATGGTGTCGGTCTTTTGCTCGGCCACAACCACCCGACTGGTGCCTGACGCTTCGCCTGCCACGAGATTGGCATTGGCCTGCGAAGACCGCAACCGGTTCATCTGTTCCAGCCCATGCTCCAGATCGCGCAGCTGGAACACGTCCCCTGCCTGCAATGGCATGGCGGATTTGAGCTTGCGCGGTTTTCCGGGGCGTGGGGTGCCGTCTTTATCCACCTGCTGATAGATCAAGGCCTCGACCCTGCCTTCCGAAACTTCGATGGTCAGTTCGCGGCTCGCAATGTCCTGGGCAGGCACATAGGCACGGGTGGTGATATAGCCTTTGTCGGCATAGATGCCTGAAATGCGCTGCAACAGATTGCCGATGCTGGCCTGGCCAAGGCATTGCCCTGCAAATGCCGCAACAAGCGGATCAAACGCGCCGTCCCTGAACACGCTCACGCCGGTCAGATGAATGACATCTATGGGAAAGCAGATGGCTTCCTGAACCACACCTGCCACATCCGGGGTTTTGATTTCCTGCCCTGCCCGGGAACCCGCCAGGCCTTCGAGTTGTTCTCGACGGGTTTGCTGTTCCAAAAGACGCTCGCCGGGATCACCTTCCTGGGCAAAGCCCGGGCATACGCCCGTGACGGCCAATACAACCACCATGCTTCGAAGTGCGGCCTGCATCAGTCAAATACATTCCACAAAAGGCCGGTGGGCCGACGTTCAAACAGGTCAGGCGGTGTTGGCGGTGCAGATTCAATCTGCCTTCCAGTGATGACGACTTCGCCACGGGCGAAGGTGTTGGCCTGGCCCGGATCGACATCGCCATGGATGGTGATATCACCCCCGGACGATTGCAGAGAGCCATAGATATAGTTTGGCGCGAGATAGCCTCGCCGTCCGCTGAAGAACCCGGTCAATCCGGCGGGATGTTCGATCAATGCGGGCGAAAAGGCCGGGACAAGCCCGGTGAGGGGCGCAGTAATCGTGAGCCCCGTTGCGCCGCTCATCGTGCCTGCGAGACTGGTCACTTTGTCTCCGGCCGCAATAGACAGCGCGTCCGAGGCCGTGACGGTGCCCCCCACGAGACGCAGGGAAGACGACCCGGATGTTCTGCAGAACCATTTGCAACGCTGACGGAAACTGAACTGTCCCACTTGCCGCGCTTGATTGGTGAAGTCTCCGGCGGCATCGATGGTGACATTGGCCCCGGTGATATCAGCGCCGGTGCTGCGAATGTTCCGGGCACTGAGGCTGACATCGCCCACGCCCAGAATGAAGGATTGCTCGCCCGCGATGGCCTGATCGCCAAAGTCGCCGGATACGATCGTGCTGCGTTTGCGTTTCAGAAAAAGCGAACCGGCGAAGCGGCGGCCCCTGATGCGCTGAATGGTCAACGGCCGGGTCCCGGCGGTGAAGATTGTTTCATTGAGAATATCACCGCCCGCGTCAATGGTGAGGCCATTGTTGGAGAAAAGCCGTCCGGTTTCATTGCGAATGTCTCCTGCGGTTTCCACATAAAGATCATCGACCTCGCCAAATGCAACGGCCAGACGATCCACCGAGAGGCTGCGGTTCACAAACTGACCGGCAGAGTAGATCGTCATCCCTCCACGGGACTCCGCATCATCCGAGGCCCTTGTCCGCCCCTGAAGCAGGCTTCCGAAGTTCAGAATATCGCCGCTGGTCGAGCGCATGGCAAACCCGCCATCGACCGCCAGAAGCTCTGTCCGCGCCTGGGTCATATCGTCTGCCCCAAACCGCAATTCCGTGCCGTCCAGCCGAATATCGCTCCGGGCGGTCAGGGTCGACGCGTCAAAGCCAAGTGCGGCGTTTGAAAACACCCGAAAATCACCGCCAATTGTGCCGGTGACCTCTGAAAACGCCACGGCTCCATTCGCGATCAGGCGAAAATCATCTGTGGATTCCACACCCAGACCGTCAAAATGCACAGCACCATCAGCGGCCAGCACCACATTGCCAGCGTTCCGGGGATTGTCCCGATCACCTGCATTGGAAATCAGCTCAGCAGTGCGGTCACCGTCTTTGACGGATGTAATGTCCCCGGCGGTGGTCAGGGTAACGCCACCGGAGGACGCCAGTGTGTCAGACGACACGAGGCGGCCTGCAATCCGTCCCTGACCCAGATCAATGTCGCCTGAATGTGCGGCGATGGTCACACCGCTTTCCTCAGACGTGATTTCAGCGCGTGCGGTTTCGCCGGATTTGAGCGCCACACTGTCTGATGTCACAGTCACTGAGCCTTGCGCGGTGATGGTGCTTTCCACCAGTTCCAATTGCCCGGTGCCGGTTAGGCGAAACCCACCGGCTGAAGCCAGTTGATCCCCCGCAAAGCGCACACCCGCGCCTTGATCTGTTACCGTGACGCTGATCCGGCCTGCATTCAGCGAACCGTTCCCGGTGATATCAACAATCACGGCATCTGTGGCGGCTCCGCCTTGATCCGTGGTCAATGCCCAGGGCAAAACCCCGCTGCCATCCTGACCAAAGCCAGCCCGAACGCGATCAAAGCTGACGGTGCTGTCGCCCGTGATGATATTGACATGTGAGCCCGCATCCGGCAGATCGTAATGCAGCGGGCCGTTGATCCGCAGGGATTTGGAGATCAGCGCAAGTTCTTCCATTGTCCCGCCAAGGCCGTCCGGTCCGATTGAAATATCGCCCGCACTTACGGTCGTTGTGATCTGATCGCTGGCTGTACGCCCCAAAACACCGGTCGTCAGAGCCACATTGCCCGTATTCTGAAACCGCCCGCCATTGACAGTAATCCCGTTGGGGTTGGCGACAATTACATCTGCCTTTGGTCCAATGACAGTCAGCGGGCCTTCGATTGTGGTGATACTGGCCGAGGTGACTTCATTGAGGATCGTGCCCGCATTGACGGTCCCGTTGTTCAGATTAACGCCTGCCGTGGGCACAGAAAAACTGGAATAGGTGTTGTGGCTGATCAATGCTGTATCGGCAGGCGCGATATCTACGGTGACCAGGCCGGAAGTCCCGATGGTGATATTGGTCGCTGAACCACCATCTGAAACAACAGATTGAGCCATGACAACAGAGGGGACCAAACCTGCCAGAAATGTCGTGAGAAGAACTGCGCGGCGAGGCCAGGCAACAGAAGTCACCGGCCAGCCCGCCGGTTTGCAGCAATCCTTCATCCCGATTTGAGTATTTCCACGTTCAATTGAATTCGAAAGCGCCGCCTCCCGCTTCGCTTTCCCGGGCCTTTTGAAAACCCTGCCAAGCCAGCGGCATCGAACGCGCATTCGAATACTTGCCCGGTGCGTTGTTTCGTGGAATTGCTCTACCCGATACATCTGGCCCATACCTTTAAAACCCCGTTAAAGCGTTTCAAAATCAAGATGGCGTAGAGCCTGATTTCGAAACGCTCGCTGTATCACAAAGGTTCCGGGCGTTCCGCCTCAAACTCTGGTTCCGGTTCTCCGCGAAACACTTTAAGAACCCGAGGACATGTCTTACACTTCAAACGGGCAATCAAGGTGAAATTATGGTGCTTGAATTCTGGATCGCGAGTGTGGCCTTTGCCATCGGCCTGACGGCTGCCATTGCCCAGGAGACGTCAGAGGGTGTAGCTGAAGTCGAGGGCCAGAGGGAACCGGCAAGTGAGGCTCAAATTTTCTCTGACTGGCGCGTCGCCTGCGATGAGGCCCGGCCCTGCCGCATGTCACAGACTATCGTGCAACCCTCTACCCGACGGCTGATCCTGCAAATGAAAGCATTTGCCGGGGACGAACCGACCTTACTCCTGAGTTTTCCTTCGGGCATTCTTCTGAGCACCGGCTGGCAATATCAGATCGATGGCAACAGAAAAACCGTTCTGCCATTTGAGATCTGTAATTCCGAGGGCTGCCATGCGGGTGTGAAACTCACCTCGCAGCTGCTCAGAGCGATGAAACGCGGCAACGAGATGAAGATCACATTCTTTGATGCCGCCCAAACTGAAGTGAAACCGACGATCTCACTCATTGGTTTCACCGAAGCCTGGGAGGCACTGCAATGACGCGGTTTATTGCCTTGATCTGTGCATTTTCTTTAGCCCTGCCTCCTGCACATGCTGAGCAGCATGACCCCCTGGCAGGGTATATCCGGGGCGTCTCGGAAGAGCGCTTTGTTGCGTTTCAGGACATGCTGGCAAGCATTCGGGAACACTCCTACATCCTTATCGGAGAACGCCATGGCCGCCATGCCCATCAGGGGCGCGAAACGTTTTTGATCGGCGCGTTAGCCGAAGCGGGCCGTTACCCTGGCGTCGCCTTCGAGATGCTCAGCCATGAACAGACGAAATGTGGCTGCCTACCGGCAGACCTCCCCGGAATACGCCCCTGGCCTCGGCCTGGCCCTCAACCGGGCGGAGAGCAACTGGCCGCCCTGGAATTACTATCAGCCCGTGTTTGATGCGGCCTTCATCACCAAAGCGGACATCATCGGGGCCGATCTGACGGAGGCGGAACAACAGATTGTACTGGCGGGTAATGACGATGCGCAGAACGCGGACGCAAGCTTCGTCTATTATCAAACGCAGATGAGCAAGGCCCATTGTGGTCTGATCGAAGAAACCCGTGCCCAGGATCTCGCACGATTGCAAATCGCCCGCGACCAGAAAATGGCAGAACAGCTACGCGCGGCGAGTGACCAGGAACATGGCGCTTTGTTGGTTGTCGGCGCTTCCCATATTCGAAGGAGTACAGGCATTCCCACTCATTTGCCGCCCGGAGAAACCTCCATCATCGCACTTCTGGAAACCGATGCACAGACCACCGGGTTTTTAACGCCGTTTCAGGATATAGTCTCAGGCGACCTGGCTGACTATGACTATATCTGGTTCACACCGAGGGTTGAGCAAACATCCTTCTGCGGCCGTATCGGTCAAACTCAGCCAGCAGAGTAACAAAGGCCAACTGACATGAATTTGAGACGTCTCAAAACCATCATATTACTTTTGACAGGCGCACTTGCACTCACCGCCTGCGAAACTCCGGAAAACCGCGCCGCACGCGAGGCTCAATTCAACGGACAGCCTTTGAGCGCCGTTATCTCCCGGATCGGAGCCCCGGGCGCCCGGACTGCCGACAAGGCCGTTTGGCGCTACAGGGAAACCAGAACGGACTTTGTCCCTGTCTACACCTATAACCAATATGGCCAGGCCATTCTGGTGGGCCATAATCGCCGGAATGTCACGCTCACCTGCACCTATATCGCTCAACTGAATGCGGGACGCGTGGTTGACAGCCACTATGACGGCAATAGCTGCACGCGGTTTGCGCCTAAGCCAGCGGGGTAGCCATTGACTCTCGGGCCGTCATCCCCGACAACACTCAGAACTTGAATTGCCCTATTTCGAGGTTTGATATGAAACACGCGAAATCCTTGACCCTTGCGACCGCTGGTCTTGCCACACTGGCCTTGAGCAACGCGCCGGTTCTGGCCAAATCTTCGGATGATCATTCCCTTGATCTGACCGCCGAAGACATCTCAATGATGGACAAGGCCCTGCATTCCGGTTGCGAACAACCCGCCAACCGCGATTACCATTCGGTGCTGAACAGCTTTGAAGGCGATACCGACGGCGATTACAAATTCAGCGGCTGTGGCAGCGCGATTTAACAGAAAACACTCTTCTGATGACATTGCCAAACGTTTTAATCCCCATTCGAATGCCGGGTGGGGATTTTCATATTGCAGAGGCTGCGCCATCCGAACTGGACTGGCCCGAACTTCGAACCCGATGGTCAGAAGCCGGCAGCGCCCGCCCAATCTGCTTTGCCCCGCCCGAGGAAAAACTCGATCTCTTCTTTTCCTATGCCTGTCAGAAAGCCGGGATGCCGATCAGCCTTGGAACTGTGTTCAATCTAGGCTGGACGGAGATGTTTCTGGATAGAATCCAGCATGATTGCCTGGTGATTTCCTCTCGGCTTGTACGCTATCTCTCTGAGCGCCACCTCTTCGCGGATCATCTTGAGCGGTTGAAACTGATTGTCGTCGTTGGTTATGCGCCTGTAGAGGACAAAACTGCCACCGAGACATTAACCGCCAACCACACTCTTCGCATGCTGCCACATCCGGCCAGGGCACTCACCTCATGAGCCAGATTTTTCAGCTTCAGGCCATCGTGGTATTTGCTTACGAAAACCCACAGTCCAACTGGTATCGACGGGTCTGCGCAGACCATGGGATTGCCAAATGCCCGCAGATCAAAAGCCTTGCGGATTTTGAGGCACTTCCCGTTCTGGAGCGCGCAACGCTGAACCGCTTTGCGCCGTTCGAGCGGCTCTCTTCCGACATCAACCTTGTCGACGACATTCGCTCTACCAGTGGCACCTCGGGCCAACCGCCACTGTTCTATCTCAGAACCACCGCCTATCGCCATATGGCCCGGCAACTGGTGCGCGCCGGGGCGCGGCGCAAAATTTATCTCTGGAGCTACCAACATGTCATCACCCATGTGGAAAATGATCGTCTGGAAGGCCTGCAGACCGTCATCTGTGATCCGCAACAACTGATGCACCACGTGCCGTTGGTTGCAGCCATGCAAGCCGACACGCTGGCAGGAACGCCCTCTTTGCTGCTTCTCTTCGGACAGATGTTGGATAATCCGGAAGACCGTCTGCGCATCCGTTTTCTGGAACTCACAGGTGAGCCTGCCCGAGCACAAACCCTGCAGGCACTCAGGCAGATGTTCCCACTGGCCAGGCCCTTCCACCAATACGCCATGGGCGAGATGGGGCAGGAAACCGGAACACGCGGGCCAGAGTGCGATTGTCAGCGAGCAGGATATTTTCATCTCAATCCGGAAGGTGTTTTCGCTGAAAACCAGGACGGTGAATTACTGGTCACACAGATCAATGTGCCAACCGCCTTTCCGCTTATCCGCTATAAGACCGGTGACAGCATCGATTGGCTTGGGTCAGACGGCTGCAGTTGCGGTCATGACGGCATATCTTTTGAGCTTTCCGGCCGCGCCAATGTTGATTTCGTGCGCATTGCGGGCGTGGAACTCCGCTATGAAGAGATCACCGCCATTGTGGCGGGGTTTGGCGAGACCTTTGCACCCTATACGGCGGTGGATGTGCGGGAACATATTTCAGGAAGCAAACAACAGGTGTCATTGGAAGTCAAAGTGGTGCCAGCGAACAAACAGCGCGGGGCCGTGTCTGATCCTCAAAATGCCTTGGCTGACGCGCTCCTCCAAAAGCTTCGGCTGTCCGCCACAACACGGCTCAGTGACATGGTGAACGCGGGACATTTTGCCAGACCAAAGGTCACGTTTTTGCCAGAGGTGCCGATCAGTACCAAAGCGCCGGGCATTCGCTTTCTGGACGAGTAGCGGGCGTTCTCAGTCTTCAAAGAGATAAGGCCGTTTTTGAAACCGCGCGAGCCGGTATTCGGCATTGAGGCCTTTCAACAGAATGCCAATGATCTCTTCTTCACCAAACACGTTGGAGAGATCATGCACGTAACTTCGCAGGCGCGGTGACACCTCGTCTCGATGCCACTCCACCTGAGGATAGTTCCGGCGAATGATGCTGAGGTTGCTGCCACCCAGGAGCAGCTCGGGCCCATTACGTGTAAACAGCAGCTCTTCCAGAAATTCCCAGGGTGCATAAGGCACATAATCGCCAATGGCCGTATTGCCATAGACAAGATTCATGATGTCGCGGCTGAAATACGGCGTGCGCAAACGGTAGGCCAAGGCGGTGGATTCCAGTTGTTGCAATCGGTCCTGTAAAACGCGGAGCAATATTGGGCCACAGAAGCGGCTGCATATCGCAGTTGTAGCGGAGTAAAAGTCCGCCAGTTTGTGCCCTTCGTTTATTCGGAGGGCGGGAGATGTATTCTGTGGATATTTATAGTCGTGTGCGCCGTGCTTGTTTGAAGGACGGTATGTCTGGCCGAGAAGCGGCGCGGTTTTTCAACATGGCGTAATCAGGATCAGCACTCAGTTACCCCTGTTATTCTGGATGCACATGCAATTGAAAAGGAGACTGACCAATGGAATATTTTGCTGGTTTGGATGTGTCCATGGAAGAGACGCATATCTGCATTCTGGATCGTGAAGGGGCCCTTATTCGTGAAGGAAAAGCGAGCTCAACACCAAAAGCGATCGCTGACTTCCTCGCTTCTGGACCACCATGTGCCAAAGTTGTATTTGAAACGGGACGGATGGCACCAATGCTTTACCATGGGCTGACGGAGCTTGGTGTCCCGGTTGTTTGCATCGAGAGCAGGCAAGCATATCAGGCCCTTAAATCTCTGGCCGGCCACAAGACGGACCGCAATGATGCCCGCGGTTTGGCACACCTGGCGCGGACGGGATTCTACAAGCCGACCCATGTCAAATCACTGTCAGCGCACGCAATCCGGTCGCTGATCGCAGCCCGCAAGAAGCTGGTCGGACAGCGTGTGACGCTCGACAATCAGATCCGCGGTCTGGTCGTCGTCTTCGGCGTGCGGCTGCCACGAGCTTTGTCTCCGGCATTCAAAAACGCGGCGCTAAAAGTTAGCGATGGAGTGCCTGGCCTCCATGCCGCAATTTGCGGACTGTTCGCAGCACGCGAAGCAATCCTCGCGGCGGTTGCAGCCATTGATGGCGACATCAAAAAGATGACCCGCAAATCCGAAGTCTGCCAGCGCCTTATGACGGTACCAGGGGTCGGTCCGATCACAGCATTGGCCTTTGCCGCAGCAATTGATGATCCGTCGCGTTTCAGGAAATCGCGTGATGTGGGGGCGTATCTTGGACTGGTGCCGCGACGGCATCAATCTGGTGAAATCGACTACACGGGCAGCATCTCAAAGCGGGGCGACGTGCGCGTCAGAACGCTTCTCTATGAGGCCGCCAATGTGATGCTGACGCGGTATGCCGCTCCGCTCAAATTGAAGACATGGGCCCTCGCAATCGGTGCGCGCTCAACGATGAGAAAGGCCCGAGTGGCTCTGGCGCGTCGTCTGGCAATCATACTTCATGCCATTATGCGAGACAAAACTGACTTCCAGTCCGCGTAAGGCTTACGAGGCGACAACGAGGATTCCTAAATCAAAGTTCCCATCTGGGACGATGCCCGAGGGAGGGCGTGAGACACGGCGCCGATTCTGTAGCAACAGCCAAGACCAACGGTATGATTGCGGTTTCAACATTGCCGACCCACACCCAGCCAACCCCATCATGAACCTCAGAGTTCGAAGAGAACAAAGGCAACCTCTGACATCAAAAGCAGGAAACTCAGGAAACACGCATTGACAGATTAGAGAACAAAGATCGTAAGACGATCGCGAAGATGCTGCGCCATGAACTTCCGCCTGGGTATCGTCGGTCGGAAGCGCCTCGGCGGCCAACGCTTGATGGTTATGTTGGTGTGGTCGATGAGATACTGCGCACAGACAAAGCCCTGATCAAAAAGCAGCGACACACGGCCAAGCGCATCTTTGAACGGCTGCGCGATGAGCATGGATATGCCGGCAGCCTGACCACGGTGACCTATTACGTGCGCGAGCAAAAACGGCGCACCAAAGAGGTGTTTGTGCCGTTGTCGCATCGGCCGGGCCATGCGCAGGTTGATTTTGGTGAGACGCTGGGCGTGATCGGTGGCGTGGAATGCAAGATCCACTTCTTCGTGATGAGCTTGCCACATTCTGATGCGGTGTTTGTGAAGGGATATCCAGCTGAGACAACCGAGGCGTTTTGCGATGGCCATGTGTCCGCCTTTGCATTCTTTGGCGGCATTCCGCAATCCATTCTCTACGACAATACCAAGATCGCCGTGGCTCGGATACTCGGGGATAAGACGCGCATCCGCACACGTCGGTTTACGGAACTGCAGTCGCATTACTTGTTTGATGACAAGTTTGGCAGACCCGCGCGAGGGAACGATAAAGGCAACGTTGAGGGCATGGTTGGATACACCCGCCGCAACTTCATGGTTCCCGCACCTCGCTATGACAGCTTTGATGATCTGAACGCACATTTGGAAGAGAAGTGTTTAGCACGTCAGGACGATACGTTGCGGGGTCACACCCAAACCATAGGCGCACGCCTGATGTCGGATTTGGATGCTCTGATGGGATTGCCCGTCGCAGAATATGAAGCCTGCGATCACGTCAGCACGCGTGCAACGTCGATCTCAATGGTGCGCTATCGCAGCAATGATTACTCGGTGCCAGTAGCCTATGCGCACCACGATGTTCATGTGCGTGGGTTTGTGCATGAGGTTATCATCGGCTGCGGCAATGAGATTATTGCGCGGCACAAACGATCCTACACATCAGCGGATATGGTCTTTGACCCATTGCACTTTTTGCCCCTGCTTGAACAAAAGGTGGGTGCCCTGGATCAGGCCGCGCCTTTGCAGGGTTGGCATTTGCCAGATGTATTTGCCACGCTGCACCGACTGCTTGAAGCCAGAATGGGTAAGCCGGGCAAGCGAGAATACGTTCAAGTCTTGCGCCTTTTGGAGACCTTCGAAATGGATGTTGTGCAAGGCGCAATCCAGCAGGCAATAGATATGGGTGCAATTGGCTATGACGCCGTAAAACACCTTGTACTGTGTCGGGTTGAGAAGCGGCCACCACGATTGGATTTGGACTTCTATCCATACTTGCCCAAGGCCAATGTCGGCACAACACGCCCATCCAGTTACATGAGCTTGATGGGAAGGACCGCGGCATGACCGAAGCCCCTCGGATTCTTCTACGGCATCATCTTAAACAACTGCGACTGCCAACGTTCCAAGGCGAGTATGCCAAACAGGCGCAGCTCTGTGCTGCAGAGAACAAAGATCACATCCACTATCTGGCGCGGCTGTGTGAGATGGAATTGATCGACCGCGAACGCCGGATGATTGAACGGCGCATCAAAGCGGCGAAGTTCCCCAGCACCAAGAGCTTGGATAGCTTTGACTTCAAGATCATGCCAAGCTTGAACAAGCCCCTGACGATGGATCTGGCACGATGCGATTACGTTAATCGCAGGGAGAACATCATCGCGCTCGGCCCGTCAGGCACGGGCAAGACACACATCGCCCTGGGACTTGGGCTGGCTGCATGTCAAAGAGGACTGAAGGTGCGCTTCACAACGGCTGCGGCATTAGTCCATGATCTGATCGAGGCTCAAGATGAGCGGAGATTGCAGCGCCTTCAAAAGCAACTGACCAGCCAGAACCTGTTGATCATTGATGAACTGGGCTTCGTACCGCTCAGCAAATCTGGCGCAGAGCTGCTCTTCGAGGTCATATCCCAATGCTATGAACGCGGCTCCATCATCATAACCTCGAACCTGCCCTTCGATGAATGGACTGAAGTCTTTGGCTCTGAGCGGCTGACCGGTGCGCTACTCGATCGTTTAACCCATCACGTCCACATCCTCGAGATGAATGGCGAAAGCTATCGGCTCAAACACAGTCGCAACAACCGAAAATAACCAGCCCGCAATCACAGTCAGAATAATGCTGGCCTTATGGCCAGCATGCGCTTTGGCACGCTTCAGCTTTGTGACGAGCACGCGTGCAAAAGCGCCACAAAACATCAACCGAAGTGGCCCATTTTTACGCCGCGACATGGACCCATTTTACTCTGCGATTGACACGGTCCGTTCCCAAAGCAGCCATCAGATCATCTCTCTCGAACCCAGCCAATAAATTGGTGACTTCGTGAACAAAGGCCTGAACCGCATTCTCAGTCAAAACCGGTGCGGAACGAAGTGTAGATGCGGCCCTTGAAACCTGTGCAAAGGCGGCGCTCGGTGTTTCTTCATCAGTTTGCGGGTCTTGCCAATCAAACTGACCGGCAAATTCGTAGATGTAGACCATCGATCTCAGCTTTGCTGAATCTCTCGCAGCATCAGGGCAGGCATAGAGGTTGGTATGCGACTGAAACAAAAATCCTTCCATACCCAGGCTGTCGAGAATGCGTTCATAGGCATTGCTGTCCTCGTCAATTTGATGATCGTGCACAAGGACATCATTCACCACTTCGGGCCGAAAGACAGGCACGCCCGAAGCCGTTGGGAATTCCCAGATGAGAAACGGTACGGGCGTGTCGCCCGCATCACAATCCGATTTGTTCAACATGGCCCAACCAGGGCCAGCGGCTTTACCACCAAGCCGCCCGTGTTCCCGGATGGCTTTGGTGATCCGAGCCGGTGGCTGTTCAAAGATTTCAAAAGTAAATTCAATATCTTTCGGGCCGGGCACCACGCTCCAGACGGGTGTTTCGCAACCCGGCGTCTCCGTCCCAAGACATTTCCAGCGCCGCTCAGCCTGTTCTCGTGATTGCGCGGCATCCACGCGACAGGCCTCAATTCCGGCGATAAAATGCGCAAAACTGCTGCGACCAAAATGATATTCCAGTCCCTTGTACGATACTTCGCTTGCCGTCGCGTTCAGAGCGGCTTGCAGATCAGACAAATAGGATTGATGCGCCTCAATCGTCCGTAGCAATTGGCTTTGATAGGCGTTGAGCTTGTCTTTGCCTGCATCGTCAGAGAGTGCGCGACGCTGACGTTCGAAAGCAACCATTTCCGTGAGATACGCTGTCGGATAAAGCGCAATGGAAATACGCGCGCGCTGATCATCGCTATACTGGTCCGCAAACGCAAGGATTTCCGCGCGGGAGATTTCCAAAGCTAAAATGGCCTTTTCCATGTTATCCAAATCAACCGCAGGCCAAGCATAAAGCGGATCGACCTGCGTCAGGCGCATATAATGATCTACGCGCTGTTCTTCAGACACGTCTTGAGACACGTCTTGCGCATATGCGCCCATACCTACAGCAGAGAACATCGCCAGTGCTGCAGCCAGAATGCGCAAACAGGCCTTTATGTTGAGTTTTTGACCCATAAAAATCCCCTCAGGCACCTGAACAAGCTTCCTCAGCGCCACCACAATGGCTTGCGCCGTCAAGTATTGGCTGTCCATCATACCAAATTCTGTCGAAACCTGCTCAACCGTCCAATTCAGCGTTTCACTTTGATGAAACAACTGACAGAATCCAGCAGTTTGGTGTTCATCGAAAATATCTTTTTCCCAGACGCCTTGAGAATGCGGCTCAGATCTGGGAAAACAGAGGCATCAACATGTCCTGCTGTAAATATGCCCGAGACAGCAATCGCATCGAAACTGTAATCGTCGAATAAAAGCTGATCTCCCAAATATCCCAGATGATAGGATTGGCAGAGCCCCTTGGCTCTGGCCACAGCCAGCATCTTCTCGGAAGGATCAAACGTGGAAAGGTTCTGAAAACCTGCCGTCTTGAGGGCCGCACCGATCAGCCCCGTTCCGGCACCCACGTCCAGAATAGATGCCGTTCTGTCGCCAACCAGCTCCAAGCATATCTGTGCAACCGCAGTTGGCTGCGTCGAGTTGCACTCTTTTGCATGCCGATCATATGAAGAGGCCCACTGGTCATAAACATACGTCAGGTCTTCGCGTGATCCGGCCTTGTAGCGCTTTGCAGGCAAATCAGCATTTTCAACATGGCGTAATCAGGATCAGCACTCAGTTACCCCTGTTATTCTGGATGCACATGCAATTGAAAAGGAGACTGACCAATGGAATATTTTGCTGGTTTGGATGTGTCCATGGAAGAGACGCATATCTGCATTCTGGATCGTGAAGGGGCCCTTATTCGTGAAGGAAAAGCGAGCTCAACACCAAAAGCGATCGCTGACTTCCTCGCTTCTGGACCACCATGTGCCAAAGTTGTATTTGAAACGGGACGGATGGCACCAATGCTTTACCATGGGCTGACGGAGCTTGGTGTCCCGGTTGTTTGCATCGAGAGCAGGCAAGCATATCAGGCCCTTAAATCTCTGGCCGGCCACAAGACGGACCGCAATGATGCCCGCGGTTTGGCACACCTGGCGCGGACGGGATTCTACAAGCCGACCCATGTCAAATCACTGTCAGCGCACGCAATCCGGTCGCTGATCGCAGCCCGCAAGAAGCTGGTCGGACAGCGTGTGACGCTCGACAATCAGATCCGCGGTCTGGTCGTCGTCTTCGGCGTGCGGCTGCCACGAGCTTTGTCTCCGGCATTCAAAAACGCGGCGCTAAAAGTTAGCGATGGAGTGCCTGGCCTCCATGCCGCAATTTGCGGACTGTTCGCAGCACGCGAAGCAATCCTCGCGGCGGTTGCAGCCATTGATGGCGACATCAAAAAGATGACCCGCAAATCCGAAGTCTGCCAGCGCCTTATGACGGTACCAGGGGTCGGTCCGATCACAGCATTGGCCTTTGCCGCAGCAATTGATGATCCGTCGCGTTTCAGGAAATCGCGTGATGTGGGGGCGTATCTTGGACTGGTGCCGCGACGGCATCAATCTGGTGAAATCGACTACACGGGCAGCATCTCAAAGCGGGGCGACGTGCGCGTCAGAACGCTTCTCTATGAGGCCGCCAATGTGATGCTGACGCGGTATGCCGCTCCGCTCAAATTGAAGACATGGGCCCTCGCAATCGGTGCGCGCTCAACGATGAGAAAGGCCCGAGTGGCTCTGGCGCGTCGTCTGGCAATCATACTTCATGCCATTATGCGAGACAAAACTGACTTCCAGTCCGCGTAAGGCTTACGAGGCGACAACGAGGATTCCTAAATCAAAGTTCCCATCTGGGACGATGCCCGAGGGAGGGCGTGAGACACGGCGCCGATTCTGTAGCAACAGCCAAGACCAACGGTATGATTGCGGTTTCAACATTGCCGACCCACACCCAGCCAACCCCATCATGAACCTCAGAGTTCGAAGAGAACAAAGGCAACCTCTGACATCAAAAGCAGGAAACTCAGGAAACACGCATTGACAGATTAGAGAACTGCATCGGTCATTATATACTCCTGCAAATCTTGTTTTGCCTCACTCACAACCGCTGACTTCCAGATAACTCATCCGCGCAATGACACGGCAGTTCTCTTTCCAGAACTGCCGACCTCCGGAAAACTGCCTTTGCCGTTCGATATTGGCCACAAGCACTTGCGACAAAGCCTCTGTCGTTGCCTGTTTGTCGGCATTGCGCGCCACGACAAATTCGATGAGCGGGCGATCCAGCGTGTTTATCCAAGGACCGCTACGATCAAAATAGGCCGCGTCGAACGACACTTCCAGCGCGCTCAGCGTCTCGCTAAATCCCTGCGAGAAGCCTTGCTTCTCAAACGCTTCGTCAAAACCCTGTCCTTCAACACGTGCGCGCAGGGCCGACCTTGATTGATAAATCAGCGGATGGTCAGCACAAACCGCGTTGAAATATGACGCCGTCATCACGAAATACCGGCAGTGTTCAAAGCTTGATTCCAGCGTATTGAGCATAACGGCAATGCCATCCCGGTCGATATTAAGATCAAACCAGGTGGAATAAACACCGCGTTCCGTCAGGCGCGATTTCGCCAGAGCCAGAAATTCCGCCGTATAGAGTTTTGACGCTGCATAGTATTTGGGGCTGGTCACCGTGTTGATGATGGCATCGTACTCCGCGTCTGAACCGAGTAGCGCTGATATCCCGTCCTGCAGAACGACCTCCGCATTGGGGCGGGACATAACATTATGGTTTTCCCGTTCAAAATGCCCTGGGATGTTCAGGATTGCGGGATTGATCTCGACGATATTCGTTTGCTCAAACACCCTTGCGGATGCGCCAGCGGAAATCCCGGTTCCAAGGCCAAGAACCAATGCTCTGTCGGTGTTTTCAACGAAGAGCGCAGGTGTCGCCCCGACTATGGTTTCATGCAGGTCGGATTTGCCACCGGGGCCAAAGCTCAGGCTATGGTATCCGTTAAACACCAAAGATCGACCCCCGTCCCGAAACGACAAGATCGACGCGCTTTGATCATAGGCTTTGTAGGTGGCCGCAGTCTCAAAATTACGGACGCGATCTTCCAACCGATCTGGTTGAGCCAGAATGCGATAGCCCAAAAGCAACTCGACATGTGGCCAGGACTCGACACCCGCAAAGATCAGGGCGACGGCGACCACCGCACCTTTCAGCATCTGAGAAGATTCCGGTAGCTTACCAGAGGCAAACACGCCCGAGATCAGCACAACTCCGGCAAGGCCAATTCCGATCTGCGGCAATTCGAGCATGCGATGGAGCAACAGGAACATCGCCAGCGCACCCAGGCCATTGCCCAGACTGGAGATCGCCAGAAGTCGCCCCGAAACATGTACCTCGTTGTGTTCATGCACAGCGACCGCCAAGGGAACAAGCGCGCCGAACAGAATAAAGAGCGGCAGAGGAAACCCTGCCAGTAAGAATGCCTTGGCAAAAAGCTCTCCTCGGTCACCAAGCTCAAAACCAGCCAGTGAAGACCAGCCCTGCACCAAGGCTGGCACAAAGACCAAGAACGTCGGCATCAGCAGCGCCAACCAGAAAAAAACATCGGAAAATCGGAGCCTCCGGCGCAATGCCAGCCAGGAGCCAATTGCCACACCCGCAATGGCCGAGGCCAGGATGATCGCGAAATTCTCATGCAAAGGCCCGAAGATCGAAAACGACAGGCGCAACACAAATAACTGAAACACACCGCTGGCAAAGCTCGCCAGAAACAGCGGCAGCGCAACACGCCAATCGATAGCAGATTTGGCAGTACGGCCCATCGTCAGCCCTGGCGGTCGGTACCCGACAAGCAGTACGCCACCAAGGAACAGATTGAGGCACCCGATTATACAGCAAGTGATCTGTAAGCCCAGAGACCGGAACAAGGCAAATTCAATAACCAGAACGCTCGCAAAAGCCCCGATATTATAAAGTCCGTAGATGCGCGGAAATGTTCCGGTATCATCTTGCCGCGCCTCACTGGCATAGGCTGAGAAGAGCGGCACACAGGTGCCAATCAGGAAAGCGGGCAATCCCAGCAGCAGTGCGAGTTTGGCGGCATTTATCCATGGGGTTGCCCCAAGTGCCGCGATTTCAAAACCCCAATTGGAAAACGCCGTGGCGGCGGCAAATGCATAAACCCCAACTGCAATCTCAATGAAGGCCAGGCAGCGCAGGAAACTCAGGCTTTGCCAGGCCCCGAAGGACATACCCAGAAACACAGCGCTCAACGTCACACCGGTGATCACAAAGCTGTCGCCGAAGTAATTTGAAAACAGCCGGATGAAGAGGATTTCATAGGCCAGACCGCAAGCGCCGGAAAGCGCCGCGAGGACCGAAACCGGCATCCGCAGTATAGGATTTTGGGCAATTGTCTTCATGTAGATTGGTATTCCCGGACAGGGCGAGGGTAACCTCACAAAAACCAGATATCCGGCAAATTGTCGAGACCTGCGGGAGTTCGGCTTACCACCCTTCAAGATTCTCCGTGTGATTTGACATTTTGCGGTTTTGTATGATTCAAGGAGTCTCCACTGTTGATACCGGAGGCTGTCGTGGCGATAACCAATTGTTTTTCTGAACTTTATTCGAAGGTCCAGGCAGACTTTGTCGACCGTTTACCCGGTTATCACAAGTCACGCGGTGAAGGTTTGTCGCTGATCGCAAGTGTGGTTTTGAATACGCAGGGCGTCAATTTGATGGAAAATGCAGCCGCCTTGCCGCGCAATACCGGCTCGGTGGACCACCGGTATCAGTACATTTCACGGGTTTTGAGTAATTCCCGTATCGATGCCGATGAGGTGATGTGTGCTTGCGCGGGGGAGCTTTTTCGCCGCCTGCATGATGCCGGAGAGACAATTGTGCCTGCTCCTGACCAAAGCCAGGTCAACAAGGGTCACGAAGCCTTGATGGTATCGGTGCGGATGCGAGACCGCGCCTTGCCTGTAGCCTGGCGTGTGCGCCGGACCAAAGGGGCAATCGGGTGGCGTGTGCAATACGGGCTTCTGGAAAGTATTCGCCCCTGGTTGCCTGAAGGCCCGTGCGTTTTGTTGACCGGAGATCGGTTCTGCGGGACCGCCCGCCTGACCGGATGGTGTCAGGGGGTCGGCCGGGACTATCGGCTTCGCATGAAGGGCAATATCACGCTGCAGCATCAGGGGGGCGAACCGCTGACCCGGGAAATTGCCGGGTTGATACCGGAAGGCATTGTAAACGCAAAGCTTTACGGGACAGGTGTCTTCTCCGCCATTGGCGTGCTCCACGAAGAAGGTCACAGGGAACCATGGATCATCGCCATGAACGCAGCCCCGTCCGAATACAGGGTTCCCGACCATGGGGTGCTCCGGAGCATCGAGGCACTGTTCTTCGGCTTCAAAACCCGGGGCTTTGGCATCACCCGAAGCCGGATCAAAAGGCCGGATCGCCTGGAGCGGCTCATACCGGTTCCGGCAATCGCTGTGTACCGGGCCGTTTCAACCGGAGCAAAAGAAGAACACCCTGTCGCGCAACGCGGCGAAAAAAGGGGGTCCGGAAAGCCCGGCGATCCCTGTGTTCCCTCTTCAGGGCAGGCCTGCGCACCATCCGGCGGTCTCGCGCGGGCTTTGCCAAAATACACAACCTCCGGGAGGTGTGGATAAATTGAAGGGTGCTAAGGACGCCAGTGCCTGCAATCTGATCCGCCCAATTGTACAGATTTTGCTCGCCCGCTGATATCGGGGTATCATCGCCCCCCCGAAAGAGGCTGCGGCGCGCCGCCGGGAACGAATGGAACGCCTTGCCAACGGCATGTTGGTTGTCGCCAGGCACCCCTCCCGGTGTTCGGAAATCACGGGTCCTTCCCGGCGGGGACGGCTTGTGGGTGTTATGTGCCGCACTTGCCTACTTCTGCGTGCCGATTTTTTTGCATTTCGTTTCGTTTCAGATTTTCGTGCCCGGCAACACATTGACTCCATTGATCAAATTTTTCCCGACTGAAATCTGAAACGAAATGGGTATTTTTCCGAAACGAAATGCCCCCCTGAAACGCGCGGGAAAACCGCCGAAGGGGTCGCGCCGGAATTTGCGCGATACCGGCGGTGAAAAAATCGTCGGGAGGTCCGGCATGGCCAGCGGCAAAAAAACCTTCGCGCGACGGGACGCGCTCCGGTCCTGCCCGCAGTCCGGGGATCGGGCAGCTGCCGACGGATGTCCCCGTGCCCTGAAACCCCGTGCCCTGCGCACGGAATTCCCGCACCCGTTCTGCGCATCAGGTCCGGCAGATCGCGGCGTCGATCAGGGGACCCGGTTTTACCGGTCCCGTCCTGTTCGCCGGGGGCAACACCGTTATTGCCGGGGCAGGACCGTGTGCCGACGGCGCGGGAGACGGGCATGGATCCCGCGCCCTGCATCCGGCTGCCCGGTCTCCCGGATGAGCGGCGCCCCGCGTATATTGTTGCTGACAAGAGCCTGGCCGAACATGCGGGCCGGGACGGAGACCTGCTCCGGGCCGGGGGAATTGCGCGACCCCGGGTTTCATCCGGACAGATGTCGGGATGCCGGTGGCTGATGACCGGATTGACATGTGCCGGACCGGTCCACCCTGTAACGCCACCGCAGGGAAGGCCGGGAACGACACCACGGACAGCCCTGCCCTGCCCGCCGTCCTGACCGGTGCCCTGGTCCCTGCGTTTCCGGTCAGGAAGACCGGCGCGGCGGTCCGGTTCAGTCTGCGGTTTTATGCAGGGATGGTCCGCCGGGAGGCAAGCGGGGCGCGGTGTGAACCGGCGACCGGGGATGTCCGGCCTGCACAGGCGCGGCTGACGCCGGTCGGGCCGGTTGCCAACACCCTGGCAATACCCGTTTCCCGCCCGCCGACCGCAGGCCGGTTCCACACAGGAACAGGAGTCCGGCAGGAAATTGCGGGCCTGCACCCTGCCACAGAGACGGCCACAGAGACGGCCCGGCGCCCCGGCAATTTTTCCCCTGTATTTTTTCCTGAATTTCCGGAGAAATCCGGGAGAGACCGGTTAGCAGCACACCGACTGCACAGCCAGCCACACTGCCGGTTTTCTCCCCTGCAGATCTGGAGCGGTTTTATGCCGTGTTATCAGTGGGTTAAAAATCAGTGTTTCGGACAGAGACGCTTTACCCGGGCGGAAATACCCCCCGGATACCCGAAAGTCTCTACCGGCGTATTTCATCATCCATTTCGGATATTCAGGCCGGAGTGATCTTCACCCACACTCCCCGGATAAACCGCCGGTTTCGCTGTCCTGATCGCGGCATTTTCGATATCAATCAGGATGGTGACAACGATGCGGTGCGAGTTTAATGGATCATCCGGAGGGTGCGGGTTCCGGGCGGGGTGGCCGGGTGATACGCGAGCGCGATGACGCAGAAGTCATGCCCAAAAGTTGGTGACGACTGTCATCAGGCGGCAACGGGTGCCGCATGCGCCACAGATTTGGGCATTGCCTTTGGCCGCAGGTCGTGCGCAAAATGGCCACCTTTGAAATCGGGGCCACTTGCCCTTCGATCATAAACAACACTTTGCATGGGAGTATCAAATGCCTGCCAATATCAAACGCCGTGCCACGGCTCTCGTCTGTATCTTCGCTGCCAGTTCACTTGCTGGCGCGGCGGTCGCGCAAAACACCGAAGTTACCTTTGGGACCAACTGGGTTCCCCAGGCCGAACATGGCGGGTTTTATCAATCCGCGGCTGATGGCACCTATGCCGCTTGCGGGCTGGACGTAACGATTGTGCCCGGTGGCCCACAGGTCAACAACCAGGCTTTAATGGTTGCCGGGCGCATTGATTTCTACATGGGGGGCACGCTTGACGCGTTTTTCGCTATCGAACAAGGGCTGCCCATCGTCAACGTGATGGCCGCGTTCCAAAAAGACCCGCAGGTGATTATTTCCCATCCCGGCAAAGTCTCAAGTTTTGAAGGGCTTAGGGAACTCACCATGATCGTGCAGACCGGCGCACTTTATTATGAATGGATGAAAGCCGCGCACGGGTTCACTGATGCCCAACGCCAACCCTACACTTTCAGCGCGGCCCCGTTTCTTGTGAACGAAGAGGCAGCCATGCAGGGGTATCTGTCCTCCGAACCCTATGCCATTACGGTCAAAACCGGCATGGTTCCAGATGTCTGGCTGATCGCCGATGCGGGCTTTAGCGCCTATTCGACAACCGTTCAGGCGACGCCTGCGACGATCTCCGGGAAACCAGAGGTCGTGAAGTGTTTCGTCGAGGGGTCGATCACTGGCTGGTACAACTACCTGTATGGCGACAATTCTGCCGCCGATGCACTGATCCTGTCGGCAAACCCGGACATGTCACAAGACAAGATCGACTTCGCGATATCCAGGATGCTGGAAGAAGGCATCGTGGACAGCGGCGATACTGCTGAGTTGGGCATCGGGGCCATGACCGACGCGCGGATGGCCGATTTCTATGCCAAAATGGTGAATGCGGGGGTGATCGCGGATGGTTTTGACATCACCGCGTCCTACACCACCGCGTTCGTCAACGCTGGTCTGGGTCTGGACCTCAAGCCCTGAGTGCCTTCGTGAGGTCTTTTTGATCTTGGCTCAGTTTACAAGTCGTATGCGTTCATGCTATGTTCCTTTTGCAATAGAGGGAAAGATCACCATGGATCACAGGCAGTTTCAGGACTGGCTGTCCGGGATAGCCCAGCCCAGCCCGGTGCAGCGGCAACAGGCCGAAGCCGTGCTTTCGGGGGGATCAGAGGCATCTGCTTCACTGGCAGCGACAGAAGACAGTGTGGGTGAAGATTGTTGAATGTCATTGAGAACTGACCCGGTATTGTCACCGAGATTTGACCCGCCTTTATTTTTTATCAGCAGTTACGTTTTGGTCAATGTGGTGGCCTCCTTTGTGGTTTTCCTTGCAGCCTCTGAACTGGCTTTGAAGCGGTAGCTGTCGTTGCCAGTCTCGAGGATGTGGCAGCGGTGAGTGAGCCGATCGAGGAGTGCTGTTGTCATCTGGAAATTGCTGTGAAGGTGTCATACCAACGGCCCAATTAATTGACCTTTATGCATTCTCGATCTGTGATTGAAGTTATGCGGTCAGGGTCGTTCGCAAAGAAGTTCCAGGCCTGGGCGCATTTTTCGAGGATGTCTTCATAAAGACCTCTGCATAATTCAGGGTTCCGCCAAACTTTAGATTTTGATATCTTTAGGCCAATCGGATTTGGATGGCGATATGGACCTGTTTTTACGTGAAGCGACGGATCGGATTGGATTTGAAGACCCGCTTTTCAAGATCGATGCGCTTTTGGACTGGGGTGAGTTTTCCGCCATTCTGAACCGCGGTCCTGGACGGCCTGGTTTGGGTCCTTCCGCCTATACACCTCTTGTTTTGTTCAAGTGCCTATTTGTGGGTCAGTGGCATAGCTTGTCGGACCCGAAGCTTGAACGTGCCTTAAAGGTCCGGCTGGATTTCATGCTGTTTTGCGGGCTTGATCTACGTGGCCCTGTGCCAGATGAGACCACCCACTGTCGATTTCGCAATGCATTGGTTCACGCTGGTGTCTATGATGATCTTCTCGCCGAGGTTTGCCGACAGATCGAGAAACACGGCCTCAAGCTCCAGGAAACCCAGATCTGTATAGGGCGGTGCAAAATCAGGCCACAGTAGCGCCGGTATTTCACCGGTGCGGGCGGCGCAAAAGTCGTCCACTTTTTGTCCTGACTGTTTGAGCAGGGAGGGCTGGAGGATTTACACTGTGGAAGTTTATTTGCAGGTGCGTCGGGCGCATTTTGATGACGATCGCAGCAAGCGGTCGATTGCGCGGGATTTCGTCTTGGCGCACGGAACGGTTGACAGGATGTGCGCGTTTGCAGTGCCGCCGGGGTATCGCCGTGAGCAGGCTGTGCGTCGGCCGAAGCTGGACGGCTTCACGGAGACGATTGATGCGTGGCTGCTGACGGATCCGGAGCGCCCGAAGAAGCAGCGGCATACGGCGAAGCGGATCTATGATCGGCTTTGTGTGGAGAAAGGGTTCACGGGCGGGCTATACGACGGTGAAAGATTACGTTCGCTCCCATCGTCAAAAGGCGCGTGAGATGTTCATTCCGCTGGCGCATCCAGCGGGACACGGCCAGGCGGACTTTGGCGAGGCCGTTGTTGTTCCGGGCGGCGTTCAGCAGAAGGTCCACTTCTTTGCTTTCGATCTGCCCCAAAGCGATGCCTGCTATATCCGGGCCTGTCACGCGGCGACATCCGAGGCTTGGATGGACGGGCATGTTCATGCCTTTGGCTTCTTTGGCGCGGTGCCGCTGTCGGTGGTGTATGACAACGACAGCTGTTTGGTTGCGAAGATCGAGGCGGATGGCCGTCGTCGTCGGACGCAGATGTTTACAGAGATGCTGTCGCACTACCTGTTTGATGATCGTTATGGCCGCCCAGGCAAGGGCAACGATAAAGGCAACGTGGAAGGTCTGGTTGGCTGGTCGCGGCGCAACATGATGGTGCCGCTGCCGGAGTTCCCCGACATCGAGAGCTTCAACGCCTGGCTGGAAGAGCAATGCCGCAAGCGACAATCTGCAGTCCTGCATGGCCACACGGAGACGATTGGCGAACGCCTCCAAAGCGATCTTACGGCGATGTCACCGCTGCCAGGCGCAGCCTATGAGGCCTGCGCCAAAGCGACTGGCCGGGTCAGTTCACAATCCCTGGTGCGCTACAAGACCAACGACTACTCGGTCCCCAGCACCTATGGCTTCCGCGATGTGACGATCCGCGCCTTTGTTGATGTGGTGGAGATCGGCTGTGGGTGCGAGATCATTGCCCGCCATCCCCGCTGCTCCGAACGGGAACAGATGGTGTTCAATCCGGTGCATTACTTTGCGCTTCTGGAGAGAAAGCCCGGTGCTTTGGATCAGGCCGCGCCCTTGGCCGATTGGGAGATGCCTGAAGAGTTGCAAACCTTGCGCCGCTTGATGGAGGCGCGTCAGGCCCGACAGGGACGACGTGAGTTCGTCCAGGTTCTACGGCTCCTGGAAAGCTTTGATCTGCCAGTTCTGTGCGCGGCGGTGCGCGTGGCGCTGCAAAATCGGGCGATCGCCTTTGACGCGATCAAGCATTTGGTGCTGTGCCAGGTGGAACGTCGCCCGGCACGGCTTGACCTGTCGCTCTATCCCTATCTGCCGCGCGCAACGGTACAGACCACGCAGGCCTCAAGCTATATGGCGCTGCTGTCGGAGAGCGCATCATGAGTGAGACCCCCAATGTTTTGTTGGCCGATCACCTCAAGAAGCTCAAGCTGCCCACGGTGTTGCGCGAGTATGAGAAGCAGGCTCGGCAATGCGCTGCCGAGAACAAGGGGCACGTGCCTTATCTGAGCCGCCTGATCGAGCTGGAACTGATCGACCGGGAACGGCGCATGGTGGAACGCCGGATCAAAGCGGCAAAGTTCCCTGCGCCAAAGAGCCTGGACAGCTTCGACTTTACGGCCATCCCCAGTCTGAACAAGATGATGGTGCTGGAACTGGCGCGCTGTGAATGGATCGAGCGCAAGGAGAACGTCATCGCGCTCGGCCCGTCGGGAACCGGCAAAACCCATGTCGCTCTCGGCCTTGGCCTGGCTGCCTGCCAAAGAGGGCTGCCCGTTCGCTTCATCACAGCCGCAGCACTGGTCCATGAGTTGATCGAAGCACGCGATGAGAAACGCCTGCTACGCTTACAAAAGCAGATGCTGGCCCCAAAGCTGCTAATCGTCGACGAATTGGGCTTCGTGCCCCTCAGCAAGACTGGCGCGGAACTGTTGTTCGAACTGGTCTCGCAACGCTACGAGCGATCCTCAACCCTGATCACCAGCAATCTGCCCTTCGAGGAATGGACCGAGACCTTCGGATCCGAACGCCTCACCGGTGCGTTGCTCGACCGGCTTACACACCACGTCTCAATCCTGGAGATGAACGGTGAAAGCTTGTCTTATGACTTTCCCCGGGTTTCATGCGAAGTTTGAGTCGAAGCCAGTCACGCCATATATGGCGTGACTGGCTTCGACGGTCGCTGGATCGTGAGGGGCCTGGTTGTAATGAACCGTTTGATAGTTTGATCAGCCACCGTCTTCGCATGAGGCCTGAACGGATACGCAGCAGCTGCTGGCTCTGCACGACAGGCACAGGACATCGAAGATAATGAAGGACAGCATCGGGATCGACATCTCCAAAGCGCATTTGGATGTGCATCGGATCAAGACAGGACAACATGCCCAATTCGACAACACCGCTTCCGGCTTTCGCGCGCTCAGGCGCTGGATCGGGAGCGAACAGCCACAAATCGTGGTCTTTGAACCAACGGGTGCTTACCATGCCTCCTTTGAGAAGACGTTCCCAGGCAAATTGCCTCTGGTGAAGATCAATCCACTACAGGCCCGCCGCTTTGCCCAGGCGCATGGAACGCGTGCCAAAACAGATGCCGTTGACGCGCGCATCCTGGCCACGATGGGTTCGGCGTTCGATCCGGTACCGGACAGGCCTTACAACAGGAATGAACGTGAACTCAAAGAGTTGCAGATCGCGCGGATGGCCCTGGTCAAGGACAGAACCCGGCTGTTGAACCGTGTGAAAACACAGACTCTGGCGTTCACACGCCGCCAGACAAAAGCACGCCTGACGCAGGTCAAACGCCAGATCGCGGCTCTTGACGATGAACTCGGGACGCGTCTGCGTGATTGTCGGAAAAGGGCGCGCGCACATGATATTCTCCGCTCCATTCCCGGCATCGGCGAGGTCGCTGCCGTCGCCATCCTGGTCGAATTTCCAGAGATTGGAACACTGGACCGCAGGAAGGCAGCCAGTCCGGCGGGCCTCGCACCCATGACGCGACAGTCCGGGCAATGGCGCGGCAAGGCCTTCATTCAGGGCGGTCGTAAATTCCTGCGCGACGCTCTTTACATGCCGGCTCTCGTCGCGGCACGCCACAACCCTGACCTCGCAAGGAAATACCAGGCCATGATGGCAGCCGGGAAGCCTGCCAAAGTCGCTCTCACCGCGCTCATGAGAAAACTGATCAAGATGGCAAATGCGCTTGTCAAGGCTGACCGCGAATGGTCGCAAAATTCTCCTTGATCAAGACGGATACTATCGGCTGTGCCAAAGCCGAAAAGCCACCCAAAAACACTGACCAGAAATTGCCCCCATAGGGGCAATGCGCCCTGGAACCCGCTTGCTTTGTGACGAGCCGCCGGTCCTGGGGCGCACCCCTCAAACAAACCGCCGATCATCGCCTCAAGTGGCCTACTTTTACGCCGCCTCACTGGCCCAATTTTGCGCCGCCCTTGACACATCTGGCTGTAGCTACCGCCAAAGTGTGTCTTGGCCACGTTGGATATGGCCGTAGCATCACCGCCCTGATGATACGCACCACCACTCATGATTGAGCCTGAGTTGTAGAATTGATCAGCGGGTATTGCTTACCACGACACTCATATGTGAACCGCCCCGGGTTTACCGGAGAGTTGTTGGTTCAAATATTAGGCTGCTTTTTCTGTGGCGTTCAAGGCTTCATAGAAGTTCTCCTCCGCTTCTTGCGGCGTGATGTATCCGATTTTGCTGTGCAGGCGTTTTGTGTTGTACCAGTTCACCCACTTCAGGGTTTCCCATTCGATCTGCCCGACGGATTTCCAGGGCCCCATGAAGTCGATGACCTCAGTTTTGAACAGACCGATTGTGCTTTCTGCCAGAGCATTGTCATAACTGTCGCCAACGCTGCCGACGGATGGGTCGATGCCTGCTTCGACCAGCCGTTCGGTGTACTTTATCGACAGGTATTGGCTGCCCCGATCGCTGTGGTGGATCAGGTTGTTCGCCCCGGATGGAGCCCGCTGACAGATTGCCTGGTTCAGGGCATCCAGGACAAATCCTGTTGTCATGGACGTTGAGACACGCCAGCCCACGATGCAGCGAGCAAAGACATCAATCACGAATGCGACGTAAACCATGCCCTGCCAGCTTGAGACATAGGTGAAATCACTGACCCAAAGCTGGTTCGGCATGCTTGCTGTGAAGTCGCGATTGACCTTATCGTCCGGGCACGGCCGGGACGTATCCGGGTTGGTCGTGACTGGCTTTTGACCCCGTACAACACCCTGTATTTCCATAGCTTTCATCAGACGTTCCACTGTGCAGCGCGCGATGTCGTGATTGTTCCGGCGCAACTCATGCCAGATTTTCCGCGCGCCGTATCGCTTGCCGCTATCATCGAAGGCATCCTCAATCTTCCTTCGATCTATCGCGTCCTGTTTGGCTCGGTCTGACGCCAGACCAGGATCACGGGCAATGGCTGCATGAGCATAGAAAGTGGAAGGGGCAATCGGCAGTACCCTGCAGACCGGCTCGACCCCATGGACCATTTTGTGATCTTCAATGAAGGTGTAAAACGCGGAGCAATATTGGGCCACAGAAGCGGCTGCATATCGCAGTTGTAGCGGAGTAAAAGTCCGCCAGTTTGTGCCCTTCGTTTATTCGGAGGGCGGGAGATGTATTCTGTGGATATTTATAGTCGTGTGCGCCGTGCTTGTTTGAAGGACGGTATGTCTGGCCGAGAAGCGGCGCGGTTTTTCAACATGGCGTAATCAGGATCAGCACTCAGTTACCCCTGTTATTCTGGATGCACATGCAATTGAAAAGGAGACTGACCAATGGAATATTTTGCTGGTTTGGATGTGTCCATGGAAGAGACGCATATCTGCATTCTGGATCGTGAAGGGGCCCTTATTCGTGAAGGAAAAGCGAGCTCAACACCAAAAGCGATCGCTGACTTCCTCGCTTCTGGACCACCATGTGCCAAAGTTGTATTTGAAACGGGACGGATGGCACCAATGCTTTACCATGGGCTGACGGAGCTTGGTGTCCCGGTTGTTTGCATCGAGAGCAGGCAAGCATATCAGGCCCTTAAATCTCTGGCCGGCCACAAGACGGACCGCAATGATGCCCGCGGTTTGGCACACCTGGCGCGGACGGGATTCTACAAGCCGACCCATGTCAAATCACTGTCAGCGCACGCAATCCGGTCGCTGATCGCAGCCCGCAAGAAGCTGGTCGGACAGCGTGTGACGCTCGACAATCAGATCCGCGGTCTGGTCGTCGTCTTCGGCGTGCGGCTGCCACGAGCTTTGTCTCCGGCATTCAAAAACGCGGCGCTAAAAGTTAGCGATGGAGTGCCTGGCCTCCATGCCGCAATTTGCGGACTGTTCGCAGCACGCGAAGCAATCCTCGCGGCGGTTGCAGCCATTGATGGCGACATCAAAAAGATGACCCGCAAATCCGAAGTCTGCCAGCGCCTTATGACGGTACCAGGGGTCGGTCCGATCACAGCATTGGCCTTTGCCGCAGCAATTGATGATCCGTCGCGTTTCAGGAAATCGCGTGATGTGGGGGCGTATCTTGGACTGGTGCCGCGACGGCATCAATCTGGTGAAATCGACTACACGGGCAGCATCTCAAAGCGGGGCGACGTGCGCGTCAGAACGCTTCTCTATGAGGCCGCCAATGTGATGCTGACGCGGTATGCCGCTCCGCTCAAATTGAAGACATGGGCCCTCGCAATCGGTGCGCGCTCAACGATGAGAAAGGCCCGAGTGGCTCTGGCGCGTCGTCTGGCAATCATACTTCATGCCATTATGCGAGACAAAACTGACTTCCAGTCCGCGTAAGGCTTACGAGGCGACAACGAGGATTCCTAAATCAAAGTTCCCATCTGGGACGATGCCCGAGGGAGGGCGTGAGACACGGCGCCGATTCTGTAGCAACAGCCAAGACCAACGGTATGATTGCGGTTTCAACATTGCCGACCCACACCCAGCCAACCCCATCATGAACCTCAGAGTTCGAAGAGAACAAAGGCAACCTCTGACATCAAAAGCAGGAAACTCAGGAAACACGCATTGACAGATTAGAGAACAAAGATCGTAAGACGATCGCGAAGATGCTGCGCCATGAACTTCCGCCTGGGTATCGTCGGTCGGAAGCGCCTCGGCGGCCAACGCTTGATGGTTATGTTGGTGTGGTCGATGAGATACTGCGCACAGACAAAGCCCTGATCAAAAAGCAGCGACACACGGCCAAGCGCATCTTTGAACGGCTGCGCGATGAGCATGGATATGCCGGCAGCCTGACCACGGTGACCTATTACGTGCGCGAGCAAAAACGGCGCACCAAAGAGGTGTTTGTGCCGTTGTCGCATCGGCCGGGCCATGCGCAGGTTGATTTTGGTGAGACGCTGGGCGTGATCGGTGGCGTGGAATGCAAGATCCACTTCTTCGTGATGAGCTTGCCACATTCTGATGCGGTGTTTGTGAAGGGATATCCAGCTGAGACAACCGAGGCGTTTTGCGATGGCCATGTGTCCGCCTTTGCATTCTTTGGCGGCATTCCGCAATCCATTCTCTACGACAATACCAAGATCGCCGTGGCTCGGATACTCGGGGATAAGACGCGCATCCGCACACGTCGGTTTACGGAACTGCAGTCGCATTACTTGTTTGATGACAAGTTTGGCAGACCCGCGCGAGGGAACGATAAAGGCAACGTTGAGGGCATGGTTGGATACACCCGCCGCAACTTCATGGTTCCCGCACCTCGCTATGACAGCTTTGATGATCTGAACGCACATTTGGAAGAGAAGTGTTTAGCACGTCAGGACGATACGTTGCGGGGTCACACCCAAACCATAGGCGCACGCCTGATGTCGGATTTGGATGCTCTGATGGGATTGCCCGTCGCAGAATATGAAGCCTGCGATCACGTCAGCACGCGTGCAACGTCGATCTCAATGGTGCGCTATCGCAGCAATGATTACTCGGTGCCAGTAGCCTATGCGCACCACGATGTTCATGTGCGTGGGTTTGTGCATGAGGTTATCATCGGCTGCGGCAATGAGATTATTGCGCGGCACAAACGATCCTACACATCAGCGGATATGGTCTTTGACCCATTGCACTTTTTGCCCCTGCTTGAACAAAAGGTGGGTGCCCTGGATCAGGCCGCGCCTTTGCAGGGTTGGCATTTGCCAGATGTATTTGCCACGCTGCACCGACTGCTTGAAGCCAGAATGGGTAAGCCGGGCAAGCGAGAATACGTTCAAGTCTTGCGCCTTTTGGAGACCTTCGAAATGGATGTTGTGCAAGGCGCAATCCAGCAGGCAATAGATATGGGTGCAATTGGCTATGACGCCGTAAAACACCTTGTACTGTGTCGGGTTGAGAAGCGGCCACCACGATTGGATTTGGACTTCTATCCATACTTGCCCAAGGCCAATGTCGGCACAACACGCCCATCCAGTTACATGAGCTTGATGGGAAGGACCGCGGCATGACCGAAGCCCCTCGGATTCTTCTACGGCATCATCTTAAACAACTGCGACTGCCAACGTTCCAAGGCGAGTATGCCAAACAGGCGCAGCTCTGTGCTGCAGAGAACAAAGATCACATCCACTATCTGGCGCGGCTGTGTGAGATGGAATTGATCGACCGCGAACGCCGGATGATTGAACGGCGCATCAAAGCGGCGAAGTTCCCCAGCACCAAGAGCTTGGATAGCTTTGACTTCAAGATCATGCCAAGCTTGAACAAGCCCCTGACGATGGATCTGGCACGATGCGATTACGTTAATCGCAGGGAGAACATCATCGCGCTCGGCCCGTCAGGCACGGGCAAGACACACATCGCCCTGGGACTTGGGCTGGCTGCATGTCAAAGAGGACTGAAGGTGCGCTTCACAACGGCTGCGGCATTAGTCCATGATCTGATCGAGGCTCAAGATGAGCGGAGATTGCAGCGCCTTCAAAAGCAACTGACCAGCCAGAACCTGTTGATCATTGATGAACTGGGCTTCGTACCGCTCAGCAAATCTGGCGCAGAGCTGCTCTTCGAGGTCATATCCCAATGCTATGAACGCGGCTCCATCATCATAACCTCGAACCTGCCCTTCGATGAATGGACTGAAGTCTTTGGCTCTGAGCGGCTGACCGGTGCGCTACTCGATCGTTTAACCCATCACGTCCACATCCTCGAGATGAATGGCGAAAGCTATCGGCTCAAACACAGTCGCAACAACCGAAAATAACCAGCCCGCAATCACAGTCAGAATAATGCTGGCCTTATGGCCAGCATGCGCTTTGGCACGCTTCAGCTTTGTGACGAGCACGCGTGCAAAAGCGCCACAAAACATCAACCGAAGTGGCCCATTTTTACGCCGCGACATGGACCCATTTTACTCTGCGATTGACAAATAGCTTTCCAGAACTCCTCAATGGCAGACACAAATTCATCAATAACTGCATCCTGAACGTATAGGTCGGAGTAATCCGCCCAGTCAGCATAGCTGGACAACTTTGAGTTTGAACGCGATCCATACTGATCAAACAATTCTGGACGATCTGTCTTTAGCTGATCAGCACTGGGACCTGCACCATGCTTATAGGTATTCACGATCATACGGCACACGTTCAACCGTTCACGTATCGAACAACCATTTTGGAATAGGCCAATACCCTCGAATAAATCCAAAACATCTGAGAAATTGGAACCCCAGATTGCCTTCGGTAGATGTTCTCCCACACGGAAGCTACCAATACCATCATTAGAGGTTAGCCATTCCCGCAATGATCTTTCCCACAAGTGGAACATCCCAGCAATCAGAGCCAGACGTGCCAAGTTTCCACGTTCATCCAGCGCCTGATAATGCTGTATTACCTCATCATGTGCTTGCTCATAAAAGGAGCCCTCGTCATGTCGGTCGGGGTCAAAGTGTCTGCCTGCCTCCTCAAGCCAAGCATTTCCGAACTCCTCGGCTTCACTTTCAAGTTTGGCATTGTCGGCGAATTGATCTGTCAGGCGCTTCTTTCCCTCAGAAACGTAGAACTTATGCTCGGCGATAAGGTTCCGTCGCCGAGTTTCACACATGTAAAAGATGCTGGTCACGTCGGCACCTGCGTGGTCATCTTCGTATACATCTCAAACAGCTTCTCTAGGCGTTCGGTGTCGTTGCGGAAGCGGCGGCCTATGTAGATGCGTTCGAGGGTTTCGTCGTTGCGGTCGTGGGCGGCGCGGAGGTTTTCGGGCATCGCGTCTGGTTTGTAGAGGTCGGCGATGGTGGCGGGGAAATGGGCCTCACGTGCCAGCAGAATGTCCTCGGCACAGCGGGTCAAGTCGGCCTTGTTTTTTTCGGTGAGCTTTGGGACGGGGAAAGTGTTCCAGCAGAGATTTGAACCATAACGAAGCCCATTGCCATGCCTGCCAGAAAGTGTAGTGGCCCATGCAAAATGCAACTTGGAACTGATCAATGCAAAATTGAACAAGCTTGGATCATACATGACGTGGGCGAGGTGAGTTACAATGACTTCGGCCTCCAGAAAACCAACAGGTAAAACTCCATTCTCAGCAATACAGACCTGCGGCACAACAATTTGGGAACGCTTCGCCACATTTCGAAACCTGAATTGGTGAGGTTTGGATGCAAGCGTTCGAGCCACATCACCTCCGCTTTCGCGATATTCCTTTACTGCGCGAATCTTTCTTTTAATCAAGGCTCAATTAGCATTGATTATGCGTGGCGTGTTACAGGCAGGATGCCTGCTGCTGCGGCAAGTATCACGCGCGGCGTTTGGTGGCTCGGAAGGACGGCAAGGTGGAACCACCGAAGGCAGCTGTCCAGGTATTTGGTTGCGATGCCCCGATGGCGGCGCAGAAAGGTCTTTAACCGCTCATGCCGACTGTTCACGGTTTGAATGTGCAATTCACCACGGACACGTTCTCCGGCGGTCCGGTCGAGACTTTCATGGCTGACGCCCGTTTCTGCGGCGCAGGGCGGGTACCCGGTGCAGCCATCGGTCACCGGGAGAGCGTCCCCATCAGGACGCAGCTGCAGAACCGTTTTGAGATGTTCGGCTGTCACCGCAGGCAAGACAGCACTGATGGTGGTGCCTGATCGGTCGACTGCAACGAGGACCGGAACCTGCTCCTTCGACAATCCGCGTTTTGAGGCCTTTCCCCCGCGTTTGCGGGCCTTTCGAGAGAGATTACGCTCCCCTTTCCGGCGGTGCAGAAAGAACGTCCCGTCGGCTTCGACGATTCCGCACAGCCTGACCGCACCGACCGTTACGGCCTCGGGAAAGCGATGGCGCCAACGAAAAGCTGTGGTGTCGGCCACCATACAACGCCCGTCGGACGCCTTTACCGTTTCGCCGTCGCGCAGGGAAGCTGCGAACCCTGCCCATCTGTCCCTGTGGCGCAAGCGGGCAGGCGGCGTCCCGGTCAGCGCGTTGAAGGTTTTGCGACAGCCTTTGCAAAAGAACCTCGTCAGGCCACTTGCATGGCCCCTGATGATCGCACACCGCCCGAAGCACAGTGCGGACAGATACGCCCCTCGAGAACAGTCGCCTCAAGGAGATCGATCACGCTTTCCAGCGACGAAGCCCCGGCAACGAGCCGTCCGGTTTCAGCCCGTTGTTTCGATGAAAGGTTGTCGATCTCGTTAAGCCACACCAAAAAAGCCTGATGATCCATGTGCCGCACCCCATAATTTTGTTCACGTTGTGTTCTATCACAGGTCGCCACGCATAATAAATGCTAATTGAGCCAAATGAAACTCCTGCGCTTCAGCGCGGAACGTTCGGATCTTTGAGATCATCCGCCGATCCGACATAAACGCTTCACCCATTTTGATCACACCCGCCAGCAGCTCTTCTTCGTTCTCGATGTTGCCCTTTTGCTGATGATGTTGCCCTTTTGCTGATAAAGATCGCTGACCCAATCGCCGATCAAGGACCGCCGCAACGGCACCGTTCCCGTGCTAAAATCAAGAGGCGGCGCCAAAAGCACGAACTGATCGACGGGAAAAGGCATGTCCAACGCCAGCTTGCACCCCATGGAATGCCCGACAACAATTTGCGGCACCTCGTCGCGCGGCGCCACAGCGATCGTTTCGATCAACCCGCCCAGGTCTTGGGCCAAAAAATCGAGCTTGGGGTTGTTGATCGCGCTTGCTGGTAAATTCAATCGGCGGATCACAGCATGAAGATGCGCGGGCTCACCGCTGAGCCCGTGAATAAAATGTATACACAGAGTCCTCGAGCACCCGACTTTTGACGGGTTGACGTCTGACCGTAGAACGATTCAGCTAGCCGCATGATCCGTCCCAACTTTCTTTCTCCCACGGAGCGCCTTGAGCTTGAGTCCTGTGTGCGCAGTCAACGCGAAGATCATGGGATTGCACGGCGTGCAAATGCGCTCCTTTTGCTGGATGACGGGAAGTCCTGTCAAGTAATCGCGGAATTTCTATATTTGGACGACGACACCATTCGTGGCTGGCACAAAACCTACCGTGAAAGCGGCTGGGACGCGCTTGCCGCCGATGGCTGGAAAGGGGGTCAATCTCGTATGGCCCCAGATCAAGAGGCTGCATTATGCGATTGGCTGAACGGTCGCTTCTGCCGTTCGACAGTTGAGATAAGAGCCCATATTTCAACAGAATTTGGCCTGCGCTACTCGCATTCTGGCTGCATCAAGCTTCTTGCCCGGCTCGGGTTTGAGTATCGCAAACCCAAGGCCCTGCCACGGGGTGTATCTGTCGAGAAACAGGCCAGCTTCATTACGATGTACGAGCGGTTGATGACCGAGCTTGGCGCTGATGAAGCCGTTTATTTCGCTGATGCCGTCCACCCAGAATATCAGACAAAGCCTGCATATGGCTGGGTGAAGGCAGGCTCAAACCCCGCAGTCCCGACCACTGCTGGGCGAGGCCGTGTGAATATCCATGGCGGGCTCAACCTTGAAACCTTCGACGCGCCCTTTGTCGAGCCAACCACCGTCGACGGTGTCAGTGCCACGCAGCTTCTAGCCAAGATTGAAACGCGCAACCCCGACAAGCGATTAATCCACGTCATCTGGGACAACGCGCCCTATCACAAAGGGCCGGATGTCAGGGCGTTTCTCGCAAGGCCAGATTGCCGCATCCACCTTATCCAGTTGCCGCCATACTGCCCGCACCTGAACCCCATTGAACGATTATGGGCTGTCATGCACCAGTTCGTGACGCACAATCATCATTACCCAACCCAAAAACAGTTTGCGAATGCAATCCTGAAGTTCTTCCGCGTAACCATACCAAACGAGTGGAAAACATTCCGAAGCCAAGTCTCAGACAATTTTCGCGTCATAACTCATGAGAAGTTTCGGGTTTTGGCGTAGCTCCGGTATATCATTAAAATCTCTTTCTTAAATGCCGATAGGATGCGGCGGGCCTGATGAATAATCAACCCAATGCACAGCTTTCGGGTCGCGCCCCGTGCCACTCTCCCCTAGCGTCGCCCCATGACACAACAACACACCCTTACAACCCGCATCTGGGCCGAACTGTTTCTGCTGGCCCTGATCTGGGGCGGCGTCTTCCTCGCCGCGCGCCTCGCGTTGGACGAAGTGCCCTTCGTCACCTCTGTCGCCCACCGCGTGTTCTGGGCCACTTTGATCCTGTGGGGTTACGTCTGTGCGCGTGGCCTTGCCGTTCCGCGCAGCCCGCGCGTTTGGGGGGCCTTGTTGGTGATGGGGTGTCTCAACAACGTGATCCCCTTCTCGCTCATGGCGTGGGGGCAGTTACACATCCCGTCAGGGCTGCGACCGTGTTCAATTCGGCCACTGAACTTCGTCCCTGTTTCCGGACACTGGGGTACTTTATCCCTGTCCATGAAAGGGGCACCAAATGGGACACCATCGACGGAAGTATACGGACGAGTATAAGGTAGCAGCGGTTGAGCGACTTTATGAACCGGGCGCGACACAGGGCAGCGTTGCCAGGGAGCCTGGTATCACCGGCACACAGTTGAAGACCTGACGACTTGAGATCGAAGCGTTCGGCTCAACTGAAGCCAAGCGGCGGCAGAAGGCGGATGCAGCGGAACTGGCCCGTCTTCGCAAGGAGAACAGGCGCCTGACAGAAGAAGTGGAGATTTTGCACAAAGCATCCGCTTTTTTCGCGACACGGGCGGTGAAACCATGACGAACAAGCGCAGATTCGTCACTGCCCATAAAGCTCAATACGCGGTTTCCACGCTTTGCAGGGTTCTGGCGATTTCCCGGGGCTGGTTTTATGGTTTCCTGGCCAGTCAACCGGCGAGGGATCAGCGGCAAGCAGATCGAGACGCTCGAGATCTGGAACTGCTGCCCAGGATCAGGACCGTCTTCAAAGCCGGCAGGAAATGTTACGGCTCAAAGCGGGTCCATCAGGACCTGGTGGCCGATGGCGAAACCGTCTCCGAACGGCGGGTGGCGCGGATCATGAAGGAAAACAAGGTGTCTCCACGCCTGAACAAGCGCCGCAAGCCCGTGACAACGGACAGCAATCACAAGATGAGCCCGTCGCCAAACCTGTTGGAACAGGAGTTCCATTGCCTCACCCCCAATACGGTTTGGCTGGCCGATATCACCTATATCGATACGGATGAAGGGTGGCTCTGGCTGGCCGGCATGAAAGACATGGCCACGCGGGAAATCGTTGGTTGGGCGATGGAGGATCACATGCGGGCCGAGCTTTGCTGTGATGCCCTGACGATGGCCCTGGGTCGCAGAGGCCCTGTTCCCGGTCTGATCCACCACTCCGACAGGGGGAGCCGGTACGCCGGTGTCGCGTATCGCAAGCTGATCAAAAAAGCAGGGCTTACGCAATCCATGAGCCGCAAGGGCGAGTGCCTGGACAATGCGCCAATGGAAAGCTTCTTTGCATCATTGAAAAAAGAGTTGGTTCACCGTCGGCGGTTCAAAACACGGGCGGAAGCCAAGGCTGCAATCTTCGAATATATCGAGGTCTTCTACAACCGGCAGAGGCGTCACTCCGCCATCGGATACCAAACGCCGCAACAGGCGTTCAACAATATGGCTTGAAAAATTCCCGCATAGGGTCAATAACTAAACTGTCCGGAAACAGGGACGAAGTCCACCGACAAATGGTGCAATTTCAAATGGTGCAATTTTCGCGACACTGTTACCGACAATTTCAGGATCGTTTCTCTCAAGGAATACAAACTGATCTGACCTCAAATCTTCAGGTCAATTCGGGCGCGGGAGTATAGCATGAAAACTAATCTAAATTACGACATTGCACTATCATTCGCCGGTGAAGACCGCCCCTACGTTGATCAAGTCGCGAATCTTTTGCAGGAACGCGGTGTGAAGGTGTTTTATGATCTCTTTGAGGAAGCTGACTTTTGGGGCAAAGATCTCTACGTGTACCTTTTGGAAGTATATCGCAAGAGTGCCCAGTTTACCGTTATGTTCATCTCCAAGGCCTACGCCGACAAGCTTTGGACCAACCATGAACGGAAGGCAGCTCAGTCGCGCGCGTTCCAAGAAGCACAAGAATACATCCTACCTGCACGGTTCGATGACACCGAGATACCTGGCGTGTTGCCCACAGTGGGCTACGTTTCCCTAAAAGAACGTTCACCCGAAGACCTTGTTTCCCTCATTACTAGGAAACTGGTCGGATCGGGCGGGTCGGTCCCGACGGAATTGGTCCGTAGGGATTTTAGCAGTTTGGCACACGCCGAGGTACGGACTGGCAGCAACTTCTCTGTGTCAGTGCAGGATGACGAAGGTACGCCAATTGGCAATTGCTTCCTGACTTTGCAAGCCGACAACGGAACTGTCATCAGCGTCAACACCGACAGTAATGGAGTAGCATTGTTTGAACTGAAGGTTCGCAGGCCTAGTACGTTGCTAGCATCTCACCCTACCTTTCCTTCGGCGATGTATGATGAAGTTGACCCTAACGGATCAATAGAGATCACGCTTCCTCGGATGGACAATATTGGCTCAGTTACGATTCGTAGAACTGGCTACATTCCTGGCCTGGTGGGGCGCTTGAGTCCTATTTTGGATACTTCCGATAGGACATATCTTTATGCCGACAATATTGCCGTCAACAACGGGGTAGCTCAGCCTGCCACGTTCAAGACAAATGAGTCCATTGAGCTTGAGGACGCTGATGGAACCATCGTTTTCGCGACGGTCAAACACATCGCAGCTGAAATTTCCCTGATTCAATACACGAGAAAACCTATGGTATAGAGATGCAAAGTTTTGTCGCACCTACGTCGGCTCCGTTCTGCTTTGTACTGCGATTGTAGATTCACGACAAAGTCCGCCTCGGCACAGGAATCTTCGACTAGATCATAGAGCCCTTTCCAGCCATTTCTCGTGAGCCACTAAGTTTGCCAGCAAAATATCTCATTTAACTTCCCGGTGTGTATAAAGGTTGACCATTGTCGGGCGAAACACCAAAAGCGAACACCCATTTTTGCCCACATTCATCGCAAACCCAACTGGCGCCAACCTTCACTTCATCTCTCCAAAAGTAGTGGGGCGTCACACAAGTATCATTCGGGTTATTGAAAGACACCCGATCTAAGACCTCTGCATGACTTGCGTATTTTGCTGGTTTTTTGAATTCAGGCATGCTTTCCGGTTCCACCTCTGGATTTGAGGCGGATTGGTTCTGCGGGTCTGGTTTATGCGATTGCCTGGGTTTGTTGGTTGAGAGTTATTTTGTTTGCGGCCTTGAGGAGGTTCTGCGAGATGGCGGCCATGACCATCTGCGCGTGGGTTTTGGCGACGCCAAAGTAGCGAGCACGGTGCAGGCCGAAGAGACGTTTCATCGTGCCAAAGCATTGTTCGACCCGGAAGCGGCGTTTGGAAATCTGCTTGTTGAAGCGTTTCTCTGACTGGCGCAAAGGGTGGTTCCGGGCGGCCTTGCGCATGATGCCATCGCGATGGTGCCCTTTCAGGGCGGCTCTGTTGGCTTTGCTTGCGTAGGCCTTGTAGGCCAATACGCGCTGCGCACTGGACCCCTTGATCATCGTTTTAAACTCCGGGCTTTCGCCCGCATTGGCGGGCGTGACATGCACCTTGTCGACGAACCCCTCTTCGTCCGTGCGCGCAAATCCCTTGAAGCCCAGTGTGCTCTTTGATCCCTTCTTCACCCGGCGGGCATCCTTATCTGCGCTGTAGTGCACATCCGGGGTGTCCTGTGCATCCCCTTCCTCCCGGTCCTGCGGAGCCTCGACATACCTGCGCGGGCGGGCGGCACTCTCGATCAGGGGTGCGTCGATGATAGCGGCTTCGGCTTCCCTAAGCTTGAGGCCATGGTTCTCGATCTGACGACAAACCTCGAACAGAAGTTCGTCGTAAACGCCTGCCTGCACCAGCGCATTGCGAAACCGGCAGTGTGTCGTCTCATCGGGAACCTTGCCGTGTAAATCCAGCCCGCATGTCAATCGCAGAGTAAAATGGGTCCATGTCGCGGCGTAAAAATGGGCCACTTCGGTTGATGTTTTTGTGGCGCTTTTGCACGCGTGCTCGTCACAAAGCTGAAGCGTGCCAAAGCGCATGCTGGCCATAAGGCCAGCATTATTCTGACTGTGATTGCGGGCTGGTTATTTTCGGTTGTTGCGACTGTGTTTGAGCCGATAGCTTTCGCCATTCATCTCGAGGATGTGGACGTGATGGGTTAAACGATCGAGTAGCGCACCGGTCAGCCGCTCAGAGCCAAAGACTTCAGTCCATTCATCGAAGGGCAGGTTCGAGGTTATGATGATGGAGCCGCGTTCATAGCATTGGGATATGACCTCGAAGAGCAGCTCTGCGCCAGATTTGCTGAGCGGTACGAAGCCCAGTTCATCAATGATCAACAGGTTCTGGCTGGTCAGTTGCTTTTGAAGGCGCTGCAATCTCCGCTCATCTTGAGCCTCGATCAGATCATGGACTAATGCCGCAGCCGTTGTGAAGCGCACCTTCAGTCCTCTTTGACATGCAGCCAGCCCAAGTCCCAGGGCGATGTGTGTCTTGCCCGTGCCTGACGGGCCGAGCGCGATGATGTTCTCCCTGCGATTAACGTAATCGCATCGTGCCAGATCCATCGTCAGGGGCTTGTTCAAGCTTGGCATGATCTTGAAGTCAAAGCTATCCAAGCTCTTGGTGCTGGGGAACTTCGCCGCTTTGATGCGCCGTTCAATCATCCGGCGTTCGCGGTCGATCAATTCCATCTCACACAGCCGCGCCAGATAGTGGATGTGATCTTTGTTCTCTGCAGCACAGAGCTGCGCCTGTTTGGCATACTCGCCTTGGAACGTTGGCAGTCGCAGTTGTTTAAGATGATGCCGTAGAAGAATCCGAGGGGCTTCGGTCATGCCGCGGTCCTTCCCATCAAGCTCATGTAACTGGATGGGCGTGTTGTGCCGACATTGGCCTTGGGCAAGTATGGATAGAAGTCCAAATCCAATCGTGGTGGCCGCTTCTCAACCCGACACAGTACAAGGTGTTTTACGGCGTCATAGCCAATTGCACCCATATCTATTGCCTGCTGGATTGCGCCTTGCACAACATCCATTTCGAAGGTCTCCAAAAGGCGCAAGACTTGAACGTATTCTCGCTTGCCCGGCTTACCCATTCTGGCTTCAAGCAGTCGGTGCAGCGTGGCAAATACATCTGGCAAATGCCAACCCTGCAAAGGCGCGGCCTGATCCAGGGCACCCACCTTTTGTTCAAGCAGGGGCAAAAAGTGCAATGGGTCAAAGACCATATCCGCTGATGTGTAGGATCGTTTGTGCCGCGCAATAATCTCATTGCCGCAGCCGATGATAACCTCATGCACAAACCCACGCACATGAACATCGTGGTGCGCATAGGCTACTGGCACCGAGTAATCATTGCTGCGATAGCGCACCATTGAGATCGACGTTGCACGCGTGCTGACGTGATCGCAGGCTTCATATTCTGCGACGGGCAATCCCATCAGAGCATCCAAATCCGACATCAGGCGTGCGCCTATGGTTTGGGTGTGACCCCGCAACGTATCGTCCTGACGTGCTAAACACTTCTCTTCCAAATGTGCGTTCAGATCATCAAAGCTGTCATAGCGAGGTGCGGGAACCATGAAGTTGCGGCGGGTGTATCCAACCATGCCCTCAACGTTGCCTTTATCGTTCCCTCGCGCGGGTCTGCCAAACTTGTCATCAAACAAGTAATGCGACTGCAGTTCCGTAAACCGACGTGTGCGGATGCGCGTCTTATCCCCGAGTATCCGAGCCACGGCGATCTTGGTATTGTCGTAGAGAATGGATTGCGGAATGCCGCCAAAGAATGCAAAGGCGGACACATGGCCATCGCAAAACGCCTCGGTTGTCTCAGCTGGATATCCCTTCACAAACACCGCATCAGAATGTGGCAAGCTCATCACGAAGAAGTGGATCTTGCATTCCACGCCACCGATCAGGCCCAGCGTCTCACCAAAATCAACCTGCGCATGGCCCGGCCGATGCGACAACGGCACAAACACCTCTTTGGTGCGCCGTTTTTGCTCGCGCACGTAATAGGTCACCGTGGTCAGGCTGCCGGCATATCCATGCTCATCGCGCAGCCGTTCAAAGATGCGCTTGGCCGTGTGTCGCTGCTTTTTGATCAGGGCTTTGTCTGTGCGCAGTATCTCATCGACCACACCAACATAACCATCAAGCGTTGGCCGCCGAGGCGCTTCCGACCGACGATACCCAGGCGGAAGTTCATGGCGCAGCATCTTCGCGATCGTCTTACGATCTTTGTTCTCTAATCTGTCAATGCGTGTTTCCTGAGTTTCCTGCTTTTGATGTCAGAGGTTGCCTTTGTTCTCTTCGAACTCTGAGGTTCATGATGGGGTTGGCTGGGTGTGGGTCGGCAATGTTGAAACCGCAATCATACCGTTGGTCTTGGCTGTTGCTACAGAATCGGCGCCGTGTCTCACGCCCTCCCTCGGGCATCGTCCCAGATGGGAACTTTGATTTAGGAATCCTCGTTGTCGCCTCGTAAGCCTTACGCGGACTGGAAGTCAGTTTTGTCTCGCATAATGGCATGAAGTATGATTGCCAGACGACGCGCCAGAGCCACTCGGGCCTTTCTCATCGTTGAGCGCGCACCGATTGCGAGGGCCCATGTCTTCAATTTGAGCGGAGCGGCATACCGCGTCAGCATCACATTGGCGGCCTCATAGAGAAGCGTTCTGACGCGCACGTCGCCCCGCTTTGAGATGCTGCCCGTGTAGTCGATTTCACCAGATTGATGCCGTCGCGGCACCAGTCCAAGATACGCCCCCACATCACGCGATTTCCTGAAACGCGACGGATCATCAATTGCTGCGGCAAAGGCCAATGCTGTGATCGGACCGACCCCTGGTACCGTCATAAGGCGCTGGCAGACTTCGGATTTGCGGGTCATCTTTTTGATGTCGCCATCAATGGCTGCAACCGCCGCGAGGATTGCTTCGCGTGCTGCGAACAGTCCGCAAATTGCGGCATGGAGGCCAGGCACTCCATCGCTAACTTTTAGCGCCGCGTTTTTGAATGCCGGAGACAAAGCTCGTGGCAGCCGCACGCCGAAGACGACGACCAGACCGCGGATCTGATTGTCGAGCGTCACACGCTGTCCGACCAGCTTCTTGCGGGCTGCGATCAGCGACCGGATTGCGTGCGCTGACAGTGATTTGACATGGGTCGGCTTGTAGAATCCCGTCCGCGCCAGGTGTGCCAAACCGCGGGCATCATTGCGGTCCGTCTTGTGGCCGGCCAGAGATTTAAGGGCCTGATATGCTTGCCTGCTCTCGATGCAAACAACCGGGACACCAAGCTCCGTCAGCCCATGGTAAAGCATTGGTGCCATCCGTCCCGTTTCAAATACAACTTTGGCACATGGTGGTCCAGAAGCGAGGAAGTCAGCGATCGCTTTTGGTGTTGAGCTCGCTTTTCCTTCACGAATAAGGGCCCCTTCACGATCCAGAATGCAGATATGCGTCTCTTCCATGGACACATCCAAACCAGCAAAATATTCCATTGGTCAGTCTCCTTTTCAATTGCATGTGCATCCAGAATAACAGGGGTAACTGAGTGCTGATCCTGATTACGCCATGTTGAAAAACCGCGCCGCTTCTCGGCCAGACATACCGTCCTTCAAACAAGCACGGCGCACACGACTATAAATATCCACAGAATACATCTCCCGCCCTCCGAATAAACGAAGGGCACAAACTGGCGGACTTTTACTCCGCTACAACTGCGATATGCAGCCGCTTCTGTGGCCCAATATTGCTCCGCGTTTTACACCCGCAAAAAAGCATGAAATCCAGCCGGACTTTCAACGCACGCTCAAGCTTCGGGTCAGACAGGCCATGCCATTGGCCAACCGGAAGACACTTGAACAGGACCAGCGGTGCGTAACCGGAAGGACCCAACCCGGATCGGCCCAGACCACGCTTCAGGATCGCGGAAAACGCAGACCAATCCAAAAGTGCATCAATCTTGAAAAGCGGATCATCAATCCCGATCCGATCCGTCGCTTCACGTAAAAACAGGTCCATCAAGACACCTCGAATTGCTCTGCTCAGGAAGACCAAAATCCTGACCCAAATGGAATCCTGAATTATGCAGAGGTCTTTAAATGCTAATTGAGCCTTCACCAAAGAGCGGGACATTCCCCTGATACCACCCGCCGCCACTATGAGCGCAAAAACGGGCGTTACCCAAGTGGCACAACAGATGAAGACCGGGCGCTTTAGAGTGTCGAGACAAGGGCTCTTTGATCGTTCCAGTCATTTGGCAATGCATTTCGCAAGACCCACTCACTGGTCAGCCCGACAGGTTGACGGCCTTCCACAATCATCTGCACAATATCCGGAGCCAGGAAGGCGAATTTGATAAGCTGTTGAATACGGCGTCTTGAGGTTTTCTCCTGCTCACATACAGCATCAAGACTGCGCCCCGCCCTGATCAGGTTTAACCACTTATGTGCCGTTGCGAGATTACGGATCAAAGTCTCGTCTTTATCCGGTGCGGCATGACCAATGATGAGTTTGGTTTCGACACCGCGCTTGCGGGTTTGGAAGGGCAAACAAAACGTAAGCGCATCCGGGTTTATGCCGGCATCCCCAAGAGTGAATTCCGCACAGACAGCTTCCTGGTTCAATCGTATTTCAACGGATCCAGGTGCTATATCAATACGATCGATCAAGGAGGCAATCTGTGCGGAATTTCCTGCGATGGTTTTCAGTGTCTGCATCGTATTCTGAATAACATCCACGCCAGGATTCGTCTGGAGTTTTGATGTTATACTCTCCTTGAGATACGCAGATACAGCAGTCGCAATCTGATCCTCGAATGGTTGTGCAGGTAACCGCCACCCTGCAATACCATCCTTCCCTGCCTTCCTGGTAAGCCGATGCGAGATGTAATATCCTATGCGCCTGCCATTCTTCTGACTGTGACTGGGTGATAACCGATCCCCGGTTTCATCAAAGGCTTTCCCGATGAGCAGCGCCGGTTCTGTGGCCCGCAAGCCCTGCCCTCGTTTGTAGGGTGCTTTCTCTATTAAAAGGTTCTGGGTTTCCTCCCAGATGTCAGGGTCGATTATTGCAGGATGCTGTCCTTCATAGATTTTCCCTTTATGGCGGATGCGACCCGCATATAGAGGGTTACTCAGGATATGGTGAATATGCCCCTGATCAAATCGATTGCCACCGCGCATCCTGCCCTTTGCACGAACACGCAGCTTTGAGCGCAGATTCAACCTTTCGGCATCTTCCTTCACCATTCGGATAAGCCGATGTTTCAGATAGAGGTCATAAAGGGTCTCGACCGTCCGCGCTTCCTCCTCATTGATTTCAAGCGTTCGGCCATCAGCTTCATAACCCAAAGGAACATACCCACCCATCCAAAGTCCCTTTTTCTTGGACGCCGAGATTTTGTCTCTGATCCGTTCAGCTGTAACTTCCCGTTCAAACTGGGCAAAGGAGAGAAGCACATTCAGCGTCAGACGCCCCATGCTGGTCGCCGTATTGAAGGATTGCGTAACAGAGACAAAAGAGGCGTCTTTCGCATCCAGTCTATCAACAAGCCTTGCAAAGTCAGGAAGAGACCGTGTCAGGCGGTCAATCCTGTAGACAACGATTTGATCAACATCACCGTCATCGATCCGGGCCATTAATCTTTGCAGGGCCGGTCGCTCCAGCGTTCCAGCGGATTTACCGCCATCGTCATAGTGTTCCGGCAGGAGAACCCACCCTTCATGTTTCTGGCTGGCTATATAAGCCTCGCAAGCCTCTCGCTGTGCATCCAGGGAATTAAACGCCTGCTCCAGACCCTCTTCAGAAGATTTACGGGTATATACAGCGCAGCGCAGTCTATGCATCCTGGACCACCCGTTTTGTAGTGAGGCCAAAGAACCGTGGGCCGGACCAATTGGTTCCCGTTATCTTTTTGGCAATGGCCGTGAGCGATGCATATTCCTTGCCATCCATCCTGAAGCCCTGTTCAAGAACATTGACCTGATACGTTCGTCCATTCCACTCCCGCACCAGGGTTACACCCTGTTTTAAATCCGTTGCCGGGAGTGACCCTTTTGACCTGCCGCCAATCTCAAGTGCACGTTTCACATCCATGGAAAGTCCACCCGTCGACTTTGCCTGCCGCTCCCATTCCAGAGTTGAATGCATTAAACCCAGGGACAGGTATTTTGGGGGCGGGTGTCCATATAATCGGCGCCAGTCATCGATGACCTGCGCACGGCTTGTATCTTCATCAGGTTTTCCATTGGGAGCCATGCGGATATCCTTGCAGCGAAATAAACAATGTTGCCCGGTACCGGGGAAAGCCCGAACGGGACGGGCGAAAGGGTGATCTGACAGCCACACTACCGCGTCCTGCCGAGCTCAAGTCCAGTCTTTATGTGAAAAAATTACCGCGTTTCCATTTATTCATGAGGTATAGCTTGCGGCCTGGCAGAAGCTCCGGCATTCCGCAGGTGTAAGAAGATCGCAGATGTCGCCGAGGGCAGCGTTGGGGGGATACAGGTTTTTCCGAAAGTGCTATAACAGGCCCCCGAAAGAGGCCGCAGCAAAACGCCGGGACCGAATGGACCGGCTTGCCAACGGCATGTTGGCTGCCACCGGGTGCCGCTCCCGTTGTCCGAAAATCACGGGTCCTTCCCGGCGGGGATGGCAGGTAGGTGTTATGCGCCGCACTTATACACTTCTGCGTGCCGATTTTTTTGCATTTCGTTTCGTTTCAGATTTGCGCGCCCGGCAACACATTGACTCCATTGATCAATTTTTTCCCGACTGAAATCTGAAACGAAACGGGTATTTTTCCGAAACGAAATGCCCTCCTGAAACGCGCGGGAAAACCGCCGAAGGGGTCGCGCCGGAATTTGCGCGATACCGGCGGTTAAAAAAACCGCAGGAATCCCGGCATGGCCAGCGGCAAAAAAAAACCTTCGCGCGACGGGGCGTGCTCCGGTCCTGCCCGCAGTCCGGGGATCGGGCGGCTGCCGACGGATGTCCCCGTGCCCTGCGCGCGGAATTCCTGCACTCACCCTCCGGATCGGATCGGGCAGGTCGCAGCCCCGATCAGGGTGTCCGGTTTTAGCGGTCCCGTCCTGTTCGCCGGGGGCACCACCGTTATTGCCGGGGCAGGACCGTGTGCCGACGGCGCGGGAGACGGGCATGGATGTTGTGCCGTGCCTTTCGGCCTTCCTGTTCGCGTGCCAGGGCAACCGGAGCAGAATTGGACCCGGGCTCGGCAGCCCGCTCAATAATCCACTGTTACACAAACTGTAAGCTGTTACGCAAACTGCAAACATTGTATCGAACCGTTGACACCCGGGGGAAATCCTTTGGCAAAAAAGACGTACAGCCGAAGGCCGCGCACCCGATTGCATCCCGAACATCGCGCGGCACAACGTCGCGGGGACGGCGCGTTCTGTTGGAGTTGGGCAAAGGCGGAAAAAGGACCGCCCGGTCTTCATCTGTTGTGTCACCGGAGTAGCGCTCGTTTTTTTCGCTCATAGTTGCAACGGGTGGTTTCGGTCCACGGCATCGTCGGGAAAGCCCGCTCCGGAGAGCGGGCTTTCCCTGTTTGTCCTGTCCCGGAAAAGCCTCAGAAGATGTCGATATTTTCTGCCAGGCCGCTGAGGGATGCCAGGTTCGAGATCGTGATGATGTCGTCCCCGCCAAAGTCGAACACCACAGCGCCGTTCGAGAGTGTCGCGTAGGTTGAGATGATATCCTCGACATCTGTCATCCCGCCGGTCAGCGCGCCGGAGAGGCGCAGTGTATCGATGCCGATCCCGAAATCATTGATCACGTCGGTGTCATGGCCGCTGTTGAACACGAAGGTGTCGGCACCGGCACCGCCGAAGAACGCGTCATGGCCGGCACCGCCGTCGATCCAGTCATTGTCATCCCCGGCATGGATCGTGTCATTGCCCGCGCCGGAAAGGATCGTGTCATTGTCGACGCCGGACGTGATCGAATTGTCGCCCTCCCAGGCCCAGATCAGGTCATCGCCACCGCCGGACGTGATGGTGTCGTCGCCCGCGCCGCCGTTGATCCTGTCCGCTCCCTTGCCTCCGTCGAGACTGTCATTGCCCGCGCTGCCGACCAGCAGCGGGTCACCGGCGTGCAGTTCGGCAAGAACATCCATCCGCGCCGCGCCCAGGGTCGTGTCGCCAAAGACGAACTCCTCGACATTGGTGAGCGTATCGACGCCCTCCGCCGAAACAATGGTATAGACAGCGCCGTCCCCGGTCACAGTCTTGCTGACGGCGAAGTCGCCCCGGACAGGCAGCCGGACGGATCACCGTAACCGGCCCTGTCATCGCCCGCCAGCGCCCGGGCACCGCTTCCGGCGTGGTTTTTCCGACGCTGGAGGATGAAACCGGTGTCGCCAATGTGGTCGTCTGGCGCAAGGTCTGTGAGAGGTTCCGCAAGTCTGTGATCTCCGGGCGATTGCTGCGTGTGGCGGGGCGGGTCGAACGCGAAGGTCAGGTTGTACATATGATTGCCGAACGGATCGGGGATCTGTCGCCGATGCTCCTGACCCTGGCGAAGCCATCTCTGCCAGAGTCGAACGACAACCAACCGGACGCGGCCCGTCATCCGGTGAACACCGGCAATCGTCCGGGGGACAGACATTCCGGGGAACGAGTGAAAAAACTGTTCCAAAGCCGGGATTTTCATTGAAATCTGCACCGTCTGGACCGCCTGCGCATTCCGGGAACCTCCGCCCGGTTATTA
>CBDBLS010000048.1:0-103462 GCA_965207105.1 Roseovarius sp. | reverse complement strand
GCCCGCATCACAGAGGGATCCACCCGGGTGTCCCTGTCCCTTGCCGTCGCAGGCCAATGGGCAGGCGCATCCCTTGTTTCAAACGATCCCGCAGCCCCGGAGAATATCCCCAACGGAAAACTGAATGCAGAATGGGCCACTGAACTTGCCGCCGGAGCGAGGCTCACCGTCACCATAACCCCATTGCCCGGTCCAGGTGGGGCAGGTGCGCCCGCCACATCAACCGTCATCATCCCAACCGCCACCGCGCCCTACAGATCGAGACACGACAGGAAGTGAACCCCCTGCACCGATTTGGAAGGGTGAACGTACCGTGCGCCAATCAAGTGCGCAATCAAGAAGAAAAGCGCCGGGAAAATCAACGGTAAATACCCATGTAAATACCCGGGAAAATCACGTCGATTGCGCACTTGATTGGCGTAATTGCTCATTTTGATTGGCGCGCTACACAATGAATGGCGCACCGGATGTACAATACATGTTTGCACGGTGGTATCTGGATAGGCCGCGTTGACAGCGTCGGGGAAACCCTTGAGGCCATCCACAACGGCGATCAGGATGTCCTCCAGCCCCCGGTTTTTGAGATTGTTCATAATGGACAGCCAGAATTTGGTCCCTTCATTGGCGGCAATCCACAGGCCCGGAACCTCACGCTCACCATCAGGGGTGACGCCCAGGGCCACGTATACGGCCCTGTTCTTGACCTGACGGCTCTCGGCATCGCGGATTTCAACACGTAGGGCATCAAGGAAAACGATCGGGTAAACCGGCTCCAAAGCCCGGTTTTGCCAGTCCGGGACCTCCTCCAGAACAGCATCGGCGACACGGCTGATCAGGTCGGCAGAGACCCGTAACCCATAGACTTCCTCAAGGTGGCTGCTGATATCACGGGTTGATAAACCAGCTGCGTAAAGCCCGGTAGTCTTGTCATCCATCCCGTCGATCCGGGTCTGGCCTTTCTGGATAAGTTCCGGCTCAAAACTGCCGTCACGGTCACGTGGGATATCAATCGGCACCGTCCCGTCATTGCCCTTCAGCACCTTGCGCGTCGCTCCGTTGCGCCGGTTGGTCTGCTGGCTGGCAGGTTCACCGTGTGCTTCATAGCCCGGATGCTCGGTCAACTCAGCCCCCAACATCCGCTCCATCAGCCGGACCTTCAGCTCTTTCATCAGACCCTTGTCGCCAAGTAAATCTTTGGGTCGTTCAACACCGCTAGGCAGCTCGCCCGGTAGTTCCTTGGAAATCGTCATTATCGTCATGCTCCTTCAGTTTGGAAGCATGGACCGAATTACTCATACACAGAAGACAGGACACTCTCAGACTGGCGAAGGATCAGGCGGGACTATCCGGATTTGATGCTGTTCTTTTGCTGAGTGAAAACAGTTTAATTGAGGTCTCATGTTCACGTGCTCTCGAGTCGGGCTAGGCATCTGAGACCTTTGAACGCTTCCTTCTGAGGCATCCCACATCTCCCACTTGCACAGGCGTCTATCTCAGCGCAGTCTGCCCGTCATGAGCACTGCAACCTGGGGCATCGTCTCCACCATCAAGGCCCCGGCCAAAGACACCCTGAATTTCGCGGCCTATCATCTCGGTCTGGGCGCGCACCGGGTGCATATCTATCTGGATGAAGACAACCCCCAGGCATTTCAGGCCCTCAAAGCGCATCCAAAATGCCGGGTCACGGTATGCGATGAAGGGTATTGGCGTCGCCGCAACGGGCGCCCCGATAAACACCAGCCGCGTCAAAGCGCGAATGCAACCCATTGTTATCGTCGGCGCCCTCAGGTCAACTGGCTGGCGCATGTCGACGTGGATGAGTTTATCTGGCCGTTCAGCCCCTTAGCCGATCAGCTGGCCAGCATTCCCGACAGCGCCCTCAGCGCCCGTGTCCGACCTATTGAGGCCCTAGCCCCCGACCCCGAAAGCCTGCCCTCTCCGGGTCGGATCTGGTGCAAAGGCGTCACGCGCCATCGCGGCACCCGCAGCACCCAAACCGCCGAGATTTTTCCGACCTATGGTGCACATCTGAATGGCGGGTTCCTCAGCCACGTGGCCGGGAAGGTTTTTGTACGCACCGGTTTGGACAAGATCAGCCTGCGCATCCACAACGCCTTTGAGGCGGGCAAGGTGGATGACAATCCCTATGAACTGTCGGGCACCCTTCTGTGCCATCTGCACGCGCCTAGTGTTCAGCACCTGACATAAGATTCCCACTGTCGGTTTTCTGTGCCATACCCGGCCCATGAGACGCACTGACATCTGCCTTTACCTTGGCCCCGCCGAGCGTTCTGAGCTTCAAGCCCTGATCGCCAACCGCAACAGCCCTCGCAAACTGGTCTGGCGGGCCGAGATCGTACTGGCAACGGCGGATGGTTGCGGCACGTTTGAGATCATGCGGCGGGCGGGCACTTCGAAACCTACCGTGTGGCGTTGGCAGCAACGCTATCTCGATGAGGGTGTAGCTGGCCTCAAACGTGACAAGACCCGACCTTCGCGGGTGCCGCCGCTGCCGATTGCGACACGATTGAAGGTGATCGCCAAGACAGTTCAGGAGTCCCCTGCGAATGCCACTCACTGGAGCCGCAGCCTGATGGCCGAGGCCGTGGGTATTTCGCCTTCGAGCGTGGGACGCATATGGGCCGAGGCGGGCCTGAAGCCGCACCTCACGAAAGGGTTCAAGGTGTCGAACGATCCGCTGTTCGAGGAGAAAGTCGCCGATATCGTCGGGCTCTACCTTGACCCGCCGGAGCGGGCGGTGGTGCTGTGCGTCGACGAGAAGTCGCAAATTCAGGCACTTGATCGCACCCAGCCGGGATTGCCGCTCAAGAAGGGTCGCGCCGCCGCCATGACCCATGATTACAAACGCCACGGCACGACCACGCTGTTCGCCGCCCTTGATGTGAAGACGGGCACGGTCATCGGCAATTGCATGCCCCGCCACAGAGCCAGGGAGTTCCTGAAATTCCTGCGCAGTATCGACAAGGCCACGCCAGTGCGATGCGAGGTCCATCCGGTGCTCGACAACTACGCCACCCACAAGACACCCGAGGTCAAGGCCTGGCTCGAAAAGCACCCCCGCTTCAAGCTGCATTTTACCCCCACCAGCGCCTCATGGCTGAACCTGGTCGAGCGCTTCTTCGCCGAGATCACCGCCGGGCGCATCCGACGCGGCAGCTATTCCAGCGTCGATGACCTGGAGGCTGCGATCTACGACTATCCGGCGCTCCACAACGAGAAACCGAAGCCTTTCAAATGGACCAGGAGCGCCAAGGATATCCTCACCCGAGAACGCCGCGCACTCGACACGCTGGATGAAATCCGCGGAAATAGGTAAGAAGTGTCAGACTCTGAACACTAGGACCTGTTGAGATTCATCGTGTGCGGATTATTGTCGCTCCGATGTGGATCATGGCTTCGAAACTGGTGTCGGTTTTGCAGGCACGCATTGCTATACGTTTGAATTCTTTGAGTTTCTGAAAGAAGTTTTCGACGAGATGCCTCCACTTATAGATTTCCATATCACATGAAGCTGGGCTTTTGCGGTTGGACTTGGGTGGAATAACGGCTTCAATGTCCCTTTCTGCCAATAACGCCCGAAGCCAATCCGCGTCAAAGGCCTTATCTGCCAACAGATTTCGGCAGCAAACATCTGCCAGCAATTCACGTGTTTTGAGCAGGTCATGCGCCTGTCCGGGCATCAGCCGGAAGTCGATGAGGTTGCCAAAGGCGTCGGTCAGCGCCAGAATTTTGGTGGTCATTCCGCCGCGAGACTTTCCGATGGCCTGATTTTGAGTCCCCCTTTTGCCGCCCTGTCCATGACGGTGTACCTTGCAGATCGTGCCATCAATCATCGTATATTCGAAGTCGATATCTTCGGATAACTCATTGAACATACGATGAAATACGTCCCGTTTAACCCAATATCTGAACCGTGTGAAAATCGAATTCCATTTGCCAAATTCAGCCGGCAAGTCCCGCCATGGCGCACCTGTCCGGGCGATCCACAAAACAGCCTCCACAAACAAACGGGCGTCACCTCCAGTCCGCCCCGGATCGCTCTTCTTGCCAAGGCAATGGGGCTCTATAAGATCCCATTGCCCGTCACTTATCAAAAACCGGTCACTCAACATTCTCGCCTCCATTTTGGAAACTTGAATCAGAAATTAATGGAAATGGGAATCCTGTATCTCAACAGGCCCTAGCTGGGAGGCGTTTCGCGATGCCTATCGCTATCGACTGGAAAGCGGGTCTTACCGCGCCGGGCTCAAACCTGTGCCTTTGGCCGGAGATGCGGGCATGAATATGCACGGATTGTTTTCCATGCTCGAAAAACAAGGCGGCGAAGCGGCTTTGCGTGCGTTTTATGATGAGGTCTGCATTGCCTCCCCGGCCCTGCGCGAACGGCTGCTGAGTCACAGGTTGCTGCACGGGGTTGCCCTTGATCTTGAGGCAAAACTGACCCGGCATTTCCCTGATTTCGGTTAATTTGTTGCGTAATTGGCAATGATCTACCTGCGTCACTGTGTATTGTTGCCAAACCACCAGGGGAATCGCGCTTAAAGTTTGACGGTGTCCGAGAATTGGATTCTGGAGGTTTCATCAGATGATGGGGTTTCGAGATGCCAGGATTAGACAGCTGTTTCAATGCGGTGGATGACCCACGCGGCGGCAATGCTCCGCGCCACAAGTTCCGTGATTTGATGACGATCGGCCTTTTGTGCGCGCTTTGCGGTGGTGATACGGCGGTGGACATGGAACCTTTCGGACAAATGAAGGGGGATTTCCTGCGTGGGTTTCCTGAGTTGCCTCACGGGATACCTTGCCATGACGCGTATTCCCGGCTGTTTCGCGTGATGAAGCCGACGGGCTTTCAGGCCTTTTTCGACAAGTTTCGCGCCGACTTTGCGGCTGGCTCCGGTGAGCACCCTGCCATCGCCATTGATGGCAAAGAGATGCGACGCGGCTTTGACAAGGCCGCCGGGCAATCGAATATGAACATTGTCACGGCCTTTGCACATGGGGCACGTCTCACCCTTGGGATTACTCAGGGCGCCAGGGGCGGTGGCGGGATCCTGGCCCTGCGTGAGTTGATTGAGATGCTTGATATCCGCGGCATCACCATCACCGCAGACGCACTGCATTGTCAGCGCGGGACCTGCGAGTTGATCGTGCGGGAGGGAGGCGGTTATTGCCTGCGGCTCAAGGGCAATCAGGGCGGCATGTTGGCCGATGTCCGGGCTTTCGTGGAAGACGAAGACACAGATTACATTGATGAATATAACACAATTGATGCTGATCATGGTCGTGTGGAAGAGCGGTCATACCGCGTCCACGATGTGCCGGAATATCTGATCAATACCCATAAGTGGCCGCCTCTTCGGGCTTTCGTCCATGTCGCCTCCAGGCGCGCGGTTGGCGACAAGACCAGTCACGCCGAACGGCTTTATCCGCTCTCCAAATGTCCCGCGGCTCAGGGGGCCGCCACACTGATCCGCGGCCAGTGGCAAATTGGGAACAGCTTGCATTGGTCTCTCGACGTGGTGATGAACGACGACCGAAACACCGCGCGCGAAAAGATCACGCGCCAGCCAGCTTTGCCGCTTTGAGGCGGATTGCCCTGAGCATCATCAAGGCCAATCCTGCAAAAGGATCAAATCGCGGCAAATTCAAAAAAACGGGCTGGAGCAATGAGGTCCTGAAAACTCTCATCCAAGACTTTTGAAGCGCGATTGCCCTGGCCAAACCACTGACACGCATTGACCCGCCCCCCGATATCCGCTACACGCACTCTAACGGGGCTTCCATGCGGAATACTGCGGGGCCGTACGGGCCTGCTCCGGATCAGATGGCGGGCCAGAAGTGTCCGTAACTCACGGATACGAATGACCAAATTTTCTGACCTGAATCTGAACCCTAAGGTTCTCAAAGCCATTGACGATGCCGGGTATGAAACCCCGACCCCAATTCAGGCGGGTGCTATCCCATCCGCTCTTGAAGGGCGCGACGTGTTGGGCATCGCCCAGACCGGCACCGGCAAAACCGCAGGATTTACCCTGCCGATGCTATCGCTGCTGGCCCGTGGCCGTGCCCGCGCGCGGATGCCGCGCAGTCTGGTGCTGTGCCCGACCCGCGAACTGGCCGCCCAGGTGGCTGAAAACTTTGATACTTATTCCAAGTATCTCAAGCTGACCAAAGCACTGCTGATTGGCGGCGTATCCTTCAAGGAACAGGATCAGCTGATCGACAAAGGCGTTGATGTTCTGATCGCCACACCGGGCCGGTTGCTGGACCATTTTGAGCGCGGCAAGCTGATCCTGTCGGACGTGAAAATCATGGTCGTGGACGAGGCGGACCGGATGCTCGACATGGGATTCATCCCCAATATCGAACGCATCTTTGGCCTCACGCCGTTTACCCGTCAGACGTTGTTCTTCTCGGCCACCATGGCAAGCGAGATTGAGCGGATCACCAACACGTTCCTCTCCAATCCCGCCCGTGTCGAAGTGGCCCGGCAAGCCACCGCGTCGGAAACGATCGAACAGGGCGTGGCCATGTTCAAACCCTCACGCCGGGACCGCGCTGACAGCGAAAAACGCAAATTGCTGCACGCGATCATCGACGCTGAAGGCGAGAAATGCACCAACGCAATCATCTTTTGCAACCGCAAGACGGATGTGGATATTGTCGCTAAGTCGTTGAAAAAATATGGCTATGACGCCGCGCCCATCCACGGCGATCTGGATCAGTCGCAACGCACACGCACCCTGGATGGTTTCCGAGGAGGCGAGTTGCGCTTTCTTGTGGCCTCAGATGTGGCCGCGCGTGGTCTGGATGTGCCCGCGGTCAGCCATGTGTTCAATTTCGACGTCCCCGGCCACCCCGAAGACTATGTGCACCGCATTGGCCGCACCGGTCGCGCCGGGCGCGAAGGCAAGGCAATCACCCTGTGCAATCCACGCGATGAAAAGGCTCTGGCGGCGGTCGAGGCGCTGATCCAGAAGGATATCCCGCGTCTTGAAAGCCCGCTGGGCGGTGGCCAACCGGACGAGGCCCCTGCCCCTCGGGAGGCCAAGGAAGAGGACGCGCCCAAGAGACCGCGCCGCTCGCGGTCACGCAAATCAGATGATGCGCCCAAAACCGACGATGCGGCGGTTACAGAGGCCACGACTGATGTGCAGTCTGACGTCGACAAAACCGCGAAACCAGAGCCGCGCAAAGACGACCAACCGCGCGAGCGCTCGCGCGGCAACCGTGGCGGGCGTGGCCGGTCCGGCGGTGGTGGCGACAACAAGACCGTCGGAATGGGCGATCACATGCCCAGCTTTATCGCACTCAGCTTTGACGAGCGTCGCACCAGTTAACGCGCTTTACCGGATCGGCACCGAATAGATCGTGTAGGTCCGGTAGGTGCCGACCTCGACCGCACCGGTTTCGGTGACAAACACGCCCCGCCCCTCGTAATCGGTGGGGCAGACCACCAGATCGGCCGCATCATCCAAGTAATCCACCGTGACCGAACTTTCGCCGGTGAACATGCATTGATCTCCCTCTCCACGATAGGGTCGGATAAAGGGCAGTTCGGGATCATCCCCCGGGGTCGGCTCCGTCGCAGGCATGCATCCGGCCAAAACAGCACATGCAATCAAAATACGTTTCATGAATAATCCTCCACTGATACCAGCGGCCTTAATGTCTGACTCACTTTTGTGATTTCAAATTTACTGCATTTCTGAATCAATGGCCTCCAGAAGCAAGGAGGTGCTCATGGGTGGGGCAGTCAAGATTACGCGCACAGATATGTCCGCGCAAGATTTGCGTTGTGCTGCAAAGCGAACCAGGGATGGTCGTGTTGTCCGTCGAATACTCGCCATAGCGCTGGTGCTTGACGATGTGGACCGCGCAACAGCGGCCCGTAGCAGCGGTATGGATCGCCAAACTCCCAGAGACCGGGTGCATCGCTACAATGCAGAGGGCCTTGGTGGGCTTTCTGATCGGTGTGGCAAGGGTGCAAAGCCACGCCTGTCCCTGGAGCAACAGGCGCTGTTTGTGGCTTGGGTTGAGGCTGGGCCTGACCCGGCAAAAGATGGCGTAGTGCGGTGGCGCTGTGCCGATTTGCAGGTCCGCGTTGAAGAAGAATTCGACGTAAAGCTACATGAACGTACGATTGGCAAGTATCCAGCCAGGCATGGTTTTCGTCGCCTTTCCGTGCGCCCGGAGCATCCCAAAACTGATCCCGCTGCACAGCAGGCTTTTAAAAAAACTTTGCCAGCCTCATAGCCGATACCCTGCCAAAACATGCAAAGGGGAAGCCGCTTGAGGTATGGTTCCAGGATGAAGCCCGCGTCGGGCAGCAAGGAACCCTCACCCGCAAATGGGCCAGGCGTGGAACCCGCCCGCGCGCACCACGTGATACGCGCTGCAAATGGAGCTGTATCTTCGGCGCAGCCTGTCCTGCCTGTGGCACGGCGGCTGGGCTGGTCCTGCCTTACGTCAACGCCGAAGCAATGGGGCTGCATCTCGATGAGATCGCAAAGACAATCGCACCCGGCGCACATGCCTTGCTCATCATCGACGGGGCTGGTTGGCACGGAGCAAAATGCTTGCAGGTGCCAGATAATACTACACTCGTAAAACTGCCCCCATACTCACCGGAATTGAACCCAATGGAAAACGTTTGGGCCTATCTGCGGTCGAACAAACCCGCTGTCTCTGTCTTCGACACATATGAAGACATCCTCGAAAAATGCGCCCGGGCCTGGAACTTCTTTGCGAACGACCCTGAACGCATAACTTCAATCACAGATCGAGGATGGATAAAGGTCAATTAATTGGGCCGTTGGTATGAATATGCCTTAACTGTAGCAAATCGCCGCCAGCATTCCAGACCGGCATGCCGCCAGACCGGCGTCGCGCCAAAAGGCGCTCAATCCAGGTAAGCATCCGCGCGCTGACCTGCGCGTTCATGGTGAATGGGCAATGTGCGCCCATATAGCTGCCGGGTTCGTTCCAGCGCGCCCACCATTCCCGGCTCTTCCACATACGACAAGATCGCCACATAGCGGCGACGGTTCCCTCGCAACGGGGCGACACGATGCAGCGAATACCGCCCCCGGAACAGTTGCAGATCACCGGGCTGCAACTCCAGCACAGTCACTTTGTCCGACGTGTCGTTCAACACACGTGCGACCTCGTCAAAGTTTTCTCCACCGGCCCGAATGCCCGGCGCGTACTCAAACGCCCCGCCGCCTTCGGCGTTTTGAATGGCCAGCGTGACGGTGAAATTGTTGGTGTCAAAATGCCAGGGAAAGCCGTTGCCCTCTTCGGCCATATTCACAATCACATCCGCAAGCGGGTCAGCATAGCGGTAAAACGCGGGTTCTTGCAGACAGTCCTGAATGAAGCGGTCAAAGCCCGGCGCATCGTGGATTGTCCTCAGCGGGCCATCTCTGGTGAAATTATCCGCCGGAATGAATGTGTTAGAGCGCTCAAAGAACTGCCGTCGCGGATCATCCCCGGGCAAGTTGGGGTCGTCCTGCGTGAAATAGGCATTGGTGCGGTTGAACGAGCGATGGCCCTGATCAGCCACGCCATCAGCCTCTTTTGTCAGATGAGTGATCGCCTCTGGCGTCAGAAACTCCCGCAGCACGGCACAGCCATCACGCGCCAGGTCGGCCCGGACTTTCGCAATCACCGCGTCCCGCGAAGGGCTGGCGTGGTGGATCGGGTAAGTGCCTAAATCAATCAACTCGGCGGCGGTGTGGGGCATGACATCTCCTCCTCTGATCCATTCATCCGAACGGATCAAAGGGGCATTGTCTTTTCCATTTCCGACGTCGAAAGTGGCGTGTTTAGGTGCTCAACCGGCTGATAATCACGGTCACTTCGGGTTTTTTGCCGATCTCGGTCTGGGTGCTCTGACGGGCGACACGGCGCAGTCCTTCTTCCAGCTTATCGTCATCTATCAGGGTCTTAGCCCCTGCCCGGCCCATATACTGGCTGAGGTCTTCCTCCAGCACATCGACCAGCGGCGCGCGGCTGTGGCCGGTTTCGGCCAGCCCGCTGACCTCGCACCACGGATCGCCAAGCGGGTCGTCGTTTTCGTCCAGAAGCACATTGATCATCACATGGCCATTCAACGCCATTCTGATCCGATCCCGTACAATCCCGTCCCGCGCGCCGATCTGCATCGAGCCATCCAGATAGGTCCGGCCCGTTTCGACATAATCGGCCACAGTGGGGGTTTGCGCACTCAGGTCCATCATCGTGCCGTTTGGCGCAAGAATACCCCTGAACCCATTGGCATTGCTGAGCTTTACATGCTCGCGCAGATGCCGGTGTTCGCCGTGCATGGGCACCACCATCTGCGGATTGATCAGCTTGTGCATCGTGGTGATATCAGGCCGGTTGGCATGGCCCGACACATGATACAGCCCACCGCTGTCATCCACGACATCCACACTCATCTCACTGAAATTATTCATGATCCGGGCCACGCCACGCTCGTTCCCCGGAATGGTTTTCGAGGAAAACAGGAACATATCACCAGGCTTCAGCATGATGCCCTGATATTTTCCCTGGCTCAGTTGGGCCGAGGCGGCGCGTCGTTCCCCCTGGCTGCCCGTGACGATCAGCATCAGGCTTTCGCGCGGAATGCTCTTGGCATCCTCGGGATTAACGGTTTTGGGAAATCCAGTCAGCACGCCGGTTTCCACCGAGGCTTCGATCATCCGGCGCATCGCGCGGCCCAGCAGGCAAACCGAGCGCCCGGCACGTTGCCCCGCCTCGGCCAGTGTTTTGACGCGGGCGACGTTGCTGGCAAATGTCGTGGCCACAACCATGCCTTTGGCCCCGGCCACCAGGGCCTCGATATCTCCACCTAACGTACTTTCAGAACGCCCTTCGTGCGGGTTGAACGCATTGGTGGAATCGCACATCAGCGCCAATACACCGGGCTTGCCCAGATCGCGCCAAAGCGCGTCATCAAAGGCCTCACCCACGCCGGGATCATAGTCGATCTTGAAATCACCGGTATGCACCAGCCGCCCCTTGGGCGTGTCGATCACCAGCCCGGAACTTTCGGGGATGGAATGTGAAATTGGCACAAAACCGACCTTGAAAGGCCCCGCCTCAATCGCCTCAGGCCAGGGTTGCGCCGTGATCACCGCCTTTTCGGGGTGTCCGCGTTCGTCCATTTTGCGCCGGGCGATATTGGCCGTAAACGCCCGCGCATAGATCGGCGCACCCAGTTGGTCATAGTAATGCGAGACGGCTCCCACGTGATCTTCATGGGCATGGGTGACAAACACCGCCTCCAACTGGTCGCGGCGTTCCGCCAGCCAGGTGATATCAGGGAAGATCAGGTCAACCCCGGGGCTGCCATCCATATCCGGAAAGCTCACGCCCAGATCGACAAGGATCAGCCGTTCCTTTCCCGGTTGGCCATAGCCATAGACATAGGCGTTCATCCCGATCTCGCCCGCCCCACCCAGGGGCAGGTAAATCACACGTTCACTGCTCATCGTTTATCCGTTCGCTTTGTTATAGTCGTGGATCACGGTCAGCCCGTGCATCGTCAGATCATCTTCGATCACGTCAAATAGCTCTTCTGTCTGCTGGAACAACGGGGCCAGCCCGCCTGTTCCAACGATCTTCATCTCTTCGCTGTCGCGTTCGGCGCGGATACGCGCGCATACCTCGCGCACAAGGCCGACATAGCCCCAGAACACGCCCGATTGCATACAGGTCACGGTATTGGTGCCAATCACCTTCTGCGGTTTGGTGATGTCCACATGTGGCAGGGCGGCGGCGGCCATATGCAGCGCCTCAAGGCTGAGGTTCACACCCGGCGCAATGGCCCCGCCCACATAAGCGCCGTCACGCGCCACCACATCAAAGGTGGTCGCCGTGCCAAAATCCACCACGATCAGGTTGCCACCATTGCGCGCAAAGGCGCCTGCGGTATTGACCAGCCGGTCAGGCCCGACAATCGTGCCCTCATCCACCCGCGCCTCGGTCGGAAGCAGGCAGTCAGGCTTGCCCACCACCAGCGGGCGGCAGCCAAAAAACCGATCCGCAAAGACCCGCAGATTGAACACCACGCGGGGCACGGTCGAGGAAATGATCACATCAGTGATCTCCACATCAATCCCGTAATGTTTGACCAGCGTGGAGTACCAGGTGAAATAGGCATCCGCCGTGCGCACATGATGGGTCGAAGTGCGCAGGGTGCATAAAAACGCCTGCCCATCCCAGATGGCAAACACGGTATTGGTATTGCCGCAGTCAATCGCCAGAAGCATAGGGGACACCTCTTTGTTTCAAAAGAACACCTCGGCCGCCGAAATGGCATACCGTTTGTGGGCGCTCAATAGTACAAGATTGCCTGCCTCGTCCACTGTCTCGAACGTGCCGGTGATTTCGTCCCTTGTGGTGCGGGCGGTGATCACCTCGCCCAGACGGGCCGCGCGGTCCAGCCAGGCGGTGCGAATGGGAGCAAAACCATAGGTGGTAAATTGCGTCTCGTGGCGGGCATAGGCAGCGGCGAGATGATCGAGGAAAATCTCGGGCTTTACCTCGGCCCCGGTTTCGGACAGCAGCGAGACGGGGCGAACAGCCTCGGGTTCCACCTCGCCCGGATCGGGTGCCGCCACAAGGTTAACACCTACGCCGATGGCCAGATGGGTCAGGCGCGGCCCGGTGCCTGCACTTTCCAGCAGGATACCAGCCAGCTTGCCACCGTTCAGCAACACGTCATTAGGCCATTTCAAAGCAAAGCCCTGCGCCCGGCCCGTGACGGCCACGCAGGCGTCAAATAACGCAAGTGAGATGACAAAACTGCGCAGGGCGGCAACGTCCGGCCCCTCATCCGGGCGCATCACCAGCGTCGCGGCGAAGTTCCCCTTGGGAAAGGCCCATGGTCGCCCCCGCCGCCCCCGCGAGGCGGTTTGGCCGAGGGCCAAAATCCATGTCGGACCAGCCAGTGTTGCTGCGATCCGTGCGGCCTCGGCATTGGTGCTGTCCACCTCGGACATGATGCGCCTGCCATATCCGTCTGGCCACTCAGTTTTCATTGTTCTCCAAATACTCCCGCCGGAGGCACATCAAAAAAAGCGACGCGCCAGAGGCGCGTCACAATAAGAATAGCATGTGGTTTAGAGTCAGTTGACAAGTGTGGCCGCCGCCGCCTGTGCGATGCTTTCCACGCCGAACATGTTGATGATCCCCACCAGCATCAGCGTGGCCGAGGCCATCAGGAAGCCCCAGAGGACCGGCGATTTGCCAGTTTCCAGCCCATCGCCTTCTTCGCCGAAATACATGAAATAGACGATACGCAGGTAATAGAACGCGCCAATCACTGACGCGATAACCCCCGCCACAGCCAGCCAGACCAGACCGCCTTCGTAGGCCGCACGCAGCACGTAGAACTTGCCGAAAAAGCCCAGCAGAGGCGGCACACCAGCAAGACTGAACAGCAGGATCAGCATCGCCATCGCCCGGCCCGGATAGGCGCGCGAGTACATGTTGAGGCTGGCGATATCGGTGACCGGCTGGCCATCGCGTTCCATCGACAGGATGAAGGCGAAGGTGCCGATATTCATCGTCACATAGATCGCCATGTAGATCAGCATTGCCTGCACGCCGAACGCTGTGCCTGCCGCCAAGCCCATCAGGGCAAAGCCCATATGCGCAATCGAGGAATAGGCCATCAGACGTTTGATGTCGGTTTGTCCGATCGCGGCCACGGCCCCAAGGAACATCGACAACAGGGCCAGAAGGGCGACGATCTGCTGCCAGTCGCCTACGATACCGCCGAAAGCATCGTGCATCACCCGCGCAAACAGCGCCATCGCCGCCACTTTCGGGGCAGTGGCAAAGAAGGCGGTGATCGGTGTGGGCGAGCCCTCATAGACATCAGGTGTCCACATGTGGAAGGGCACAGCCGAGACCTTGAAGGCCAGGCCACAGAGCACAAACACCAGGCCCAGCAGCAACCCGATGGGCGCTTGATCCTGGGCCGAGGCGATGATGCCCGAGAACAGCGTGGTGCCCGCGTAACCATAGGTCAGCGACGCGCCATAGAGCAGCAGACCGGAGCTGAGCGCGCCCAGCACGAAGTATTTCAGGCCTGCCTCGGTCGACCGGGCGCTATCGCGACGCAGCGAGGCCACTACATAAAGCGCCAGCGATTGCAGTTCGAGTCCCATGTACAGTGCCATCAGGTCGCCGGCGCTGACCATCATCATACCCACTGTCGCCAGCGCGATCAGGATCGGATACTCGAACCGCAGGATATTGCGGCGCGCCATATATTCCTGGCCCATGACCAGAATGGCCGCCCCGCTAAGCAGGATCACCACCTTGGCAAAGCGGGCAAACGCATCGTCGTGGAACATGCCACCGAAAGCCACGCGGGTGCCATTGCCCGTCGCTCCAATCCAGAAGGCCATCGCGACAAACAAGGCTGCGGTCAACCAGACCAGCATACCGGCCATCCGGTCCTTGCCGGTGTAGACCGCCCCCAGCAGCGCCGCGACCGCATAGATCGACAGGACAATCTCGGGCAGGATAACGTTCAGATCAGCCGATGTCATATCCGGGCCCCCTTAATGCGATGCGTCAGCGGTCTGGGTGGCGGTCTCTGCCGCACCCAAAGCCACGTCGTAATTGTCAATCAGCGCCGCCACCGACGGCCCGATAATGTCGGTGATCAGGCTGGGATAGACCCCCAGCAGAATGGTCATGAACACCAGCGGCGCAAAGATCGCCCTTTCACGGCCCGACATGTCGGTGATGGATTTCAGACTTTCCTTGATCAGATCACCCAGCACCACCCGGCGATACAGCCATAGCGCGTATGCCGCCGACAGGATCACACCCGATGTCGCCACCAAAGCAACCCAGGTGTTGACCTGGAAGATGCCCACCAGCACCAGGAATTCACCCACAAACCCAGAGGTGCCCGGCAGGCCGACATTGGCCATGGTGAACAACATGAAGATCAGCGCATAGGCTGGCATCCTTGTGACCAGACCGCCGTAAGCGTCGATATCGCGGGTATGCATCCGGTCATAAATCACGCCCACACAGAGGAACAGCGCGCCCGAGATGAACCCGTGGCTGAGCATCTGGAAGATAGCACCATCAATGCCCTGCTGGTTGGCTGCGAAGATGCCCATGGTCACGTAGCCCATATGGGCCACCGAGCTATAGGCAATCAGCTTTTTCATATCCTCTTGCGCCAGGGCCACCAGCGAAGTGTAGACAATGGCAATCGCGCTCATCCACAGCACCAGCGGCGTCATCACGTCTGCGCCCACCGGGAACATCGGCAAGGAAAAGCGCAAGAAGCCATAGCCACCCATCTTCAACAGGATTGCAGCCAGTACGACCGACCCGGCCGTTGGGGCCTGCACGTGGGCATCCGGCAGCCAGGTATGCACCGGCCACATCGGCATCTTCACCGCGAAGCTGGCAAAGAAGGCGAGGAACATCAGCGTCTGCATCCCCCCGATGACATGTATGCCCAGCACCGAGAAATTCTCGGACGCAAAGGTATGGTTCATCAGAGTCGGAATGTCGGTGGTGCCCGCTTCGGCAAACATCGCCACCATCGCCACCAGCATCAGCACCGAGCCAAGGAAGGTGTAGAGGAAGAATTTGAACGACGCATAGATGCGTTCCTTGCCGCCCCAGATACCGATGATCAGGAACATCGGGATCAGACCGGCCTCGAAGAACAGGTAGAACAGCACCAGATCCAGCGCCATGAACACGCCCAGCATCAGGGTTTCAAGGATCAGGAAGGCGATCATGTATTCCTTGACCCGCACCTTGACGCCCCACGACGCGGCAATGGTCAGCGGCATCATGAAGGTGGTCAGCATGACAAACAGCACGCTGATCCCGTCAACGCCCATCTTGTATTGCAGACCCATCAGCCAGCTGCGCTCTTCCACGAACTGGAAGCCGGTATCATTGGGATCAAACTCGGCCAGGATAAACAGTGAGACCAAGAAGGTCAGCGAGGTGGCAATCAGCGCGACCCATTTGGCGTTGCGCTGTGCGGCCTCATCTTCGCCCCGCAGGAAGATCCCAAGGATCAGGGCGGCGATGGCCGGGATGAAGGTGACGATGGACAGAAGGTTATCCATTAGTCAGCCCCCCCGGTGAACGTCATCCATGTGACAAGGACCGCGATCCCGATCACCATGGCGAAGGCATAGGTAAAGATATAGCCAGACTGGGCCCGCCCGGCGAGGCGGGTGAAGAAGGGAATGATTCCCATCGCAACCCCATTGATCGATCCATCAATGACATCGCCATCCCCGCGCTTCCACAAGGAACCGGGCCAACGATTGCAGCGGGCGCACGATAATCGCATCAAAAATCTCGTCAAAGTACCACTTGTTCAGCAGGAACAGGTACAGCGGACGCTGGCTTTCGGCCAAACGGCGCGGCAGCGACGGATTGGCAATGTAGAACCAGTAGGCCATGAAGAAGCCAATCAGCATGGCAATGAACGGGCTGACTTTGACCCACTTGGGGGCATGGTGCGCCTCGTCCATGACGTGGTTGTCAAGATGCATGAAGATCGCGCCCTTTGGGGCCTGTCCGTGATGCACGGCCTTGATCACCGCATGGTCCGGGTCATCATGCATTGCCGCCGCATGGTCGTCGCCCTGCGCTGCCTCATCGTGGCTTGCTTCGTCGCTATGGTCGGTGTCAGCGGCGGCCACATCATGGCCTTCATCCGCGTGATCATCACCATCCGCCATCTCTTCGCCATGGCCATCGCTGGCCTCGGCGTGATGGGCAGGAATGCCGAAGAATTTGTTCACCTGATGCATGATCACCAAAGAAGCTCTTGTACCAGATCATGCCCGAGAAGACCGCGCCAAGGGCCAGAACCCCAAGCGGGACCAACATGACCATCGGCGCCTCGTGCGCGTGCTCGTGCGTGTGCTTGTCGCCGCGCGGTGCGCCCCAGAAGGTCATGAACATCAGACGCCAGCTGTAGAAACTGGTGAACAGCGCCGCGATGACCAGCATCCAGAAGGCATAGCCGCCCCCGGTGCCCGCCCAGGCGCTTTCGATCACGGCGTCTTTGGACAGGAACCCGGCAAAGCCGATAATAGGTCAGCGGAATGCCCACCCCGGTAATGGCCAGTGTCCCGATCATCATCGCCCAGAACGTATAGGGCAGCTTTTTGCGCAGGCCGCCATAGTTGCGCATGTCCTGCTCGTGGTGCATCCCGTGGATGACCGAGCCCGCGCCAAGGAACAACATCGCCTTGAAGAACGCATGGGTGAAGAGGTGGAACATCGCCACCGAGTAGACGCCAACGCCCGCAGCCACGAACATATAGCCCAGCTGTGAACAGGTTGAGTAGGCAATCACCCGTTTGATGTCGTTCTGCACAAGGCCCACGGTGGCGGCAAAAAACGCGGTGCTGGCCCCCATGAAGGTGACAAACATCATCGCCTCAGGCGCGTATTCCATGATCGGCGACATGCGGCAGACCAAGAAGACACCGGCGGTGACCATGGTCGCAGCGTGGATCAGGGCCGACACAGGTGTCGGGCCTTCCATCGCGTCCGGCAACCAGGTGTGCAGGAACAATTGCGCCGATTTACCCATGGCACCCACGAACAGCAGAAAGGCAATCAGGTTGGCCGCGTTCCAGTCGGTCCACAGGAAGGTCAGCTCGGTCTCGGCCAGCGCCGGGGCGGCCGCAAAGATATCGTCAAACTTCACGCTTTCAGTCAGGAAGAACAACGCGAAGATGCCCAGGGCAAAGCCGAAATCACCCACCCGGTTGACCACAAACGCCTTGATCGCCGCCGCGTTGGCCGAGGGTTTCTTGTAATAAAACCCGATCAACAGGTACGAGGCCAGGCCCACACCCTCCCAACCAAAGAACATCTGCACAAGGTTGTCAGCCGTCACCAGCATCAACATCGCAAAGGTGAAGAAGCTGAGATAAGCAAAGAAGCGCGGGCGATAGCTTTCGTCCTCGCTGAAATTCTCGTCATGGACCATGTAACCCATGGAATAAAGGTGAACCAGCGCCGACACGGTCGTGACCACAATCAACATAATCGCTGTCAGACGGTCCAGACGGATGGCCCAGGCCGTGTCTAGATTGCCTGATTGCACCCAATCGAGAATATGGATGTACTGCGTGTCCGGACCAAGGCCGATGAAGGTGATCCAGCTAAGAATACAAGCCAGGAACAACAGGCCGGTGGTGACCCATTGTGCGCCGACATCACCAATGATGCGCCAGCCGAACCTCGCAATAATCGCGCCCACCAGAGGGGCAAAGAGGATGATCTGCTCCATGCGCTCAGCCTTTCATCACGTTGACATCTTCCACCGCGATCGTGCCACGGTTGCGGAAGAGGCAGACAAGGATTGCAAGGCCAAGCGCGGCCTCGGCGGCGGCGGCGGTCAGCACAAAGAGCGTAAATATCTGACCCACCATATCCCCGGCAAAACTGGAGAAGGCGACAAGGTTGATGTTCACCGCAAGCAGCATCAATTCGATCGACATCAGCAGGATGATCACGTTCTTCCTGTTCAGGAAAAGCCCGAAAATCCCGATGACGAACAGCGCGGCGGCCACCGTCAGGTAATGTTCCAATCCAATCATGTCGTCCCTCGGTTCATCTGGTTTGCCGCTTGTGCGGTCATTCTCTTCAAGTTTGGCATCTCGTCACTCACTGGGCACCTTGACCGCCGGTAATAGATTTCCGCTCCCCGGCACCCCGGAATGCAGCCCCTTGATCGGCAACATGGCCAACACCGCTGGCACAAAGGTCAGCAAGGTGACGATGAAAACAGCCCTTTTCTTCACAGCCCCTGCCCCGGTTTCACATCTTTCAGCTCCATTGCCTTGGCCGGATCGCGGTACATCTGGGCCAGTACGTTCTGGCGTTTGATGTCCGTGCGGTGGCGCAGCGTCAGCACGATCGCACCGATCATCGCCACCAGCAGGATCAGACCCGACAATTGGAAGAGCAGGAAGTACTGGTCATAGATCAACAGACCAAGCGCGGCGGTGTTCTGTACATCATTAGGCGCCACGGCGGTGCGGGCGGCCTCGGCCCCGACCGAAGTTTCCCAGGTGCCAAAGGCCATGCCCAGCTGCATCAGGATGATCACCCCGATCAACAGCGCCAAGGGCAGGTATTTCGCCATTTCCGCCTTCAGTTCGGCAAAATCAACATCCAGCATCATGACCACGAACAGGAACAGCACCATGACCGCGCCCACATAGACGATGATCAGCAACATCGCGACAAACTCCGCCCCCAGCAGCACGAATAAACCCGCCGAACTGATGAAGGCCAGGATCAGCCACAGGACCGAGTGCACCGGGTTTCGGCTGATCACGGTGAACAGCCCCCCGGTGAGCGCCGAGAGGGCAAACAGATAAAAAGCCATTGCCGCTATGGTCATGTGTCTTCGTCCTTTTCCTCAGCCTCGTCCAGAACCTCGCGCGCGAACTCCATGGCGCGCGTCATCGAGGGGATACCGGCGAACATCGACATCATTCCGATGGTCTCGGCAATTTCATCCTTGGTGGCCCCGGCCTCAAGCGCGTGGCGCACGGTCATGCGAACCTGGGTATCACTTTGCGCACCCAGCATGGTCAGCCCCGACAGCGTGATCAACAGCCGCGTCTTGGCATCCAGCCCGTCGGTGTTCAAGCCCTTGCCAAAGGCCATTTCCATAAATTCCTTGGGCATGGTCGGCCACAGCGCTTCAAACCCCTTGGGCGAGAAGGATTCCAGCGCCGGGTTCATGGCCTTCGCCATCTCCTGCGCCTGTTTCATCATCGCCTCGAATGGGTTTGTCGGGTCGCTCATGAGACTTCCTCGGCATCAAACACATCCATCGCTGCGTTCAGCGCATTGATCATCGCCGGAAAACCACCATAGAGCGTCATCTGAAAAATGATCTCGGCAATTTCTTCGCGGCTGGCACCGACGGCGCGGGCGCTGGCGATATTGACCTTAAGCTGTGGTGCCGTTTGACCACCCAGCGCTGTCAGGGCAGCAATGGTGGCAAGCAAGCGGGTCTTTTCATCGACACCACCCCGGGCATAGAACTGTCCATAAGCCACATCAACCACGGTCTTGGACAACCCCGGAACAAGCGCGTCATAGCGTGCGTGCAGGGCAGCCTCCATGCCGGGGTTCACCTGCTCCGAAAGGGCCTGACCTTTTGCATAGGTGTCGTTATGTGGCTCATCCAGGCTCATCGGTAGGGCGCATCCAGTTCCAGGTTACGGGCAATCTCGGCTTCCCAGCGTTCGCCGTTATCCAGCAATTTTTCCTTGTCGTAAAACAGCTCTTCGCGGGTTTCGGTAGCAAACTCGAAATTCGGCCCTTCCACGATGGCATCAACCGGACAGGCCTCCTGGCAGAAACCGCAATAGATGCATTTGGTCATGTCGATGTCATAGCGCGTGGTACGGCGGCTGCCATCATCACGGGGTTCGGCATCAATGGTGATGGCCTGCGCCGGGCAAATCGCCTCGCACAGCTTACAGGCAATGCAGCGTTCCTCGCCATTGGGATAGCGGCGCAGCGCATGTTCGCCCCGGAAGCGCGGGGAAAGCGGCCCCTTTTCATGCGGGTAGTTCAGCGTGGCCTTGGGGGCAAAGAAGTACTTCAGCCCCAGTTTGAAGCCCACGAAAAAGTCTTTCAGCAGGAAATAGCCCGCCGCGCGCCCATAATCGATCTGCGTCATATTTGTAACTCCCTGCAAGAAGTGTGTACTTCCCAAGTTTCATCTACAATTCTTGCAAACTCCGGCCCATCTAGCCCGGTAGTCCGGTACTGTTCAGACAGTTTTTCATGAAGTGGCTTGTGGCAATCCAACCACCCGAGAAAGAGGCTGGTTGTCGTGATGTTGCTATCGCTCATTTCGGTCAGGGCACATTCAACTAGTTTTCTGGAATTCTCAGCATTTTCCATCGCTGGTTCCAAATGATCTGAACGCATTTCGGCTTCATCTCGAATGGTCGACAGGGCAAGTGCGTCTATAATAATGGCCCCAAACGATGCGCGCGTTTCTAGCGCCGCCGAGTAAAGCATTTCACTATCGTTCGGTATTTCCACTTGCGTCCAGAACTGCTCGGTATCGGCTAAAGATGCGTAGGATTCCACTCTTAGCACTTCATCGATGCAGACCTGGATTAGCTTTTCACGAGCGTCCATACCAAGAGGCAGGGCCGAGCAAGACAAATTGGGAAATGCCGCGAAGATAACTGAGGCGATAAGCGTTTTCATCAGCACCTCGCCTCTTGCAGTCGCACGTAATCCAAACCTATCACGCGTCAGCCTCCCATTGCGTAGCGGGCCCAGAAGGCCCCGAAAACTTCGAATTTCGCCAAAAACGCCACGATCACAACCCAGCCCAGCGACAGCGGCAAGAACACTTTCCAGCCAATCCGCATCAGTTGGTCATAGCGGTAGCGCGGGGTGATCGCCTTGACCATTGCGAAGATGAAGAAGAAGAACGCCATTTTCCCGATCATCCACAGCACGCCATCCGGCAGCCCCGGAATGGGCGACAGCCAGCCGCCAAAGAAAAACAGCGAGGTCAGCGCGCACATCAGGAAGATGGCGATATATTCCCCGGCCATGAACAACAGGAAGGGCGTGGAGGAATATTCCACCTGATAGCCTGCCACCAGTTCCGATTCCGCTTCCGGAAGGTCAAACGGCGGGCGATTGGTTTCCGCCAGGCCCGAGATGAAGAACAGGAACACCATCGGAAAATGCGGCAACCAGTACCAGCCGAAGAAGCCATAGGCCGTGTCTTGCGCGGCCACGATGGCCCCGAAATTCATAGAACCGGTCGAGATAATCACCCCGATGATGATCAGGCCGATGCTGACCTCATAGGAAATCATCTGTGCCGCCGAGCGCAGTGAGCCAAGGAACGGGTATTTCGAGTTCGACGCCCAACCGCCCATGATCACGCCATATACCTCAAGCGAGGACATGGCGAAAACATACAGGACGGCCACGTTGATATCGCTCAGCACCCAGCCGTCGTTGAACGGGATAACTGCCCAGGCAATGACCGCCAGTACGAAACTGGTCATCGGTGCCAGCATGAACACCGGCTTGTCGGCTCCGGCAGGCACCACCACCTCTTTGACCACGTATTTCAACGCGTCCGCCACAGATTGCAGCAGCCCGAACGCGCCAACCACGTTGGGCCCGCGCCGCATCTGCACCGCAGCCCAGATCTTGCGGTCGCCGTAAACGAGGAACAGCAGGGAAATCATCACGAAACCAAGGACCGCCAGGCATTGCGCCAGGATGATCACGAAGGTCCCAAGCGGGGTTGTAAAGAATTCGGCCATCAGTCCCTCATACCATCGGTATTCCGTTTTCCGCGCAATCCGCGGCGACGACTTCTGCGTCGATTGTTTTTAACCCGTCCGGCAAGGCAGGCGAGATCGTATAAATCGCATCCCCGCGCCAGACGCCACCCTCATCCACAACATTCGTGCGTAAATGACGGGCAAATCCATAACCACGGATCAGGGCATATTGCGCCGCAGCACATTCTGCATAGCGGCCCACATCCCCGCAGCTGCGCGCGCCGGTCATTTCCACGCGGAAATTCACCAGATCACCATCCAATAGCCGGGTCTCGATCCCGCGATACTCAGGCGCGAACCGACTGACCGTTTCAGGGTCTTCCATGGTACAGCCCGCCACTGCCCCAGCACAGGCCAGGGACACAGGTGCTATGAGGAGACCCAAGCGATGCATCACTCGGCGGCCACAGGCGTTTCGCGGCGCGCCTTGGCGTTGGCGCTGAGCTCGGCCATCAGCGCGCTGGCGCGGGCAATCGGGTTGGTCAGATAGAAATCACTTATCGCCGCCTCAACATGCCCGGCACCAAGCTCAACCATCTCGATCGGGGTCCAGGTATTCTCGGCCACCTCATCAATCTGCGCCAGATGCGGGGCCTCGGCCACCAATGCCGTGCGCAGTGCCGCCAGGCTGTCAAAGGGCAGTGCCTCGCCCATTTCCCCGGACAGCGCCCGCAGAATGGCCCAGTTTTCCTTGGCCTCGCCCGGGGGATGCCCGGCGCGCAGCGCCAGTTGCGGACGCCCTTCGGTGTTCACAAACAGCCCCTGCTCTTCCGTATAAGCGGCCCCGGGCAGGATCACATCCGCACGGTGCGCGCCGAGATCGCCATGGCTGCCCTGATAAATCACGAACGGCCCGGCGGGCACGTCCATCTCATCCGCGCCAAGGTTGTACACCACCTCGGCACCGTCCAGCGCGGCCTCAATCCCACCCTCGGTGGTACAGCCCGCATCCATCGCGCCAACGCGACCGACCGCAATATGCAGAACCAGCATCCGCCCGCCCAGCTTTTCGGTCAGCGCCATCGCATGGCTCAGAACTGACGCACCGTTCGGCCCGTACAGGCCGCCCTGCCCGAGGATGACAATCGCATCCTCTTTCGGTTCGGCGTCTTTCAACAGTCGCTGCAGGAACCGGTTGCGCGGTCCATAATCCGTCACATCATAGCTAAGATCTGCCGGCATCCCGAAACGGTGCACATCGGCCCCTTTGATCCAGGCCTTGCGAATACGCGCATTCAGAACAGGCGCTTCTACCGAGGGATCGGTGCCGATCAGGTATATATGCTTGGCGATGTCGATATCCTCGATGGCCGCCGTGCCCACATAGGCCGAGCGGTTGCCCGCTTCCAGATGGGCTCCATCGGTGCGACACTCAACGGCGCCACCCAGCCCTTCGACCAGCTGTTTCAGCGCGTAAGCCGCCTCAACCGGGGCCAGATCACCCACCAGACCAGTGACTTTCTTACCCCTGATCGCCTCGGCGGCCTTGGTCAGCGCCTCATCCCAGCTGGCGGGGCGCAGCTTGCCGTTTTCGCGCACGTATGGCTTGTCCAGCCGCTGACGGCGCAGCCCGTCCCAGACAAAGCGAGTCTTGTCGGAAATCCATTCTTCATTCACGCCATCATGGTTGCGCGGCAGCATCCGCATCACTTCGCGACCTTTGCAATCCACACGGATATTGCTGCCAAGCGCGTCCATCACGTCGATGGTTTCGGTCTTTGTCAGTTCCCACGGGCGGGCCGTGAAGGCGTAAGGCTTGCTGACCAGAGCGCCCACGGGGCACAGATCAATGATATTGCCCTGCAGGTTGCTGTCCAGCGTTTCGCCTAGGTAGGAAGTGATTTCGGCATCTTCGCCGCGGCCCGTCTGGCCCATCTGGGTGATGCCCGCCACCTCGGTGGTAAAACGCACGCAACGGGTGCAGGAAATGCAGCGAGTCATGTGGGTTTCCACCAATGGCCCGAGATCCAGATCATCCACAGCGCGTTTGGGTTCGCGGAAGCGGCTGAAATCAACGCCGTAAGCCATCGCCTGATCCTGCAGATCACATTCACCACCCTGATCGCAAATCGGGCAATCCAGCGGGTGGTTGATCAGCAGGAATTCCATCACGCCCTCGCGGGCCTTCTTGACCATTGGGCTGTTGGTTTTCACAACCGGCGGCTGCCCTTCGGGGCCGGGCCGCAAGTCTTTAACCTGCATAGCACAGGAGGCCGCTGGTTTCGGCGGCCCCCCGACAACTTCGACAAGGCACATGCGGCAATTGCCGGCAATGGACAGCCTTTCGTGATAACAAAAGCGCGGAATTTCGACCCCGACCTGTTCGCATGCCTGGATCAGGGTCATGGCCCCGTCCACTTCCACCTCTTGGTCGTCGATGATAACTTTGCGAAGGTCAGACATCCGTTCTCACTTTGCTCTCAGTAATGCTCCGACCTGGCTGTTCTTGGCGATTTCCGAGCGGCCGAGCACACAGAGGCTGTCCGGGTCCAGATTGCTGGCTCCGTGCGCCTTGAAATACTCGTTGCGCCGCTCGCGCATTTTCGCCTTTTCCAGGTCGTCGTTGATGTAGGCGTCGAGCGCGGCATCGGAATATCCGCGATCACTTGCCATGCTTTTAAGGCCGTTCAGATAGGCCCGTCCCTTGATGATACGCGCGCCGATGCTGCGGCACTCGCGTTGAATTTTCTCGGCAATGGCGGCGGTCAGAAGGCCGCCGTTGATATCAGCCTCTGCTGCCAACCCATTGGCGGCCTGCGACGGCATGGCCAGACCCAAGGACAGGGCGGCACTCAGAACACATGTGGAAATCATACGCATAGCTGTCTCCTTTACTGCGGATGTCCGACAGGCGCGCAATGGCATCTTTCGGTCGACCCGAGATGGGTCCGCAGTGCGGTGATATGCAATAACATCCCCGCTAACAGCCTGATATGCGCGGGTTTTCACCATGTGATGCAACGCCCGGTCAGAACCAGATTTCCGCTGGACCCTTGCAAGGCTTCCAGCGGGGCATCAGGCCCGTTGATCCATTCGACCTCAGATGTGCCTAAATTCTTGATGCAATATGCAAATCCACCATGGCGTCCGGCCTCGCGGGCACCATCAATGCCCTGATCGGCGCGACGCACGGTCGACGCAAACAAGGCGCGATCCTCTTTGCCGCCGCCTTTTTCCTTGGTCGGATAGTAATTGCCGTCAAAGTACACCCGCTTGGCTTTCTCCGAACAGGCCCCCAGTGCCAGCACCGTCACAAGAAAGATCGTCAGAATACGCATGATCCGTCCTACCCCACAAACCCGTTGATAATCGCCGTTAGCCCCAGCAGCACGCACATCAGCATGCCCAGTGCATAGGCAAACGACCGCAGGCTGGTATCTGCAGCCCCCAGACCACGAATGTGGATCACCGCCATCACAACCCGGCTGACGAAAAATACCGAGGCATAAAGGTTCACCCAGAACGGGCTGCCCCCGGCCAGGATCGCGGGCACCGTCACCGCAGCAAAGAACCCCATGGTTTCGGCCAGATTGAGATAGGCCCGATGCCAGCGATAGACCGGCGAGCTGTAATCGGCTTCAGGCTCACAACCCGGGGCCAGACCCAGCGTCGCTTTATGCATCCCGGCAATCGGTGCCATCAGCAATCCGAAAATCGCCGTGGCTGCCAATGCCACGAGGGCGTGACCATATGGGGCAAAGGGCTCCATCATGCACCCGCCTTTTCGCGGACCGGCGTCCAATCCCAACCAAACGCTTTTTCAGATGGCCCCTCGGCGCGCAGCAGTGCCAACTTGTCTTGCGCCTCGTCGAGAGTTGGCCGGTGTCCAATAGGGATCCACCACATCACGAAATTGGCACGGTCCAACGCATTGAACCAATCCGCCTTTCGCTTCAGGAAATGCTTGTGAAGGGTGTTCCAGACAAAATGCTGCAACGTCTCGAGATTTTCCCACACGGTCAAATTCACCAACATGCGCGGATCGCCATCAACCGCACCTTCAACGACACCGCCAACGCCGGTCTCGTATTTCCAGATGAACCCGTCACTTTGATCGGCAATACGGTTCAACATGTCGATCCCGCGGATGAAATCAGCCATCCGGGGGTCATCTAGATCATAGGTCATGCGACCGATGTTGAACTGTGCGAGATGCATGATCTACTCCGCCGCCACCGCAGCCGTGACCTTGCCGGTCTGCTGCGCCTTGATGCGGTCCTCGATTTCGTCGCGGAAATTCTTGATCAGACCCTGAATGGGCCAGGCCGCCGCATCGCCAAGCGCGCAGATCGTGTGGCCCTCAACCTGTTTGGTCACATCCAGCAGCATGTCGATTTCCTCGACCTCGGCCTCGCCGCGCACCAGACGATCCATCACCCGCATCATCCAGCCCGCGCCTTCACGGCAGGGCGTGCATTGGCCACAGCTTTCGTGCTTGTAAAACTTGCTGAGACGCCAGATCGCCTTGATGATGTCGGTATCCTTGTCCATCACAATCACAGCTGCGGTACCAAGGCTTGATCCCACGTCACGCAGGCCATCGAAATCCATGATCGCGCCTTTGATCGTCTCGCCGCGCACGCAGGGAACGGACGAGCCGCCGGGAATAACCGCCTTGAGGTTGTCCCACCCACCACGGATGCCGCCGCAATGCTTTTCGATCAACTCTTCAAAGGGGATCGACATGGCGTCTTCGACCACGCAAGGATTGTTCACATGGCCCGAGATCGCGTAGATTTTTGTGCCGGCGTTGTTCGGGTTGCCAAAGTCGGCAAACCAATCCGCGCCACGGCGCAGGATGGTCGGCACGACGGCAATAGATTCCACGTTGTTCACCGTGGTCGGACACCCATAAAGACCCGCGCCCGCCGGAAACGGTGGCTTCATCCGCGGCATGCCTTTTTTGCCTTCAAGGCTTTCCAACAGCGCTGTTTCTTCACCACAAATATAGGCCCCTGCCCCGTGATGCAGGTAGATGTCAAAGTCCCAGCCGGACTTGCAGGCATTCTTGCCCACCAGACCAGCCTCGTAAGCTTCGTCAATCGCGTTCTGCAGCGCCTCTTTCTCGCGGATGTATTCCCCACGAATGTAAATGTAGCAGGCATGCGCGTTCATCGCGAAGCTGGCCATCAGACAGCCCTCAATCAGCGTATGCGGATCATGGCGCATGATTTCGCGGTCTTTGCAGGTGCCGGGTTCGGATTCATCGGCATTGACCACCAGATAGGCGGGCCGCCCATCGCTTTCTTTCGGCATGAACGACCATTTGAGGCCCGTGGGAAATCCCGCTCCGCCGCGTCCGCGCAGCCCGCTGGCCTTCATCTGATCAATGATCCAGTCGCGGCCATTTTGCAGGATTTTTGCCGTGCCATCCCAATGGCCACGCGATTGCGCGCCTTTCAGGGTGCGATCATGCATCCCGTAGAGATTGGTAAAGATACGGTCCTGGTCTTTCAGCATCCCGTTACCCCTGATTGTTCTGACGCGCACGCCAGATTTGATAGATCAAAACAAAGGCCCAGATGAACCCCGCCAAAGCCAGCAGATCGAACAGCGCGCGTGTGCGATTGTCCCATCCCATTTGCGCGCCAATGAACGAAGTCACAACCCAGAACACCGCCGAGCCCGCAATCACCAGCGCGGTGATGCGGCCCTTGCGCGCGATCTGATCCTGTTGTTCGGTCATTATGGCTCACTTTCAATACACATCGCCGTCGTCGACGCGCTTGGAGAACTCGGTCTCTCCGCCCGCCGCCAGGATTTTCGCCTGTTCGACCCAGTTGTCGCGGCTTACACGGCCTTTGAAACCTTGCAGATTGGCGTTCATCCACGCCACTTCATCTGCGCTCCATCCCGCGATCTGATCGAAATGGAAGACCCCCATGGAATTGCAAAGCATCTCCAGTTTCGGCCCTATCCCTTTGATTTCCTTCATATTATCGGCCTTGCCATCGCGCGCGGCACTTCAGCGCCTCGGGGCGCGTGCCTTCGTTTTCGCCTTCAACCGCACCGTCACCATCATAATCAGCTGTGCTTGTGTCCGGCTCAACAGCTGGTGTCGGGGCCTCAGGGGCTTTGGCTGCATCGCTCTCGGCACCTTTGGGGGCCGTTTTGGCCGCTTCGGACGCGATCGAGGCGGTATCGGCAGATGCGGCAGTGCTAACTTCATCGCCTGCATTGCTGCTGGACCCGGTGCAAAACAGCCGTGTCATCGCCAGACCAACAAATACAGCAAGCGCCGCGCCCAACATCAAGGCCGCAATCGCGGTTGTGGCCTGATGCGCCATCACATAGGCAATGATGCCGACAACACCACCAACGATCCACCAGAGGATCGAACAGGTATTCCAGCCACCTGTCGGTGTCATAGCCGCTCACTCCTGTGTCTCATTTGCTTCACACCCACACCCTGACCTCTCATGTCTTCTTCCGGGCAGAAAATTCGGTCTCGCCGCCTTTGGCCAGAATTTTCGCCTGTCCGACCCAATCATCCCGGCTGACCCTGCCCTTGAACTTGACAAGGTGCTGATCGGCCCAGGCCACTTCCGCCTCGCTCCACCCGGCGATCTGGTCGTAGTGGTAAACACCCTTCTCGTTCAGCTCGGCCTCAAGCTTAGGACCGACCCCTTTGATCAGTTTGAGGTCGTCGGCTCCTTCAGCGCGCGCAGCACTCAGCAGTTCAGGCTTGGTTCCGGCGCTGTCAGCAGCGGCCTCTGCCGCTTTGGCCTTGGGCTTTGCCTTGGCTTTTGGCTTCGCTTCGGCTTTCGGCTTCGCTGCTGCGGCAGGGGCAGTCTCTGCTTGGGGCGCCTCTGGCGCATTTGCCGGCGGTGTCGCAGGGTTATGATTGGCACCCCTGTCCAACCACGGGGTCAGCAACGGTACTTCGCCGCCCTCAATCCGCTTGAGCGTTTCGCCGAGATCCGTGGCCAGCTGCGCGCTGGCATTGTACTTGGTTTTCCCTGAGTCATATTCTTTCAGACTGGTCAGACCCGATTTCGGCTCAGACGCAAAGCGCCCGTTTTGCGGACCGGGCGTGGGCACGCGCCCCGCTGCCATCTCGTCCAGCAATCCGGCAAAGCTTTCGGCCGTCAAATCTTCGTAGTAATCCTTGCCGATCTGGGCCATCGGAGCATTGGCGCAGGCTCCGAGACACTCCACCTCTTCCCAGCTGAATTTGCCATCGGCACTGATCTGATGCGGCTGCGGGGCAATTTTATCTTTGCACACTGCAACCAGATCTTCGGCACCACAGATCATGCAGGATGTGGTGCCACAAATCTGTATATGGGCAACAGCTCCAACCGGTTGCAACTGAAACATAAAGTAGAAGCTGGCCACTTCCAGCGCCCGGATATAGGCCATGTCAAGCATGCTCGCCACATGTTCAATCGCCGGGCGGGACAGCCAGCCCTCTTGCTCCTGTGCACGCCACAACAGCGGGATGATCGCGCTGGCCTGACGCCCTTCGGGGTATTTGGTAATCTGCCCTTCGGCCCAGGCCTGATTGGCCGGGGTATAGGCAAAGCCGTCTGGCTGGTCTGGATGGGGTCTGCGAAGCATGGATCAAACAGTCTTTTCAGGTTTCCGAGACGGGCCAACAAGCCCATCAATGATATGTTCAGACGCGCGGACAGGTCGTTTCGGCTGCGCGCCGTTATTGGGTATAAGTGCCTTAGGCCGCATCCGTGGCACAGGCCCCCACTGTCAGCCTGACACCGCCACCTTCCAGTTCAACCGCCTGGCCGCTGCCAAGATGGTACGAGGTCAGTGCCCGGGTTTGCTCGCGGGTGAGCCCGGCCTGCAATTCCACCGGCAGATAGTCAGATTCGCCGAACATCTCACAGCCGATACTAGCCACGGCGGTCTGGTAATTCGCCACATCCTGCACATTGGTGCCCTCAGGTGGAATATCGCACCCCGCCAAAGCCACCACAATCAGGCCTGCACCTGTTAACTTAAGCCGCATCAGAGTCCCCCTTCTTCCGCGCTCAGCGCCAGAAGCGCCACAACAACCACAATCAAGGCCAAAACCCCCGCCGCCATATGCTTGGCAATCGGAAATCCGCCGCGCCGGTATATCCACGCGTCGGCAAAGCCCATGAACGCAAATGTGCCAAACAGCACCGCGATCACCTTCATATCTCCATAAAGCGTGGCCCCGATCGTCAGAACCGCCATGGCGACATATCTGTCTGCCATCACCTGCGGCAGCTTTTCGGCGCGATGCGTGGTCAGCCTGAGGGCCGACAGAGGATCACGCATAAACAGGAAGGCCAGCGCACCGGTCACCAGAGTGCCCAAGGCAGACAGGGCTATAGCGAGCCTGGCCAGGGTCATTAACGGTCAATCTCCCCAAAGACGACATCCATCGTCCCGATGATCGCTGCAACATCCGCCAGTTGGTGCCCACCGGCCACGTAATCCATCGCCTGCAGATGCAGATACCCAGGCGCGCGGATTTTGGCGCGGTAAGGACGGTTGGTCCCATCGGCCACCAGATAGACGCCGAATTCGCCCTTGGGGGCCTCGACGCAGGCATAAATCTCGCCCTCGGGTACATGGAAGCCTTCGGTGTAAAGTTTGAAGTGGTGGATCAGCGCCTCCATCGAGGTTTTCATCTCACCACGTTTGGGCGGGGTGATCTTGCCCCGGGCCAGAACATCGCCCTTCCCATCCGGCGCGCGCAGTTTTGCAACGCATTGGTGGATGATCCGCAGGCTCTGGCGCATCTCTTCCATGCGGCACAGATAGCGATCATAACAATCGCCGTTCTTGCCGATGGGAATGTCAAATTCGAACTCATTGTAGCATTCATAGGGCTGCGCGCGGCGCAGATCCCAGGCCATACCCGACCCCCGCACCATGACACCGGAAAAGCCCCAATCAAGCGCGTCCTGCTCGGTGATCACACCGATATCCGCGTTGCGCTGTTTGAAAATACGGTTCTCGGTTAGCAGCCCATCGAGGTCTGCAATAACGCGGGGGAACTCATGCGCCCATGTCTCGATATCGTCGATCAGCTCATCAGGGATATCCACATGCACCCCACCGGGGCGAAAATAGGCGGCGTGCAGACGCGCACCACAGGCGCGTTCATAAAAGCACATCAGCTTTTCACGCTCTTCAAAGCCCCAGAGCGGCGGGGTCAGCGCGCCCACATCCATCGCCTGCGTGGTGACGTTGAGGATATGGTTCAGAATGCGGCCAATCTCGGAGTACAGCACCCGGATCAGGCTGCCCCGGCGCGGTACCACCGTGCCAGTCAGCTTTTCAATCGCCAGACACCAGGCATGTTCCTGGTTCATCGGGGCGACATAATCCAGCCGGTCGAAATAGGGCAGGTTTTGCAGGTAGGTGCGGCTTTCCATCAGCTTTTCGGTGCCGCGGTGCAGCAGGCCGATATGCGGGTCCGCGCGTTCTACAATCTCGCCGTCCATCTCCAGCACAAGGCGCAACACGCCATGGGCCGCAGGATGCTGAGGTCCGAAGTTGATATTGAAATTCCGGATCTTCTGTTCGCCGATTTGGGCGTCGTTGAATTCGTTGGAGCCGTCCATCATTTTAAAACTCCAGACAAAACGAAGTCGGAGCACTTCGGTGTTGGGTATCTAACCCGCTGATAAATAACGAATGTGGCGGCCCCATAAACCTGCGTCAGATTTTTTTTAAAGAGTGATAGTGCGCTGACCGCAACCAGCGACGCGGTCAACAGTTCTGCAATCTCGGTCAAAAAGAGGATCATTTCGCCTCCTCCTTCTTCTCATCGCCGGGCAGGATGTATTCGGCCCCTTCCCATGGCGACATGAAATCAAACTGGCGGTATTCCTGGACCAGCGAGACAGGCTCATAGACCACCCGCTTTTGCACCTCGTCATAGCGCACCTCGGTATATCCCGTGGTCGGGAAGTCCTTGCGCAGCGGGAAGCCGCGGAAACCGTAATCGGTCAGGATGCGGCGCAGATCGGGGTGGCCGGAAAACAGGATGCCGTACATATCGAACACTTCCCGCTCGAACCAATTGGCCGAAGGGTGCACATCGGTGATCGAAGGCACCATGTCTTCTTCACGGACCGCCACACGCAGGCGAATGCGGTGGTTCTGATACATGCTGAGGAAGTGATAGACCACGTCAAACCGCTTGGGCCGTTCGGGGTAATCCACCGCAGTGATATCCACCAGCGACGAGAACTTGCAGGTCTGATCGGATTTCAGAAACTCGACAAAGCCTACGATATTGCTGAGCGCCACATCGACGGTCAACTCGTCATGGGTAATCTTCCAGCCCAGCACGCAATCCGCGCGCTTGGCCTCGATATAGGCACCCAGTTCTTGCAGTGCGTCAGTCATCGCAGCTCTCACTTTTGTTGACCGTCTTGGAAGACGTCGTCGAGGCATAGATATCGTAGTCTTCGCTCCAGGTGATCTGATTGCCCTGAAACGGGTCAAAATCCACCCAGTCCGGCGTGTCACCTTTGAGCGCGAGACGCTTATCCGGGTTCTCGGAGGTCATCGTACAATCGTCCCCGTCCGGCGGATTTTGCGCTGGAGCTGCAGGATGCCATAGACAAGCGCCTCTGCCGTTGGCGGGCAACCGGGAACATAGACATCCACCGGCACGATCCGGTCACAGCCGCGCACCACAGAATAGCTGTAATGGTAATAGCCGCCGCCATTGGCACAGCTGCCCATCGAGATCACGTAGCGTGGCTCGGGCATCTGGTCATAGACCTTGCGCAGGGCGGGGGCCATCTTGTTGGTCAGCGTGCCGGCCACGATCATCAGATCGGATTGGCGCGGCGAGGCGCGGGGCGCGGTACCGAAGCGTTCCAGATCATAACGGGGCATGGCCGTATGCATCATCTCAACCGCGCAACAGGCCAGACCGAATGTCATCCAGTGCAAGCTGCCGGTGCGGGCCCAGTTGACGATGTCTTCGGTCGAGGTCAGCAGGAAGCCTTTGTCCTGCAATTCGCGGTTCAGTTCCTGGGTCGCAAATTCGCGATCCGCGCCTGCCACATTGGTCCCGGTTGCTACTCCCATTCCATCGCTCCCTTTTTCCACTCATAGGCAAACCCGGCGGTCAGCACCGCAAGGAACACCATCATTGACCAGAAGGCCGTCATGGAAATGTCCTGAAACGCCACGGCCCAAGGGAACAACAGCGCGATTTCCAGGTCGAAAATAATGAACAGAATCGAGACCAGATAGAAGCGCACATCGAATTTCATCCGCGCATCGTCAAAGGCATTAAAGCCGCATTCGTAGGCACTTACCTTTTCAGGATCCGGGTTTCGCACGGCAAGAACAGCGGCGGCGAGGATCAGAATAATGCCAAGCGCAATGGCGACGGCCAAAAATACTAGAATGGGAAGGTATTCCCTGAGCATCTCTTCCAAAAGGTGGCTCCTTTCATGCGCATGGCTCAGCGCAGAGCGGGTTGGCTGCTTTCAACTCACATCCGGGTTTACCCTTGCCCCAAGATGGGGTCAACCGGAGCATGACAGATTCACCCCCCTACCGCAAAGTTAAAGCGTTTCGGGAAAACACCGGGATCCCCCGTTTTCCCGAAACACCACAGACCGCTGTCAAGTTGCGCGTGTTTCAGCACTGTTTGATGTGAGAAGTTGCGGTCAAAGCACCTTTGTTTAAGGCACCACAAGCGGGGCGCGTGCCTCTCCAATGCTCCGATGACAAATGGTGCCTACCCTGACCTGCTGGCAGGGCCACGCAGGTAATCTTGCCGCCGTGCATTGCCGAGAGATGCCCGCAAAGTCAGAACCAATGCTCTGCACACACCCCAATCGCACGAGGGCGGTCAGAACGTAATCTTGATCCCCGTGATCAGCGTGTGCGACTCAACCGAGCGATCTCCTGTGATCCGGGGCATGATCAGCGGCACGAACCCGACATTATCCCGACATTATAAAGGTACTCGGCCCCAAGCGTCACATTGTCAGTGGCTTTCACTTCGAGGCCCAGAATGACCTGCTCCATCCGCTCCCACTCGGTGCCATCCGCGCCCTGCTCGCCCCGGCTGGCGCTCACCGACCAGATCGCGGGCCGACCAAGCACCTCGTTGCGATATCGCCCCTGCACCGTCAGCGCCGAGACATGATGCCCGGTGGCCGCCCAGTCATGCATGGTGCGGCTGAACTCGGCCTGCAGATCAAATGGACCCCTGCTATAGGTGGCGTTGACATCCCAGATCTCGTTCCAATAGCGGTTGACGCCCACTGTAGCGCGCCAATCAAAATGAGCAATTACGCCAATCAAGTGCGCAATCGACGTGATTTTCCCGGGTATTTACATGGGTATTTACCGTTGATTTTCCCGGCGCTTTTCTTCTTGATTGCGCACTTGATTGGCGCACGGTACGTTCACCCTTCCAAATCGGTGCAGGGGGTTCACTTCCTGTCGTGTCTCGATCTGTAGGGCGCGGTGGCGGTTGGGATGATGACGGTTGATGTGGCGGGCGCACCTGCCCCACCCGGACCGGGCAATGGGGTTATGGTGACGGTGAGCCTCGCTCCGGCGGCAAGTTCAGTGGCCCATTCTGCATTCAGTTTTCCGTTGGGGATATTCTCCGGGGCTGCGGGATCGTTTGAAACAAGGGATGCGCCTGCCCATTGGCCTGCGACGGCAAGGGACAGGGACACCCGGGTGGATCCCTCCATGATGCGGGCTTGCAGTGTGACGGCCCGAATACTGCTTTGCGCCTGAACGCGCGGCGTTGCATCCGGGGTGGTGAGATCGGAGGTCTCGGCGGCATAGTATTCCGCCATGTGATCGATGGCGGTGAGGCGCACGCTCTCTTCGTCTATTGGTTCAATAACGGTGATGCGCAAGGGGTCTGGCGGGGCGCTGTTGGAATATATCCGATAGAGGATATCGGCGGGGCCGCGGCCATCGGCGTCGGGTGCGTCAGGGAGCGGGCTTGCGAGGTCGCGCAATGGGCTGTCTGCGTCGGCATGGAGAGGCGGTGTGGCAGCAGACCGATGCAACGTCCCGTTCGCAAGGCGCAGTATGATATGATCTCCATCACTTGCAGGCCGGGCTCGATCAAGTGTGATCTGTGCGGCACTGCCGCCATTGAGCCGCCCTGCGGCCCCTCCGGCCAGCATGTCATGGGTCATCCATACCACATCGCCGCGCCGGATCAGGTAGCCTTCCGGCCCCATTTCCCAGGTGATGCGTCGCCGATGATATCGCTGGCGCGCCGCGAGCAGATTTGCCTCCCTGGCTGCCTGCCCGGAGGAGGTGACCCCGCGCAGGGTCACTGTTGATGTGTTCACAACCGGGCCTGTGGCACCCGGCACGCGCCGGCGGATGGTTTGGTATTGCCAATCGGAATCGGGGTCGATGTAGCGCAGGGCAATCTCATCGGGGGCCGGACTGGCGGCCCACTCGACACCCATAGAGCCAAGAACGACATTTTCGGGAGTGATGAGGGTTGTGACGGTGGTGTCCGGGTCATCGAACACGACGCCGAGCTTTCCACTCCGCCATGTGGGGCTGGCGCGCCCGCAGCGCGCAACGAGTGTGAGCATGTCGGCGCAGGACATGCGGCGGTCGATGACAGCGGAGCATGTCAGGGCATTGGCATCGCACCATGCCGCCCACTCTGTGATTGCAGCCTTGTCGATGCGGTTCCCTGGCAGTCCGGCTCCGGCGATCAACCGACCGTCTGCGGCTGTGATGCCGAGCGCAAGCCAGCGGAATATCCACGCCGGATTTGTGCTTTCGGCAGTCGTCCATGTGCCGTCGGAGGCCCGAACGCGTACGGGCTGTGACGCGGTGGCGGACAGGCTGTCAACCTGTCCGTTGAGCTGGCCGCTGGCCTTTATCCGGACGGCAGCGGTGGTTTGGTCCGCAAAGACGGCCGTGCCGGCCCGGAAGGCCCGTAGCCCGGTCCATATGATGCGGTCAATATGGCTGGACTCCGTTGAGGGCTCGCCTGTGCGGCGGATTTCCACATCCACCGCCCGCCCGGGTCGCCCAAGGTCATATGTCAATGTTCGGCGAAACGGATTTTGCGCATTGTGTTCCGGTATTCCGGGCAGGTCCACAATGCGCACAACAGACCATGATCTGGCGGGTGTGTCTCCATCCTGCGCCCGTCGCCACCTGATCTCGACGGACCGGGCTAAAGGTTCAGGCCGGGACCCCCCCCAGCCCTGTAAGCTGGCCATCCAGATCAATGGCAATCCTGTGTACCCCGCCTGCGGTTGTCCGCCGCACCCATTCTGTGCTTTCAAGCGCACCGCCGCCCGGCTCTGTCTGCACGTCGAGATCGAAGGGCAGGATGCCGCCCGGAGGCAGGACAGTGAGCGTGGCTTCATCATATTGACCGACCGGAGTTTCTCCGATGCGCCAGTCGGAGAGTACAGGTGCCCCTATTCCGGCGCCGAATACCTGGTGCAGGTACTGCTCCCCATCCTCATAGGAGGCCCATGGGGTCGCGACCAGATCGGGCCAGATGCGGTGTTGGCCCAGCACCAGCAAGGCCGGTTCATAGGGTCGTGCCAGATTTCGACCCCCCGCGAGGCTGTGGAGGGGATCGGGCGCTCCCGTGTTGTTCCGGTCGGGAAGTGATGGTGAATAGAGCCCCTGAACAATGAGGCCTCCGACAATCTGCAGGCCTGCGGTGGCCACGGCCAGCGCCGTGGTGCCGGCTGTCACACCGAGTGCACCCAGTACATGGGGTGCCAGAACGGGCGCGGCGACAACAATCGCGATAGAGAGCACGGCGGCGACGGGATCACTGTCGCCGCCGTGCAAGGCCGGGCGCAGGGCGAGTTTCGCGCCTGCCGGTAGAGACTGCTCCCAACGGGCGTGCGGCACAGGCTCCCCGTTGACAGCGGCGGCGATCCTCCCGGGCGGTATATCGGGCAGGCAAATGCGACACGCCCGGGTAAGGGAGATGCCCGCCGGCAAGGTGACAGTCCGCACCCCGTCGCGGGTGAGCGGGTGCGGCAGGACATCCGCCACATATCCCGGTTGCGGGCGGTTTGCAAACGGCGCGCAACCGGGGTTTCCGATACGGTCAACCATGATTTATGTCCAGCGATACAGCCCGGTCAGTGTCAGGCCCCGGTGTTTGAGACCGGCCAGCGGATCAAGGCGCGGGCGCTGGCCTTCCATGCGATGCAGCACATATGCCTGTCCTCCTGTCCGCGTCCACAGCCCGATGTGATGTCCGATACAGGCCCTGCGACCGGCGGCGCACATCAGGACGGCATCCCCTTCGGACGGCGATGTTCCTTCAAGAGAGACGGCGAGGTGCTCCGCAATGGCGGCACCGATCGCCCGATCCCTGCCGCGCAGGCTCCCGGGGCTTCGGGGAAGAGAGATGGTGCGCGCGAACATGCACTCCAGGATGGCCATAACATAAGCCGCGCAATCTCCCGGCGGGTTCCTGTGCAGCGCAGCCACCGCCCAGAATGGATCGGGCGGCGGGGCCAGGGGCGCAGGTGTCATTGTGCTTCATATGCGGCTGTGATGGCCGCTGCGCGCCCGGCCCCCTTACTCAATACTGTTTGCACGTCACTTGCGGCATCGAGGGGCACCTGCACTGTTTTGTCCCGCCAATCCTCAAGCAGGCTGGAGACGGGTACAGCGGCGGCACGGATCTCTGCGATTGTACTGGCGGTGGAAATCGCCTGTGCGAGGCGCGCCAGCCCGGACAGCGCGACAGTGGTCAGATCGAGGCTATCAACCAGCCCTGCCTCGACACCGCCTGCGGCGGAGAGTGCGGCCTTGACCTTCTTCTGCCGGCTTTCCTGCCCGACCATCGTTGCCTGCGCCGCAGAGATGGCTTCTTGAGGAACTCCGGCCTCCGCCAGCTCGCCGGGTGTATAGCTGATATAGTCCAGGCCTTCGTGGGTGAGTGTGAGTTTCATTTTATGCTCCTTTTAAAGGGTGGCCACGGTTGACCACAGCAGATTGGCTGCATCGACTTTTGGTGTTCCGGGTGCCACACCGCTGATCCAGTGCCCCGCCATGTCGGAGACCGAGGAGCTTTCGATGGCGAGCGCATAGACCACAGCCCCCGACATTAAAGCGATGCCGCCCCCGTTTTCCCGGCCTCGCAGACGGCTGTTAAAGGCGCGCAGCGTCAACTGCCCCACGCCGGTCATAAAGGCGGGTTCCTGCAGCCCGGCCGCTGACAGCGCGATGTCGACCTCGATATTGTTGAAGAAGAAGACCGCGTCCGGATCGATCATCTGGATCCAATATGCGCCCGCGCGCACCGGGGCGTCCGGAAGGGGGTTCGGGGCCTGAACGGTCAGAGTGCGTCCGTCATCGCCATCCGAGAGCAGCTGAACCATCCGTGCATAACAAACAGCGCGCAAACGCGTCCACTGTGATGTCGCTCTTGAGATGTATAGTGAGCGTTCCGCCTGGCGGTGACTTTCTCAGGGCGGCGGTGAGCGTTTGCAGCGGCGCGGCGTCGGTGCCTGCCGCGTTGTCGTCGCCACCGGCATCAACATACAATTCTACTTCCCCCGCCCGGTGCAGATTGGCTTCCAGTGCCTTGTAGCGCCTTTCCGCGGCGGCGGCGGAGGTCGCGGCGGCGGCGGCACGATCTGCCTGCGCGGACAGATCCGATGAGACAGGGGCTGCGGGATTGATCGTGACCCCGCCGCCTGCGGGGTTGAGAGTGACGGACATCAGATTGCCTCCTTGAGAATGATTGTGAAAGTCTCTGTCGACGCTTTGACACCATTCCCATCCGTGAATGTGATATCTCCACGCCACTTGCCCGGTGGCCATGCGGCGGTCTGGCGCGCGGTGGCCGAGAGGGTGAACAGCCCGTCACCGGCATCGGTCACGCGGCAGGTCAACAGGGCCCGTGTTCCGCTCCGGTCATGATACAGGGCCGCGTCAGGGGTCCAGTCAGCAAGGTTGCGCGCAACCCCCCCCGTCCCGTCCGGGGCGGGGGGGTGTGTGATGCGCCTGGGCGGGCAGGCTCAGCGTGTCCCCCTGTTTCAGTGCGATTATGTCAGTCATTTGCGCTCCATCCTTTCAAAACAGCGCGGGAGATGTTTCCGGGTCGTGGCGCAGACCCACAGCGGGCCTGTCAAGCAACGGGTCATAGCCGATGATCGCCGTTACGCTTTGCTGATCGGCTCTGATCTGGAGCACATCCAATTGAGCCTCCCAGTCGGGATCCCGTGCGGCGCTGTCTCCGTCCGCCAGACAGCGCAGGACCCGGATACCTGCACCCTGCCCACCGCCTGCGCGATCCAGCCAGATCATGATGTCGCGTCCTGCATTATCGATGCGCAGTTCCGCACGCGGGGCCCGGCGCTCTTCATCCCTGGCCAGACGCACCGAGAACGCCAGCGCCATATAGGTCTGGCCTTCGATCTCGCGCGCGCGGCCATCCGCCACCACCCGCACGGCATCCGCCAGGTCGGGATGCGTGATTTCCAGCGCATAAAGGATCAGATCGTCCGGAGACAGGCCAACAAGAGCTTCACGACCGGCGGAGGTTAATGTCACAGGACCTCCTCCAGCACCATGTCGGCGGTCCAGTGGCGACGACCTCCCTTGACGGTACCGCGACAGCTCACGGACCCCGATCCCCCGCGCAGCCGCAGGTGGACCGCATCACCGGCAACCGGATCGGAGCCGTCGAAGGCCCCGTGTCCATGGGTCTCGGCCCAGGTCCGGAAATCTCCCATATGCGTATCGCTTTCAAGATGTACGGACACCTGCCAGAAGCGCAGGGCCGCACTGCGCGCGCGGGCCTGCCGGACCGCACCACTCTCAAACGCCGTGCGTCGGGTATTTTCATCCTGACCGGCCACAATGCCGTCCGCGATGATACGCGCATATGCAGGCCAGCTTGCCATCAGAACCCATCACCACCGCTTGATTGGCGGCGCAGCGTCTGGGTGACCTGTTGTGCAATCGCCCCGCCGCTTTGCACATCTTCGGCCACAATCGCGACAATGAGACCGCGCAGCCCGTCTGACCGGGCTGTTGCAGTGGCTGTCCTGGGCGCACCTTTGTTCTCGACATTCACGGTGACATTGGCGGGGCGCACGTCGGGACCCGCCTCCATGTCTGCGGCACCCGGTGCCTGCGTTTTATAGACGGCCGGAATGCGCGCGGGGTCGATCCCCGCTGCCCCGCCCCGATGATATCGGGGGCGGTCTCTCCGGCGCAGCATTTCGCTCAATGCGGCGGACTGATCAGCGGTCAGCACCGCCTCACCCTCCAGCAGGATGGCGGGCACTTCGCGTGCCGTGCGCCCCGCTGTGGCGGCGGAGGCCGCAATGATGGCTTGCGCCCGACCAGCCACATCCCCGGCCACACCCCCGGCCACGCCCCCTGTGTGAAACGGTCTGCCCCGGGGCCGCACCGCCGTCGTCGGTGCCGGTGCCGTGCCCCCGCCAAAACCCCCGCCCAAAACCCCGGCCAAAGCATCGGCCAACGGGCCGGTGATATTTTGGCGAATGGCGATGCGGGCAAAATCGGCGATGATGCTGTCGACCAGATCCCCGACCTCCAGCTTGCCCGTAGAGACAAACTGCACGAGAGCATCTTCCAGGCCATTGAATGCCCCGCCGACGGCGCTTTCGATCTCATTGCCCGCAAAGCTCGCCTCCTCGGCATAGCCCCGCAGTCCAGCGCGGATGGCGTCTACGCCCTGCGGTCCCCGGCTCAGCGCGCGCTCTATTGCGATAGCCTCTTCGGCTGCCGCATTGACAGCGGCTTCCAGTTCACGCACCTGTGCAGCCGCTGCAGGGTTATCGCCGATTTTCGCAATCGCTGTCTCCGCCAGCCGCGCGGCCTCTGCGGTGGCGATAAACCCCGCCTCTTCCCCGCCCCCCAACCCTTGCAGGCGGATAGAGGCGATCTCTGCACGGCTCCGATATTGCTCCAACGTCTTGATCAGGGCTGTGGCGGGATCATTTTTACCACCGCCGCCACCGCTGCCGGAGATTGATTCGCGCAGTGCGGCCTCGGCCTCGCGCGTGCGCGCGTTGATACGGGCCAGGGTTACCGCGTTATCTCCGGCCGCCCGGATCGCTTCGGCATCGAAGCGCTGCGCGGGGTCCAGATCCGACCGGCCCGCCGTGGACTTCTCCCGCAATCTCATGACACCACGCTCCGCCAGCTGACGTGCCCGGGCCTCCGGATCGCCAACCGTGGCCTCGCGAATACGCGCCACCGCCAGAGCGGCCGCCTGCACCCCCGGTAAAGCGGCCAGCTCATCGCGGGCGCGCGCGGCCTCATCCGCCAGCGCCTTTGCGGCCTTGATGGCAACGCCAAGGCCCAGATCACCCGTCTTGAGCGTCCCGAGCCGGCGTGCCTGGTCTTCGGCTGCGATCAACCGGTCGATCAGTACGTCCAGCGCCTTTCGTTGATCTGTGGTGAGGTCTTCACCCCCCAGGGCATTCTCCAGGACTTTGCGCATGTTTGCGACGGCGTCGGAAACTTCATTGATATCATCGCCGTCAAGAGCGTTGCGCAGATCAAGTGATGCCGATGACAGTGCCTCTGTCTGTTCACCGGCAAGTCCGAGTTCATCTGCGTACCGGCGCAGGGCGGCGGACATGGATTCGGAGGCCTCCATAACGGCGAAGCTGGTCCGGACCGCGCCCTCGTTGAACAAGCGCAGCCTGTGGGTTATCGTGTTCAGAAGGGTATCGACATCTTCGATGTTGTCCAGATCGGCATCCTTGACGAACCCTGTCGGGGTCTCTCCAAAGGTGTCTCGCAGATGGGCTTTCACGCTGTCCTTGTCCGAGACGTCGAATACATCCAGACCAGCTTCGCGAAGCACGTCACCGGAGCGGTGCACGGTCCCTTGCAAAATATCCTCGAAATCCGCCGCCACCCGGTCCTGTCCGGCGGCCAGCGCCTCGGGCAGACTGTCCAGCAGGCCCTTTCCTGTCGCGCGCAGTGCATCCCGCGCTTCACGCTCCGCCAGCTGACGCTGCGCGGCCAGAAGGTCCCGAACCCGCGCTGTGACAACCCCGTAACGCTCGGCCAGATCCTCAAGATCACCGCCAAGGTCTTTCAGTCCCCGCAGCCTCTCCGTGGCATCCGCGAGCCGCGATGTGGCGTCGGACGCACTCTCCGCTTCCTCGCCTGTGCGCAAAAATGCGGCACCGAGAGGCACGGCAATGGCCGCGACAGCACCCAGAACCGCGCCAAGAACGCCAAACCCACCGAGCAATTGCGGAAGCTGCTGGGCCATCGCCTGGCTCGCGGATGTGCCTGCACCCACCTGGACGGCGAAGTCACCCACCTGCCACGCCGTGTTCTGGATCTGTGGGCGCAGGTGTCTCATGCGCTCACCCAGGGCGCGCGATGCAGTGCTCGCCTGCCCGGCGGCGGCCCCTGCCCGTGTGGTCCGTCCTCCCAGCCCCTGCGCCGCATCGCCCGTCGCATCCAGCTCGGCCCTGGTCTTGCGCAGGACGGCCAGCGCGTCGCCTATATCGCCACTGACGCGCAGGGCGAGGTCGATATCCTGCGTCATTGCATCAGGCCCCGCACCAGACTATGGCCCGGCATCTCGATACGGCGCGACTGTCAATCGCAGAGTAAAATGGGTCCATGTCGCGGCGTAAAAATGGGCCACTTCGGTTGATGTTTTGTGGCGCTTTTGCACGCGTGCTCGTCACAAAGCTGAAGCGTGCCAAAGCGCATGCTGGCCATAAGGCCAGCATTATTCTGACTGTGATTGCGGGCTGGTTATTTTCGGTTGTTGCGACTGTGTTTGAGCCGATAGCTTTCGCCATTCATCTCGAGGATGTGGACGTGATGGGTTAAACGATCGAGTAGCGCACCGGTCAGCCGCTCAGAGCCAAAGACTTCAGTCCATTCATCGAAGGGCAGGTTCGAGGTTATGATGATGGAGCCGCGTTCATAGCATTGGGATATGACCTCGAAGAGCAGCTCTGCGCCAGATTTGCTGAGCGGTACGAAGCCCAGTTCATCAATGATCAACAGGTTCTGGCTGGTCAGTTGCTTTTGAAGGCGCTGCAATCTCCGCTCATCTTGAGCCTCGATCAGATCATGGACTAATGCCGCAGCCGTTGTGAAGCGCACCTTCAGTCCTCTTTGACATGCAGCCAGCCCAAGTCCCAGGGCGATGTGTGTCTTGCCCGTGCCTGACGGGCCGAGCGCGATGATGTTCTCCCTGCGATTAACGTAATCGCATCGTGCCAGATCCATCGTCAGGGGCTTGTTCAAGCTTGGCATGATCTTGAAGTCAAAGCTATCCAAGCTCTTGGTGCTGGGGAACTTCGCCGCTTTGATGCGCCGTTCAATCATCCGGCGTTCGCGGTCGATCAATTCCATCTCACACAGCCGCGCCAGATAGTGGATGTGATCTTTGTTCTCTGCAGCACAGAGCTGCGCCTGTTTGGCATACTCGCCTTGGAACGTTGGCAGTCGCAGTTGTTTAAGATGATGCCGTAGAAGAATCCGAGGGGCTTCGGTCATGCCGCGGTCCTTCCCATCAAGCTCATGTAACTGGATGGGCGTGTTGTGCCGACATTGGCCTTGGGCAAGTATGGATAGAAGTCCAAATCCAATCGTGGTGGCCGCTTCTCAACCCGACACAGTACAAGGTGTTTTACGGCGTCATAGCCAATTGCACCCATATCTATTGCCTGCTGGATTGCGCCTTGCACAACATCCATTTCGAAGGTCTCCAAAAGGCGCAAGACTTGAACGTATTCTCGCTTGCCCGGCTTACCCATTCTGGCTTCAAGCAGTCGGTGCAGCGTGGCAAATACATCTGGCAAATGCCAACCCTGCAAAGGCGCGGCCTGATCCAGGGCACCCACCTTTTGTTCAAGCAGGGGCAAAAAGTGCAATGGGTCAAAGACCATATCCGCTGATGTGTAGGATCGTTTGTGCCGCGCAATAATCTCATTGCCGCAGCCGATGATAACCTCATGCACAAACCCACGCACATGAACATCGTGGTGCGCATAGGCTACTGGCACCGAGTAATCATTGCTGCGATAGCGCACCATTGAGATCGACGTTGCACGCGTGCTGACGTGATCGCAGGCTTCATATTCTGCGACGGGCAATCCCATCAGAGCATCCAAATCCGACATCAGGCGTGCGCCTATGGTTTGGGTGTGACCCCGCAACGTATCGGCCTGACGTGCTAAACACTTCTCTTCCAAATGTGCGTTCAGATCATCAAAGCTGTCATAGCGAGGTGCGGGAACCATGAAGTTGCGGCGGGTGTATCCAACCATGCCCTCAACGTTGCCTTTATCGTTCCCTCGCGCGGGTCTGCCAAACTTGTCATCAAACAAGTAATGCGACTGCAGTTCCGTAAACCGACGTGTGCGGATGCGCGTCTTATCCCCGAGTATCCGAGCCACGGCGATCTTGGTATTGTCGTAGAGAATGGATTGCGGAATGCCGCCAAAGAATGCAAAGGCGGACACATGGCCATCGCAAAACGCCTCGGTTGTCTCAGCTGGATATCCCTTCACAAACACCGCATCAGAATGTGGCAAGCTCATCACGAAGAAGTGGATCTTGCATTCCACGCCACCGATCACGCCCAGCGTCTCACCAAAATCAACCTGCGCATGGCCCGGCCGATGCGACAACGGCACAAACACCTCTTTGGTGCGCCGTTTTTGCTCGCGCACGTAATAGGTCACCGTGGTCAGGCTGCCGGCATATCCATGCTCATCGCGCAGCCGTTCAAAGATGCGCTTGGCCGTGTGTCGCTGCTTTTTGATCAGGGCTTTGTCTGTGCGCAGTATCTCATCGACCACACCAACATAACCATCAAGCGTTGGCCGCCGAGGCGCTTCCGACCGACGATACCCAGGCGGAAGTTCATGGCGCAGCATCTTCGCGATCGTCTTACGATCTTTGTTCTCTAATCTGTCAATGCGTGTTTCCTGAGTTTCCTGCTTTTGATGTCAGAGGTTGCCTTTGTTCTCTTCGAACTCTGAGGTTCATGATGGGGTTGGCTGGGTGTGGGTCGGCAATGTTGAAACCGCAATCATACCGTTGGTCTTGGCTGTTGCTACAGAATCGGCGCCGTGTCTCACGCCCTCCCTCGGGCATCGTCCCAGATGGGAACTTTGATTTAGGAATCCTCGTTGTCGCCTCGTAAGCCTTACGCGGACTGGAAGTCAGTTTTGTCTCGCATAATGGCATGAAGTATGATTGCCAGACGACGCGCCAGAGCCACTCGGGCCTTTCTCATCGTTGAGCGCGCACCGATTGCGAGGGCCCATGTCTTCAATTTGAGCGGAGCGGCATACCGCGTCAGCATCACATTGGCGGCCTCATAGAGAAGCGTTCTGACGCGCACGTCGCCCCGCTTTGAGATGCTGCCCGTGTAGTCGATTTCACCAGATTGATGCCGTCGCGGCACCAGTCCAAGATACGCCCCCACATCACGCGATTTCCTGAAACGCGACGGATCATCAATTGCTGCGGCAAAGGCCAATGCTGTGATCGGACCGACCCCTGGTACCGTCATAAGGCGCTGGCAGACTTCGGATTTGCGGGTCATCTTTTTGATGTCGCCATCAATGGCTGCAACCGCCGCGAGGATTGCTTCGCGTGCTGCGAACAGTCCGCAAATTGCGGCATGGAGGCCAGGCACTCCATCGCTAACTTTTAGCGCCGCGTTTTTGAATGCCGGAGACAAAGCTCGTGGCAGCCGCACGCCGAAGACGACGACCAGACCGCGGATCTGATTGTCGAGCGTCACACGCTGTCCGACCAGCTTCTTGCGGGCTGCGATCAGCGACCGGATTGCGTGCGCTGACAGTGATTTGACATGGGTCGGCTTGTAGAATCCCGTCCGCGCCAGGTGTGCCAAACCGCGGGCATCATTGCGGTCCGTCTTGTGGCCGGCCAGAGATTTAAGGGCCTGATATGCTTGCCTGCTCTCGATGCAAACAACCGGGACACCAAGCTCCGTCAGCCCATGGTAAAGCATTGGTGCCATCCGTCCCGTTTCAAATACAACTTTGGCACATGGTGGTCCAGAAGCGAGGAAGTCAGCGATCGCTTTTGGTGTTGAGCTCGCTTTTCCTTCACGAATAAGGGCCCCTTCACGATCCAGAATGCAGATATGCGTCTCTTCCATGGACACATCCAAACCAGCAAAATATTCCATTGGTCAGTCTCCTTTTCAATTGCATGTGCATCCAGAATAACAGGGGTAACTGAGTGCTGATCCTGATTACGCCATGTTGAAAAACCGCGCCGCTTCTCGGCCAGACATACCGTCCTTCAAACAAGCACGGCGCACACGACTATAAATATCCACAGAATACATCTCCCGCCCTCCGAATAAACGAAGGGCACAAACTGGCGGACTTTTACTCCGCTACAACTGCGATATGCAGCCGCTTCTGTGGCCCAATATTGCTCCGCGTTTTACACCCAGGTGCCGCTTCGATAATACGCGCGACTTCCTCGGCGCTGAGCACAACGGGGATCTTCTTAGCCGCCCGTTGATAGCGCATATGCCGCTTCATCTCGGGACGCGGGCACGTCGTCGCAAAGAAGAAACTCAACACTGTCAGCCGGTTGTTGAAGGTCGGTGCGCCAATGCCGCGCTCCTTCATATCGAGCTGGAACGCCCGCAGCTCTTCCGGTGTCGCGCTATCCGGCGCGTGACCCAGAAACCGCGTAAAATCCCGCATCCCTCGCAAATACATTGTCTGCGTTTTCGACTGCAGCCCTTTGATCCGCATATCTTCGAGAAATCGCTGGCGCAGTGCAGGTACATATTGGTCTGACATTGAAACCTCCTATCGTCAGATTGAGAAGGTCCCAATCGTCCAACAGAATCGTCAGTTCACAAAATCACGGCGCTTCGATCAGCGCGAAACCCTCGACACAAGCGCCAATACCGCGAGAGCGGTTTCGTCCTTGTCTAAGGTTTGTGGTCATCGACGAAGCCAGATTGCCGCAAGATGAACGAATGGCTGGTTCGGGGAAGCGGTGAGGTCAGCTTTTCGGTGACCGAAGGTCCGCAAGGGCCGTCTGCAACTTGGCCAACGCCACCCACCGTCCAGATGCCGCGCTGCATCTGAGGTCGGCATTGATGAAGGTTTTTCGACGCGGGTCATTGCGCGGGGTTTCGGCACGGGCTGACTGTGGCCCGTGTTCTCTAATCTGTCAATGCGTGTTTCCTGAGTTTCCTGCTTTTGATGTCAGAGGTTGCCTTTGTTCTCTTCGAACTCTGAGGTTCATGATGGGGTTGGCTGGGTGTGGGTCGGCAATGTTGAAACCGCAATCATACCGTTGGTCTTGGCTGTTGCTACAGAATCGGCGCCGTGTCTCACGCCCTCCCTCGGGCATCGTCCCAGATGGGAACTTTGATTTAGGAATCCTCGTTGTCGCCTCGTAAGCCTTACGCGGACTGGAAGTCAGTTTTGTCTCGCATAATGGCATGAAGTATGATTGCCAGACGACGCGCCAGAGCCACTCGGGCCTTTCTCATCGTTGAGCGCGCACCGATTGCGAGGGCCCATGTCTTCAATTTGAGCGGAGCGGCATACCGCGTCAGCATCACATTGGCGGCCTCATAGAGAAGCGTTCTGACGCGCACGTCGCCCCGCTTTGAGATGCTGCCCGTGTAGTCGATTTCACCAGATTGATGCCGTCGCGGCACCAGTCCAAGATACGCCCCCACATCACGCGATTTCCTGAAACGCGACGGATCATCAATTGCTGCGGCAAAGGCCAATGCTGTGATCGGACCGACCCCTGGTACCGTCATAAGGCGCTGGCAGACTTCGGATTTGCGGGTCATCTTTTTGATGTCGCCATCAATGGCTGCAACCGCCGCGAGGATTGCTTCGCGTGCTGCGAACAGTCCGCAAATTGCGGCATGGAGGCCAGGCACTCCATCGCTAACTTTTAGCGCCGCGTTTTTGAATGCCGGAGACAAAGCTCGTGGCAGCCGCACGCCGAAGACGACGACCAGACCGCGGATCTGATTGTCGAGCGTCACACGCTGTCCGACCAGCTTCTTGCGGGCTGCGATCAGCGACCGGATTGCGTGCGCTGACAGTGATTTGACATGGGTCGGCTTGTAGAATCCCGTCCGCGCCAGGTGTGCCAAACCGCGGGCATCATTGCGGTCCGTCTTGTGGCCGGCCAGAGATTTAAGGGCCTGATATGCTTGCCTGCTCTCGATGCAAACAACCGGGACACCAAGCTCCGTCAGCCCATGGTAAAGCATTGGTGCCATCCGTCCCGTTTCAAATACAACTTTGGCACATGGTGGTCCAGAAGCGAGGAAGTCAGCGATCGCTTTTGGTGTTGAGCTCGCTTTTCCTTCACGAATAAGGGCCCCTTCACGATCCAGAATGCAGATATGCGTCTCTTCCATGGACACATCCAAACCAGCAAAATATTCCATTGGTCAGTCTCCTTTTCAATTGCATGTGCATCCAGAATAACAGGGGTAACTGAGTGCTGATCCTGATTACGCCATGTTGAAAAACCGCGCCGCTTCTCGGCCAGACATACCGTCCTTCAAACAAGCACGGCGCACACGACTATAAATATCCACAGAATACATCTCCCGCCCTCCGAATAAACGAAGGGCACAAACTGGCGGACTTTTACTCCGCTACAACTGCGATATGCAGCCGCTTCTGTGGCCCAATATTGCTCCGCGTTTTACACCCAGGTGCCGCTTCGATAATACGCGCGACTTCCTCGGCGCTGAGCACAACGGGGATCTTCTTAGCCGCCCGTTGATAGCGCATATGCCGCTTCATCTCGGGACGCGGGCACGTCGTCGCAAAGAAGAAACTCAACACTGTCAGCCGGTTGTTGAAGGTCGGTGCGCCAATGCCGCGCTCCTTCATATCGAGCTGGAACGCCCGCAGCTCTTCCGGTGTCGCGCTATCCGGCGCGTGACCCAGAAACCGCGTAAAATCCCGCATCCCTCGCAAATACATTGTCTGCGTTTTCGACTGCAGCCCTTTGATCCGCATATCTTCGAGAAATCGCTGGCGCAGTGCAGGTACATATTGGTCTGACATTGAAACCTCCTATCGTCAGATTGAGAAGGTCCCAATCGTCCAACAGAATCGTCAGTTCACAAAATCACGGCGCTTCGATCAGCGCGAAACCCTCGACACAAGCGCCAATACCGCGAGAGCGGTTTCGTCCTTGTCTAAGGTTTGTGGTCATCGACGAAGCCAGATTGCCGCAAGATGAACGAATGGCTGGTTCGGGGAAGCGGTGAGGTCAGCTTTTCGGTGACCGAAGGTCCGCAAGGGCCGTCTGCAACTTGGCCAACGCCACCCACCGTCCAGATGCCGCGCTGCATCTGAGGTCGGCATTGATGAAGGTTTTTCGACGCGGGTCATTGCGCGGGGTTTCGGCACGGGCTGACTGTGGCCCGTGTTGACAAACCTCTCAGGGAGGAAGCCGCGGGGGCTAGGTGCTATCTATGGGGAAAGAGTGCGGTTGGCTTTGTCTTTGACTGTCACGGACGCACCGGCTTGGGGGTTCAGGCCGGCCGTCTCCGAGTTTTGCCAGAGGATTTGCCTCGGATGGATGTCCTTTTGCGTCGTTCGCGCGGCCTGTCGGGGCGCTGCAGACGAGGTGGCTTGGCCGGCATTGCCGCAGCAACCGGTCTGGGGTGGACGGGATGGACAGGCTTTCGGTCATGCGGCCTGCCTCCGTGGTGGAGCACGAGACCGTGGAAGCTCCCCGCGCCGGAAGGTCTCGATGATGCGCATCTGCCCGCCGCAGTCGGGGCATGGCTCCCGCAATGTCATCGGGATGACATCGGCGGTGGATGCGTCTTGCTGCATTGCTGGTTGCGCGCCGAGCAACGTGCGGGTCCTGGCAAGGTTGCTTTTGCGGGTTGCGCTGGCCAACAGGCCGTAGTGACGAATGCGGTGGAACCCGCCTGGGAGCACATGGATGAGGAACCGGCGCAAGAACTCGTGCGTATCAAGCCGCATGACCTTCATACGGTCTCCACGTTTGATCCGGCAGTCTTTCCAGCGGAACACCACGGTTCGGAGATTTCCCCGAACAATCAATTCACTGCTTCCGGCCCTTGAGGGAGCAAAGTCATTCGATGAGAGCATCGATGTCTCGGGGTATGGGGTATGGGGTTGTGCATACGGATTGATTTGGTCGGTGCGCACAAGCAAGTAGTCTACACTATTCTGGTTTTCTATGAGAAGCGACACTACCTAAAAGTTCCTCCGTATAGACAGACGACCTTATTTGCAGCTTACTTGGGTAACCCTAGTTTTAGGATCACAACCAGAATGAAAAAACTCCTGATCGCACTGCTTGCCTTGCCAACCAGTTCGGGCGCTTTCTGCTCAGAACCAAGCTTCTACAGTTCTGAACCAAGCTTTAGCGCAATAGAACCAAGCGCACCTTCGAGTTATTCTAGGCCAGATGCACCATTTTGCCTTTCCGACTACTCCTATACCGGCACCCATAGCTGCGGCGAATGGGAGTTAAACAATTATTTCAATGAAGTAGACAACTACATCAACGAGTTAAATGATTACATTGAAGACGCCAATCGCTTCGCGGCGGATGCGATCGCGTACGCCATCGAAGCTCGCGAATTTGCTGAATCAGTTTCTTACTTCGCTGACGAAATCTACAGCTATGCTAATTGCGAAGCTGATGATGTGAAATCTCAGCATCAGTAAAAAACACCCCGACCATTTCTGACCGGGGTGCATTGGCGGGGTGAAACCCGCCCTACGGATTTGGGGTAGGCCGGAGTTCAGCCCGGCACCAGCTGGCCGGGGCTCCGCCCGTTCGCACCTGAAATCGTCCACAGGACGATTTCCTGGCCGGGGCTCAGCCTTTTTCTTCGATGATCTCGACCATGTGGGGGATCTTGGCGATCATGCCACGCACGGCCGGGGTGTCTTCCAGCTCGCGGGTTTTGTGCATCTTGTTCAGGCCCAGGCCGATCAGCGTCTGACGCTGTTTTTCAGGGCGACGGATCGGGGAGCCAATCTGTTTGACGACGATGGTTTTTGCCATGGTACGATTTCCTTATGCGTCCGCGTCAGCGGGGGCTTCGGCGGGGGCGGCAGGGGCGTGATCCTTTTGCAGGATGTCGGCCACTTTCTTGCCACGACGCTGTGCGACCATACGGGGGCTGGATTCATTGTTCAGCCCGTCAATGGTGGCGCGGATCATGTTATAGGGGTTCTGCGAGCCGATTGACTTCGCAACAACATCCTGCACGCCCAGCATTTCAAACACGGCCCGCATCGGACCACCAGCGATGATACCGGTACCTTGCGGAGCAGTGCGCATGACCACTTTACCGGCGCCGTGACGGCCTTCGATATCGTGGTGCAATGTGCGGCCTTCGCGCAGCGGCACGCGGATCATCTGGCGCTTGGCTTGCTCGGTGGCCTTGCGGATCGCCTCGGGCACCTCTTTGGCTTTCCCCTTGCCGAACCCGACACGACCCTTTTGGTCGCCAACAACGACGAGAGCGGCAAAGCCAAAACGCTTGCCCCCTTTTACGGTTTTAGAAACCCGGTTGATCGCGACCAGACGATCTGCGAATTCCGGTGTTTCGTCACGGCCTCCGCGACGGTTGTCATCTCTTGCCATAGTGGCGTCCTTTCCATGCGGCGCTTGGCGCCCGTTGTCTTCAATCGGCACCCTGCCCCCGGATCATCGAGGCGGCCCCGAAAGGCCGCCTGCGCTTTAGATTTTCAGGCCACCTTCGCGGGCGGCATCGGCCAGGGCCTTGATCCGGCCGTGGAAGAGGAACCCCCCACGATCGAAATACGCCTCGTCCACACCCGCCTTTTTGGCGCGCTCGGCAATGGCCGAGCCCACCTTGGTGGCGGCTTCGACGTCGTTCTTGCCTGTGCTCAGATCCTTTTCGAGGGTCGAAGCGGCGGCAAGTGTCACGCCATTCACATCGTCGATCAGCTGAACGCTGATATTCTTGCTTGAGCGGTGAACGCTGAGGCGCGCGCGCGCCGCATTGACCTTGCGAAGTTTGTTCCGAACGCGCATGCGGCGTTTGAGGAACAGTGTTCTTTTGCTGTTTGCCATCTCTGTGCGTCCTTACTTCTTCTTGCCTTCCTTCTGGAAGATATACTCGCCCTTATACCGGATCCCTTTGCCCTTGTAGGGCTCGGGACGGCGCCAGTCGCGGATATTGGCCGCAACCTGACCGACGAACTGCTTATCGGTGCCTTCAACGACCAGTTCGGTCTGTTTGGGCGCGGTCACTGTGACCCCGTCCGGCACTTCAAAGTTCACGTCATGGCTGAGACCGAGGTTCAGCTTCAGGGTGTTGCCCTGCATCTGAGCGCGGTAACCAACGCCGTGAATTTCCAGTTCTTTGCGGAAGATATCGTTCGAGCCGTGCACCAGATTGGCGATGACCGTGCGGGTCATACCCCATTGCTGGCGCGCGCGCTTGGATTTGCCACGCGGTGTAACGGTGACCTGGCCATCTTCAATCGTCAGGGTGACATCATCTGTCGCCGTGAAAGATTTGGTGGCTTTGGGGCCTTTGACCTCAATGGTCTGACCGCTCAGCGTGGCGGTGACACCATCAGGCAGGGCCACGGGTTGTTTGCCGATACGAGACATAAACCAGCCCTCCTTAGAAGATCGTGCAAAGCACTTCGCCGCCAACATTGTGGCTACGAGCGTTTGCATCCGACATCACACCTTTGGAGGTGGAGACAATCGACACACCCAGGCCCTGACGGACCGTCGGGATGTCATTGACACCCAGATAGACGCGACGACCGGGTTTGGAGACCCGCTTCATTTCGCGAATAACAGGAGCGCCGTCAAAGTATTTCAGGCTGATTTCGATGGCCGGATGGCCGTCTTCGCCCGTGACTTTCTCATAGCCGCGGATATAGCCTTCGTCGGCCAGCACATCCAGAACACGCACGCGCATTTTGGACGCGGGCGTCATCACGGTGGATTTGCCGCGCATCTGGCTGTTCCGAATACGGGTGAGCATGTCTGCGATTGGATCGTTCATAATCTATGCCCTCCTTACCAGCTTGATTTCACTACGCCGGGCAACTGACCGGCAGACCCCAGATCGCGCAGGGCGATCCGGCTGATTTTGAGCTTGCGGTAATACGCATGCGGACGACCGGTCAGCTGACAGCGGTTGTGCAGACGCGTCGCCGAGCTGTTGCGCGGCAGTTTCGCCAGCTTCAGAGAGGCGCGAAAGCGATCCTCCATCGGCTTGCTCTCATCGTTGATGATCTCTTTCAAAGCGGCGCGCTTGGTGGCGTATTTCGCAACCAGCTTCTGACGCTTCTTTTCGCGTTCGATCATTGATTTCTTAGCCATGTGGTAATCCTCCCCCGGCTCAGCTGGTGAAGGGCATGTTGAAAGCGGTCAACAATGCCCTGGCTTCAGCGTCGGTCTTCGCCGTGGTTCCGATAACTACGTCAATTCCCCAAACTTCGTCGACCTTGTCGAAGTTAATCTCGGGGAACACGATATGTTCCTTGATGCCCATCGCATAGTTGCCGCGACCGTCAAACGACGATGCCGACACACCGCGGAAGTCGCGGATACGAGGCATGGCAATGGTGATCAGACGGTCGAGAAATTCGAACATCCGGTCGCCACGCAGGGTCACTTTCGCGCCCATCGGCATGCCTTCGCGAACGCGAAAGCCAGCGATTGAGTTTTTCGCGATTGTGGTCACAGCGTGTTGGCCAGCGATCGTCGTCAGATCTTCCTGGGCGGATTTGGCTTTCTTGCTGTCTTTGACCGCTTCGGCACCACAGCCGATGTTCAGAACGATTTTGTCCAGACCAGGGATCTGCATGTCGTTCTTATAGCCAAACTCTTCTTTCAGAGCGGCGCGGATGGTATCGCGGTACTGGGTCTTCAGACGCGGGGTGTAATTTTCAGTATCAAGCATCAATCACGTCCCCCGTGGTTTTGGCAAAACGCACTTTCTTGTCGCCGTCCATCTTAAAGCCGACGCGGGTGGCTTTGCCGTTTTTGTCCAGAAATGCCAGATTGCTCAGCTCGATCGGCATCGCCTTGGGGATGCGACCGCCCTGGCTGGTCTGACCTTGACGGGTGGCGCGGATGGCCATGTTGACACCGTCCACAACAGCCTTGCCAGCCTTGGGGTCAACCGAGGCAATGGTGCCCTCTTTGCCCTTGTCCTTACCGGCAAGAACGATGACCTTGTCACCTTTTTTCAGTTTAGCAGCCATCTTACAGCACCTCCGGCGCAAGCGAGATGATTTTCATGAAGTTCTTGGCGCGCAGTTCGCGAACAACCGGCCCGAAGATACGGGTGCCCATCGGTTCACCTGCATTGTTCAGGATCACGGCGGCGTTACGGTCAAAGCGGATGGCGGTGCCGTCTTCACGACGGATTTCCTTGGCGGTGCGTACGACGACGGCCTTACGGACGTCCCCTTTCTTTACGCGACCACGTGGGATGGCTTCTTTCACGGATACAACAATCACGTCACCGACGGATGCGTATTTACGCTTGGAACCACCCAGGACCTTGATGCACTGAACACGGCGGGCGCCGCTGTTGTCAGCTACATCCAGATTGGTCTGCATCTGGATCATATGGTTTCTCCTGACCTTTGGGGGGCTTTATCGCCTTATCCCCATGGTTTCGTTCAAACAGAAAGGCTCTGCAGGCTTACGCCGTCAGAACCTCCCAGCGTTTCGTTTTGGATTTGGGCGCACATTCAATGATGCGGACCGCGTCACCTACTTTATAGGCGTTCTTCTCATCGTGAGCCCGGTACTTCTTGGACTTACGGATGGTCTTTTGCAGAACCGGGTGGGTGAAGCGACGTTCAACCGACACGGTGACTGTTTGGGCATTTGCGTCGGAGGTCACGACGCCAGACAGGATACGCTTGGGCATAGTGGCTCTCCTTATTCAGAAGCCGCAGAGGCGGCTTTTTCATTCAGCACGGTTTTGACACGGGCCACATCGCGGCGGACGGTCTTCATACGGGCCGGGTTTTCGATCTGGCCGGTGGCGGCCTGAAAGCGCAGGTTGAACTGCTCTTTCTTCAGATTGACCAGCTCTTCGCGCAACTGATCAGGTGTTTTATCACGTAGCTCGTGGGCGTTCATGCGCCATATCCTTTTCTCAAAACACCAGCAGGCCCCTGACAGTTGGTTCAGGGTCACCCGATTTCCGGTGGATGACGTGTAAAATACACGAATCCCCGGCAAGCCGGATCACGTGCGATGCCGCTCTATAAGGGAGCTATGGTGGCGGGGCAAGCAAAAGTTTCCGGAAACGCGACCGTGTATTTTGCACCCAGCGATGCATGTCGGGCCTGCATAAGAGCCAGACAAAATAAGACCCAGCCTATATGCCGGGTCTCAATGCGTTCAGGCGCAATTCCGACCCTTGGACTCAGGAGGGTTTACCGCAATCGACGACCATTTTCTTTCCCTGCACTAACGTGCCATCTGGACGACCGATCATCGTATCCTCCGGCCCGTCGTCAATGTAGGCACTGCCATCCGCACCAATAAATCTGTTCCGCGTGCAAGCCTTGGCAAGGCGGGCCACGATAGTGTTTTCATCAACTTGGCTGGGGAAAAACTCTACTATGAAGCTTCTAATGTCATTGCGACTGTAGATTGGGTAAACGAAATCCAGCCCAACGCGATCTGCTGGCGCCGGAAGAAGATCGGCGATCACAGCTTGCCGCCGCTCATACTTTGCTTGAGGGTCGAGCGCACCGCAAGCAGACACCGCTGCGACCATTGCCATTAAAATAAGGCTCAATTAGCATTGATTATGCGTGCCAACCTGTAATAGAACACACCATGAACAAAATTATGGGGTGCGGCACATGGATCATCAGGCTTTTCTGGTGTGGCTCAACGAGATCGACGACCTTTCATCGAAACAACGGGCTGAAACCGGACGGCTCGTTGCCGGGGTTTCGTCGCTGGAAAGCGTGATCGATCTCCCTGAGGCGAATGTTCGCGAGGGGCGTATCTGTCCGCACTGTGCTTCGGGCGGTGCGATCATCAGGGGCCATGCAAGTGGCCTGACGAGGTTCTTTTGCAAAAGCTGTCGCAAAACCTTCAACGCGCTGACCGGGACGCCGCTTGCCCGCTTGCGCCACAGGGACAGATGGGCAGGGTTTGCAGCTTCCCTGCGCGACGGCGAAACGGTAAAGGCGTCCGACGGGCGTTGTATGGTGGCCGACACCACAGCTTTTCGTTGGCGTCATCGCTTTCCCGAGGCCGTAACGGTCGGTGCGGTCAGGCTGTGCGGAATCGTCGAAGCCGACGGGACGTTCTTTCCGCGCAGCCGGAAAGGGGACCGTAATCTCTCTCGAAAAGCCCGCAAACGCGGGGGAAAGGCCTCAAAACGCGGATTGTCGAAGGAGCAGGTTCCGGTCCTCGTTGCGGTCGACCGATCAGGCACCGCCATCAGTGCTGTCTTGCCTGCGGTGACAGCCGAACATCTCAAAACGGTTCTGCAGCCACGTCTTGATGGGGACGCTCTCCCGGTGACCGATGGCTGCACCGGGTACCCGCCCTGCGCCGCAGAAACGGGCGTCAGCCATGAAAGTCTCGACCGGACCGCCGGAGAACGTGTCCGTGGTGAATTGCACATTCAAACCGTGAACAGTCGGCATGAGCGGTTAAAGACCTTTCCGCGCCGCCATCGGGGTATCGCGACCAAATACCTGGACAGCTGCCTTCGGTGGTTCCACCTTGCCGTCCTTCCGAGCCACCAAACGCCGCGCGCGATACTTGCCGCCGCCGCAGGCATCCTGCCTGTAACACGCCACGCATAATCAATGCTAATTGAGCCTAAAATAAAGACACGCATCATGTTCTCCCAATACTAAATCAAAAATCGGATACCCCGTGAACGCGAAGCGGGCAATTAAATGCAATCAGAGGCGACAATCGGTCACTCCACCCAACTTACCGATCACCCGAAGCACGAAATCGAAGAGACAGGATCACATCGGCGGCGAAGGCGATGACCAGATCAACTACCTCGGCGAGCTTCAGTTTTTACCGCAGACGTTGGCGACAGCGCCCTAGCGGGTTGGGGGGTTAACACCTTAACGATCAAATTCACGGAGCCATCTGTTCACGGGTTTTGATGATACTTTAAGGGAAGGCGCAGACAGACAGGTACGTATCGATGACTTTGTACCCGAAGAGGATAACCTGACGCTCGACCTTTCGGAGATTGATCCTGACACCGAAGTCAGTGACATCGAAGCGCGCGAGGCCTAGGATGGCTCCTTTATCGAACCTGCCATCCGACTCACTACGGAAGAGGGCATCGATTGGGAACGCAGTATTGTCTTCAGGGGTGCTGCCGTCGGGCCTGACCTGCTTGATGAAGTGGCGGTCTTGATGCCAAGCTGACGGCTCACTCACTCACCCCCAACAAAAAAGGGCGGCGCTGGGTTGCCCCGGCACCGCCCTCATATTCAGGTCGCTGTGGCTTATGCCAGTGCGATGTTCGTTGCCGATTCGCGGCCGTCACGGCCTGCTTCGACGTCGAAGGTCACTTTCTGGTCGTCGGCCAGGCCGGTCAGACCAGCGCGCTCAACAGCGGAAATGTGAACGAAAACGTCTTTGCCGCCACCCTCAGGTGCGATAAAGCCGAAGCCTTTGGTTGAGTTGAACCATTTTACGGTGCCATTGGCCATTCCGTAGTCTCCTAGTTTTGTGCTGCCCGCGTGGGTGCGGCAGCCCGGCATTGTTGGTCTGGATCGATAGACTGAACGCCGTATTAGGGAGACAGTGGGTCGAAAAAGAAAAACGTAAGCACGGCCTAAATGGGGCGGCTTGCTTCAATTTGCAAGCTTTTTTCACCCCCAGATTGATTTGTGGCTGTTTTCCCCCGCCGCGCGCTTGTCAGAAAAATGATGTTGAGTTGATGTTCCCTCTTCTTCTCTTTTTTTGTACCTTGGAGACGCGCACTCAATCCCGGATCGTTGACGACCTGCGTTTCAATTCGTCCAATTCACTGATGGGTGGCCTTCAAAAGAAAGGCAAAAAAGTGAAGATCGCCCTCGCCCTGGCCTGGCTGTTCGACTGAAACGATTGCGCCAGGTCATTGAAAAACAATCATTTCTCAATTACGATCTGCTGTGGTCCATCTGTAGTTTGTTTGAGGGTTACAATTATGCTGCCAATTATATTGCTGGGCGTTGGCCTTGCCGCGATGGCATTGGATTCGCTTTTTGACGATAACGACAGCGATGCGGCCCCGACAGATGTCGAAGACACCCCGGTCAGAAATGAAGACACCCTGATCGGAACAGACGGCGACGACAGCTTCGGCGAAGACGTTAGCGGCGACGATGAGATTTCTGAAATCCGAGGCGGGGCTGGCGATGATACCTTCGTCGGATTGGACGGCACCCGGGCATTCGGCGAAGAGGGCGACGATACCTTTTTGATCAGCGAGGAAACCGCCGGTTATAATGTCGTGCTGGACGGTGGCGATGGCAATGACACGCTCAGCGCCCTTGGCGTCACCCGGGCCACACTTGATGGCGGGACCGGAGACGACCTGATCACGCTCAAACATGATATTTTCGGAGAAGAAGCCTCCTCTGCCCACGGTGGTGAGGGCAATGACACCTTGAACGTTCAACTGGATCTCAGCCCCGATCTCAATGTGTCAAACCCAACTGTATCCGGGGGCGCTGGTGAGGATGAATTCTATCTCACCGTGACGCCTGTGACAGACAGCAGCGGCCCGTTGGCCGAGGCCGCCAACCGGCTTGTCACCGTCACGGACTTCGATCCGGATGAGGATGCGTTGGTCCTCGATCTGTCGCAAGAAGAACTGCCCGAAGCATTCTCGGACGTTGAGATAGAGATAACCTATGAGGACGAGGAGGCGCAGATAGTGTTGACTTACCAAGGGACTCCCCCGCCCTAGAGTTTTTTGAGACACCGTTCAAGACATGACCCAAGGGGATGATTGAGGTGTATCATGACGGAACAAAGGAAGGTTGAGCGCGAAGGATCCGGAGCTGCGGAGACTTCACATATCGCAGCGGATCCGGCTCCGGCCCGGCGCCGGAGACTTACGGCTACACGCAAGCAAGAGGCCGTTCCGCGCGTTCTTCGCGGCGAAGATGTTGAATTGGTCGCACGTTCGTTTGGTGCGACAGCTGCGGATGTCAGCGGTTGGCGGGATGCATTTCCCGAAGGAGGGTCATCAAACCTGAAGTCCCGTCCGCGCGACGTGCGCGATGAGGGGATTGACCGTCTGCGGGCCAGGGTGGGTGAGATCACCATGGATAACGAACTTCTGTATGAGAAGACCGCGAAGATGGAGGCGGGCCACCCTTTCGGGCGCCGGAGGTCGAAACGATGAGTGCCGTCATCTCGATCTCCACGGGCAAAGCCTACGGCGTTTCCCGGGTGTGCCGGGTCTGGGGAGTGGGCCGCGCAAGCGTGTATCGTGACTTGCGCCCGCTTCCGGCGGAACCCGCGCCGCGCCGCCGCCCTGGTCCTCGGGGAGCGATGTCTGACGCTGATCTGGTCGAGAGGATCAAACAAGTGATCACTGACAGCAGGTTCCATGGCGAGGGCCACCGCAAGATCCGGGCACGTCTGCGCTGCAAGGGCATTCGAACCTCGAAGGCGCGGGTGCTCCGGCTCATGCGGGAGAACGGGCTTTGTGCGAAGCCATGCCATGGGCCCGCCCATGGCCCCCGTGCCCATGACGGCACGATCATCCCGGACAACATCGATGAGATGTGGGGCACGGATATGACGGGGACCGTTCCTGGCACAGGTCGGCAGGTTGCCGTCTTCATCGCGGTTGACCATTGCCCGGCGGGCTGCGTCGGCATTCATGCCGCCATTCGAGGTGCTCGCCTCGAGGCCCTTCGAGCGATCCGCCAGGGGGTGCGCGAATGCTTCGGGGCCATCGGAAAGGATGTGGCTCCTGGCCTGACCATCCGCCATGACAACGTCCTATGGGCGGAATGATCGGCTGATTTGGCATCAGGTTATTGTCGCATCGAGATGTCTCGACACGTTTGAAGCATGTCTCAGTTTGGCGTTTTGGTCAACGAACTGTCTCTCCCATAACAAACACAGAGTACGCTTTTGCGGCTCTCACCGTCCTTAAGACGAGCTCTTTGGGTCGTTGAGCAGAAGGCCTGAACATTATCTACGAGGTCAAAAACCGCCTCCACGGCCCTTACAGAGAAAGGTCCCGCTGCTGTCGATCACCCCTCAAAAAAGGGACGATATGGCTCGCCGTGTTTGATGATTGCGCATTCCGGTGTGATCCGGCCACCTATACCGATAGTATCCGGCCACCCGTACCGATTTAACCCGGCCACTCAAACCGGGGCATCCGGCCACCCCTGATCCGGGGGTTTGGCGTCTGTTTTGAGGCGATCTTTAACTGGCTACCTTGCCGTTCTTTTTGAATGGGAGGTGGCGCGATGCAGAGATTGTCGATGCGCAAGATACGGGAAGCCCTGCGGCTTCGAGCAGATGGATTTTCAGGGCGTCAGGTGGCGCAGAGCCTGTCGTTGGGGCGTGCGACAGTATCGGAGTATTTCCGGGGCGCGGATGTGGCCGGATTGGTCTGGCCTTTGCCTGATGATCTGTCTGATGTTGATCTTGAGCAGCAGATCTTTCCGCATCAACCTGGCGCGTCGACGCGGGCGATCCCACAACCCGATTGGGCTTATGTTCACGCGGAACTTCGTCGCAAAGGTGTGACACTGGCATTGCTGTGGGAAGAGTATCGCGGCGTCTATCCCGATGGCTACGGATACAGCCGGTACTGCGAACTCTACACCCGCTGGGAGGGTCGCTTGTCGCCGGTGATGCGTCAGCGCCATCCTGCGGGTGAGCGGCTGTTTGTCGATTACGCGGGACACACGGTCGATGTTGTTTGCCCTGAGACGGGCGAAGTGCGTACCGCCCGGATCTTCGTCGCGGCCCTTGGTGCGTCGAACTACACCTATGTCGAGGCAACCTGGACCCAGAGCCTGCCGGACTGGATCAGCAGCCACGTCCGCGCTTTTGCATTCCTCGGTGGTGTGCCTTTCGTGACGCTCATGATGGGCAAGCGCCGCCACCCCGAACAAGCGTATCGTGCCTGCCTCGGGGTGCTCAAATTGGCGCGCGGCTTTGGCAATGATCGTCTTGATCGCGCCTGCGAACGTGCCCTCGAGATCAATGCCTACAGCTACTCATCCCTGCATTCCATTCTGAAGAATGGTTTGGGTCGTCAACGCCGCCAGCCCGCCACGGACGGCCCCACGATCACACACTCCAATATCCGTGGCGCGGGATACTTCCATTGAAGAGGACAAAATATGCTTGATCATCCAACACTGGATCAGCTCAGAACACTCAGGCTCGACGGCATGGCAGAAGCCTTTGCCGAGATGCAGACACAGGACGGCACCGCCGACCTGACCCATGCTGAATGGCTGGGGTTGCTGATCGACCGTGAAGCCACCAGTCGAGAGACAAAACGCTTTGAAAGCCGGATGCGCACCGCGCGCCCGCGCCATGTCGGGGCTGCCCCAGAGGACGTGGATTACAAAACCCGTCGAGGTTTGGACAGGGCGCTCTTCCAGAGCCTGCTCACCGGCAAATGGATACGCGACAAACGCAACCCGATGATCACAGGCCCCTGCGGTGTCGGCAAAACCTGGTTGGCCTGCGCTCTGGCGCAAGCGGCCTGCAGAGAAGGTACAACCGTCCTCTACAAGCGCACGACGCGTCTGTTCGACGAATTGGAACTGGCCCACGGTGATGGGCGCTTTCCTCGTCTGTTCAAAGCGCTGACCAAGACGCAACTGCTCATTCCGGACGATTGGGGACCAGACCGGCTCAATGCCAGCCAACGACGTGATCTGATGGAGATCGTCGAGGATCGATATGGCACCGGCTCAACCCTGATCATCAGCCGGTTGCCCATCGGCACATGGCACGATGTCATCGGCGAACCAACCTTCGCGGACGCCATCCTCGACCGCCTCGTACACAACGCCTGCCGGGTCGAGCTGGAAGGCCAATCGTTCAGAAAGCAGGAGGCCAAATCAGGTGACGAAACCGCCGCGAAATGATAGTTGAAACCTCAAGCCTCAACGCGGCGCGCCAAAAGTGACCGGATGCCCCGGTTTAGGTGGCCGGATGTTGTCGGAATGACCGGCCGGATAGACCGGAATGCGCAGATGATCCCATGAACGGTTCGGGCCATCTTTGCGGCGATTGCGGTATACGCCTTACGGCGCAAATGGGTGTTGTGACGGTCCTTGGCGATGTAACGCTCGAACTTGTCACGAAAGCTGTTGGCGCGCTGCAAGATGGCGACCTGACCGGCCATCCAGAGGGTACGGCGCAGGCGGGCGCTGCTGTATTTTGACAGCTTGGTTTGGCTGCGGAAAGTGCCGGATTGGATTGTGGCGAGGTCCATGCCGCAGAACTTCAGGAACTGCCGGTGATGCCCGAAGCGGCGTAAATCACCTGCTTCGGCTAAGATGGTCAAAGCGTTGATGGGACCGATCCCGGGGATCGAGGTAAGTAATTGATAGTCGGGATGATCTTTGAGGAGTGCGACGGCACGATCTTCAATCTCGTTGCGTTGTGCGATCAGGCTTCGGCCTTCGCCAAGGATCAGGCGGAACATCCTGATCGCATCGGATTCTGGGGCAACGGGCAGCCCCACAGATGTCTTTGCGGTCTCGTAAATATCTGCAGGTAAACGCTCTTTTGCGACCCTGCGGCCAACGACGGCCCAAGCGTCTGCGATGAATGCGTCCTTGCTCATGGCCGAGATAAAATGGGGTGACGGATAACATTCCAGAAAGGCAAAGAACCAGTCGCTGCGCGAGCTGCGGTGAAAGCGGTCAGCTTCAGGGAAGTATAAGGGCAGATAATGCGTCAGCACCCGGTGCCGGAGCTCGGTCTTCGACTTGGAAACGATATCGTGGGTTTTGGACAACTCCTGAATGTCATTGGTGCCACGCAGGAGGGGATCGTGGTAAAACCGCTCGTTTCTGATCTCCATCATGTGCAGGATGACCCGGGCGTCTTTTGGGTCGTTCTTGTCCCAGCTGTTGTTGAGAGCTTCTCTGGTCCGCGCCAGGGCCACCGACGACACCAGCTTCATCTCAAAACCTGCTGTTGCCAGATGATAAGCTAAGGCACGGTGGTAATTACCGGTGGCTTCAAATGCCACGCGGACAGGACGGCCGTATTCTGACAGACTTACGATCAACCGGTTGAAATCGGCCAGTTGGTTCAGAACAGTCAGTCGGCGGCGGCGCTTCTTGCCAGGAACGGCAACCAGGACTTCATGGCGTGCTTTAGAGATATCAATAGCCACCAAGACAGGCTCGGATTGTGCAATACTCGGATTGTGCAATAGTCGTGTCGGTCATAGTCGGTCTCCTTTGCGGTGTGGTTTGTTGCAAAACCACTGTAGGGACCTGAGGTACGGCTATGACCACCCGCTGCGCTATTTGGGGCTGCGCAGGCGGTCATAGCCTCTCAATCAGCATCATTCCGAAGGTGTTATGGCTCGCAGTACATCGGCCACGACTTCCAGAACGGGATTGCCTGGCCGGGCGCGAAATCCTCGCCGTCCTTTGTCCGCGCTCCCGAAGGCAACGGCCGCGCCGAGCGATTCATTCGAACCCTGAAGGAAAACCCGCTCCGGGTCAGAACTTTCGACACCATCGAGGAACTCCAGGCCGCCCTGCAAAAGTTCAAGGAGGACTACAACGAAGAATGGCCGATCCAGCGGCACGGACACCGTTCGCCAAACCAGTTCAGATGTGACGCAATGGACAAAATCCAGGCCGCCGCATAAGCTTCACGAGTGTCTCAATAACCCTAGGGCGCTACAGGACCGAAGGGAACGACCTGCAAGGTGTGATCGCAGTCAGAGGCATGATCGAGGATATCGATGCCTTCCAGGGCAGCATACAGATTATCCTGCCCGCAGCTTAATCCGTCTTCTCGCCTCTGGTCAGGGCATCCTGCTGGGCCTGATCGCATCAACTTTGCCCAGCATCGCGTGAAATTCATGCTAGCCTGTCCAAAACGGACCCGGCCCATGACGCAAGACACCATCAAATCCATGCAGCTTTACCCGCGCCCCGAACGCATTCTGGCCGATCTTGCGGCACGTGGGTATGCCGGGGAAGCGGCCCTTGATATGGAGGTGCTGACCCAATTGGATCAACTGCATTATCATGGCACCGAGGCGTTGGATGCCGCGATCAGCCAGTGCGGGATCGGCCAGGCTGATCGCATTCTTGAGGTCGGATCAGGCTGGGCGGCTGCGCGCGCTACATCGCCCATCGCACCGGAGCCCATGTCACCGCGGTCGAGTTGCAGACCGATTACAACCGCATCGCCCAGCAGTTGACCGACAGAACCGGGCTGCATGCCGGGGTGACTCATGTGAACGCCGACTTTCTGGCACTTGATCTGCCTGACGCTAGGTTCGATCATGTGGTCAGCTGGCTGGCCCTGTTTCACATCCCCAACCGGGCCGAGTATCTGCGACGGATATGGGCAGCGCTACGCTCGGGCGGATGCTTTCTGGCCGAAGACCTCTATCTGATCACGCCTCCACCCGAAAATGAGTGGGACGATTTTCAGCGTCACCTTTACCCCAACTCGCTGGTTGATCTGGACAGTTATCACACGACTCTGACCTCATCTGTCAATCGCAGAGTAAAATGGGTCCATGTCGCGGCGTAAAAATGGGCCACTTCGGTTGATGTTTTGTGGCGCTTTTGCACGCGTGCTCGTCACAAAGCTGAAGCGTGCCAAAGCGCATGCTGGCCATAAGGCCAGCATTATTCTGACTGTGATTGCGGGCTGGTTATTTTCGGTTGTTGCGACTGTGTTTGAGCCGATAGCTTTCGCCATTCATCTCGAGGATGTGGACGTGATGGGTTAAACGATCGAGTAGCGCACCGGTCAGCCGCTCAGAGCCAAAGACTTCAGTCCATTCATCGAAGGGCAGGTTCGAGGTTATGATGATGGAGCCGCGTTCATAGCATTGGGATATGACCTCGAAGAGCAGCTCTGCGCCAGATTTGCTGAGCGGTACGAAGCCCAGTTCATCAATGATCAACAGGTTCTGGCTGGTCAGTTGCTTTTGAAGGCGCTGCAATCTCCGCTCATCTTGAGCCTCGATCAGATCATGGACTAATGCCGCAGCCGTTCTCTAATCTGTCAATGCGTGTTTCCTGAGTTTCCTGCTTTTGATGTCAGAGGTTGCCTTTGTTCTCTTCGAACTCTGAGGTTCATGATGGGGTTGGCTGGGTGTGGGTCGGCAATGTTGAAACCGCAATCATACCGTTGGTCTTGGCTGTTGCTACAGAATCGGCGCCGTGTCTCACGCCCTCCCTCGGGCATCGTCCCAGATGGGAACTTTGATTTAGGAATCCTCGTTGTCGCCTCGTAAGCCTTACGCGGACTGGAAGTCAGTTTTGTCTCGCATAATGGCATGAAGTATGATTGCCAGACGACGCGCCAGAGCCACTCGGGCCTTTCTCATCGTTGAGCGCGCACCGATTGCGAGGGCCCATGTCTTCAATTTGAGCGGAGCGGCATACCGCGTCAGCATCACATTGGCGGCCTCATAGAGAAGCGTTCTGACGCGCACGTCGCCCCGCTTTGAGATGCTGCCCGTGTAGTCGATTTCACCAGATTGATGCCGTCGCGGCACCAGTCCAAGATACGCCCCCACATCACGCGATTTCCTGAAACGCGACGGATCATCAATTGCTGCGGCAAAGGCCAATGCTGTGATCGGACCGACCCCTGGTACCGTCATAAGGCGCTGGCAGACTTCGGATTTGCGGGTCATCTTTTTGATGTCGCCATCAATGGCTGCAACCGCCGCGAGGATTGCTTCGCGTGCTGCGAACAGTCCGCAAATTGCGGCATGGAGGCCAGGCACTCCATCGCTAACTTTTAGCGCCGCGTTTTTGAATGCCGGAGACAAAGCTCGTGGCAGCCGCACGCCGAAGACGACGACCAGACCGCGGATCTGATTGTCGAGCGTCACACGCTGTCCGACCAGCTTCTTGCGGGCTGCGATCAGCGACCGGATTGCGTGCGCTGACAGTGATTTGACATGGGTCGGCTTGTAGAATCCCGTCCGCGCCAGGTGTGCCAAACCGCGGGCATCATTGCGGTCCGTCTTGTGGCCGGCCAGAGATTTAAGGGCCTGATATGCTTGCCTGCTCTCGATGCAAACAACCGGGACACCAAGCTCCGTCAGCCCATGGTAAAGCATTGGTGCCATCCGTCCCGTTTCAAATACAACTTTGGCACATGGTGGTCCAGAAGCGAGGAAGTCAGCGATCGCTTTTGGTGTTGAGCTCGCTTTTCCTTCACGAATAAGGGCCCCTTCACGATCCAGAATGCAGATATGCGTCTCTTCCATGGACACATCCAAACCAGCAAAATATTCCATTGGTCAGTCTCCTTTTCAATTGCATGTGCATCCAGAATAACAGGGGTAACTGAGTGCTGATCCTGATTACGCCATGTTGAAAAACCGCGCCGCTTCTCGGCCAGACATACCGTCCTTCAAACAAGCACGGCGCACACGACTATAAATATCCACAGAATACATCTCCCGCCCTCCGAATAAACGAAGGGCACAAACTGGCGGACTTTTACTCCGCTACAACTGCGATATGCAGCCGCTTCTGTGGCCCAATATTGCTCCGCGTTCTACAACAGGCTCAGGGAAAACGGAAAGCCATTCAAAGTCGCAATCACTGCGGTCATTCGAAAACTGGCAATCGTGGCGAATACCCTCATCTCGGAAAATCGAAAGTGGGTGCCAATATGCCCTTGACCACAAACACAGATGCTGCCCTGTGTGACGGGTACCCCCTGCCGGTGATCGGCGGGGGGCGATAGCCCAGATAACCACAACACAATTTTCCGCACCGCTTTAATATGATAACTCATTGATACTGAACCTCCTCCGACTAAAGTCAGAGGGTTCAGTGGTTCATGAGCGCCTTCGGCGCACGCTTGAATGTTTTTCCGACTAAAGTCGGAGGCTTTAGACCAGATTGTGGAAAGTAAATTACTTTTTATCATAATTGGCGCGCTCCAGGGTGTGGGGAATGCGTCATGATTACAACCGTGATACTGACCTTAATTGGCATCGGCGCCGCCGCAATGATGTTTGATGTGTTTGATAGCGATAGCACGAATGCTGACACTGGCGATGACGACGACACTGGCGAAGACATTACCGATCTTAATCAAGAGACGATAACGGGATCGGACGGGGACGACACTATTTCAGGAAACGCACCTGATCTGCTGGATTTGATCGCGGTAGGAGACGGGGATGATCTGCTCGAGATCACCGCGCCATCTGACGTCCTCATCGACTGTAAAGGCGGAAATGACAGCCTTGACGTTGATCTCGGATATTACGTCACGCTGGTCGGTGGCGGCGGGGATGGCACACTGTCCATCTCCAACAACAGCTCCGGCTCGGATGTTAGGGCGGCGATGGGGATGACTACATTTCCTATGATCAGGAATTCAGCGCCTCTGATCGCGAGATTCCCGGCCCGTTCCTTCTTCTGGACGAGGGAAACAGCCTGTCAGGTGGGGTTGGCGATGACACGCTGGATGTCGAAGTTGGAACAGATGACTACATCCTCATCCCGCAGATGTCTGGCGGTGAGGGCAGTGACAGTTTCCAACTGGACGTTCACACAAGTGGCTCCGACTTCCTCAATCTAAGCGAAGAACAACTGTTTGAGTTCGACGACTTGGGCAATGTCATTGGGCCAGTTGAGGATCTGACGGTGACTGCCGGTCTTGCGCGGATTACTGATTTCGAACCCGGGGTTGATACCCCTGAGATTGACCTGCGAGATACGCATGACATCGACAGCACCCTGCATTGAACTTCGTCCCTGTTTCCGGACACTGGGGTACTTTACCCCTGTCCATGAAAGGGGCACGAAATGGGACAACATCGACGGAACTATACGGACGAGTATAGGGCAGCGGCGGTTGAGCGGCTTTATGAACCGGGCGCGACACAGGGCAGCGTTGCCAGGGAGCCTGGTATCACCGGCACACAGTTGAAGACCTGGCGGCTTGAGATCGAAGCGTTCGGCTCAGCTGAAGCCAGGCGGCGGCGGAAGGCGGATGCAGCGGAACCGGCCCGTCTTCGCAAGGAGAACAGGCGCCTGACAGAGGAAGTGGAGATTTTGCACAAAGCATCCGCTTTTTTCGCGACACGGGCGGTGAAACCATGACGAACAAGCGCAGATTCGTCACTGCCCATAAAGCTCGATACGCGGTTTCCACGCTTTGCAGGGTTCCGGCGATTTCCCGGGGCCGGTTTTATGGTTTCCCGGCCTGCCAACCGGCGAGGGATCAGCGTAAAGCAGATCGAGACGCTCGGGATCCGGAACCGCTGCCCAGGATCAAGACCTTCTTCAAAGTCGGCAGGAAATGCTACGGATCAAAGCGGATCCATCAGGACCTGGTGGCCGATGGCGAAACCGTCTCCGAGCGGCGGGTGGCGCGGATCATGAAGGAAAACAAGGTGTCTCCACGCCCGAACAAGCGCCGCAAGCCCGTGACAACGGATAGCAATCACAAAATGAGCCCATCGCCAAACCTGTTGGAACAGGCGTTCCACCGCCTCACCCCCAATACGGTTTGGTTGGCCGATATCACCTGTATCGATACGGATGAAGGGTGGCTCTATCCGGCCGGCGTGAAAGACATGGCCACGCGGGAAATCGTTGGTTGGGCGATGGAGGATCACATGCGGGCCGGGCTTTGCTGTGATGCCCTGACGATGGCCCCGGGTCGCAGAGGCCCTGTTCCCGGTCTGATCCACCACTCCGACAGGGGGAGCCGGTACGCCGGTGGCGAGTATCGCAAGCTGATCGAAAAGGCAGGGATTGCGCAATCCATGAGCCGCAAGGGCGAGTGCCTGGACAATGCCCCAATGGAAAGCTTCTTTGCATCATTGAAAAAGGCTCAATTAGCATTGATTATGCGTGGCGTATTACAGGCAGGATGCCTGCTGCTGCGGCAAGTATCGCGCGCGGCGTTTGGTGGCTCGGAAGGACGGCAAGGTGGAACCACCGAAGGTAGCTGTCCAGGTATTTGCTCGCGATACCCCGATGGCGGCGCAGAAAGGTCTTTAACCGCTCATGCCGACTGTTCACGGTTTGAATGTGCAATTCACCACGGACACGTTCTCCGGCGGTCCGGTCGAGACTTTCATGGCTGACGCCCGTTTCTGCGGCGCAGGGCGGGTAACCGGTGCAGCCATCGGTCACCGGGAGAGCGTCCGCATCAGGACGCGGCTGCAGAACCGTTTTGAGATGTTCGGCTGTCACCGCAGGCAAGACAGCACTGATGGCGGTGCCTGATCGGTCGACCGCAACGAGGACCGGAACCTGCTCCTTCGACAATCCGCGTTTTGAGGCCTTTCCCCCGCGTTTGCGGGCTTTTCGAGAGAGATTACGGTCCCCTTTCCGGCTGCGCGGAAAGAACGTCCCGTCGGCTTCGACGATTCCGCACAGCCTGACCGCACCGACCGTTACGGCCTCGGGAAAGCGATGACGCCAACGAAAAGCTGTGGTGTCGGCCACCATACAACGCCCGTCGGACGCCTTTACCGTTTCGCCGTCGCGCAGGGAAGCTGCGAACCCTGCCCATCTGTCCCTGTGGCGCAAGCGGGCAGGCGGCGTCCCGGTCAGCGCGCTGAAGGTTTTGCGACAGCCTTTGCAAAAGAACCTCGTCAGGCCACTTGCATGGCCTCTGATGATCGCACCGCCCGAAGCGCAGTGCGGACAGATACGCCCCTCGCGAACAGTCGCCTCAAGGAGATCGATCACGCTTTCCAGCGACGAAACCCCGGCAACGAGCCGTCCGGTTTCAGCCCGTTGTTTCGATGAAAGGTTGTCGATCTCGTTAAGCCACACCAAAAAAGCCTGATGATCCATGTGCCGCACCCATAATTTTGTTCATGGTGTGTTCTATCACAGGTCGCCACGCATAATAAATGCTAATTGAGCCTTGAAAAAGGAGATGGTTCACCGCCAAAGGTTCAAAACACGGGCGGAAGCCAAGGCCGCAACCTTCGAATATATCGAGGTCTTCCACAACCGTCAGCGCCGCCACTCCGCCATCGGTTATAAAACACCAAAACAAGCGTTCAACAATATGACTTGGAAAATGGCCGCATAGGGTCAATAATCAAACTGTCCGGAAACAGGGACGAAGTCCACATACCTTGAGGTCGATCGAGTCTATCAACACCGAAAATGGCACAACGCTGGAAATCGCGTTTGACGCGGTCCGCCCCGATGATCCGGATGAGACCTACATATTGGTCGCGCGCGTGTTTCTGGATGGTGTCTCTGACTTGGATGTTGATGGGCATGTGACACTGCTCACATAACACGCGCCGGACAGGCCGGGCAGCCGACAAACAGACCCAAAGAAAAAACCCCCGCCGGTTTCCCGACGGGGGTTTTTGATTTCATAGGCGGCGTTTGTTCCAAACGCCTCTCTTACCAGTCTTCGCGCTCGACGACGCGGGTCTTGATCGGAAGTTTCATCGCAGCAAGGCGCAGGGCCTCGCGGGCGATGTCTTCGCTGACACCGTCGATCTCGAACATCACGCGGCCTGGTTTGACCTTGCAGGCCCAGAAATCAACCGAACCTTTACCCTTACCCATCCGAACTTCGGTGGGCTTCGAGGTGACCGGCACGTCCGGGAAAATCCGGATCCAGACACGGCCCTGACGTTTCATGTGACGTGTCATGGCACGACGGGCGGCCTCGATCTGACGCGCTGTCACGCGCTCGGGCTGGGTGGCTTTCAGGCCAAACGAGCCGAAGTTCAGATCCGATCCGCCCTTCGCAAGGCCTTTGATCCGGCCTTTGTGCTGTTTGCGGAACTTGGTGCGCTTTGGTTGAAGCATCTATCTGTCCTCCTCAGCGCCGACCGCCGGGGCCGCGCGGGGCGGCGCCACGGGGGGCGGGTCCATCCTGAAGCTCCTGGGCTTTGCGATCACGGGCCGACGGGTCGTGCTCCATGATCTCGCCTTTGAAGATCCAGACTTTGATGCCGATGATGCCATAAGCAGTCTCGGCCTCGGTGGGCGCATAGTCGATATCCGCACGCAGGGTGTGCAAGGGCACACGACCTTCGCGATACCATTCTGTCCGCGCAATCTCGGCACCGCCAAGACGGCCCGCCACATTCACACGGATGCCCAGGGACCCCATGCGCATGGCGTTTTGCACGGCGCGCTTCATGGCGCGGCGGAAGCTGACCCGGCGCTCCAGCTGCTGGGCGATGCTTTCACCTACCAGGGCTGCGTCCAGTTCAGGCTTGCGCACCTCAACAATGTTGAGGTGCAGCTCGCTGTCGGTCATCGCGGCGATCTTGCGACGCAGACCTTCGATATCAGCGCCTTTTTTGCCGATGATCACGCCCGGACGCGCAGTGTGAATGGTCACACGGCACTTCTTGTGGGGACGCTCGATGATCACGCGGCTGACACCGGCTTGCTTGCACTCGGTCTTGATGAAATCGCGGATTGCGAGATCTTCCAGCAGAAGATCACCGTAGCCCTTGGTATCGGCGTACCAGCGGCTGTCCCAAGTGCGGTTGACCTGAAGGCGCATGCCGATCGGATTGACTTTATTACCCATTAGGCTTGCTCCTCAACTTCACGCACCTTGATGGTGATTTCCGAGAACGGCTTCATGATCTTGCCGAACCGGCCACGGGCACGAGGACGGCCACGTTTCATGACCAGGTTCTTGCCCACATAGGCCTCGGCGACGATCAGCTCGTCCACATCAAGATTGTGGTTGTTTTCAGCGTTGGCGATGGCCGACTGAAGACATTTCTTGACGTCTTCGGCGATCCGCTTGTTTGAGAAAGTGAGGTCGGTCAATGCCTTCTCCACTTTCTTACCACGGATCATGGCGGCAACCAGGTTCAGTTTCTGCGGGCTGGTGCGAAGCATGCGCAGTTTTGCCATTGCTTCGTTGTCGGCCACGCGGCGGGGGTTCTTTTCCTTGCCCATGACTTACTTCCGCTTCGCTTTTTTGTCGGCGGCATGACCGTAATAGGTACGGGTCGGTGCGTATTCGCCGAATTTCTGACCAATCATATCTTCCGATACGTTGACCGGGATATGCTTGCGACCGTTATAGACACCAAACGTCAGACCCACGAACTGGGGCAGGATCGTCGAGCGGCGCGACCAGATTTTGATAACTTCATTACGACCGCCTTCACGCGATGCTTCGGCCTTTTTAAGCACGTAGGCATCCACAAAAGGGCCTTTCCAGACTGAACGAGACATTGATTAACGCCCCTTCTTCTTGGCGTGACGCGAGCGGATGATCAGCTTTTGCGACGCTTTGTTCTTGTTGCGGGTGCGGGCACCCTTTGTCGGCTTACCCCAGGGCGTGACCGGGTGACGACCACCTGAGGTGCGACCCTCACCACCACCATGGGGGTGGTCGATCGGGTTCATAACCACACCACGAACCGAGGGACGGATGCCTTTGTGGCGCATACGCCCGGCTTTGCCGAAATTCTGGTTCGAGTTGTCGGGGTTGGACACAGCACCAACGGTTGCCATGCATTCCTGACGCACGAGGCGCAACTCGCCCGAGCTCAGACGGATCTGAGCGTAGCCACCATCACGACCCACGAACTGGGCATACGTGCCAGCAGCGCGGGCAATCTGACCGCCTTTGCCGGGCTTCAGTTCGATATTGTGGATGATGGTACCGATCGGCATGCCCGAGAACGGCATTGCATTCCCCGGCTTGATGTCGGCCTTGGCCGAGGCAACGATCTGATCACCAACGCCAAGGCGCTGCGGTGCCAGAACATAGGCCTGTTCGCCATCGTCATACTTGACGAGAGCAATAAAGGCGGTCCGGTTCGGGTCATACTCGATCCGTTCAACGGTGGCCGCCACATCGAATTTGTTACGCTTGAAGTCAACGATCCGGTAGAGGCGTTTCGCCCCGCCGCCTTTGCGGCGCATTGTAATTCGTCCGGTGTTGTTCCGGCCGCCATGTTTCGTCAAACCCTCGGTAAGGGCCTTGACGGGACGTCCTTTATACAGCTCCGAACGGTCAATCAGCACCAGCCCACGCTGGCCCGGCGTCGTTGGTTTATACGACTTGAGTGCCATGCTTTCTGTTTTCCGTTTAGCAGCGGCGAGGGAGTGCCCCGCCTATGTAAAGTGGGGTGTTGTCCCACCTGGTTATAAGGCCCCGAAGGTCCCCGGTTTAGATGTTCTTGCGAACATCAGCCAAGCCCCGGACGAATCCGGGGCCTTGCCGATGGGGTCTGATAGGGGAGTGCGCGGGGCGGGTCAAGCGTTTCAGCCAGAAAAAGCAGGCGATTGCGTTGGTTTACCCCGCCCGGCCATTGCCAGACTGCGCGATGGCGATCTAACAGATGTATTGGAACACTTTATGCCTGTGTATTGGAACACTTTATGCCTGCCAAATACATCCTCAGAACGAGCGGAGCCCCACCCTCCCCAAATCGCCAGCCCTTGCGGGCGCTCTGGCAATGGCCGGGCGCCTGCGGCGCTGTTAACCGGCCTTGGTTGTTGGGCTAGTCGGTACTAATTGGAATGGAACTCGAACAAGTCGAGCCAGTCTCTGTTTATTTGCTTTGGAATCTCTCGTATTTCGTCTGGCTCTCCGAAACTGTCAAACAAACGCGCTATTGACCCCAAGAGTTGCGCATCGGTCCCCTCGATCTGTCCATCAGATAGAATGTATTTCCAAAGCATGAATGTCCAAAACGTTCTATGGTCATACTCTGGGTTCCGGTCGCCACCCTTTTTTTCAGTAATAGTGGAAATTGTTGCGCCAAAGTAATCCAACAACTCTGCTTCTTCTAAAGTGCCTTCTAGCAGTTTTGGAAAAAACTCCGGTCTGACAGCTTTGGCGATAACAAGCGTAACGAAAACTTCCAGATGACCTGTCATCCAAGAGTCTTTTTTCAAGACCTCGTTGTTAACCAGACTTAGCGCCGATACGATCTTGCCAGCTTCTCTTACTGAAATCGGGGTCATTCTCTGCATCATTCTCAGGTGGTCAACAACCAGGCCAGTCAAATGTTTCGGGACTTTCATTTCATTGAGCAAGTGCTCTAGTATTCAGAGTCTGACACTTCTTACCTATTTCCGCGGATTTCATCCAGCGTGTCGAGTGCGCGGCGTTCTCGGGTGAGGATATCCTTGGCGCTCCTGGTCCATTTGAAAGGCTTCGGTTTCTCGTTGTGGAGCGCCGGATAGTCGTAGACCGCAGCCTCCAGGTCATCGACGCTGGAATAGCTGCCGCGTCGGATGCGCCCGGCGGTGATCTCGGCGAAGAAGCGCTCGACCAGGTTCAGCCATGAGGCGCTGGTGGGGGTAAAATGCAGCTTGAAGCGGGGGGGCTTTTCGAGCCAGGCCTTGACCTCGGGTGTCTTGTGGGTGGCGTAGTTGTCGAGCACCGGATGGACCTCGCATCGCACTGGCGTGGCCTTGTCGATACTGCGCAGGAATTTCAGGAACTCCCTGGCTCTGTGGCGGGGCATGCAATTGCCGATGACCGTGCCCGTCTTCACATCAAGGGCGGCGAACAGCGTGGTCGTGCCGTGGCGTTTGTAATCATGGGTCATGGCGGCGGCGCGACCCTTCTTGAGCGGCAATCCCGGCTGGGTGCGATCAAGTGCCTGAATTTGCGACTTCTCGTCGACGCACAGCACCACCGCCCGCTCCGCCGGGTCAAGGTAGAGCCCGACGATATCGGCGACTTTCTCCTCGAACAGCGGATCGTTCGACACCTTGAACCCTTTCGTGAGGTGCGGCTTCAGGCCCGCCTCGGCCCATATGCGTCCCACGCTCGAAGGCGAAATACCCACGGCCTCGGCCATCAGGCTGCGGCTCCAGTGAGTGGCATTCGCAGGGGACTCCTGAACTGTCTTGGCGATCACCTTCAATCGTGTCGCAATCGGCAGCGACGGCACCCGCGAAGGTCGGGTCTTGTCACGTTTGAGGCCAGCTACACCCTCATCGAGATAGCGTTGCTGCCAACGCCACACGGTAGGTTTCGAAGTGCCCGCCCGCCGCATGATCTCAAACGTGCCGCAACCATCCGCCGTTGCCAGTACGATCTCGGCCCGCCAGACCAGTTTGCGAGGGCTGTTGCGGTTGGCGATCAGGGCTTGAAGCTCAGAACGCTCGGCGGGGCCAAGGTAAAGGCAGATGTCAGTGCGTCTCATGGGCCGGGTATGGCACAGAAAACCGACAGTGGGAATCTTATGTCAGGTGCTGAACACTAGGGTCTGTTGACAATCATCGTGTTGCAATGAGCATGGCACAGAGGTGCCAGTTGGCAGCGTAGCTTGTATCAGTCTTGTCGTATCGCGTTGCCATGCCTCTGAATTCCTTGATCTTTGCGAAATGGTTTTCGATGAGATGGCGCCACTTGTACATGTGGGTATCGTAGTCCCGTTGAACTTTTCGGTTCGATTTGGGCGGGATGACAGCGGTTGCGCCACGCTCATCAAGGTCTTGCAGGAGCCAGTCGGCGTCGAAGGCTTTGTCGGCCAGCAACGCCCCAAAGGAAGCCCCCTTGATCAGAGGAGCGACCCCCTTCATGTCGTGTGCCTGTCCCGGCAAAAGCAGAAACCGGAACAGGTTACCGAGCGCATCGACCAAGGCCACGACCTTGGTCGTCAGTCCGCCGCGAGAGCGTCCGATAGCCTGGTGTTGAGTCCCCCTTTTGCGCCCGAAGCCTTCTGATGAGCTTGAACAATCGTCCCGTCGACAAGGGCATATTCTAGGTCCGGCTCGCCACTCATGGCATTGAAAAGACTCTCGAACACGCCGTTCCTGGCCCATCGACGAAATCGCTTGAACTGGCTGTTCCAGTTGCCAAACTCTTTGGGCAAATCCCGCCATGGGGACCCTGTGCGTACGCGCCATAATACTGCTTCCATAAACCGGCGATTATTGCGCGCGGTAACACCCGGATCGCCTGCCTTGCCCGGTATAAGCGGCTCAATCTTCTCCCAAAGCTCATCGGAAACAGCCAAACGATTTGCGTCCATCAACACCTCCATTTTGGAAGCTTGAATCAGACTTCAGGCAAAATGGGAACCCCGAATGTCAACAGGCCCTAGATAGTCTTGGGCGAAAGCATCAAAATATACAGTTTTTGCCGTGCCTCCATTCTCAATAGCGTGCGCCCCAACCCATCTTTTTAGAAAATAACTTTTCCCTGTCCCCCAACGGCCATCAAGAGCAATCACAATTGGGTCTTCAATCCCCCGCCCTAGAGTTTTTTGAGACACCGTTCAAGACATGACCCAAGGGGATGATTGAGGTGTATCATGACGGAACAAAGGAAGGTTGAGCGCGAAGGATCCGGAGCTGCGGAGACTTCACATATCGCAGCGGATCCGGCTCCGGCCCGGCGCCGGAGACTTACGGCTACACGCAAGCAAGAGGCCGTTCCGCGCGTTCTTCGCGGCGAAGATGTTGAATTGGTCGCACGTTCGTTTGGTGCGACAGCTGCGGATGTCAGCGGTTGGCGGGATGCATTTCCCGAAGGAGGGTCATCAAACCTGAAGTCCCGTCCGCGCGACGTGCGCGATGAGGGGATTGACCGTCTGCGGGCCAGGGTGGGTGAGATCACCATGGATAACGAACTTCTGTATGAGAGGATCGCGAAGATGGAGGCGGGCCACCCTTTCGGGCGCCGGAGGTCGAAACGATGAGTGCCGTCATCTCGATCTCCACGGGCAAAGCCTACGGCGTTTCCCGGGTGTGCCGGGTCTGGGGAGTGGGCCGCGCAAGCGTGTATCGTGACTTGCGCCCGCTTCCGGCGGAACCCGCGCCGCGCCGCCGCCCTGGTCCTCGGGGAGCGATGTCTGACGCTGATCTGGTCGAGAGGATCAAACAAGTGATCACTGACAGCAGGTTCCATGGCGAGGGCCACCGCAAGATCCGGGCACGTCTGCGCTGCAAGGGCATTCGAACCTCGAAGGCGCGGGTGCTCCGGCTCATGCGGGAGAACGGGCTTTGTGCGAAGCCATGCCATGGGCCCGCCCATGGCCCCCGTGCCCATGACGGCACGATCATCCCCGACAACATCGATGAGATGTGGGGCACGGATATGACGGGGACCGTTCCTGGCACAGGTCGCCAGGTTGCCGTCTTCATCGCGGTTGACCATTGCCCGGCGGGCTGCGCAGGCGGTCATAGCCTCTCAATCAGCATCATTCCGAAGGTGTTATGGCTCGCAGTACATCGGCCACGACTTCCAGAACGGAATTGCCTGGCCGGGCGCGAAATCCTCGCCGTCCCTTGTCCGCGCTCCCGAAGGCAACGGCCGCGCCGAGCGATTCATTCGAACCCTGAAGGAAAACCCGCTCCGGGTCAGAACTTTCGACACCATCGAGGAACTCCAGGCCGCCCTGCAAAAGTTCAAGGAGGACTACAACGAAGAATGGCCGATCCAGCGGCACGGACACCGTTCGCCAAACCAGTTCAGATGTGACGCAATGGACAAAATCCAGGCCGCCGCATAAGCTTCACGAGTGTCTCAATAACCCTAGGGCGCTACAAGGTAGAACTATTGAAAAAGTAGAAATTATCGCTGCCTTGATCACTAACTATCTCCAATACAGCTGCGCAGCAGTGCAATAAACGTTGACATTGCGATACCGCAAACACTTGGGCTGGCTTTAAAGCTATGTGTTGCTTTTTACTTTCCACAATGTAAAACGCGGAGCAATATTGGGCCACAGAAGCGGCTGCATATCGCAGTTGTAGCGGAGTAAAAGTCCGCCAGTTTGTGCCCTTCGTTTATTCGGAGGGCGGGAGATGTATTCTGTGGATATTTATAGTCGTGTGCGCCGTGCTTGTTTGAAGGACGGTATGTCTGGCCGAGAAGCGGCGCGGTTTTTCAACATGGCGTAATCAGGATCAGCACTCAGTTACCCCTGTTATTCTGGATGCACATGCAATTGAAAAGGAGACTGACCAATGGAATATTTTGCTGGTTTGGATGTGTCCATGGAAGAGACGCATATCTGCATTCTGGATCGTGAAGGGGCCCTTATTCGTGAAGGAAAAGCGAGCTCAACACCAAAAGCGATCGCTGACTTCCTCGCTTCTGGACCACCATGTGCCAAAGTTGTATTTGAAACGGGACGGATGGCACCAATGCTTTACCATGGGCTGACGGAGCTTGGTGTCCCGGTTGTTTGCATCGAGAGCAGGCAAGCATATCAGGCCCTTAAATCTCTGGCCGGCCACAAGACGGACCGCAATGATGCCCGCGGTTTGGCACACCTGGCGCGGACGGGATTCTACAAGCCGACCCATGTCAAATCACTGTCAGCGCACGCAATCCGGTCGCTGATCGCAGCCCGCAAGAAGCTGGTCGGACAGCGTGTGACGCTCGACAATCAGATCCGCGGTCTGGTCGTCGTCTTCGGCGTGCGGCTGCCACGAGCTTTGTCTCCGGCATTCAAAAACGCGGCGCTAAAAGTTAGCGATGGAGTGCCTGGCCTCCATGCCGCAATTTGCGGACTGTTCGCAGCACGCGAAGCAATCCTCGCGGCGGTTGCAGCCATTGATGGCGACATCAAAAAGATGACCCGCAAATCCGAAGTCTGCCAGCGCCTTATGACGGTACCAGGGGTCGGTCCGATCACAGCATTGGCCTTTGCCGCAGCAATTGATGATCCGTCGCGTTTCAGGAAATCGCGTGATGTGGGGGCGTATCTTGGACTGGTGCCGCGACGGCATCAATCTGGTGAAATCGACTACACGGGCAGCATCTCAAAGCGGGGCGACGTGCGCGTCAGAACGCTTCTCTATGAGGCCGCCAATGTGATGCTGACGCGGTATGCCGCTCCGCTCAAATTGAAGACATGGGCCCTCGCAATCGGTGCGCGCTCAACGATGAGAAAGGCCCGAGTGGCTCTGGCGCGTCGTCTGGCAATCATACTTCATGCCATTATGCGAGACAAAACTGACTTCCAGTCCGCGTAAGGCTTACGAGGCGACAACGAGGATTCCTAAATCAAAGTTCCCATCTGGGACGATGCCCGAGGGAGGGCGTGAGACACGGCGCCGATTCTGTAGCAACAGCCAAGACCAACGGTATGATTGCGGTTTCAACATTGCCGACCCACACCCAGCCAACCCCATCATGAACCTCAGAGTTCGAAGAGAACAAAGGCAACCTCTGACATCAAAAGCAGGAAACTCAGGAAACACGCATTGACAGATTAGAGAACAAAGATCGTAAGACGATCGCGAAGATGCTGCGCCATGAACTTCCGCCTGGGTATCGTCGGTCGGAAGCGCCTCGGCGGCCAACGCTTGATGGTTATGTTGGTGTGGTCGATGAGATACTGCGCACAGACAAAGCCCTGATCAAAAAGCAGCGACACACGGCCAAGCGCATCTTTGAACGGCTGCGCGATGAGCATGGATATGCCGGCAGCCTGACCACGGTGACCTATTACGTGCGCGAGCAAAAACGGCGCACCAAAGAGGTGTTTGTGCCGTTGTCGCATCGGCCGGGCCATGCGCAGGTTGATTTTGGTGAGACGCTGGGCGTGATCGGTGGCGTGGAATGCAAGATCCACTTCTTCGTGATGAGCTTGCCACATTCTGATGCGGTGTTTGTGAAGGGATATCCAGCTGAGACAACCGAGGCGTTTTGCGATGGCCATGTGTCCGCCTTTGCATTCTTTGGCGGCATTCCGCAATCCATTCTCTACGACAATACCAAGATCGCCGTGGCTCGGATACTCGGGGATAAGACGCGCATCCGCACACGTCGGTTTACGGAACTGCAGTCGCATTACTTGTTTGATGACAAGTTTGGCAGACCCGCGCGAGGGAACGATAAAGGCAACGTTGAGGGCATGGTTGGATACACCCGCCGCAACTTCATGGTTCCCGCACCTCGCTATGACAGCTTTGATGATCTGAACGCACATTTGGAAGAGAAGTGTTTAGCACGTCAGGACGATACGTTGCGGGGTCACACCCAAACCATAGGCGCACGCCTGATGTCGGATTTGGATGCTCTGATGGGATTGCCCGTCGCAGAATATGAAGCCTGCGATCACGTCAGCACGCGTGCAACGTCGATCTCAATGGTGCGCTATCGCAGCAATGATTACTCGGTGCCAGTAGCCTATGCGCACCACGATGTTCATGTGCGTGGGTTTGTGCATGAGGTTATCATCGGCTGCGGCAATGAGATTATTGCGCGGCACAAACGATCCTACACATCAGCGGATATGGTCTTTGACCCATTGCACTTTTTGCCCCTGCTTGAACAAAAGGTGGGTGCCCTGGATCAGGCCGCGCCTTTGCAGGGTTGGCATTTGCCAGATGTATTTGCCACGCTGCACCGACTGCTTGAAGCCAGAATGGGTAAGCCGGGCAAGCGAGAATACGTTCAAGTCTTGCGCCTTTTGGAGACCTTCGAAATGGATGTTGTGCAAGGCGCAATCCAGCAGGCAATAGATATGGGTGCAATTGGCTATGACGCCGTAAAACACCTTGTACTGTGTCGGGTTGAGAAGCGGCCACCACGATTGGATTTGGACTTCTATCCATACTTGCCCAAGGCCAATGTCGGCACAACACGCCCATCCAGTTACATGAGCTTGATGGGAAGGACCGCGGCATGACCGAAGCCCCTCGGATTCTTCTACGGCATCATCTTAAACAACTGCGACTGCCAACGTTCCAAGGCGAGTATGCCAAACAGGCGCAGCTCTGTGCTGCAGAGAACAAAGATCACATCCACTATCTGGCGCGGCTGTGTGAGATGGAATTGATCGACCGCGAACGCCGGATGATTGAACGGCGCATCAAAGCGGCGAAGTTCCCCAGCACCAAGAGCTTGGATAGCTTTGACTTCAAGATCATGCCAAGCTTGAACAAGCCCCTGACGATGGATCTGGCACGATGCGATTACGTTAATCGCAGGGAGAACATCATCGCGCTCGGCCCGTCAGGCACGGGCAAGACACACATCGCCCTGGGACTTGGGCTGGCTGCATGTCAAAGAGGACTGAAGGTGCGCTTCACAACGGCTGCGGCATTAGTCCATGATCTGATCGAGGCTCAAGATGAGCGGAGATTGCAGCGCCTTCAAAAGCAACTGACCAGCCAGAACCTGTTGATCATTGATGAACTGGGCTTCGTACCGCTCAGCAAATCTGGCGCAGAGCTGCTCTTCGAGGTCATATCCCAATGCTATGAACGCGGCTCCATCATCATAACCTCGAACCTGCCCTTCGATGAATGGACTGAAGTCTTTGGCTCTGAGCGGCTGACCGGTGCGCTACTCGATCGTTTAACCCATCACGTCCACATCCTCGAGATGAATGGCGAAAGCTATCGGCTCAAACACAGTCGCAACAACCGAAAATAACCAGCCCGCAATCACAGTCAGAATAATGCTGGCCTTATGGCCAGCATGCGCTTTGGCACGCTTCAGCTTTGTGACGAGCACGCGTGCAAAAGCGCCACAAAACATCAACCGAAGTGGCCCATTTTTACGCCGCGACATGGACCCATTTTACTCTGCGATTGACACATATCTGTGCGCGTAATCTTGACTGCCCCACCCATGAGCACCTCCTTGCTTCTGGAGGCCATTGATTCAGAAATGCAGTAAATTTGAAATCACAAAAGTGAGTCAGACATTAAGGCCGCTGGTATAAGACCTCTTCGGACGGCCAATAACTGCTGACAAGTGCACGCTCATAGCCCTGCGTCAGCCCCGCGGTCCGCATGGCCGTCTGAGCTGCCTCATGATCGTAGGATAGCTTGTGGATCGCCACCTTGCCGTCCCGCAGAACAGCATAGCGCGTCTCAGAGGCTGTTCCAAAAGTAGTTGAGTGATATCACGTGTTTATGATTCATTGGTTTTGAAAGAAACTGGAGGATCCCATGACGTGGACAGACATCACCCGCGCGGAGCACAGGCGTAAAACGGGCTTTTATCCAAGCGATTTAACTATGGAGGAATGGGCGCTTGTTCGGCCCCTGTTACCTGCCGCGAAGCGAGGTGGTCGCCCTCGCAAGACGAATCCGCGCCGTGTTGTGAACGCGATTATGTATATGGCGACCACGGGATGTCAGTGGCGCATGATCCTGCGGGATTTCCCGGCGGTCTCGACTGTGCAGAACTGTTTTTACGACTGGCGCGACAACGCTCTGTTACACCGGATCAACCATCTGTCAATGATGGCGGCGCGCGAATTGTCGGGCCGTGAGGCGAGCCCCCACTGCGGGCGTTATTGACAGCCAGAGCGTAAAAACAACGGAAAGCGGCGGCATTTCAGGCTTTGATGCGGGCAAAAAGATCAAAGGGCGCAAGCGTCACATCGTGACAGACACGCAAGGTTTCCTGTTACCGATCCTTGTTCACGCCGCCGATATACAGGATCGGGATGGTGCTGTGGATGGTCTCAAAGCACTGCGCATCCGCTTCCCGCGGCTGGGGCACATCTTTGCGGACGCAGGATATGCAGGGCCAAAGCTTCGGGATGCTTTGGCCCTGCAGGGAAAATGGACATTGGAGATTGTCAAGCGCCCTGACAAAGCCGAGGGGTTCGTTCTTCCACCACGAAGACGGGGTGTCGAGCGAACATTCGCGTGGCCGGGACGTTGCCGTCGTTTGGCAAAAGATCGGGAGGCAACCGTTGAAAGTTCCGTAGCATGGGTTTTGGTTGCCGGTATTCGTCTCTTGACAAGGCGGATAGCAAGGCATTCTGTTCAAACATAAACTTTTGAGTCAGACTCTCAGGGCCGCCATCATGGGGCGGCATGCCCACAACGCCTGCATTGACCCAGCGCACATTCCCGATCTTACGCTGAAATGACAAGCCTGAATGCCCGGCAAAAATACATGAGATTTGCGGCACAGTCACCTGTATTTCAAAGATTTCCTCTTGAAAAACTGCATCAGGATAGCTCGGCCAGATGAACCTGCTGATGTCTTGTACCCCGCCATGAATCACCGCCGATTGCATGCCCTGATGGGTGAAGGTGATCATGTCAGGCAACGCGCCCATCCATCTGCGATCCTCGGCCCCCACGGTGGCGCTGGCATGGGCATACCATCCGGCCGAGAGCAGATCGCATGTCGTGCCTGCCTCAAATCCACACCCGCAATTGTCCTGATATACGGCCAGCTGTTTTTCGCAATTCCCTGCCACCACAGCACAGCCATGGCTGCGAATGGCAGCAATCGTTTCAACAGGTTGCCCGCAATAGGCCACGATATCGCCTGTGCAGATAACATTGGAGGGCGCAATACCACGCTGTATGGCCTGATCCAGAACAGCTTCTGTCGCCTGCAGGTTGGAATACGGCCCGCCAAAGATCAACACAGGGCCATCCAGCACCCCAAGATCACACTGCTTCATTCCGTCTCATCCTTTTGCGCACAGGCCTTGATTGCGGGGCCATCGCACCCCATAACCCTGTTGATTAGAAGGATCAAAGCATCGATGGAAGCCACCTCACTGACACTTGATACCGCGTTCTGGGTTACTTCGGGCGCGATCTTCTTTCTGTTGGTCCTGTCGGGATACTTCTCGGGTAGCGAAACCGCGCTGACCGCCGCCTCACGCGGCAAGCTGCGGGCGCGCGCCGATAAAGGGTCGCGCGGGGCGCAAAAAGCCCTGGATATTACCGAGGATAATGAGCGGCTTATCGGTTCGGTCCTGTTGGGCAACAACCTAGTGAATATCCTGGCCACGTCACTGGCGACAGCGATGTTCACGCGTCTCTTCGGCGAAAGCGGTGTGGCGCTGGCCACCTTCGTGATGACGATGCTGGTATTGATCTTTGCCGAGGTGCTGCCCAAGACCTATGCGATCACCAATTCCGAGAAAGCTGCCTCTCTGACAGCCCCGATCATCGTTTATGTAATCAAGGCATTCTCACCCATCGTGTCGGCCGTGCGGCTTCTGGTACGAGGCGTGTTGCGCATCTTTGGTGTGAAGATTGACCCCGACAGCCACATTCTGGCCGTACGCGAAGAAATCGCTGGCGCGCTTTATCTGGGTCATTCCGAAGGGGTGGTGGAAAAGGAAGATCGCGACCGGATCCTGGGTGCGCTGGACCTTGGCGACCGGGCTGTGGAAGAGATCATGTTGCACCGCTCTCAGATCGAGATGATCAATGCAGACATTGATCCCGAGGCCATTCTGGATCAATGTCTGCAAAGCAATCACACCCGCTTGCCGGTGTTTCGCGATGATCCGGAAAACATCATTGGTGTGGTCCACGCCAAAGACCTGCTGCGCGCGATGCACAAGCTGATCACCAAGGAAGGTGTGTCCGTCAAAGCATTGGCACCATTCGATATATGTGACGTGGCGATGAAGCCGTATTTTGTGCCTGAAACCACCACACTGGACGATCAGATACGTCAGTTCCTGCGCATGCGCAGCCACTTTGCGCTGGTGATCGACGAATATGGCAGCCTTCAGGGGCTGATCACGCTGGAGGATATTCTGGAAGAGATTGTTGGCGAGATCACGGATGAATTTGACATCGACGAAGAAAGCGAAATCCAGAAAAGCGAGGACAATCAGTTCCTTGTGGAAGGCTCGATGACGATCCGCGATCTCAATCGCGCGACCGACTGGAACCTGCCGGATGAAGAGGCCAACACCATCGCCGGGCTGGTCATTCACGAGGCCCAGATTATCCCGAAGGTCGGTCAGGTATTCAGCTTTCATGGCTTCCGGTTTGAGGTGATGGCGCGGGCGGACAACCGCATCACGCAGCTGAAAATCCGCCAGCTTTAGGGAGATCCTTACGGGGTCCAGAGCGCGGTTTCGGGGCGAAACTGCGACCAGGCAAACCAGAACGCCTGATGGCTGCCCAGATCAGAGCCATCCACATCAACCGCCCTGATACCGCCTGCATCCAACGCAAGGCGGGCATTCTCATAGGCAATCTCTTCGCCGCTTTGCAACGCCAGCAATGCCGTGCTGCGCTGGAACGCAACCGGCGCGCCAGAGGCTGTTAGAACACCGATAACGTCTTCCTGAACCGGCAGGCGTGGGTCAACATCCCCAATCGGGAAGATCGGCCCGTTGGCATCCCGTCCATTGCGGAAATCGAAGTTGCGGCCAAGGGCCAGCGCCTCGACCAGAACCGTGGTCTCGGGGTGCTGGGTTTTCCAGGTGCCCCAATCGGTGGTGATGACACTGGCCTGCTCAAGCTTCAAACCCTTTTCGGCTAAAGGTCCGGTGACGGCATGACCCAGAAACGTATCAAACACGGAATGGGTGGTGATGTCATACATCACCTTGTTCGAGCGGATCAAAAGCCCGGTCGTGCGCAGCACCGGGCGTTCAACGCCTTCGGGCATTCTGTCGGTGAAATAAGCCTGAGCGGCCCCACACAAAGTGCAATAGGGAATCCCGAGGTCCGCGCCCACCCAACGTGTCGTTGACCATCTCGCGCACTTCCATGATCTGACGCGGATAGGCGCGGTATTCTCCGTTCACTTCGATCCCAAAGACGATATCGTCATCATCCAGCCAAGTGGGCTCTTCTGCGCTGCTGACCTCGGGGGTGTCCGCTGCGGGAATGCAATTGCAGGGCACATCCGTCGTGTCGTAGGCACGATTATCAATCGGCACCCCGCCCCAGGACACCAGGCGCCAGTCGATATCGCCTTCGACAAACAGCTTGTCCCAATCCGGTCCAAAATGCGTGAAAATGGCCCGTTTCGCGTTCAGGTATCCGGGGTAAGACGGTACATCCCAGGCTATCAGATGGTCGGTGACCTCACCCCAGCGATGGGGCGTTTGCAACTCCTTTTCCATCAGGGTTGCAGCGGTATTGGCCAACGCGTCGTCGAACTCACTGCGCCAGGTAAAGCGCATCATATCGCTGATGATCCAGGCAAGACGGGGGTCTTTCGACTGGGCGATTTCATCAAGGGCGATTTCCTGATCGCGGCCCTAGGTGGAGAGTTCAAGGCTTTCGACAAAAACCACGTCCACAGCGGCCAGCAATGCGTCGGACAAGGGTCCGTCGGGGATCGCGGGCGGTTGACCGAATTGCTCGATCACATAATCGGGCAGCGCGTCAGCTTCCTGAGCGTGCACTGCCTGCGCGTTGAACGCAGAAAGCCAAAGCAGCGCCGCAAAGAGGGCGGTCCGAAAGGGAGAGCCAGATATTGATATAATGAAGGAACCTTTAGCGTGGCTGCATCAATTGCTTCCGGCGGGCGGTGTCGCGCCCGGGGAACATCGACAGGCTGAAACAAAATCAGCCGCTTCGCCAATCACGATTGATCATCAACGGGTGATTGTCATGCAGGCAGGTTTGGCGGAGGCGCCAAGCCCCCGCCCGTTGGTGCGATGCGCCATTCCATTCTGCATGGCATGGAATGGCGGCGGCTGTTCAGGCGCGCAGACGCTCGCCCTTGGGATCAAACGGCGGTTCATGCAGGATCGTGGCTTTGTGCGGTTGACCCAGCACCATCACCTCGACCTCGTCCCCCGGTTCAGCACTGCCGTATTTCACATATCCCAGCGCCAGGCTCATCCCGACAGTGTAGCCATAGGCGCCCGAGGTGACGCGGCCAATGCCCTCTCCATTGCGGAAAATCGGTTCGCCGCCGGTTGCGTCGGCATTCGATGCCGCTGTTGCCACTTCGTCGATATGCATCAGCACCAGAATTTCACGCGGGTCTTCAGCTATGGCCTTGGCGGTGACCTCTTTGTGCAGGAAGTCCTTTTGCATCTTGCAAAGCGGTTGGAAGCCAACCTCGTGCGGGAAGTACTCGGGCGAGTATTCGCGTGACCAACTGCCATAGCCCTTTTCGACCCGCATCGACATCAATGCCCGACCACCCACGGGGCCTGCGCCAAACTCTTTGCCGACCTCAAGCAGCGCCGAATAGAGCTTTTCCTGATCCTCGGTTTTGCAGTGCAACTCCCACCCCAGATCGCCAGTAAAGCTGACCCGCAGGGCAAGGCAGTGCACTCCTGCCAGATCAATCATCGCCGAGCGCATGAAGGGCATATCCTCGGTGGCCAGCGACGCATTGGTCAGCCTCTGCAACATCTCGCGGCTTTTCGGCCCGGCGACGTTAAAGCCGCACATCGCCTCGGTATGGCTTTCGAATGTGGTGCCTTCGGGCAGTGGCACCATGTCGAAGAAGCGTTTGTGATACCGCTCGGCCATGCCAGAGCTGACGATCCAGAATTCGTCCTCGCCCACACGCGTGACCGTCGCATCGCCGGCAATCCCGCCGCGCACACCGATCAGCGGAGTGAGGCAAGAGCGGCCAATGGATTTCGGCATGTTATTGGCGAAAACGCTGTTCAGCCAATCCTCGGCCCCCGGCCCTTTGACGTGGTATTTGGCGAAGTTGGAGATATCGATGATCCCGGCCTGCTCGCGCAGCATCTTGCATTCCTCGCCCACCGGCCCCCACCAGTTCTGTCGGGTAAAGCCGTTGGTGTCCTTGGTGCCCGGCGTGTCGGCAAACCATTGTGGATGCTCCCAACCATAATTCAGGCCAAACACCGCGCCCATGTCTTTCTGCATCTGATAGACGGGCCGCGTGCGCAGGGGCCGACCAGCTTCGCGTTCCTCATTGGGATAGTGGATCGCAAAGCGGTGCGCATAGACATCCGCCACCTTGGCTTTGACAAACTCTTTGTCATTGGCCCACAGGCCGAAACGCGCAATGTCCCAGGGGAACATGTCGTATTCCATCTCGCCCTCGATGATCCATTGCGCGACCATCAGGCCCATGCCCGCCGATTGGCTGAAGCCCGGGATGATACCGCCGCACATGAAATAGTTTTTCAACTCAGGGACAGGGCCAAGGATCACGTTGCTGTCCGGCGACCAGATCATCGGGCCGTTGATCACCCGCTTGATCCCCGCCTCTGCGGCGGCGGGCACCCGATCCATCGCGCGCATGACGTTGTCCATGATCCGGTCCAGATCATCGGCGAACAGGTCATGAGCGAAATCCAGCGGCGTGCCATTTTCGGCCCAAAACTTCATGTCCTTCTCATAGGCCCCGATCAGCAGTCCCTGCCCTTCCTGACGCAGGTAGTACTCGCCGTCCCGATCGGCCACTGACGGAAGCCGACGATCCATGCCCTCGATATCGGCCATGGCCTCGGTGACGAAATACTGGTGCTCGGTCGGCTGCAGTGGCACTTCGATCCCGGCAAGGGCGGCCACTTCACGCCCCCAAAGGCCCGCAGCGTTGATCACCCAATCCGTCTGGATATTGCCATTGGGCGTTTCGACCGTCCAAGAGCCGTCCGCGTTCTGCGTGGTGCCAGTGACGGGGGTAAAGCGGTGAATTTCCGCACCCCGTTGGCGCGCCCCGACCGCATAAGCGTTGGTCACACCAGAGGGATCGACGTTGCCGCCATTGCTTTCCCACATGATGCAGCGGATGCCATCGTAATTGACAAGAGGATGTTTTTTCTCGGCCTCTTCGCGGTTGATCTCAACGAAATCCATTCCATAGAGCTTGGCCTTGGCGGCCTGCAATTTCAGCTGATGTTCGCGCGCCTCGGTCTGCGCCAGATAGAGCGAACCGGGTTGGAACACACCACAGCTTTGCCCGGTCTCGGCCTCCAGCTCATTATAGAGGTTCATGGTGTAGTGCTGAATACGGCTGATATTGGCGCTGTCATGCAGCCCGTGGATATTGGCCGCCGCATGCCAGGTCGAGCCCGAGGTCAGCTCGTTCCGCTCAAGCAGGACGACATCTTTCCATCCTAGCTTGGTGAGGTGGTACAAGATCGAGCAGCCAATAACGCCGCCACCGATCACAACGGCCTGTGCATGGGTTTTCATATGTGGTCTTCCCGGTTGGCTATCCTGCCCACGCTAGCCGGTTTGCCCGGCATCTGGGCGATGTCTTTGCGACAGGATATGTCGGGCAAAGCCAAATCGGGGCGTAGATTTCCGACAAGAGGCCGCAGTTTCGCGCATGGATATTAATCCGGCGAGTAGAAAGGCCTCGCATCACACAGAACGGCATCTGGTGTGTCTCTCAAACAACAAACCGACCTAGGGCGTGTTGACGATCATCTCGAATTGATGGCGGCGGAACATATGTAGATCATCGCAGAGAAGCTCGTATCTGTCTTGCAAGCCCGCATGGCGGTGCGCTTGAAGTCCTTGAGTTTGCAAAAGACTTTTTCTACGAGGCGACGCCATTTGTAAATTTCCTTGTCGAATTTCCGAGGCTCCAGACGGTTGCTTTTCCGAGCGATCACCGCGTCGGCACCACGCCGGTCCAGTTCATCGAAAAGCCAGTTTGCATCGAATGCCTTATCGGCGAGCAGCGTATCAAATTTGTGGCCTTCGATCAGTTCGGGGACACCGATGATATCGTGGCGTTGACCGGGCATCAGTACGAAATCGACGAGGGTCCCCAGAGCATCGGTCAGCGCAAGGATTTTACTCGTGATCCCACCTCGTGACTTGCCTATGGCCTGACTTCCAGTCCCCCTTTTGCTCCCTGTCCATGTCGGTGAACTTTGATAATTGTCCCATCAACCATCGCGTATTCCATATCAAAACCCTCTGATAATGCACCGAAAATGCGCGTGAACACATCCCGACGCACCCAGTGACGGAAGCGTTTGAACACAGAATTCCAGTTTCCGAACTCCGCAGGAAGGTCACGCCACGGCGCACCGGTTCTGGCGATCCAGAGCACTGCCTCAATGAACATTCGTCCATCGCCGCCAGTTTGGCCAGGGTCGGATTTCTTGCCAAGGCAATGCGGTTCCATCAATGCCCATTGCCGGTCCGTCAGTATCAAACGTGCCATCTTATGCTCCCATGGGTTCGAAGCTTGAATCAGAATTCACACCCAAAAGGAACCCTGATCGTCAACACGCCCTAGTGTTTAACTGTGTTGTGAGATTGGACCGTATTGGAGCGGCTGAATTATGGTAAGAAATTTAAGGAGCATTGAGCGAGTTGTAACATTTATAAAGTTTGCGTTACCGTGGAACGCTCTTTTTTTCGCCTCAAATCGCTCACTTCAGTTTTACTTAACTTAAATGCCGCAGCGCGGCATTTTCTATGTATTGCTACTAGATATCGACACAATCCAAAGCTGCGCACCTTATATAGTGGCCTTGCAACGCTGTAACAGAATCGATTTTCCGGACTCCTCAATTGTTAAACTGGTTATGTCGCAAGTACCGGCAAGCAAGGAAGATGGGAGACTCTCATGGTAACGCCAAACGAGGACCCCGAGCAGAAACCACCATTTCTGACGCTGATCACGAAATGGTTCACTATAATAATCTGGGAGCGGCCCGGCGTGGTCCTGTCAGCATTGTTAGCAGGCTTGTGCGTGGCCGCGCTGTATATCGGGGCTACGTACTGAAAGTGAGTAAGGGGAGGTCGGATCAACCGGCGCCCTATATCCACCAGATAGGTTTGTAGTTTCACGCCACATCTTGTCGCTCTCGGGATAGCCATCGCGCAGATCCCGCCCGAAAACCAAACCATCATCAGATGGAGAACCCCCATGAAAACCACCACCCGTGTGGCCGTGATCGGCGGCGGCGTTGTCGGCGCATCCGTACTTTATCACCTGACCAAGCTGGGCTGGTCGGATGTGATGCTGATCGAGCGCTCGGAACTGACCTCAGGGTCCACTTGGCACGCGGCAGGGGGATTTCACACGCTGAATGGCGATACCAACATGGCCGCCCTTCAGGGCTATACGATCAAGCTGTACAAAGAGCTGGAAGAGATCACCGGTATGTCCTGTGGCCTGCACCATGTCGGTGGGGTCACGCTGGCCGATAATCGGGATCGCATGGATATGCTGTTGGCCGAACGCGCCAAACATCGGTACATGGGGCTTGAGACGGAAATCGTCGGTCCAGACGAGATCAAAAAAATCGCACCCGTAACCAACACCGATGGCATCATCGGCGCGCTCTATGATCCGCTGGATGGGCATCTTGACCCGTCCGGCACCACCCATGCTTATGCCAAGGCCGCGCGGCTAGGCGGGGCGACAATCGAAACCCATTGCAAGGTGATCGAAACCAACCCGCGCGCCGATGGCACCTGGGATGTGGTGACCGACAAGGGCACGATCCACGCCGAGCATGTGGTGAATGCCGCCGGTCTCTGGGCGCGGGAAGTGGGCACCATGGCCGATGTCTACGTGCCGATCTACCCGATGGAGCATCAATACCTTGTCACCGAGGAAATCCCTGAAATCGCCGAGATCGTGGCCAGCGGCGGCGAGCATCCCCATGTGATGGACCCTGCTGGTGAGTCCTATCTGCGCCAGGAGGGCAAAGGCCTGTGCATCGGGTTTTATGAGCAACCCTGCCGCGTCTGGGCGATTGATGGCACCCCGTGGGAGTTCGGCCACGAATTGCTGCCCGATGATTTCGACAAGATCGAAGACAGCATTGATTTCGCCTATCGCCGCTTCCCGGCCTTGGAACACGCAGGCGTCAAATCCGTGATCCACGGCCCCTTCACCTTTGCGCCGGATGGCAACCCTCTGGTCGGCCCGGTACCGGGCATGCGCAACTACTGGTCAGCCTGCGGTGTCATGGCGGGCTTCTCCCAAGGCGGCGGTGTCGGCCTGATGCTGGCGCAATGGATGATCGAAGGCGAATGCGAGCGCGACGTGACCGCGATGGACGTAGCGCGCTATGGCGATTGGATCACGCCGGGTTACACACTGCCGAAAGTGGTCGAGAATTATCAAAAGCGCTTTTCAGTGGCCTATCCGAACGAAGAACTGCCCGCCGCGCGTCCCTTCCGTCAAACACCGATGTACGACATCTTTGACGAGATGGGTGCGGTCTGGGGCCAGCAATTTGGCCTCGAAGTGGTGAATTACTTCGCCGAAGGGGATGAACCGCGTTATGAGACACCCAGTTTCCGCCGCTCAAATGCGTGGGACGCCACCAGGCGCGAGGTTGAAGCGGTGCGCGGTGGCGTGGGCATCAACGAGGTGCATAACTTTGGTAAATATCTGATCACCGGCCCGCAGGCGCGGAGTTGCCTGGATCGGGTGATGGCGGGCCGCATCCCGCAACCGGGGCGGATTTCGCTGACCCCGATGCTCAGCGAAAAAGGGCGCCTGACCGGCGATTTCACTGTGTCCTGCCTGAACGACGAGACGTTCCAACTGACCGCCTCTTACGGCGCGCAGGCCTATCACATGCGCTGGTTCCAGCAGAACGAGGCCGAGGATGTGCGGGTTGAGAATATCTCGGACCGCCTGAACGGCTTCCAGATCGCCGGGCCGAAGGCACGCGATGTGCTGGTGGCCTCTACCCGCGATCAGGTTGCCGACATGAAATTCATGGATATCCGTCCCGCCACCATTGGTATGGTCGACTGCCTGATCCAGCGAGTCAGCTATACCGGTGATCTGGGATACGAAATCTACTGCGATCCGATGCCGCAACGGGCACTATGGTCCACACTGTGGGAGGCTGGGCAAGAACACGACATGCGCCCCTTCGGAATGCGCGCGATGATGTCGCTGCGGCTTGATCGCTTCTTTGGCTCTTGGCTGAACGAGTTTTCGCCCGACTACACGCCCGGCGAGACGGGCATGGATCGCTTTATCAGCTTTAGGAAAAACGTAGATTTCATTGGTCGTGCGGCGGCAGAGAAAGAGCGTGCCGATGGGGCGGCCCGGCAATTGGTCAGCTTTGAAGTAGCAGCCAAGGATGCCGATCCGCATGGCTATGAACCGGTCTGGATTGATGGCAGCGTGCAGGGTTTTGTGACTTCGGGCGGCTACTCGCATCATGCAGGCAAGTCGATTGCACTGGCCCTGATTCCGCGTGAGATGGCCAAAGACGGCTTGCAGGCCGAGATCGAGATCCTGGGCGAAATGTGTGCGGCCACTCTGATCACCACCCCGCTCTTTGATCCTGACGGTAGCCGGATGCGCGGTTAAGAAAATTCGTGCGAATTTTCTTGGGGCACCCGACAGTTAAGGTCATGATAAGGTTATGAAAGACATTCTAATCCTGATCCCGGCTGCGGGAACCTCTTCGCGGATGCGCGGCCGGGACAAGCTACTGGAAAAAGTCGACGGCATCGCGCAACTTTCGCGCGTGGTGACCACCGCGCTCGACACAGGGCAGCGAGTGGTGGTCTGTCTGCCCGCTACAGCCGGAGAACGCGATGCGGTTCTGGCACCTCTGTTGTGCGAGAGGTTGCAGATCCTTCGAATCCCAAACCCTCAGGATGGCATGGGGGCCACGCTTCAATATGCCGCCGAGCACGTGTTGTCTGGGCCTATCCCCAGCGGTGTGATGATCCTACCCGCCGATATGCCTGATTTATATTCCACTGACTTTCAGATAGTTATGCGGCATTTCTCAGGTAATGCCATCCGCGCATGCGCCGAGGATGGCAGGCTCGGTCATCCGGTTATCCTGCCAGCCAGGATGCTGAAAGCGATGACGCAGTTGCGCGGTGATCAGGGTGCCCGTGCGTTGCTGGAAGGGGAAGAGGTGGCGCGCGCGCCCTTGAAAGGACAGCGCGCGCTCACCGATCTGGACACGCCCGAAGACTGGGATAAATGGCGTACCCGATCAGGCCGCTAACAGCCGCGCCCCGTACCCTTTGAGGGTCAGACGAGCCGAGCGATAGGCTTTGGTACCTGACGCGGTGGCGAGTGCCGGAAACAGCTCGAGAATTTCATCACGCGTCGCCTGCTCCAGACCGTTCAGGGCATATTCGCCCGGCTGGAAGCTTTCTGACCATGCGCCATCGGCCAGGATAACCTCGTGCTGATCAAACAGCAGATGCAGGTAGGACACACCGCCCGCCGCCACCTGATCGACGCCGTCAAAGCCGGTCAGATACTTGGCCGCCACCAATACTTCGCGTTCGCCGAACATCAGCTGGCTCATATCCGATCTGATCAGCATCCGGTGATTGGGGCTGACCATCATGTCCTGCATCGGCAGATCGTCTCCAAGCGCGCCGCGCCGGATCAGGATCGGGCGCAGATGAGAGGCGGACTGCAAGGCATGGGTGTCCAACGCCTTGCGCCCGGTCCAGCGCAGAGTCTGGATACCGTTATCCCGCGTGATGACACGGTCGCCTTCACGCAAATCCTCGACCGCTCGCAGGCCATTCGGTGTGGCGATCTGGGTGTCGGGGGTGAAGCAGATCACCCGCTCGATCTCCGAGAAACTGGCCGTGTGTGTGACGTTGCCCGCTGCATCGAGATATTCGATGAAGCCCGATTCAGGGCCGGTGAACACCTTGCGGGCCTCAATCCCCGACAAGTCAATCACGTCTGTAAAACGCGGAGCAATATTGGGCCACAGAAGCGGCTGCATATCGCAGTTGTAGCGGAGTAAAAGTCCGCCAGTTTGTGCCCTTCGTTTATTCGGAGGGCGGGAGATGTATTCTGTGGATATTTATAGTCGTGTGCGCCGTGCTTGTTTGAAGGACGGTATGTCTGGCCGAGAAGCGGCGCGGTTTTTCAACATGGCGTAATCAGGATCAGCACTCAGTTACCCCTGTTATTCTGGATGCACATGCAATTGAAAAGGAGACTGACCAATGGAATATTTTGCTGGTTTGGATGTGTCCATGGAAGAGACGCATATCTGCATTCTGGATCGTGAAGGGGCCCTTATTCGTGAAGGAAAAGCGAGCTCAACACCAAAAGCGATCGCTGACTTCCTCGCTTCTGGACCACCATGTGCCAAAGTTGTATTTGAAACGGGACGGATGGCACCAATGCTTTACCATGGGCTGACGGAGCTTGGTGTCCCGGTTGTTTGCATCGAGAGCAGGCAAGCATATCAGGCCCTTAAATCTCTGGCCGGCCACAAGACGGACCGCAATGATGCCCGCGGTTTGGCACACCTGGCGCGGACGGGATTCTACAAGCCGACCCATGTCAAATCACTGTCAGCGCACGCAATCCGGTCGCTGATCGCAGCCCGCAAGAAGCTGGTCGGACAGCGTGTGACGCTCGACAATCAGATCCGCGGTCTGGTCGTCGTCTTCGGCGTGCGGCTGCCACGAGCTTTGTCTCCGGCATTCAAAAACGCGGCGCTAAAAGTTAGCGATGGAGTGCCTGGCCTCCATGCCGCAATTTGCGGACTGTTCGCAGCACGCGAAGCAATCCTCGCGGCGGTTGCAGCCATTGATGGCGACATCAAAAAGATGACCCGCAAATCCGAAGTCTGCCAGCGCCTTATGACGGTACCAGGGGTCGGTCCGATCACAGCATTGGCCTTTGCCGCAGCAATTGATGATCCGTCGCGTTTCAGGAAATCGCGTGATGTGGGGGCGTATCTTGGACTGGTGCCGCGACGGCATCAATCTGGTGAAATCGACTACACGGGCAGCATCTCAAAGCGGGGCGACGTGCGCGTCAGAACGCTTCTCTATGAGGCCGCCAATGTGATGCTGACGCGGTATGCCGCTCCGCTCAAATTGAAGACATGGGCCCTCGCAATCGGTGCGCGCTCAACGATGAGAAAGGCCCGAGTGGCTCTGGCGCGTCGTCTGGCAATCATACTTCATGCCATTATGCGAGACAAAACTGACTTCCAGTCCGCGTAAGGCTTACGAGGCGACAACGAGGATTCCTAAATCAAAGTTCCCATCTGGGACGATGCCCGAGGGAGGGCGTGAGACACGGCGCCGATTCTGTAGCAACAGCCAAGACCAACGGTATGATTGCGGTTTCAACATTGCCGACCCACACCCAGCCAACCCCATCATGAACCTCAGAGTTCGAAGAGAACAAAGGCAACCTCTGACATCAAAAGCAGGAAACTCAGGAAACACGCATTGACAGATTAGAGAACAAAGATCGTAAGACGATCGCGAAGATGCTGCGCCATGAACTTCCGCCTGGGTATCGTCGGTCGGAAGCGCCTCGGCGGCCAACGCTTGATGGTTATGTTGGTGTGGTCGATGAGATACTGCGCACAGACAAAGCCCTGATCAAAAAGCAGCGACACACGGCCAAGCGCATCTTTGAACGGCTGCGCGATGAGCATGGATATGCCGGCAGCCTGACCACGGTGACCTATTACGTGCGCGAGCAAAAACGGCGCACCAAAGAGGTGTTTGTGCCGTTGTCGCATCGGCCGGGCCATGCGCAGGTTGATTTTGGTGAGACGCTGGGCGTGATCGGTGGCGTGGAATGCAAGATCCACTTCTTCGTGATGAGCTTGCCACATTCTGATGCGGTGTTTGTGAAGGGATATCCAGCTGAGACAACCGAGGCGTTTTGCGATGGCCATGTGTCCGCCTTTGCATTCTTTGGCGGCATTCCGCAATCCATTCTCTACGACAATACCAAGATCGCCGTGGCTCGGATACTCGGGGATAAGACGCGCATCCGCACACGTCGGTTTACGGAACTGCAGTCGCATTACTTGTTTGATGACAAGTTTGGCAGACCCGCGCGAGGGAACGATAAAGGCAACGTTGAGGGCATGGTTGGATACACCCGCCGCAACTTCATGGTTCCCGCACCTCGCTATGACAGCTTTGATGATCTGAACGCACATTTGGAAGAGAAGTGTTTAGCACGTCAGGCCGATACGTTGCGGGGTCACACCCAAACCATAGGCGCACGCCTGATGTCGGATTTGGATGCTCTGATGGGATTGCCCGTCGCAGAATATGAAGCCTGCGATCACGTCAGCACGCGTGCAACGTCGATCTCAATGGTGCGCTATCGCAGCAATGATTACTCGGTGCCAGTAGCCTATGCGCACCACGATGTTCATGTGCGTGGGTTTGTGCATGAGGTTATCATCGGCTGCGGCAATGAGATTATTGCGCGGCACAAACGATCCTACACATCAGCGGATATGGTCTTTGACCCATTGCACTTTTTGCCCCTGCTTGAACAAAAGGTGGGTGCCCTGGATCAGGCCGCGCCTTTGCAGGGTTGGCATTTGCCAGATGTATTTGCCACGCTGCACCGACTGCTTGAAGCCAGAATGGGTAAGCCGGGCAAGCGAGAATACGTTCAAGTCTTGCGCCTTTTGGAGACCTTCGAAATGGATGTTGTGCAAGGCGCAATCCAGCAGGCAATAGATATGGGTGCAATTGGCTATGACGCCGTAAAACACCTTGTACTGTGTCGGGTTGAGAAGCGGCCACCACGATTGGATTTGGACTTCTATCCATACTTGCCCAAGGCCAATGTCGGCACAACACGCCCATCCAGTTACATGAGCTTGATGGGAAGGACCGCGGCATGACCGAAGCCCCTCGGATTCTTCTACGGCATCATCTTAAACAACTGCGACTGCCAACGTTCCAAGGCGAGTATGCCAAACAGGCGCAGCTCTGTGCTGCAGAGAACAAAGATCACATCCACTATCTGGCGCGGCTGTGTGAGATGGAATTGATCGACCGCGAACGCCGGATGATTGAACGGCGCATCAAAGCGGCGAAGTTCCCCAGCACCAAGAGCTTGGATAGCTTTGACTTCAAGATCATGCCAAGCTTGAACAAGCCCCTGACGATGGATCTGGCACGATGCGATTACGTTAATCGCAGGGAGAACATCATCGCGCTCGGCCCGTCAGGCACGGGCAAGACACACATCGCCCTGGGACTTGGGCTGGCTGCATGTCAAAGAGGACTGAAGGTGCGCTTCACAACGGCTGCGGCATTAGTCCATGATCTGATCGAGGCTCAAGATGAGCGGAGATTGCAGCGCCTTCAAAAGCAACTGACCAGCCAGAACCTGTTGATCATTGATGAACTGGGCTTCGTACCGCTCAGCAAATCTGGCGCAGAGCTGCTCTTCGAGGTCATATCCCAATGCTATGAACGCGGCTCCATCATCATAACCTCGAACCTGCCCTTCGATGAATGGACTGAAGTCTTTGGCTCTGAGCGGCTGACCGGTGCGCTACTCGATCGTTTAACCCATCACGTCCACATCCTCGAGATGAATGGCGAAAGCTATCGGCTCAAACACAGTCGCAACAACCGAAAATAACCAGCCCGCAATCACAGTCAGAATAATGCTGGCCTTATGGCCAGCATGCGCTTTGGCACGCTTCAGCTTTGTGACGAGCACGCGTGCAAAAGCGCCACAAAAACATCAACCGAAGTGGCCCATTTTTACGCCGCGACATGGACCCATTTTACTCTGCGATTGACAGTCGCAATGCGGACCCCGGCGATCTTCACCCACACTGTCTTCTGTCGCTGCCAGTGAAGCAGATGCCTCTGATCCCCCCGAAAGCCCGGCTTCGGCCTGTTGCCTCTGCGCCAGGCTGAGGTCGTCAATCCCGGATAACCACTCCTGAAACTTCTTGTGGGTCATGGTGATCTTTCCCTCTGACTGCAAAAGGAACATACAGTGAACGCATACAACTTGTAAACTGAGCCTTTGGAATTAGCCGGTTCACCGTATTTTCTGAAACGAAATGCCCCCCTGAAACGCGCGGGGAAACCGCCGGAAGGTTCGCGCCGGAATTTGCGCGATACCGGCGGTGAAAAAATCGTCAGGAGGTCCGGCATGGCCAGCGGCAAAAAAACCTTCGCGCGACGTGGCGCGCTCCGGTCCTGCCCGCAGTCCGGACATCGGGTGGCTGCCGCCCGATGTCCCCGTGCCCTGAAACCCCGTGCCCTGCGCGCGTAATTCCCGCACCCACTCTGCGGCGCGGGTCGGGCTCCGGGCAACAGCCATGGAGACGAAGCGCGGAAAAAAAGCCCGCTCCGGAGAGCGGGCTTTTCGTGTTTGTCCTGTCCCGGAGAAGCCTCAGAAGATGTCGATATTTTCCGACAGGCCGGTGAGGGAGTCCAGGTTCGAGATCGTGATGATGTCGTCTCTGCCAAAGCCGAACACCACAGCGCCGTTCGAGAGTGTCGCGTAGGTTGAGATGATATCCTCGACATCTGTCATCCCGCCGGTCAGCGCGCCGGAGAGGCGCAGTGTATCGATGCCGATCTCGAAATCATTGATCACATCGGTGTCATGGCCGCTGTTGAACACGAAGGTGTCGGAGCCGACACCGCCAAAGAGCGCGTCATTGCCGGCACCGGAAGAGATCAGGTCATCGTCATCGCCACCAAAGATCGTGTCATTGCCAGCGCCGGAAAAGATCGTGTCATTGTCGGCGCCGGACGTGATCGAATTGTCGCCCTCCCAAGCCCAGATCAGGTCATCGCCACCGCCGGACGTGATGGTGTCATTGCCAGCGCCGCCATTGATCCTGTCCGCCCTTTCAGTGCCATCGAGACTGCCATTGCCCGCGCCGCCAGCCAGCAACGGGTCATTGGCGTGCATTTCGGCCAGGGCATCCATATCCGCAGCATTCAGGGTCGTGTCGGTAAAGACGAACGCCTCGACATTGGTGACCCTGTCGGTGCCCTCCGCCGAAGTGATGGTATAGACATCTCCGTCCTTCCTGACCGCGAAGTCGCCGCTGGCCACGCTGAAACGCACCTGATCGCTGTCGGCACCGCCGTCGAGGCTGTCATGGCCAGCGCCGGACCTGATTGTGTCATTGCCATCACCGGAAAAGATCCGGTCATGGCCAGCGCCGGAAATGATCGAGTCATCGCCTCCGCGGGACCTGATCCAGTTGTTGCCATCGCCGGACCTGATCGTGTCATTGCCATCACCGGAATAGATCAAATCATGGCCATCGCCGGAAGTGATCTCGTTGTCGCCCCCATAGGACCAGATCACGTCATTGCCAGCGCCGGACCTGATCGTGTCATTGCCACTGCCGCCATTGATCGTATCCGCCCCTTCGGTGCCATTGAGAGTGTCGTTGGTCGCGCGGCCAACCAGCTGCGGGTCATTGGCGTGTATCTCAGCATAAACATCCATCTGCGCCGCGTTCAGGGTCGTGTCACAAAAGACGAACTCCTCGACATTGGTGACCCTGTCGACGCCCTCTGCCGAAACGATGGTATAGACATCTCCGTCCTTCCTGACCGCGAAATCGCAGTTGCCCACTTTGAAACGCGCCTGATCGAAACCGCCGACACCGCCGTCGAGACTGTCATTGCCAAAGCCGCCGATCAGAGTGTCATTGCCAGCGCCGGAGTTGATCGTGTCGTCACCATACCAGGAAAAGATCAGGTCATGGCCATCGCCGGACCTGATCGTATCATCGCCATCGCCGGAAAAGATCGCGTCGTGGCCATCGCCGGACCGGATCGAGTCGTGGCCATCGCCCGCTTCAATCCTGTCGTTGCCATCGCCGGATCTGATCGTGTCGTGGCCATCGCCGGAAAAGATCGCGTCGTGGCCATCGCCGGATCTGATCGTGTCATCGCCATCTCCCGACCGGACCGTGTCGTTGCCATCACCGGATTCGATCGAGTCATGGCCATCGCCGGAAGCGATTTCATTATTGCCATCGCCGGATTCGATCGTGTCATCGCCATCTCCCGACCGGACCGTGTCGTTGCCATCACCGGATTCGATCGAGTCATGGCCATCGCCGGAAGCGATTTCGTTATTGCCATCGCCGGATTCGATCGTGTCATGGCCATCGCCGGAATAGATCGAGCCATTGCCATGGCCGGTATTAATCGTGTTATTGCCCCCGAAGGACCAGATCACGTCATGGCCATCGCCGGAATTGATCGTGTCATCGCCATCGCCGCCGTTGATCGTGTCATTGACATTGCCAGTTTTGCCATCAAGACTGTCGCTGGTCGCGTGGCCAACCAGCAGCGGGTCAGTGGCATGCATCTCCGCAAGGGCATCCAACTGCGCCATGCTCAGGGTCGTGTCACTAAAGACGAACTCCTCGACATTCGTGACCGTATCGACGCCCTCTGCCGAAACGATGGTATAGACATCTCCGTCTTTGGTGACTGCGAAATTCCTGCTGGCCACATTGAAACGCGCCTGATCGATGTCGGCACCGCCGTCGAGACTGTCATTGCCGAAACCGCCGACCAGACTGTCATTGCCAGTACCGGCAAAGATCGTGTCATTGCCACGGCCACCATTGATCGAATCGTTGTCATCGCCGCCATCGATCATGTCAGCGCCATCGCCGCCATCGATCATGTCATCGCCACGACCGGACCAGATCGTGTCATCGCCATCGCCGCCAGTCAGCCGGTCGCTGTCATCGCCACCGACCAGCAGCCGGTTATTGCCGGTGATTCTCACAGCACGGTCATCCATCTGCGCCGCGTTCAGGGTCGTGTCAGCAAAGACGAACTCCTCGACATGCGTGACCGTATCGACGCCCTCCGCCGAAACGATGGTATAGACATCTCCGGCCTTGAAGACGGTGACATCGCCGCTCCCCACGCCGAAACGCGCCTGATCGCTGCCGGCACCGCCGTCGAGACTGTCATTGCCGACACCGCCGGTCAGAGTGTCATTGCCACGGCCACCAACGAGCGTGTCATCGCCATCGGTGCCCTCCAGCAACTCGTGGGTGATCCCGGCAAGGGCATCCATCTGCACAGCACTCAGGGTCGTGTCCCCGAAGACGAACGCCTCGACATTGGTGACCGTATCGGTGCCCTCCGCCGAGACGATGGTATAGACATCTCCCTCCTTCGTGACGGTGACATCGCTGCTCGCCACGCCGAAACGCGCCTGATCGAAGCCCGCACCGCCATCGAGAGTATCGTTGCCGGTCCCGCCGGTCAGAGTGTCACTGTCAGCGCCGCCATCGATCGAGTCATTGCCACGGCCACCGGTGAGCAGATCGTCGCCGGAGCCGGACCGGATCGTGTCGTGGTCATCGCCGGACCGGATCGTGTCATTGCCGGAGCCGGACGTGATCAGGTCATTGCCCGCACGGGAGTCGATCAGGTTGTCCCCATTGCCCGCATCGATCGTGTCATTGCCGGAGCCGGAAAAGATCGTGTCATCGCCGGCGTCGCCGACCACGTCCTGGTCGGCGGTCTCGACAATCGCATCCATCTGCGCCGCACTCAGGGTCGTGTCACTGAAGACGAACGCCTCGACATTGGTGACCGTATCGGTGCCCTCCGCCGAGACGATGGTATAGATTTCTCCGTCCTCCGTGACGGTTTTGGTGACGGTGACATCGCCGATGGCCACGCCGAAACGCGCCTGATCAGTGCCGGTACCGCCGTCGAGACTGTCATTGTCATCGCCGCCAATGATCGTGTCATGGCCATCGCCGCCGATCAGGGTGTCATCGCCATCGCCGCCAATGATCGAGTCGTTGTCATCGCTGGCATCGATCGAGTCATCGCCATCGCCGGACCTGATCGTGTCATTGCCGACACCGGAAAAGATAAGGTCCTCGCCATCGCCGGAATAGATCCAATCATCGCCAGCCCTGGAAGAGATCGTGTCATCGCCATAGCCGGAATAGATCGTGTCATCGCCGCTGCCGCCAAGCAGGAACAGGTTGCCGGTCCCGGCAAGGGCATCCATCTGCGCAGCACTCAGGGTCGTGTCAGCAAAGACGAACTCCTCGACATTCGTGACCCTGTCGGTGCCCTCCGCCGAAACGATGGTATAGACATCTCCGTCCTTCCTGACGGTGAAGTCGCCGACGGCCACGCTGAAACGCGCCTGATCGAAGCCGGTACCGCCGTCGAGACTGTCATTGTCATCGCCGCCAATGATCGTGTCATGGCCATCGCCGCCATTGAGCGAGTCATGACCAGTGCCACCTTCGATCAAGTCGTTGTCACCGCCGGAAAAGATCGTGTCATTGCCATCGTAGCCATAGATCGTGTCATCGCCACCGCCCGAATTGATCCAGTCATTGCCACCGCCGAGCACTCTGTCGCCAAGGATCGAGTCATTGCCATCGCCGGAAACGATCGTGTCATTGCCGTTACCGGAAAGGATCGTGTTCCCGAGATCGCCGAACTCAAGGCAGTAGTCCATGTCGTCGGTAATAAGCCAATAGCTGACCGGAAAAATATTGGACATGCGGAATAGCACCTTTCGTGTTGTCAATGGGCCGTACC
>CBDBLS010000047.1:0-12113 GCA_965207105.1 Roseovarius sp. | reverse complement strand
AACGACTTCTGCTGATCGTCACCGTCGTCTACCAGCGGCCGTGCCTCACGGCATACATCTCCACGCTGTTGGCCATTGTGGCCATTGTGGCCTTGGTAGTGAGGCACCAAGGCGTCGGCTGACGCGGGCATTAAGCCGCGTCAGTTCTTCTCGGATAGCACCATTCAACTCCCCCAGCGAAAAGAACGCCCGATTGCTCCGCCCTTGACATCTCGGCAACATCATACCGTCATGCAAGGGCAGATGCCTTCTGCCTCCGGGCTGACTATGCCGCTGAGATGGTCGCTTGAAATCAGACGCTGTGCCCTTTCAAAATCACGCCAAAACAACTTGGCAATGCCACGCATGCATGCGCTGACGGATGCGCTCCATGGTGCGCGGGCCGGGGGCGATACCGGCTGGCATTTCCCAACCGGTGATCCGCAATCGAAAGCGACCGGGAGTCATTTCCTCCCGACGCCTGCGGGTCATCCTGTACAGGATAAAGGCTTTCGGATCAGCAACGCAGGCGTCACTCCTGTTTGTGAATTCCCTGGGATCACGCCCCATGCCGTAGCCACGCAATCGGCCCCCGGCACCCTTCCGGGCATTACACCTGATCGGGTGTCGGTCACGGCCACCACATCCGGGCATCCAGGCTTTGCCGGGCGCGGCGAAGGCATTGCCGCCATGGCCATGGCCACCGCCACGCCGGTGTCGCCATTGAGGCTGGCTGGCAGGGTGTGCCATGTGGGCTGTCTGCGCCCCGCGTCGGGCACCCCGGGCTCCCCTGGCGGCGCTCCCGCCGGGCAGGCTGATCCATGTGATTGGCGGGTCGTTGCTGTTAATGATCACCGTTATTATCGGCTTTATCAATGGTTTGTCGGTGACACTGTTTGTGACACTTCAACTTGCCAAAGGCGGCGGGGATCACTATCCATCCGGGATCGTCATTCTCGAAGTCGCGGGGCAATGGATCGCCATTCAGCCCCTGCCATCCGGCGTATGGCATGCCGGTGCGGGTATCCCTGCGCCCTGACCCGCCCGGATCACGGCGCTAACTCGGATAATTCATGACGATATGGTGAGGGTGGTGTAAGCTATTGGAATTTGGTATTTTCCGGTGTCTGAAGCCAAAAATTCCATTTTCCGGGCACGCCCCCTCACCATGACAAATCCTGCCTTTCTGCATCCGTCTTTGTCACCCCTGAACGGCAAGCCCGTGTTGCTCGATTTTGACGGCGCGCAGATGAGCTCCGATGCTGGTCTGATGCTCTTGCGAGAGGTCGAGCGCTGGACCGATCCGGCTGGTCTATTGCATCGTGCCTCACCGATCTGCGGACACCGGGCAAGGTGCGGCACAGCCTGGAAGAGATCATCCGGTTCCGGATCATGATGATCGCGGCTGGATATGAGGACGATAACGATGCGGGTGCTTTTAGCGACGTGCTACTGGTCAAAATCTATGAAATCCAGAAGCTGGAAGAACCATGGATGACGTGCTTCCAGAAAGCTGTGGCACGGTCGGGATTTTTTCAGCGCTGCACATTCGGATCGGTTCAAGCACTGTTGGCACATATCTCTAAACAGCCTACTGTGAAAAAAATAACCTGACCCAAGATCAGACCAACACCAGCAAATTGCGGCACTAACGAGCATGATTTACTTGGACCATATGGCGAGCACACCGGTTGCTCCAGAAGTCAATGAAGCGGTAATGGCCTCATTGAAGAACACCTATGGCAACCCACATGCCGACCACGCACTGGCTCTACGGGCGCAAGAAGAGATTCATCGCGCATCTGAAGATGTCGCCGGCTTAATCGGCGGGATGCCAGGAGAAATTACGTTTACGTCAGGCGCCAGCGAAGCGAACAATCAAGCGCTCAAGGGCGCAGCTTGGGCAAGCGTTCAGCGAGGACGACATATAATTGTCTCGGCGGTTGAGCATTCTTGTGTGTTGGAGGCAGCAAATTGGCTGCAAAGCCAAGGCTTCTATATCTCTTACGTTTCGCCGGATAATGACGGTGTCGTGCAATCCGCGGATATTATTGGCGCAATGCGCGACGATACGATTTTGGTGTCGATACAGTTGGTGAACAACGAGATTGGCACCGTTCAACCGGTCGCCGAAATTGCCCAAATTTGTCGAGAGCGCGGGGTCGCTGTTCATACCGATGCAGCGCAAGCTGTTGGCAAGATTTCGGTTGATGTTCAAATGCTTGGCGTAGATATGCTCAGCATGTCCGGTCATAAGCTGTACGGTCCGAAGGGTATTGGAGCGCTGTGGATTAGTGCCGACAGTCCCGTCAGGCCGGTGCCATTGGTCCATGGTGGCGGTCAACAAGGTGGTCGGCGTGGTGGAACCGTGCCAACGTTCTTGTGTTGTGGTCTCGGAACTGCCGCCCGCGTCGCCAAAGACCGTTTGGTGTCGGACGGGCAATACCTCACTCAACTAACCTCCTATTTCAGCAAAGAGCTTAAAGCGCGAGTTCCCGATATGATTGAGCACGCGGGCACCCGCGTGCGGGTGCCGGGCTGCTTAAGTGTGCGATTCCCGGGAGTTGAAGGACAATTTGTCCTTATGCGCCTTCAAAGGCAGTTGGCTGCATCAACAGGTTCTGCCTGCAGCACAGGCCTACTAGCCCGAATTATTCATCAGCCTAATCCGATTTCATCCGGACGTGAAGGATTGGCCGTGCTGACGGGGATGGCTTGATCTTAACTTGGAGGACGCGTTTGAGGTTGATGTTGGGGGTGAGAACGGCGGCTGATGCCGCGTTGGTCATGGGCTTTGTGCCTTGATGCGCCCCATCAGCAAGATGAGCATTGACCGCTGTGGGCAGGCCGTTGGCAGGGCAATTTCAATTCTCGATTTCAGCTGTTCAACACGCACGGCTATTTTCAAGAAGGTGCGCCGGATAGTCTCGAAGGTTGCGGTTCTAAACCGCGAACGTTTCGGTGCCGCCTGGCGCAATGATAACAGCAACCAATAAGCACCGGTGTGGAGGAACAACCGGAACTGATTGGCCTCCCAACGGTGGCAGGAGGTGCGGTCCGATCCGGTGTAGAGTTTGTGTTCCTTGATCAGGTTTTCCATCCTGCCGCGTGCACAATAGACCTTCTCATAAAGATGTTTGCCGCGTCCGGTTAAGTTGGTGACGATGAAACGGGTATCGTTGCCCAATCCGGTTGCCTCTACACGAGCGATTACCTTGCGCTCCTTCGACCAGCTTTTGGCACCGTATTGAATTTGGAAGAAACGGCGGATTTTATCTTTTCCGCTCGATATCAGGCGTACAGCAACATCCTCACTCCATAGATGGGAGAGCACCTTTAGCCTTTTGTTTCCGGGCAGGCCGAAAATGTAGAAGCAGCCCTGTTGCTCCAGAAGATCCATGACTTCAGGCGTTCCATAGTGTCCGTCACCGCGCACAGTAATGACGATGCGGGGCCGGTTACGGCGGATGCGACGAATGACGTGGCGTAAAATCCGGGCGGCTTCCTCGCCCGAAGGTCGCTTGCCAGGGCGCAGCACAAAGCAAACCGGCTTGCCTGTTGCTGCATCATAAATATGGATCGGTTGAAAGCAGTATCCCTGTGCATGGGTGTTGAACAGGCAAAGCTGTTGATCGCCATATGTGCGGTCGGTGGTATCATCAATATCAAGGATAATATGATTAGGCACCGCGCGGAAACTATCACAGAACAGATCAATCAACATGAACCCCATACGCCCCAATTCTCGCCATGACGGCGTGTTCTCCAACCGCGACAAAGTTGGTTGGGAAGCCAGTGCATGACCACTTTCCGGCAACCGCTCGCAGGCAGTCTTCAACGCCGGATCATGGCGCAACTCATCAAGGTCATCGCAGTCTTCATAGCCACAGCAAATTGCAAACATCCGGGAGCGGATCATGGTGGTATAATCATGGATGGTACGGTTTGCGTCACGCTTGTCATGCAAACATGAAGCAATCATGCCGGCAAAGTTCAACCTCTTCTCAATCTGACGAAGAACGAGCACGCCGCCATCCGATGACAACGCACCACCATCAAAGCGCGCAGATATTTCGTGCCGTCCCACAGGTGACAAACCGGGGAACAATAGGTTATCCTCTTGCATGGCGGGCCGGGTTTTCTGCTGGTAGCCGATGTTTTGTTCAAACACCAAAATCATACGCTATTTCAGAAGCTTGAACCATGCCCGCCAAACATATCAAGCAGCTTGATGAATAATCCGGGCTAGAGCGGGAATTGCCCTGTGAAGTTCAGCACATAGCCACTTGTCTGACGACATTCCCCTATGCTATAGAGCGTCTTGGCTTCGAAGCTGGTGCCTTGAGCCAGCATCTGTTCTTCGGCTTGCAGGCCGAAGGCTTTTACATCGTTTGCATGGAGGCGCGACAGGTGACGCCGCCTTGTCCGCGATGCGGAACAAGCGGACAAGACCGATGCAGAGGGCAGAGTGTTGATTTGCGTTGAGAACTGACCCGGTATTTTCACCGAGATTTGACCCACCTGTTTATGTATCAGCGTTTATGTGTTGGTCAATGTTGGCTTCTCCTTTCGTTTTTTCTTTGCAGCCTCTGAGCTGGCTTTGAAGCGGTAGCTGTCGTTTCCAGTTTCCAGGATGTGGCAGCGGTGTGTGAGGCGATCCAGAAGCGCGGTTGTCATCTTTGCATCTCCAAAGACCTGTGCCCATTCTGAGAAGCTGAGGTTGGTGGTTATGGTGACGCTGGTTCGCTCGTAGAGTTTGCTCAGCAGATGGAACAGCAGTGCGCCGCCGGATGGACTGAACGGCAAGTAGCCAGGTTCGTCCAAAATCACGAGATCAATTTTGGTCATCACGGACTAAGCCGCTCTCGCGGCACTGGCGCTTGTTGCGGGCGTTTTACCTCCTGATTTAACGTTGTTTTCGTGTTTGGGGGCTTTGGCCTGATGATTTGGACCTTCTCATACCAACGGCCCAATTAATTGACCTTTATCCATTCTCGATCTGTGATTGAAGTTATGCGTTCAGGGTCGTTCGCAAAGAAGTTCCAGGCCTGGGCGCATTTTTCGAGGATTTCTTCATATGTGTCGAAGACAGGGATAGCGAGTTTGTTCGACCGCAGATAGGCCCAAACGTTTTCCATTGGGTTCAATTCCGGTGAGTACGGGGGCAGTTTTACGAGTGTAGTATTATCTGGCACCTGCAAGCATTTTGCTCCGTGCCAACCAGCCCCGTCGATGATGAGCAAGGCATGTGCGCCGGGTGCGATTGTCTTTGCGATCCCATCGAGATGCAGCCCCATTGCTTCGGCGTTGACGTAAGGCAGGATCAGCCCGGCCGCCGTGCCACAGGCAGGACAGGCTGCGCCGAAGATATAGCTCCATTTGCAGCGCGTATCACGTGGTGCGCGCGGGCGGGTTCCACGCCTGGCCCATTTGCGGGTGAGGGTTCCTTGCTGCCCGACGCGGGCTTCATCCTGGAACCATACCTCAAGCGGCTTCCCCTTTGCATGTTTTGGCAGGGTATCGGCTATGAGGCTGGCAAGGTTTTTTTAAAAGCCTGCTGTGCAGCGGGATCAGTTCCGGGATGCTCCGGGCGCACAGAAAGGCGACGAAAACCATGCCTGGCTGGATACTTGCCAATCGTACGTTCATGTAGCTTTACGTCGAATTCTTCTTCAACGCGGACCTGCAAATCGGCACAGCGCCACCGCACTACTCCATCTTTTGCCGGGTCAGGCCCAGCCTCAACCCAAGCCACAAACAGCGCCTGTTGCTCCGGGGACAGGCGTGGCTTTGCACCCTTGCCACACCGATCAGAAAGCCCACCAGGGCCCTCTGCATTGCAGCGATGCACCCGGTCTCCGGGAGTTTGGCGATCCATACCGCTGCTACGGGCCGCTGTTGCGCGGTCCACATCGTCAGGCACCGGCGCTATGGCGAGTATTCGACGGACAACACGACCATCCCTGGTTCGCTTTGCAGCACAACGCAAATCCTGCGCGGACATATCTGTGCGCGTAATCTTGACTGCCCCACCCATGAGCACCTCCTTGCTTCCGGAGGCCATTGATTCAGAAATGTAGTAAATTTGAAATCACAAAAGTGAGTCAGACATTAAGGCCGCTGGTATCAATTGTCAAACCGGAGGTTCCCATGACAGGGCGATTCAGAGAAAGCCATTTTTTTGTTTATCTGATATGAACCTGACAGCCTTCCGGCGATTATCCTGCACTATTTCGATAGCTCTTACAGGCGAGTTTGAGATGCGTTTGAGCAATGTGCGTACGGCGCTGTTGAGGGTGAAGATATTGCGGGGGGCATGTCCCGAGCGGTTGGTGCTTCGCCCAGTGTCACATCCTTGTCGCGATGCATGGCCTCAATCCGCCAATGCCTGCGGTTGAGGCGCAGGATGTCGTCAGGATCAGGCTGTCCAAGGCTGGTGATGAGATACGTTGTTTCGGTTTCGGTTTTGACAATGCGCCCGGACCGAACGTGCTCGCGCTGACGCTCAATGCGGGCAATGGTGCGCACCGAGGGCCATGTGGTGCACATGTGTTCGCTGAGCGCATCGGCGGGCAACAGAGCGATGCCGCGCAGGTCAATCCGCCCATGCCCTGTCCGGGGTGGGTCCTGCCCTTCAGCGAGGGGGAAAAACCGGCTCCCGAAAGGCCGTTTCAATCTCCTCACGAAGGTCTTTCTGATTATCCTTTACCGGAAAAAGGTAGTCACCGCCTCTTTCGGTGATTCTGGAAGTGATTGTTTTCTGACAGAAGATTGCATCTCCGGTAATGACCATCCCCTCAAGGTCAATCGTTTCCAGCAAACGCAGCGCATCGGGAATTTCCCGCCCCTTGCCGCGTGAGGATGTATGGCCCACCGACTGCTCAAGAGCCGCACAAAAGGCCGAAAGAACATGCTCGGCCTTGCCCTCGGCGTCCTTGCTTCCGCGCAGCGTCTTGCCGTCAATCGCGATATGGCGCAGGTCCATTTCAACATCTCCGGCATCCGGTGCCCCGGTGGTCAACCGGCTGAATGCAGTCGCCATAGCCTCCGGGTCCAGCACTCTCAAAGTCTCAGTCAGCGTCGCGTGGCACGGCGATTTAAGATCCCGACGAACCCCCAACCGATCCAGTTGCCTGCGCGACAAACCACGCCCGAGATGGAATGCCGCCTTCATTCCTTTGCGACCGCTGAGCATTGATAACAGGATCAGGCCCAATATTGCTTCCAACCGATGTAACCGGCCTTTTTTGCCTCGCGGGTCGGGTATTTCCCGCAAAACCGAGCGAACTGAAATCATGACTGGAACCTCCATTTCCACAATCCAGAACATTGATTCAGACAATCACATCATTTAAAAGCACTTTTTCGACTCCGTTAAATCACCCTGTTCCCATGACACAGGAGAGAATAAGCCCGCTACGTGGGCGGATGATGGAAGACATGCGCATCCGGGGGATGCAGGAGACATCTCAGAAGGCCCATATCCGGGCGCTTAAGGACTTCACTGCCTTTCCGGGGCGTTCACCGGATACGGCGACGCGGGACGAACTGCGTGCATACCAGCTTCACATGACGGATACCGAGGTCACACCCTCGGTCTACAACGCCCGGATCACCGCGCTCGGATTCTTTTTTTCGATGACCTGCGGGCGCGATGAGATGAAGAAGTACATGCAGTTTCGCACCGAGCCGCGCAAGCTGCCGATCGTCCTGAGCATCGAGGAGGTGTCTGCGGTTTTGGCGGCGGCACCTGGACCAGGAATGAAGTATCGGGCTGCTTTGAGTATCGGCTATGGCGCTGGTCCGCGCGCATCCGAGGTAACCAATCCGAAGGTCCGGGACATCGACAGTGATCGCATGCTGATCCATGTCGAACGGGGTAAAGGCGGCAAGGACCGGGACGTGATGTTGTCCCCATCTCTGCTAGAGCTGTTGCGGGCTTATTGGCGCGAGGCCCGCCCGCAAGGCTGGCTGTTCCCGGGTCAAAGCCGGGTTGAGCCGATGTCGCCTCGCTCTTTGAATCGGGCGTTCAATTCGGCAAAAGCGATGGTCGGGATCAAAAAGCCCGCCACTTTACATTCGTTGCGGCACAGCTTCGCCACGCATTTGCTGGAGGCCGACACGGATGTACGGGTGATCCAAGTCCTGCTTGGACATGCCAAGCTGACCACGACGGCGCGATACACCCATGTCGCCACCAAAACACTGCGCAACGTTGCCAGCCCGTTTGAGCATGTGCGGGGTCTGACCTGACGGATCACTCCACGTGCCAAGGCGCACGCTGGAGGTTGCTGATATCTTTCAAAAGTATGGCTCCGCATATCGCCGAGCCAATGCGGGGCATGTCAGCTTAGTCCAGCTCAAAGTCATGTCAGCGATAGAGGCCTGCCGAACCGAGACGCTCGGCGGGCACGTGGCCGAGTGCGCCAAATGCGGGCACAGTCACATCGCCTATAATTCGTGCAAGAACCGGCATTGTCCAAAGTGCCAAGGACCGGCGGCACGTGACTGGATGGCGGCGCGCGCCGAAGATCTGCTGCCCGTAGAATATTTCCACGTGGTCTTCACACTGCCAGCCGAGATCGCCCGGATTGCCTATTGGAATAAGAAGGCTGTCTATGGGCTACTATTCAAGGCGTCAGCTGAGACTGTCGGGACAATCGCTGCCGATCCCAAGCGCATGGGCGCACGGGTCGGCATGACCAGCGTCTTGCATACCTGGGGGTCGGCGCTGATGCATCATCCGCATGTTCACATGATCGTGCCGGGCGGTGGGTTGTCGCCGGATGGAACCCGCTGGATCGCCTGTAAGCCGGGCTTCTTCCTTCATGTGCGGGTATTGTCGCGGCTGTTTCGCCGTCTGTTCATTGAAGGGCTGCTTGCTCTGCATAGCGCAGGTGAACTGGCCTTCTTCGGTGATCTGGTCGGGCTGTCAGATACTGAGCGTTTCGGGGCATATCTCGTCCCCCTGCGCAAAACAGAATGGGTCGTTTATGCCAAACCGCCTTTTGGTGGGCCCGAGGCCGTGCTCGCGTATCTTAGCCGATATACCCGCCGGGTGGCGATCTCGAACAGCCGCTTGATCAGTGCCGATGCCAACACCGTCGCGTTCGGATGGAAGGATTATGGGATCAAGAATCGCGATCGGCAGTCGACAATGCGCTTGGCAACAAACGAGTTCATCCGCCGCTTTCTGATCCACGTCCTCCCGGATGGGTTCCACCGCATCCGTCACTACGGCCTGCTTGCCAGCGCCGCCCGTAAGAGCAACATAGCAAAGATCCGCACCCTGCTCGGGTCCGAACCCATCAAACAAGATGACCCACAAACCGCCGAGATCATCCCGCTCACCCTCCGAGAACCATGCCCCGGCTGCGGCGGACAGTTGCGCATCATCGAGACCTTCCGGCGCGGCCAGAAACCGCAAACCCGCGCACCACCCGGAAAGATCGCCGCATGACGAGATGCACGTCAAAAATGTACTATACTGGCCCCGAATTGCACTTCGTTCGGGGCGAACATTGTCTTGACACAAACAACCCCAAACACAGAAAACGTACCGACAATGACCGCAATTAAGACCATGACCATGCGACCCAAAGCCTTTGAACCGCAGAAAATGTCCGCGCAATATGCGCGAAGGTCAAAACCAACCCCCTGCGGCCTCGCGCTTTCCCCATAGGTCTTGCCCAGACCCCGCAGCTTCCTCCCTGAGAGATTTGTCAACGCGCGCCAAGGTCAGCACAAGAACAGAAAACTTGCGCAGTGGCCCGCATCGAAAAATCTTCATCATCGCTGCCATCTTTCCGGTTTTGCCGAGCGCCTTTTCCTGTTCCAGCGCGTTGACCGGTTCGACGGTTGAGTAGAAGCGGACCTTGCACCTGTGATGTTCAATGGCCTGAACACCGATGGCGGTCGCGACATGGCTCTTGCCCGTTCCAGGCCCGCCGATGAGCACGACGTTCTCAGCGTTCTCCATGAACCCGCACCGATGCAGTTGCTTGACGGTCGCTTCATTGATGTCACTGGATTTGAGGTCAAAGCCAGCGAGATCCTTGTACGACGGAAAGCGGGCCACCTTTGTTTGATATGTGATTGAGCGCACTTCCCGTTCGGCAATCTCCGCTTTGAGCAGTTGGGACAACATGGGTGTTGCGGCCTCAAAAGCTGGCCCACCCCGGGCAACCAAATCTTCTACAGCGTTTGACATGCCATAGAGCTTGAGGCTGCGCAGCATGATCACGATTGAGGCTCCTGCCGGGTCATGACGCATGGTACTTCTCCCCAGCCTGTCCCAGATCATCATAGCGGCCCACGTTTGCCTTTGGCGCTGTTTCCAACGCGAGTGCATCAGGTGGATCGACCTCCGGGAGATCTGTGTGCGTTCCGTCTATCAGCCGGTGCAACAAGTTCAGAATGTGGGTCCTGGTTGGTACGCCAGCCTCCAACGCCAATTCTACGGCACACAGAACGGCATTCTCATCATGGTGCAAAACCAATGACAGGATATCGACCATCTCGCGGTCACCGCCCTCTCTGCGGTGCATGTGACCTTGCAGGTTGCGGAAGGCCTCCGGCATCTCAATGAACGGTGCGCCGTTGCGCAGAGCACCGGGTTTGCGTTGGATTACAGCGAGGTAGTGACGCCAGTCGTAGATAACACGACCGGGCCTGCGGTGTGACCGATCTATGATGCGCTCATGTGTGCAAACGGTTTGTCCCTCGGCCACTATGACCAGCCGTTCTGGATAAACATGCAAGCTGACCCGCCGGTTGGCAAAGCCGGCAGGCACACTGCAGCGATTGCGTTCGAAGGTGATCAAACATGTCGGTGACACTCGCTTACTGTGTTCTGCAAAGCCGTCGAAGGCTGGTGGCAATGCCATCAACATGGGCTTCTCTGCTTCCCGGGCATCGGCAATGGTACCAGAGAGGCCTTGGTGCGGTGTCTCGGCCCAAAGGGCGATACAGCGGTCTTCCAGCCACTGGTTCAACTCATCCAGATCCTTAAAGACAGGCATGACCTGCCACATGCGATTGCGTGCATCCTGGACGTTCTTCTCGACCTGGCCTTTCTCCCGGCCTGCCGCTGGGTTGCAGAACCCAGGTTCAAAAACATAGTGACTGGCCATCGCTTTGAAGCGCGCGTTGATGTCGCGCTGTTTGCCACGGCCAACGCGATCAACTGCGGTCTTCATGTTGTCATAGATACCGCGCCCGGGTACGCCGCCGAACACGCGGAACGCATGCCAATGGGCATCGAACAGCATCTCATGCGTTTGCAATGGATAGGCGCGCACCAGGAAAGCCCGGCTGTGCGAGAGCTTCGTATGGGCCACCTGAAGCTTGACCCGTTCGCCACCGATCGTGGCCCGGTCTTCGCTCCAGTCGAACTGGAACGCTTCGCCGGGTTGGAATACCAAAGGCACAAACGTGCCGCGTCCAGTTGTTTGCTCCACACGATGCCGGTCTTCACGCCATGCACGGGCAAAAGCGGCCACGCGCGCATAGGATCCCGCATAGCCCAACTTCACCAAATCGGCGTGCATCTGCTTCACAGTACGCCGCTCCTTGCGCGATTTGCGTGTCTGAGCCAACAACCATGCAGACAAACGATCCGCATACGGATCAAGGTTACTCGGTCGTTTGGGGACCTTGAACCCAGGCTCAACAGCGCCCTCCCGCAGGTACTTCCTGATGGTATTGCGAGACAGGCCAGTACGCCGGGCTATCTCACGAATTGGCATCCCTTCACGTAATGCCCAACGTCGAATGACACTTGAAAATCCCATGTCGATCACTCCATATCTCCCCGAACAAAAGCGTCAGGGTAGCGTCGTTGCATGGGTCAGTTCTCAGTGAAAATTTGTGGGGCTACCGGGTCAGTTCTCAATGCAAATCAACAACGGGGTTCCGCGCGCTGTTGGCCATGCGCCCTCACCTGCGGTTGAGGCGGCACTGACCGATCTGGTTGCAAGCCAGTCGGGTCAGGCTGCGCTGACACTTGCCTCAGGCGCCATTTCAGAGAGCTGGGGCGGCGATGTCATGGCCACGCTTGATGCCGCGCGTCCGTTGGACAGTTGGCGGCTGGACATCGTCGACAACGACGCAACGCTGACCGGCACTACCAGTGA
>CBDBLS010000046.1:0-73677 GCA_965207105.1 Roseovarius sp. | reverse complement strand
AACCTTGCCTCGGACAAGTCAGTTAAATCTGCAAAAAAGTTGAAGAACGCGATGCAGAGCCTAAGAGGTAACTGGCGTAATCAAAGCCAGTAAATGCGTATCAGACAGATACCCTCCAGCGCCTCCGCCTGATTAAGACGATCTATTGCGCGGGCTATATCTTTCTAGGTGATGTGGACTGGACGTAAATCCCGGAAAACCGATCCGCTTATCCATTTGGATTGCTCAGCAATTCGCCGTTGCGTGCGGCCAATCTTCCCTCAGACGGTTCATCCTCGCTGAGAACCGGAAACAACGCACGCAATGCATCGTGATAGGTCTTCACCCCATATTCCAGATCACTCAGCACCACGCCGTCATAGCCGCTGGAAAACGCCGCTTCCCAGGTCCATTTGATCAGTTGTACATCCTCTTCGCTGGTGATCCGGTCAATGCGCCCGCTCAGATACCGCGCAAGCCGCTGTCGGCGGTCTTCATCCTTATAGCGATAGGTGGCGCTGCGCTGGACGGTCAGCCCATTGGCCATAGGAAATTCCTGATAGAAAATCACGCTGTCGGGGTAGAGGCCAAAGACGAAGTTGGGGAAGACCCCGTAATACAGCCAGGCGGTCTTGTGCTCATCATCCAGCCGCGCGGGTGGTTCGAGAACGGATTTGTAGGCCCGCACCGACCATAGCCGCCCGTTGCCTTCGCGAAAGCTGGCGAAGGAGCGCGAGGTGCCGTTTTGAAACGGCTCATCAAAGTAGTTAGGTCCATAAAGGTCCTGCAAGCCGGGGTGTGCCATCGGGACGTGATAGCCCTCGTTGTCCACATCGCGCACGCATTTCCAGTTGGCTTCGATCTCTTCAATGTAGAAGCCTTCGCCGGTCGGCTCCAGATCCTCCAGCGCATATTGCGCCACCTCATCGTCAAACCGGGCCATCACCGCGCTCATTGCAGGTTGCGGGCCGGGTTGAAAGCGCACAAAGACAAAGCCGTGCCAGAGGTCCATCTCGATCGGTTTCAGACCCATATCCACCGGATCAAACTCGGGCAGCGAGGCGGGCTGTGCCGCACCACGCAACGTGCCATCAAGGTTATAGACCCAGCCATGGAAGGGGCAGATGATCGCCGATTTGCAATGGCCCTTTTCCTCGGCGACCACACGCGATCCGCGGTGACGGCACAGATTATGAAAGGCGCGCACCACCCCGTCCTTGCCGCGGATCACAAGGGCCCGTTCGCACACAACATCCAACGTGATGAAATCGCCCGGTTCGGGAATATCTGAGGCATGACAGACAAGTTGCCAATGCCGCCGGAACAGCATGTCTTTTTCCATCTCCAGCATCTCCGGGCTGAAAAAGCTCCACGCGGGCAGGCCGCGCCTGTCCCAATTCTCTGGAACGCCGGTTTTGTCGGTCGAATCTTTCATCTTGCGCGCGCCTTTTGCTAGCCTGCTTGCACCAGCGTAGCGAAACGCCGCGCCGGGCTCAAACCATTTGGTCTGACCGGGGCAGGCCTATGTTGTCACCGCTTGGCCGGAATCATCCGCACCGGTATGGCAGGCATCAACGCAAATCCCGCATTGCGCGCAAAGCTCTTCCGAGACAAGTTGCGGCAACCCGTTGTGATCAAGAAAAATCAAAGCTGACGGGCAGGCCATCACACATTGACCGCACCCGTTACACAGATCACGCAACGCGGCCACCGATAGCTTTTCGGATGACTGGCGCAGCCGTTGCATGATATTTTCGCGCCGAACTGGCCCTCGACTTTCATCAAACATTCTACCCTCCCGACATGTTGCTTCGTTGCGATGCGCAAAGATACGACTGCCGATTGCTGCGATGGTCTTGGGCCATCTTGCAGGTGCACCATTCAGGCACCCTAAAGGGGTAAACCAATCCTTAACATGATCTGTATCAAAGACCCGAGGCAGCGCAAAGCGGCTGGAATCGCCCAACACTCATTGGGAATACCACGGCCCGGACCCTTCCAGACCGTGGCAAAAGCAGGCGCTATTCCGCAGCGGCAAACTCGGGTGACACCACCTCGAGCTTCACCGCCGAGAACTTGAACTCGGGGATTTTGCCGTAGGGGTCGATGGCGGAATTGGTCAGGATATTCGCCGCCGCTTCGACATAGGCAAAGGGCAGGAACACCATGTCCGGCGCCACGGCCCGGTCGGCGCGCACCATCACTTCGATGCTGCCGCGCTTGGTGGTCAGGCGCACGGTGCCGCCCGGTTCCACGCCCATCTGGCGCAGCGTGCCGGGATGCATGGAACAGTTCGCCTCGGGTTCGACCGCGTCCAGAACCGTGGCGCGCCGTGTCATCGATCCGGTGTGCCAATGCTCCAGCTGACGACCGGTGGTCAAGATCATCGGATAGTCTTCGTCCGGCACATCATCCGGCGCAATCACCGAAGCCGGGGTAAAGCGGGCACGACCGTCAGGGCGCGGGAAGCCATCACCAAACACCACCGCCTGACCGGGGTCTTCCGGCGACAGGGATGGATAGGTCACGGCCATTGTCTCCAGCCGGTCCCAGGTGATGTTATCGAGGCTGCGCATGTTGATCGCCATTTCGGCAAATACCTGGCTGGGATGCGTGTAGGTCCAGGGCAGGCCACAGCGTTTGGCCAGTTCGACCTCGATCCACCAATCCTCTTTCGCCTCACCGGGAGGTGTCACGGCGGGGCGCACCATCTGCACCTGCCGGTTGGTGTTCGACACAGTGCCCGATTTTTCGTAAAGCGCCGAGGCGGGCAGGATCACATCGGCATAGTTCGCCGTCTCGGTGATAAAGATATCCTGCACCACCAGATGATCCAGCTTGGCCAGCGCATCACGGGCATGTTCCACATCCGGGTCGGACATGGCCGGGTTTTCGCCAAGGATATACATCGCCTTGATCTGATCGGCGTGCACCGCATCCATGATCTCGGTCACGGTCAGGCCCTTTTCGTTTGAAAAGTCGTCAGACCCCCAGACGCTGGTAAAGGCCTCGCGGATGCTGTCATCCGTCACCGTCTGATAATCCGGCAGGAACATCGGGATCAGGCCCGCATCAGACGCGCCTTGCACGTTGTTCTGCCCGCGCAGCGGGTGCAGGCCGGTGCCGGGACGACCCACATGGCCACACATCAGCGCCAGCGAAATCAAACAACGCGAGTTATCCGTGCCGTGAATATGCTGACTGATGCCCATGCCCCAGAAGATCATGCCGGATTTGGCCGTGGCAAAATCGCGGGCCACGGCGCGCAGGGTCTCTGCCGGAATGCCGCAAATCTCTTCCATCTTCTCAGGCGTAAAGTCGGCCAGGTGCGCCTTTTCGGCCTCCCAGTTCTCGGTATAGGCCTCGATGTATTGCTTATCGTAGAGATCTTCTTCGACGATCGTATGCATGATCGCGTTCAGCATAGAGACGTCCGCGCCGGGGCGGAATTGCAGCATATGGGTGGCAAAGCGGCGCAGGCCCACACCGCGCGGATCCATGACAATCAGCTTGCCACCGCGTTTTGTGAATTGCTTGAAATAGGTCGCGGCGACAGGGTGGTTCTCAATCGGGTTGCACCCGATCATGATCGCGACATCAGCGTTTTCAATCTCGTTGAACGTGGCCGTCACAGCCCCCGAACCGACATTCTCAATCAGAGCCGCCACAGACGAGGCGTGACACAGCCGCGTGCAGTGATCGACGTTGTTATGCTTGAACCCTTCGCGGATGAACTTCTGAAACAGATAGGCCTCTTCGTTGGTGCATTTGGCCGAGCCAAAGCCAGCCACTTCGCACCCGCGCCCTTTCAGGCCTCCGGCGGCAAAGTCCAGCGCCTCGTCCCAGCTGGCTTCGCGGAAGAATTCCTGCCAGTTGTCCGGATTGACGTTCAGGCCCTTGGCGGGCGCATCATCGCGGCGGATCAGCGGCTTGGTCAGCCGGTGATTGTGATGGATGTAGTCATAGCCAAACCGGCCCTTGACACACAGGCGGCCTTCATTGGCGGGGCCATTGATGCCCTCGATATATTTGACCTTGTTATCCTTGACCTTGATGCTGATCTGACACCCGACACCACAGAAAGCACACACGCTTTCGACCTCTTCATCATAATCTTCCCGGTCACCAATCTGGTCTTCGTTGATGATCGAAGACGGCATCAGGGCACCGGTCGGGCAGGCCTGCACACATTCGCCGCAGGCGACACAGGTGCTGTCGCCCATCGGGTCGGCGAAATCGAAAATCGGATAGGAATCGTGGCCACGACCGGCCATGCCGATCACGTCATTCACCTGCACCTCGCGACACGCACGCACGCAGAGGCCGCATTGAATACAGGCGTCCAGATTGACGCTCATCGCCACATGGCTGTCATCCAGCAGCGGGATGCGCCCGTCTTCCAGCTTGGGAAAGCGGCTTTCGGTTACGCCATTCAGCTCGGCCATATCCCAGAGATGGCTGGATTTATCATGTGCCACGTCCTGCTCGGGTTGATCGGCCAACAGCATTTCGACGATCATCTTGCGGGCGTTTTCAGCGCGCGCCGAATTGGTGATGACCTTCATGCCCTCGCTGGGTTCGCGAATGCAGGACGCCACAAGCGTACGCTCGCCTTCAACCTCGACCATGCAGGCGCGGCAGTTGCCATCGGGGCGATAGCCCGGTTGCGGCTTGTGACACAGATGCGGGATCACCAGCCCACGGCCATGCGCCACCTCCCAGATCATCAGGCCTTTTTCGGCCTCAACCTCGGCCCCGTCGAGGGTGAATCGTATCGTGTCAGTCATGGCGCGTCTCCCGTTGCGCAGCAGTCTAAAGCATGTCGGCTGATTTGGCAGCAGATCAAAGCCGACATATCGCGAAATGTTTGCGCCACCAAGCTTTGATGTTGTTTCCGATAGGCAACGAAATCGCGGCGCTCAGATGCCATAGGGCACGCCCCCCGTGACCGGCAGGTTGATGCCCGTCACATAAGCCCCTGCAGGCCCGGCCAGATAGGCCACCGCCTCGGCCACATCCTCGGGCTGACCGGCATCGCGCAGGGCCACATCGGCGTAACGGCGAGTCTGCATATCCGTGATCGAAATGCCGTTTTCTGCCGCCAGCCGCGTATTGGCGGCCATATGCATGTCGGTCATGATGTATCCCGGACAGACGGTGTTACAGCGGATGCCATCAACGCCGAATTCAGCCGCGATGGTTTTGCTGAGGCCAACCAGCCCGTGTTTCATGGTGGTGTAAGCGCCAAACCCTGCCTCGGCCCCAAGCGAGCCGGTCGAGCCGATATTGATGATCCGTCCGCCGCCCTTGGTTTGCATCCCCGGAATGACCGCCTGGGACAGCATCATCGGGCCCAGCAGGTTGATGCGAAAGCTGGCGTCCCACTGCGCGGGGGTGGTGGACATGAAGGCGTCCGATCCGGCCAGCGATCCGGCGTTGTTCACAAGGATATCAATCTGGCCCAGTTGCGCGGTGATAATGGCGACTCCTTCGGTAATCTCCTGCGGATTGCTGACATCCATCGGCAGGGCCATGGCGGTGCCGCCCGCCTCGGTGATCCCATCAACCAGATCCTGCAACAGCGCCTGACGGTCGCGGTCTTCGTCACCGATCCGAACCGTCCCGCCGATATCGGACACAGCCACCGCCGCACCGTCCTGCGCCAATCGAAGGGCAATCGCCCGGCCAATCCCGCGCGGCGCGGACGCGCCAGTGATCAGTGCCACTTTCCCTTTGAGGTCCATCGCGTCTCTCCCTGCTTTCTTCCGATCTGGCCACTCGGCCCCGTGTTTCCAACCCGGGTCCAGAATTATTCCCCGACAGCCTTTATCCTTGGCGCGCCCGGGGCTAACGTGCCGCCAACAGCGCGAGGGGGCCGGTTTTGGCAGAGATCATTCTTGTACGGCACGGGCAGGCCAACAGCCACGCCACGGATGAAGCCAGCTATGACAGGCTGTCCGATCTGGGCCGTCAACAGGCGCGCTGGCTAGGTCAGCACCTTGGCACGACCAACCCGCATTTCGACCGGGTGATCACCGGCACCCTGTCACGGCAGGCCGACACGGCGCGCGAAATGGGGTATGAGATCACCGCGCAGGATGCCCGGTTTGACGAACTCAGCTATTTCTCGATCGCCGAGGCGCTGGAGGGGCAACATGCCATTCCCGTGCCCGCCACCCCCGGCGACTTCGCCACCCATCTGCCCCAGCTGCTGGATCATTGGGAGCGCGACGTGATTGATGCCGCCCCCGAGCGGTTCGATGCGTTCTACATGCGTGTTCGCACGTCCATCGATGAGTTATGCGCCCAGCCGGGACGCGTGTTGGTTATCACCTCGGGTGGGGTAATCGGCATGGTGATGCGCCATGCGCTGGGATTGCAGAATGGCAGCACCGCCAAGATCATGTTGCAGGTCATGAATTCGTCCCTGCACCGGCTGGAATATGTCCATGGACAGCTTATGGTGGGCGCGTTCAACACGACGCCGCATCTGGACACACCGGACCGCGCCCATGCCCGCACCTACGTCTGAAAAAGGAGCGGTTTTTGGACGGGGTAAACGCGATATGAGATCCATGGTTATGAAGTGCGCAGGACGGCCTGAGGCAAACAAGTATTGCCCGCCCCTTCATTTGCTAAGCAATGCGTACCAAAGTTGGCAGTCGAATATCCTCGTGTGGTTCCCATGTATTATCCGATGATTGCGTTCGTGAATTATCTAATGATAGCGTACAAGTGGATTACCGCCACTCAGCTCAGGTTGTTTGCTTGGTCACTATTCCTGGTCTACGCCACGGTTCAAATCCACTCTTGGATGGGGGTGCTGGGTTTTTCTGAATTGTGGAGAGTGATCGAATTTATGATCGGTGGAGCACTCATTATGTTTTTTTCTCGAAGTTCCTAACTCTCTTCTTGGGTAAGGACGACTAAATGCCTGAATCAAAATTGCTTTTCATATAGGTACCGGATTGATGCCCGAGATTGTTATATGTGATCTCTGCCGCCCCGCCGACCGGGAGGACCAGAGATGCCCTGCCTGTCCCAAGCGGAGTAATGTGCTGCGCGATGCGCAGGAGCTGGGGGCTGGATATTCTCGGCTGTTAGCGCACAGAACCGTCGAACGCAGAATGCGGGTGGCGCGATCTGCGCCAGACATCGGCCATGAGGGCACCACGCAAGAGGCTCTCGCGGCCGGTGGGCCAAACTTTATGGCGGGTGAAGACACTGGCGAAAGCCCGGAGTATCATAAGGGCTTTGACCACGCCGTTTTGTTTGCGCGTGATAACACAATGGAGCCTAAGCGATGAAAGTCTACTGCGCGCCCAACACGATTTCTGTGGCCACAATTGTCCTGCTGGAAGAGGCCGGCGTGGCCTATGAGCCGGTACGCCTGAGCTTTGCCGATGGTGATCAAACCACGCCCGAGTATCACGCGATCAACCCCAAGGGCCGGGTGCCTGCGGTGATCACCGAAGACGGAATCCTGACCGAAACCGGCGCGATTGCGGAATATGTGGCCGCCCTCGCCCCCGACAAATCGCTTGTGCCCACCGAGCCATGGGCCGCGGCCCAGTTGCGCAGCGTGATGTACTATCTGGCCGCCACGTTCCATGTGAACCACGCCCATAAAATGCGCGGGCATCGCTGGGCCGACCACGACGCCTCACACAAGGATATGACCGCGAAAGTGCCGGAAACCATGGGGCAATCCTGTGCTTTTGTGGAAGAGACCTGCGCGCTGGATCCCTTCGTGATGGGCGGGAACATGACCGTGGCCGATCCGTGGCTGTTCACCATCTGCTCATGGCTGGAAGGGGACGGGGTGGATATCGTCGCCTATCCAAAGCTGTCGGCGCATTTTGACATGATGAATACACGGCCCTCGGTTACCAAAGCACGCGATATGGGCCTGTTGGGATAAGGACGGATCAATGACACATCTCTGGGTGCGCGCCGAACAGCGCCCGAATGAAGAACGCGTGGGCGTCACGCCCGGCGGGGTCAAGGCACTGCTAAAGGCTGGCATCCGCGTGACGGTCGAAGACAGCTCGGTCCGCGCCATCCCGCTAGAGGGGTATCGCGCAGCAGGCGCTGAGATCGCGCCTGAAAACAGTTGGCCCGACGCGCCCCGCAATGCGATCATCTTTGGCCTCAAGGAATTGCCCGAGGAAGGCACGCCCCTGCGCCATCGCCACATCCTGTTTGGTCATGCTTTCAAGGGACAACATTCGGGCCGCGCATTGTTGGAACGGTTCAAGGCCGGGGGCGGTACGCTGTATGATCTGGAATATCTGCTTGATGAACAAGGACGTCGCGTTGCGGCCTTCGGCTATTGGGCGGGCTATGCCGGAGCGGCGGTTTCGCTCAAGGCCTGGGCTGCGCAGGCCGCAGGGGGTGTCTGCCGACCAGTCGCTACCTATGCCAACAAGGACGCGCTGCTGGCCAATCTGGCCCGGGACATTGCCGGGCAGGCCGCCCCGACTGCCATCGTCATCGGGGCTATGGGCCGGGTTGGCACGGGGGCTGCGGACCTGTGCGAAGCAATGGGTGTCGCCACAACGAAATGGGATATGGCCGAGACTGCAAGTGGTGGCCCCTTCCCCGAAATTCTGACTCACGATATCTTCCTGAACTGCATTTTCGCCCGCCCCGGCACGCCGGTTTTTGTGCCGCAAAAGGCACTGGCGGCGGATCGGAGACTCACGGTCATTGGCGATGTTGCCTGCGATCCGGACAGTGATTACAACCCGGTGCCGATCTACTCGGCGGCCACCGATTGGGCCGCACCTGTCGCCCGGGTCCATAAGACCCCGCCGATGGACGTGATGGCGATCGACAATCTGCCCTCTCTGCTGCCGGTCGAGTCCTCCGAGGACTTCGCCGAGCAACTGCTGCCCTCCCTGCTGGTGCTGAATGCGCTGGACTGCGGCGTGTGGGGCCGGGCTGCTGATACGTTTCGCACCCATATCGAGGCGCTCTGACATGGCATCATTGATCGGTTTTCTCGCCGCGCTGATTGGCGCGATCTGCTGGATTCCGCAGGCGTGGAAGGCATGGGTGCATCACGAGGTTTCGGGCCTGTCGCTGCCATCGAACCTGATGTTTCTGACCACGGTGACCTTATGGTTGATCTATGGCTTGATGATCGGCGAGTGGCCGTTGATATTGGCCAATATCTGCGCCGTCACAGCCATGGTGATCATCGTGGCCGCCATTCTGCGCGCGCGTTAAAGGAGAAGATGCAATGACCATCCATTGGTGCGGAACCGGCCTGTCGGCCATCCCCGGATTACGCCGTCTGATCGAGGCGGGCCATGATGTCTGCGTCTGGAACCGGACCGTTGGAAAGGCGCGCGAGGCGGTCGGCGATCTGACCAGCAACATCCATGCGTTCGACTTTGATACGCTCGCCGCCCAGACCGAGGCAGGGGATATTGTTGTGTCGATGCTGCCCGGTGACTGGCACGTGCCACTGGCCGAGATGAGCATCAACAAAGGCGCGCATTTCGTATCCTCCTCCTATATCGCACCCGAGATGCGCGATCTGCACGCCAAGGCGCTGCTCAAGGGTGTCAGCGTGGTCAACGAAATCGGCCTGGACCCCGGGATCGACCATTTGATGGCGCATCACCTGATGGGGGATTACCGCGCCTCGGATGCGTTTGATGCCGAGAACGATCTTTCCTTTATCTCCTATTGCGGCGGCATTCCCAAGCACCCCAACCCGTTCCGCTATAAATTCAACTGGTCGCCTTTGGGTGTGCTCAAGGCGCTGCGCTCGCCATCGCGCTCGATCAAGAACTACACCGAGTTGAACGTGGCCCGGCCCTGGGATGCGATCTCGACCTATATCGCGCCGCTGACCAGCCCGGAAAGCTTTGAAGTCTACCCGAACCGCGACTCCTTGCCTTTCATGGAGGATTACGGGTTTGAACCGACCTGGCGGATCAAGGAATTCGTGCGCGGCACCCTGCGCCTGAACGGCTGGGCCGAGGCGTGGTCGGATGTGTTTGCCGAGGTGGAAACGCTTGAAGGTGCGGCAGGCGATGCACGCCTGAAAGAGATGTCAGATCAGTTCTGGGCTGAAAACGCCTATGAGGAGGGTGAGCCCGACCGCGTGGTGATGTGCGTGGCGCTGAAGGCTGAAAAGGCGGGGCAAAGCGTCTGGCACAAGACCTTCACGATGGACGCCTGGGGCGATGCCCGCAGCACAGCCATGGCGCGTCTGGTGTCGATGCCTGTGTCTTGGGCCATCGAAGCGGTCGCCAATCGCGAGATCCCCGCCGGGGTCAGCCCGGCTCCGCATGATCCCAAGCTAGTCAACCGATTCCTGGGCGAGGTCGACAAGCTGGCGCAACATTTGCAGGTGGTTGATCACAGCTGAGCGGCAGTTGTGCGGACTTTCCAGACCTATGCCACCGCAGCGGATGCACGTGCTGAAAATCGAAAGATGTGCTCGCATTTGCAGAAATGAAATTTCGGCGACGCAGCGATTTTCCCAGGCCAGCTATATGATGGCTTCGGAACCGGGCGAATCTGAACCAACCATTCGCAGCAGATAGCCTCAACAATCGAGACGCGGGCTTTACCGACATTTGGTCAATGGCAGGCTCGACGGCGCATGAAGAAAGTTTTGTTAAGGCTCAATTAGGGCCTGTTGACATTCGGGGTTCCCATTTTGCCTGAAGTCTGATTCAAGCTTCCAAAATGGAGGTGTTGATGGACGCAAATCGTTTGGCTGTTTCCGATGAGCTTTGGGAGAAGATTGAGCCGCTTATACCGGGCAAGGCAGGCGATCCGGGTGTTACCGCGCGCAATAATCGCCGGTTTATGGAAGCAGTATTATGGCGCGTACGCACAGGGTCCCCATGGCGGGATTTGCCCAAAGAGTTTGGCAACTGGAACAGCCAGTTCAAGCGATTTCGTCGATGGGCCAGGAACGGCGTGTTCGAGAGTCTTTTCAATGCCATGAGTGGCGAGCCGGACCTGGAATATGCCCTTATCGACGGGACGATTGTTCAAGCTCATCAGAAGGCTTCGGGCGCAAAAGGGGGACTCAACACCAGGCTATCGGACGCTCTCGCGGCGGACTGACGACCAAGGTCGTGGCCTTGGTCGATGCGCTCGGTAACCTGTTCCGGTTTCTGCTTTTGCCGGGACAGGCACACGACATGAAGGGGGTCGCTCCTCTGATCAAGGGGGCTTCCTTTGGGGCGTTGCTGGCCGACAAAGCCTTCGACGCCGACTGGCTCCTGCAAGACCTTGATGAGCGTGGCGCAACCGCTGTCATCCCGCCCAAATCGAACCGAAAAGTTCAACGGGACTACGATACCCACATGTACAAGTGGCGCCATCTCATCGAAAACTACTTCGCAAAGATCAAGGAATTCAGAGGCATAGCAACGCGATACGACAAGACTGATACAAGCTACGCTGCCAACTGGCACCTCTGTGCCATGCTCATTGCAACACGATGATTGTCAACAGACCCTAGCATTGATTATGCGTGCCAACCTGTAATAGAACACACCATGAACAAAATTATGGGGTGCGGCACATGGATCATCAGGCTTTTCTGGTGTGGCTCAACGAGATCGACGACCTTTCATCGAAACAACGGGCTGAAACCGGACGGCTCGTTGCCGGGGTTTCGTCGCTGGAAAGCGTGGTCGATCTCCCTGAGGCGAATGTTCGCGAGGGGCGTATCTGTCCGCACTGTGCTTCGGGCGGTGCGATCATCAGGGGCCATGCAAGTGGCCTGACGAGGTTCTTTTGCAAAGGCTGTCGCAAAACCTTCAACGCGCTGACCGGGACGCCGCCTGCCCGCTTGCGCCACAGGGACAGATGGGCAGGGTTCGCAGCTTCCCTGCGCGACGGCGAAACGGTAAAGGCGTCCGACGGGCGTTGTATGGTGGCCGACACCACAGCTTTTCGTTGGCGTCATCGCTTTCCCGAGGCCGTAACGGTCGGTGCGGTCAGGCTGTGCGGAATCGTCGAAGCCGACGGGACGTTCTTTCCGCGCAGCCGGAAAGGGGACCGTAATCTCTCTCGAAAAGCCCGCAAACGCGGGGGAAAGGCCTCAAAACGCGGATTGTCGAAGGAGCAGGTTCCGGTCCTCGTTGCGGTCGACCGATCAGGCACCGCCATCAGTGCTGTCTTGCCTGCGGTGACAGCCGAACATCTCAAAACGGTTCTGCAGCCGCGTCCTGATGCGGACGCTCTCCCGGTGACCGATGGCGGCACCGGTTACCCGCCCTGCGCCGCAGAAACGGGCGTCAGCCATGAAAGTCTCGACCGGACCGCCGGAGAACGTGTCCGTGGTGAATTGCACATTCAAACCGTGAACAGTCGGCATGAGCGGTTAAAGACCTTTCCGCGCGGCCATCGGGGCATCGCGACCAGATACCTGGACAGCTGCCTTCGGTGGTTCCACCTTGCCGTCCTTCCGAGCCACCAAACGCCGCGCGCGATACTTGCCGCCGCCGCAGGCATCCTGCCTGTAACACGCCACGCATAATCAATGCTAATTGAGCCTTTGTTAATTTCATAAGCCAGCTTTACTGTGTGGAGTTAAATACGCAGAGACAAATTGACAGAGGCCAATCACACTGACATTAGAAAAGGCGCTGGACAAGACTGTCAGGAAGCGACTGGATGCGCTGGTGAACTTCGTCCCTGTTTCCGGACACTGGGGTACTTTACCCCTGTCCATGAAAGGGGCACGAAATGGGACACCATCGACGGAACTATACGGACGAGTATAGGGCAGCGGCGGTTGAGCGGCTTTATGAACCGGGCGCGACACAGGGCAGCGTTGCCAGGGAGCCTGGTATCACCGGCACGCAGTTGAAGACCTGGCGGCTTGAGATCGAAGCGTTCGGCTCGGCTGAAGCCAGGCGGCGGCGGAAGGCGGATGCAGCGGAACCGGCCCGTCTTCGCAAGGAGAACAGGCGCCTGACAGAGGAAGTGGAGATTTTGCACAAAGCATCCGCTTTTTTCGCGACACGGGCGGTGAAACCATGACGAACAAGCGCAGATTCGTCACTGCCCATAAAGCTCGATACGCGGTTTCCACGCTTTGCAGAGTTCCGGCGATTTCCCGGGGCCGGTTTTATGGTTTCCCGGCCGGCCAACCGGCGAGGGATCAGCGTAAAGCAGATCGAGACGTTCGGGATCCGGAACTGCCGCCCAGGATCAAGACTTTCTTCAAAGTCGGCAGGAAATGCTACGGATCAAAGCGGATCCATCAGGACCTGGTGGCCGATGGCGAAACCGTCTCCGAGCGGCGGGTGGCGCGGATCATGAAGGAAAACAAGGTGTCTCCACGCCTGAACAAGCGCCGCAAGCCCGTGACAACGGATAGCAATCACAAGATGAGCCCATCGCCAAACCTGTTGGAACAGGCGTTCCACTGCCTCACCCCCAATACGGTTTGGTTGGCCGATATCACCTGTATCGATACGGATGAAGGGTGGCTCTATCCGGCCGGCGTGAAAGACATGGCCACGCGGGAAATCGTTGGTTGGGCGATGGAGGATCACATGCGGGCCGGGCTTTGCTGTGATGCCTTGACGATGGCCCCGGGGCGCAGAGGCCCTGTTCCCGGTCTGATCCACCACTCCGACAGGGGGAGCCGGTACGCCGGTGGCGAGTATCGCAAGCTGATCGAAAAGGCAGGGATTGCGCAATCCATGAGCCGCAAGGGCGAGTGCCTGGACAATGCGCCAATGGAAAGCTTCTTTGCATCATTGAAAAAGGAGATGGTTCACCGTCGGCGGTTCAAAACACGGGCGGAAGCCAAGGCTGCAATCTTCGAATATATCGAGGTCTTCCACAACCGTCAGCGCCGCCACTCCGCCATCGGATACCAAACGCCGCAACAGGCGTTCAACAATATGACTTGGAAAATGGCCGCATAGGGTCAATAATCAAACTGTCCGGAAATAGGGACGAAGTCCAGCCATCCTTCGGGTCAAAAGCCTGACAGCCGACCTCTTGGATTTTTTGGACTGCTTCAAGCTGCATTGCCGCTCTTCATTAGACTCGATTCGCAATAAGGGCGGTTGTTTTTGAACGGAGGTATCCCTGCCCATTTGGTCAGGCTGTTTTCAAGTTCAGGTTTGCCAGGGCCGCTACATTCCTTGCGATCATATCCGCCTGGCCATTATTGCGATGGGTATCGGCAAAAATCCCGAACTTTTTCATGCGGCAAATTCCATGCTCTACGCCGATGCGCAGCTTTGCGTGCCATGTGTTGCAGCTTTTCCGCTCTTTGGCAAGGGGATGGTTCCTTGAGGCTTTGAGCGGGACTTCCAGCGACGTTCCCGGATAACCGGGATCGCCCGGGACAGGCACACCGGGGGGCTTGTCCACGCGCGCTTCATCATATATCCGCCTGTCGTGCTTTCGCCCGGGCTGTGCAGGACCAACGGCCAGGATCCTTTTCCTGTCGTCGGTAATGATCCGGTGCGACGCTGTATGGCGTTTCTTCTTTCCTGAATACCTGGCCTTGCGCCTTGACGGCGTCCCGGGGCGCTGAACAGGGCGCCCGGTACCATCGATCACAGGATAGAGAAGATCGTTTCTTTCCTGTGTCGATAATTTGATCCTGCGCTCCGGCATGGCGAAATGGCCAGCCATCACCGTCGTCATGGCGCGAACGCGGCGGCAAACTGTGGGGCTGGAAATGTCGAAAAGCAGGCCAACAAAGGCCTGGCTGGCGTATGTGCGGTAATGGATCAGGCACAAAAGCATTTGTTCCGCCAGTTGCAGCCGATACTTCCTGCCGCCCCCGATGGCCCGTTGTCTGTTCTTTCGGGACAAACGCGCGGCTTCACCGGCAAGCCAAATCGGGTGAAGCTGACAAACCGGAGCATCAAAATCCGCCGGACGTATTCCGGAAAGGCGGAAAAACAACTCTGGACGTGCTCGTAAAACTTTCAGTACGGCCATTCCGGCAAACTCCACTGCTTCGGTGAAGCTGGAATGGCAGAAATCTACCTATTGCGAAACAGGTCTATTGTAATAATCAACAATTGGTTCGGCGCCAGGAAAAGCGCCGGAATCGTTTGTTTACGTTGTGGGGAGAGGCGATTTACCGTACCCTAGTGTTCAGCACCTGACATAAGATTCCCACTGTCGGTTTTCTGTGCCATACCCGGCCCATGAGACGCACTGACATCTGCCTTTACCTTGGCCCCGCCGAGCGTTCTGAGCTTCAAGCCCTGATCGCCAACCGCAACAGCCCTCGCAAACTGGTCTGGCGGGCCGAGATCGTACTGGCAACGGCGGATGGTTGCGGCACGTTTGAGATCATGCGGCGGGCGGGCACTTCGAAACCTACCGTGTGGCGTTGGCAGCAACGCTATCTCGATGAGGGTGTAGCTGGCCTCAAACGTGACAAGACCCGACCTTCGCGGGTGCCGCCGCTGCCGATTGCGACACGATTGAAGGTGATCGCCAAGACAGTTCAGGAGTCCCCTGCGAATGCCACTCACTGGAGCCGCAGCCTGATGGCCGAGGCCGTGGGTATTTCGCCTTCGAGCGTGGGACGCATATGGGCCGAGGCGGGCCTGAAGCCGCACCTCACGAAAGGGTTCAAGGTGTCGAACGATCCGCTGTTCGAGGAGAAAGTCGCCGATATCGTCGGGCTCTACCTTGACCCGCCGGAGCGGGCGGTGGTGCTGTGCGTCGACGAGAAGTCGCAAATTCAGGCACTTGATCGCACCCAGCCGGGATTGCCGCTCAAGAAGGGTCGCGCCGCCACCATGACCCATGATTACAAACGCCACGGCACGACCACGCTGTTCGCCGCCCTTGATGTGAAGACGGGCACGGTCATCGGCAATTGCATGCCCCGCCACAGAGCCAGGGAGTTCCTGAAATTCCTGCGCAGTATCGACAAGGCCACGCCAGTGCGATGCGAGGTCCATCCGGTGCTCGACAACTACGCCACCCACAAGACACCCGAGGTCAAGGCCTGGCTCGAAAAGCACCCCCGCTTCAAGCTGCATTTTACCCCCACCAGCGCCTCATGGCTGAACCTGGTCGAGCGCTTCTTCGCCGAGATCACCGCCGGGCGCATCCGACGCGGCAGCTATTCCAGCGTCGATGACCTGGAGGCTGCGATCTACGACTATCCGGCGCTCCACAACGAGAAACCGAAGCCTTTCAAATGGACCAGGAGCGCCAAGGATATCCTCACCCGAGAACGCCGCGCACTCGACACGCTGGATGAAATCCGCGGAAATAGGTAAGAAGTGTCAGACTCTGAACACTAGGAGGCTCAAATGCTTTTCAAGAAAAACGCTCAGTGCCGCCCTTGTTCGAAATTTCACTCTGCCGTTGTTAACCTTTTGTTAACCAATCGATACAAGTGCCATCGACATGCGTCATACGGGGAATGTCCGAAGCTCTGTGTATGGGGTTTGGCCCATGCGGTTAAAACGGGTCATCTGTTGAACCGTTCCGGGTATAGGATAGCGAACCGGTTTCGTGCCGCAACCCATTCTCTGACACATCGACCGGATTTTTCGAAGTTGCGGATGGCCAGATAGATCAGCTTTGTTGCAGCATCATCGGTTGGAAGGCCGCCGCGGGTTTTGGTAGTTTTCCGGATGACCCGGTTCAGGCTTTCTATGGCGTTGGTGGTATAGATGATCTTGCGCACATCCGGGGGGAAGGCGAAGAACGGGATCACCTCCTGCCATGCCCGCCGCCAGCCCGGGGCGATCGAGGGGTATTTTTGGCCCCATTCATCCTCGAAAGCATCAAGGGCTTTGGCGGCCTCCCCGTCGTTTAAGGCCTGATAAATCTGCTTCAGGCTTCTGGCCCCTTCCTTGCGATCTTTCCAGCCGCAGAAGTTCAATGAATGGCGCACCGGATGTACAATACATGTTTGCACGGTGGTATCTGGATAGGCCGCGTTGACAGCGTCGGGGAAACCCTTGAGGCCATTGTCAATCGCAGAGTAAAATGGGTCCATGTCGCGGCGTAAAAATGGGCCACTTCGGTTGATGTTTTGTGGCGCTTTTGCACGCGTGCTCGTCACAAAGCTGAAGCGTGCCAAAGCGCATGCTGGCCATAAGGCCAGCATTATTCTGACTGTGATTGCGGGCTGGTTATTTTCGGTTGTTGCGACTGTGTTTGAGCCGATAGCTTTCGCCATTCATCTCGAGGATGTGGACGTGATGGGTTAAACGATCGAGTAGCGCACCGGTCAGCCGCTCAGAGCCAAAGACTTCAGTCCATTCATCGAAGGGCAGGTTCGAGGTTATGATGATGGAGCCGCGTTCATAGCATTGGGATATGACCTCGAAGAGCAGCTCTGCGCCAGATTTGCTGAGCGGTACGAAGCCCAGTTCATCAATGATCAACAGGTTCTGGCTGGTCAGTTGCTTTTGAAGGCGCTGCAATCTCCGCTCATCTTGAGCCTCGATCAGATCATGGACTAATGCCGCAGCCGTTGTGAAGCGCACCTTCAGTCCTCTTTGACATGCAGCCAGCCCAAGTCCCAGGGCGATGTGTGTCTTGCCCGTGCCTGACGGGCCGAGCGCGATGATGTTCTCCCTGCGATTAACGTAATCGCATCGTGCCAGATCCATCGTCAGGGGCTTGTTCAAGCTTGGCATGATCTTGAAGTCAAAGCTATCCAAGCTCTTGGTGCTGGGGAACTTCGCCGCTTTGATGCGCCGTTCAATCATCCGGCGTTCGCGGTCGATCAATTCCATCTCACACAGCCGCGCCAGATAGTGGATGTGATCTTTGTTCTCTGCAGCACAGAGCTGCGCCTGTTTGGCATACTCGCCTTGGAACGTTGGCAGTCGCAGTTGTTTAAGATGATGCCGTAGAAGAATCCGAGGGGCTTCGGTCATGCCGCGGTCCTTCCCATCAAGCTCATGTAACTGGATGGGCGTGTTGTGCCGACATTGGCCTTGGGCAAGTATGGATAGAAGTCCAAATCCAATCGTGGTGGCCGCTTCTCAACCCGACACAGTACAAGGTGTTTTACGGCGTCATAGCCAATTGCACCCATATCTATTGCCTGCTGGATTGCGCCTTGCACAACATCCATTTCGAAGGTCTCCAAAAGGCGCAAGACTTGAACGTATTCTCGCTTGCCCGGCTTACCCATTCTGGCTTCAAGCAGTCGGTGCAGCGTGGCAAATACATCTGGCAAATGCCAACCCTGCAAAGGCGCGGCCTGATCCAGGGCACCCACCTTTTGTTCAAGCAGGGGCAAAAAGTGCAATGGGTCAAAGACCATATCCGCTGATGTGTAGGATCGTTTGTGCCGCGCAATAATCTCATTGCCGCAGCCGATGATAACCTCATGCACAAACCCACGCACATGAACATCGTGGTGCGCATAGGCTACTGGCACCGAGTAATCATTGCTGCGATAGCGCACCATTGAGATCGACGTTGCACGCGTGCTGACGTGATCGCAGGCTTCATATTCTGCGACGGGCAATCCCATCAGAGCATCCAAATCCGACATCAGGCGTGCGCCTATGGTTTGGGTGTGACCCCGCAACGTATCGTCCTGACGTGCTAAACACTTCTCTTCCAAATGTGCGTTCAGATCATCAAAGCTGTCATAGCGAGGTGCGGGAACCATGAAGTTGCGGCGGGTGTATCCAACCATGCCCTCAACGTTGCCTTTATCGTTCCCTCGCGCGGGTCTGCCAAACTTGTCATCAAACAAGTAATGCGACTGCAGTTCCGTAAACCGACGTGTGCGGATGCGCGTCTTATCCCCGAGTATCCGAGCCACGGCGATCTTGGTATTGTCGTAGAGAATGGATTGCGGAATGCCGCCAAAGAATGCAAAGGCGGACACATGGCCATCGCAAAACGCCTCGGTTGTCTCAGCTGGATATCCCTTCACAAACACCGCATCAGAATGTGGCAAGCTCATCACGAAGAAGTGGATCTTGCATTCCACGCCACCGATCACGCCCAGCGTCTCACCAAAATCAACCTGCGCATGGCCCGGCCGATGCGACAACGGCACAAACACCTCTTTGGTGCGCCGTTTTTGCTCGCGCACGTAATAGGTCACCGTGGTCAGGCTGCCGGCATATCCATGCTCATCGCGCAGCCGTTCAAAGATGCGCTTGGCCGTGTGTCGCTGCTTTTTGATCAGGGCTTTGTCTGTGCGCAGTATCTCATCGACCACACCAACATAACCATCAAGCGTTGGCCGCCGAGGCGCTTCCGACCGACGATACCCAGGCGGAAGTTCATGGCGCAGCATCTTCGCGATCGTCTTACGATCTTTGTTCTCTAATCTGTTCTCTAATCTGTTCTCTAATCTGTTCTCTAATCTGTTCTCTAATCTGTTCTCTAATCTGTCAATGCGTGTTTCCTGAGTTTCCTGCTTTTGATGTCAGAGGTTGCCTTTGTTCTCTTCGAACTCTGAGGTTCATGATGGGGTTGGCTGGGTGTGGGTCGGCAATGTTGAAACCGCAATCATACCGTTGGTCTTGGCTGTTGCTACAGAATCGGCGCCGTGTCTCACGCCCTCCCTCGGGCATCGTCCCAGATGGGAACTTTGATTTAGGAATCCTCGTTGTCGCCTCGTAAGCCTTACGCGGACTGGAAGTCAGTTTTGTCTCGCATAATGGCATGAAGTATGATTGCCAGACGACGCGCCAGAGCCACTCGGGCCTTTCTCATCGTTGAGCGCGCACCGATTGCGAGGGCCCATGTCTTCAATTTGAGCGGAGCGGCATACCGCGTCAGCATCACATTGGCGGCCTCATAGAGAAGCGTTCTGACGCGCACGTCGCCCCGCTTTGAGATGCTGCCCGTGTAGTCGATTTCACCAGATTGATGCCGTCGCGGCACCAGTCCAAGATACGCCCCCACATCACGCGATTTCCTGAAACGCGACGGATCATCAATTGCTGCGGCAAAGGCCAATGCTGTGATCGGACCGACCCCTGGTACCGTCATAAGGCGCTGGCAGACTTCGGATTTGCGGGTCATCTTTTTGATGTCGCCATCAATGGCTGCAACCGCCGCGAGGATTGCTTCGCGTGCTGCGAACAGTCCGCAAATTGCGGCATGGAGGCCAGGCACTCCATCGCTAACTTTTAGCGCCGCGTTTTTGAATGCCGGAGACAAAGCTCGTGGCAGCCGCACGCCGAAGACGACGACCAGACCGCGGATCTGATTGTCGAGCGTCACACGCTGTCCGACCAGCTTCTTGCGGGCTGCGATCAGCGACCGGATTGCGTGCGCTGACAGTGATTTGACATGGGTCGGCTTGTAGAATCCCGTCCGCGCCAGGTGTGCCAAACCGCGGGCATCATTGCGGTCCGTCTTGTGGCCGGCCAGAGATTTAAGGGCCTGATATGCTTGCCTGCTCTCGATGCAAACAACCGGGACACCAAGCTCCGTCAGCCCATGGTAAAGCATTGGTGCCATCCGTCCCGTTTCAAATACAACTTTGGCACATGGTGGTCCAGAAGCGAGGAAGTCAGCGATCGCTTTTGGTGTTGAGCTCGCTTTTCCTTCACGAATAAGGGCCCCTTCACGATCCAGAATGCAGATATGCGTCTCTTCCATGGACACATCCAAACCAGCAAAATATTCCATTGGTCAGTCTCCTTTTCAATTGCATGTGCATCCAGAATAACAGGGGTAACTGAGTGCTGATCCTGATTACGCCATGTTGAAAAACCGCGCCGCTTCTCGGCCAGACATACCGTCCTTCAAACAAGCACGGCGCACACGACTATAAATATCCACAGAATACATCTCCCGCCCTCCGAATAAACGAAGGGCACAAACTGGCGGACTTTTACTCCGCTACAACTGCGATATGCAGCCGCTTCTGTGGCCCAATATTGCTCCGCGTTTTACAGGCCATCCACAACGGCGATCAGGATGTCCTCCAGCCCCCGGTTTTTGAGATTGTTCATAATGGACAGCCAGAATTTGGCCCCTTCATTGGCGGCAATCCACAGGCCCGGAACCTCACGCTCACCATCAGGGGTGACGCCCAGGGCCACGTATACGGCCCTGTTCTTGACCTGACGGCTCTCGGCATCGCGGATTTCAACACGTAGGGCATCAAGGAAAACGATCGGGTAAACCGGCTCCAAAGCCCGGTTTTGCCAGTCCGGGACCTCCTCCAGAACAGCATCGGCGACACGGCTGATCAGGTCGGCAGAGACCCGTAACCCATAGACTTCCTCAAGGTGGCTGCTGATATCACGGGTTGATAAACCAGCTGCGTAAAGCCCGGTAGTCTTGTCATCCATCCCGTCGATCCGGGTCTGGCCTTTCTGGATAAGTTCCGGCTCAAAACTGCCGTCACGGTCACGTGGGATATCAATCGGCACCGCCCCGTCATTGCCCTTCAGCACCTTGCGCGTCGCTCCGTTGCGCCGGTTGGTCTGCTGGCTGGCAGGTCACCGTGTGGTTCATAGCCCGGATGCTCGGTCAACTCAGCCCCCAACATCCGCTCCATCGGCCGGACCTTCAGCTCTTTCATCAGACCCTTGTCGCCAAGTAAATCTTTGGGTCGTTCAACACCGCTAGGCATCTCGTCCGGTAGTTCCTTGGAAATCGTCATTATCGTCATGCTCCTTCAGTTTGGAAGCATGGACCGAATTGCTCATACACAGAAGACAGGACACTCTCGAAGACACTTAAAATCAGTAACATGAGGCACTCACAGCTCACAGCCCACGCAAAGATCAAGGTGAAGAAGGCGCCGGAGAAATGGTGAAAATCCGTCAATTTGGGTTAGAAGCCATCATCGGATGCGCAGCAATGCCAGCCCACAATGTTGATAGTATCCGTCTTGATCAAGGAGAATTTTGCGACCATTCGCGGTCAGCCTTGACAAGCGCATTTGCCATCTCGATCAGTTTTCTCATGAGCGCGGTGAGAGCGACTTTGGCAGGCTTCCCGGCTGCCATCATGGCCAGGTATTTCCTTGCGAGGTCAGGGTCGTGGCGTGCCGCGACGAGAGCCGGCATGTAAAGAGCGTCGCGCAGGAATTTACGACCGCCCTGAATGAAGGCCTTGCCGCGCCATTGCCCGGACTGTCGCGTCATGGGTGCGGGGCCCGCCGGACTGGCTGCCTTCCTGCGGTCCAGTGTTCCGATCTCTGGAAATTCGACCAGGATGGCGACGGCAGCGACCTCGCCGATGCCGGGAATGGAGCGGAGAATATCATGTGCGCGCGCCCTTTTCCGACAATCACGCAGACGCGTCCCGAGTTCATCGTCAAGAGCTGCGATCTGGCGTTTGACCTGCGTCAGGCGTGGTTTTGTCTGGCGGCGTGTGAACGCCAGAGTCTGTGTTTTCACACGGTTCAACAGCCGGGTTCTGTCCTTGACCAGGGCCATCCGCGCGATCTGCAACTCTTTGAGTTCACGTTCATTCCTGTTGTAAGGCCTGTCCGGTACCGGATCGAACGCCGAACCCATCGTGGCCAGGATGCGCACGTCAACGGCATCTGTTTTGGCACACGTTCCATGCGCCTGGGCAAAGCGGCGGGCCTGTAGTGGATTGATCTTCACCAGAGGCAATTTGCCCGGGAACGTCTTCTCAAAGGAGGCATGGTAAGCACCCGTTGGTTCAAAGACCACGATTTGTGGCTGTTCGCTCCCGATCCAGCGCCTGAGCGCGCGAAAGCCGGAAGCGGTGTTGTCGAATTGGGCATGTTGTCCTGTCTTGATCCGATGCACATCCAAATGCGCTTTGGAGATGTCGATCCCGATGCTGTCCTTCATTATCTTCGATGTCCTGTGCCTGTCGTGCAGAGCCAGCAGCTGCTGCGTATCCGTTCAGGCCTCATGCGAAGACGGTGGCTGATCAAACTGTAGCACGGTTCATTACAACCAGGCCCCTCACGATCCAGCGACCGTCGAAGCCAGTCACGCCATATATGGCGTGACTGGCTTCGCCTCAAACTTCGCATGAAACCCAGGGAAAGTCATAAGACAAGCGTTCTCGAACTCACGGCCCTGTGCGGACATTGGTCGATGATCGCGATGTCGTCTGTGCATTCCCAAAGCAGACGTTGATCAACTGTGTGGCAGATTAGATTAGTGGACGATGGTAATGTGGGACTATGCAGTCATTGGCCGGTTTACTTCAAGGTCGAAAATTTACTTTAAAACCAGCCGCATATTCAACACCGGCGACGCACCCAATGCAAGGTGATCAATCAAATCAGTGTTGACGATAAATACCCCCGGCTTGTCCCCAGCTTTTAGTATGACATCGTCAAGCAAAAGTTCGAAATCTGGCATATCGCCATCGAATTTGACAGTCAGTCGGTAGCCTTCGTGAATTTCAAAGGCTTCGTTTTTTCGCGCCAGTATCTCCGGAATTCGAAGTGACCTGTCCGCCGGGATTTGACCGAACCCCCGCACGAGCGTGGCGCGCTTTTCGTTCAATTTGGCCATCGCCTTTGCGTCAGCATCTTCAAGGCGGCCCATTTTACCTAAATCGATGATGGCATTGGCAAGCGTCGACTGCGCTACTGCATAGGCAATCAACTCAGGCTTCTGCATTTCGACAGCTATCTTTTTCTTAGCTTCTTCGGTTGCCAGGTTCAACGCCAGCCCCAAGAGAAATGAACTTGTTGCGTTACCCTTTCCGGTATTGTCCACAACGGTCGTGATGCTGTTGCCTAGTATTTTCCGCAAGGCCAACAACTCAGCTGCATCAACAAATATTCGGTCGCTCTGAGCTGCAGAAACTTTACCTGTCGCTTCGATAAACTTGACTAAGACGCCGCTCAACGTGGTCCCTCCGGCCGTTTTAGCGGCAGTGCCGCCAAGCGAAGCGTGGTCGATCACCACCACTTTGTTATCCTTGATCTGCGCGTCGTAAAATGTTGGCCAGGAAAATGTCAGATTGAAAACCGATTGGGTAAGCGCCAAACCAGAAAACGCCCAAGGGTTGCCCTTGGACGAGATTGCGGCATCAGTAATCTGTGAGACTGCTTGCGTGAGAGCCTGCGCAACATAGGAAAACTGTGCAGTGCCTGACAAATCCCGATTGGCTTCGTCGGCTTTTTTTGCGAGTTCTCTTATTTTCTCGATCATCCGCTCACGTTGTTTGGTCAAGTCTTCTGATTGTTCTAACAGCTCCGCAATGTTGTTATCCAATTTGGAAACTTCGTCGATCAACGAGTCAGTCGCCTCCATCAGTGCGCAGTGATTTGAACAGTGGAAAAGCGCGCGCTCTGACTTCTGCGGCTTCTTTTTGTAAGTCACCCAGTTCAGCACGGGTCTTCGCCAAAGCGATCAGGGTCGTTTCTTTCTGCTGTTGACGAAACTCGCCGCCAGAGAGCGAATTGCTATCGCAGTATATCGCGTTTCGTTTTCGATCTGTGCGACATCGTCTTTCAAATCCACAATGCGCCTAGCCAGTTTTTTGCGCTCAATTTAGGCAGCAGGTTTGAATTTTTCGACCGCGTCTGCCAGTGCCTCGTCATGAAGCACCGCGTCCCGTTCCAGATCGCGGACCTCAGTCATCTTTCGCGAAATACGTCCCTCGATTTCTGCCATGTCTTTGCGCACGGAAGCGCTTTCTAGGGTCAAAGTCCCCCGCCCTAGAGTTTTTTGAGACACCGTTTAAGACATGACCCAAGGGGATGATTGAGGTGTATCATGACGGAACTATACGGACGAGTATAGGGCAGCGGCGGTTGAGCGGGTTTATGAACCGGGCGCGACACAGGGCAGCGTTGCCAGGGAGCCTGGAATCACCGGCACACAGTTGAAGACCTGGCGGCTTGAGATCGAAGCGTTCGGCTCAGCTGAAGCCAGGCGGCGGCGGAAGGCGGATGCAGCGGAACCGGCCCGTCTTCGCAAGGAGAACAGGCGCCTGACAGAGGAAGTGGAGATTTTGCACAAAGCATCCGCTTTTTTCGCGACACGGGCGGTGAAACTATGACGAACAAGCGCAGATTCGTCACTGCCCATAAAGCTCGATACGCGGTTTCCACGCTTTGCAGGGTTCCGGCGATTTCCCGGGGCCGGTTTTATGGTTTGCTGGCCGGCCAACCGGCGAGGGATCAGCGTAAAGCAGATCGAGACGTTCGGGATCCGGAACCGCTGCCCAGGATCAAGACTTTCTTCAAAGCCGGCAGGAAATGCTACGGATCAAAGCGGATCCATCAGGACCTGGTGGCCGATGGCGAAACCGTCTCCGAGCGGCGGGTGGCGCGGATCATGAAGGAAAACAAGCTGTCTCCACGCCCGAACAAGCGCCGCAAGCCCGTGACAACGGATAGCAATCACAAAATGAGCCCATCGCCAAACCTGTTGGAACAGGCGTTCCACCGCCTCACCCCCAATACGGTTTGGTTGGCCGATATCACCTGTATCGATACGGATGAAGGGTGGCTCTATCCGGCCGGCGTGAAAGACATGGCCACGCGGGAAATCGTTGGTTGGGCGATGGAGGATCACATGCGGGCCGAGCTTTGCTGTGATGCCCTGACGATGGCCCCGGGGCGCAGAGGCCCTGTTCCCGGTCTGATCCACCACTCCGACAGGGGGAGCCGGTACGCCGGTGGCGAGTATCGCAAGCTGATCGAAAAGGCAGGGATTGCGCAATCCATGAGCCGCAAGGGCGAGTGCCTGGACAATGCGCCAATGGAAAGCCTCTTTGCATCATTGAAAAAGGAGTTGGTTCACCGTCAAAGGTTCAAAACACGGGCGGAAGCCAAGGCCGCAATCTTCGAATATATCGAGGTCTTCCACAACCGTCAGCGCCGCCACTCCGCCATCGGATACCAAACGCCGCAACAGGCGTTCAACAATATGACTTGGAAAATGGCCGCATAGGGTCAATAATCAAACTGTCCGGAAATAGGGACGAAGTCCATTTGGGTGATCGCCAGATCAATCGCCTTGTCGGCATCGCCCCGGATGTAGCGGTTGAACAGCGCGTGGGCGATGCCCGGGTCGCTGCGCTGTTCCTCGGCCAGCGCACGTTTTTCGTCCGAAACCAGCGGCAACATCAGTTCCACATCGCGCAGGCCCCGCCAGAGGGTCATATCCAGTCGCGCCTCGTGATGGGGGGCCAACAACTCGGCATCGGCGTCCATGAAGGCATTATGTTCTTCGGTGCTCAGATCCATACTGTGCGACGCCAACACCAGCGTCGCTTCGGCCTCGCCCAGTTGGTCCTTGGCCAGAAGGGCCGTGGCATGGCTGAGCGCGCCGGTGCCGGTCTGGGCGGGGTGGTCGGCGTAAAAGGCAGGGATTTGTTTGATGCTGCCATCTTCGGCCATCCTGTCTTCGCTGCGTTTGCGTAAGACGGCCAGGCCGGGCCAATCGGAGTGATCGCGCAGGAAGCTCAGAACCTGATCTGGCGTACCCTGTCCGGCACTCAGGTAATGCCACTCGATCAGGGTGCTGGCGGCGGGACCATCGCGGGCAGCCAAGCTGCGCGCTACCTCCCACCGGCCATTCTGCATAGCGTGCAACGCACTGGCCAGAGGGCGCGGCGCAATGCGTGGCACATCCTCTGCCAACAGGGGCAAGGGCGTGCCAAACACCATCAAAACCGCCAATAGGGCGCGCAACATCTCTTGCATTTCCAGCCAAGTCAAAGGATAGACACTTGGAAACTTAGGTGCGCAGGCCGGGATCGTCCATTCACAAACGTGGCAGACGGGCGAGGGATTGCCGTTGATGTGCATCGCGTCGAGAGATGAAGCAACAAAGGAGCGTATCATGTTCAGAGGATCTTTTCCTGCCCTGGTCACGCCGTTCAAGAACGGTGAGCTGGATCTTGATACGCTCAAACACCTTGTTGAGTGGCATATTGCCGAGGGCAGCCATGGGCTGGTTCCTGTTGGTACGACCGGGGAGAGCCCGACGCTCAGCCATGACGAGCATGAGATTGTGGTCGAGGAAGTGGTGCGTGCCGCCGCAGGTCGCGTGCCGGTGATCGCGGGCGCAGGCAGCAACAACACCGCTGAATCCATGCGCCTGATGCAGCACGCCTACAAGGTCGGGGCCAATGCCGCGCTGGTGGTGACACCCTATTACAACAAGCCCACGCAACGCGGGCTAATTGCGCATTACACTGCGCTGCATGACTGCTGTGATCTGCCGATCTTTATCTACAATATTCCCGGACGCTCGGTCGTGGACATGACGCCCGAGACGATGGGTGAACTGGCGCAACTGCTGCGGATTATTGGAGTCAAGGACGCAACAGCCGACATGGTGCGGGTCAGCGAGCAACGCCAGACCTGCGGCACGGATTTTGTTCAATTCTCAGCCGAGGACGCATCTGCACTTGGGTTCAACGCGCATGGTGGGATGGGATGCATTTCCGTGACCGCCAATGTCGCGCCTCGGTTGTGCGCAGAGTTTCAGGAAGCAACCTTGTCCGGAAACTTCGCCAAAGGGCTGGAGTATCAGGACCGCCTGATGCCGCTGCACAAAGCGATCTTCACCGAGCCGGGTCTGGTGGGGGTCAAATATGCCATGTCGCAACTGGGGCTGTGCAGTGACGAAGTGCGCTCGCCCCTGACCGGCCTGACGGATGAAACCAAAGCGTTGGTTGATGATGGGCTGCGTCACGCGGGGCTGATGAACTGATCCAGGCCCCCGGTGTTTGAAGGACTGAGAGCAGCGGCAGCCCTCTGAGAGGTTTGAGAAAATTCGTGCGAATTTTCTATGCCTCCAGCGGGGATATTTTTGGCAAGAAGAAGCAGCGGGGCTATCCTGAGGCGGGGAGTGCGTCGATCAGACGGGTTTCCAGAAGTTGGCCATTTTGCATCAGGATTGGGTGGGCGACGGCTGAGATATGGCGGTTGAACTCGCGCAGAGCGACCAGGGTTTCGAGGTGGATATCGCTGGTCTCCGCGCTGTCTTTGCTGCCTTTTTGCAAGCGTTTGACATGGCGTTTACGGCTATGCCGTTCGGCACGTTTCACCTCTTCCTTCTCAAGGTTCAACAGCCGCGCGCTTTCCAGATCATCCGAGATCAACACGTTGCTGGCCAGCCGCATATTGTTGGTGATGCTGGCATGGAGCGCGCCAAGTTCCTGCCAGCCCTCGGGGCTGAACCGCGCGCCTGTCTGGTGTAGTTCTTTGGCCAGCTTGGTAAAGCGATGCGCAATCACATCGCCTGCACTTTCCAGACTGATGGCATAATCCACCATTTCGCGGGCGCCGCGTTTTTCCGCTTTGGTATAGGTGTCCCGTGGCAGAGAAGCGGTGTAATCCCGGATCCCTGACAGGCAGGCGTTCACCTCAGCATCGGCGGTGCGCAGAGCTTTGATGCGGTCCGGGTCATCGCTGTCATAGAGATCAAGAATGGGAGCAAACATGTCTTCCACAAGTCCGCTCATTCGCAGCACCTCGCGTTTGAGGTTGGCAAGCGCGAGGGTGGGTGTGTTGACGTCACCTGGATCAAGGGCCGACTGGGCCACTGGCTGGGTACCGTTTTGTGCCGTGAGGTCGTCAGGCAGTAGAGATCGGGTGAGTCGATCCAGTGGGGTAAGGAGCGGCAGCGCGATCAGCAGAAGTGCTGCGTTGAAAGTGATATGGGCGTAGATCAGCGCGGGGCCGCGGCCATAGGTCGTCAGCAAATCGGTGGTGGGCGACAGGTTAATTGCCAACAAGGCAGTGATGGCCCACCCACCCCGTACAATCAGATTGGCCAGCGGGATGCGCCGGGCTGCCGCATTCATCCTGCGGGCCAGCCAGATCGGGATCAGCGCCCCCCCCAGATTGGCCCCCAGCAACAGGGACAGCCCGGCCTCAAATGGCAGCGCGCCGATCTGCACCAGTGTGACACACATCAGGATTGCGGCAACGGAGGAATGCATCACAAAGGCCAGAACCCCGCCGACGATAAAGGCGGTGATGAAATCATGAGTCAGGTATTCCGCGATAGCGGGCAGAAAGGCGCTGTCGCGAATGGGGTCCATGGCCGCGCGCAGGAATTGCAGGGCGATCAGGATAAAGGCGATGCCCATCAGGATACGCCCCAGCTGACGCCATTTGCGGGTCTGGGATTTGATGAACAACCACCCGCCCGCGCTCAGCAGCACAGGCACCAGCCAATCCAGTTGGAATGACAGCAGCCGCACCACCAGGGCCGATCCCAGATCGCCGCCCAGCACGATGGCAAGGCCCGCGCCAAAAGACAGCGCTCCGGTGCCTGCGAACCCGGCACTGAGCAGGGCAACGGCGGCCGAGCTTTGCAGGACAATTGCCATGCCAATTCCCACGCCCACCGAGGTCAGCGGGGTGTTATGACGTGTCATCACAGCTTGAAAATGGCCGCCATAACTACGCTCGATCCCGGTGCGGACCATGCGAACGGCAAACAGCAGGAGCATCGTGGCCCCCGCAAGGTGGATGAGAAAATCGAGAATAGGCATGCCTGTGGGTTTATCTGCTTTTTTGTTTTGGTCGGCAAATTTCGCCAACTAAAGCAACATTACCGCACGAATGCAAGTGAAAACGTATATACATCCAATATACGGGGCGCGTTCACAGCATAGCTTAGCGCCCTGCACCGGTGCAAATTGCGGTACGAGATAGCCCGTTACAGCGCGTGTTGATCCATGAGTTTGACGCAGCGGTGGCAGGCGACCTCGTGGCCAGTGCCGTCGACCTGTTGCACAGATCGGATCGGTTCAAATGTGACTGTGGCCGCGCGGTTCCTTCATTGATTTTCTTGACAGCACAGTGTCAAACAACCCGTCTGTCTGGATCCTGTTGGTCTTGTCACGGCGCTTGGATCAGAAGGTGTCACGTTCCAAAGTGCGTCGTTCGCATTGGCTTAAGCGTGCGATGGCCTGGGACGGCGAAAATCCCTGACGCCGGGCTTTGTGCCAGATTTTGGCGCAGGACCGGGGTGACCAGGGCAAAGCAGCCGTGGTCAGCCAAACGCGAAGTTCTGGCGGAAGGGTGTCGAACATGCGCATTGGATCGGCCCTGCGCCGCCGCTTTAGTTTTGTATCCCCAAGATTGCCATTCACACCTCGTCCTCCGGATCGGTGACCGGGTCAAGGACCAGAACTAATCGCGTCTGGTCGGTGCCTTCAATCGGAGGAGAGCGATGTAGCAGGCCAGAGGGCGGGTCACTTGGCCAAAGCGTTCCGCGCAGGATCATCGGCATGCCTGTCGGTACAGTGAAGATACGTGCCGGATCGTTTCCATCTGTCGATATGCCATATTGCGTGCCGGTGCCGCGATAGGTGCAGATCAGCCGCGCGGTGACCGCATCGATGTGAAATTTTCGGCAGGCATTCGTGGTCACGACCTCAAGCGTCAGCCGCAGATAGCGCGCCTTTGTCAGGTCGGCGAAGAGATTGGCGAGCATCGCGATGTCGTTGACGAGCACGTCGCGATCTTTGGTCTCCGGCAGTCCGGAGGTCTTGCACAATAGGTCTTGCACAATTCGGTGACTGTCTGGCGCACAGCGTCGGGCTGTAAGATGATCCGAGTCCGAGGCAGCAGGTTTGGATCGAGCTGGTCCAATGTCGGTGCCTGTTGGCGACGCCAGATCGCGGCTGAACAGCCAGGTTTGTGGATGACAGACAAATCCCGTGCTTTCTCAGCAATCCCGACCCCGATAGCGGCGTCTTTGAGTACCTCACGCTGCAGTCTCATGCGACAGCCTCCGCGCGGCGCCAGATCGGAAACGGGTCCGGCAGATCGGGCAGCGCATCGGGCCCGGGCGCACGATCTTTCGGCACCAGGGCGGCGTCGAGCCGGGCTTTCAGGGCCGCCCAGTCGATTCCCGACCCGATAAAGACGATCTCCTGCCGCCGGTCACCCCAGGGCTCGGACCAATGATTTGCCATAAATGATTTGCCATATTAGACTCGATTCGCAATAAGGGCGGTTGTTTTTGAACGGAGGTATCCCTGCCCATTTGGTCAGGCTGTTTTCAAGTTCAGGTTTGCCAGGGCCGCTACATTCTTTGCGATCATATCCGCCTGGCCATTATTGCGATGGGTATCGGCAAAAATCCCGAACTTTTTCATGCGGCAAATTCCATGCTCTACGCCGATGCGCAGCTTTGCGTGCCATGTGTTGCAGCTTTTGGCAAGGGGATGGTTCTTTGAGGCCTTGAGCGGGACTTCCAGCGACGTTCCGAGATAACCGGGATCGCCCGGGACAGGCACACCGGGGGGCTTGTCCACGCGCGCTTCATCATATATCCGCCTGTCGTGCTTTCGCCCGGGCTGTGCAGGACCAACGGTCAGGATCCTTTTCCTGTCGTCGGTAATGATCCGGTGCGACGCTGTATGGCGTTTCTTCTTTCCTGAATAACTGGCTTTGCGCCTTGACGGCGTCCCGGGGCGCTGAACAGGGCGCCCGGTACCATCGATCACAGGATAGAGAAGATCGTTTCTTTCCTGTGTCGATAATTTGATCCCGCGCTCCGGCATGGCGAAATGGCCAGCCATCACCGTCGTCATGGCGCGAACGCGGCGGCAAACTGTAGGGCTGGAAATGTCGAAAAGCAGGCCAACAAAGGCCTGGCCGGCGTATGTGCGGTAATGGATCAGGCACAAAAGCATTGGCTCAATTAGCATTGATTATGCGTGCCAACCTGTAACAGAACACACCATGAACAAAATTATGGGGTGCGGCACATGGATCATCAGGCTTTTTTGGTGTGGCTCAACGAGATCGACAACCTTTCATCGAAACAACGGGCTGAAACCGGACGGCTCGTTGCCGGGGTTTCGTCGCTGGAAAGCGTGATCGATCTCCTTGAGGCGACTGTTCGCGAGGGGCGTATCTGTCCGCACTGCGCTTCGGGCGGTGCGATCATCAGAGGCCATGCAAGTGGCCTGACGAGGTTCTTTTGCAAAAGCTGTCGCAAAACCTTCAACGCGCTGACCGGGACGCCGCTTGCCCGCTTGCGCCACAAGGACAGGTGGGCAGAGTTTGCAGCTTCCCTGCGCGACGGCGAAACGGTAAAGGCGTCCGACGGGCGTTGTATGGTGGCCGACACCACAGCTTTTCGTTGGCGTCATCGCTTTCTTCAGGCTGTAACGGTCGGTGCGGTCAAGCTGTGCGGGATCGTCGAAGCCGACGAGACGTTCTTTCCGCGCAGCCGGAAAGGGGAGCGTAATCTCTCTCGAAAAGCCCGCAAACGCGGGGGAAAGGCCTCAAAACGCGGATTGTCGAAGGAGCAGGTTCCGGTCCTCGTTGCAGTCGACCGATCAGGCACCACCATCAGTGCTGTCTTGCCTGCGGTGACAGCCGAACATCTCAAAACGGTTCTGCAGCCACGTCTTGATGGGGACGCTCTCCCGGTGACCGATGGCTGCACCGGGTACCCGCCCTGCGCCGCAGAAATGGGCGTCAGCCATGAAAGTCTCAACCGGACCGCCGGAGAACGTGTCCGTGGTGAATTGCACATTCAAACCGTGAACAGTCGGCATGAGCGGTTAAAGACCTTTCCGCGCCGCCATCGGGGTATCGCAACCAAATACCTGGACAGCTACCTTCGGTGGTTCCACCTTGCCGTCCTTCCGAGCCACCAAACGCCGCGCGCGATACTTGCCGCAGCAGCAGGCATCCTGCCTGTAATACGCCACGCATAATCAATGCTAATTGAGCCAAAGCATTTGTTCCGCCAGTTGCAGCCGATACTTCCTGCCGCCCCCGATGGCCCGTTGTCTGTTCTTTCGGGACAAACGCCCGGCTTCACCGGCAAGCCAAATCGGGTGAAGCTGACAAACCGGAGCATCAAAATCCGCCGGACGTATTCCGGAAAGGCGGAAAAACAACTCTGGACGTGCCCGTAAAACTTTCAGTACGGCCATTCCGGCAAACTCCACTGCTTCGGTGAAGCTGGAATAGCAGAAATCTACCTATTGCGAAACAGGTCTATAGGCCTGCACCCCTTCATGGTCGGGCCAACGCTCTTTCGGCACAGAGGCCCACCAGGTTCCAATCGGTGCGACGCTGGACAACGCGCCTGCCAGAGAAAACTCGGCCACCCATTCCGACCGGGTCGCGATCCAGAAATGCCCCTTGGCGCGGATCACTCCGGGCATGTCACCGTTCAGCACCTCCATGATCTTTTCCGGCTCGAACGGCTGACGCGCCCGGTAAACGAAAGAGGCCACGCCATATTCCTCGGTCTCGGGCACGTGATCGGCAAAGCCATAAAGCTCTTTGGCCCACATCGGGTGGTCATGTGCCTTGTCCAGATCGAAGAGCTTGGTGTCGAGGATGGCGTCCGCAGGCACGTCAGAGAAATCCAATCCGTCTGGATGATCCGCGCGTCGGCATTGAGACTTCGGATGATCTTGCAAGCGGTATCGACCTGATCAGGCGTGGCGGCGCTTACCTTGTTGAGGATCACGACATCTGCAAACTCGATCTGATCGGTCAACAGGTGGACCAGCGTACGCTTATCCTCTTCGCCCATCGTCTCCCCCCTGTCCCGCAGGAAATCGTGGCTGGCGTAATCCCTGAGCAGGTTCACGGCATCGACAACCGTGACCATCGTATCCAACCGGGCGACATCCGACAGGCTCTCGCCGTTTTCGTCGCGGAAATCAAAGGTTGTCGCGACGGGCAGAGGCTCTGAAATGCCAGTGGATTCGATCAGCAGATAATCGAACCGGTTCTCGTCAGCGAGACGCCGGACTTCGATCAGCAGGTCATCGCGCAGCGTGCAGCAGATGCACCCGTTTGACATCTCAACCAGCGTCTCATCCGTCCGGCTCAGATCTGTTTCAGCGCGCACAAGATCGGCATCTATATTAACCTCGGACATGTCGTTGACGATGACCGCGACGCGGCGCCCGTCACGATTGTTGAGCACGCGATTGAGCAGCGTGGTTTTGCCCGCGCCCAAAAAGCCGGACAGAACGGTGACGGGAAGGCGGGTATCGGTCATTTGGCGGGCACTTTCTTGTTATCTGTATGAAGGTTTGGGTCGGGCTGGGTCGCCCTGAGCATGTCAAAGCTGCGTTGTAGCTCCGGGCGGGTGATGTCCTTTGCGATGACCACGATCCGAGAGCGGGTATCGCCGCCGGGCCAATCCCGCAGTTGCACTGGCGGGTCAAAGATGTGCTGCACGCCATGAAAGACAAACGGCCTCTCATCTCCTTTGAGGAACACAATCCCTTTGACGCGCAGGATGTCGGGCCCTTTCAGGCCGATCAGCGTATCGAGCCAGATATCGAACGCGGCGTCTGGCAAGGGGTGGTCCAAAAGGATGGACACCGATTGGATCCGCGTGTCGTGCGGCGAAACGACCGGGATCCTGGGCACCGGCGCGAGACCGGACAGATTAGTCAAGGGATCATGCTTGGCCGGGGACAGCCAGTTCAACGCCTGCCTGGGTGTGACATCGCGCCGTAAGGCGCTGAGACCAAACAGGTTTTGGGCTGGCAGCTTGCCATGATCCGCCAACAGTATGCGCGCCGTCGGATTGCAACGGCGCAGGCGTTGCTGAAAGGCTGCGGCATCTGCCCTTGTGACAAGGTCAGCTTTGCTCACAATGATCAGGTCAGCCATCGCCACCTGCGACACGGCTTCGAATTGTGCATCAAGCGTGGCCGACCCTGCCGCGGCATCCGCCACTGTGACCACACCATCCATGCGCAGGGTCGACGCCAGGCTGGGATCGACAAGCAGTGTCTGCAGAATCGGCGCAGGGTCGGCCAGGCCGGTGGTCTCGATCACGACGCGATCGAATATGACGGCCCCCGCGCTCCGCCTGACCAGCAGATCGCTTATGGTTTTGGACAGGTCCCCCCGGATCGAACAGCACAGGCATCCGGACTGCATCAGGACGATGTCGTCCTGTGACGTCTCAATCAGATCATGGTCCAGTCCTGCCTCGCCAAATTCATTGACAACCACAGCAATGCGGCCGGCAGATGTATCCCGCAGGATCGCATTCAAAAGGGTTGTTTTTCCGGCGCCGAGAAATCCTGTCAGCAGCGTTACGGGAAGGCGTGGGTCTTTGTTCGTCATCGACATTTGATACAGTTGCTTGAAATAATATGTTATGACATAACATATTGCAACTGCAAGAGCAGATTGAAACGTCCCGGGAAAAACTCGAAACACGCGTTTTGAGCGAAACGCTCACCACACTGAAACGCCTTAGGGTCAGCCCCCAGAAACTGACAGAAATGGCGACTCTCACAGGCTGCGGGATGATCAGGTCCACAAAGATTTCCGGGATCGACCCCGTCGCGGATGTGTATCAATGGCCCCTCTGATCTTGCTCACCCTTACATCAAATTTGCGTTTCGACTATATGTTCGGAACGGACGTTTCGCGGATCACCAGATGGGCTTCCAGCGCGTGGTGATCACGGCAGAGCACCCCTTCTCGGTGAGCGAGGTTTTAAATGGGCAAGACGAACTGGCTATTGGGGTGGATTCTGATCGGGGCGCTTGGCCTTGGTTCCGCAGAGCACGCAAAGGCATGTGCCTTTCACGGCTACACGCCTAATCCGACACTGATAGATGTCCTGTTGGCAACCGAACAGGTCGTGATCGCGCCCCCCGCACCGTCGGACCCAAGCCGCTACATACCACTCGAAACACTTGCTGGTCCTGACGTGTCGGACATTCCGATCACTGTGGACCCAGCCACGCGTGCATTGCTTGACGGTAAGCCATCGTCGAGCGTGCTGCTGGCCCGGGACGGGTCGTACGGGCCTTGGTTGGAGATTGCCATTCTGGACGACAGGTATCGCACATTCGTCAGCCAGATCCTTCGCCGCCAATCGGAGTTGCTTTTGGGAGGTGACAAGAAACGGCTCCGGATCTTTGTCGACCGCCTGAATGATCCGAACCCCGATATCCGTCGTCTGGCTTTGCAGGAGCTGGACCGCGCACCTTACAGTGCTCTGAAAAGGTTGCGTCTGCCAAAAGTTCAAAACCTGAGACAGGCCCTTGAGACCGGTGATGACGATCTTATGCCCATTCGCGTCCTGCTGGCAGGGCTGTCGCAAGACCGCAGCTTCTCCCGCATTCTGTCGGCTGACCTGGATGCGGCCATTCGGCAAGACGTGCCATATATGGGTGCTTACGCGACGGCCATGATCGAGTTGGAAGGGCGGGTGGCGGTTCAGGATATTCTTGAGCGTCATTTAAAGGGGGATGGCCTGTCGGTGGTGAGCCGGGAAAGGCTTCTGCAGGCTCTGGCTATTCAGTACAAAACTGCGTCGGGCCCCACGCGTCGCGCCATATCGCGTGGGGTGGCCGATCTTTTGCGCAACTCCCCCGAGCTTGGGGATGTCGCCGCCCGTCACTTCGGGTTTCAAAGCCGTTGGAGTTTGAAAGAGCCGGAGCCCCAACGGTGATCTCTGCGTTCGCCACGTTTCGAGAAAAGCAATGTGTCAGGTTCTTCCCGAAACGCTTTAGGCCATCAATGTCAAAACGCTGAAGGTGACGATCAGGCCACCTCCGGCAACGTGAAACAGGGCTGACAGGCGCAACACATTGTCTGATCCGGTGCTTTGACCAATCAGCGCAAACCGGCGCGCCAGTGAACCGCCGCCTGCCACGATCAGGTTGAACGATGCCGTGCCCAACCCCATGGCCAGAACGGCAAGACAGCCTGCGGCAAAGGCATCAAAACGTGCGGCAATGACCAGCACAAACAGGGCGCCTGTGCAGGGGCGGATTGCGATACTGGCGACCCGGGCCAGAGCGTCCCGAAACGTTTCCAGCGACGTGACATCCTGCGCCGAAGGACCATGTGAGTGGTTGCACCCGCAGGACTGGATGTCGGCCGTTGCAATCGCCAGCCTGCCAAATGAGCGCAGGCCCCGCCAGATCAGAAGCGCGCCGATGGCCCCAATCGCGATGAGGCTGAGAGGTGCAAGCCAGGTTTCCGTCAGGTCTGCTGCGTCCCGCGCACCGATACGCGCGCCGAACACCAGTCCGCCGACAAGCAGGATCGCCGTGGCCGATTGCGCCAGACTGGACGCCAGGGTCAGCACCGCGAGCCGTCGAAACGTCGCGCCGCTGGCAAAAGCCGCCCCGCCCAAAAGCACTTTGCCGTGTCCCGTGCCGATGGCATGAACAACGCCGTAAGCCGCCGTTGCACTGCACAACAGCCAAAGTGCCCTCGGCTCTCCGTCCCGGATGGCCCGCAACGCGCGCGCCATCGTATTCTGAAACTCGCGTTGCTGCGCGGCGGCCCATTGCGACAACTCAAACCACGGCACCGCCACCCAGAGCAGAAAGCCCACAGACAGAACAACAGCGCAGGGTAGGGCCCAGCTCAGTCGCATGACAGCGTGACCTCGTCGGAAAACAATCTGCCGACATTGGCCTGTTCCGGCGTTTCCTCGCGGGACAGGGAGCCCAAGGTAATAAGAAGATCGCTGGTGACAGCATCCGGTTCAAAGGCGTAAAGCGCCGTCTCGCAGATGTTGGGCAACGGGGCGTCATCTATGATTTCGACGATTGAGTAAGCGTAGTAGTAATTCGGATCATAGAGCCTGAGTGTCTGATCAGAAATGAGTTGAGTGAATTCAACAGGGTGTGATTCTGTTCGGTTGTGAAATTGAACGGAGATCACAATGGCCTGGACTGAATTCACCCGTGCGCAGCATATGCGCGAAACAAAGTGCTATCCAAGTGATTTGACCGATGCGGAATGGAATATCGTGCGGTCATTGTTACCCGGCCGTAACCGCCCTGGGCGTCCGCGAAAGGTGCATTTGCGTCGGGTCTGGAATGCGATTCAGTATCTTGCCGCCGCCGGGTGCGCATGGTCGCTCCTGCCGAAGGACTTTCCTGCGGTCTCGACTGTGCGTTACTATTTCCACCTCTGGCGAGATGATGGCCTGCTGGCCCGGATCAACCGCCACCTGGTCGCGGCCGTGCGCCTCGCGGCAGGCCGCGATGTGCAGCCGACAGCCGGTGTGATCGACAGCCAGAGCGTTAAAACCTCTGAAAACACGTCCCTTTCCGGCTACGATGCGGGCAAGCGGATCAAAGGTCGAAAACGCCACATTATCACTGATACCTGTGGCAATCTGATCGCATGCGAGGTCCATACGGCCAACATTCAGGATCGTGAGGGTGCGCCCGGGGTCTTCGCCAGGCTCCGCCGTGAGGCCCCGAAACTGTGCCACATGTTCGCGGATGGCGGCTATGCCGGGCCGAAGCTGCGGGGTGCCCTCGTGCGCCTCGGACGTTGGACGCTACAGATCATCAAGCGCTCCGACACCGCCGGGGGCTTCGAGGTGCTGCCACGCAGATGGGTTGTGGAACGCACCTTCGCATGGCTCGGTCGCTGCCGTCGTTTGGCAAAGGATTGGGAGAAATCCATCGAAAGCGCCGAGGCCTGGCCGCTCATCGCCCACATCAGGCGCGTGACCCGACTACTTGCAACAGATTGAAATCCTTCATCCCATTTTGAATCAGACACTGAGAACGACATCCTGACCCGGGACCTCGACAGCCTCTGCAAGGGGCAGGTCGAACCGGACGGTGATCTGGTCGTCGCGATACGTCGCCTCAGGGTCAACGGGTTTGAGGTGCGGATGCACCTGCCCATTCACCTCAAGATAGATATCACCCACATAGTCCGGGTCCCATTTGGTCTCTCCGCGCAGGATGGCCGCGTAATCCGCGTCGTTCAGCTTGCCATCCCGGTCGCGATCAAGGTCAAGCACGTCGAACAGAAACAGCGTGGTGAAGGGATCATAGGTCCAGGAAATGTGCAGGCCGGTCAGCTTGCCATCTTCATTGATGTGAAAACCCGCCTTGGCGTCGACAAAAATATGGGGATGCGCCGATGCTGGCCTGTGAGCCAACACCAAAGACAGCATCATGAATGCAAAGCGATACCACACGCAAACGATCCTCTTTCACCGATGGCGCAGGTTGCCATGAAGATCACAGCGTCACAAGCAATCTGCGAGCGTCTTGGCAAGGTTTCGCAGAAGCTGAGGATAGAGATCCGGCCCAAGGGTAAGATCGCTCCCAAGCGGATCAAGCACCGCTGTGTTGGCCTCGGTGCCATCCATCACAGTGGCCACCAGATTCGGGTTGAACTGTGGTTCGGACAGAACGCAGGCGATGCCCTCATCGGCAACGCGGCCCTGGATGTCCGCGATCCGGGCCGGGCTCGGGTCCGACGCGTCGGACAGCGAAATCGCGCCGGAGGCCGGAAAGTCAAACGCGGTTTCGAAATACTGATAGGCATCATGGAACACAACAAAGCTGCCCCCCCGCACCGGATCGAGGACGGTATTGATCTCACCGGACAATGCTGTCAGCTCTTCGCGCCCAGCGGCGGCATTGGCATAATAGGCACCCGCATTCTCGGGGTCGGCGGCGGATAGCGCGGCGGCAATCGCGTTCAGCCAGACAGCGGCGTTATCCGGTGACAGCCACGCGTGGGGGTCATGATCACCGTGGGCATGGTCGTCATGGTCCTCGGCGTGGTCATCATGATCATCGCCGTCTTCATGCGCATGCTCTTCGTGGTCGTGACCTTCCTCGTGGTCATGATCGTCATGATCTTCGTGACCGTCCCCATGGTCATGCGCCTCAAACAATGCCCCTTCGCGGAACTCCAGAAGGGTCACGCCGTCTGCCTCAAGCAGGCTGATCACCTCTGCATTTTCGGCCAGCGTATCTATCGCGCCGTCCATCCACGGGGTCAGGTCCTCTCCGATCCAGAACACCAGATCGGGCTCTTGCAGGGCACCCGCCTCGGAAGGGCGCAAGCTGTATTCATGTGGGCTGGCCCCTTGCGAGATCACCAGATCGGGCGTACCCAAACCGTCCATCACCCGCGCGACAAGCGAATGAACCGGGGCGATATCTGTGGCCACGTTTGGAACGTTCGCAAACGCGCTGCTGCCCAACAATGTTGCGGCCACGCCGACGGAAAACAGCTTTCTGGACATCGAAGTCTCCATGTGATTGTATAACGTTACACACCCGATAACTGAAATGCTATAACATGACAAGTGACGGTGCCAGAGGCACAGATTCAAAAACCGATGCGCTCGGTTTCGAGCAGCATGACCACCACGCCTGTGTGAAAGGCGGCATGGCAGTCGCCGAGGCGCGCTGTGCGAAAGAAGGGCTGCGGTTTACACCGGTGCGCCGCAAGACCCTTGAAATCCTGCTGCAAGAGCATCGTGCGCTTGGCGCCTACGAGGTTCTGGATCGTCTCAGGGAAGACGGGTTCGGCTCTCAGCCGCCTGTGGCCTATCGCGCGCTGGATTTTCTTGTGGCGAATGGGTTTGTCCACAAGATCGAAAAACTGAATGCCTTTATCGCCTGCGCAAATTCCGGAATTGCGCATTCTCCGGCCTTCATGATTTGCCGCAAATGCGACTCGGTGGCCGAAACACAATCCATGCCTGCGCGCGGTGCCTTGGGGGATGCCGCCAAGGCGGCAGGCTTCGTGATCGAGAAAACGGTGGTCGAGGCCGAAGGCCTGTGCCCCATCTGCGTCGGCAAGGCGGCCCCATGAGCCTGATCTCTGTCGAACATCTCAGCGTCAGCTACGGCGCGCATCGCGCCCTGCACGATGTCAGCCTCGTTGTGGAGCCGAACGAGATCGTCACCGTGGTCGGTCCGAACGGATCTGGCAAGACAAGCCTGCTGCGCGCCATCGTCGGTGCCATTCCCGACGCTCAAGGGTCGGTGGTGAAGAAACCGGGCCTGCGTATCGGCTATGTACCGCAGCGCCTGCATGTCGATCCGACTTTGCCGATCACCGTGGCCCGGTTTCTGAGCCTGCCACGCGGGGCGAACATGACAGCGGCCAACGCCGCCCTGGAGCGCGTCGGCGTGCCGGATATCGCATCAAGGCAGATGTCTCAGTTGTCTGGCGGACAATTGCAGAGGGTTCTGCTGGCCCGTGCGCTGGCCAACAGCCCCGATCTTCTGCTGCTCGATGAGCCGACTCAGGGGCTGGACCAACCCGCCTCTGCCGCGTTTTACCATTTGATCGAAGACGTGCGTCGTGAGACGGCGTGCTCGGTTTTGATGATCAGCCACGAGTTGCATGTGGTGATGGCGACCTCGGACAGGGTCATCTGTCTCAATGGTCATGTCTGCTGTCAGGGGACCCCCGATATCGTGTCGTCTGCCCCAGAATATCGGGCCCTTTTCGGAAGTGGCACCGGCGGTGCCCTGGCCCTTTACCGGCACGAGCATGACCACATCCATGACGGGGCCTGCGATCATGACCATCCCCCCAAAGAGGCTGCCGAGTAATGCTGGACGATTTCATGATGCGCGCGACGCTGGCAGGCGTCGGCGTGGCCTTCGCCGCAGCCCCGCTGGGCAGTTTTGTCGTCTGGCGGCGCATGGCTTACTTTGGCGATGCGACGGCCCATGCCGCGATCCTGGGTGTTGCGATCTCGCTGGCCTTGTCGATGTCCATCTTCATCGGCGCTGTCGCGGTTGCGTTGATCATGGCCCTGACCGTTACGGCTTTGTCCGGGCGGGGGTATGCGATGGATACACTGCTCGGCGTGTTGGCCCATGCCGCGTTGGCCTTCGGCCTTGTGGCGGTGTCGTTTCTTTCCGGTATTCGCATCGATCTGATGGCCTATCTGTTCGGGGACATTCTGTCGGTCTCACGTGGCGATCTCGCGGTCATCTGGGGCGGCGCGACCCTTGTGGTAGGCCTGATCGCCTGGCGGTGGCAAGGTTTGCTGACCGCGACCCTGAACGAAGATCTCGCCTATTCCTGCGGGATCGATCCAAAGCGGGAAAAGCTGGTTCTGACCTTGTCCCTGGCGATCACGGTGGCCGTTGCCATCAAGGTCGTTGGCGTGTTGCTGATCGCAGCCCTGTTGATCATCCCCGCAGCTGCCGCCCGACCGTTGTCGCGCACGCCCGAGGGCATGGCCGTGGCCGCTGCCATGATCGCGGCCGCCTCAGCAATCATCGGTCTGAGAGCGGCCTATGTTTTTGATACACCAGCCGGCCCGACAATCGTGTGCATCGCGGCACTTTGCTTTGCAGCGGCCAGCATGCTGGGCGGAATAAAGCGCCTGGGCTGAGTCGCCTGAGAAGAACCGGTTGCTTGGGAAAGGACCCAAACACGATGCGGCGCGGGCTACGCTTTTTGATCTGATTGATCCCGGACCTGCCTTCCTGCCGGAGCTCATCACTCCAGATGCCATCTCCGAAGCCTTGCCCAATGGCGCAGTATTGTTCGATTTTGGCATTTTTCATCCGGTCGATTTCGGGTCTGGCTGACCTGCCCCCCGAGAACCGGACCATTTGAAAGGAGACTCAGTTCGCTTAATGTTCACAAGAACGAGGAGAACAGAGAATGCGCAAGTCACGGTTTACCGAAGAGCAGATAGTCCAGATCATTCAGGAGTACGCGGCGGGTGCGAAAGTGTCCGAGCTGTGCCGCAAGCACGGCATGTCGGACGCCACATTTTATAAATGGAAAGCCAGGTATGGCGGTCTGCAGATTTCGGATGTCCGACGTCTGAAAGACCTTGAGGACGAGAACAGCAAGCTGAAGAAGTTGTTGGCCGAGCAGATGCTGGATAATGCCGGACTGAAGGGGCTGCTGGCAAAAAACTTCTGACGCCCGCAAGCCGCCGGGAAGCTGTCTGGGTGCTTTGCCGTGACTTTCAGTTTTCAAAGCGGCGTGCCTGTGGGCTGGTCAGGATTTCAAGATCAAGCAATGGCTACAGACGAAGGCCGGATCAGCATGCGCGCCTGCGTGAGCGGCTGATCACGCTGTCCGGCAAACACCGGGGCTATGGCTACCGCATGTTGCATGCCAAGCTGGTCCGGGAGGGATTTGGGGTGAACGTAAAAGTGGTTGAACGGCTCTACAGGGAGGAACGGCTGGCTCTGCGTCGCCGCAACCGCAAGAAAATCCCCAAAGGCGTGCGTGAGGGTGCCTGGTGCCCGATTGCCGCCAACCAGCGCTGGTCGCTGGACTTCACCATGGATGCGCTTGCCAACGGACGAAAGTTCCGCACTGCCAATCTGAAAGACGATTGCACGCGGGAATGCCCGGCTATTGATGTAGCCCTGTCGGTCCCCGGCACCCGCGTCGTGGAGATGCTGGAACGCGTTGCCCGTGAGCGCGGGTATCCAGATGTTCTGACCGTTGACAATGGGCCTGAACTACGAGGCCGCGCCCTTGATGGATGGGCCGATGATCATGGCGTGCAGCTCTACTTCATCGATCCGGGCAAGCCGACCCAGAACGCCTACATCGAAAGCTTCAACGGGCGTTTCCGCGAGGAATGTCTGAATCTGAACTGGTTCACGACACTGGCTGAAGCCGAACGGATCATCGAAAACTGGCGGGTCGATTACAACGAAAACCGGCCCCACAGTTCGCTGAAATATCAGACCCCGGAAGAATTTGCTGAAAACAGGCCCTTCCACAAACTGCAATGGGCAGCGCCGCTTGAGCTATCTGAAGGCTCCGCGCCACCACCCATTGCTCACGCCGCCGAATAATGGCAAACAAAAGAGGAACAGTGTCTTCTTATGAGTGGCCCTCAGATTGGGGGCAGGTCATGGCGACCGAGCTGAGTCACACATTTTGCTCGCAGCATATCGCCCGGACCAGAAGGTAGTGCTGAAAGACCTCGGCGTAGTTTCTGCCGTTAGCGGTCGATGAGATCAGGCGTATCGTCAACTTGTTTGAAATGGAAAATGCTGAGGAAAGCATCCTGCACATCCACAGCTATGATGCCCGTGATCGACCCAAAGCGACACTTAAGTACCTAGGCCAAGGGATCGAACAAGACCTTGGCAGACTTGTGCCAGTTTCACGTGAGATCGCGTTAGGTGAGGACGCCTATACCTTCGATCCGACCTACAACGCGTATTTCATTTGCCAAGGACAAGAGGACCAAGCACAGCAATTGACCGGCAAAACTGCGCGCATCTGGAATTGCCGATCAACCCCTGATAGTTTTCCATCACCTGGAACCGGGAAACCGCAACCAGAGCATCGCGATGCTCCTACACCAAGGAGTTATCGTGATGAGGATACTGTCGAAGAAGGAGTTGAAAGGGTTGGTTCTCTACTCCCCACAACACATCGCCAGATTGGAAAAAGCAGGCCAATTCCCCAAGAGGGTACAACTGGGCTTGAACCGCGTCGGGTGGGTGGAACAGGAAGTACTGGACTGGCTTGAAGAACGACTTTTGCAACGAGAGTGACCACTGATGCTCCCATACACAGAGCTTCGGACATTCCCTGAAGAACTCATTGAGGCCAACATCTTATCTGGGTCCAGAGCATTGAAACTAGCCAGACCTGCCGCAAAATCTGTTGGGATGCTTGCATTCGGGTCTGCTACGTTCACTTGCCGCCATTCATTCGGCGAGGGAGGCTCCCAATTCCAATCTTCGCGCAGGATTTTGGCCAGCTTGGTTGCTTCAACCGCTTCAATTTCTCCACCAGTAGCAAAAAGCAGGCGCACGATGGTCCATTGGCCCGACGTAGATGTCGCCTCTTGGCGAAGCGGGGCGATTGCGTGCAGGAAAGCGGCCTTGGCGAGATCGGGGTCAGTCCTATTGGGCCCCTCGATTTTTGACCTGTTTTGTGTTTTTCTGTGCTGTGGTTTGAGGGGCGGGTGATCTTGTTGATCCTGAAACCCGTTGTTTCGCGCCTTTCGTGATTTGATTATTCAGCCGGGCGTCCTGTTCGGCTTGCCGGTTTGCCGGGTGTTCACGCCGGGCAGGGATTTATGCGGCGCAACACAACGAGGCGGCGCATGTTGCAGGCGATGTTCTTCATCCCGATCCTGGCTTTGGCGCGTGCGATGCCGATCGTGCGTACCATCGGCCCGCCCATGTCGTTGGTCTGCGCGCCAAAGACGTGTTCCACCCGGGCCCTTACTTTGGATTTGGTCCGGTTGCCGCCCTTCGCCTGCGCGGTCAGCGGCTTGCCGCGCTTGCCCTTGCGGTGGATGTGGCTCTTCGGTTTCCGATCCCGCAGCCTGGCCTCCATTTCCTCCGAGCGACAGGCCGCGTCCGCCCGGACGCCGGAGCCGGTGTTGCCCCGCATCGGCAGGGAATCCACCGCCTGGCTGTCATGCCGAGCGGCATCTGTCACGTGACAGCGGCGCACCGGCTTGTGCCTGCGGTCTACATTCACGTGGTTCCTGTAACCGTAATGCGACTTCCCGTGCTTCCTGGCCCAGCGGGCATCGGTGTCCTTCTGCGATCGTTTGGCGGGTGTGCCAGACCAGTCCTGTGGGACCTCGCCGTTCTTGATGGTCCTGTTCTCATCGCGGGTATTGTGATTGCGCGGCACCGGGACAATGGACGCATCCAGAATCTGTCCGCCCCGAGTGTAATCGGCGGAGCAATACTCGGCCAGGGTAGCGGCGTCGTTGTGTTGTCGCGGGCGGCGTAAAAGTCGTCCACTTTTGCCCTTTCGTTTGATGGGAGGGCCGGGGGATTTTCACCGTGGAATTGTATTTGAAGGTGCGTCGGGCTCATTTTCAGGATGGGTTGAGCGGGCGTCGGATTGCCCGGGATTTTGGGATTGGCCGAGACAGTGTTGCGAAGATGTTGGCCTATTCGGAGCCACCGGGGTATCGGCGGACAGCGCCGATTAGGCGCCCGAAGCTGGATGCGTTCACCTGCCAGATCGACCAATGGCTTACTGAGGACAAAGCGCGTCCGCGCAAGCAGCGCCACACCGCAAAGCGTATCTTTGAGAGGCTGCGCGACGAGTGCGGCTTTGATGGCGGATACACAATCGTCAAAGACTGCGTCCGGGCCAGGAAGCGCTCTGGCAAAGAGATGTTCGTGCCGCTCAGCCATCCGCCCGGGCATGCGCAGGCGGATTTTGGTGAAGCGCCTGTCGTGATTGGCGGCGTTGAGCGGAAGGCGCACTTCTTCGCCTTTGATCTGCCGCAGAGCGATGCGTGTTTTATCCGGGCCTATCCTGCGGCAACCACCGAGGCCTGGCTGGATGGGCATGTGCATGCCTTTGCTTTCTTTGGGGCGGTTCCCCTGTCGATCCTCTATGACAATGACCGCTGCCTGGTGGCGCGGATCCTGCCGGACGGCACCCGGCAAAGAACCCAACGGTTCAGCGCAATGCTGTCGCATTATGTGGTCCGGGATCGCTACGGCCGTCCCGGCAAGGGGAACGACAAGGGAGCGGTCGAGGGGTTGGTCGGCTACGGGCGGCGCGACTTCATGGTGCCGATCCCGTCCTTTCCGGACCGGGATGCGTTCAACGCTCACCTGGAAGAGCAATGCCGCAAACGGCAGGACGATGTCCTGCGCGGACACAAGGCCAGCATCGGCGAACGGCTGCAAGCCGATCCGGCGGCAATGCAGGATTTGCCCGGCGCACCCTTCGAGGCCTGTGAGTTGCAAAGTGGCCAGGTCACATCGACATCGGTGGTGCGGTATCGCGGTAACGACTACTCGGTACCGGTCGCATATGGCCACCGCGCGGTCTGGATCAAGGGCTTCGTGATCCGCGTCGTTATCGGTTGCGCCACTGAGGTGATCGCCGATCATCCCCGCTCTTATGACAGCGGTGACATGGTGTTCGACCCGCTGCATTACCTGCCGCTGATCGAGCGCAGGATCATGTCCTTCGATCAGGCTGCGCCCTTGCAGGGTTGGGAACTGCCTGACGCCTTCGCCACGCTCCGGCGCTTGCTGGAAGCCCGGCAGGGCAAGGCGGGCAAAAGGGAGTATGTCCAGGTCCTGCGCCTGTCGGAACGGTTCGAGCTGGAGGTGCTGCATCTTGCCGTCAAAGACGCCCTGCGAATGGGGGCGGTCAGCTTCGATGCGATCAAGCACCTCGTCCTGTGCCGCGTCGAGCGAAGGCCCCCGAGGTTGGATTTGGATGTCTATCCGTTCCTGCCCGGAACCAACATCGCCACCACCTCGGCTTCTTCCTGTATGAGCCTTCTGTCAGGAGGTGACGCATGACGGATGCACCCGAACTGCCGCTGACACACCACCTCAAGACTCTGCGCCTGCCCACCTTCCTGCGCGAGCATGACAAGCAAGCGCGCATTTGTGCGGCGGAAGGCCTGGATCATGTGCGCTATCCAGCCCGGCTGACCGAGCTGGAACCAATCGATCGGGAGAGGCGCATGGTCGGACGCCGGATCAAGTCGGCAAAGTTTCCAACCGTCAAAAGCCTCGACAGCTTCGACTTTACGGCCATCCCCGGTCTGAACAAGATGATGGTGCTGGAACTGGCGCGCTGTGAATGGATCGAGCGCAAGGAGAACGTCATCGCGCTCGGCCCGTCGGGAACCGGCAAAACCCATGTCGCTCTCGGGTTGGGGCTGACCGCCTGCCAGAAAGGGTTGCCTGTCGCCTTCGTAACCGCCGCAGCTCTCGTGCACGGGATGATGGAGGCCCGCGACGAGAAACGCCTCCGGCAGCTTCAGCGCAAACGGGCCAAGGTCAAACTGCTGATCATCGACGAGCCGGGCTTCGTCCCCTTGAGCAAAACCGGCGCCGAGCTTCTGTTCGAGCTGATCTCTCAGCGCTGCGAGCGTGGCTCAACCCTGATCACATCGAACCTGCCCTTCGAGGAATGGACCGAGACATTCGGCACCGAACGCTTGACCGGCGCGCTCCCGGACCGGCTGACACATCACGTCAACATCCTCGAGATGAACGGCGAAAGCTACCGCCTCAATCAGAGCCGCGCACGTATTGCCAACCCTTCAACCTGACAACTGAACAATCGGCCTGACGGCCAATGCGCCTTGGAACGTGCTTGCTGATTGGTGGCCACACGCCCCAAGGCGCACTCCACAAACTGGCCGACTTTTGCTCCGCCCCAGTGGCCGGATTTTACTCCGCCGTTGACAACCAGGAGGGGCGGCAAAGGGTGCGACGGTTCCCATGCAGCGATGCGATGCCGCCAACGGGCGCTGAGAGCTTCAGTTTTGACGTCTCCGGTTTGCTGGATAAGAAATTTGACGAGCAAGTCGTCGAGTTCTGTGAGACCAACATCTTTGAAGTTTTCAGAACTTATGAAAAGGGCGAGACCGTCATGGGTGTGACAGATCTGGGCGGCCGGGAATGTCCGAAGCTCTGTGTATGGGGTTTGGCCCATGCGGTTAAAACGGGTCATCTGTTGAACCGTTCCGGGTATAGGATAGCGAACCGGTTTCGTGCCGCAACCCATTCTCTGACACATCGACCGGATTTTTCGAAGTTGCGGATGGCCAGATAGATCAGCTTTGTTGCAGCATCGTCGGTTGGAAGGCCGCCGCGGGTTTTGGTAGTTTTCCGGATGACCCGGTTCAGGCTTTCTATGGCGTTGGTGGTATAGATGATCTTGCGCACATCCGGGGGGAAGGCGAAGAACGGGATCACCTCCTGCCATGCCCGCCGCCAGCCCGGGGCGATCGAGGGGTATTTTTGCCCCATTCATCCTCGAAAGCATCAAGGGCTTTGGCGGCCTCCCCGTCGTTTACGACCTGATAAATCTGCTTCAGGCTTCTGGCCCCTTCCTTGCGATCTTTCCAGCCGCAGATGTCAATCGCAGAGTAAAATGGGTCCATGTCGCGGCGTAAAAATGGGCCACTTCGGTTGATGTTTTGTGGCGCTTTTGCACGCGTGCTCGTCACAAAGCTGAAGCGTGCCAAAGCGCATGCTGGCCATAAGGCCAGCATTATTCTGACTGTGATTGCGGGCTGGTTATTTTCGGTTGTTGCGACTGTGTTTGAGCCGATAGCTTTCGCCATTCATCTCGAGGATGTGGACGTGATGGGTTAAACGATCGAGTAGCGCACCGGTCAGCCGCTCAGAGCCAAAGACTTCAGTCCATTCATCGAAGGGCAGGTTCGAGGTTATGATGATGGAGCCGCGTTCATAGCATTGGGATATGACCTCGAAGAGCAGCTCTGCGCCAGATTTGCTGAGCGGTACGAAGCCCAGTTCATCAATGATCAACAGGTTCTGGCTGGTCAGTTGCTTTTGAAGGCGCTGCAATCTCCGCTCATCTTGAGCCTCGATCAGATCATGGACTAATGCCGCAGCCGTTGTGAAGCGCACCTTCAGTCCTCTTTGACATGCAGCCAGCCCAAGTCCCAGGGCGATGTGTGTCTTGCCCGTGCCTGACGGGCCGAGCGCGATGATGTTCTCCCTGCGATTAACGTAATCGCATCGTGCCAGATCCATCGTCAGGGGCTTGTTCAAGCTTGGCATGATCTTGAAGTCAAAGCTATCCAAGCTCTTGGTGCTGGGGAACTTCGCCGCTTTGATGCGCCGTTCAATCATCCGGCGTTCGCGGTCGATCAATTCCATCTCACACAGCCGCGCCAGATAGTGGATGTGATCTTTGTTCTCTGCAGCACAGAGCTGCGCCTGTTTGGCATACTCACCTTGGAACGTTGGCAGTCGCAGTTGTTTAAGATGATGCCGTAGAAGAATCCGAGGGGCTTCGGTCATGCCGCGGTCCTTCCCATCAAGCTCATGTAACTGGATGGGCGTGTTGTGCCGACATTGGCCTTGGGCAAGTATGGATAGAAGTCCAAATCCAATCGTGGTGGCCGCTTCTCAACCCGACACAGTACAAGGTGTTTTACGGCGTCATAGCCAATTGCACCCATATCTATTGCCTGCTGGATTGCGCCTTGCACAACATCCATTTCGAAGGTCTCCAAAAGGCGCAAGACTTGAACGTATTCTCGCTTGCCCGGCTTACCCATTCTGGCTTCAAGCAGTCGGTGCAGCGTGGCAAATACATCTGGCAAATGCCAACCCTGCAAAGGCGCGGCCTGATCCAGGGCACCCACCTTTTGTTCAAGCAGGGGCAAAAAGTGCAATGGGTCAAAGACCATATCCGCTGATGTGTAGGATCGTTTGTGCCGCGCAATAATCTCATTGCCGCAGCCGATGATAACCTCATGCACAAACCCACGCACATGAACATCGTGGTGCGCATAGGCTACTGGCACCGAGTAATCATTGCTGCGATAGCGCACCATTGAGATCGACGTTGCACGCGTGCTGACGTGATCGCAGGCTTCATATTCTGCGACGGGCAATCCCATCAGAGCATCCAAATCCGACATCAGGCGTGCGCCTATGGTTTGGGTGTGACCCCGCAACGTATCGTCCTGACGTGCTAAACACTTCTCTTCCAAATGTGCGTTCAGATCATCAAAGCTGTCATAGCGAGGTGCGGGAACCATGAAGTTGCGGCGGGTGTATCCAACCATGCCCTCAACGTTGCCTTTATCGTTCCCTCGCGCGGGTCTGCCAAACTTGTCATCAAACAAGTAATGCGACTGCAGTTCCGTAAACCGACGTGTGCGGATGCGCGTCTTATCCCCGAGTATCCGAGCCACGGCGATCTTGGTATTGTCGTAGAGAATGGATTGCGGAATGCCGCCAAAGAATGCAAAGGCGGACACATGGCCATCGCAAAACGCCTCGGTTGTCTCAGCTGGATATCCCTTCACAAACACCGCATCAGAATGTGGCAAGCTCATCACGAAGAAGTGGATCTTGCATTCCACGCCACCGATCACGCCCAGCGTCTCACCAAAATCAACCTGCGCATGGCCCGGCCGATGCGACAACGGCACAAACACCTCTTTGGTGCGCCGTTTTTGCTCGCGCACGTAATAGGTCACCGTGGTCAGGCTGCCGGCATATCCATGCTCATCGCGCAGCCGTTCAAAGATGCGCTTGGCCGTGTGTCGCTGCTTTTTGATCAGGGCTTTGTCTGTGCGCAGTATCTCATCGACCACACCAACATAACCATCAAGCGTTGGCCGCCGAGGCGCTTCCGACCGACGATACCCAGGCGGAAGTTCATGGCGCAGCATCTTCGCGATCGTCTTACGATCTTTGTTCTCTAATCTGTCAATGCGTGTTTCCTGAGTTTCCTGCTTTTGATGTCAGAGGTTGCCTTTGTTCTCTTCGAACTCTGAGGTTCATGATGGGGTTGGCTGGGTGTGGGTCGGCAATGTTGAAACCGCAATCATACCGTTGGTCTTGGCTGTTGCTACAGAATCGGCGCCGTGTCTCACGCCCTCCCTCGGGCATCGTCCCAGATGGGAACTTTGATTTAGGAATCCTCGTTGTCGCCTCGTAAGCCTTACGCGGACTGGAAGTCAGTTTTGTCTCGCATAATGGCATGAAGTATGATTGCCAGACGACGCGCCAGAGCCACTCGGGCCTTTCTCATCGTTGAGCGCGCACCGATTGCGAGGGCCCATGTCTTCAATTTGAGCGGAGCGGCATACCGCGTCAGCATCACATTGGCGGCCTCATAGAGAAGCGTTCTGACGCGCACGTCGCCCCGCTTTGAGATGCTGCCCGTGTAGTCGATTTCACCAGATTGATGCCGTCGCGGCACCAGTCCAAGATACGCCCCCACATCACGCGATTTCCTGAAACGCGACGGATCATCAATTGCTGCGGCAAAGGCCAATGCTGTGATCGGACCGACCCCTGGTACCGTCATAAGGCGCTGGCAGACTTCGGATTTGCGGGTCATCTTTTTGATGTCGCCATCAATGGCTGCAACCGCCGCGAGGATTGCTTCGCGTGCTGCGAACAGTCCGCAAATTGCGGCATGGAGGCCAGGCACTCCATCGCTAACTTTTAGCGCCGCGTTTTTGAATGCCGGAGACAAAGCTCGTGGCAGCCGCACGCCGAAGACGACGACCAGACCGCGGATCTGATTGTCGAGCGTCACACGCTGTCCGACCAGCTTCTTGCGGGCTGCGATCAGCGACCGGATTGCGTGCGCTGACAGTGATTTGACATGGGTCGGCTTGTAGAATCCCGTCCGCGCCAGGTGTGCCAAACCGCGGGCATCATTGCGGTCCGTCTTGTGGCCGGCCAGAGATTTAAGGGCCTGATATGCTTGCCTGCTCTCGATGCAAACAACCGGGACACCAAGCTCCGTCAGCCCATGGTAAAGCATTGGTGCCATCCGTCCCGTTTCAAATACAACTTTGGCACATGGTGGTCCAGAAGCGAGGAAGTCAGCGATCGCTTTTGGTGTTGAGCTCGCTTTTCCTTCACGAATAAGGGCCCCTTCACGATCCAGAATGCAGATATGCGTCTCTTCCATGGACACATCCAAACCAGCAAAATATTCCATTGGTCAGTCTCCTTTTCAATTGCATGTGCATCCAGAATAACAGGGGTAACTGAGTGCTGATCCTGATTACGCCATGTTGAAAAACCGCGCCGCTTCTCGGCCAGACATACCGTCCTTCAAACAAGCACGGCGCACACGACTATAAATATCCACAGAATACATCTCCCGCCCTCCGAATAAACGAAGGGCACAAACTGGCGGACTTTTACTCCGCTACAACTGCGATATGCAGCCGCTTCTGTGGCCCAATATTGCTCCGCGTTTTACACGCAGAAGTTCAATGAATGGCGCACCGGATGTACAATACATGTTTGCACGGTGGTATCTGGATAGGCCGCGTTGACAGCGTCGGGGAAACCCTTGAGGCCATCCACAACGGCGATCAGGATGTCCTCCAGCCCCCGGTTTTTGAGATTGTTCATAATGGACAGCCAGAATTTGGCCCCTTCATTGGCGGCAATCCACAGGCCCGGAACCTCACGCTCACCATCAGGGGTGACGCCCAGGGCCACGTATACGGCCCTGTTCTTGACCTGACGGCTCTCGGCATCGCGGATTTCAACACGTAGGGCATCAAGGAAAACGATCGGGTAAACCGGCTCCAAAGCCCGGTTTTGCCAGTCCGGGACCTCCTCCAGAACAGCATCGGCGACACGGCTGATCAGGTCGGCAGAGACCCGTAACCCATAGACTTCCTCAAGGTGGCTGCTGATATCACGGGTTGATAAACCAGCTGCGTAAAGCCCGGTAGTCTTGTCATCCATCCCGTCGATCCGGGTCTGGCCTTTCTGGATAAGTTCCGGCTCAAAACTGCCGTCACGGTCACGTGGGATATCAATCGGCACCGCCCCGTCATTGCCCTTCAGCACCTTGCGCGTCGCTCCGTTGCGCCGGTTGGTCTGCTGGCTGGCAGGTTCACCGTGTGGTTCATAGCCCGGATGCTCGGTCAACTCAGCCCCCAACATCCGCTCCATCGGCCGGACCTTCAGCTCTTTCATCAGACCCTTGTCGCCAAGTAAATCTTTGGGTCGTTCAACACCGCTAGTGTTCAGCACCTGACATAAGATTCCCACTGTCGGTTTTCTGTGCCATACCCGGCCCATGAGACGCACTGACATGTGCCTTTACCTTGGCCCCGCCGAGCGTTCTGAGCTTCAAGCCCTGATCGCCAACCGCAACAGCCCTCGCAAACTGGTCTGGCGGGCCGAGATCGTACTGGCAACGGCGGATGGTTGCGGCACGTTTGAGATCATGCGGCGGGCGGGCACTTCGAAACCTACCGTGTGGCGTTGGCAGCAACGCTATCTCGATGAGGGTGTAGCTGGCCTCAAACGTGACAAGACCCGACCTTCGCGGGTGCCGCCGCTGCCGATTGCGACACGATTGAAGGTGATCGCCAAGACAGTTCAGGAGTCCCCTGCGAATGCCACTCACTGGAGCCGCAGCCTGATGGCCGAGGCCGTGGGTATTTCGCCTTCGAGCGTGGGACGCATATGGGCCGAGGCGGGCCTGAAGCCGCACCTCACGAAAGGGTTCAAGGTGTCGAACGATCCGCTGTTCGAGGAGAAAGTCGCCGATATCGTCGGGCTCTACCTTGACCCGCCGGAGCGGGCGGTGGTGCTGTGCGTCGACGAGAAGTCGCAAATTCAGGCACTTGATCGCACCCAGCCGGGATTGCCGCTCAAGAAGGGTCGCGCCGCCACCATGACCCATGATTACAAACGCCACGGCACGACCACGCTGTTCGCCGCCCTTGATGTGAAGACGGGCACGGTCATCGGCAATTGCATGCCCCGCCACAGAGCCAGGGAGTTCCTGAAATTCCTGCGCAGTATCGACAAGGCCACGCCAGTGCGATGCGAGGTCCATCCGGTGCTCGACAACTACGCCACCCACAAGACACCCGAGGTCAAGGCCTGGCTCGAAAAGCACCCCCGCTTCAAGCTGCATTTTACCCCCACCAGCGCCTCATGGCTGAACCTGGTCGAGCGCTTCTTCGCCGAGATCACCGCCGGGCGCATCCGACGCGGCAGCTATTCCAGCGTCGATGACCTGGAGGCTGCGATCTACGACTATCCGGCGCTCCACAACGAGAAACCGAAGCCTTTCAAATGGACCAGGAGCGCCAAGGATATCCTCACCCGAGAACGCCGCGCACTCGACACGCTGGATGAAATCCGCGGAAATAGGTAAGAAGTGTCAGACTCTGAACACTAGGCAGCTCGTCCGGTAGTTCCTTGGAAATCGTCATTATCGTCATGCTCCTTCAGTTTGGAAGCATGGACCGAATTACTCATACACAGAAGACAGGACACTCTCCGGAGCGCCGTCAATCCCTCCCTGAAACCCGCTGCTGGCCAGCCTGAAGGGGATGCCTGTCAGGTTGGTTAAGGTGGCCTGCATAAGCCCTTCGAAGCCATTCGCGCCTGTTGGAGCAAGCGACAGCAAAGCGTCCTTAATTGTCTGGAGACTAATTTCGTGTGTTCGCTGCATCGGATTTTGGCCAATTTGGGAGATACTGATATCTAGGAAGGTTACGAAAGGTCGTGCATAGCTTCTAGACGAAACAGTGCCTCGAAGAAGTTTGAAAGGGAAGCAGCGCCGCAATATCGTTGGCGTAGGCCGTTTAGTGAATACAACCCAAATACATCTCGCCAAAACGATCCTTCGCGGTAGATGCGATCACCTCATCGACACTGTCATCGACAAAGAGGCCCCAAGGAAATACGTCTACTTTCGCAAGTTCAAAATCGTCCTTGGGGTTGGATTTGTTCTGACTAAGGAACGCGTAGCGTATGCCTGCCCACATCTCGAAACCCAATTCAATTTCCATACCATGATAAACACTGTCGGTAGGTTCATCGACAACAGAGGTGGTCGCGGAAATTCGGACCAGTCGTTAAGGTGGATCGCATGATGAAAGAAGTGATCCGAAATGAAGAAACGAAAGAACCATTCGCCCGAGTTCAAAGCCAAGGTTGCGCTTGAGGCTATCCGTGATGAGATGACACTGGCTGAGCTGTCCAAGAAATACGGCGTGCATCCAACCCGGATAGGGACGTGGAAACGCGCGGCGATAGAGAACATGGCGACAGCGTTTACGCGCCGGAGTTCAGCCCCCGGGCAGGTGAGCGCCGCCGACGTTGAGAAGCTTCATTCCAAGATCGGTCAACTTGTTGTGGAGCGGGATTTTTTGGCCGATGCCTCGCACCGGTTGCTCGGTACGCGAGGCAAAAAATGGTGAGCAAGGATCACAAGCTGAGCATGCGTCGGCAGTGTGCGTTGCTGACGTTGTCGCGTTCCAATCTTTACTATGAACCGAAGGGCGAGAGCGCTGAGAACCTGCGTTTCATGGAAATCATCGACAAGCAGTTCCTGGAAACGCCGTGGTACGGATCACGGCAGATGGCGCGTTACATGAAGCGCAACAATCACGGATGTGGCCGTCACCGTGTCCGACGGTTGATGCGGCTTATGCGTCTGGTTCCGATTTATCAGGAACCCAGCACCAGCAAGAAACATCCGCAGCACAAGATCTGGCCATATCTGCTGCGCAACGCGGTGATTGACCGCCCGAACCAAGTCTGGTGCGCAGACATCACCTATATCCCTATGCGGCGGGGCTTCCTGTACCTGGTTGCGATCATGGATTGGTACAGTCGCAGGGTGCTGGCGTGGCGGCTGTCAAACAGCATGGACGCGGACTTCTGCGTGGAGGCCCTGAAAGAGGCCTTATCAAAATACGGCAAACCTGAGATCTTCAACAGCCATCAGGGCAGCCAGTTCACCAGCGGCGCTTGGATCGACGTGCTGATCGACGCAAAGATCAAAATCAGCATGGATGGGAAAGGCGCTTGGCGCGACAACCGCATGATCGAGCGACTGTGGCGGTCGCTGAAATATGAATGTGTGTACCTGAACGCCTTTGAGACCGGATCAGAAATGCGAGCCGGGATCAGCAAATGGCTGGCCTACTACAACTCTGAGCGCCCCCATTCGACCCACGGCATATTGACCCCGGATGAGGCCTATGCCAGCAAAACAGAACCAATGAGATTAGCAGCCTGAATGAAACCCTGATCCATCTTAGCAAGGCTGCAAACTGGTCGAAAAAGCAGGACCACCTCTAACAACCATCTTTGAAATATGTCCGAGGGCATCCAACAGCATTGTTCCACAAGTGTGAGCAACAATGTCGGCAAGTTGAATTCCAATAATATTCCGAGAGTTTTGCTCGAAATGAAGATTAAAGTGTTTTAATGCCTTGTCATTAGCAGCCAACGCTTCGGCAGATCTCACCGATGGAAACAAACCTTCGTCAAAGAAGACATCGTGCTGGATGCCCGCGAGTTGGGGGTGGGTGTGAGCGCTTTGAAGAAGTTTCAGTCCCGCTGGCCCAAGCCGTTTGTCACCGTCGACAACACAAACAGATATGCTGCATTTCCTACCGATAAAGAACTTGAGAGACGAACGTAAATTCTGAAGTCTATTGTCGCCTTTCATCTTAGCTGAGGACTTAAATTCAAATGATGCAGGATCATATCCGTAGTCCCGGAACATCGCGCTCACTTCGTCGGTGGGATCAACATTACAAATTACAAATGCAGCAAGTGAGAATCCGAACTTGTGATGTTTGCTGTCGTCAAAATAAAAGAATGCCATACATTCATCATAACTGAACTTGGCTGAGCGTTGAAGCCAGCCCGCAACATTACTGGCGCGCGTTCACCCCGAGTACTCGTTTAAACGCCATTAATGACTCTTTCGGCGCCGATCGGAACAATGAAACTGATTTTTGGGCCGTTTGCCGTACCGGGTGACCATAACGGGTTCACTTTGACTGGCTTCACGGATCTCACTTGTGCTGCGTCTCAATTGGGTCGTCGAGAATATCTTGCCTTCCCTGCCGCCTATCCGGGGGTCGATACCCCCAAAATGATGAGAATTGGGGGTATCGGGTGTTTATCCATGTTAACACGGTACTCGAAAAATCACTGCAAAATCAATGATTTTGAGCCATTATGGAGCTCTATGAGAAGGTAAAATGGTGCCCGGGGGCGGAATCGAACCACCGACACGAGGATTTTCAATCCACTGCTCTACCCCTGAGCTACCCGGGCACGGGGGAACGCCGGGGCGTTCGGGTGCAGGCGTTCTAGGCGAGGGGGAGGGAGGTGTCCAGAGGGTATCGGGAAAAAAATCCCTAATGAAGCTTTGGGTCCTGGTCTGCAAGTTTTTCAATCGCATCAAAGGCTTGTTCAATATCATCCGGGTCTTGGGACGGTGTGGCGTAATCGCCTGACAGCCATTTGCCCAGATCGACATCCGCACAGCGCTTGGAGCAGAACGGACGGAACGCTTTCTGGGTGTCTTTCTTGCAGATCGGGCAGGTCATTTTGTAAGCTCTTTCAGCGGGATACGGTCTCGTTTGCGGTGCATCTCATAATGGCCCAGAGGGGTCCAGCCGGCCAGAGCGGTCTCGGTCCCGTCGCTGCGAAAGGCGGATTTTAGCGCGGTTTCAAACAGCTTGCGGTCTTTTTTGGGCATCGGGGCCAGGTCGAGGGTGATCTGCCCGCCCAGCCCGCGCAACCGCAATTGTCGGGGCAGGTCTTTGGCGGCGGCGGTGTTCACCTTCAGCCCGGCGGCCATCGATGTGTCCCCGCCCGTGTTGATATCGACAGCAACCAGCGCGCGCGTGGGCTCTACAAACATTGACCCTCCCCCCGCCAGCGGTACATGTGCCTCAGCCAGATCGTCGATCTGATCCAATACACCGAGGGCCTCGAACCCGCCAGGGTCCGTCATCACATCGGCCGGGTCGGACCAGTCGCGCCAGGCCAGCGTGTGAGGGCCATCCCCATCGGTCAGCTTTTCGGGTGTCTCGCCGGTCGCATCACCCAGAGCCGCCTGGGCGAGGTCGTGCATGGCGCGGACGTCTTCGGCGATCTCATCAGGATCGGCATCAACACAGGCCGAGCGCAGGATCAGGCCCATCTCACTGTCTGACATTTCGCCGTGGGCGATGGCCAGCAACTGGTCCCGCAGATCATCATCGCGGATAGAGCGAGAGATGTTCAGGCCCGGCGCCTCGGGTGTGACGATGGCATAGCGGCTTTTGAACAATATACGCGCGGTGACCGGAATTGCCTTGCCAGGTTCGGCGTATCCAGTGACCTGAACCAGAATGGGTTGGCCGGGAGACAAGCCCTTGATCTGGCGCAGGAATGCATTGCCATCCGGTGTGGTCACGAACATCCCGCCCTGCCCCTTCATCGGTCGATTGGCAATGGCGCGGTAGATGGTTCCGGGGCGGGGCTGATCTGTATCGATCAACAGGTCATGTAGGCGGCCATCCACCAACAGCGCCGCCGCTTCGGCCCCGTTCAGATGATCGAGAATGATCTGGCGACCCTTCATGGCGTGTCCTTATAGAGTGGATGTCCGGCGGCGATCAGCAGGTTTGCTGTTTCGGCCAGGGGCAGGCCGACAACGCCGGTGAACGAGCCTTGCAGCCACGGGATAAACGCCCCCGCTGGCCCCTGAATGCCATAGCCGCCCGCCTTGCCCTGCCAATCATTGGTTGCGAGATAGGCGTTCAGCTCACCGTTCGACAGGGATTTCATTTTGACGGCTGTAACGACATCGCGTTGCCAGATATGATCGCCGCGCCGGACGGCCACAGCAGTGATCACCCGGTGACGGCGGCCGGACATGGCGTGCAAAAACGCTGCCGCCTCGCCCGCATCAACCGGTTTACCCAGAATGCGACGGCCAAGCGCCACGGTGGTGTCTGCGGCCAGAACGATATCGTCGCTGTCCGCCTGAACCGCCTTCACTTTCTCAAGCGCCATTCGGATGCAGTAGGGGCGGGGCAGTTCGGATGTCTGCGGGGTTTCGTCAATGTCAGGCGGGCGGACATCATCCGCCACAACCCCGATCTGCGCCAGCAATTCACGCCGCTGCGGGCTTCCTGATCCGAGGATGAAAGCCATTTAGGTCAGTGGCTTACTTAAAGCGATAATTGATCCGACCCTTGGTCAGATCATAGGGGGTCATCTCGACCTGCACCTTGTCGCCAGCCAGAACACGAATGCGGTTCTTGCGCATTTTGCCTGCCGTATGTGCGATGATCTCATGGCCGTTTTCAAGCTCGACCCGGAACGTCGCATTTGGCAGGAGTTCTTTCACGACACCGGGGAATTCGAGCAATTCTTCCTTGGCCATGGTCTCTACCTTTGTTACACGCCCCGCCAGATGCAGGACGCCACCTAAATGGGCCTATTTACCGAAGTTTTCAAGGGGATAATCAGCGAAGTATTTCAGATGTGACTGTGGTGTCGCGCCCGTGCTGTTCGCTCCAATGGGTGCGGTTCAGCACACGACCATCAGCGCGAACATGGGCAATGGCGGCCGGATCGACATCTGCATAGGTCCAGCCGGGTTGGCCTAGAGTGCCGATGCCGAGTACACCCGTGTCGGGAAAACCAGTGTCGGGCGGCCCGAAAATGCCGCCCATACCGGTGGTGACATCGGCCACATCGGTCCAGGGGGCTTCGCCCACCAGTGAGGCCATGACCGAGATACATTGCCCTTCCAAAGCGCGGGCCATGGCTCCGATGCGCAGCCGCCAATAGCCCGACAGTGCCTCGGTGCACGACGGCACCAAAAGCAGCTCTGCTTCGGTCAAATACCTGCCCAATAAAGGGAATTCGCTGTCATAGCAGATCAGGACGCCGATCTTGCCAAGGGAAGTGTCAAACAGTTTGAGCGGTGCGCAGGGGGCCATGTCCATTGGATCACGTTCGTAGCGGGTCATGATCTGTTTGTCCTGAAAGCTGCGCCCGCCAGTGGGGGCAAACAGGCGCGCCCGGTTGACGGGGCGAGGGCCAAGAGCCGCATCATAGACCGGGGCGGACCCGGCACAGATATGCACATTGTACCTAGTGGCCAGATCGGCGTGCAGGTCATCCGTATCGGGCAACCGGTCCGAGACCGAGCGGAGCGAGCGCTCCATATCTGCTGCCACTTCGGGGCTGTCCAGCATGGCAAGTTCCATCGCGCCATATTCCGGAAACACCAGCAGATCAGCGCCGTTACCGGCGGCGTCTGACACCCAATTCTCGATTTTTGTGGCGTAGTCAGCCCAATTGGTCAGGGGATCAAGCGGGTAGGCGGCGATGGCGATTTTCATGAGTCGGACCTTTTGTGGGTTTGGCCCAAAATGCGGGTTATGAGGGAAATGGGCAATCCCGGATGAGAAACGCTTGACACGCCTTCAACATCTGTTATTTCTGTCATTACAGAAAACTCAGGATATTCCGATGAAACTCACACCCGCCACACAGAACTTTATCCTCCACTGGGGGGAAATGGGTGCGAAATGGGGGGTCAACCGATCGGTTGCACAGATCCATGCGTTGCTGCATGTGATGCCTGATGCGATGACTGCGGATAAAATTTGCGAGACGCTCAATCTGGCGCGCTCGAATGTCTCGAACGGGTTGAAGGAATTGCAGAGCTGGAAACTGGTCAAGGTCAGCCGTCAGCTGGGCGATCGACGCGATCATTTCACGTCCGTGCGCGATATGTTTGATCTGGTGAATATCGTCGTAGAGGGGCGACGCGCGCGGGAGTATGCGCCTACGCTGGCCGCGCTGCACGAGGTCGCGAAAGAGGCCGAGGCTGACAACACGCCCGCTAACATCAAGGCTCGCATCGGCGAGACGCTTGAAACGATGGAAATGTTCGACGGCTGGTACAAAGAGATGTCACAGATGCCCCGTGGGGTGCAGATGGCCCTGCTGAAAATGGGCGGGCGGATTGCCAAGCTGCTGCCCAAGGCCAAAACCCGCTAAAAATTTTGACTAAGGATTTCTCTTATGACAGAAATAACTGGAAGAAAAATCAAACCCATCAGGCGCCATATGATCGACCCGATCAGCTTTTTTCTGGCACTGGGTCTGGCACCGATCATAGTGACGGGGGCCACGTTCTGGATCCTGTTTATCCCTGTGTTTGCGGTGGTGGCGGTGGTGTTTGGCGGCCCGTTCTATGTCGCCCTGGCCACGCCCGTGCTGTTGTGGTGGTTGGGTCGTCACCCGCCCGACACCGTCGAAATCGCGGCCCTTGGCTTCGTTGCCAATCTGGTGGTCAGCGCGGGTGTCTACCTGTTTGCCCTTCTGATCGGCGAGTGTGACCCCTCCAGCCTGGGGATGCTCTATCTGCTGTTCGGGTCGGTGTTCGCCCCGCTTTGGTCGGCCGCTTTCGCGATGCTGTACCGGCGGATGCGCCGCCCGTTCTTTGCCCAAATCGTATGAGAAAAAGGAGACCTCATCATGTTACTCGTTCTTGCAACCTTCACTTTGATTTCCCTTGCCGTTTTGACCGTGCTGGCCAGCATGATCGTCAAGATCGGCACTATGCTGGCCGACTGCCCCAAACGCGGTCCAGTGATCCGATCAGCGGCGGTGACTGTCGCCACCGGGTTCAGCGCCATTGGTGCGGGCGGTGTGCTGTTAATCGCTGGTGTTCTGCCCCTGCTGGGCAATGACGCGGCCTTGGCATTGATGGCCGCCCTGGGATTGGCGGCGATTTGTCTGGGGCTGGGGTTCTCGCATGCGGTGACTATCCTGCGGGCCGTGGCGCAGGGTGCAGAGCCGGAACTACCACCGCGCACCGAGCCCAGTGTTAGCTAAGACAATAGGGTCGGGCCCACAGAAGGCCCGGCCCCTTCTTTGATCAGAGAGGACAGCCCATGTGCCCCCCGGAACCCACCCCAAAAGGCGTCAAATGGCATGACTTGACCGGCATGACCCCGGCGCGGACGCTGCATGAATTGCTGTTGCCCGTGCCATGGTTGGCGTTGTCACTGGTGCTGTATGCCAGCCCGTTCTGGATGGTGGGACCACTGGCTAGTTTCATGTTTTTCCTCTGTGCCTTGCGTCTGAACCACGAGGCAATCCATGGCAATCTGGGTCTGTCACGGCGTGGAGATAATCGGGTGATGCATTCCTTGAGCGCATTGATGTGTGGATCAAACCATGCGGATGCGTATTGCCATCTAAAACACCACAAACACGCGATGGGTCCCGAAGATCACGAGGGCAAATGCAGCCATATGAGTACTGGTCAGGTGCTGCTCTATGGCCCGCGCTTTCCGGTCGATCTGAACCTTGCGGTTTGGCGCAGCGGGTCGCGGCGGTGGCGGCGGCTGGTGCTGATCGACTGGGGGGGCGTGATCACCATCGTGACCCTGATCCTGCTGAGTGGGCAGAGCTTCCTGATGCTGCACCTGGCGGCGATGGTCACGGCGCAATGCCTGACCGCCTTCTTTGCCGTCTGGATCACCCATCAGGGTACCGCCCACACCGGTCTGGCTGGGCGCAGCCAGCGGGGGCCGATGGCGCGGCTGGCTTACCTCATGTTTTACCACCGCGAACACCATTTGTTCCCAAAGGTGCCGGTTCGCCGCCTGCCGACCTTGGCTGCGCGGTTGGACAGGGACGTGCCGGAGTATGCCAAGACGCGACAGCCTGTCGTGCCCGCATTGGACTGGGGCTAGCGGGCGTCAGAGATCGTGGTGAAAGTAGAACACATGCCCGTTCAGATCGCGCAGGCCAAACTGGCGCATCCCCCATTCGGTATTCGCGATCGGCTCGAAAATATGGGCACCGCGCCGCTCAAGGTCTTCATAAGTGGCGTCGATGTCCCTGGTGAAGACCCAGAAAGTGCAGGGGGTAATCTCGCCCTCGGTCTTGCGGAAAAAGATCGTGCAGGGGCCGTGGGACACAGCACCGATGCCACCTTCATCATCATGCCATTCGATTTGGCTCAATTAGCATTGATTATGCGTGCCAACCTGTAATAGAACACACCATGAACAAAATTATGGGGTGCGGCACATGGATCATCAAGCTTTTTTGGTGTGGCTCAACGAGACCGACGACCTTTCATCGAAACAACGGGCTGAAACCGGACGGCTCGTTGCCGGGGTTTCGTCGCTGGAAAGCGTGATCGATCTCCCTGAGGCGAATGTTCGCGAGGGGCGTATCTGTCCGCACTGTGCTTCGGGCGGTGCGATCATCAGGGGCCATGCAAGTGGCCTGACGAGGTTCTTTTGCAAAGGCTGTCGCAAAACCTTCAACGCGCTGACCGGGACGCCGCCTGCCCGCTTGCGCCACAGGGACAGATGGGCAGGGTTCGCAGCTTCCCTGCGCGACGGCGAAACGGTAAAGGCGTCCGACGGGCGTTGTATGGTGGCCGACACCACAGCTTTTCGTTGGCGTCATCGCTTTCCCGAGGCCGTAACGGTCGGTGCGGTCAAGCTGTGCGGAATCGTCGAAGCCGACGGGACGTTCTTTCCGCGCAGCCGGAAAGGGGACCGTAATCTCTCTCGAAAAGCCCGCAAACGCGGGGGAAAGGCCTCAAAACGCGGATTGTCGAAGGAGCAGGTTCCGGTCCCCGTTGCGGTCGACCGATCAGGCACCGCCATCAGTGCTGTCTTGCCTGCGGTGACAGCCGAACATCTCAAAACGGTTCTGCAGCCACGTCTTGATGGGGACGCTCTCCCGGTGACCGATGGCTGCACCGGCTACCCGCCCTGCGCCGCAGAAACGGGCGTCAGCCATGAAAGTCTCGACCGGACCGCCGGAGAACGTGTCCGTGGTGAATTGCACATTCAAACCGTGAACAGTCGGCATGAGCGGTTAAAGACCTTTCCGCGCCGCCATCGGGGCATCGCGACCAAATACCTGGACAGCTGCCTTCGGTGGTTCCACCCTGCCGTCCTTCCGAGCCACCAAACGCCGCGCACGATACTTGCCGCCGCCGCAGGCATCCTGCCTGTAACACGCCACGCATAATCAATGCTAATTGAGCCTTCGATTTTGAATCCCAACCGGTTGCGGTAATGCACCTGCGCCCTGGCGACATCGAGGGCAGGCAGTTCGGGGGTCGGTTGGGAAATGATCATCGCACCTCTCTTGGGTAGTATTTCGCCTGAGTATCGCACCCGGAGGGATTAGTAAGAATACTCGGCGTAAATCCGGCTGAGATCGCCATTCCAGGCGCCGTGATAACACTCCAGCAGCTCATCGGCGGGCACTTTCCCGCTATCGACGCTTTCCATCAGGGCGTTGAGGAAATGGGTCTCGTCCGGGACAAGCCCTCCGGCCCCTTCGCGGGCGCGGGCCTTCAATCCAGCTTCGGATAGGGCCAGCACTTCACGCGCCAGATCATGCATGTAGATGTCGTTGACCTGCGCCTGAAGCGCGCTTTCGCTGGCGGCGATGCGCAGCGCCTCACGCGTCGGTGCATCCCAATCTTTGACCAGATCCCAGGCTGCATCCAAAGCGCCCTGATCATACATCAACCCGGTCCAGAACGCAGGCAGCGCACACAGGCGACGCCATGGTCCGCCATCGGCCCCGCGCATTTCCATGAATTGCTTGATACGTGCCTCGGGGAAGATCGTGGTCAGGTGATCGGCCCAATCCGACAGGGTCGGTTTTTCACCGGGCAAGGCGGGCAATTTGCCCTTGAGGAAGTCGCGGAACGACATGCCAAGCGCGTTGATGTACTGCCCGTCGCGATAGACGAAATACATCGGCACATCGAGCGCATATTGTACATAAGCCTCAAAGCCGAACCCGTCCTCGAACACAAACGGCAACATGCCTGTGCGGGTACTGTCCAGATCGCGCCACACCCGGCTGCGCCAGGATTTATGGCCGTTGGGGGCACCCTCAAAGAATGGCGAGTTGGCGAATAATGCGGTTGCCACCGGTTGCAAAGCCAGTGCCACGTGGAACTTCTTGACCATATCGGCCTCGGACCCGAAATCGAGGTTCACCTGCACCGTGCAGGTCCGGTACATCATGGATTTGCCCATGGTGCCGACGCGGTCCATATAGTCAGTCATCAACTTGTAGCGGCCCTTGGGCATCTGATCCATCTCGTCGTGCCGCCAGATGGGGGCCGCGCCGAGACCGATAAAGCCAACGCCCACCTTGTCGGCGATGTCCTTCACGTCCGCCAGATGGACGTTCACCTCGTCGCAGGTTTGATGGATGTTTTCCAGCGGCGCACCCGACAGCTCCAACTGTCCGCCGGGCTCAAGCGAGACATTCGCGCCATCTTTTTCCAGCCCGATCAGCTTGCCTGCCTCTTCCACCGGGGTCCAGCCATGGCCATCGCGCAGCCCGGTCAGAACCGCCAGAACCGAGCGTTCACCCTCATAAGGAATAGGCTTGAGCGTATCCTTGCAATAGCCGAACTTCTCATGCTCGGTGCCAATGCGCCAGTCGTCACGCGGTTTACAGCCGCTTTCCAGATAGCCCGCCAGTTGGGCGTGATCTTCGATTGGTCCGCCGCCGGATTGTGGGATCGACATGGGCTTGCCCTCGCGTTTTTAAGGTCCGCGAGTGGTGAAGCGGATGGCGCGGGGTGTCAAGCCTTGGCTTGGTCACAGATGCGTAGAGTTGAGGTCGCGCCAGTTGACGGCGACGAGAGACGGTCAAGCTGCATGAGAGACAATAGCTGTTCGAAGGAAGCCGTAAACAGAGGGATGGTTCGGGACGAGTCCAAGTAAGCCCTCAGGGATGTCAAACAGAAGGCGAGGGCGTCCGGCTGAACACCGTGGGCTGGCCGAGCGAAGAAGCGCTTTAGTTCAAACGTTTCTGGGTGCTGCCCTCACGCTGCCAGATTGTTACGCTGTGCTCTGACGTGGCTTTCATCTCGGCCAGCATCTGTTCAGTGCGCAGGCCGGGCAGGCGGGCGAAGGCGTCAAACAACGCCTCGGCCCCATCGGCGGTTGTGGGGATGTAAAGATCGGGTTGACCCGGTTGGGACAACACCCAATGGGCCGGTTTTGCGTCGGCCTGAATGTGCAGGCGTGTGAGATCGGATAGGGCCACCACCCCGCCAGTCAGCGGTCCGAAATAGGCGATCTGATCCTCGGTCACACGCACAAGACCGGGGCCATCGCCGGGAACGCGAAAGCGCCCGCGCTGCAAGCCGACAACGATCAGGATGCCGCCAATGATCATCAGCGCCCCACCAAGATAGGGCATCAGCCCGCTGAGACCAAAGGCCCACCACGCGCCGATAAGCAACAGAAACCCACCCACATGGATTTCACGCCAGCGCCGCAATACGGCGGCGGCTTCGGGGCGCACAAAGCTCATGATGCGTTCCTATCGGCGGGGTGCCACCTGCGTTGATCGTCAGGACCCCAGGGATCATAAGATGCTTTGATCGGTTCGAACGCCATATCGGTGAAGTCGCGGATCAGGCTATCGTTCTCAAGCTGATATAGCCGGGCACCATCCACACGATATCCCTCATCCGCCACGCGCTGTCTGCGGGCGGCTTTCACCTTCTCCCATTCAGGTATTTGCAACGAAAGGGGATTGATGTCGTTGCGAGGCACGCGTTTTAGCAGGGTGGAATGGTCCATGATGTTTTTGGCCTCGCAACCATCCACTGCATAGCGTTTGTTGTCCAGAAATACGCCGCCTCCACCCCATGTGTCGCCTTGGGGGTGCAGGATAAGGGCTGTGAGATAGGGGGGCTTTGAAATCGCTGTATAACTGCCTTTGGCCGCAGTGCCCCACTTGCCGTCCAGCGCAAAGAACAGGAAAGCTGCCCGTCCGGGGACAGGGCACAGCGATCAGGATAGACCTTGTGTTTCAGCCACTGACCATCCTCAAAGCGATCCGTGTCGCGGTGCCACAGGATCATGCGAAACAGCTTGGACGGCCCCTGACGCAGGATCACGGCACGGTCGTTTTGCGTCGCAAAGAACAGATGCAATCTGAGGGTTGGGGCGCTGCTCATCCCCAATCCCCCAAGGCTTGTTGCCAGACAGTCAGAGCAACAACGGCGGCGGTGTCCGCGCGCAGGATACGCGGGCCAAGCGAAACGGGATGGGCATTGTCCATGGTGTTCAGCGCCGCGCGCTCGGCGTCAGAAAACCCGCCTTCTGGGCCGATCAGGATGGCCCATTTGTCGCCGCCCGCTGCCGTGAGGGTTTGAGCGGCCCCGGCCAACGCCTCGTCACAAAACATTAGCTGACGGTCCTCGGGCCAATCCTCCAGCAGCCTCGAGGATTTAGCAAGGTCTGTCACCTCAGGCACAAAGGTGCCGCCGCATTGCTCGGCGGCCTCAACTGCGTGGGCTTGCAGGCGATCCTGTCGGATACGCTCTGAATTGGTGAAAGCGGTCTGCACAGGGCAGATGCGCGCGGCCCCCATCTCGGCGGCTTTTTCGACGATGAAATCGGTGCGGGCCTTTTTTATCGGGGCAAAGAGCAGCCACAGATCGGGAGGGTTCTGCTGGGGTCGGGTTTGCGCCCCGGGCGTCAGCACACCGCCTCGTTTGCCAGCCTCTGACACGGCGGCGCGCCATTCGCCGTCCTTGCCGTTGAACAGCAAGATCGTGTCGCCGACCCCCAACCGCATCACCCCAAACAGGTAATGCGCCTGATGCCGGTTCAGCGGAACCGATTGCCCTTGCCCCAAAGGGTGATCTACATAAAGCCTGACATTTGTATCCTTCATGAGGGCCAACATATGACCGCCGACAACCAGACGCCAGAGGCCGAGGGCCAGGTAGCGGACGCATATATAGGTAATTGGGTTGATCATACGGCCCCGGCGTGGTCTCGGCCTTATCTGCGCCTGTCCCGGGCGGATCGCCCGATTGGTACATGGCTGTTGTTGCTGCCCTGCTGGTGGGGGCTGGCGCTGGCGATGTTGCACGACGGTCAGTCGCGGTGGTTTGATCTGTGGATTTTCGTCGGCTGCGCCATTGGCGCGTTCCTGATGCGTGGGGCGGGGTGCACATGGAATGACATCACCGACCGGCATATTGACGGCAAGGTGGCGCGTACCGCATCGCGCCCCATCCCGTCGGGGCAGGTGACGAGCAAACAGGCGCTGGCATGGTTGGTCATGCAGGCTTTGGTGTCGTTCTGCATTCTGCTGACCTTCAATTGGGCGGCGATTGCGCTGGGCGTTCTGTCACTGCTTCCGGTGTGCATCTATCCCTTTGCCAAGCGGTTCACATGGTGGCCGCAGGCATTTCTGGGGCTGGCATTCAACTGGGGGGCTTTGCTGGCCTGGACAGCGCATAGTGGGTCTTTGGGCTGGCCTGCAGTGCTGCTCTATTTGGGCGGCATCGCATGGACGCTGTTTTATGACACGATCTATGCGCACCAGGACGCTGAGGATGATGCGCTGATCGGAGTGAAATCCACCGCATTGCTGTTTGGCAAAGAGACCGGAAAGTGGCTGAAACGGTTCCTTGTGGTCACTGTGTCGCTGATCGGGCTGGCGGTGATCCTGGCGGCCAAAGGCGGGCACCCATTGGCCGTGTTGATTGCGCTTCTGGGGCCTTGGGCGATGGGGGCGCATATGGTCTGGCAGATGCGTATGCTGGATACGGGCGATGGTCCGGGGCTGGTGCGCCTTTTCCGGTCCAATCGGGATGCGGGGCTTTTGCCCCTGCCGTTTATTGCCGTCGCTCTGTTGCTGTGATTGCACTCGCGAGGTCAAGCGCCTAAGACGGTTCAAGTACAATAACTCATGGCCCCCATCATGCGTCTTTCTTCGGTGTTTGCGATCATTGGCGTCTTTGTCGCAGCGGCAGCACTTTGCCTTTTGGCGGCCCGTTTTTCGGTCACCGTGATCGAGGATCATTCCCGCCAATCGGTGCGCGATACACTGGATCAGGAGGGCCTGACCTGGGCCGAGGTGGATGCCAGCGGGTTGCAGGTGTTTCTGGCCGGTGAGGCCCCGACCGAGGCGCGCCGTTTCAAGGCGCTGTCGGTGGCGGGCACGGTGGTCGATGCCGCCCGGGTGATTGACCAGATGCTGGTCACGGACACCGCCGATATCGCGCCCCCTCGGTTTTCTGTTGAAATCCTGCGCAATGACAGCGGGATTTCGGTGATTGGTCTGGTTCCCGCTGAGAATGATCGCGAGGCGCTGGTGGCCGAAATCAAGGAGGCGGCGGGTGGCAAATCTGTGGCTGATCTGTTGGAAACCGCCGATTATCCCAAGCCCGAGACATGGGATGCGGCCCTGGATTATGCCATCAGCTCGCTCAAGAAATTGCCGCGCACCAAGATCTCTGTTGATGCCAAGCGGGTGGTGATCAAGGCGATGACCGAAAGCCCCGAGGAGAAGCGCGAAATAGAAGTGGCCCTTGCCCGCAGTGTGCCAGAGGGCGTGCGGTTGGGTCTCGAAATCTCGGCGCCGCGTCCGGTGGTCACCCCTTTCACCCTGCGTTATCTGATCGAAGGTGGCCAGGGGCATTTTGATGCGTGCTCTGCTGATACCGACGACGCGCGCAAGACAATTCTGGAGGCCGCTGGCAAGGCCGGGCTGACCGAGAAAACCGATTGCGTGATCGGCCTTGGCGTGCCGACCCCGCAATGGGGGCAGGCCGCGTCGCAAGCGATTACAGCGCTGGGCGAATTGGGCGGCGGCAGCGTGACCTTCTCGGATGCCGACATTTCGCTGGTAGCGGCCCAGGGCACGCCGCAGGACAGGTTTGATTTCGTCGTCGGCAAACTGGATACCGCTTTGCCCGAGGTGTTTGCGCTTCATGCCGTTCTGCCAGCGCCCGAGAATGCCGCCGCTGACATCCCCGAGTTTGTCGCGACGCTGTCGCCCGAAGGGCTGGTGCGGCTGCGCGGGCGTGTGGGCAGTGACCTTATGCGCGACACTGCTGACAGTTTTGCCAAGGCAAGGTTCACCTCGGATTCGGTGCATACCACAGTGCGCGTGGCCGAAGGGCTGCCGGGCCGCTGGCCCCTGCGCGTGCTGGCCGGGCTTGAGGCGCTGGCCTATCTGTCAAACGGTGCCGTAACCGTGACCCCAGATCTGATCAGTGTCAGTGGCAATACCGGGCGGCCCGATGCCAGTCAGCAGATTGCCGGCTTCTTGTCGGACAAACTGGGTGAAGGAAAGCAGTTTGAGATCGACGTGACCTATCAAAAGGCGCTTGATCCGGTGACGGGCATTCCCACACCGGATGAATGCGAACAACTTATCGCCGAGGTGCAGGTGGGCCGCAAGATCAGCTTTGAGCCGGGATCGTCGACCATAGATGCCAATGGTGGCGCGATCATGGATGACATTGCCGAAATCCTGAAAAAATGCGGCGAGATTCGCATGGTGATCGGGGGTCATACAGATAGTCAGGGCCGCGAGGTGATGAACGAACAACTGAGCATGGAACGCGCGCGCGCCGTTCTGAACGAGCTGCGCGCGCGCCGTGTCCTGACCTCGTCGATCAGCGCCAAAGGGTACGGCGAAAGCACGCCCATCGCGGACAATGACACCGAAGAGGGTCGCGAGGCGAACCGGCGTATCGAATTCAAGCTGGTGCGCCCTGAACCTATTCAGGACGAAGAAACAACGCTTGAAATCCTTGCGCAACCGGTAGAAGAAGGATCTGAGCCAGCCGAGACAGCGGCTGAGCCGGAAACGCAGGAAGAAGACAGCTCCGATGAACAGAACTGAGTTTATCATTGCCACGGCCATCGTTCTGTTTGTGGCCTTCTGCATGGGGTGGTTTGCCAATTGGCTGGTGCACCGGTTTATCCGGGTCTCTGGCTCGGATGTGGGAGAGCTTGAGCGTATGGCGCAAGAGCTGCACGAGGCCGAGGAAACCCGCGATCAGGCGATCACCTATCTGCAACAGCGCGAGGCCGAGCTGACCAATCAACTCAGCCAGACCGAGGCTGAATTGTCAGCCACCATGGATGGTCTGCGCGAGGCACGATACGAGGCCGAGCAGATGCGCGTTGAACTGGAAAACCGTCAGGCGGGTTAAGGCCGCACTCAGCCAACGGTCAGCGCGCGCGGCGTCCGATGCCATCCATTCCGACAACGCCTCCAGAAAGGTCTCGACCAATTTGCGCGGTTGCGTGGCGACGTGTCCTGACAACAGTTGCAGGGGCGGCAGCCCGGTTGTCAGTGGCGTACAGGCCAGCGGGTTCCCCCCATAGCTGATCTCTGTCAGCGGGCGCATGCCTAGAACCGCCACGCCAGCACCGGCCCCGACCAACGACCGCACCATCTCGATACTGTCCGCCGAGGCGGCGATGCGGGGCGTCAGGCCCGCGCTGCGAAACAACCCATCCAGATAGGGCCCTGCCAATGGGCGCTCCAGCACCACAAGCGGCTGCTCGGCGATTTGTTCAAGCGTGACCGGGGCCTGAGCGGCCAGCGGATGATCTGCCGCGCTCAGCAGATAGGGCGGCAGGTCCAGCAGATGCGTGGTGGTGATGCCCCGTCGCAAATCCTGCCCCGCGAACAGGATCACATCCAACTGCCCCGCCAGAAGGGCGGTCTGTGCGCTGTCATTGTCATGTTCGTGCAGCGTCAGGTTAAGTGCTGGATTGTCGGCCATCAGCGGCCCGATCACAGCAGGTAGAAAGGCCGGGGCAACCGGCGCGTAGTAGCCAATGCGCAAGCTGCCCGAGAGGGTTTGTGACAGGGCGCGGCCTTCTTCGAGCACATGCGAGTATTGATCCAGCAACGCCCGAAAGCGTGCGGCCATCTCACGCCCCTCGGTCGTGGCGGCGATGCCGCGTGCGCGGGTTCGGATCAACAGTGATGCGCCAAACTCGGCTTCGACCTGATCCAGCGCGGCGGCAATGGCCGAGGCGGCTGTGTTCAACTCGGCCGCAGCCCGGGTGATCGAACCGTGTTCGACTGTCACGGCGAAGGCACGCAGGGTCTTGAGGGACAGGCGCAAGGGGGTGGGCATCAGGAATCCTCGGATTTTAAGAAGACAAACCACATTTAATTCTATTTCTCCAATGAAAGTATTCATGCCACTGTGTCAACAGGAGGACGCGCATGTCAGACACCCCCAAACTCCCCGGCTGGAGCCATGTACCAGCCGTACCCATTCAGACCTCGCCTTTCTTTAGCTGGCCGCCCGATCCGCGCAGGATGGGCCGGTGGCTGGCCATGCGGTGGCTCAGCTTTACGGAAAACCTGTTGATCCTTTGCGTCGCCCTGATCTGCTACACGTTCTTTCAGCCCGCGTTAGAGACCATGCAAAGCCTGCATTGGAGCTGGATCGGCGCGATCTGGCTGCGCAACATGGTGTTGATGAGCCTCGTGGCCGGTGGGCTGCATTGGTATTTCTACATGCGCCGGGGGCAGGGTGAGCGGCTGAAATACGACCCGCGAGAATTGATGCGGACGGGTAAGCAGTTCGATTTTGGCGGGCAGGTGCGTGACAACATGTTCTGGACCCTGGCCAGTGGTGTGACCGTCTGGACCGGCTATGAGGTGTTGATGTTCTGGCTCATGGCCAATGGTTGGGTGCCAGTCTTGTTGCCGTCCGAAAACCCGGTGTGGTTCGTGCTGACGCCTTTGTGGCTGTCCTTTCATTTCTACTGGATTCACCGGTTTCTGCATTGGCGGCCTTTGTACAGGTGGGTGCATTCGCTGCATCATCGCAACGTCAATGTGGGGCCATGGTCAGGCATGTCGATGCACCCGGTCGAGCATATCGGGTTTCTCTCACCCGTGTTGATCCATCTGATCCTACCGGCGCACCCGCTGCATATCCTGTTCATGATGCAGCATCTGTGCCTGCGCGCCTCGACCTCGCATGCAGGGTATGAAAAGCTGTTGTTCGGGGAAGAGGCCGATCTGGCACTGGGGACGTTCCACCACCAGATGCATCACCGGTATTTCGAGGTGAATTACGGCAATCTGGAAGTGCCCTGTGACAAGTGGTTCGGAACGTTTCATGACGGCACGGTCGAGGCGCATGACCGGTTGAAAGATCGCCGCGGGCGGCAAAGTTGAAATCCGACCACGCCCGGAATAAAGGCGAAGCCACCGGGGTTGCCATTGATCGCGCCATTGGTCCGAGTGACAATGGCGACGCCGGGCCTCGCCGTCGCACCAGAGGTGCGCCAATGATCGTCAGCACGCCTCTGGCGTGACGGGCTGGCGTTTTGGTGAGGCTAGGTGCTTGGCAAATGAGGCGTACGGATTCTGCAGACATAAAGTACACCACATAGCCGTCGCTGCGCCATCCCACGGTCCGGCGCTGGCCCGGCTACCGTCTCGGCTTAGCACGTAACGTCGGATCAGCCTCGGTTGGATCTTCGGGCCAGGGGTGTTTGGGATAGCGCCCGCGCATGTCCTTGCGCACGTCCGCATAGGAATTGGCCCAGAACCCCGGGATATCGAGCGTGGTTTGTACCGGGCGACCGGCGGGGGATAAGAGGGTGACCCGCAGCGGTGTCTTACCCACCACAGGGTGCGAGGTCTGGCCAAACATTTCTTGCAGGCGCAGGCTGATCTCGGGGTGATCCCCAGCATAATCAATCGGGACTTTGCGGCCCAGCGGCGTGGTGAATTGTGCGGGCGCGCGGGCATCCAGCACTTGCATCTGATCCCAGCTGAGCTGCGCGTGCAAGGCATCGAACATCTCAAAGCGCTTCCAATCCTGAGCCGTCTTCACGCCTTTCAGGTAAGGCAACAGCCAGTCTTCCAACCCCTCTAACAACGCCTCTTCACTCATATCCGGCAGGTCCTCGCCTGCCTCGCGGATCAGTGCCACGCGGGCCACGAACCGCCGCGCGGCGTCCGACCAGCTGAGGCCCAGATCGC
>CBDBLS010000045.1:0-75668 GCA_965207105.1 Roseovarius sp. | reverse complement strand
CGCCGGGAAATCCTGCGGGATCATGCGCCACTGACATCCCGTGGTCGCCATATACATAATCGCGTTCACAACACACGCATTTCAACTTGGTTGCTACACCTTTTGTTGAATCCGCCGCACGCTGCACGAACGGCTGGTAATGGACAAAAACCCATTGCCAATACCTATGCGGCACAAACGGTCAGTTGCGCAACGCCCCCCTGCCCCACTGAGGCTGACCAGTCCACCGGCGCACTCCACAGCCATAAAACGTAGGGCAAACTGTAGCTAAGATGCACGGTTTAAGCTCAATGGTGATTTGTTGCGAAATTATGTTGCGAATTTACTTTCCACAATCTGGTCTAAAGCCTCCGACTTTAGTCGAAAAAACATTCAAACGTGCGCCGAAGGCGCTCATGAACCACTGAACCCTCTGACTTTAGTCGGAGGAGGTTCAGTTGATTGCGCAACAAGAAAGCGCAACGGTCACTGCATGAACTTTGGCTATGCTCGTATTTCCACAGATCGCGGTCAGGACACTGCCGCGCAGATCGACGCGCTACGCGCGGCCGGCTGCGAACGTCTGTTCGAGGAACGTGCGTCCGGTGGCCGTTGGGATCGGCCCGAGCTGCACCGGATGCTGGACCAGCTCCGCGACGGTGACGTTGTAATCGTCTGGAAGCTCGACCGACTGTCACGGTCGCTGAAAGACCTCCTGTCCATCATGGAAAAGATCAGCGCGGTGGGAGCAGGATTTCGATCCTTGACCGAGGCCATCGACACAACGACACCCGCAGGCCGCATGATGATGCAGATGGTGGGTGTTTTCGCAGAGTTTGAGCGCGAAATGATCCGGGAACGTACCCGCGCCGGTCTTGAGCGCGCCCGCAAGAAGGGACGCCACCCAGGGCGCAAGCCGAAGCTGTCAGACGATCAACGCCAAGAAGTCCGCGACATGGTGCGATCCGGTAAGCGCACAGAGGCCGAAGCTGCGCGTTTGTTTGGGGTTCACCGCTCTACGATCAGCCGTGTCATGCGGAGGCATCCGATGCAGCAGCTTGAGATGTTTCCCGATGATATCCGCATTGAGCGCGTGGACCACGACGCAAATATGTTTCGGTTCTATCGGCTGCGCTTGATGCCTGATCTCTTTGGCGGCATGTCCCTGCTACGCGAGTGGGGCCGCATTGGCACACAGGGACGTCACCGAATCGACTGTTTCGAGGATGCAGGCAGCGCCGCTGATGCTATGAATACCCTTTACCTGGCAAAGCAGAAACGGGGCTATCAGCTCGCCGCATAAGATGCAGGGCAAAGGCCCCTGCCCTGCCCGTTTGCGTGTCGTTTTGTCCGACAGCAGCGGTTCGGACCGCGTGCGGCGAAAGAGGAAAAAGAGTCCAGAGTCACCGATGCTGCAAACGGTATGGAGGTCTGTCGCTGTCCCATCAAGCGCTCCTAAAGTCCTAGAGCCGAGCAAGAACAAAAAAGGGGTCGGTTTAGATCCCTCTCGTCCGGCTATGCGGCAAAGAAAAATCCCGGCGTTCAGGAAGCTGATAACGGGTATGCAAGCAGGGTCTGACGACGCCATCGCCAGCCCTTGCCTCACTCAAAACAGACCGTGCCGTGAAAAGCGCCGACCGACGAGGGGCTATGTGATCATCCGGGATGGAACATCTAGCCCGGATTATTCATCAAGCTGCTTGATATGTTTGGCGGGCATGGTTCAAGTTTCTGAAATAGCGTATGATTTTGGTGTTTGAACAAAACATCAGCTACCAGCAGAAAACCCGGCCCGCCATGCAAGAAGATAACCTATTGTTCCCCGGTTTGTCACCTGTGGGACGGCACGAAATATCTGCGCGCTTTGATGGTGGTGCGTTGTCATCGGATGGCGGCGTGCTCGTTCTTCGTCAGATTGAGAAGAGGTTGAACTTTGCCGGCATGATTGCTTCATGTTTGCATGACAAGCGTGACGCAAACCGTACCATCCATGATTATACCACCATGATCCGCTCCCGGATGTTTGCAATTTGCTGTGGCTATGAAGACTGCGATGACCTTGATGAGTTGCGCCATGATCCGGCGTTGAAGACTGCCTGCGAGCGGTTGCCGGAAAGTGGTCATGCACTGGCTTCCCAACCAACTTTGTCGCGGTTGGAGAACACGCCGTCATGGCGAGAATTGGGGCGTATGGGGTTCATGTTGATTGATCTGTTCTGTGATATAGCCAAACGGCAAATTTATGGTACTGTTTGATATGACCTATCCAATTTCATTCCGCCAACATGTCCTTTCAGCCCGCGAGAAAGAGGGGCTTGCCTTTGAAGAAACCTCCGAGCGCTTCTGCGTCGGGGTCGCCTCGCTCAAGCGTTGGTCGAAGCGTATTACGCCCAAGCCCTATGAAAGCAAAAAGGTGCGTAGGCCTGATCCGGAAAAGCCGGCACAGGACGTGCCGGATCACCCGGACGCCTATCAATATGAACGTGCCGCGCGGTTCGGTGTGACGCAAAAGTCGATCCGGCAGGCTTTGCGCAAACCCGGTTTTGACGCCAAAAAAAGTGATGCGGCATCCGAAGGCGGACGCAGGCGCACGGCGCGTTTTTTTTGTGAAAAAATCACGCAATATGAAGAAGATGGCCGCTCCATCGTTTACATCGACGAGAGCGGCTTTGCCCATGACATGCCGCGCACCCATGGATATGCGCCCAAGGGGGAGCGTTGCCATGGCAGCCATGACCGGCAGGCCAGGGGGCGGATCAATGTCATCGGGGCGTTGCTTGCCGGGGTCTTGCCGGGCGTCGGTCTGACCGGGGCCAATGTCGATGCCGACATATTCAATCCCTGGCTGATCGGTGATCTCCTCCCGAAGTTGCCACCCCGGGTCGTATTGGTGATGGACCGCGCGACTTTCCACCGTCGCGCCGACACACAGGCCGCTGTCGCACAGGCGGGTCACACCCTTGAATATCTCCCGGCCTACAGCCCGGACTTCAACAAAATCGAACATAAACGGGCTGAAGCCAGGGCCTGCAGGCGGAAAACCGGGATATCCGTCGACGAAATATTCGAAAACCGGAACTGGCATCAAAATTGAGTCGTCAGGCTATAGTTTCCGCGCGGTGCCTAATCATATTATCCTTGATATTGATGATACCACCGACCGCACATATGGCGATCAACAGCTTTGCCTGTTCAACACCCATGCACAGGGATACTGCTTTCAACCGATCCATATTTATGATGCAGCAACAGGCAAGCCGGTTTGCTTTGTGCTGCGCCCTGGCAAGCGACCTTCGGGCGAGGAAGCCGCCCGGATTTCACGCCACGTCATTCGTCGCATCCGCCGTAACCGGCCCCGCATCGTCATTACTGTGCGCGGTGACGGACACTATGGAACGCCTGAAGTCATGGATCTTCTGGAGCAACAGGGCTGCTTCTACATTTTCGGCCTGCCCGGAAACAAAAGGCTAAAGGTGCTCTCCCATCTATGGAGTGAGGATGTTGCTGTACGCCTGATATCGAGCGGAAAAGACAAAATCCGCCGTTTCTTCCAAATTCAATACGGTGCCAAAAGCTGGTCGAAGGAGCGCAAGGTAATCGCTCGTGTAGAGGCAACCGGATTGGGCAACGATACCCGTTTCATCGTCACCAACTTAACCGGACGCGGCAAACATCTTTATGAGAAGGTCTATTGTGCACGCGGCAGGATGGAAAACCTGATCAAGGAACACAAACTCTACACCGGATCGGACCGCACCTCCTGCCACCGTTGGGAGGCCAATCAGTTCCGGTTGTTCCTCCACACCGGTGCTTATTGGTTGCTGTTATCATTGCGCCAGGCGGCACCGAAACGTTCGCGGTTTAGAACCGCAACCTTCGAGACTATCCGGCGCACCTTCTTGAAAATAGCCGTGCGTGTTGAACAGCTGAAATCGAGAATTGAAATTGCCCTGCCAACGGCCTGCCCACAGCGGTCAATGCTCATCTTGCTGATGGGGCGCATCAAGGCACAAAGCCCATGACCAACGCGGCATCAGCCGCCGTTCTCACCCCCAACATCAACCTCAAACGCGTCCTCCAAGTTAAGATCAAGTCATCCCCGTCAGCACGGCCAATCCTTCACGTCCGGATGAAATCGGATTAGGCTGATGAATAATTCGGGCTAGCAACAGGTGGCGCGCGTCATGGTGACACGGGATACTTCTTTGAACCAACTGTACTGGTCAACGTCACCGACAACGCAAACATCATGCAAGAAGAACCGTTCGGCCCAATCGCGGTCATCAACCTTGTCATCTCATTGGATGACGCCATCGCATGCGCCAATTCTGTGCCTTACGGTCTGGCGGGCTACGCATTCACCAATCGTGCGGATTATATCGACCGCATGATTGACGAGGTCGAGATCGGCAATCTGTCGATCAATACGCTTGAAGCCTCTATGCCAGAGACGCCTTTTGGTGGTGTTAAATCCAGCGGCTACGGCCGCGAGGGTGGCTCTGAAGGATTGGATAACTACATGACCATCAAAAACGTCTGGCACTCATCAAAAATCGTCTGACCTCATCAAAACCGAACATCAGGAACAGAACCATGAACACTCCGTCAGGAAAAATCACCCGCGCTGATACGATCGAAATGGATGCCGCTGATCCCATCGCCCACTTGCGCGACCGCTTTGAGTTGCCGACAGGTGATATCTATCTGGATGGCAATTCCCTTGGTGCCCTGCCTTTGGGGGTGATGGAACGGTTGGAGAAAGCCGTAAAGCAGGAGTGGGGTCAGGGGTTGATCCGTAGCTGGAATGATGCGGATTGGTACCCTGCCCCACAACGGGCTGGCACCGCGATTGCGCGTATTATCGGTGCGGATGATGATGAAGTCATCGTTTGCGACTCCATCTCGGTCAACCTGTTCAAACTGCTGGTCGGTGCGCTGCGCATGCGCAAGGATCGCAAGATCATCGTCTCCGAGATCGGCAACTTCCCCACGGATGTCTATATCAACGCCGAGGTCGCGGATATCATGGGCTGCGAGCTGCGCTGCGTCATGCCCGAAGAAGTGGAAGCCGCGATTGATGAGGCTGGCAAAGACCTCGCGCTCGTACAACTGACCCATGTGCATTACAAAACCGGCCGCATTTACGACATGGAAGGCATCACCAAGCGCGCCCAAGACCTTGGCGCTTTGGTGATCTGGGATCTGGCCCATTCCGCAGGATGCCTGCCCGTGCAGTTGAACGCCTGTAACGCCGATTTCGCGGTGGGCTGCGGCTATAAATACCTCAACGGTGGTCCCGGTGCGCCAGCCTTTGTCTTCGTCGCGCGACGTCACTTTGACGCCATGAATCAGCCTTTGCGCGGCTGGCATGGTCACGCAGAACCGTTTGCTTTTACCCAAGACTACAAACCGCACCCGACCATCGACCAGATGCTGGTCGGCACTGCGTCCCAACTTGCCACATTGGCCCTGGAAACAGCGATGGAGGTGTTCAAGGACGTGGACATGAACGTGCTGCGTCAAAAGAACATGGCGTTGGGGGATTTGTTCATCGCTCTGGTCGAGCAGGAACTGGGCGGTATGGGCTTCGAGCTTGCCAGCCCGAAGGAGGCCGAACGCCGCAGTTCGCAAGTGTCGCTGACCCATGAAGAAGGCTATGCGATCATGCAGGCCGTGATTGCACGCGGCATCGTGGGTGATTTCCGCGCACCGGACATCCTGCGGTTTGGCTTTGCCGCACCCTATGTGCGCTATGTCGATATCTGGGATTCAGTCGCGCATATCCGCGAAGCCATGGAAACAGGCGAATGGGACCAACCAAAGTTCAAAGAAAAACGCGCCGTTACTTAATGCCAACAAACAACCCCCGATGCATTTGACGCGCATCTGGGGTTATCTTCCTATTCAGGCTTTGGTTCGTTTTTCGCCTTCCAAGCGGCAAGCTCCTGTTCGTCCCAAAAACCAAGGTACACGCCCTCGACAGCATCATCATGGCACATGTCGTTGTCGATTTTCTCATCAGACAGCGTGACGCGGTTGTGTTGTCTGCGGGCCCAATCAAACATCGCGCCCGACAGCCGCGTAATTTCATTGCTGTATTCTTCATCCGCGCCAAGGTCGATGAACTCGTCAGGGTCCGTCTCCAGATCATAGAGTATCGGACGATGCCCCTCGACCCAGACCATTTTCCAGCGTCCGTCAAATACCATTGTCAAAAGGCAGGATTTGGCATTGGGGCTAAGGTGGCGCAGATGCGAACGGGTGGAATAATCATATTCGGAAATAGCGTATCCGCAGGGCGTTGTCGCATGCCCGTGGATCGATGGTAGCAAGGAGCGACCTTCTAGTATGTGATCCGGCACCGTGCCGCCAAAATACTCAACAAATGTAGGTGCCAGATCAATCGCTTCGGTGAGATTACTGATGACCTGCCCCCGCGTTGCATCCGCGTTTTTGCTCGGATCAAAGATGATCATCGGGATGCGCGCAGATGGATCGTGGAACAAGTCTTTTTCGCCCATCCAGTGATCGCCAAGGTAATCCCCATGATCAGAGGTAAAGACAATCAACGTGTCATCCGATTGCCCGCTTTCCTCCAGATAGGTCATCAACCGCCCGATCTGATCATCAATCTGTGTGATCAGCCCCATATAAGCAGGGATCACAGCCTTACGAACCTCATCGCGGCTGAACACCTGTGAATACCGGTACCCGTAATAAGCGGCCATCAGGGGGTGCGGTTCCGCTAGTTCGATCTCGGATCGTTTGACTGCAAGCACATCTTCTTCGCCGTACATGTCGTGATAGGGCGCAGGCACGATATAGGGCCAATGCGGCTTGATAAAGCTCAAGTGCAGGCACCAGCTGTCGTCTTTGGCCTGCTCCATAAATTCGATCGCGCGGGTGGTGGTATAGGGCGTCTCGGAATCTTCTTCAGCCACGGACGCAGGCTCGGCGCTGTGCTTCAGAAGCCAGCCGGACAGAATACCGCCGTCGTCGCTTTGCCCCGAATTTGCCGCCGTGTGCCAAGGGTTGTGCCCCTCGTACCCTAGGGCCTTCAAATGCTCTTTGTATTTGGCTCAGTTTACAAATCGTATGCATTGACCTGTGATTGCGGTTGCGAGGCAAGTGCGGGGCGAGGCGTTCTCCGGTTCGATACGCTGAAACCATCGCAGGCAGTTGTCCGGATACCCGGTAGCGACGCCCCGGCAGCGGCGCAGGAAATCCTTCAACCGGCTGTGTCGGCTGTTGACCGTCTGAATGTGAAAGGCATCCCGTACCCGCTCCCCACCTGACAGGTTCAGGGCTTCGTGGCGCAGCCCCGGTGCTGCGGCGCAAGGCGGACAGGCGCGGTGTCCGTCGGTTACCAAAACGATATCCGCGTCCACGACCGGTTCGACAGCAGACCGCAGCGTATCGACATTGACCGCAGGCAGAACCACACTGACTGTCGCCCCGCTGCGGTCAGCGGCAACCAGGACCGGAACCTGTTCATGCGACAGACCTCGTTTGGCGGCCTTGCCTCCCCTGCGGCGCGCCTTGCGCGCAAGGTTTCGTTCGCCCTTTTGGCTTTGCAGAACACAGGTTTCATCAGCTTCCACAATGCCCGTGAGCCTGCGTGTTTCCGGGTCTTTTGCGGTGAGAAAGCGGTGCCGCCAACGGAAGGCGGTATCGATGGCAAACCCGCAACGTTCTGCCGAAGCACGAACCGTCAGCCCATCGGCAGGACAGGCTCCAAAGGCAAGCCACCTGTCCTTGCGGTGCAGGCCCGACAAGGGGGTGCCGGTTGCCGCATTGAATGTCTTCCTGCATCCCTTGCATTGATACCGTCGCAGACCCCGTGCCTTGCCACGCGATATGGCTCCCGGTGTGCCGCAATGCGGGCACCGGCGACCTTCACCCACACTGTCTTCTATCGCAGCCAGGGAAGCAGATGCCTCCGATCCCCCCGAAAGCCCGGCTTCGGCCTGTTGCCGCTGCGCCGGGCCGGGTTGGTCTATCCTGGACAGCCATTCCTGAAACTGCCTGTGATCCATGGTGATCTTTCCCTTTGATTTCAAAAGGAACATACAGTGAACGCATACAATTTGTAAACTGAGCCTTGTATTTTGAAGGATTGTTCGCAACACCTTCCGGCACCACACCATCACTCCGGTCCCAAACCTCGAAACCACACTCGGCGACCAGCGCACCGATCTCGCTGGACATGTCGATACCCAACCGTTCCATTCCTGCCAGATCGGCGCGCATATGGGTTTTGCCACACAACACCGTACGCACGCCCAAAGGCCGCAGGTGATCGCCCAGCGTCATCTCTCCCACCCGCAAGGGATAGCTGTTCCATGTGGACCCGTGGCTGCGCACATAGCGGCCCGTATAAAACGACATCCGGCTAGGGCCACAGATCGGAGATTGCACATAAGTTTGGTCAAACCGAACGCCCCGCGCGGCCAAAGCATCGATGTTCGGCGTCTTGATGCTGGGATGGCCCGTGCAGCCCAAGTAGTCAAACCGCAGTTGGTCGCACATGATGAACAGTATTTTCTTTGGCATGACAGCTCCTTAAATTACCTGCGCCCAGCACTACGCTGACGCGGTGCCCTGACGCTTTTTGATCCCAAGCCAATAGATCGAGAATGCCGACATCATCAACAAAATGACAGCAACCGGATGGTTGGCAAGGTTCCATACATCTCCGCGCAAGATCGTGGCGGTCTGGCCCAGCGACAGCTCAAACCGCAGCCCGAGGAAGAAGGCGATGATAAAGACCACAAGCGGATAGCGCAGCACCGTCATGATGACGCCGATCACCGCAAACAGGATCATGACAAAGACACCAAACGCCCCTCCTGTCGCCAGATAAACACCCGTGACGCACAGCACCAGCGCGATCGCGAAAACCACAGTTTCAGGTGCGGTGATCAACTTGCTCCAAAGACGCAGACCAAACAAACCGCAAACTAGGTTGCAAGCGTTGGCCATAATCATGGCACCAAAGATTCCATAAACAAGCTGTCCCTGCTGCTCGAACAGCAACGGCCCCGGTTGCAGCCCTTGGATCAGAAACGCGCTGATCATAATGGCAGCGGATGCACTGCCTGGAAGGCCCAGCGTCAGCAGCGGTATGAAATCCGCACCCGCCACAGAACTGTTGGCCGATTCAGTGGCCGCAATACCGCGCAAATCGCCTTTGCCAAAGGAAGACGGATCTTTTGCAGATTGCTTGGTTGATGCATAGCTCATAAAGCCCGCAGCGGTTGATCCCATGCCCGGCACCGCACCGATGAAGGTACCGATGACGGAACCCCTGAGCAGGACAAAACGACATGCCCAGTATTCCGTAAAGCTGACGGATGTTTGATCCTTGGTCGCATCTTTTGGAAACGCCACGGCGGGGCGTATGGTACCGCGCATACGCGCGATGCGCAGAGTAATCTCGGACACGGCCAGCGATCCGATGGCGACCGAGGCGATGGGGAACCCGTCATATAACTGGAACATCCCGAATAGGAACCGTGGCGTCGAATGTTCAGGATCAAGGCCGACGGTTGCAACCAACAGGCCAAAAGCCGTGGCAATTACCCCCCTGGTGATCGACGCCCCGATAAGGCCTGAAATCAGCGAAAACGCAAAAATCATCAACGCAAAAATCTCGACCGGGCCCAATTGCAAGGCAAGGATCGCCAAGGGCGCGGCCAGCGTGATGAGGACAATGTCGCTGAAGGTGTCGCCTGTCACTGACGAATACAATGCCATTTTCATCGCCTTGAGCGGCTTGCCCTTTTTCGTCAGTGGATAGCCGTCAATCGCAGTGGCCGCCGCATCGGGTGTCCCCGGCGTATTAAGCAGGATCGCGGGGATCGCACCGCCAATCAATCCGCCCTTATTGACGCCGACCAGAAATCCGATGGCAGGCAAAGGGTTGAGCGCAAACGTAAACGGGATCGCGATTGCCATGACCATGACCATGACCATGACCATGACCGGACCAATTCCTGGCATCGCGCCGACGAATTGGCCAATAAAGACACCCGCCATAACAAATAGCAGATTGGTGAGCGCCAGCGCGTCCGTTAGTCCTGCGATTATCGTTGAAAGGTCCATGCATAGTCCCCTTACGGCAGAACGCGGTTCAGGACGTTTTCGACAAGTAGCCAAATGCCCAAAGGCATTACGATGGCCGCAAACAAAAGCCAGTGCCAACGACGTTCACCCATGAACACCATGATGGAGAGCGCAAAAACAGGTGCGAAATATTCAAATCCGTATTTTTCCATCAACCAGACCGCCGCGATAAATATCGCGATGAACGCGCAGGTCCGCAGACCGCTGCGCAGGTGAAACTCGATCCGTTCAGTGCTGGCGAAAAGCTGAACAATACCTGCACTGACGATGATCCAAAGCGCGATGGAGGGAACTGTAGATGGGACCACGCGCCCGAAATCAACGGACTCCACCTGTTGTGGCATAATGACGAGCAGAAAACCCAGACCAAGCAGGATAAGAACTGCGGTAAAAATACCCTCTGCTGTCATCGTGGTTTCCCATATGGGCACCTCGATTTTTGACCTGTTTTGTGTTTTTTTGTGCTGTGGTTTGAGGGGCGGGTGATCCCGTTGATCCTGAAACCCGTTGTTCCATGCCTTTCGTGATTTGATTATTCAGCCGGGCGTCCTGTTCGGCTTGCCGGTTTGCCGGGTGTTCACGCCGGGCAGGGATTTATGCGGCGCAACACAACGGGGCGGCGCATGTTGCAGGCGATGTTCTTCATCCCGATCCCGGCTTTGGCGCGTGCGATGCCGATCGTGCGTACCATCGTCCCGCCCATGTCGTTGGTCCGCGCGCCAAAGACGTGTTCCACCCGGGCCCTTGCTTTGGATTTGGTCCGGTTGCTGCCCCTCGCCTGCGCGGTCAGCGGTTTGCCGCGCCTGCCCTTGCGGTGGATGTGGCTCTTCGGTTTCCGATCCCGCAGCCTGGCCTCCATTTCCTCCGGGCGACAGGCCGCGTCCGCCCGGACGCCGGAGCCGGTGTTGCCCCGCATCGGCAGGGAATCCACCGCCTGGCTGTCATGCAGAGCGGCATCTGTCACGTGACAGCGGCGCACCGGCTTGTGCCTGCGGTCTACATTCACGTGGTTCCTGTAACCGTAATGCGACTTCCCGTGCTTCCCGGTCCAGCGGGCATCGGTGTCCTTCCGCGATCGTTTGGCGGGTGTGCCGGACCAGTCCTGCGGGACCTTGCCGTTCCTGATGGTCCTGTTCTCATCGCGGGTATTGTGATTGCGCGGCACCGGGACAATGGACGCATCCAGGATCTGTCCGCCCCGGGCGATATAGCCCCGGCGGGACAGAAAACCGTCGAAGCGGGAAAACAGGCTCTCGACCGGCCCCGCCTGCGCAAGTCCCTCGCGATAGAGCCGGACCGTCTTCGCATCCGGGACACGATCCTCAAGGCCCAATCCGGGAAACCGCATGAACGAAAGGCGGTCGCGCACCTGATATTCGATCCGGTCGTCAGACAGGTTATAAAGCGCGCTCGGGACCGGCGTCCTGAACATCGGTACCGCGTCCATCGGCTTGCGCCCCGCCCGAGACTTGCGCTCCGCATCCGGCTTGCGCCAGGCCCGCTCAAGGGCCGGGCGAAATTCCTCCCGCAGCACAACAGCGTCGATCTCGACCAGCGGATCGCGCCTGGCGTCCAGGCTCGCGTAACGGTCTGAAAGATCAAAAAAAACCATCTGCGCCATCGTCTCGCCCCCATACCAGGTCGATACCCAAAGTATTACACAGCACCGGAAACAGGGCAATTTTTAGAGGCGCCCTAAAGTCAGAGGGTTCAGTGGGTCATGAGCGCCTTCGGCGCACGTTTGAATGTTTTTCCGACTAAAGTCGGAGGCTTTAGACCAGATTGTGGAAAGTAAAATCCTTGCGCTGACCGATGCTCCGGGGAACCTCGTCGATATCGTACCGATGCCCGGTCAACGCCACGATATCATCGGTGTCCCCGAGATGATCGAAGGCCACAAATTTGATACCCTGCTCGCCGATAGGGCATTCGATGCAAACCGGCTTTTCGATGAACTGGATGGGCGTGGTGTCGACGCGGTGATCGCTCGGAAAAGCAACCGTCCGGAGCCTCGGAAATTCGACAGGGAAATTTACAAATGGCGGCACCTCGTAGAAAACTTCTTTTGCAAACTCAAGGACTTCAAGCACATCGCCATGCGGGCTTGCAAGACAGATACGAGCTTCTCTGCGATGATCTACATATGTTCCGCCGCCATCAATTCGAGATGATCGTCAACACGCCCTAGGCCTAGCCCGAATTATTCATCAGCCTAATCCGATTTCATCCGGACGTGAAGGATTGGCCGTGCTGACGGGGATGACTTGATCTTAACTTGGAGGACGCGTTTGAGGTTGATGTTGGGGGTGAGAACGGCGGCTGATGCCGCGTTGGTCATGGGCTTTGTGCCTTGATGCGCCCCATCAGCAAGATGAGCATTGACCGCTGTGGGCAGGCCGTTGGCAGGGCAATTTCAATTCTCGATTTCAGCTGTTCAACACGCACGGCTATTTTCAAGAAGGTGCGCCGGATAGTCTCGAAGGTTGCGGTTCTAAACCGCGAACGTTTCGGTGCCGCCTGGCGCAATGATAACAGCAACCAATAAGCACCGGTGTGGAGGAACAACCGGAACTGATTGGCCTCCCAACGGTGGCAGGAGGTGCGGTCCGATCCGGTGTAGAGTTTGTGTTCCTTGATCAGGTTTTCCATCCTGCCGCGTGCACAATAGACCTTCTCATAAAGATGTTTGCCGCGTCCGGTTAAGTTGGTGACGATGAAACGGGTATCGTTGCCCAATCCGGTTGCCTCTACACGAGCGATTACCTTGCGCTCCTTCGACCAGCTTTTGGCACCGTATTGAATTTGGAAGAAACGGCGGATTTTGTCTTTTCCGCTCGATATCAGGCGTACAGCAACATCCTCACTCCATAGATGGGAGAGCACCTTTAGCCTTTTGTTTCCGGGCAGGCCGAAAATGTAGAAGCAGCCCTGTTGCTCCAGAAGATCCATGACTTCAGGCGTTCCATAGTGTCCGTCACCGCGCACAGTAATGACGATGCGGGGCCAGTTACGGCGGATGCGACGAATGACGTGGCGTAAAATCCGGGCGGCTTCCTCGCCCGAAGGTCGCTTGCCAGGGCGCAGCACAAAGCAAACCGGCTTGCCTGTTGCTGCATCATAAATATGGATCGGTTGAAAGCAGTATCCCTGTGCATGGGTGTTGAACAGGCAAAGCTGTTGATCGCCATATGTGCGGTCGGTGGTATCATCAATATCAAGGATAATATGATTAGGCACCGCGCGGAAACTATCACAGAACAGATCAATCAACATGAACCCCATACGCCCCAATTCTCGCCATGACGGCGTGTTCTCCAACCGCGACAAAGTTGGTTGGGAAGCCAGTGCATGACCACTTTCCGGCAACCGCTCGCAGGCAGTCTTCAACGCCGGATCATGGCGCAACTCATCAAGGTCATCGCAGTCTTCATAGCCACAGCAAATTGCAAACATCCGGGAGCGGATCATGGTGGTATAATCATGGATGGTACGGTTTGCGTCACGCTTGTCATGCAAACATGAAGCAATCATGCCGGCAAAGTTCAACCTCTTCTCAATCTGACGAAGAACGAGCACGCCGCCATCCGATGACAACGCACCACCATCAAAGCGCGCAGATATTTCGTGCCGTCCCACAGGTGACAAACCGGGGAACAATAGGTTATCTTCTTGCATGGCGGGCCGGGTTTTCTGCTGGTAGCCGATGTTTTGTTCAAACACCAAAATCATACGCTATTTCAGAAGCTTGAACCATGCCCGCCAAACATATCAAGCAGCTTGATGAATAATCCGGGTTAGCAGCATACTGCCCGCACAGCCAGCCACACTGGCATTTTTATCCTCTGCAGATCTGGAGTGGTTTTATGCCGTGTTATCAGCAGGTTGAAAATCGGTGGTTCCGACAGAGACGCTTTACCCGGGCGGATATACCCCCCGGATACCCGAAAGTCTCTGCAGGCGTATTTCATCATCCATTTCGGGGATTCAGGCTGGAGGGGTCTTTCCCCGCAGTCCCCGGACAAACCGCCGGGTTCGCTGTCCTGACAGCGGCATTTTCGATATCAATCCGGGAGTTGACGACGGCGCGGCGCGGTTTCATGGAACCTCCGGTAGGGGGTGCGGGTGCCATAGACAACCGGCCCCTGCCCCGAAGCGGTTTCAGCCCGGCACGGCAATCCGCAGCTTTTTCGGCACGAGGGTGTTCATCTGCCGGATATGCTCCGGCAGGCACAGGGTCGTGAAATCATATGTCCCGACCACATGCGCCCGCGCCGCCGGGCCCGGATGCGCACAGGTGCCGGGATTGGCCGGCACGTCGATCACCTGATCCGCCGACGCATCCGCATCAAGGAAATCCACCGGCAACCCGGTTTCGCCATGGGTGATTGCCTCGCGCACCGAAGGCACGTCCGAGGCCACGATGGTGGCCTGCATCGCCATTGATTCCAGCAGCGACCAACTCATCACGAACGGCATGATCAGATGCGGATGGCAGCGACTGATCTGAACCACCTGGCAAAAGCTTGACCAGGGCACCCGCCCCGGGAAATGCACCCGGTTCCAGTCGACACTGTCGCCGAGTTTCCCGGTCAGTTCGGCGCGCAACCCCCGGGGTGCCCGCTCCTGCGACCATAGGAAACACCGTCGCCACCCACCACCGGCACCCGGGTCCCGGGACGGGCGGCCAGGATCCGGGGCAGCGCGGCCATGAAAATGTGAAAGCCGCGCACATGTTCCGGATTGCGGGCCATACAGGTGAACACCTCATCCCCGCGCGTGACCGGCCGGTCCAGTCGGCCCGGCGACAGGGACACATCCGGGTCGGGGCCCAGTCGGTCGGTACGGATCCCGTCATGGCAGGTGTAGAATTTCGGATGGAACGAGGTCGGGAAGGTGTTCTTTTGCCAGACGGTCGGCACATGGCCCGGATCCACATGCTCGATATTGGCATAGGGCACCGCGTTGCGGGCCTCCATCAGGAACGGCGTGTGATCCGATACCGGATCGTCCGGGTCGAAGCCCACCACACCGCCTGTGGCGTTATGGAAATATTCAAAGAACCCCGGGATCGGCACATCCGGCCGGATCTGTTTCATGAACAACAGCTCGCCCCAGCCGGTATGGCCCAGGATCAGGTCGGGCCGGAAGCCCTCGTTCTTCTCCAGCGCGCGGGCAGCCATGGCGGCGGCGAACCCCGCGCCGGTGGCCGCTTCCCGGACTTTGGACAGCCCGTAAGCCCCGGCCCCGGGCCTGTGATGCGACTTGTAGACCACGGTCATCACCCCGTCGATCCAGGGCGCATTCCTGCGCTGGGTCAGGAACACGATCCGATGTCCTCCCTGTGCAACCAGCCACATCAGCAATTCCCGATGCTGGCCCGGCATATTCTGATGCACAAAGAGGATATTCATCGCAAGGATCCTGTCCGGTTAATGCAAAGTCCCTTGAGACAGGTACCCTGGCCGTTCTTTTTGGTGGTGTAGCCTGATGTCCATCCGGAAATTCGCCAACGGTTTGCACCGTGAAGCCTTTTACCGGGGGCCTGCCCGCCGGTAAACCCGCATTCCCCGGACAAACCGCCGGTTTCGCTGTCTCCTGATCGCCGCATTTGCGACATAAATCAGGGGGCGACGATGCCAAGGCGGGTTTCATGGATCACCCGGGCTGCCCGGGCGGATCTTGACCCCCGGGTGCGGATGGAGTTCCGGCAAGCGGTCTATGGACGGCTCGTCGGCTACGAGGAAAGCACTTTCGGAAAAACCTGTATCCCCCGACGCTGCCTGAATGACGCTGACCTTCTCTCAAATCGAGCGGCCCGGTTTATGGGCCAAAGTCGACTTTTTGCGCAAAGGAAACCCCCGCAGCGCACTGCCACGGGGGTCTCGATACTGATCAATCGAACAGATTCAACCTGGCATCCTGGTCTTGCGCAGATAGGGCAGAACCTGCTCGAATTCGCCAAAGCGCTCTTTTGCGTCTTCGTTGGAAACTGCGGGCGTAATGATAACGTCCTCGCCGCTTTTCCAGTTTGCAGGGGTCGCCACCTGATGGTTGGCGGTCAATTGAATCGAATCAAGCGCCCGCAGAATCTCGTCAAAGTTCCGTCCGGTGGTCATTGGATAGGTCAGCGACAATTTGACCTTCTTGTCCGGGCCGATAATGAACACGGTACGTACCGTGGCATTGTCCGCCGGGGTCCGCCCTTCAGAACTGTCACCGGCACCGGCGGGCAGCATCTCGTATAGTTTGGCCACTTTCAACTCCGGATCGCCAATCATCGGATAGCTTACCTCGTTGCCGGTGACTGTGGTAATATCCGACTTCCAGCGGTGATGATCCTCAACCGGGTCAACGGAAATACCGATAATCCTGGCATTTCGGCTGGCAAATTCACCAGACATCCCGGCCATCGTTCCAAGCTCGGTCGTACAAACCGGTGTAAAATCCTTGGGATGTGAAAACATCACTGCATAACCGTCACCTATCCAATCGTGAAAACTGATCTCGCCTTCGGTTGTATCAGCTACAAAATCGGGGGCGGTGTCGTTTATTCTCAAGGCCATAGCTGTGTCCTCTCCTTTGTGTTTGTCTCGCATTGGGAATTTGATCAAATCCTGTCAGGAAGGATTCTCACAATCCCGCTGCTGAGTAGCACAGAGATTAACAATGCACCACGAAACTTTCGGCGGAGACCAGGGGAATCGCATGAGTTTCACAGCGTCAGGATTTCAGGCAGGAAACGGTTGTTCCAGCCTGCCTTTTTCCGGTTTCCCCCGAGGGAGCGTTTACCTTTCACTTTGCCGGGCAGGTTCAACGCAATCTGCCTGATAACGGCGAAGCTGGCGGGTGCGTGATCTTTTCGTATCCGGCTGTCGTCATCGCGGAAGGTGACATCAGGCACCCGGTGGAGGCGGTTTTCAATTCCCCGGTGAGAGCGTACGGCATGGGCAAGGCGCGCGGCGTCTTTTGGCAGGGACGGGATGAAGTACCGCGTTTGCCGTGTCGTCTTCCCGCCACTTTCCCGAAGCGGGACGACGCGGCCAATGCTGACCAACCCCTCCCGATGGGGATGGCGCTTTTTCAACCGGCCGATGGCGTCGCATTGGGTGTATGTTCGCGTTTCAATCCTGCCCCTGTCGCCGTCAACCGTCTGTAATGACTCTGTGTTTTCCTGATCCTGTTCTTCAAACCACAGTTTCTACGTCCTCATGGAGAAGCCCCTGATTGCCCTTCAGGGCCAGCACATAGTCAGCACCCTTGTCACGGATTTTGCAGGCGATCCCACGTTGGCACCCCATCGCATCCAGCGTCACGACCGCGCCCTCCGGGAAGAGCAGATCCAGGAGAACGGGGATGTCCCTGATCCCGTTCCTTTTGTGCGCGCCGGCTTGCTGGCCGGGCACGAGGCGTAGATCGTTACACTGGGCCGGGATCAGATGCAGTGGACTTCGTCCCTGTTTCCGGACACCGGGGTGCTTTACCCCTGTCCATGAAAGGGGCACGAAATGGGACACCATCGACGGAAGTATACGGACGAGTCCCTGTACACGACAGTAGAAGTGGTTGAGGGCGCAGATCTGTGATTTTGGTTAGGATTCTTCAATTTACGATGGAGTCTCCCATGATCCGAAAAGCAATCGACACCCTCTCGGCGAAACTATCCGACGGCTTGTCGCTGAGCAATAGCCGCCTCGAAACGCTCTGCCTCCCGGTGATTGGCATTGCCAGCGTGCGAACGGTGAACCTGAGTCACATCAGTGGGGAGATGCCGACGCAGGCCAGGGTTGAAAGCACCTACCGTCGATTGCAGCGCTTTTTTCAGCATGTCAACCTCGGGCAAGACCGGTCTGCCCCTCTTGTTGTTCGGATGCCCGGGCTCTCCGGGAGCCGGCATCCGTGCCTTGATCGCACGAACCGGAAGATCGGGCGCAAGGAGATCAACCTGCTGGTTCCTGCCGTCGCCACGCGCCGCTATCGCGTGCCACTGATCTGGACCGTGTCGGGCAAGGCGGGCAACAGCAACACCATGGAGCGCATTGCCTTGATGAAGCGCTATCCGGATCTGTTCGGGTCCGGAAGCATCAAGTGCCTTCCGGCGGATCGTGGGTTTATCGGCCTTGATCGGTTGACTTTCCTGCATGAACAGGACGTTCCTTTCATCATCCGCGTGAAGTCGAACCGGTACGTGACAGGCGGGGACGGCGTCCGGCAAAGCCTGCGAACCTTGCTGCGCACCTGCCGTGGCCCGCGCACATTCACGGCCCACTTCAAGGCTGCCGGGGGCACTGCGCCGCTCTGGCTGAACTTCGCAGCCAGGCGCATCAAGGGTAAGGAATTGCCTGTCGTTGTCAGCAACCGACCCGCCCATCGCGCCCTGACCACCTACCGCAAACGTTGGGCCATCGAATGTTTGTTTGCCGAAGCAAGGACCAGGGGTTTCAACCTGGAAGACACCCGTCTCTCGATCGCCAGAAAGTTGAGCTTGTTGGTGGGTCTCCCTGCCCTGGCCATGGCATGGGCTGCAAGGGTGGCATCTACCGGGCTCGGAACACGGAAACGGCCTCGAAAGTCTCATGGGCGATACGCAAAATCCATCTTCCGCATCGGCCTGGACGAAATCGGAAGGCTCTTGCGAACCCAGCCGGAACAAGCCTTCCGACACTGGCCCAAAATCAGGCAGAAAATCGCATGAGTCGTGTACAGGGACGGACGAGTATAAGGCAGCAGCGGTTGAGCGGCTTTATGAACCGGGCGCGACACAGGGCAGCGTTGCCAGGGAGCCTGGTATCACCGGCACGCAGTTGAAGACCCGGCGGCTTGAGATCGAAGCGTTCGGCTCGGCTGAAGCCAGGCGGCGGCAGAAGGCGGATGCAGCGGAACCGGCCCGTCTTCGCAAGGAGAACAGGCACCTGACAGAGGAAGTGGAGATTTTGCACAAGGCATCCGCTTTTTTCGCGACACGGGCGGTGAAACCATGACGAACAAGCGCAGATTCGTCACTGCCCATAAAGCTCGATACGCGGTTTCCACGCTTTGCAGAGTTCCCGGTATCTCCCGAGGCTGGTTTTATGGCTTCCTGGCCAGTCAACCGGCGAGGGATCAGCGGCAAGCAGATCGAGACGCTCGGGATCCGGAACTGCTGTCCAGGATCAGGACCTTCTTCAAAGCCGGCAGGAAATGCTACGGATCAAAGCGGATCCATCAGGACCCGGTGGCCGATGGCGAAACCGTCTCCGAGCGGCGGGTGGCGCGGATCATGAAGGAAAACAAGGTGTCTCCACACCTGAACAAGCGCCGCAAGCCCGTGACAACGGACAGCAATCACAAGATGAGCCCGTCGCCAAACCTGTTGGAACAGGCGTTCCACTGCCTCACTCCCGATACGGTTCGGTTGGCCGATATCACCTGTATCGATACGGATGAAGGGTGGCTCTGTCCGGCGGGTGTGAAAGACATGGCCTCGCGGGAAATCGTTGGTTGGGCGATGGAGGATCACATGCGGGCCGGGCTTTGCTGTGATGCCCTGACGATGGCCCTGGGTCGCAGGGGCCCTGTTCCCGGTCTGATCCACCACTCCGACAGGGGGAGCCGGTACGCCGGTGGCGAGTATCGCAAGCTGATCAAAAAAGCAGGGCTTACGCAATCCATGAGCCGCAAGGGCGAGTGCCTGGACAATGCGCCGATGGAAAGCTTCCCTGCATCATTGAAAAAGGAGTTGGTTCACCGTCGGCGGTTCAAAACACGGGCGGAAGCCAGGGCTGCAATCCTCGAATATATCGAGGTCTTCTACAACCGGCAGAGGCGTCACTCCGCCATCGGTTATAAAACACCAAAACAAGCGTTCGAAGATATGACCTGGAAAATGGCCGCATAGGGTCAATAATCAAGGCTCAATTAGCATTGATTATGCGTGGCGTGTTACAGGCAGGATGCCTGCTGCTGCGGCAAGTATCGCGCGCGGCGTTTGGTGGCTCGGAAGGACGGCAAGGTGGAACCACCGAAGGTAGCTGTCCAGGTACCTGGTCGCGATGCCCCGATGGCGGCGCGGAAAGGTCTTTAACCGCTCATGCCGACTGTTCACGGTTTGAATGTGCAATTCACCACGGACACGTTCTCCGGCGGTCCGGTTGAGACTTTCATGGCTGACGCCCGTTTCTGCGGCGCAGGGCGGGTACCCGGTGCAGCCATCGGTCACCGGGAGAGCGTCCCCGTCAAGACGTGGCTGCAGAACCGTTTCGAGATGTTCGGCTGTCACCGCAGGCAAGACAGCACTGATGGTGGTGCCTGATCGGTCGACTGCAACGAGGACCGGAACCTGCTCCTCCGACAATCCGCGTTTTGAGGCCTTTCCCCCGCGTTTGCGGGCTTTTCGAGAGAGATTACGCTCCCCTTTCCGGCTGTGCGGAAAGAACGTCCCGTCGGCTTCGACGATCCCGCACAGCCTGACCGCACCGACCGTTACAGCCTGAAGAAAGCGATGACGCCAACGAAAAGCTGTGGTGTCGGCCACCATACAACGCCCGTCGGACGCCTTTACCGTTTCGCCGTCGCGCAGGGAAGCCGCAAACTCTGCCCATCTGTCCCTGTGGCGCAAGCGGGCAAGCGGCGTCCCGGTCAGCGCGTTGAAGGTTTTTCGACAGCTTTTGCAAAAGAACCTCGTCAGGCCACTTGCATGGCCTCTGATGATCGCACCGCCCGAAGCGCAGTGCGGACAGATACGCCCCTCGCGAACATTCGCCTCAAGGAGATCGATCACGCTTTCCAGCGACGAAACCCCGGCAACGAGCCGTCCGGTTTCAGCCCGTTGTTCCGAGGAAAGGTCGTCGATCTCGTTAAGCCACACCAAAAAAGCCTGATGATCCATGTGCCGCACCCCATAATTTTGTTCATGGTGTGTTCTGTCACAGGTCGGCACGCATAATCAATGCTAATTGAGCCATAATCAAACTGTCCGGAAACAGGGACGAAGTCCACAGCGACACAATCGCGTTTTAGCGACAGTGATGTCGCCAGTGCTTGCAATTTGATCCGCCCAACCGTACAGTTCTGATCCGCTGGGTGATTTCAGGGTACCCGCCCGCCCTTTCCCCGGGAAAAGGCCGCGTTGCGGCGCAGGGACCGAATGGAACGGCTTGCCAAAGGCACGTTGGCTGCCACCAGGCACCCCTCCCGTTGTTCGGAAATCACGGGTCCTTCCCGGCGGGGACGCTTGTGGGTGTCATTCGCCGCACTTACACACTTCTGCGTGGCGATTTTTTTGCGTTTCGTTTCGTTTCAGATTTTCGTGCCCGGCAACACATTGACTCCATTGATCAATTTTTTCCCGACTGAAATCTGAAACGAAACGGGTATTTTTCCGAAACGAAATGCCCTCCCGAAACGCGCGGGGAAACCGCCGAAGGGGTCGCGCCGGAATTTGCGCGATACCGCCGGTTAAAAAAAACCGCAGGAATCCCGGCATGGCCAGCGGCAAAAAAACCTGCGCGCGGCGGGACGTGCTCCGGTCCTGCCCGCCGTCCTGACCGGTGCCCTGAGCCCTGCGTTCCGGTCGTGAAGACCGGCGCGGCGGTCCGGTTCAGTCTGTGGTTTTACGCAGGGATGGTCCGCCGGGAGAGGCAAGCGGGGCGCGGTGTGAACCGGCGGTCGGCGATGTCCGGTCTGCACAGGCGCAGCTGACAGCCGGTCAGGCCGGTTGCCAACACCCTGGCAATACCCGTGCCCTGCCCGCCGACCGCAGGTCCGTTCCACACAGGAACATTCCATACAGGAACAGGAGTCCGGCAGGAAATTGCGGGCCTGCACCCTGCCACAGACAGGTCCCTGTACCCGGGCAATTTTCCCCCTGTATTTCCCCTGTTTTTTCCCTGAATTCCCGGAGAAATCCGGGAGAGACTGGTTAGCATGCGACCAGTCGCGCCGTCCCTTTGCCTCCAGCAATAGTGAATTTACGAGGTGAGGTAGATTTGCGATGTCGATTTTTGTTTGGACTGTAATCTTGTTTCGGCGAACCGTGGCAAGAACGCCAAGAGAACGCACCGTGTCATACGGATCCCCAAGCACACTCCACGGCGCACCGCCGACAATTGCAACGATTTCATCCCAGAGATCGCCAGCCTGCTCGTTGAACCAGACCGGGTTTATCGGAGAGGTTAAACGGTAAACCCGGTCTGGTTCATATCTGGCCGGGGTCTTTCTGACCTTCTGGGTACTCTTGATGGCAGTGCAACTGACCTTTCCGGAGAGACCGTCAACGATACAAGGACCGGGTTTGGCGACCTTCGGTTTCGAAGGGACGCGCGTGATACGTGGCCTTGGCGGATTGGGCCAGGTGGTGAACTTGCCGCGCAGCGTCACCCTCGCCAACTGTCCGGCTCCCAACCAAGGCGGCGGCGAAGTCTGCGTCGAAACCGCGAAGACGAGGTGTAGCGCCCTAGGGTTATTGAGACACTCGTGAAGCTTATGCGGCGGCCTGGATTTTGTCCATTGCGTCACACCGTCAATTGACGCCCTTTGAGACGGCATTATTGCGCGCTGTAGAAGATCTGAATGCAACATTCGAAACTGGCTTGAGGAGCGCAGGCCCTTCACCGAACGAATTAGCGAATTTAGAGCGCGAGTTCGAACGGTTTGCGAAGGACTTGGAGAAACGCTTGAGCGGCTTGGAGCGGCGGCAGAACGAATTACGGCAGTTACTGACAACTGGCTGAACCGGAATAAATCGCAAAAGAACGACGTTGCCCGCGACAGTGGCCGACCGAAAATCCGAGAAGTTCCGACCCTTTTATCTGGTCCCGGACAGTAGGCACGGAAGGAAGAAGTAGCCTCCGCAATTGAGATTGTGGTTATTCCCCGGCCACCAAGTGTTCCACCTCAAAGCCCAACAACCGAATGCCACGAATAGACCGGTTGTTGAACGGAGGGCGTTTTGCGTCGCCCCAGCCAAGCAGTTCCATAACGCAGGCCTCTCCGAAGCCATTGAGCTTGTAGGTGCCGTATATGCAGTCATACGCACGCTCGATTGCATCGCCGGAACCAGACAAAAGATAGCGAACGGTTCGAACAACATCCTCAAGCGTATTTTCATTCTGGAAGTCGATACGCAGCCGCTCGCGACCGGGTAGGTCCTCGCCGATATCCTTGGAAACAAAGCGAAGGCGTTCGAAAAAGGCGTGGCAGCCGGTGAGGTATTGGAACAGATCGTCGAAACTCAGTTGGGCCAACTCGTTTGGATCGCAAAGGTAGGTCCGAATGTCCGCGATGTTTTCGATCTCTGCCGATGCGGGATAGGTATCTCCCTTGTCAGTATCGTCCGCAGATTGCCAGATCTGCACATATTCGGCGATCCGCGCGGCCCTATCCTTCGGATGACTGAGCAACGAGGTCTCTCGCCAGCCATCGCCGCTGCCTTGTGTCAGTCGTAGCCACCCGAGAAACCTTCCCATCTCGATCTGAGGATCCTGCCCCGCATATTCGGCTCGCCCGAAGCCGTACTGTTGGGCGACTTCGAGGATTTCATGGTGCGCAGGCACCAGAATTTCATCATATTTTCTGCGAAAACCTTGGATGAAGGCGCGCTCTTTCGATTTCTTTTCGCTACCAACGACGATGCTCTTGGGAGCAGCAGGCTTTACGAACTGGTGAATGAACTTCTCGAAGGCGTCCTCATTCTGCGGTTTCTCTTTAGATTTGAACGCTTTTTCATATTCGCAGAGGGTTTCTTCGTTCAACACGTCTGCGTCATTCCATAGATCGTCAAACAGTCCGGGGAGTGCGTAGAAGGTCTCATCCCGATCCTGTTTCAACAGAACTGAAAGTTCACGATTTGCTTGTAGGCCGTTGTGAGTGAGGTTTGCGGACCCCACAAGCGCAGCATCGTCGATAATGTAGAGCTTGGTGTGAAACTTGGCGTCGGCGAAATAACGAACTTTAACCCTGGCGTTCTCAAAGGCTTGCCGCAGTGCCTGCGGTGTCGTGATCGGTGAGAACCGGACGATTAGTCTGACATCACATCCCTTATCGGTAAGTGTCGTAATGGGTTCATTGGTGCTGAAGAAAGGTGCTGCAAGCAATCCAGATCTAGGGCGCGGTCCCGCGTTCATGAAGAAATTGATTGTGAAGCCAGTAGCGCTGGTGTTTGCGTATAATTCTGATAGCGCCATAGCAAAACCAATCCCCGATAGACTTGAAATATTGCCAGTATGCTATTGCATTATCACGGGCTGAGCAACAAACGAGTGATTGTGGGAGGCCATAGCGCTATCACCCTGCATCGCCAGCTCAGACCTCCAGCAAGAAGGCAGAGTCGAACCTGGTTTCTTCACCTGGATATCCCCGCTGGTTCGAGACGAAACGGATCGGTCCGTAGTCCCCTTCACCTGTCCAGTCTTCGCCTTCGTGGCTATGCCCCCAAATCCATGTGTGGATGTCGAAGCTTCGGATTTCGTTCCAGAGGTCACTGGCAAAACCATTGTTCATTGCGCGCTTTTCATGGCCCCCGATTGTGCGCGCTGGCGAGATGAGTTCGCGAAGCGGCAGATGGTGGGTCATGACCACGGTGGGGCCGTCAAACGGTTCTCTGAGAGCGCTAAGGATCGCAGCTCTGTCCTGCGCGTGGCGATCCAACATATCGTCGATTGTAAAGCGGATCTTGGGTGCTGTTCGGATGGTGCGGTAGTCTTGCATGTACGCAGACACCATCATCCGTGCCAGATATTCGAATGGTGAATAGAGCGCCAAATCGGTCCAGAGGGTCGCGCCGATGATGCGCACGCCAGCAACCTCTGTTACCGCGCCATCGAGCACACGAATGTCCAGGCCTTCGTTGCGTAGGGACTCAAGTTGACTACTCTCATCAGTCAGCAGTTCGGACCAGATCGACCCATAGGCTTCATGATTGCCCCAGATCACAACGACCGGGCAGCCATACTTGCGGGCGGCCTGCGCTGGAATGTCTAGATGACGGCCCATGGTGTGCGTGTCGCCAGCAATCAGAACCCCATCCACTGGGGCAGACAGGTCAGGCAGATCGAAGCCGCCCCAGAACTCATCGTGCAGATCACTCCAGACCAGAAATCGTGCCATCAGTTTCACTTTCTAAAAATCTTGGGGAAGCGTTCTGGGTCAATCCATCGTTTGCCATCCTTCGGGGCGCTCCACGGGTTGCCAACAGTCTTTTCCGCTGGTGGCTCATCTTCGGTCAGATCGCATGCGTTCAGCGCCCGCCTGGCGCGCTTGTGCTCTACCTTTTTGAAGAGCTTGTCGCTGTTCTTCATGGCGTTCTCGGCGTAGGATCGGGACATTTCAGATCTCCTTCGCGTTATGTTCGACATCGGTCCAGTGCTTGTTCACGGGCAGGGTTTTTGCGCGCCGCGCGATGTCCTCAAAGCGCACGGGCATGTAAACCCAAACATCGACACCTGCGTTCACGCTGTTGCGTGAGCCTTTCCAGTTATTGTGGACATGGCCGAAGATCTGGAGCGCGTACCGGCGCGCGTGGTTCCACGTGATCATCGGGTAGTGGCAGAGCGTGTGCGCCTGCCTCTGCGGCCCGTCGCTGACCTCAGCCAGATGCGAGACGCTAGTCCATGGCAGCGCCTGCGTGGGTTCCAGATCATGGTTGCCGACGACCAAGTGTTTCTCTGCGCCAGGCAGCTTATCGAACAGCTTGGTCAGCCAGTCGGACTGAACCAGACCGGGTTTATCGGAGAGGTTTGAGTTCCTATGCTGCGGCTATCATAATCGCGCAGTCTGTATAGTGGAAGTCCCTTTCCGCTGTTGCTGGTGAGATGTACCCGAGTGGGCCGTAGAGGCGTTTTTCGTTGTACCAATGCACCCGGTTGAGGGAAGCCAATTCGACGTCTTTCCTGCCGCTCCATGGACCTTCATGTTCGATGACTTCGGCCTTGTAGAGACCGTTTATGGTCTCAGCCAAGGCGTTGTCATACGAGTCGCCGACGCTCCCGATCGAAGCACCAGTTTTTACCTCTTCAAGACGCTCGGAATATTTAATCGACAGATATTGGACACCCCTGTCGCTGTGATGGGTGAGGCTGTCGCGGTCAGGGTTTCGGGCGGCCAGCGCTTGATCCAGCGCGTCGAGAACCGGTTTGGTATTGGGCGAGGACGACACCTGTCAGCCAACGATGCAGCGAGCGAAGACGTCGATGATAAATGCCACATAGACAAAGCCAACGGCCGTGCGGACATACGTAAAGTCCGCCACCCGCAAAACGTTCGGCGCGGGTGCTTTGAAGACACGGTTTACCTTGTCTTCAGGACATGGAAGGGCAGGATTGCTTTGTGTTGTTTTCTTCCCTTTCCCACGCGTAACACCCTGAAGCCCCATCACTTTCATCAGGCGGACGACCGTGCATCGGGGGACATTCCCACCTGCTGCAATGAGATCATACCAAACTTTCACCGCGCCATAGCGTTTACTTTCCACAATCTGGTCTAAAGCCTCCGACTTTAGTCGGAAAAACATTCAAACGTGCGCCGAAGGCGCTCATGAACCACTGAACCCTCTGACTTTAGTCGGAGGAGGTTCAGTGCCGGCCTCCCATCGCTCTGTAATCCCGGGACATAAAACAGCATCTCGCTGCGCGCGCAGAGAAGCTTTCTCTGGATCACGCTGAACGGTTTGGGGATGATAGTAAGTAGAGGGCGCGATTGGCAAAACCCTGCAAATCGCCTCGACGCCGTGCTCCGCGCGATGATCCGCAATGAACATGATCATTTCCTCCGCAGGCGGTCGAGGTCCGCCGCCGCGAAAAAAGCCGACGCCCTGCGTAGAATGTCGTTCGCTTGCTTCAGCTCACGGTTCCCGCGTTGCAGCGCCTTCAGTTCTTCACGGTCGGACTGCGTCATGCCGTCATGATCACCGCTTTCAACAGCCTGCTTCCTGACCCGGTCCCGCAACGTCCCGGGGCTACATCCTGTCTTGTCTGAAATCAAAGCAACCGCTTTCGATCGAGAGGGGTAATCCGGTTCATTCTCCGGAACCAAACGTACAGCACGCGCACGCACCTCTGTCGAAAATCGGTTTCCTGAGTTTCCTTTGATCATAGTCTACCTTCCAGGCTTTATGCTCTCCGGTAAACCCGGTCTGGTTCACATGGCCGGGACGTATCAGGGTTGGTTGTGATTGGCTTTTGACCACGCACAACGCCCTGTATTTCCGTAACTTTCATCAGCCGTTCCACAGTGCAACGCGCGATGTCGTGCTTGTTTCGGCGCAGTTCATGCCAGATTTTACGTGCGCCATATCGGCATCCGCTATCGTCATAGGCTTCTTTGATCTTCTCTCGATCTACGATGTCCTGCCTGGCGCGATCAGAGGCCAGATCAGGGTCACGGACAATCGCAGCGCGAGCGTAGAATGTCGAAGGTGCAATCTGCAGAAGCTTGCAGACCGGCCCGACACCGAAGGCGTTTCGATGCTCTTCAATGAAAGCAATCATTTGCGGAACGGGCGGTCGAGCTCCGCCTGAGCAAAATAAGCAGATGCCTTCTTCAGAATCTCATTAGCCTGGCGCAGTTCCCGAACCTCACGCTCAAGATCCTTGATCCGATCCTTCTCTGCAGAGGTCAGCCCGTCGCGCTGGCCCGCATCCCGTTCGGCTTGTTGGCACCAGATGCGTAGGCTGTCTGGCGAACACCCAAGCTTCGGCGCAATCGCACGGCAAGCTGCTGTATTACTGGCATATTCTGACCGGTGTTCACGGAAAAGCCGGACACCACGGTCACGCAGTTCGGCTGGATAGGCGGGGGTATGTCTTTTCCTCGTCATAAGGCTCACCTTTGGAGTGTTTTACTTTCCACAATCTGGTCTAAAGCCTCCGACTTTAGTCGGAAAAACATTCAAACGTGCGCCGAAGGCGCTCATGACCCACTGAACCCTCTGACTTTAGTCGGAGGAGGTTCAGTCTCCGGTAAACCCGGGGCAATTCAGCCAGGTTCTCCGTCCGCGAGATCGCAGGCTGGGAGCACAGCGCTCCGCCGGTCTCGGGGTCACGCTCCGGCGCGAGCCTAAAGCTCGGGTCATGGCGCAGATCACCCGCATCGTTACCGTCCTCATATCCAGCCGAGATCATCATGATCCGGAACCCCATGATCTCTTCCAGGCTGTGCCGCACCTTGCCCGGTGCCCGCAGATCGGTGAGACACGATACAATAGGACCAGCCGGATCGGTCCGGCGCTCGACCTCTCGCAAGAGCATCAGACCAGCATCGGAGCTCATCTGCGCGCCGTCAAAATCGAGCAACACGGGCTTGCCGTTCAGGGGTGACAAAGAGGGATGCAGAAAGGCAGGATTTGGCATGGTGAGGGGGGGTGCTCCGGAAAATGGAATTTTTGGCTTCAGAAACCGAAAAATACCAAATTCCAATAACTTATACCAGCGGCCTTAATGTCTGACTCACTTTTGTGATTTCAAATTTACTGCATTTCTGAATCAATGGCCTCCAGAAGCAAGGAGGTGCTCATGGGTGGGGCAGTCAAGATTACGCGCACAGATATGTCCGCGCAGGATTTGCGTTGTGCTGCAAAGCGAACCAGGGATGGTCGTGTTGTCCGTCGAATACTCGCCATAGCGCTGGTGCTTGACGATGTGGACCGCGCAACAGCGGCCCGTAGCAGCGGTATGGATCGCCAAACTCTCGGAGACCGGGTGCATCGCTGCAATGCAGAGGGCCTTGGTGGGCTTTCTGATCGGTGTGGCAAGGGTGCAAGGCCACGCCTGTCCCTGGAGCAACAGGCGCTGTTTGTGGCTTGGGTCGAGGCCGGGCCTGACCCGGCAAAAGATGGCGCTGTGCGGTGGCGCTGTGCCGATTTGCAGGTCCGCGTTGAAGAAGAATTCAACGTAAAGCTACATGAACGTACGATTGGCAAGTATCCAGCCAGGCATGGTTTTCGTCGCCTTTCTGTGCGCCCGGAGCATCCCGGAACGGATCCCGCTGCACAGCAGGCTTTTAAAAAAACCTTGCCAGCCTCATAGCCGATACCCTGCCAAAACATGCAAAGGGGAAGCCGCTTGAGGTATGGTTTCAGGATGAAGCCCGCGTCGGGCAGCAAGGAACCCTCACCCGCAAATGGGCCAGGCGTGGAACCCGCCCGCGCGCACCACGTGATACGCGCTGCAAATGGAGCTATATCTTCGGCGCAGCCTGTCCTGCCTGTGGCACGGCGGCCGGGCTGATCCTGCCTTGCGTCAACGCCGAAGCAACGGGGCTGCATCTCGATGGGATCGCAAAGACAATCGCACCCGGCGCACATGCCTTGCTCATCATCGACGGGGCTGGTTGGCACGGAGCAAAATGCTTGCAGGTGCCAGATAATACTACACTCGTAAAACTGCTCCCATACTCACCGGAATTGAACCCAATGGAAAACGTCTGGGCCTATCTGCGGTCGAACAAACCCGCTATCCCTGTCTTCGACACATATGAAGAAATCCTCGAAAAATGCGCCCGGGCCTGGAACTTCCTTGCGAACGACCCTGAACGCATAACTTCAATCACAGATCGAGAATGGATAAAGGTCAATTAATTGGGCCGTTGGTATTACACAACCCTCGCCATATCGTCATGAATTATCCGGGCTAGGACGTTGGGTAAACGATGATCTTGCGCTGGATCTCCTGGAGCCGCTTGCAGACAGCTGGTTCGAGGATACGGAAGAGACCCGCCGGATCGTCGCGACCGCGCGTACCGCGCGCAGTATTGAAACCGGACTCTGGAAATTCCTCGAAACACGCCGCGACATTTGGGCACGGCGGTTCCTGCAGACAGCCGTAATCCTACGCGATGGAGACCGGCTCCGGGAGTGGAAAACCCTGACTGCTTCAGCGCATGGCTTGATGAATGGACGCGCCTTGAAGCGTATCCCCCTGATGGAGGACATCATGTACACGACAATAGAAGCGGATGATGCAAAACTGCGGTGAACCTCGCCTTGCGGGTATATGATCAGGGCGTTTCGGGAGCGGTTTATCTCCGGAATGCTGTCGCGCGGATATGCGGATATGAAGCGGAGATTGCCGGACGTTGTTTTGCACAGATCGAAGGGTTCGGCTGCTACGGATTTCCCGAAAGCCATGCGGTCGGCTTCGCACGGCTGGCCACATCAGCCTGGAACAGGTGCCCATATGCCGTGGAATACTCGGTCAATCATGCGGAAGTCTTTCAAAGAGGTCAGAAATGTGACCCGGGATGAGGATTATCGACCACCGCTTTACAGCGAAAGGGTCAAAAACCATGAAGCCGCATCCGGGCGGAGAACGGAGAGGACGATCCATGTCCCCGGGAACCGATGCTGTACTTGCCTTGCGCAAACTACTGCATTTCTCTCTACTGGTGGCGACCGGCCTGCTTCCTGTATCGCCCGGTCCCCCGCGAACCCGCATCCGGCGCCGATGCGGGTGGCGACCGGCCTGCTTCCTGTATCGCCCGGTCCGGCTGCTGCGGATACGGTGAAGCTTTCCGGTTCCGGGATTTGCCACGACGCAAATTCCAGGTGGTTTGCGAAAACGAAAAACTACAAGGCCTTCGGGACAATGCCTGAGTGCCTTCTCAATGGCCGGGCCTATAAAGGGTTTTCCGGCGATGCAGCACTGTCAGCGGTCGAAACGGCCACGGCTGCCCCCTCCGCGCGCGCCGTGTCAGGTGTAAGCGTTCCATATGACCGCCACCTCTACGATCACTGGATCGATGAGGACGGGGACTGTCAAAATGCGCGCCATGAGCTGCTTCAGGAACTGTCGACTGCGCCGGTGAAGCTTGCAAAGTCCAGATGCACCGTGACCCACGGTCGCTGGAATGACCCTTAGAGTCTGTTCCAAAAGTAGTTGAGTGATATCACGTGTTTATGATTCATTGGTTTTGAAAGAAACTGGAGGATCCCATGACGTGGACAGACATCACCCGCGCAGAGCACAGGCGTAAAACGGGCTTTTATCCAAGCGATTTAACTATGGAGGAATGGGCGCTTGTTCGGCCCCTGTTACCTGCCGCGAAGCGAGGTGGTCGCCCTCGCAAGACGAATCTGCGCCGTGTTGTGAACGCGATTATGTATATGGCGACCACGGGATGTCAGTGGCGCATGATCCCGCAGGATTTCCCGGCGATCTCGACTGTGCAGAACTGTTTTTACGACTGGCGCGACAACGGTCTGTTACACCGGATCAACCATCTGTCAATGATGGCGGCGCGCGAATTGTCGGGCCGTGAGGCGAGCCCCACTGCGGGCGTTATTGACAGCCAGAGCGTAAAAACAACAGAAAGCGGCGGCATTTCAGGCTTTGATGCGGGCAAAAAGATCAAAGGGCGCAAGCGTCACATCGTGACAGACACGCAAGGTTTCCTGTTACTGATCCTTGTTCACGCCGCCGATATACAGGATCGGGATGGTGCTGTGGATGTTCTCAAAGCACTGCGCATCCGCTTCCCGCGGCTGGGGCACATCTTTGCGGACGCAGGATATGCAGGGCCAAAGCTTCGGGATGCTTTGGCCCTGCAGGGAAAATGGACATTGGAGATTATCAAGCGCTCTGACAAAGCCGAGGGGTTCGTTCTTCCACCACGAAGATGGGTTGTCGAGCGAACATTCGCGTGGCCGGGACGTTGCCGTCGTTTGGCAAAAGATCGGGAGGCAACCGTTGAAAGTTCCGTAGCATGGGTTTTGGTTGCCGGTATTCGTCTCTTGACAAGGCGGATAGCAAGGCATTCTGTTCAAACATAAACTTTTGAGTCAGACTCTTATACCGGTGAAATCCACACGAACTCCGGGGATCTGGATATTGACCACATGGTGCCCCTCGCCTGGGCGCATGCGCATGGCGCCGACAAATGGGGTGCGGATCTGCGCCGGAAATTTGCCAATGATCCCGTCAATCTTTTCGCCGTCCCGGCATCTGCAAACCGACAGAAGGGGGCAAAGGGGCCGCTGGAATGGCTTCCGCCAAACCAGGCTTTCCAGTGCCGGTATGTCACCCGCTTTCACAGGATCGTTTTGACCTACCGGCTTCAATACACCGACCGGGAGCGCCGGGAGATGGACCGTCTGCGCTCACAGCTTTGCTCCTGATTTGCGAAAAGGAAAATTTGTCAACGGCGGCGTAAAATCCTGCAGACGGGTCGTCGAACGCACTTTCGCCTGGCCCGGGCGACGCCGCCGACCGGCAAGGGATTGGGAGAAAACCATCGAAAGTGCCGAGGCCCGGGACTTCATCGCCCATATCAAACGCAAGACGCACCGTTTCGCAAGGGCTTGAAAAACATCAAACTATTTTGAATCAGGCTCCCGGAAATGACGGGTCCTTCCCGGCGGGAGGGCTCGTGGGTGTGATCCGCCGCACTTACACACTTCTGCGTGGCGATTTTTTTGCGTTTCGTTTCGTTTCAGATTTTCGTGCCCGGCAACACATTGACTCCATTGATCAATTTTTTCCCGACTGAAATCTGAAACGAAACGGGTATTTTTCCGAAACGAAATGCCCTCCCGAAACGCGCGGGGAAACCGCCGAAGGGGTCGCGCCGGAATTTGCGCGATACCGCCGGTTAAAAAAACCGCAGGAATCCCGGCATGGCCAGCGGCAAAAAACCCTGCGCGCGACGGGACGTGCTCCGGTCCTGCCCCCATTCCGGAGACCGGGCGGCTGCCGCCGGATGTCCCCGTGCCCTGAAACCCCGTGTCCTGAAACCCCGTGTCCTGAAACCCCGTGCCCGGAAATCGGCTGCCCTGCACGCGGAATTCCCGCACCCGTACTGCGCATCAGGTCCGGCAGGTCCCGGCGCCGATCAGGGGACCCGGTTTTACCGGTCCCGTCCTGTTCGCCGGGGCAACACCATTTTTGCCGGGACGGGGATCTGCTCCGGCCCGGGCCGGGGGAATTGCGCGACCCCGGGTTTCATCCGGACAGATGTCGGGATGCCGGTGGCTGATCACCGGATTGACATGTGCCGGACCGGTCCGCCCTGTAACGCCACCGCAGGCAAGGCCGGGAACGACACCATGGACAGCCCCGCCCTGCACTCCGTCCTGACCGGTGCCCTGAGCCCAGCGTTTCCGGTCGTGAAAACCGGCGCGGCGGTCCGGTTCAGTCTGCGGTTTTATGCAGGGATGGTCCGCCGACCGCAGGTCCGTTCCACGCAGGAACATTCCATACAGGAACAGGAGTCCGGCAGGAAATTGCGGGCCTGCACCCTGCCACAGATACGGCCACAGACAGGTTCCTGTACCCGGGCAATTTTCCCCCTGTTTTTTTCCCTGAATTTCCGGAGAAATCCGGGAGAGACCGGTTGGCAGCATACTGACCGCACAGCCAGCCACACCGCCGGTTTTGTCCCCTGCAGATCTGGAGCGGTTTTATACCGTGTTATCAGCAGGTTGAAAATCGATGATTTCAACAAAGACGCTTTACCCGGGCGGAAATACCCCCGGATACACGGGAAGTCTCTGCAGGCGTATTTCATCATCCGTTTCGGGGATTCAGGCTGGAGGGATCCTTACCCGCAGTCCCCGGGCAAACCGCCGGTTTCGCTGTCCCTGATCGCGGCATTGGCCACATTACTCAGGGTGGTGACGACGATGCGAGTGCGGGTTCCGAGCGGGGTGCCGGGTGGGTTTTGACAGCCGGGTGTGGCTGGAGTTTCCGGGCACGCAGTTCAGTCCAGATGGCGGTCTCCCCTTGATGCGCGAACTTGATGATGCGCCCGGACTGTCCGGTCCGGCTTCGGCGGCGTCGCGCGACAGCCGACAGGGCAGGACCACCGGATCGGCGGACTGGTCGGGCAAGCGGTCTATGGGCGGCTCGCTGGCGGGTTATCGATCAGTTCACCTTGAGACAGGCGTAAATTCCGTCCTTCAGAGCCCCGCGCCGTTTACGCAGATCCACCTCGGACAATTCCCCACGCGGCTCAACGCCTGTTTCCGCCCGGTGCGCATTGCGCTGATCAGACGATCCGGCGATTTCATCAGTGTTTCAATGACCGACCGGCCTTGTTTTTGTGCGGTGCATGTGACGGTGCGCAGGCAGCGGAATGTCTGTGCCCCCGCATAGCCCTGAAGCAGCCCGAAATCTTCTGCCGCACTTTGCCCATACGCAAATCCCGTTCAGCCTCATTATTGGCGAACGATACTCTAACCCGCCCCACAACAGGCCGTCATGGCCCGGCACAGGCAGGATGAGGTAATCGCCACATCCGTCCGCGACTGTGCTTCTGCCAGATGCTGCTCAAACCCCGGCAACTCTTTTGTCTCCCCACGGCGGCGCAAACATTCCACCAGCCCATGCAAAGACCAAATATTGCCGGGGTGCCGCGCACAGCGTTGTAATTGTTCATTCAGCCCCGGATCAGTGCGATACACCTCTTCGGCCTCATCGTAATGCCCCTGCTCTGCCAGTAGTGCCGCCAATGCGTGCCTTGGCGGATGCATCCAGGCCCAGGGTTCTGAATAGGCCAGCGCATCATCCCGCCGCACCGCTTCGCGCAGATGATTATACGCCACCGCATGATTGCCCTTGTGATATTCCAGCTCACCGTTCAGCATTGCCTCACCAATCGCCGGAACGGCCACAGCCTCGTTGTTGAAAAATTTTCGCCCCTCCGGCACCCGGGCAACGGCCTCGTAAAACACCCCAGACCGTGTGAAAACCCGAATGGGATTCCCCTGGAGTGGCTTTGGTGGTACTTTTGGTCATGTCACATATTTCCGGAATTTCCCGATCCCAGCTCTTGTTGTTGCCTGAAGCTGTGGACGACTATGTGGGGTCAGATAACCCGGTTCGGTTTATTGAAGCCTTCGTTGATAGTATCCGTCTTGATCAAGGAGAATTTTGCGACCATTCGCGGTCAGCCTTGACAAGCGCATTTGCCATCTCGATCAGTTTTCTCATGAGCGCGGTGAGAGCGACTTTGGCAGGCTTTCCGGCTGCAATCATGGCCTGGTATTTCCTTGTGAGGTCAGGGTTGTGGCGTGCCGCGACGAGAGCCGGCATGTAAAGAGCGTCGCGCAGGAATTTACGACCGCCCTGAATGAAGGCCTTGCCGCGCCATTGCCCGGACTGTCGCGTCATGGGTGCGAGGCCTGCCGGACCGGCTGCCTTCCTGCGGTCCAGTGTTCCAATCTCTGGAAATTCGACCGGGATGGCGACGGCAGCGATCTCGCCGATGCCGGGAATGGAGCGGAGAATATCATGTGCGCGAGTCCTTTTCCGACAATCACGCAGACGCGTCCCGAGCTCATCGTCAAGAGCTGCGATCCGACGTTCAACCCGGGCCAGCCGTGCCTTCGTCCGGCGGCGCGTGAAGGCCAAAGTCTGTGTCTTTACCCGATTCAACAGACGGGTTCTGTCCTTGACCAGGGTCATCCGCGCGATCTGCAACTCTTTGAGTTCACGTTCATTCCTGTTGTAGGGCCTGTCCGGTACCGGATCAAACGCCGAGCCCATCGTGGCCAGGATGCGCGCGTCAACGGCATCTGTTTTGGCACGCGTTCCATGCGCCTGGGCAAAGCGGCGGGCCTGTAGTGGATTGATCTTCACCAGAGGCAATTTGCCTGAGCACGTCTTCTCAAAGGAGGCATGGTAAGCACCCGTTGGTTCAAAGACCACGATTTGTGGCTGTTCGCTCCCGATCCAGCGCTTGAGCACGCGAAAGCCGGAAGCGGTGTTGTCGAATTGGGCATGCTGCCCCGTCCCCGTGCGGTAGACATCCAAATGCGCTTTGGAGATGTCGATCCCGATGCTGTCCTTCATTATCTTCGATGTCCTGTGCCTGTCGTGCAGAGCCGGCGGCTGCTGCGTATCCGTTCAGGCCTCATGCGAAGACGGTGGCTGATCAAACTATCAAACGGTTCATTACAACCAGGCCCCTCACGATCCAGCGACCGTCGAAGCCAGTCACGCCATATATGGCGTGACTGGCTTCGACTCAAACTTCGCATGAAACCCAGGGAAAGTCATAAGACAAGCATCAACGGCCTTCAGCCGCTTGATCTGTTCCAGCACATCAGTTTTGACCGTGCCTAACCATTGGCGGGCAGCCAGATCGTTACGCTCAGTTATTAGAGCTTTTCTCTCAGGCGAATCCTTCTTGGGCAAAAAGCCGCTCGCCCGTGTTCCCAACCTTTGCGCAAGCCCGGTCATTTCGGCGTTCGGCACCCCGACCGCCGGGGTTTGAATAACGGCATGCTGCGTGCCATCCGGATCAGATCACGCACGTCGGGCAGGTTTTCCATCCGCGGGATTGTGGGCTGCGAGTACAGCGCCGCACCCGTCTCCGGGTTGCGCTCGAGCGCGATCCTGAAAGACGGGTCATGGTGCAGATCAGCGGCGTCATTGCCATCCTCATACCCCGCCGCAATCATCATGATCCGGAAACGGATGATGTCCTCCAGGCTATGCCTGACCTTCCTAGGGTCGCGCAGGTCCGTGAGGCAGGACGACAGAAGACCCGCCATGTCGTGCCGGCGTTCCACCTCCCGCAAAAGCGCCAGGCCGGCATCGGAACTCATCTCCGCGCCGTCGAAATTGAGCAGCACAGGCTTGCCATTCACGGGTGACAAAACTGGCGCGGACGCGCTAAACTGCTCCATGGTGAGCTGTGGCTCCTGAAAACTGCGCTTTTTCGCATCGACAGCATAAAAATACAACTTTCCAAAAGGTTACGCTACCATCACCAACCCCTTAAGAATAATTCGGGCTAAAGCCGCCATTGAGGCGAAACGCGAAACCGTATCAGGCATGGCTAAAATCTTGGGCGTGAACCGAAGCACATTACAGCGTGCTATCGCACGAACGGTCGTGTAAAAGCGCAAATCTCTGCTGAATCGGGCTTTTTCTCGTTTGACCCCTAGAAAAATGCGCCTAATCTACCGACATAGGTGTCAGGTGGGGGTGACGTTTGCGTCTCAGGCCCCTGCTACCCATGGCAGGAATCCCCCTGTCGCACCTGTCGCCCAAAGTAGAATTCCATTCAACCATACTTCCCCAACATGACCCCAAGTGGACTATCCGAGTATCCCTCGGCCCCTGTCGCTAGTGTCACCCCAGTCGGTTTGATCGAGCTGCAATGAGCGTGCATATAACCGGTTAACAACGATTTAGAGGTATCATTATGGCACAGCAAACCAAACCCAAGGAGCAGGAAAAACCGCTCCGAGAAAACGAGAAGAAATGGTCGAAGACCCTGATGGAGAGCGGGTTCACCGTTTTTCCAAGTGTTATCCTAGAGCGGCAAAAAGCTCTTGGCCTCACCCCGCTTGAAGTGAACATTCTTCTTTTCCTCTGCACCTTTTGGTGGACAAAAGACGGACGGCCACGCCCTGCAATTGGAACTATCGCCGAAGCGGTTGGCCGCAGCCCGCGCCATGTCACGCGCATTATTTCAGGACTGGTCGATCTTGGTTTGATCGAGCGTCACCAGCGGAGCTATAAGGAGACTGGCAATCTCACGAACGAATATTCCTTTGATGGCTTGATCAAGGAAGTCATGCCTTATGCCAAAGAGAAGATCGAAGAGCGCGAAGCTAAGGTGGCCGGGAAGAAGGCCAAGACTGCCAAAAAGGGCAAGCCCAAACTGCGGGTCGTGAAAGATAGCGACTGATCAGCCATGCCCCACTTCAAAAACAAGAAGATCAGGGGTCAGGTCTTTGATCTGGCCCATCTTGATCCATTCGTCTTCAACGTCACACACAACGAAACGGATTATTCCGTTCGGGTAACGTTCGAGGACCACGTTTTCACGACGGTATTCGATCCAGCCGACCACACTCCCGATCTGATCTACAGCCGTAGGCCAGGAGACTGGCGTGCTTTCGATGAAAGACGCTGGGAACTGTCTCACGATTTGCCACTACTCTTCAGCACCATCGGGGGCCACAGCGTCTACAGGTCGAAATTTCTTCTTTCTGCGCGGGATGGCAGGGACGCCGCCATATGCGGTGTTTTTCGATCCCACACGTTCCACACACAAAGATGCTGATATCGCTGTCATCGTTCGATCCGCGTATGAAAAAGACAATATGACCAAATGGGCGAGTCCGGTGTCATTCCCGCGCTTGGTCGATGCTGTTGCGCGCGGTGTCCAGACGCCGCTTGGGCCAGCCGTACAAATCCGCCGCCGCTAAAGTTTGCTCCAAAAACGAAAATAGGCCCCGCAGGACCTACATCGCGAGCTTGCGCTCGGGTCGGGGTCCTCTTGCGCCCCACTGGGGACCAGCATGGCTGGCAGGTCGCCGTATCGCTTGGAAGCTCACCCGATCATAGACGACAGGGGAGACATATACGACAGGAGGGTGGATTTCAAGTTAAGACCGCTTTCGCACGCAACGTTAATGCATTTATCTTTAACTCACGGTTAGAACAAAATGTGAACAATTTGGAAGCTGGGAAGCGTCGACTGGCTGGCGACACGGCCCGTGCTGCCACGTCTGACGAAGTCAATGATCTGCGCCGTGATGCCCGTGACCTGAAGGAGGTCGTGGCGGAACAAACACTTGAACTGCGTCTTCTCAAAAAAAGCATGACAGGCGATGGGGACGATCACGAATGAGGTACCCCGCATCTGAAAAGTTAGAGATCATTCGACTGGTCGAAGAAAGCCACCTGTCAGCCCGCCTGACGCTGGCCAAACTGGGCATTCCTCGCACCACATGCTACCGCTGGTACGACCGGTATGTGCAACGTGGCGAGGCTGGCCTGCTGGGTGAAGCAGCCGGTACATCCCATTACTGACGAATGCTGCAAAGTGGATCAATGACGGCTATCGTAGTCTGCTACTTGCCCTTGGCATGCATCTCCCTCTTGCGATTACGGGTGCGTTTTGTGGCGTCTTCGGACCCGTCATGATAGGTGCCGAACCATCTGTCCCAGGGCATTTCTGCGTTGCCATAGTTACATTCATAATAGCGATGATGTAGCTGGTGAAAAAACGCGCCTAACAGCAGGGCCTGACGATCGCGGGCCCAAATCGCCTCGTATCCCGAATGGGACGAGGCTGGACTTCGTCCCTATTTCCGGACAGTGGGGTACTTTACCCCTGTCCATGAAAGGGGCACGAAACGGGACACCGTCGACGGACCTATACGGACGAGTATAAGGCAGCAGCGGTTGAGCGGCTTTATGAACCGGGCGCGACACAGGGCAGCGTTGCCAGGGAGCCTGGTATCACCGGCACGCAGTTGAAGACCTGGCAGCTTGAGACCGAAGCGTTCGGCACAGCTGAAGCCAGGCGGCGGCGGAAGGCGGATGCAGCGGAACCGGCCCGTCTTCGCAAGGAGAACAAGCGCGGATTCGTCACTGCCCATAAAGCTCAATACGCGGTTTCCACGCTTTGCAGGGTTCTCTGGTATCTCCCGAGGCTGGTTTTATGGCTTCCTGGCCAGTCAACCGGCGAGGGATCAGCGGCAAGCAGATCGAGACGCTCGGGATCCGGAGCTGCTGCCCGGGATCAGGACCTTCTTCAAAGCCAGCAGGAAATGTTACGGATCAAAGCGGATCCATCAGGACCCGGTGGCCGATGGCGAAACCGTCTCCGAGCGGCGGGTGGCGCTGATCATGAAGGAAAACAAGGTGTCCCCACGCCCGAACAAGCGCCGGGGGCCTGTGACAACGGACAGCAATCACAACATGAGTAAGCATCAAGGGAACCCCCTCTATTTTGGCATGATGTGAGATGCGATTATTGCGCGAAGCTGGCGGTATGGCTGGCGCGATATGAGGATTTTGCTGATGAGCAGGCGACGGGGTGGGCGAGGTTCCAAATACTCGGATGAGTTTAAACGGCGGCTTGTGGCGGAGAGCCATGCTGATGGCGTGAGTGTGCCGATGGTGGCCAAGAAGCACGGTGTGGGCGCCAATCGGATTTATGCGTGGCGCGGCGATGCCCGGTTCCAGCCGGAAGCGTCGGACGCTGCGGGTTTCATGCCTGTTGAGATTTCAGGCGGCGATCACGATGCCGCAGCCGTGCAGCCGGAAGTGCTGCCTAAAGCTGGTTCCCGGATAGAGATCACGCTTGAGAACGGGCGCAGGCTGAGCGTGAGCGATGGTGTTGATGCAGGGTTTGTTCTTGAACCGGCGCGGGGGCTGGCGGCATGATCCCTGTTCTGGCGGATGCAAAGATCTGGCTGGCGTCGGGTGTTACGGATATGCGGCGCGGGTTTAACGGCCTGGCAGCACAGACCGAGCAGGTTTTGGCGGGTGATCCTTACTCCGGCCATCTGTTTTTGTTCCGCGGGCGGCGCGGAGATCAGATTAAAGTCATATGGTGGGATGGTCAGGGGGCGTGTCTGTTCACCAAGCGCCTTGAGCGCGGTCGGTTTATCCGGCCCTCTGCACAAGAGCGTAAGATCAACCTGATACCAACGGCCCAATTAATTGACCTTTATCCATTCTCGATCTGTGATTGAAGTTATGCGTTCAGGGTCGTTCGCAAAGAAGTTCCAGGCCTGGGCGCATTTTTCGAGGATTTCTTCATATGTGTCGAAGACAGAGATAGCGGGTTTGTTCGACCGCAGATAGGCCCAGACGTTTTCCATTGGGTTCAATTCCGGTGAGTATGGGAGCAGTTTTACGAGTGTAGTATTATCTGGCACCTGCAAGCATTTTGCTCCGTGCCAACCAGCCCCGTCGATGATGAGCAAGGCATGTGCGCCGGGTGCGATTGTCCTTGCGATCCCATCGAGATGCAGCCCCATTGCTTCGGCGTTGACGCAAGGCAGGATCAGCCCGGCCGCCGTGCCACAGGCAGGACAGGCTGCGCCGAAGATATAGCTCCATTTGCAGCGCGTATCACGTGGTGCGCGCGGGCGGGTTCCACGCCTGGCCCATTTGCGGGTGAGGGTTCCCTGCTGCCCAACGCGGGCTTCATCCTGAAACCATACCTCAAGCGGCTTCCCCTTTGCATGTTTTGGCAGGGTATCGGCTATGAGGCTGGCAAGGTTTTTTTAAAAGCCTGCTGTGCAGCGGGATCAGTTTTGGGATGCTCCGGGCGCACAGAAAGGCGACGAAAACCATGCCTGGCTGGATACTTGCCAATCGTACGTTCATGTAGCTTTACGTCGAATTCTTCTTCAACGCGGACCTGCAAATCGGCACAGCGCCACCGCACTGCGCCATCTTTTGCCGGGTCAGGCCCGGCCTCAACCCAAGCCACAAACAGCGCCTGTTGCTCCGGGGACAGGCGTGGCCCTGCACCCTTGCCACACCGATCAGAAAGCCCACCAAGGCCCTCTGCATTGCAGCGATGCACCCGGTCTCCGAGAGTTTGGCGATCCATACCGCTGCTACGGGCCGCTGTTGCGCGGTCCACATCGTCAAGCACCAGCGCTATGGCGAGTATTCGACGGACAACACGACCATCCCTGGTTCGCTTTGCAGCACAACGCAAATCCTGCGCGGACATATCTGTGCGCGTAATCTTGACTGCCCCACCCATGAGCACCTCCTTGCTTCCGGAGGCCATTGATTCAGAAATGTAGTATACTACTGCGCCTGAATTGACCTGAAGAATTTGTAGAGAGGTTGATTCAATTTGCCGCATGGTCATACGTATCACAGCATGCACTTTGAGAGCATGAACAAGCCCCACAAAACGGTTTCGCTCTCTGCCGACCAGCGCCTGGCCCTTGAGGCCCTTTGCCGCCGCCGCAAGGTTGAAGCGCTTGTCTGGAAGCGCGCCCGTGCGTTTCTGCTGTTGGATGCGGGCTATGATACCAAATTGGTCTGCGAGATACTTGATATTGGCCCGACGGTTTTGACGGAGTGGCGGTTTGCCTTTTCCGGTGCGGGGCTGTCGTTCCCTGGCCTGAAAGATTACAGCCAGCGGCAGGGACACTTGAGTGTTACGCACGAACGGGCTTTGAAAGCCCGTTTTGCCGAAAACCCGGCACGGAACGTAGACGGGGTCTGTGCGTATGTTCCGGCGGAATACGGGCAGAGCTACAGTTCCCCGGGAGCCGCCGGACTGATGCGCCGCCCGGGGTTTGAGTATAAAAAGCCACGATTGCTGCCTGCACAGGCCGATGAAGTCAAACAGGCGGCGTTTATCGCCATGTATCAGGCCCTGATGGCCGAACCTGCAGCCGATGGGATGGTGGTCTTCTCCGATGCTGTGCATCCTGAGCATCAAAGCCGTCCTGCCCATGGCTGGTTCCCGAAGGGGCAAAAGACGGCCCTGAAGGCAACATCGGGGCGCAGGCGCCTCAATATTCAGGGCGCGCTCGATCTTGAAACGTTCCGGTTTACTTTCCACAATCTGGTCTAAAGCCTCCGACTTTAGTCGGAAAAACATTCAAACGTGCGCCGAAGGCGCTCATGACCCACTGAACCCTCTGACTTTAGTCGGAGGAGGTTCAGTTTTGTGGAAGGCGAGAAGATCAATGCCCAAACGACACGGGCCATGCTGGAAAAGCCGGAGCGCAACAATCCAACCAAAACGACCATCCATGTTTTTGTCGACAATGCGCGTTATCACCATGCCAGGATACTCCAGCCCTGGCTGCACAGCCCCGAACGTCGGGTGAAGTTGAAGTTCCTGCCGGCATACGCCCCGCATCTCAACCCGATCGAGCGCCTTTGGGGTGTCATGCACGAATGGATCACCCACAATCGTCACTACGCCACATTCGATCAGTTCACCGAGGCCATTTTCAACTTCTTCCGCCAAACCCTGCCCGACAAATGGCGCGATTTTCGCGACACTGTTACCGACAGTTTCAGGATCGTTTCTCTCAAGGAATACAAACTGATCTGACCTCAAATCCTCAGGTCAATTCGGGCGCGGGAGTATATTTTGAAATCACAAAAGTGAGTCAGACATTAAGGCCGCTGGTATGAGCCGTGCGCAGCTTGCGATGCTGATGGAAGGCATTGACTGGCGCATGCCGCTCAAGACATGGCGGCCCAGGATGGTCGGATAGGGTAATGTTTTATGGGTTTTCTTGTCGTTTCGGGATTCCCATTGAGGCTCGATTTTGTTATATGATGGCATGAGCGAACCTACTCCAAATCCGGCTGATTTGCCCGCTGATGTGCAGGCCTTTGTTGCCGCACAAGCGGCGGAACTGGCCCGTAAGGATGCTCAGATGTTAGGCCTCTCACTCAGCCATGCCACCGCGCAAAAGCGGCTCAAAGATGAGATGGAGGCCGCCCTGGCCGCCGAGCGCGCCGCCCATGCGCGAGCGATCCTGAGCAGAGATACCCTCATTGCCGATCTGCGCCTGCAACTGCACGGGCATAAAAAACACCGCTTTGGTTCCACATCGGAAAGCAGCGCGCAACTGGCGCTCGAGCTGATCCTGGAAGAGCTGGAGATCGAGCAAGCGGCTGAGGCTCCCGACGAAGACTGAACCTCCTCCGACTAAAGTCAGAGGGTTCAGTGGTTCATGAGCGCCTTCGGCGCACGTTTGAATGTTTTTCCGACTAAAGTCGGAGGCTTTAGACCAGATTGTGGAAAGTAAACATCAACGCTTTTGTATCAGATCGTTGATACGTTGGGCCAGCTTTCGAGCTTTGGGTGTGTCCAGAGCCTCAAGTTCACTTGCGATGAGGGCCTGGTGAGGCGTATCTTCCAATTTCAACAACGATGTCCTCATCGGCGACAGATAAGAGCGCTTCTATTGTGTGACTGGTTGGGTTTTTCCGGAACTCGGCAAGCAATCCTGTCCTTGAGCTGATATGGCCCAGATTCCCTGCCGCTGTCAGAGCTGCCCGTCGGACTGAAGGGTCTGGGTCGCTGAAGCCGATTTCCAAAGTACTTCGCTGCGGGTTGCTTGATTGTATAAGGGCGAAGGCCTGGGCCCGGACGGATGGTAAATTGTGCTCCAGCCATGGCAGGATTTGTGCCTGTGGCGGCCTTAGACGCACACGGTTCGCTGCCTGTAGAGCGAGTGTGAGCAAGCTGTCGGGCAAGTCCTGTGCGGCAAGGATCTTGCTGATTTCTCTTTTTGCAGCGCCATTCCCAATGGCGCTGAGAGTTTCCAGGGCAAGCTGTTGTTCTGGTAAAGGGGCTGCAATTCCGAACCCCTTGAACCGGTTCCAAAGGGTAACGAGACCCGGAACAGCTATATCTCCCAAGCCCCGTTCTACAATCTGGGCGCACAGCAGGTCGACGTTAGACAGTGTAGCCTTGCCAGTCTTCTCGACGAGGTCTTCGTCGGACAAGCCCTCGAGATATTCATCGCCCATATCCTGCTGCGGGGTATCTGGCCCACACCAAGTCCCGCGCTCTTCAAACAGATCCCCCTGCTCTGGGAACGCCTGTGAATTGGTAGGCCTGATCATGCCGCTATAGCGCTTTGTTCCTGCGCATCGATCATCTCCTGATAGGCCCATGGCAAGAGGTCTTGGATGCGGTTTGCCGGATGGTCCTGAATACGCTCGAGCACCCAAGCGAGCCAGGCTTCGGGATTGACGTTGTTCATCTTGGCGGTCTCGATGAGGGTATAGGCTATCGCGGCGGATTTGCCGCCTGCCTCTGATCCCATGAAGAGATAGTTCTTGCGCCCAACGGCCACAGGGCGCACCGCCCGCTCAGCTGTGTTGTTGTCAATCTCCAGAACGCCATTGTCGAGATAGGGCCGTGCCTTTGGTATGCGCGCGAGCGCATATTTGATAGCCTTTGCCAGCGGTGTCTTGCTGGAGATTTTGCCAAGCCGCTCCTTGAGCCAGTCCTCCAACTCATCAAAGATCGGCTTGGCGTATTCCTGGCGCAGGGCCACGCGCTCAGCAGGCGGGAGACCCCGCGCTTGCGTCTCAACATCATAGAACTTTCGAATGCGCAGGACCGCTTCGCCCGCCACGGGCAGCTTCAGACTTTCGTAGAGGCTGTAAAACTCCCGGCGCACATGGGCCATGCAGGCCATCTCCTTGACCCGCCCGGTACGGTAGGCGTCGTTATAGCCTGCATAGGCATCTGCATGGGCATAGCCCTTGTAGGGCTTGAGGTGTTTGCTGGGATGCTCGGACCCTCGGCTGATCGAGAACCGATACCACACAGCGGGCGGGGCCGCTCCAGACCAGGCGCTCTCATCTCTGGCGTAGACCCAGAGCCGCGCCGTTTTGCTCTTGTTCTTGCCGCGCCCCTTGCCCTTCTGGACCAGCTTGACCGTTGTATCGTCCATGAAGATGGCCTGCGCTTCAAAGACGTGATCCCGGATCGCATCTGCCACGCGCTCCAGCAGCTTGGTGCATTTGCCCACCCAGAGGGCCATGAGCGATCCGCTCAGATCGATCCCTTCATTCTCAAACATCTGACTCTGTCGGTAGAGGGGCAAGCGAGTCGCGCGAGGGAATTTCACCCTCACGCGCTCCCGGAACCGTACGTGAACCTCTCAGCTCATACGGCTCCCAGCATTCAGCCATTTGCGTAGAGTAGAGACCAATGGGCGAACAGTTCCGGCGTGGATTTCGCGATTCTGGCGAGCCATAGCCGCGCTTGCCGGGGCCGTTGCCTGAAGCGCTTGTACTTCCGCATCACCCATCGAACCAAATGGGCGTCTATAAGACGTAGTGTCGGATAGAGCGCCGATTTGTAGAAGCATCTGAAGTAGCCGATCCAACCCTCAATCTTGCGATTGAACATTCGGGCCAGATCGATCAGCCCCTTGTCGCTGCGCCGCTGCAATCCCCAATTACGCACCCGGCGTCGGAACGCCTTGAGCGCCTTTGGGGCAGCAGCCGGGAGGTAGGATACACCAAACAATCCTGTCCGCCAGATCGCCAGCCGGGGCTGGAACCTGTAGCCGGGGAAGTCGAAAGCAACCGTCGGGAAAGTTCCCTTCCGGTTCGTATCCTTGCAGTAGACAATCGTAGTCTTCTGCGGGTGAAGTGTCAGACCACAGCCAGCGAGCCGATCCTCGACCTGCCGCCAGAGCCTGCGCGCTTCGCCTTCCGTCCGACAATGGCAGATGATGTCATCCGCATAGCGCTCAAACGGCACGTGCGGATTTTCCCGATCCATCCACTTGTCAAAAGCGTAGTGTAGGAACAAGTTGGCCAACAGAGGTGAGATGACCCCACCCTGCGGCGTTCCACGTTCCTGCGAGACAAGACTACCATCCTCCATCATCACGGGGGCCTTCAGCCACCGTTCGATATAAAGCAGCACCCAGCGACAGTCCGTATGATGGCGAACCGCCCTGAGCAGAAGTTCATGATCGATGGTGTCAAAGAACCCTTTGATGTCCATGTCCAACACCCAGTCAAAGCGCCAGCATCGCTGGCGCGCCGTCCGAATGGCGTCAATGGCGGAGCGCTCAGGTCGGTACCCGTAAGAATCCCGATGGAAAGCTGGTTCCACCAAGAGCTCAGGATACTGTCTGACAACCTCCTGCGCGATGCGGTCCGTGACCGTCGGAATTCCCAACGGCGTTGACCGCCATCGGCTTTGGGGATCATCACCCGACGCACCGGCGATGGCATGTAGCTGCCAGAGGACATCCGGTTCCAAAGCTTGTAAAGGTTCGGACCAAGCCGCTCCCCGAAGCTTTCGAGCGTCTGCCCATCTACACCAGCTGCACCCTAGTTGGCGTCCACATGTTGGAACGCGTCCCAGACCTCTCTCTTTTCTATCGTAAACGGCTTTGTCCCTGACATCCGGCTCATCCTGTTACCTGTAGTGAATTGCATTTATCCGGCGCTTGGATTGCAAACAGCGTGATTTTCCGCTCGAATTATTTGCGTCTATCCGGGGTGCCAAACTCACATTATTTGCGACTGAGATCAGATTATTTGCGACGGGATTGCAATCATCCGGCTCGGATCACATTGGTTGCGAATAGGCTCACTGGACGATCTTCAATCTGGCACAGCATTTCTTGAACTTCTTGCCGGAACCACAAGGGCAAGGTTCATTACGGCCTATTTTTGGCTGGCTTCTCATGAACATCCCTGGGCCATCGTCCAACTGGTATGCTCCTCTTTGGTAAGTTCTGTGCTCACTTGAGAACACATCGTAGATTTCCTTGATCCCGATCACTGCGGTGGCGACAAGCTGCTGTCGAAGTTCATCCGTCAGAGGCTTGCTGAAGGGACGCAGTTCCGGATCGGGGTGGTTTTCATAGGCCAGTAGGAGCGTGCTCAAGAGCGGTGTTTCGTCACCGTCTGGATAGCGGGTTGCATCGGTGAACCGTGCCCAGTCTTCATGTCTTAGGTGGGTGCCAGTCAGGAAGCCTTTAGCCCATTCCTCTGTGACGACATGGCCGCTCTCATCGTCAAGCAAACATGGGGTGTAGATGACATACTCCCCATCCACGACTTCTCCAAAATCCCGAATACAGCTGAGCACGGTATTGTAATGCCGCATGATCAGGCTGAAGAATTCCTCGGCCTCTTTCTCATCTTTGAAGGATAGATGGTCCTCCTCAGATTCACCTTCCTGGATGATTTCCAGGTATTCACTTGGCATGATCAGGTCAGGGGCGCAAACAACGGCGGCGAGCATCCCATCCAAAGCAGAGAAGGTCTGTATGTAGCCACCATTTTTCTGTGTAAGTATGGCGTCAATCTGATCTTGTTCCGCATAGCTGAGTGGTTTGTCGAGGGAGGTCATATCGGCAGCCCTGCCTTTCGCATGAGGATCGAGAGTTCATCTGTCCTGTCGGGATCCAACTGGCCTTTCAGGAAACGACGCATTTCTGGCAGGCGTGTATCGGCAAGATCAGCCAGCGCCTTCGGCGTATAGCCAATGCGGGCCAACCGCGCATCGAGATCATCAAAGCCCACAGAGATGGTTTCGCTTACGATGTCACGCGTGACCTGATCGGCACCCATCTGGTAAGCATCGGTGAATGCACGGTTCAGATGCTCAGCGAACTGTAAGTGTAGTGAATTGCATTTATCCGGCGCTTGGATTGCAAACAGCGTGATTTTCCGCTCGAATTATTTGCGTCTATCCGGGGTGCCAAACTCACATTATTTGCGACTGAGGTCAGATTATTTGCGACGGGATTGCAATCATCCGGCTCGGATCACATTAAGTGCGAATAGATTGTCTTGGAAACGTCCGTTTGCCTGACGGTGCTGGTGAGCGGGAAACCCGCATTGTTTTTGTTTGGCAATTTTGTCTGTTTACTGCGTCCTGATATCTTCGTATGCATTCGAGGTGTTTTAACGGAATTCTAAACGCTACCATGCTTATCGGATACGCCCGCATCTCAACCGAAGATCAAAACCTGTTTTTGCAGCAGGATGCCCTGCGGGCAGCTGGCTGTGAGCGTATTTTTGAAGACACGGCAAGCGGAGCCCGTGCCGAACGGCCTGGATTGAAACAGGCTCTGGAGCAGGTGCGAGATGGCGACACACTTGTAGTGTGGCGACTTGATCGGTTAGGGCGGTCTTTGAAAGATCTGATAGCCCGCGCCGAGGAGCTGAAAAAGATCGGTGCCGGCCTGAGGAGCCTTCAGGAATCCATCGACACAACATCCAGCGGTGGCCAGCTCATTTTCCATATGTTCGGTGCACTTGCAGAGTTTGAGCGCAATTTGATCCGGGAACGGACACATGCTGGTTTGACAGCGGCGCGAGCGCGGGGTCGTAAGGGAGGGCGAAAGAAAGCTCTGGATCCGAAGAAGCGCGCGCATGCAGTTGAACTCTACCGTGCCCGTGAGCACACGGTTCCTGAGATTTGCAACTTGATGGGCATATCACGCGCAACACTTTACGCCTATATCGACGAGTTTTCCGATGGCACATAGGGGCAAGCGTCTTCCGCCGGAAACTCTCCTGGCTTTACGGATCCGGCTGTCAGGGTTGCCACCACGATCCGCAGCGCGCCGGGATGAGGTTGCGCGTATTGCTGACTTGTTTGGTGTCAGCCCCTCAACGGTCTATCGCGCCCTGAAAGACTTGCACCAGCCAAAGGGGCTGCGCCGTGCAGATCGCGGCAAGCCGCGCGGTCTTCCTGAACAGGATATGGTTCGATATTGTGAGATTATCGCAGCCCTGAAGATGAGAACGCGGAACAAGAAGGGGCGGCATCTCTCGACCAACCGAGCCATTGAGCTTCTGGAAGAGCATGGCGTTACCACCCCCGAGGGGCATGTTCAGCCACTGAAAGGGGTGTTGAAACCTCCAACGGTCAATCGTTGGCTGCGAACCTGGGGCTTTGATCAGCAGCGCATGACGCGGGAGGCTCCTGCCACTCGATTTGAAGCGCGTCACTCCAATGCCTGCTGGCAGTTTGACATCAGCCCGTCCGATCTGAAGCACATCGCGCAACCGGTCTGGGTGGATCCGAAGCGCGGTCGACCGACATTGAACCTGTATAGCGTGGTAGATGATCGTTCCGGCACCTCCTATCAGGAATACCGCTGCGTTTATGGCGAAGATGCGGAAAGTGCGTTGCGGTTTCTGTTCAATGCAATGGCCCCCAAGGAAGATACGGATTTCCAGGGCATCCCCGATATGATCTATCTCGACAATGGGCCGGTTGCCAAAAGTCTGGTGTTCCAGACTGTAATGGAACGCCTTGGTGTGGAATGGAAAACGCACATGCCCGCCGGATCAGATGGAAACCGCACCACTTCCCGATCCAAGGGCAAGGTTGAGCGCCCCTTCCGGACCGTGAAAGAAGCCCATGAAACGCTTTACCATTTCCACGTGCCTGAAACCGAGGCGGAAGCCAATCTCTGGCTGAAGAACTTCATCAACAAGTACAATGACAAGCCCCACCGCCGGGAGCCACATAGCCGGATTGAGGATTGGGTTGCCAATTTGCCCGAGGCAGGCATTCGCGAGATGTGTTCCTGGGAGCGGTTTTGTGCTTTCGCCCGAGAGCCGGAACGCCGCAAGGTCTCGTCAGATGCGCGTATCTCTATCGATGGGACCTATTATCAAATCGACAACGATCTTGCTGGCGAAGAAGTGTTGCTCTGGTGGGGATTGTTCGATCATGAGCTTTTCGTAGAATGGGGCGACAAGCGCTATGGCCCCTATCGCCCAGAAGGTGGACCAATCCCCTTGCATCGTTACCGCAAACGGAAGCCGTCACCGCGAGAACGCCGAGCAGACGCAGTGGCAAAACTGGCTGAACAGATCAGCGTGCCGCGCACCGCACTTGGCGGAGCGGCCGAGGATATCGTCGCTGCCGATGTTGTCTCTCTTCCCAAGGTCAAATTCACGGATCCGGACCCGTGGGGGCAAATCGCCTATGAGAACGAGCTCAGCGCAAGGCGCGCAATATCCTATCTTTTGGACCGTCCCCTCGCAGAGCTTTCAGAAGAAGACAGAATATTCGTGGGTGAGCTGGTCAAGAGAACCCTGAACAAGGGCGAGATCGAGGCTGAGATCAAACAACGCTTTCAGAAGAGGCCCCCGGAATGTTGAACAGACAGATTATGGAGCATTTCCGCATCAAGCGGCATTGGAGCCAGGCCGGGTATTTCGAGACTGAGCGGCTGGCCCAGTTCCGGGAAGACGTGATGACAGCCATCATAGGCGGGCATCTGGTTGCGATCACAGGCCCGATCGGAGTTGGAAAGACCGTGATGATCAACCGCCTTCAGGATGAGATCACGGCCAACAAGAAGATCATTGTTGCGCGCAGCCTGTCTGTCGATAAGCCCCGTGTCGTGCTACCCGCGTTGATCACAGCGTTGTTTCTCGATCTTTCAGGCGATCCGGAGATGAAAGTGCCGACTCAGCCGGAGTGGCGCGAACGGCTGCTATTGGAAGCTGTGCGCAAGGCCAAGAAACCAATCGCCCTCTTCATCGACGAGGCCCACGATTTGCACGGCAATACCCTGAATGGGCTGAAACGGCTGCGGGAAGTTGTCAGCGCCGGGGGCGGCGCGCTTTCGGTGGTGTTGGTGGGCCATCCACGGTTACGCAATGACCTGCGCCGCGCGACGATGGAAGAGATCGGTCACAGGACGGTCAAGTTCGAGTTCAGCAGTATTGGCGATGATCGACGTGAGTTCATTGCATGGTTGCTCGCTCAATGCCTCGAAGATGGGGTGGAACCATCCAGCGTATTCGAAGAAGCCGCACAGGACTATCTGGCAGACCGGCTTTCTACACCCTTACAGTTCGCTGAGCATCTGAACCGTGCATTCACCGATGCTTACCAGATGGGTGCCGATCAGGTCACGCGTGACATCGTAAGCGAAACCATCTCTGTGGGCTTTGATGATCTCGATGCGCGGTTGGCCCGCATTGGCTATACGCCGAAGGCGCTGGCTGATCTTGCCGATACACGCCTGCCAGAAATGCGTCGTTTCCTGAAAGGCCAGTTGGATCCCGACAGGACAGATGAACTCTCGATCCTCATGCGAAAGGCAGGGCTGCCGATATGACCTCCCTCGACAAACCACTCAGCTATGCGGAACAAGATCAGATTGACGCCATACTTACACAGAAAAATGGTGGCTACATACAGACCTTCTCTGCTTTGGATGGGATGCTCGCCGCCGTTGTTTGCGCCCCTGACCTGATCATGCCAAGTGAATACCTGGAAATCATCCAGGAAGGTGAATCTGAGGAGGACCATCTATCCTTCAAAGATGAGAAAGAGGCCGAGGAATTCTTCAGCCTGATCATGCGGCATTACAATACCGTGCTCAGCTGTATTCGGGATTTTGGAGAAGTCGTGGATGGGGAGTATGTCATCTACACCCCATGTTTGCTTGACGATGAGAGCGGCCATGTCGTCACAGAGGAATGGGCTAAAGGCTTCCTGACTGGCACCCACCTAAGACATGAAGACTGGGCACGGTTCACCGATGCAACCCGCTATCCAGACGGTGACGAAACACCGCTCTTGAGCACGCTCCTACTGGCCTATGAAAACCACCCCGATCCGGAACTGCGTCCCTTCAGCAAGCCTCTGACGGATGAACTTCGACAGCAGCTTGTCGCCACCGCAGTGATCGGGATCAAGGAAATCTACGATGTGTTCTCAAGTGAGCACAGAACTTACCAAAGAGGAGCATACCAGTTGGACGATGGCCCAGGGATGTTCATGAGAAGCCAGCCAAAAATAGGCCGTAATGAACCTTGCCCTTGTGGTTCCGGCAAGAAGTTCAAGAAATGCTGTGCCAGATTGAAGATCGTCCAGTGAGCCTATTCGCAACCAATGTGATCCGAGCCGGATGATTGCAATCCCGTCGCAAATAATCTGATCTCAGTCGCAAATAATGTGAGTTTGGCACCCCGGATAGACGCAAATAATTCGAGCGGAAAATCACGCTGTTTGCAATCCAAGCGCCGGATAAATGCAATTCACTACACGTAGCCCGAATTATTCATCAGCCTAATCCGATTTCATCCGGACGTGAAGGATTGGCCGTGCTGACGGGGATGACTTGATCTTAACTTGGAGGACGCGTTTGAGGTTGATGTTGGGGGTGAGAACGGCGGCTGATGCCGCGTTGGTCATGGGCTTTGTGCCTTGATGCGCCCCATCAGCAAGATGAGCATTGACCGCTGTGGGCAGGCCGTTGGCAGGGCAATTTCAATTCTCGATTTCAGCTGTTCAACACGCACGGCTATTTTCAAGAAGGTGCGCCGGATAGTCTCGAAGGTTGCGGTTCTAAACCGCGAACGTTTCGGTGCCGCCTGGCGCAATGATAACAGCAACCAATAAGCACCGGTGTGGAGGAACAACCGGAACTGATTGGCCTCCCAACGGTGGCAGGAGGTGCGGTCCGATCCGGTGTAGAGTTTGTGTTCCTTGATCAGGTTTTCCATCCTGCCGCGTGCACAATAGACCTTCTCATAAAGATGTTTGCCGCGTCCGGTTAAGTTGGTGACGATGAAACGGGTATCGTTGCCCAATCCGGTTGCCTCTACACGAGCGATTACCTTGCGCTCCTTCGACCAGCTTTTGGCACCGTATTGAATTTGGAAGAAACGGCGGATTTTGTCTTTTCCGCTCGATATCAGGCGTACAGCAACATCCTCACTCCATAGATGGGAGAGCACCTTTAGCCTTTTGTTTCCGGGCAGGCCGAAAATGTAGAAGCAGCCCTGTTGCTCCAGAAGATCCATGACTTCAGGCGTTCCATAGTGTCCGTCACCGCGCACAGTAATGACGATGCGGGGCCGGTTACGGCGGATGCGACGAATGACGTGGCGTAAAATCCGGGCGGCTTCCTCGCCCGAAGGTCGCTTGCCAGGGCGCAGCACAAAGCAAACCGGCTTGCCTGTTGCTGCATCATAAATATGGATCGGTTGAAAGCAGTATCCCTGTGCATGGGTGTTGAACAGGCAAAGCTGTTGATCGCCATATGTGCGGTCGGTGGTATCATCAATATCAAGGATAATATGATTAGGCACCGCGCGGAAACTATCACAGAACAGATCAATCAACATGAACCCCATACGCCCCAGTTCTCGCCATGACGGCGTGTTCTCCAACCGCGACAAAGTTGGTTGGGAAGCCAGTGCATGACCACTTTCCGGCAACCGCTCGCAGGCAGTCTTCAACGCCGGATCATGGCGCAACTCATCAAGGTCATCGCAGTCTTCATAGCCACAGCAAATTGCAAACATCCGGGAGCGGATCATGGTGGTATAATCATGGATGGTACGGTTTGCGTCACGCTTGTCATGCAAACATGAAGCAATCATGCCGGCAAAGTTCAACCTCTTCTCAATCTGACGAAGAACGAGCACGCCGCCATCCGATGACAACGCACCACCATCAAAGCGCGCAGATATTTCGTGCCGTCCCACAGGTGACAAACCGGGGAACAATAGGTTATCCTCTTGCATGGCGGGCCGGGTTTTCTGCTGGTAGCCGATGTTTTGTTCAAACACCAAAATCATACGCTATTTCAGAAGCTTGAACCATGCCCGCCAAACATATCAAGCAGCTTGATGAATAATCCGGGCTAGAGTGTTGATTGACAGATTGCCAACTTCGACCTCGTCGATCAGCCGGTCAATGTAATCGGCTCGATTTGTGAACGCGTATCCTGCGAGGCCATAAGGGACGGAATTCGCCTGTTCGATGGCGTGGTCCAGTGATGTCACGGGATTAATCACGGCCACGGGGCCAAAGGGTTCTTCCTGCATGATCCTCGCGTTTTCGGGCACGTTCACCAAGACGGTTGGCTGGAAGAAATAGCCCCGATCACCGTGACGCGCGCCACCTGTAGCGACGATGGCTCCTTTGGCGCGGGCATCTTCGACAAGCTCTTTCAGGGCGGGGACACGACGATCATTGGCGAGGGGACCCATTTCCACCTGAGGCGCCATGCCAGTGCCCACGACGGTGGCGGCGGCGCGGGCAATGAAGGCCTGCGAATAGGGTTCAAAAACGTCCTCGTGCACGAAAAACCGCGTGGGCGAAGTGCAGACCTGCCCGGCGTTGCGCATCTTGCGGATGGCGCTTGAAACGGCTGCGGTTTCAACATCGGTATCTTCACAGACAATAACCGGCGCGTGGCCGCCCAGCTCCATCAAAACGCGGGTATCATGTTGTGCGGCTAAAGTGGTCAGATGGCGGCCTACGGTGGTTGATCCCGTGAAGGCGACCAACCGCACAGGGTCTTGCGGGATCAGGTGACCGGAAATGTCTGCCGGGTTGCCAAAAACCAGATTCAAGACGCCCGAAGGCAGACCGGCATCTTCAAACGCCTTGGCGATGTGGATCGCGCCTGCGGGCGTTTCCTCGGCTGCTTTGAGAATGATAGAGCAACCGGACGCCAAAGCGCCTGCGATCTTGCGGGCGGGCTGGCTCATCGGGAAATTCCAGGGGGAAAACGCGGCGACCACGCCGATAGGCAGGTGATGCACCGAAAATTTATGCCCGCGTGCCGCCGGTATAACCCGCCCATAGCTGCGCATAGCCTCGCCTGCGTCCCATTCAAAAAACTCGGCCCCGCGGATGACCTCCAGCCGGGCCTGTGTCAGCGGCTTGCCGTGTTCCAGGGTGATAGATTGTACGATTTCTTCCTGACGATCCCGCATCAGAGCGGCCGCGCGCAGGATGGTGTCAGACCGCTCTCGCGGAGAGGTGCGGCTCCAGATCTGAAAACCCTTTTCTGCGGCATCCAGAGCATCATCCAGATCGCTTTGCGATGCACAGGGAAGACGGCCAATTTCCTCTTCCGTCGCCGGATTGACCACCGGCATATCCGAAGCTGCACTGCGCCATTTGCCTGCGATAAACAGTTTTAGCTCTGGGTACATCAGGCCGATACCTCCACACTTCTCACTGTCCCAAATCACGCAATACCAGTCATCGCTTCAAGTGAATTGGGGGAATACTGATATCAATTTGGTGAATACCTGGGGTCCTGACCATAATTCATTTGGCCCTTGCTGCATGATGAAGTGCCGCCTTGAACGCGCGCCCTGCGGGTGACAATTCATCATCGGCACGCAACGATACACCAATCGGTCCGTGCCCAAAGGGAACAGTCCAGTCCAACAATGACAGATGGTCATTGGTGATGTCCTGCAAGACCACTTCGGCAGGCATCAACCCGATCAGATTGCGCAATTGCAGCAGTGCGCGGTTGGTCAGATATGAGACGCTTTCTATCGTCACCGGCGGTACATATTGCTGCTGCCCGACAAAGTAATGATCAACCTGCCGCCGCAATGTGGTTTCCAAGGGCGGCACGATCCAGCCAAAGGGTTTGGTCTGAGCAAAGGAAATGGCTGTTCTGTTTGCCAAAGGGTGTTGAGTGCCGACAACCGCCAAAATCCGGTCTTCAAACAGCTTTTCCTGTCTGATCTTGTCGCGATGGCGGTGTGATGGCAGGCGGCCAACGACCATGTCAATTTCGCCCGACAGAAGGCCCGGCATCAGCACCTCGTTCGTGCCCTCGCTGATCTTGACCGCCACGTTCGGGCGCTCGGCCAGCAGAATTTCGATCGCGGTCGGTATCAGGCTGGTTGAGGCCGCCAGAAGTGTGCCCACCACAACCCGGCCTGAATTGCCTTCATTCAAATCGTCCAGTTCCTGCGCCGCATTCGAGACCTGCGCGAAGATTAATTTGCCGTGCCGGATCAGGGTCTCGCCAAAAACCGTCGGGACGACGCCGCGATTGGTGCGGTTGAACAGCTTGACCTCGAAATCCAGTTCAAGGTCCTGAATCATCTTGGTGGCGGCGGGTTGCGAAATCCCCAGTTCGCGGGCGGCATTCTGTATGTTCCCATGCACGCCTACAGCCACCAGCAGACGCAACTGGCGCAGCTTCAACCGGGTCAGGGCGCGGTCCACGATACGGGAATGACGACCAATCATAAGGTGATGGCCCGTGTTATCTGATCCAGTTTGGCAACAACGCTCATCGCGGCAAGGGCCGATGAGCGTGGATTGTCGGGCAGGGAATTGCCGCTGATTTGAAAGCGGAGTTCGCCAAAATCACCCCTTGCCGTGACTTCATGGATGTTGTGACGGGCGGATGCATCTGCGATCAGACAGACTTGGGTATCATCGAAGCCAAGGCCTGCCAGGGCCACTGCCGCTGCCACATTGGCATTCTTTGGATAGGTCAATGCGGCTTCGCGGGCGGTGCCTTCGAAATGGGTGTGGCTGCCTTGGGTCAGCGCTTCAAGGTCCAGCTGGTGCTCAGCCGGAGAGCCCATCCAACCTTCGGGCGGTTTACGGCCCGTATATGTTACCGAACTCAAAGAACCGATACGTGCGGCACTCAGACAATCCAGCGCCCCTATGGCACCGCTGGCCAGATGCATTCTTGAGCCTCCTTGGGTTGCGGCCTGTTCAAGCGCACCTGCGATCTGAGGATCGGCCAATGCCCCAAGGGAAACGGTGATCATATCCGTGCCCTGGGTCAGTATCCGTGGGCCATAGGTTGCCAATGCTGCATGCCCGGCACAGTCTATCATTATGTCTATGTCACTGGGTAGATCATCCACCGCTCCAATCTCCAATGCCGCACCCGGTGTCACCCGTTCGGGTCTGAGCAATACAGCTCCGATCTCATGACCCTGCGTTTCCAGAGCCTGTGAGACATAGCGCGCAATCGCGCCTCTTCCGATAAATCCAATCTTCATGGGCCAAATCTACGCCAAAACTGCCAAAACGGGAATTGGAAAGCAGTTGGTATTCATTTTTCCAATATCCACTTGCAGGCTTTCGCCTTGGATTGGCAGCTCATGTCGCGTTTTTCTATCTGCACTCCCATCAGAAGGCCCTTTGCACATGAAATATTCGAAACACGACGCCAAAGAATATGCGCGCGAGAACATGAGGGGCATTTGGGCGGCGGCACTGAACCCCTTCAACGAAGACCTGACGCTGGATGAGGCCGGGCTGCGCGCCAATATCCGCCACTGGATTGACGATCTGGATATTCAGGGGTTGTTCATCGCGGGCAAGCAGGGCGAGTTCTGGTCCATGTCGCTGGAAGAGCGCAAGCACAACATGACCGTCGCCGCCGACGAATGTGCGGGCAAGGCCGGAACGATCATGTCCATTTCGGATCAGAACATGGAAACGGCACTTGACCTTGGCCGCCATGCGCAGAAGTGCGGCGCGGATTATGTGGTTGTCCATGCCCCGATGCTCAGCTTTTGTCAGGACCGGGGCGAGGTTTTGTATCAGTATTATCAACGCTTCTGCGACGAATTGGACATCGGTATCGCCATGTGGAGCCATCCTGACAGCGGCTATCTGATGCAACCAGAGGAATGCGCCCGTATCGCGGAGCTGCCCAATATCGTGGCGATCAAATATTCTGTCCCGCGTGAGATGTATGTGCGCCTGACGCATATGGTGGGTGATAAGATCCATGTCTCAACCTCGGCAGAACATGAATGGCTGGACAATATTCTGGAACTGGACTGGAAGCTCTACCTGTGCTCCTCGCCGCCCTACCAACTGCAGACCGCCAATGACCAGCGGATGAACGAATACACCCGTCTCGCCTTTGCGGGCAAAGCGGATGAGGCGCGGCGTGTCTTTGACAGTTTGAATCCGGTCCGCGATGCGATGAAACGCACAAAGCCAGGGGGCAAGCCAACCGCCTTTGGCAAATACTGGCAAGAGCTTTTGGGACAACGCGGAGGACGCGTGCGCGCGCCCATGCTGGAATTGAGCGATGCGGAAAGAGAGATCATTCGTATTGGATTTGAAGAATGCGGCCTGAAACCGTGACTCATGGGTCCCGGACAGTGATATAAGTAATTCGAATATCTACATGCGGACAATTTCTTTGCGGTTATGGGAAATGCCGCCGAAGTTTTTATCAAAGGGGAGCTACCATGTCGAAGTTAAAGGCGTTCAACTTTCAGGCTTGGATTAATGAGCATCGTCACCTGCTCAAACCACCTGTCGGCAACAAGATGATCTTTGAAGACTCGGATCTGATGGTCACGGTCGTGGGCGGACCGAATAAGCGCACAGACTATCATGATGATCCCGTCGAAGAGTTTTTCTATCAGCTTGAGGGCGATATGCTGCTCAAGTTGTATGACTGCGAGGAATTTTACGACGTTCCAATCCGCGAAGGTGAAATTTTTCTGTTGCCCCCCCACCTGCGCCATTCACCGCAACGCCCGCAGGAAGGGTCTGTCGGGCTGGTGATCGAATCCAAACGCCAAAAAGGTGAATTGGATGCAATTGAATGGTACTGCTTTGAATGCGGTACCAAAGTTCACCGGGCGGAAATGCAGCTTCAGTCCATCGTGAAGGATCTGCCGCCAGTCTACGAAAAATTCTATGCCTCAGAAGAAGATCGTACTTGCCCGAACTGCAAGACGGTGCATCCGGGCAAAGAGCCACCCGAAGGTTGGGTGAAACTGTAAACCACAAGAAGAACAACAGGGGAAATCATGAAACACTTTACGAAATTTATCGCCTCGGCAGCGCTGCTTGCCGCATCATCCATGGCCGCGCAGGCTGAAGAATTCCGCTTGGGTCTTATCACGCCGCCGCCTCACATCTGGACCAAAGCTGCCGAAGCCTTTGGCGCTGATCTGGCCGAGGCCAGCAATGGCGCGCACAGCGTATCCGTCTTTCCGGCGCGTCAGTTGGGCAATGAAGCAGAAATGTTGCAACAATTGCAAACCGGGGCCTTGGACATGGCCTTCCTGACGGTGGCCGAGGTTTCCAACCGCGCCCCAGACTTCGGGGCCTTCTATGCACCTTTCCTGGCCGATGATATCGGACACGCAGCGCGGATCATTCAATCAGACTATGCGCGCGAAATGTTGGATCAGCTACCGGGGCAAGTGGGCGTTGTCGGTGTGGGCTATGGCATGGCGGGCCTGCGTCAGATCGTGTCACGTGGCGAAGTCTCCTCAGCCAGTGATCTGGCTGGCAAGAAGTTGCGGATCACTCCGTTTGAGCCGATTCTGGATTTCTATTCGGCACTTGGTGCCGCCCCGACCCCCATGCCGCTGCCAGCCGTTTACGAAGCGCTGGCCAACGGACAGGTCGATGCGATCGACATGGACGGCGAGCTGATTTGGGTTCTGAAATATTATGAGCACGCCGACACGATCATCGAATCCAATCACATGATGTTCCCCATGGTCGGGCTGGTGTCTGCCAAAGTTTGGGCCGGGCTCTCTGAAGAAGACCGGACCAAGATTTCCGAACTGATGAACAAACATCTGAGCGATGTCGTTGCCTCCTATGTCGAAAAGGAGCCAGCATGGATCGAACAGATCAAGGGTACGGGCAAAACTTTTATCACTGTCGACCAGAGTTTCTTTGGAGACGTAACCGAACAGTGGAACGCCAAGTGGTCTGAGAAATCCATGGCATTGGAAGGCTTGCGCGCGGTTGCAGCTGAAACCGCCGAATAGTCAGAGTTAGATATGTATGCGACAGCGGGCATCGTAACCCGCTGCCGCTTTTCCACCTTAATGGCGTGTCTCTAAGGGGGGCGAAAGTGACAAACCGACCTGCATCAGATGCCGACCTGTTTTCGGATGAGGCAATTCGAACGCCTTACGCCTATTGGAAGGATCTGCGCGATACCGCGCCTGCGGTCTGGCTGTCGCGGTATGATATGTGGGCTGTGGCGCGTTACGCGGATGTGAAAGATGTGCTGGGCAACTGGCAGGTATTCACGACTGCCAAGGGCGTGGCGATGAACGACAAAGTGAACGACGCGACATCAGGCCCCGGGCGCGCCAATTCTCTGACCAGTGATCCTCCGCTGCACGATGAGATACGAAATGTAACGGGTGTGCCGCTTCGCCCTGCTGGGCTTCGCCAGATCGAAGAACAGGTACATGACGCGGCCCGAGAACTTGTCGAGGATATTTGCAAACGAAAATACGTCGACGCGATGGAGGATGTGGCGCAGATCCTGCCCATGAACCTTGTGCGCGAATTCGTGGGGCTGCCTACTGCCGGAAAAGACAACATGCTCAAATGGGCGGCGGCGACCTTTAATGCCATGGGGCCGATGAACGATCTTGGCAAAGGCGCGATCCCCCAAATTCAAGAGCTTCATCAGTACTGCATCAACGACGCCGTTCCGCCAAACTTGAAGGAGGCCGGCTGGGCCGACAGACTTTATCAGGCGGCTGACGAAGGCAAAGTTGACCGCGCTCAATGTCCCGGCATGATGCGGGAATATATCGGTCCTGCGCTCGATACGACGATTTTTGGTATAGGGCACCTGTTAAGATACCTTTCGTTGGATCGTGCACAGTGGGACGCTTTGAAAGCGGATCGCGCGCTTATACCCAACGCAATCAACGAAGCCCTGCGGATGGATGCCCCCATTCGATCTTTCACACGATTTGTCCGTGAGAACATCAAAATTGGCGATGTTGAACTCAGCGCGGGGGACCGCGTGATTGTGCTTTATGGCTCGGCGAACCGGGATGAGCGCCACTATGACTATCCCGACCGTTTCGATATCACCCGCAAAAATCGTGACCAACTGGCTTTCGGCTATGGGCTTCATACCTGCGGCGGCATGCATCTTGCCAAGCTGGAGATGTCAGCCTTGCTCACGGCTATGCTCGACAGGATTGCCTGTTTCGAAACGGATCAACCGACAATCTGCATGAACAACACATTGCGAGGGTTTGACGCCATGCCCATGAGGGTTCATGCGGAATAGACTGATCTTAATCGGCGCTTTGGATGTTGTCATATCGCTAACCTCCTCGACGTCCTACTTGCGAATAAACCTCTGTACATGCTGACCTCTCTTTCAAAAAAGCTGGCATGGCTGGAACTGTGGCTCGCGGCACTGATGGCCGTCGGTGTAACGTTTCTGATCCTTCTGAACATCGTCACTCGCTATTTCGGCGCAGCCCTGTTCTGGGTTGATGAGCTTGCCATCTATGCAATGGTTTGGATGACGTTTCTGGGCGCCTCGGTGGCCTTGCATCATCGCAGCGCCATCTCGATCGCGATCCTGACGGATGCTGTTCCAGAGCAGGTAAGACAGATGATCACAAAGCTTGTCGATATCATCGTGTTCGCCTTTGCGCTCGCCATGCTGTGGTTTTGCTGGCGGTGGTTCCTGCCACTGGACATCGCGCGGGCGGGCTTTGACCGGATCGCGTTTCAGGGGAGCACCTTCAACTTTATCTATTCTGAACCAACGCTGACTCTGGGTCTTCCCAAATACCTGTTCTGGCTGGTGATGTGGCTCTTTGCCTTTGGTGCCTCGTTGCATTCGGCCATGCATCTCTTCGCCGCCCCCAATGCCGGTGACCAGTCATGAGCCCAGTCGTCTTTCTCGTTATGCTCTTCATTTCCGTGCCGGTGGCCATCGTTTTGGGGGTCACATCAATCTGGTACATCTGGGAAAGTGACAACACAATCCTCTATGATAGCTTCGCGCAAAAAATGTTCGCTGGGTTAGAGAACTACGGTTTGCTTGCCATCCCGCTGTTCATGCTGACCGGAGAACTGATGAACGAAGGCGGCATGACCCGCCGCCTGATTGCCCTTGCGCGGGTCTTCGTCGGCGGATTTCGCGGAGGGCTGGCCTATATCAACCTGTTGGCCAATATGTTTATGGCTGCCATCATCGGCTCTGCCACGGCGCAGATTGCGGTGATGTCGCGTGCTATGGTCCCGGCGATGGAAGAAGAGGGCTATGACAAGGGTTTTGCTGCCGCCACTACCGCTGCGGGCGGCCTGCTGGCCCCGGTCATCCCGCCGTCAATGATGTTCGTCATCTTCGGCGTGTTGGCGCAAATCCCCATTGGCGAAATGTTCATCGCAGGCATCATCCCCGGCCTGCTCATGGCAATCGCTTTCGCGTTTGTCATCACACTGATCGGATGGTTACAGCAATTTCCCAAAGGCGTATGGATGTCACGCGCCGAGGCGGTCAGAGCATTGGTCGCAGCCCTGCCTGCCATGCTGGTGCCCCTGTCAATCATTGCTGGCATCCTCTTTGGTATCGCCACACCAACAGAATCCGCCGCCGTCGCCTCTTTGATCGCGTTTCTGGTGGGCTGGCTGGTCTACCGTGACCTCAATCCACGAGGCTTGGGTGAGATGTTCAAGCGCACAGCCGCCAATGCGTCGATGATCCTGTTCATGATCGCCGCCGCAAGCGTGTTCGGCTGGGTCATTGTCTACGAGGAACTGCCGCAGAAATTGGCCGGGCTGATCACGTCGATCACATCAGATCCCTTCGTCTTCCTTTTAATCGTAAATGCCGCGCTGCTTCTCGTGGGCATGGTCATTGACGGCATCGCCGCGATCATCCTGATCACCCCAATCCTGTTGCCCATCGCAACTGGATCATACGACATCAGCCCCTATCAGTTTGGCATCGTGGCCTGCCTGAACCTGGTGCTTGGGCTTCTCACGCCGCCAGTTGGCATTGGGCTATACATTGCCTCATCCATGAGCGGCGCATCACCCGGTTCAATCCTGAAATCCCTATGGCCGTTTCTGATCGCCGTTGCCATCGTTCTGGTGATGCTGAGTTATTTCCCGATTTTGTCCACTTACCTGATCTGACAAGGCTGAGGTCAGGACTTGAGAACCAATCAACTCGAGCAATCGTTCCGTCGAAGCAGCCATTTGTTCAAGCCGCAGCATTCGGTAAACTGGGCTCTCATACCAACGGTTTTGTAAGGTGGCTCTCTTTTTGGATTCCCAAATCGGTCGGCCTCTGAAACACTGTTTCCATTCAGAGGAGGATTGATCATGGGAGTATCCGTCTTGATCAAGTGTGTTTTTCGCTCCATTCACGATCCGCTTTGATCAATGCATTTGCCAGTTCGATGAGCTTGCGCATGATTGCGACCTTTGCGGGTTTTCCTGCCTGGCGCAGTTGCTCGTATTTTGCTTTGAACTCTGGATTGTGCCGGATGGCGGCGAGAGCGGGCATGTAGAGGGCCTCGCGGAGCGGCTTCCTGTCACCACAGATGAAGGCTTTTCCATTTGCCGGAGTCGCGGTTGTATGGAGCGAGGCCTGCCAGGCTGCTGATCTGGCGTCTGTCCAAAGTTCCGATTTCCGGTAGATAGCTCAGGGTCGCCGCAGTCGCGACATGGCCAGGCCCCGGAATGGAGCGCAGGATGTCATGTCGGCGCACGGTGGTGTCATCGGCAGTGATCAGCTTTTCGATCTCCCGGTCCAACTCAGCAACCTGCTTGTCGACAAGCGCCAGCCTCGCTTTGGTCTGCCTCTTCAGAACCGTGCTTGTCCGAGCAATGATCGACCGCGACAAAGACAGCGACCTGACAGCCAGGGACAGGGTCTTCCCGAACGTCGACTCTCTGTTGCGCCTCTCAACCGCTATTCCCGTCGGGATCGACGAAAAACGGGAAACCGAAACCAACGCATACATGAAATGGGAAGGGCTCGATGAATGACACTTTCACAGCAATTTCCAGACGCCAGGTTGCGCAATCCTCGTATTGTCGTCGACACCCTGATTTACATCGCAAATGCCACGGTCAGGGACGGCGAAACCGGCGGTTTTCCCGGGGGCTGAGGGTAAGGATCACTCCGGCCTGAATACCCGAAACGGATGATGAAATACGCCTGCAGAGACTTCCCGTGTATCCGGGGGTGTATCCGCCCGGATAAAGCGTCTCTGTCGGAAATACCGATTTTCAACCTGCTGATAACATGGCATAAAACCGCTCCAGATCTGCAGGGGACAAAACCGGCGGTGTGGCTGGCTGTGCGGGCAGTATGCTGCCAACCAGTCTCGCCCGGATTTCTCCGGAAATTCAGGGAAAAAAGCAGGGGAAAAATTGCCCGGGTACAGGGACGTGTCTGTGGCAGTATCTGTGGCAGTGTGCAGGCCCGCAATTTCCTGCCGGACTCCTGTTTCCCGTGTGGAACCGGCCTGCGGTCGGCGGGCAGGGAACGGGTATTGCCAGGGTGGCAACCGGCCCCGATCGGCTGTCAGCTGCGCCCGTGCAGACCGGAGACCGCCGGCCGCCGGTTGACGCCGCGCCCCGCTTGCCTCCCGGCGAACAGGACCGGACCGGTAAAACCGGGTCCCCTGATCGACGCCACGGTCTGCCGGACCCGATCCGCAGAACGGGTGCGGGACTTCCGCGCGCAGGGCACGGGGTTTCAGGGCACGGGGACATCCGGCGGCAGCCGCCCGATCTCCGGAATGCGGGCAGGACCGGAGCGCGTCCCGTCGCGCGAAGGTTTTTTTTACCGCTGGCCATGCCGGATCTCCCGACGTTTTTTCACCGCCGGTATCCCGCGAATTCCGGCGCGAACCCTCCTGCGGTTTCCCCGCGCGTTTCAGCGGGCATTTGGTTTCGGACGGAAGGGCATTTCGTTTCGGATGACCCGTCTGGAAAATTTTCCGCAATGATAACAACAGGATGGCGGCGGCGGAAATCCGAAACGAAACGAAATGCAAAAAAATCGGCACGCAGACATTGGAAGGTGCGGCGAATGACACCCACGAGCCCCCCCGCCGGGAAGGACCCGTGATTTCTGAACAACCGGAGCGGCACCCGGTGGCAGGCAACGTGCATTTGGCAGGGCGTTACATTCGTTCCCGGGGTTTCGCCGCAGCCTCTTCCGGGGGCCTGCCATGACCTGAACGATCAGCCGACCGGCGGGAGGGGGTGTGTCGATGTCTCCGGCCAGTGACCAGAAGGGCGGACCGGTCCGGCTTGCAGCCGGAGGCCACGGGCTTTCGGCGGGCGGCGTATTCACTTTGTCGTTATCCTTGACCTGTGGCCGGATCGAACGCGGTCACGCCGTTCCCGGTCCATGGACCACTTGCCTGATCAGCCGGTCGCGCCGGTGGGCGGTATTCCTGCGCCGCCGGCTGTCGCGCAACGCCGCCGGTGCCGGACCGGACAGTCCGGGCGCATCATCCGGTTCGCGCATCATTTCGCGCATCATTTCACGCATCACAGGGGACCGCCATCCGGACCGGCCGGGTGCCCCGGGAGCTGCAGCCGCCCCCGGCTGTCAAAATCCACCCGCTCACCCGGCCCGGAACCCTCCGGATGATCCATGGGCACCGGCCCGCACGCATCATCGGAAACTCCCTTGTCTATATGGTCAATGCGACGGTCAGGACAGGGAAACCGGCGGTTTGCCGGGGGAATGCGGACCCCGAACAGCCGATACGTCGGGTATCGCCCGACGCGTTGACATCGCCGGTTTCAGGCAGCGTCGGGGGTTCGGGTTTTTCCGGAAGTGCTGCAGGCGGATCGCGATGAACCTGCCCGGCAAAGCGGTCCGCAAAGTGAAAGGCAAACACGCCCCGGGGGCAAACCGGAAAAGGCTGCGTGGAATACCCGCATACTGCCTGGAAACACAACACCGTGAAACCCGTGTGAGTCCCCGGGCTTGCCTGCGTGAATATTGACCATGCAGGGCAATCGCATTTGGATTTCTCCTGCCACATTGAGGTTGAAAAACATCAAGACCTGACCACAAACGCAACGAGAGAGCCAAAAAGTTCATGCTATACTCCCGCGACCGAATTGACCTGAAGATTTGAGGTCAGATCAGCTTGTATTGCTTGAGAGAAACGATCCTGAAATTGTCGGTAACAGTGTCGCGAAAATCGCGCCATTTGTCGGGTAGGGTTTGGCGGAAGACGTTGAAAATGGCCTCGGTGAACCGGTTGAACTGCGCCGTGTTGTGAACGCGATTATGTATATGGTGACCACGGGATGTCAGTGGCGCATGATCCCGCAGGATTTCCCGGCGATCTCGACTGTGCAGAACTGTTTTTACGACTGGCGCGACAACGGTCTGTTACACCGGATCAACCATCTGTCAATGATGGCGGCGCGCGAATTGTCGGGCCGTGAGGCGAGCCCCACTGCGGGCGTTATTGACAGCCAGAGCGTAAAAACAACAGAAAGCGGCGGCATTTCAGGCTTTGATGCGGGCAAAAAGATCAAAGGGCGCAAGCGTTGTTGATTTGCATTGAGAACTGACCCGGTAGCCCCACAAATTTTCACTGAGAACTGACCCATGCAACGACGCTACCCTGACGCTTTTGTTCGGGGAGATATGGAGTGATCGACATGGGATTTTCAAGTGTCATTCGACGTTGGGCATTACGTGAAGGGATGCCAATTCGTGAGATAGCCCGGCGTACTGGCCTGTCTCGCAATACCATCAGGAAGTACCTGCGGGAGGGCGCTGTTGAGCCTGGGTTCAAGGTCCCCAAACGACCGAGTAACCTTGATCCGTATGCGGATCGTTTGTCTGCATGGTTGTTGGCTCAGACACGCAAATCGCGCAAGGAGCGGCGTACTGTGAAGCAGATGCACGCCGATTTGGTGAAGTTGGGCTATGCGGGATCCTATGCGCGCGTGGCCGCTTTTGCCCGTGCATGGCGTGAAGACCGGCATCGTGTGGAGCAAACAACTGGACGCGGCACGTTTGTGCCTTTGGTATTCCAACCCGGCGAAGCGTTCCAGTTCGACTGGAGCGAAGACCGGGCCACGATCGGTGGCGAACGGGTCAAGCTTCAGGTGGCCCATACGAAGCTCTCGCACAGCCGGGCTTTCCTGGTGCGCGCCTATCCATTGCAAACGCATGAGATGCTGTTCGATGCCCATTGGCATGCGTTCCGCGTGTTCGGCGGCGTACCCGGGCGCGGTATCTATGACAACATGAAGACCGCAGTTGATCGCGTTGGCCGTGGCAAACAGCGCGACATCAACGCGCGCTTCAAAGCGATGGCCAGTCACTATGTTTTTGAACCTGGGTTCTGCAACCCAGCGGCAGGCCGGGAGAAAGGCCAGGTCGAGAAGAACGTCCAGGATGCACGCAATCGCATGTGGCAGGTCATGCCTGTCTTTAAGGATCTGGATGAGTTGAACCAGTGGCTGGAAGACCGCTGTATCGCCCTTTGGGCCGAGACACCGCACCAAGGCCTCTCTGGTACCATTGCCGATGCCCGGGAAGCAGAGAAGCCCATGTTGATGGCATTGCCACCAGCCTTCGACGGCTTTGCAGAACACAGTAAGCGAGTGTCACCGACATGTTTGATCACCTTCGAACGCAATCGCTGCAGTGTGCCTGCCGGCTTTGCCAACCGGCGGATCAGCTTGCATGTTTATCCAGAACGGCTGGTCATAGTGGCCGAGGGACAAACCGTTTGCACACATGAGCGCATCATAGATCGGTCACACCGCAGGCCCGGTCGTGTTATCTACGACTGGCGTCACTACCTCGCTGTAATCCAACGCAAACCCGGTGCTCTGCGCAACGGCGCACCGTTCATTGAGATGCCGGAGGCCTTCCGCAACCTGCAAGGTCACATGCACCGCAGAGAGGGCGGTGACCGCGAGATGGTCGATATCCTGTCATTGGTTTTGCACCATGATGAGAATGCCGTTCTGTGTGCCGTAGAATTGGCGTTGGAGGCTGGCGTACCAACCAGGACCCACATTCTGAACTTGTTGCACCGGCTGATAGACGGAACGCACACAGATCTCCCGGAGGTCGATCCACCTGATGCACTCGCGTTGGAAACAGCGCCAAAGGCAAACGTGGGCCGCTATGATGATCTGGGACAGGCTGGGGAGAAGTACCATGCGTCATGACCCGGCAGGAGCCTCAATCGTGATCATGCTGCGCAGCCTCAAGCTCTATGGCATGTCAAACGCTGTAGAAGATTTGGTTGCCCGGGGTGGGCCAGCTTTTGAGGCCGCAACACCCATGTTGTCCCAACTGCTCAAAGCGGAGATTGCCGAACGGGAAGTGCGCTCAATCACATATCAAACAAAGGTGGCCCGCTTTCCGTCGTACAAGGATCTCGCTGGCTTTGACCTCAAATCCAGTGACATCAATGAAGCGACCGTCAAGCAACTGCATCGGTGCGGGTTCATGGAGAACGCTGAGAACGTCGTGCTCATCGGCGGGCCTGGAACGGGCAAGAGCCATGTCGCGACCGCCATCGGTGTTCAGGCCATTGAACATCACAGGTGCAAGGTCCGCTTCTACTCAACCGTCGAACCGGTCAACGCGCTGGAACAGGAAAAGGCGCTCGGCAAAACCGGAAAGATGGCAGCGATGATGAAGATTTTTCGATGCGGGCCACTGCGCAAGTTTTCTGTTCTTGTGCTGACCTTGGCGCGCGTTGACAAATCTCTCAGGGAGGAAGCTGCGGGGTCTGGGCAAGACCTATGGGGAAAGCGCGAGGCCGCAGGGGGTTGGTTTTGACCTTCGCGCATATTGCGCGGACATTTTCTGCGGTTCAAAGGCTTTGGGTCGCATGATCATGGTCTTAATTGCGGTCATTGTCGGTACGTTTTCTGTGTTTGGGGTTGTTTGTGTCAAGACAATGTTCGCCCCGAACGAAGTGCAATTCGGGGCCAGTATAGTACATTTCTGACGTGCATCTCGTCATGCGGCGATCTTTCCGGGTGGTGCGCGGGTTTGCGGTTTCTGGCCGCGCCGGAAGGTCTCGATGATACGCAACTGTCCGCCGCAGCCGGGGCATGGTTCTCGGAGGGTGAGCGGGATGATCTCGGCGGTTTGTGGGTCATCTTGTTTGATGGGTTCGGACCCGAGCAGGGTGCGGATCTTTGCTATGTTGCTCTTACGGGCGGCGCTGGCAAGCAGGCCGTAGTGACGGATGCGGTGGAACCCATCCGGGAGGACGTGGATCAGAAAGCGGCGGATGAACTCGTTTGTTGCCAAGCGCATTGTCGACTGCCGATCGCGATTCTTGATCCGATAATCCTTCCATCCGAACGCGACGGTGTTGGCATCGGCACTGATCAAGCGGCTGTTCGAGATCGCCACCCGGCGGGTATATCGGCTAAGATACGCGAGCACGGCCTCGGGCCCACCAAAAGGCGGTTTGGCATAAACGACCCATTCTGTTTTGCGCAGGGGGACGAGATATGCCCCGAAACGCTCAGTATCTGACAGCCCGACCAGATCACCGAAGAAGGCCAGTTCACCTGCGCTATGCAGAGCAAGCAGCCCTTCAATGAACAGACGGCGAAACAGCCGCGACAATACCCGCACATGAAGGAAGAAGCCCGGCTTACAGGCGATCCAGCGGGTTCCATCCGGCGACAACCCACCGCCCGGCACGATCATGTGAACATGCGGATGATGCATCAGCGCCGACCCCCAGGTATGCAAGACGCTGGTCATGCCGACCCGTGCGCCCATGCGCTTGGGATCGGCAGCGATTGTCCCGACAGTCTCAGCTGACGCCTTGAATAGTAGCCCATAGACAGCCTTCTTATTCCAATAGGCAATCCGGGCGATCTCGGCTGGCAGTGTGAAGACCACGTGGAAATATTCTACGGGCAGCAGATCTTCGGCGCGCGCCGCCATCCAGTCACGTGCCGCCGGTCCTTGGCACTTTGGACAATGCCGGTTCTTGCACGAATTATAGGCGATGTGACTGTGCCCGCATTTGGCGCACTCGGCCACGTGCCCGCCGAGCGTCTCGGTTCGGCAGGCCTCTATCGCTGACATGACTTTGAGCTGGACTAAGCTGACATGCCCCGCATTGGCTCGGCGATATGCGGAGCCATACTTTTGAAAGATATCAGCAACCTCCAGCGTGCGCCTTGGCACGTGGAGTGATCCGTCAGGTCAGACCCCGCACATGCTCAAACGGGCTGGCAACGTTGCGCAGTGTTTTGGTGGCGACATGGGTGTATCGCGCCGTCGTGGTCAGCTTGGCATGTCCAAGCAGGACTTGGATCACCCGTACATCCGTGTCGGCCTCCAGCAAATGCGTGGCGAAGCTGTGCCGCAACGAATGTAAAGTGGCGGGCTTTTTGATCCCGACCATCGCTTTTGCCGAATTGAACGCCCGATTCAAAGAGCGAGGCGACATCGGCTCAACCCGGCTTTGACCCGGGAACAGCCAGCCTTGCGGGCGGGCCTCGCGCCAATAAGCCCGCAACAGCTCTAGCCCGAATTATTCATCAGCCTAATCCGATTTCATCCGGACGTGAAGGATTGGCCGTGCTGACGGGGATGACTTGATCTTAACTTGGAGGACGCGTTTGAGGTTGATGTTGGGGGTGAGAACGGCGGCTGATGCCGCGTTGGTCATGGGCTTTGTGCCTTGATGCGCCCCATCAGCAAGATGAGCATTGACCGCTGTGGGCAGGCCCGTTGGCAGGGCAATTTCAATTCTCGATTTCAGCTGTTCAACACGCACGGCTATTTTCAAGAAGGTGCGCCGGATAGTCTCGAAGGTTGCGGTTCTAAACCGCGAACGTTTCGGTGCCGCCTGGCGCAATGATAACAGCAACCAATAAGCACCGGTGTGGAGGAACAACCGGAACTGATTGGCCTCCCAACGGTGGCAGGAGGTGCGGTCCGATCCGGTGTAGAGTTTGTGTTCCTTGATCAGGTTTTCCATCCTGCCGCGTGCACAATAGACCTTCTCATAAAGATGTTTGCCGCGTCCGGTTAAGTTGGTGACGATGAAACGGGTATCGTTGCCCAATCCGGTTGCCTCTACACGAGCGATTACCTTGCGCTCCTTCGACCAGCTTTTGGCACCGTATTGAATTTGGAAGAAACGGCGGATTTTGTCTTTTCCGCTCGATATCAGGCGTACAGCAACATCCTCACTCCATAGATGGGAGAGCACCTTTAGCCTTTTGTTTCCGGGCAGGCCGAAAATGTAGAAGCAGCCCTGTTGCTCCAGAAGATCCATGACTTCAGGCGTTCCATAGTGTCCGTCACCGCGCACAGTAATGACGATGCGGGGCCGGTTACGGCGGATGCGGACGAATGACGTGGCGTAAAATCCGGGCGGCTTCCTCGCCCGAAGGTCGCTTGCCAGGGCGCAGCACAAAGCAAACCGGCTTGCCTGTTGCTGCATCATAAATATGGATCGGTTGAAAGCAGTATCCCTGTGCATGGGTGTTGAACAGGCAAAGCTGTTGATCGCCATATGTGCGGTCGGTGGTATCATCAATATCAAGGATAATATGATTAGGCACCGCGCGGAAACTATCACAGAACAGATCAATCAACATGAACCCCATACGCCCCAATTCTCGCCATGACGGCGTGTTCTCCAACCGCGACAAAGTTGGTTGGGAAGCCAGTGCATGACCACTTTCCGGCAACCGCTCGCAGGCAGTCTTCAACGCCGGATCATGGCGCAACTCATCAAGGTCATCGCAGTCTTCATAGCCACAGCAAATTGCAAACATCCGGGAGCGGATCATGGTGGTATAATCATGGATGGTACGGTTTGCGTCACGCTTGTCATGCAAACATGAAGCAATCATGCCGGCAAAGTTCAACCTCTTCTCAATCTGACGAAGAACGAGCACGCCGCCATCCGATGACAACGCACCACCATCAAAGCGCGCAGATATTTCGTGCCGTCCCACAGGTGACAAACCGGGGAACAATAGGTTATCCTCTTGCATGGCGGGCCGGGTTTTCTGCTGGTAGCCGATGTTTTGTTCAAACACCAAAATCATACGCTATTTCAGAAACTTGAACCATGCCCGCCAAACATATCAAGCAGCTTGATGAATAATCCGGGCTAGCAGAGATGGGGACAACATCACGTCCCGGTCCTTGCCGCCTTTACCCCGTTCGACATGGATCAGCATGCGATCACTGTCGATGTCCCGGACCTTCGGATTGGTTACCTCGGATGCGCGCAGACCAGCGCCATAGCCGATACTCAAAGCAGCCCGATACTTCATTCCTGGTCCAGGTGCCGCCGCCAAAACCGCAGACACCTCCTCGATGCTCAGGACGATCGGCAGCTTGCGCGGCTCGGTGCGAAACTGCATGTACTTCTTCATCTCATCGGCGCCCGCAGGTCATCGAAAAAAAGAATCCGAGCGCGGTGATCCGGGCGTTGTAGACCGAGGGTGTGACCTCGGTATCCGTCATGTGAAGCTGGTATGCACGCAGTTCGTCCCGCGTCGCCGTATCCGGTGAACGCCCCGGAAAGGCAGTGAAGTCCTTAAGCGCCCGGATATGGGCCTTCTGAGATGTCTCCTGCATCCCCCGGATGCGCATGTCTTCCATCATCCGCCCACGTAGCGGGCTTATTCTCTCCTGTGTCATGGGAACCTCCGGTTTGACAATTGAGAAGGTCCAAATCATCAGGCCCAAAGCCCCCAAACACGAAAACAACGTTAAATCAGGAGGTAAAACGCCCGCAACAAGCGCCAGTGCCGCGAGAGCGGCTTAGTCCATGATGACCAAAATTGATCTCGTGATTTTGGACGAACCTGGCTACCTGCCGTTCAGTCCATCCGGCGGCGCACTGCTGTTCCATCTGCTGAGCAAACTCTACGAGCGAACCAGCGTCATCATAACCACCAACCTCAGCTTCTCAGAATGGGCACAGGTCTTTGGAGATGCAAAGATGACAACCGCGCTTCTGGATCGCCTCACACACCGCTGCCACATCCTGGAAACCGGCAACGACAGCTACCGCTTCAAAGCCAGCTCAGAGGCTGCAAAGAAAAACGAAAGGAGAAGCCAACATTGACCAGCACATAAACGCTGATACATAAACAGGTGGGTCAAATCTCGGTGAAAATACCGGGTCAGTTCTCAACGCAAATCAACACCAGGGAGCTTCTGCTGACCGGCGACGCGGGCAACGACGATCTGACCGGCGGCGACGGGGCGGATACGATCCACGGCGGCGACGGCGACAACACGATCGATGCCGGCGCCGGCGACAACCGGATCTTTGCCGGTCGCGGCAATGACGACATCACGTCCGGCGATGGCAATGACTCGATCTTTTTCCGGTCGTGGCCATGACACGATCAGGTCCGGCGATGGTGACGACACGATCCTTTCCGGCGATGGCAATGACGACATCACCTCCGGTGCGGGCAATGACAGTCTCGACGGCGGTGCCGGCATGGACCGCGCGCGGTTCGGCCGTGGCCAGCGGCGATTTCGCCGTCACCAAAACCGGGGATGTCTATACCATCGTTTCGGCGGAGGGCGTCGATACGGTCACGAATGTCGAGGAATTTATCTTCGGCGACACAACCCTGAGTGCGGCTGACATGGATGCCCTGGCGGAACTGCACGCCGGTGACCCGCTGCTGGTCGGCGGCGCGGGCAACGACGATCTGACCGGCACCGACGGGGCGGATACGATCCACGGCGGCGTCGGCGACAACACGATCGATGCCGGCGATGACGATGACTGGATCAACGCCGGCGATGACAATGACCTGATCTTTTCCGGTCGTGGCAATGACACGACCATTCCCGGTGCCGGCAATGACTCGATCGATGGCGGTAACGACGACGGCCCGGTGCGGGGCGACGGCACCGATATCGACCAGGTGCGTTTCGGCGTGGCCCTTGGCGATGCCACCGTCACCAAACGCGGCGCTTTCTATTTCATCGTTTCGCCGGAGGGCGCCGATGTGGTCACGCAGGTCGAGGAGTTCGTCTTCGGGGACACGACCCTGACCGCGGCGGATATGGATGCCATTGCGGGGACCACCGACAGGTTGCTGACCGGCACCGATGACAACGACAACGCTCTTTTCCGGTTCCGGCAATGACACGATCGATGCCCGGGGCGGCAACAACCTGATCCACTCCCGTGCGGGCGCTGACTCGATCACCTCCGGCACCGGCAATGACACGATCGATGTCGGCAATGACAACGACCTGATCAATTCCGGTGCCGGCGAGGACTCGATCGATGGCGGCGCGGGCGATGACAATGACCGGATCTCGGGCGGCACCGGCGATGACGTGCTCTTCGGCGGTGCCGGGGCCGACACCTTCGTGTTCAACAGCGGCCATGACACCGACGTGATCAATGATTTCGGGATCGGCATCGATACACTGCGCCTCTCCGGCGCGCTGACCGGCGGGATGACAGATGTCGAGAATATCATCTCGACCTACGTGACACTCTCGAACGGCGCTGTGGTGTTCGACTTCGGCGGGGACGACATCATCACGATCTCGAACCTGGCATCCCTCGCCGGCCTGTCGGAAAATATCGAGATCTTCTGAGGCTTTTCGGGAATAGGGCAAACGGGAAAAGCCCGCTCCCCGCAGCGGGCCTTTCCGACGCTCCGTCTCCGGGGTGTGGCCCGGAACCCGGTCGAAACCGGGTCGGGTGATGTCCAGGGGTTGGAATGTCAACGGCCCGGGGCCGCGCTCCCGCCGGGGTCCCTTTCGGCTGAAAATCCGAAGCACCGCCCTCGAATGCCGGAGGGATCTATGGCGGCTGAAATGACACGGAAGGACATGTCGGCGGGCGGCGCCGGTGCGGACGAAGACCGGGCGACGGATGCCGGCGACCGCCCCGGTGCCGGAAGGCCGGGTGAGTATTCCACGGCATGTGGCCACCTGTGGCATGGAACGGCAGACGCCGCGTGACCGGGTTCATCGCTGCAACGCCGAGGGGTTCGCAGGTCCGGCAAACCGTCGGTCGCGAAACCGCGCATCGTTCAGTTGCCGGTAAACGTCAGTGCCTTCGAGTTTGTCGGTATCCCCGACCGGATCGAACGCCGTCCCCGGTCCTGGCGGCCCCGTCGGCCCCGGCCTCCGGCAACACGCCGGGCCTCTCCGGGGTGCCGCCCCGGACGCCCGGTGCAGGGGTGTTACGCCCGGCCCCGGTGGCGCGGGCTTGTCAGCGCGAGATCCCTGCAACATGCCGACTCTCTCCGGCAGTTACAGTACCGGAAAATCCGCACCGGAACGCCGGCCCTCCGGAACACACCGTTTCCCGCGCGTTTCAGGGGGGCCATTTCGTTTCGGACGGAAGGGCATTTCGTTTCAGATGGTCCGTCGGAAAAATTTTCCGCAATGATAACAACAGGATGGCGGCGGCGGAAATCCGAAACGAAACGAAATGCAAAAAAACAGCCACGCAGAAGTCGGGAAGTGCGGCGAATGACACCCACAAGCCCTCCCCGCCGGGAAGGGACCCGTGATTTCCGAACAACGGGAGCGGCACCCGGTGGCAGCGAACAGGCCGTTGACGATACCTGTAGAAACCATTGCCGGGCAGCCTGGGGCTATGCAGATGCTGCCTGAGGCGGTCACTATTGAGGGCGTCCGGCCCGGGGCACTCTCATCGGATTTGTTTATCTCTGCCATCGACCAGGCCATGACAATTTCCCCAAGAACAAGAACCTGACAGAGCGGGAACTTTTAGGTGCGTTCGGAACGCTGAACAGCCTCTTACAGGCACTGACAGTCGCGACAACGGGAAAACTGCCTGAACAGGCACCCAGATCAAATGGTTCGT
>CBDBLS010000044.1:0-25437 GCA_965207105.1 Roseovarius sp. | reverse complement strand
AGGGCGTCGCACATGAGAACGGCTCCATCGAGAGCCCCAATGGGCATCTGAAGCGCGCCATCGAGGATGCGCTGATCATGCGTGGGTCGCGCGATTTCGAGGACCTGTCGGCATACCGGCGCTTCATCGATAAGATTGTCGGCCGGATCAATGCGCGCAATGCCAAGCGGATCGACATCGAACGCGGAAGCCTCAGGCCGTTACCGGCACGACGGACCGCAGATTATGAGGAGGTCACGCTGCGCGTCACGTCCTCCGGTGGCTTCACCTTGCGCAAGGTATTCTACACCGTGCCTTCACGGCTGATCGGACATCACCTGCGGGTCCGGCTCTACGATGATCGGCTGGAGCTATTTCCGGGGGGTACGCCTCTGATGACGCTGCAGCGGGGGCGTGCATTCCGTGATGGCAGTCATGGCCATGTGGTCAACTACCACCATGTGATCCACTCGCTGCGCAAGAAGCCCATGGCGCTGATGAGATTGGTCTACCGAGACCAGCTCTTTCCTCGCCGGGCGTTCCGCGACATGTTCACAGCTCTCTTGGAACTTGCCGGAGAGAAGGTGGCGTGCCGCATCACGGTCGACCTTCTGGCGCTGGCCCACGACCGAGGGTGCGAGGCTGAGCTGGCCGAGCACCTCGAGGAAGATCTTCGTCAGCGCCGCACACCAGACATTCCAACTCTGCGGACCCTGTTTGGCCCATCAGAAGATGCCCTCCCGGACGTCGAGGTACAGATGGGCGATCTCGCCTCCTGCAACCAGTTGGTCAGCAATGCGGCATCCGCTCAAGAGGTGACAGCATGACATCGCCCCAGACAGATGCCGCCCGCTTGACACTGGCTCTGACCGAGTTGCGCTTGCCTGCCATCAAAGCCCTCTGGCCGCGCTTCGCAGAACAGGCCGATAAAGAAGGGTGGCCCGCCGCACGCCTGCCCAGCATCCCGTTCCGCTTGTTGGCACCATTTGCGCAGGCTGTCCGTTGAGCATCCCGGTTCAGGCGCTATCGCCCGGCAAGCGGCTGTATCACTGGTGTAATTACTGCGTTGTTCCTGAAAAAGCCGAACACCACGGGCACGCAATTCGGCAGGATAGGCGGGGTTGTATTTCTTCTTGGTCATATGGATCACCTGTAGAGTGTTTTACTCTCCGGTAAAACCGGGGCAATTCAAGTTGCTAATGGCGTGGGCCATCGCCATCACATGCTTGGCGCGCGCGCTCTCAGGGTCGCGGCAGTACATCGAATTGCGCAGGCCCGTGTGCAGCGACACACCAATGCGTTGCAGCGGAGTGCCCAAAAGTATCGGCATACGCACTTGCGGAATCTTACCGGAATAGAACAGCGACGGGCAGCCAGTGATGCGCACATCTTTCGCACCCAAACGGCGCACAACGTCGACCGTAAACTCACCGCGCACAGAAATCGATTTCGACTTCTCGGCGAGGACTTCAATAAACCGGCGTGCCAACGGAACGTCGTCCAAAAAGGTCACATCCTGTTCAGGAGATTGCGCACCCAGACCGACAATCGCCAGCGGGCTGTCGATGCTCTCAACTGTTTTGACCGCGGCTTCGAAGTAGAATTTGTGATTGAGATAGGTCGACCCACGCACCAGCGCGATGTCGAGGTCCTGCTTGACCTCGAGCCCGAATTTGGAGCGGAACCGCTCTGTCTCAGGATCAAGGTGCTGCAACAGTGACGCACAGACCAGCATATCACCGTAGTTCGGGCGTGCATCGCTGACGCCCATGTCGGCCCAAGAGACCTGCTTGTTTCGGGTCGTGTGATTAAAGTGAATCAATCCTACAGTGGTCATTACCTATTCCCTACTCAAACTCGGCTTGATCGGTCGATATCGGTGTTTGCCTGTGCAACTCATCAATTGCGAGGCAGTCCAACTCCCACAGAACGGATTTGTTTTTGTTCAGTTGAGTCACAAGTGAATTGTCGCGGCGGCGCTTAAAGATGATCGTGTCGCGCACAATGCGGTTCACATAACCCGCATCCATGGTTTCTAGATTCCAGCACCAGTCTTCATATCCATATCCGTTAACCCTATCACGGCCACGGTACGGTACGTCCAGAAATGTTTTGGTTTCAGCCATCGCGAGCGAGTCAAAGCAATTCCCGACCCGCCAGTAGAGCGGCGCATAAAAATCGCTGTCTTGATCGGGGTTCACCAGCACGGCACCCGCCGCATCAAAGAACCAGTTCAACTCGGGATGCATGATCCAATTGGCGCCTTCAGCAGCACCCTGTTCCAGCATCTGTGCGCCCAAAACCAACCAATTCTCAGAGAATTAGGTCATCGGCATCCATAAAGGCGGTCATGCGACCTTTGGCGCCTTTGGCCAGACCGTTTCGCGCCTCGCCCAGATCACCTGCGGACAGGGTCACTTTCTTCCAATGCTTCAGCGCAGGCTGATTGAAGTAGTGCGTTGTTTCTTCGCTTGCGTTGTCCAACCCAATCAGGCGCTCAACCTTGTATCCTGCTGCTTCAGCGGCGGCGATGGCCACGTCGCAGGAATGAATGGTCGGACCCGCGACGATGGATTCAGAATGGGCCGTGATGGCAACGGTGATGTCAAACTTGCTCATGCGCTTGCCCCTTCCATAACGGCGCGGACTTGGTCTTGATAATGCGCCTCTGTCCGCAACTCCGCCAATCAATCGCGCAGGCTGCGTGCTTTCGCGCGGGCCGTTTCGGGATCGTCAAGAACCTCTTGGAGCGCGGCGACATAGGCGACCACATCATCGCAAGGTACGATAGGCCAACTCAGGTCGTCGTGCAACACTTCGCCAGTGCCACCAACCAAAGACCCGACCAGCGGCAGGCCGGTCATCGCGACCTCTAACAGTTGAGATGGTACGCCGTCCCACTCCGACGTGTAGAACCACGCATCCGCTTTCCCAAAAGGCAACTCTTCAAAGCTGTCGTATGACCCCTGAAGAAGCACATTTTCTGGACGGTTCTTTTCAGGGTCCGGTCCGTTGGCAATGACCTGCCCCCACATCCGAATGTCTACATGCGGCATTTGGCGGGCCACTTCATAGACAACATCCAGACGTTTCTGCAGATCAAGGCGACCTGCCCAGAACAGCTGTGGCCGGTCATTCTCAGGCGCTTCTGCTGGGGCCATAACCAGCTCAGCATTCACCGGAGCCTCAAGCACATGCACGCGATCTTGCTGATCCGCCGACACATAGAACTGATCAATCAATCCATCCCGCAAGAAGTGGCTGTCCGTGCAGACGGCCTTCATATTGGGGAACTGACGATAGAATTGCGACGCGGGATACCCGCCCCATGTGCCATAGATGCTCTTGTCGTTGCAGAAGAAGCAACCGACAACAGGCACATCATTCTTCATAATCAGCCCGAACTCGGACTGCATTTTCCACAGCGTCGCAGAATTGACGTTGAACACAGCGTCCATGCGCAGCGAGCGCAAGAATTCCAGAACAACGCGCTGCTTTTCATCTTCCTTGAGGAACTTGGTCATGGTCGCCGCATCAATGCAGCGCACGCCCTCAGGGTACTTATGCGTCGGCAATTCGCCTTCCTGATCCAAGCTCATGAAAATGATATTCTCAGCGCCGTATTCGGCGGCAAGCGCGTGGGTCACGTGACCTTCAAGGCGGCGGTTGCTGCCCCAACGCGGACCGCTGACACAAACGACGGCCTTGGCGCGTTTGAACTCTGCCGCTTCTTGCAAGGCGTGAATAGCAATCAAACGCTGGGCTGATTCAACACGGTGAAACGGCTGCACATTTGGCTCCATAGCCTGCCGCCATGTGCGACCCACAAGCGGTTCGATCTTGGCGGCCTTATTGGCCATCTCACCCAACACGCCATACTCCAACCGCGCACGCACATCGTTTTTGTGCGCAATCAGTTTTTCCTGACAGGGTGCTGGATCCATGCCCAACAATTCGGCAACTTGCTCAAACTGGGGCATCGCATGGGCGATCATCCCTTTGCCTCGGCCTTCTGTGATCCAATGGTGGAACAGGTTCGTCCCGTCCTTTAGCGTCTTACCGTAGCGACGGCGATACGCCCGAGACGAAAAATGAGGGTTCGGCGAACGGCCCTCTTTATCACCGGCACGCACGTAGTGAAGGGCAATGTCAAAGGTGTCCGGCGTCTGCGCTATGTCGTAATGCGTGGTGACGTAATAGAGCGGGTCAAAATGCGGGCGCGCACCGCGATAGATTGTGCTTGCGCCTTTTGGCCAAGGCACCTGCTTGAACGCTTCGATCCGACGCGCCATCGCATCCGGCAAATGCCACTCAGCATCCGCGCGGTTGGGGCGCGGTGGTGCGAGATCGTTGTCATCAGTATTGAGTATTCCCAACGGCAACGCCAGATTGCCAGCCTCAAAGCCCGCCTTCAGATAATAGACCTGTTTCGCAATAGGTAGATTTCTGCCATTCCAGCTTCACCGAAGCAGTGGAGTTTGCCGGAATGGCCGTACTGAAAGTTTTACGGGCACGTCCAGAGTTGTTTTTCCGCCTTTCCGTAATACGTCCGGCGGATTTTGATGCTCCGGTTTGTCAGCTTCACCCGATTTGGCTTGCCGGTGAAGCCGCGCGTTTGTCCCGAAAGAACAGACAACGGGCCATCGGGGGCGGCAGGAAGTATCGGCTGCAACTGGCGGAACAAATGCTTTTGTGCCTGATCCATTACCGCACATACGCCGGCCAGGCCTTTGTTGGCCTGCTTTTCGACATTTCCAGCCCTACAGTTTGCCGCCGCGTTCGCGCCATGACGACGGTGATGGCTGGCCATTTCGCCATGCCGGAGCGCAGGATCAAATTATCGACACAGGAAAGAAACGATCTTCTCTATCCTGTGATCGATAGTACCGAGCGCCCTGTTCAGCGCCCCGGGACGCCGTCAAGGCGCAAGGCCAGGTATTCAGGAAAGAAGAAACGCCATACAGCGCCGCACCGGATCATTACCGACGACAGGAAAAGGATCCTGGCCGTTGGTCCTGCACAGCCCGGGCGAAAGCACGACAGGCGGATATATGATGAAGCGCGCGTGGACAAGCCCCCCGGTGTGCCTGTCCCGGGCGATCCCGGTTATCCGGGAACGTCGCTGGAAGTCCCGCTCAAGGCCTCAAGGAACCATCCCCTTGCCAAAGAGCGGAAAAGCTGCAACACATGGCACGCAAAGCTGCGCATCGGCGTAGAGCATGGAATTTGCCGCATGAAAAAGTTCGGGATTTTTGCCGATACCCATCGCAATAATGGCCAGGCGGATATGATCGCAAGGAATGTAGCGGCCCTGGCAAACCTGAATTTGAAAACAGCCTGACCAAATGGGCAGGGATACCTCCGTTCAAAAACAACCGCCCTTATTGCGAATCGAGTCTAATGAATTAGCGGGTTCTGGCCTTCAGCCTCAGGATAGGTTTCCATATAACCCGTGGTATCGAAATACTTCGACGGACTACGGCCCAACGCGGCCCCAAGCATGACGTAATGTTCAGCCGGATTGATATCGAGTTTTGCAACGTCGGGATATTCACCGACGTACCATTCCGCATCAAACAGATAGGACGCCGCAACCAACTCGATATCATCAGCGGCAGGGTTCAACAGAGCGCTCATGACGACACCTCAGGCTTGAATTTCGGGTGAGGTATGTGGCCAGCTTCGATGCCTTTTGCAGCAAAATATACCGCAGGTTCCATCCCGCTTTCCGCGACTTCTGGATAGGTCTCGCTGTAGAACTTTTCATCGACCAAATCACAATCCACCAAGGCCATGGCCAATCTACGTTGATGGCGGCGCTGAAAGAATCCGAACCGCATCACAAAGGGAACGCGCGTCAAATGCAGGATCATCCCCATGACATCAGAAATCGCACGGCGCGTGTCCTCATCAATTGAGGTATCACGAACGTCCACAATCTCTCGTTGGACCACGACCGACGCGGCGCGGGTCTCCAGCACGATCTGCGTCAGCTTAACAAGCTCACGCTCAGAACGTGCAATCTGGCTTTCCAATTTCGCAAGGCGATCTGATTGATCTTCCAGCGTAAAGGTCGGCGAGTCCGTCATTAAAGAAGGCTCAATTAGCATTTATTATGCGTGGCGACCTGTGATAGAACACACCATGAACAAAATTATGGGTGCGGCACATGGATCATCAGGCTTTTTTGGTGTGGCTTAACGAGATCGACAACCTTTCATCGAAACAACGGGCTGAAACCGGACGGCTCGTTGCCGGGGTTTCGTCGCTGGAAAGCGTGATCGATCTCCTTGAGGCGACTGTTCGCGAGGGGCGTATCTGTCCGCACTGCGCTTCGGGCGGTGCGATCATCAGAGGCCATGCAAGTGGCCTGACGAGGTTCTTTTGCAAAAGCTGTCGCAAAACCTTCAACGCGCTGACCGGGACGCCGCTTGCCCGCTTGCGCCACAAGGACAGGTGGGCAGAGTTTGCAGCTTCCCTGCGCGACGGCGAAACGGTAAAGGCGTCCGCTGAGCGTTGTATGGTGGCCGACACCACAGCTTTTCGTTGGCGTCATCGCTTTCTTCAGGCTGTAACGGTCGGTGCGGTCAAGCTGTGCGGGATCGTCGAAGCCGACGAGACGTTCTTTCCGCGCAGCCGGAAAGGGGAGCGTAATCTCTCTCGAAAAGCCCGCAAACGCGGGGGAAAGGCCTCAAAACGCGGATTGTCGAAGGAGCAGGTTCCGGTCCCCGTTGCGGTCGACCGATCAGGCACCACCATCAGTGCTGTCTTGCCTGCGGTGACAGCCGAACATCTCAAAACGGTTCTGCAGCCACGTCTTGATGGGGACGCTCTCCCGGTGACCGATGGCTGCACCGGTTACCCGCCCTGCGCCGCAGAAACGGGCGTCAGCCATGAAAGTCTCGACCGGACCGCCGGAGAACGTGTCCGTGGTGAATTGCACATTCAAACCGTGAACAGTCGGCATGAGCGGTTAAAGACCTTTCTGCGCCGCCATCGGGGTATCGCAACCAAATACCTGGACAGCTACCTTCGGTGGTTCCACCTTGCCGTCCTTCCGAGCCACCAAACGCCGCGCGCGATACTTGCCGCAGCAGCAGGCATCCTGCCTGTAATACGCCACGCATAATCAATGCTAATTGAGCCTTAAAGAATCCATCAATTTATCAAAGGCTCAGGGGTATCGCATGAATAGCATCTTTTGGTTTGCCTTGATCTTCTATCTCTGATTCAGTTTTCCAAAGTTTATGTCTGGAGGGCGCTGTTTTGGAAAATACCGTGTTGTTTCAATCTTTTGCCTCGCCGATTTCCGATCCCCGCCAGGAGACGAAGGTGGTGTATCCACTTGATGGGATTCCGCTTTTGAGCCTGTGCGGAGTGGTGTCGGGGTGTGGGAGTTTTGTCGATGTTGCCCTTTATGGCGAGGAAAAGTCGGGTTTCCTGCGCAAGTTGGCTACGTTTGAGCATGGCATACCCTCTCACGACACGCTTTCGACGGTGTTTCGGGCGCTTGATCCTGAAGAGTTCAACGCAGCCTTTGCCGCGTGGGCGTCCGGGTTGGCCGGGCGCGTTGGAGGAACGCTCGTTGCCATTGACGGCAAGACAGCGCGAGGCTCAAGGGCCGGTGGTGAAACGCCTCTGCATCTGATCCCGGCCCGGTGTAACGATCTACGCCTCGTGCCCGGCCAGCAAGCCGGCGCGCACAAAAAGAACGGGATCAGGGACATCCCCGTTCTCCTGGATTTGCTCTTCCTGGAGGGCGCGGTCGTGACGCTGGATGCGATGGGGCGCCAACGTGAGATCGCCTGCAAAATCCGTGACAAGGGTGCTGACTACGTGCCGGCCCTGAAGGGCAATCAGGGGCTTCTCCATGAAGACGTGAAACTGTGGTTCGAAGAACAGGATCGGGAAAACACAGAATCACTACAGACGGTTGACGGCGACAGGGGCAGGATTGAAACGCGAACATACACCCAATGCGACGCCATCGGCCGGTTGAAAAAGCGCCATCCCCATCGGGAGGGGTTGCTCAGCATTGGCCGCGTCGTCCCGCTTCGGGAAAGTGGCGGGAAGACGACACGGCAAACGCGGTACTTCATCCCGTCCCTGCCAAAAGACGCCGCGCGCCTTGCCCATGCCGTACGCTCTCACCGGGGAATTGAAAACCGCCTCCACCGGGTGCTTGATGTCACCTTCCGCGATGACGACAGCCGGATACGAAAAGATCACGCACCCGCCAACTTCGCCGTCATCAAGCACATCGCAATGAATTTGCTCAACAAAGCAAAAAGCGAGAACTCCCTCGGAGGAATGCGGAAAAAGGCAGGCTGGAACAACCGCTTCCCGCTTCAAATCCTCGCGCCGTGAAACTCATGCGATTCCCCTGATCAAAGGCTCAATTAGCATTGATTATGCGTGCCGACTTGTGATACACTCCCGCGACCGAATTGACCAGAAGATTTGAGGTCAGATCAGCTTGTATTCCTTGAGAGTCTGACTCAAAAGTTTATGTTTGAACAGAATGCCTTGCTATCCGCCTTGTCAAGAGACGAATACCGACAACCAAAACCCATGCTACGGAACTTTCAACGGTTGCCTCCCGATCTTTTGCCAAACGACGGCAACGTCCCGGCCACGCGAATGTTCGCTCGACACCCCGTCTTCGTGGTGGAAGAACGAACCCCTCGGCTTTGTCAGGGCGCTTGACAATCTCCAATGTCCATTTTCCCTGCAGGGCCAAAGCATCCCGAAGCTTTGGCCCTGCATATCCTGCGTCCGCAAAGATGTGCCCCAGCCGCGGGAAGCGGATGCGCAGTGCTTTGAGAACATCCACAGCACCATCCCGATCCTGTATATCGGCGGCGTGAACAAGGATCGGTAACAGGAAACCTTGCGTGTCTGTCACGATGTGACGCTTGCGCCCTTTGATCTTTTTGCCCGCATCAAAGCCTGAAATGCCGCCGCTTTCCGTTGTTTTTACGCTCTGGCTGTCAATAACGCCCGCAGTGGGGGCTCGCCTCACGGCCCGACAATTCGCGCGCCGCCATCATTGACAGATGGTTGATCCGGTGTAACAGAGCGTTGTCGCGCCAGTCGTAAAAACAGTTCTGCACAGTCGAGACCGCCGGGAAATCCCGCAGGATCATGCGCCACTGACATCCCGTGGTCGCCATATACATAATCGCGTTCACAACACGGCGCGGATTCGTCTTGCGAGGGCGACCACCTCGCTTCGCGGCAGGTAACAGGGGCCGAACAAGCGCCCATTCCTCCATAGTTAAATCGCTTGGATAAAAGCCCGTTTTACGCCTGTGCTCCGCGCGGGTGATGTCTGTCCACGTCATGGGATCCTCCAGGTTCTTTCAAAACCAATGAATCATAAACACGTGATATCACTCAACTACTTTTGGAACAGCCTCTGAGAGAAAGGATCCTGAAATTGTCGGTAACAGTGTCGCGAAAATCGCGCCGTTTGTCGGGTAGGGTTTGGCGGAAGAAGTTGAGAATGGCCTCGGTGAACTGGTTGAACGTGGCGTAATGGCGATTATGGGTGATGCATTCGTGCATGACACCCCAAAGGCGCTCAATCCGGTTGAGATGCGGGGCGTATGCCGGCAGGAACTTCAACTTCACCCGACGTTCGGGGCTGTGCGGCCATGGCTGGAGTATCCTGGCATGGTGATAACGCGCATTGTCGACAAAAACATGGATGGTCGTTTTGGTTGGGGTGTTGCGCTCCGGCTTTTCCAGCATGAGAGTGTCGTTTGGGCATTGATCTTCCCGCCTTCCACAAAAGTAAACTGGAACGTTTCAAGATCGAGCGCACCCTGAATATTGAGGCGCCTGCGCCCCGATGTTGCCTTCAGGGCCGTCTTTTGCCCCTTCGGGAACCGGCCATGGGCGGGACGGCTCCGATGCTCGGGATTGTAAAACGCGGAGCAATATTGGGCCACAGAAGCGGCTGCATATCGCAGTTGTAGCGGAGTAAAAGTCCGCCAGTTTGTGCCCTTCGTTTATTCGGAGGGCGGGAGATGTATTCTGTGGATATTTATAGTCGTGTGCGCCGTGCTTGTTTGAAGGACGGTATGTCTGGCCGAGAAGCGGCGCGGTTTTTCAACATGGCGTAATCAGGATCAGCACTCAGTTACCCCTGTTATTCTGGATGCACATGCAATTGAAAAGGAGACTGACCAATGGAATATTTTGCTGGTTTGGATGTGTCCATGGAAGAGACGCATATCTGCATTCTGGATCGTGAAGGGGCCCTTATTCGTGAAGGAAAAGCGAGCTCAACACCAAAAGCGATCGCTGACTTCCTCGCTTCTGGACCACCATGTGCCAAAGTTGTATTTGAAACGGGACGGATGGCACCAATGCTTTACCATGGGCTGACGGAGCTTGGTGTCCCGGTTGTTTGCATCGAGAGCAGGCAAGCATATCAGGCCCTTAAATCTCTGGCCGGCCACAAGACGGACCGCAATGATGCCCGCGGTTTGGCACACCTGGCGCGGACGGGATTCTACAAGCCGACCCATGTCAAATCACTGTCAGCGCACGCAATCCGGTCGCTGATCGCAGCCCGCAAGAAGCTGGTCGGACAGCGTGTGACGCTCGACAATCAGATCCGCGGTCTGGTCGTCGTCTTCGGCGTGCGGCTGCCACGAGCTTTGTCTCCGGCATTCAAAAACGCGGCGCTAAAAGTTAGCGATGGAGTGCCTGGCCTCCATGCCGCAATTTGCGGACTGTTCGCAGCACGCGAAGCAATCCTCGCGGCGGTTGCAGCCATTGATGGCGACATCAAAAAGATGACCCGCAAATCCGAAGTCTGCCAGCGCCTTATGACGGTACCAGGGGTCGGTCCGATCACAGCATTGGCCTTTGCCGCAGCAATTGATGATCCGTCGCGTTTCAGGAAATCGCGTGATGTGGGGGCGTATCTTGGACTGGTGCCGCGACGGCATCAATCTGGTGAAATCGACTACACGGGCAGCATCTCAAAGCGGGGCGACGTGCGCGTCAGAACGCTTCTCTATGAGGCCGCCAATGTGATGCTGACGCGGTATGCCGCTCCGCTCAAATTGAAGACATGGGCCCTCGCAATCGGTGCGCGCTCAACGATGAGAAAGGCCCGAGTGGCTCTGGCGCGTCGTCTGGCAATCATACTTCATGCCATTATGCGAGACAAAACTGACTTCCAGTCCGCGTAAGGCTTACGAGGCGACAACGAGGATTCCTAAATCAAAGTTCCCATCTGGGACGATGCCCGAGGGAGGGCGTGAGACACGGCGCCGATTCTGTAGCAACAGCCAAGACCAACGGTATGATTGCGGTTTCAACATTGCCGACCCACACCCAGCCAACCCCATCATGAACCTCAGAGTTCGAAGAGAACAAAGGCAACCTCTGACATCAAAAGCAGGAAACTCAGGAAACACGCATTGACAGATTAGAGAACAAAGATCGTAAGACGATCGCGAAGATGCTGCGCCATGAACTTCCGCCTGGGTATCGTCGGTCGGAAGCGCCTCGGCGGCCAACGCTTGATGGTTATGTTGGTGTGGTCGATGAGATACTGCGCACAGACAAAGCCCTGATCAAAAAGCAGCGACACACGGCCAAGCGCATCTTTGAACGGCTGCGCGATGAGCATGGATATGCCGGCAGCCTGACCACGGTGACCTATTACGTGCGCGAGCAAAAACGGCGCACCAAAGAGGTGTTTGTGCCGTTGTCGCATCGGCCGGGCCATGCGCAGGTTGATTTTGGTGAGACGCTGGGCGTGATCGGTGGCGTGGAATGCAAGATCCACTTCTTCGTGATGAGCTTGCCACATTCTGATGCGGTGTTTGTGAAGGGATATCCAGCTGAGACAACCGAGGCGTTTTGCGATGGCCATGTGTCCGCCTTTGCATTCTTTGGCGGCATTCCGCAATCCATTCTCTACGACAATACCAAGATCGCCGTGGCTCGGATACTCGGGGATAAGACGCGCATCCGCACACGTCGGTTTACGGAACTGCAGTCGCATTACTTGTTTGATGACAAGTTTGGCAGACCCGCGCGAGGGAACGATAAAGGCAACGTTGAGGGCATGGTTGGATACACCCGCCGCAACTTCATGGTTCCCGCACCTCGCTATGACAGCTTTGATGATCTGAACGCACATTTGGAAGAGAAGTGTTTAGCACGTCAGGACGATACGTTGCGGGGTCACACCCAAACCATAGGCGCACGCCTGATGTCGGATTTGGATGCTCTGATGGGATTGCCCGTCGCAGAATATGAAGCCTGCGATCACGTCAGCACGCGTGCAACGTCGATCTCAATGGTGCGCTATCGCAGCAATGATTACTCGGTGCCAGTAGCCTATGCGCACCACGATGTTCATGTGCGTGGGTTTGTGCATGAGGTTATCATCGGCTGCGGCAATGAGATTATTGCGCGGCACAAACGATCCTACACATCAGCGGATATGGTCTTTGACCCATTGCACTTTTTGCCCCTGCTTGAACAAAAGGTGGGTGCCCTGGATCAGGCCGCGCCTTTGCAGGGTTGGCATTTGCCAGATGTATTTGCCACGCTGCACCGACTGCTTGAAGCCAGAATGGGTAAGCCGGGCAAGCGAGAATACGTTCAAGTCTTGCGCCTTTTGGAGACCTTCGAAATGGATGTTGTGCAAGGCGCAATCCAGCAGGCAATAGATATGGGTGCAATTGGCTATGACGCCGTAAAACACCTTGTACTGTGTCGGGTTGAGAAGCGGCCACCACGATTGGATTTGGACTTCTATCCATACTTGCCCAAGGCCAATGTCGGCACAACACGCCCATCCAGTTACATGAGCTTGATGGGAAGGACCGCGGCATGACCGAAGCCCCTCGGATTCTTCTACGGCATCATCTTAAACAACTGCGACTGCCAACGTTCCAAGGCGAGTATGCCAAACAGGCGCAGCTCTGTGCTGCAGAGAACAAAGATCACATCCACTATCTGGCGCGGCTGTGTGAGATGGAATTGATCGACCGCGAACGCCGGATGATTGAACGGCGCATCAAAGCGGCGAAGTTCCCCAGCACCAAGAGCTTGGATAGCTTTGACTTCAAGATCATGCCAAGCTTGAACAAGCCCCTGACGATGGATCTGGCACGATGCGATTACGTTAATCGCAGGGAGAACATCATCGCGCTCGGCCCGTCAGGCACGGGCAAGACACACATCGCCCTGGGACTTGGGCTGGCTGCATGTCAAAGAGGACTGAAGGTGCGCTTCACAACGGCTGCGGCATTAGTCCATGATCTGATCGAGGCTCAAGATGAGCGGAGATTGCAGCGCCTTCAAAAGCAACTGACCAGCCAGAACCTGTTGATCATTGATGAACTGGGCTTCGTACCGCTCAGCAAATCTGGCGCAGAGCTGCTCTTCGAGGTCATATCCCAATGCTATGAACGCGGCTCCATCATCATAACCTCGAACCTGCCCTTCGATGAATGGACTGAAGTCTTTGGCTCTGAGCGGCTGACCGGTGCGCTACTCGATCGTTTAACCCATCACGTCCACATCCTCGAGATGAATGGCGAAAGCTATCGGCTCAAACACAGTCGCAACAACCGAAAATAACCAGCCCGCAATCACAGTCAGAATAATGCTGGCCTTATGGCCAGCATGCGCTTTGGCACGCTTCAGCTTTGTGACGAGCACGCGTGCAAAAGCGCCACAAAAACATCAACCGAAGTGGCCCATTTTTACGCCGCGACATGGACCCATTTTACTCTGCGATTGACACGCCGTGTCTGCGGACGCTGATCATAGATCGCGAGATCAGAGGTGCTGGCATCAACCTGATCCGCAAGAAAGGCCAGCATCATATCATTGGGTTGTTCCCCAACATCACGAACCCGCCCAGGGTGGCGCAGATAAACCAAAGATACGGCATAGCCCAAACGGGCAGCAGCGGTACGCTTTCCGGCAACAGCCTCAATCTCATCCGGTGATAGTGTGCAATACATTGCGACTTCTCGACCATCCGAGGGCGGGACCATCAGTTGCGCCCAAAAACCTGCCGTCAATATTTGCCGCCGTGCCATAAATTACCCTCTTCCCATCCATGTCCGTGAAACGCTCGTTTTGCGGAACCGCCAATTCCGTCCGCCAATATGGCTTGACAACGGGAAGTCGGACAAGTTGATTTGTGGACGGAAAAACGGACAAGGTGGATCATCATGGCACTGATCGGATACGCACGGATCTCGACAACAGAGCAAAAGCTGGAACCGCAGGTTGATGCACTCAAAGCTGCTGGCTGCGAAAGCACGTTCGAAGATGTTATTTCCGGAGCCAAAGCCGAGCGCCCGGGACTGAATGAAGCTCTTGCCTTCTTGCGCGATGGCGACACGCTTGTGGTCTGGAAACTCGACCGCCTGGGCCGATCTATGAAGCACCTCGTGGAAACGGTGACAGGCCTCGGAGAGCACGGTGTCGGCTTTAGGTCCCTGACCGAAGGCGTGGACACAACCACCACCGGCGGCACTTTGGTGTTCCATCTGTTCGGTGCACTTGCCCAGTTCGAGCGCGACCTCATAATTGAACGCACGCAAGCCGGATTAAAGGCCGCCGCGACACGCGGCAGAAAAGGTGGTCGCAAGCCCGTTGTCACGCCCAAAAAGATTGAACAAGCTAAAACCTTCATCCGCGATGGACTGACTGTCCGTGAGGCCGCCGCGCGGCTCAAAATCAGCAAAACAAGCCTATACAACGCCCTCAGAGATCAAAAACGGCATGAAATCAAAAATGTTCCCGTTAAGTTCGCGCGAGCAGGACAATAACGTCACTTTTATGCAGTGACCCCTTCTGGCCCCTTCCTTGCGATCTTTCCAGCCGCAGAAGTTCAATGAATGGCGCACCGGATGTACAATACATGTTTGCACGGTGGTATCTGGATAGGCCGCGTTGACAGCGTCGGGGAAACCCTTGAGGCCATCCACAACGGCGATCAGGATGTCCTCCAGCCCCCGGTTTTTGAGATTGCTCATAATGGACAGCCAGAATTTGGCCCCTTCATTGGCGGCAATCCACAGGCCCGGAACCTCACGCTCACCATCAGGGGTGACGCCCAGGGCCACGTATACGGCCCTGTTCTTGACCTGACGGCTCTCGGCATCGCGGATTTCAACACGTAGGGCATCAAGGAAAACGATCGGGTAAACCGGCTCCAAAGCCCGGTTTTGCCAGTCCGGGACCTCCTCCAGAACAGCATCGGCGACACGGCTGATCAGGTCGGCAGAGACCCGTAACCCATAGACTTCCTCAAGGTGGCTGCTGATATCACGGGTTGATAAACCAGCTGCGTAAAGCCCGGTAGTCTTGTCATCCATCCCGTCGATCCGGGTCTGGCCTTTCTGGATAAGTTCCGGCTCAAAACTGCCGTCACGGTCACGTGGGATATCAATCGGCACCGCCCCGTCATTGCCCTTCAGCACCTTGCGCGTCGCTCCGTTGCGCCGGTTGGTCTGCTGGCTGGCAGGTTCACCGTGTGCTTCATAGCCCGGATGCTCGGTCAACTCAGCCCCCAACATCCGCTCCATCGGCCGGACCTTCAGCTCTTTCATCAGACCCTTGTCGCCAAGTAAATCTTTGGGTCGTTCAACACCGCTAGGCAGCTCGCCCGGTAGTTCCTTGGAAATCGTCATTATCGTCATGCTCCTTCAGTTTGGAAGCATGGACCGAATTACTCATACACAGAAGACAGGACACTCTCCCGGATGTGCGCAAGATCATCTATACCACCAACGCCATAGAAAGCCTGAACCGGGTCATCCGGAAAACTACCAAAACCCGTGGCGGCCTTCCAACCGATGATGCTGCAACAAAGCTGATCTATCTGGCCATCCGCAACTTCGAAAAATCCGGTCGATGTGTCAGAGAATGGGTTGCGGCACGAAACCGGTTCGCTATCCTATACCCGGAACGGTTCAACAGATGACTCGTTTTAACCGCATGGGCCAAACCCCGTACACAGAGCTTCGGACATTCCCTGAACGAGTGCCAGTTTTGCGACGCGTTACGGGTCGGCTGCTGACATGTTCAGACATACCGGCACCATCGCCAGCGTCACTTCGTCAGTTGCAAGTTCCTGAGCCATTTTTTGGGCGTTGCCACTGGTTGTCCAGCCACCCCAGTTAAAACCGAGGATAGAGACCGCAATTCCGCAGTCAGCAAGCCCTCGTCCCAATTTGCCGAAGATTGCTAACTGAAACTCAGAGGCACTCAAAACGGAAATCCATGCGGTGAAAAGCCATTCAAAGATGCAGCCACTGAACCTCCTCCGACCAAAGTCAGAGGGTTCAGTGGTTCATGAGCGCCTTCGGCGCACGTTTGAATGTTTTTCCGACTAAAGTCGGAGGCTTTAGACCAGATTGTGGAAAGTAAATTCATGGCTGAGTATGAGGTTCTGACCAACGGCGAACGGAACACCCGTTGGCTAAGGCCGCTGTAGGCAAGTTGAATTTTTAGTGGCACATAAAGGCTGCAAATGATGTACGTGAGATTACCTTAAGATTTTGATATATACTACTGCGCCTGAATTGACCTGAAGAATTTGTAGAGAGGTTGATTCAATTTGCCGCATGGTCATACGTATCACAGCATGCACTTTGAGAGCATGAACAAGCCCCACAAAACAGTTTCGCTATCTGCCGATCAGCGCCTGGCCCTTGAGGCCATTTGCCGCCGCCGCAAGGTTGAAGCGCTTGTCTGGAGGCGCGCCCGTGCGTTTCCGCTGTTGGATGCAGAAGAAGACGCCGGAACGGTTTGCCGGATTCTGGATATCGGACCGACGGTTCTGACGGAGTGGCGGTTTGCCTTTTCCGGGGCGGGGTTGTCGTTTTTCGGCTTGAAGGATTACAGCCAGCGACAAGGGCATTTGTCGGGGGAGCGCGAACGGGCTTTGAAAGCCCGTTTTGCCGAAAACCCGGCACGGAACGTAGACGAGGTCTGTGCGTATGTTCCGGCGGAATACGGGCGGAGCTACAGTCCCTCGGGGGCCGCCAGGCTGATGCGCCGTCCGGGGTTTGAGTATAAAAAGCCACGATTGCCGCCTGCACAGGCCGATGAAGTCAAACAGGCGGCGTTTATCGCCATGTATGAGGCCCTGATGACCGAACTTGCAGCCGATGGGATGGTGGTCTTCTCCGATGCTGTGCATCCCGAGCATCGGAGCCGTCCCGCCCATGGCCGGTTCCCGAAGGGGCAAAAGACGGCCCTGAAGGCAACATCGGGGCGCAGGCGCCTCAATATTCAGGGTGCGCTCGATTTTGAAACGTTCCGGTTCACCTTTGTGGAAGGCGGGAAGATCAATGCCCAAACGACACTCTCATGCTGGAAAAGCCGGAGCGCAACAATCCAACCAAAACGACCATCCATGTTTTTGTCGACAATGCGCGTTATCACCATGCCAGGATACTCCAGCCATGGCCGCACAGCCCCGAACGTCGGGTGAAGTTGAAGTTCCTGCCGGCATACGCCCCGCATCTCAACCCGATTGAGCGCCTTTGGGGTGTCATGCACGACTGCATCACCCATAATCGCCATTACGCCACGTTCAACCAGTTCACCGAAGCCATTTTCAACTTCTTCCGCCAAACCCTACCCGACAAACGGCGCGATTTTCGCGACACTGTTACCGACAATTTCAGGATCGTTTCTCTCAAGGAATACAAGCTGATCTGACCTCAAATCTTCTGGTCAATTCGGTCGCGGGAGTATAACATTCAATTATTTGCATTTTACGTAACGCGAATTTCACGGGTTCAACCGCTCAATACTCCATGAGTTTTCAAGGGTTTCACGCCTCCAGACAAACCTGTCATGCAAACGAAACGCCCCATCTGCCCATAACTCAATCTCAACGGGATGGATTCTAAAACCTCCCCAAAAGGGTGGTCTGGGCGGATTTATGCCGTGTTTTGCCGAAATCTTGACCACTTCGGCCATCAGATGGGTGCGCGAGCTAAGCGGTTCCGACTGACGTGACGCCCAGGCGCCCAATCGGCTCTTGAGCGAACGCGACGCGTAATAGGCATCCGCCTGTGGCCCCTCGACACGCTCAACCGTGCCCCGCACCCGCACCTGACGGCGCAGCGATTTCCAATGTATCACCAATGCCGCCTTGCCCGTGGCTGCGAGTTCCTGACCTTTGGCACTGTTGTAGTTGGTATAAAAAACAAAGCCGTCATCCTCGACTTCTTTCAGCAACACCATGCGCACATTGGGCATCCCGTCGCCGTCCACCGTGGCCAGCGCCATCGCGTTGGGGTCATTCAATTCGCTGTCTTCTGCCTCGCCCATCCAGCGACGTACGATGTCAAAAGGGTTGTCCCCCGCAAAAAGCCCGTCACGTTCCGACATAGCTCTCTCCTTTGTGTTTGCCTGTTCTGTACACATACGGCCTGACCACCGCTCTGACTTTGGTCATTTAACGGGTTTCGAAGGCGCGTCCAACTTTTGATCAAAAGATCGCTGCTGTTTGGCATACCTACCCCGCCGCCCCTTGATGCAACAAGGGTGATCGCCTAAAGGATCATAAGCAAAGATGAATGGGGCGGGAACGAAACATGTCAAACCAACTGATGGCAGGCAAACGTGGGCTGATCATGGGCCTGGCCAATGACAAGTCGATCGCCTGGGGCATCGCCAAGGCCTGTGCCGATGCAGGTGCCGAACTGGCGTTTTCCTATATGGGCGATGCGTTCAAGAAACGCGTGGTTCCGCTGGCCGAGCAGTTGGGCGTTGAGTTGTTGATTGATTGCGATGTAGGGGACCCGGCCTCAATTGATGCAGCCTTTGCCGAGATCGAATCCAAATGGGGCAAGATCGACTTTCTGGTTCATGCCATCGGGTTTTCCGACAAGAATGAATTGCGCGGACGCTATGTGGATACCAGCCGCGACAATTTCCTGATGACGATGGATATTTCGGTCTATTCTTTCACCGCCGTCGCGCAACGCGCCGAGAAGATCATGAACGAAGGTGGCTCGATGCTGACCCTGACGTACTATGGTGCCGAGCAGGTGATGCCGCATTATAATGTCATGGGCGTGGCCAAGGCCGCGCTGGAGGCGTCGGTGAAATATATGGCCGAGGATCTGGGCAAGGACGGCATTCGCGTCAACGCCATTTCCGCCGGTCCGATCAAGACGCTGGCCGCCTCAGGCATCGGCGATTTCCGCTATATCCTGAAATGGAACGAGTATAATTCGCCCCTGCGCCGCAACGTGACGATTGATGATGTGGGCAAATCCGCGCTCTATCTGCTGTCTGATCTGGGCAGCGGAGTGACCGGCGAGAACCTGCATGTGGATGCGGGTTATCACATCGTGGGCATGAAGGCGGTTGACGCGCCCGATATTGACAAGACGTAAAGCCTGATGGAGCTTGCCCAGCTGATCACCTTTAACCTGACGCTTCTGGCGGCTTTGGTCAGCCCCGGCCCGGCCATGCTGGTGGCCCTGCGCACCACGTTGGTGTCGGGACGGCGCGCCGGTGTTCTGCTGGGGCTTGGCCTTGGCACGGCGGCGGCCATCTGGACCCTGTTGGCGCTGTTCGGGCTGAATGCGATCTTTACCCTGTTTCCCTGGGCCTATCTGACGCTGGAGCTGATCGGGGCGGGCTATCTGATCTACCTCGCCATCTCGATCTGGCGCAGTGCCGCAACGCCGCTGAACACCTCAGCGCCGGGCATCAGAAAACATCAGTTCCTGCGCGGCATGTTGGTCAACCTGTCCAACCCGAAATCCATGCTGTTTGCCTCGACCGTTCTGGTGGTGATCTTTCCACGCGATCTGGCGCTGGCGGATAAGGCGCTGATCGTTGCCAATCACATGATCGTCGAATGGATCGCCTATGCGGGCTTTGCCCTGGCGATGTCGAGAAAACCGGCGCGCGATGGCTATTTGCGCCTGAAACCAGTGTTTGACCGTATCGCGGCGACGGTGCTGGGGCTGTTGGGCCTGCGCCTGCTGAGCGATCGGACATAGCGAAAGGGACACCACAATGACCGACCGCCTGCCCCATGAAAAAGGCTTTCACGTTAGCTGGGACCAGTTGCACCGCGACGCGCGCGCGCTGGCCTGGCGGCTGGATGGCAAGGGGCCGGACGATGGTGCCTGGAAGGCCGTGGTGGCCATCACCCGTGGTGGCATGGCCCCGGCAATGATCGTCGCGCGCGAGCTGGATATCCGCATGGTCGACACGATCTCGGTCAAATCCTACCGCTCGAGCGGCGGCAAGGCGGATCAACAGAGCGAGGCCAAGGTTCTCAAAAGCCCCGATATGACTCTGGTGGGCGATGGGACCGGCGTGTTGATCATCGACGATCTGGTGGATACCGGCAAAACGCTGGAAGTGGTCAACGAGCTGATGCCGAACGCCCACGTGGCCACGGTCTATGCCAAACCGATGGGCCGTGATCAGGTGCAGACCTTTATTACCGAGGTCAGCCAGGACACCTGGATTTTCTTCCCCTGGGACATGGCGCTGCAATATGTGGAACCCTACAGGGGCACCTGAGCCCTGATATCCGGAGACCGCGATGAGCCGCACGCAAAACACTTTCGCTCCGCCCGTTATGGAGGCCCGCCGCTGGCTGGACGGGATCACCTTTCCGCCTGAACGCCCGCTGATCAATGTCAGCCAGGCCGCCCCGGTCGAACCACCGCCCGAACCGCTGCGTCGCGCGATTGCCGAAGTCGCACTCAGCAACCCCGAAGCACATCTTTATGGCCCGGTCATGGGCCTGCCCGCTTTGCGCACGAAAGTGGCCGCGCAGTGGAGCGCAAGCTATGGCGGCGAGATCGCGCCGGAAAACGTCGCCATCACCTCTGGCTGCAATCAGGCGTTTTGCGCTGCAATTGCCGCTTTAGCCGATGAAGGCGACGAAATCATCCTGCCCACACCGTGGTACTTCAATCACAAAATGTGGCTGGATATGAATGGCTTGTGCACCGTTCCTCTTGCTGCACGCGTCGGGCTTCTGCCAGACCCGGACGAGGCCGCACGCCTGATCACGGATCGCACCCGCGCCATCGTGCTGGTCACGCCCAACAATCCCGGCGGCGTGGAATATCCCGCCGATCTGGTACGCGCGGTCTATGATCTGGCACGGTCCAAAGGCATCGCCCTGATAGTCGATGAAACCTACCGGGATTTTGACGCGCGCATCGGTGCACCTCATGATCTGTTCACCGATCCGGGTTGGGGCGATACCCTGATCCAGCTCTATTCCTTCTCCAAAGCCTATCGTCTGACCGGTCACCGGGTCGGCGCGATGGTGGCCAGTGTCACCCGTTTGGCCGAGGCCGAGAAATTCCTTGATACGGTCACCATCTGCCCCAACCAGCTGGGCCAGCACGCCGCCCTTTGGGGGATGCAGAACCTGTCCCAATGGCTGGCGGGTGAGCGCGACGAAATTCTTGATCGGCGCGCCGCCATCACCGAGCAGGCCCCGCGTCTGATTCAAAAGGGCTGGCAATTGCTGGGATGCGGCGCCTATTTCGCCTATCTGCACCACCCGTTTGCCCAAGCGTCAAACGAACTGGCCGAGGCAATGGTGCGCGAGGCCGGAGTTCTGGCCCTGCCCGGCACGATGTTTCGCCCCGAAAATGACCCGTCTGGACGGGCTGAACTGCGTCTGGCCTTTGCCAATGTGAACCGGGCTCAGATCACAACCCTGTTTGATCGCCTTGAGGGGTTGGGCTGGCCCCTTGCCCCGGGCCAAGACAGCGCGTAGACAGTTCCAAACCCTCGGCACTGACCCCCTTCGGAGGCCCTTTCATGGCAGGCAAATCTACCTTTTCCAAAACCGCTGTCTGGGTTTTGATGGGCCTTTTGATCCTCGGCCTTGGCGGCTTTGGGGTAACCAACCTCAACGGTAACGTGCGCAGCGTTGGAAATGTCGGTGAAACCCAGATCGACGTGCGCGATTACGCCCGTGCTCTGCGCAATGAGATAAACGCCGAATCCAGCGCCCGTCAGGCCCCGGTGAATTTCTTCATGGCCCAGGACCTGGGTCTGGATGCCCGCGTGCTCAGCCAGCTGATTTCGACCGCCGCCCTAGAGGAAGAAACCCGGCTGATGGGTGTGTCGATCGGCGATGACAATCTGCGCGATCAGATTCTGGAAATCCCTGCCTTTCGCGGGTTGAACGGCGAATTTGACCGCGAGGCCTATCGCCAGACGCTGCAGCAATCCGGCATGAACGAATCCGAGTTTGAGCAGAATATGCGCGCAGAAGCCGCACGTACCTTGCTGCAAGGCGCTGTTGTGGCCGGTGTGAATGTCCGGCAATCCTACACGGACACGATGATGCAATTCATCGGCGAGCAACGCACCGTTACCTTTGCCATGTTGGATCGAGACGCCCTCACAACCGGCCTGCCCGTCGCAGATGAAAGCGATCTGACCGCCTACCATCAGACCCATCTGCCTGATTTCACCACGCCGCTGGTCAAACAGATCTCCTATGTCTGGCTGACGCCCGAGATGATCATCGACACCGTTGAGGTGGACGAGGTCAGCCTGCGCGAGGCCTATGAAGAACGGGTGGACGAATACAATCAACCCGAACGCCGTCTGGTCGAACGCCTTGGCTTTGCCGACGCGCTCGCCGCCGATACGGCCCTCACCCAGCTGGCCGCCGGGGAAACCACCTTTGAGGCGCTGATCGAGGCCCGCGGCCTGAACCTGACCGATGCGGATATGGGCGATGTCAGCCTGTCTGATCTGGGCGAGGCTGGTCCCACTGTGTTTGCCGCCGCAGCCGGCGATGTGGTCGGCCCCCTCAGCACCCCGATCGGCCCCGCCCTGTTCCGGGTGAATGGCATTCTGAAGGCTCAGAATGTCACCTTTGAAGAGGCCGAGCCGCAATTGCGGGATGAATTGGCCGGAGACCGCGCCCGCCGCGCGCTTGATGCCGAAATTGACGGCATTGCCGATCTGCTGGCCGGTGGTGCCGCGCTTGAGGACATTGCCAAGGAAACCGACCTGGTGCTGGGCACGATAGACTGGCACCCCGGCATGACTGACGGCATCGCGGCCTATGACGCGTTCCGCGCCGCAGCCGAAGCAATCACCGAGGATGATTTTCCCGATATCGACAAGCTGGATGATGATGGTCTGTTCGCCATGCGTCTTGAGCGCATTGTCGAGCCCGAGATTCAGCCGCTTGATACGGTGCGCGCCGAGGTCGAAGCGGGGTGGCGCGAACAGGCCATCGCCGATGCGTTGCGCGCCCAGATCGCGTCGCAGCTTGCCAGCCTGCGCGCTGGTGGCGATTTCACCGAGGCTGGCCTGCAACTGCCCACCACAGTCGAGGTCACTCGCAGTACATTCCGCCCCGACGCCCCGCCCGAATTTATCGACACGGTCTTTGGTCTTGAGGACAAAGCCGTCGAAATCCTTGATGGCGAGGGTCGGGTTTTCGTGATGCGTCTGGACAGCGTCGCACCCCCCGATCCGCAGGACGAAGACATGCTGCGCCTGCGCCGTGCGCTGAGCGAAGATGCCGCCTCGTCGCTGGCACAGGATATGTTTGTGCTGTTGGCCAGCGATGTTCGCGGGCGCCTTGGGGTCGAACTGGACCAACAGGCCCTGAATGCTGTGCATTCCAATTTCCAGTAAAGGACCGGCGCGGTGGAGTTGACCCCCTCTTTTGACACTTTTGCCAAGGGCTATGATGCCGGGCAGAACCAGGTGGTATTCGCCCGTCTGGCCGCTGATCTCGACACACCTGTGTCGCTTATGCTGAAGCTGACTGGTGCCGCCAAGGATGCCTTCGTGCTGGAATCCGTCACTGGCGGCGAAGTGCGCGGACGCTATTCGATCATCGGGATGAAACCCGATCTGGTCTGGCAGTGCCACGGCACCACCAGCCGCATCAACCGTACCGCCCGGTTTGATGATGACAGCTTTGAGGATCAGACCGGCGATCCACTGGACAATCTGCGCGCTCTGATTGGCGAATGCCGGATGGATCTGCCCGACGGGCTGCCTGCGGCCTCTGCCGGGCTGTTTGGCTATCTGGGCTATGACATGATCCGCCTGGTCGAACATTTGCCCGATGTGAACCCCGACCCGCTGGGACTTCCCGACGCGCTGATGCTGCGCCCATCGGTCGTGGCCGTTCTGGACGGGGTCAAAGGCGAGGTGACCGTGGTGGCCCCGGCCTGGGTGTCCAGCGGGCAATCCGCGCGGGCAGCCTATGCACAGGCGGCGGAACGGGTGATGGATGCGGTGCGTGATCTGGAACGCGCCCTGCCCCAGCAAGCCCGCGATCTGGGCGAAGCGTCCGAGGCGGCTCCGCCGGTGTCGAATTTCACCCATGAGTGCTATAAGGCTGCCGTTGAAACCGCCAAGGAATACATCAAAGCGGGCGATATCTTTCAGGTCGTGCCCAGCCAACGCTGGACACAAGAGTTCCGCCAGCCGCCCTTCGCGCTTTATCGCAGCTTGCGGCGCACCAACCCGTCGCCCTTCATGTTCTATTTCAACTTCGGCGGCTTTCAGGTGATCGGGGCCAGCCCGGAAATCCTTGTGCGTGTCTTTGGCGACGAGGTGACGATTCGCCCCATCGCAGGCACGCGCCCCCGGGGTGCCACCCCCGAAGAGGATCGCGCGCATGAGGCCAGCCTGATGGCCGACGCCAAGGAACTGGCCGAACACCTGATGCTGCTCGATCTGGGCCGCAACGATGTAGGCCGCGTCGCCAGGATTGGCACTGTGCGCCCCACCGAAGAGTTCATCATCGAGCGTTACAGCCATGTGATGCATATCGTCTCGAACGTGGTGGGGGAGCTGGCCGACGATCAGGATGCGCTGTCAGCGCTTCTGGCCGGGTTGCCCGCAGGCACGGTATCGGGCGCGCCAAAAGTGCGCGCGATGGAGATCATCGACGAGTTGGAGCCCGAAAAAACGCGGCGTCTATGGCGGTGGAGTGGGATATTTCAGCGCCAATGGCGATATGGATGTCTGCATCGCCCTGCGCACTGCCGTGGTGCAGGACGAAAAGCTGTATATTCAGGCAGGCGGCGGTGTGGTCTATGACAGCAACCCCGAGGCGGAATATATGGAGACCGTTCACAAATCCAACGCGATCCGCCGTGCAGCCGCCGATGCGGCCCGGTTTCAGGGCAGCGATAACAGCTGAGGGCGACCAAGAATTTTCGTGCGAAAATTCTGACGCCCATCGCCCCCATTTGACCCACATCAAAGATCAGCAAAGGCCTCACCTTTAGATATTAGATATATCACATTCGTATTCATGAATGTAATTACTAAAGGAGACACTGACATGCCCGCCCTGTTACGCCTGATCGCCGCCATCGCCCTTGCATCTGCCCTCGCTTTCAGCCTGCCTGTTTCAGGCTTGGCTGACCCTCTGATCGCAAGCAGTGTGGCCGCCGACACCTT
>CBDBLS010000043.1:0-334194 GCA_965207105.1 Roseovarius sp. | reverse complement strand
CACCGCCGCCTCTCGACGCCCTGCACCGCGCGGTGGCCGCAGAGATGGCCGGATACGGTCTGAGCCAGACAGATGCGGCACGCGGTATCGGTGTCGGAACCGCAATGTTCAACCGCTGGCTGAATGGCAGGCATGAGGGTGACAACGACAGGCTGGCGGGCAAGGCCCGTCTCTGGCTCGAGACCCGGGCCGAGGCACGGGAGCACACACTGCTTCCCGCGGGTCTCGACGCCCATGCCGAGCTTGGCGTGACGGGTGAGGTGATGGCCACGCTGGCCCATGCGCAGGCCACGGGTGACGTGGTCTTGATCCATGGGCGTTCAGGTACGGGCAAAAGCCGGGCTCTGCGTCGCTATGCGGACACACGGGCCGGCGTCCATCTGTTGACCGTGACCTGCGGCATTACGTCTCTCGCGGGTCTTTACGGACGGATTGCCCGGACGCTGGATGCGGACGGGCGGCGCACAGCGCTGGAGATGGAGGACGCGATCCTTGCACGGCTGGAGGGGCGGCAGGCCTTGCTGGCTATAGACGAGGCGCAGCACCTCTCGGCCCGGCTTGTCGATGCGTTGCGCGGGCTGCGGGATCTGTCCGGTGCCGGTCTGGCTCTTGTCGGCGACGACACCATCCGTATGACGCTTGGGCGCTGTCCGCAGGTGACGGGGCGGATCGGTATCCGGGCCGGGCTCACGGCACCGGGCCAGATGGATGTCACGGCGCTGGTCACGGGCGTTCTGGGTCGGGCACCGGAGCGTGCAGAGCGGGAGGCGGCACTGGCCGCCGCGACCGGCCCGGGTGGAATGCATGCACTGCGGCGGTTGCTGGCACGGGCGTTCATGATTGCGCGCGCCGATGGGCGGGATGCCATCGCCCCTTGTGACATGACCGGAGCGGCGGCGGGCGGAGCGTAACAGCACAAGACAAGGGAGACAGATATGACAGATCGGCAAAACAGCGATACGCAGAATGTGCCGGACAGCGCGGGCCGCGTGGAGATCGACGGCGAGATCTATATGCGCGATGGTCGGGGGCGTCTGACGCCCCGGGCCATGGTGCGCCCGCAGGATGAGCTGCAGGATGAGATGGTGCGCAGGATTATCGGCTATGCGGGTGATCTGTCACAGCGGATAAGCCGCTTTCGGGTGCATTGTTTTGACGACATCGGGGGCTTTGACGCGCTGCTGGAACAGGAATATGGCGGCCACACCCGGCGGTCGGTAAAGGGCAACCGCACCTATCTCAGCTATGACGGGACATATAGGGTTCAGGTGCAGATCGCCGAGCGTGTCGCCTTTGGGCCAGAGCTTCAGATCGCACGTGATCTCGTAGAGGAGTGCCTGGCGGAATGGGCCAGGGACAGCCGGAACGAGATACGCGCCATCGTCTCCCATGCTTTCCAGGTGGACAGGGAAGGCGAGATAAGCCGCAGCGGGATTTACGCACTGCTGCGGCTCGATATCGAGGATGGGCGCTGGCAGCGGGCTATGGCGGCGATCCACGCCGCCATGCGCCCTGTCGGGTCCAGAACATACATCCGTTGCTATCACCGCGCCACGCCGGACGCGGCCTGGGAAGCGATCACCGTCGATCTGGCGAAGGCGGGATAAGGCCATGGCCCGCCCCGCCAAAGATGATCGTGCCCGCCTGATGCGGGCCTGCCGTGCGGTCGGCCTGGATGAGGAGGCCCGCCACGACATGCAGATGGCCGTGACCGGCAAGGCGTCCATGCGGGACATGGGTGGCGCTGATCTGCGCCGCCTGCTTGATCGTCTGAACGCCGCGCAGGGGCGGGGGGGAAAAGGGGTCGGCCACCGCCATCCGCCGGCCCCGCGCGCCGATCTGCGGCTCATTCATGCCCTCTGGTCCGAGCTGGGCCGGAAGGGTGCCCTGAACAAAACGGGCCGGGCCGGGCTCAACGCTTTTATCCGGGCCCGCTTCGGGGCGCATTGGTCCTTTATCCCTGTGGATGTGGATGCGCTCACCGACACGGGCTGTATCACGGATGTGATCCGCGCGCTGAAAGCAATGCTGGCCCGGGCCGAAGCCGGCGAGACGAACGGAGGCGAGGCGTGATGGTTGAAAAATCGAGGATCGAGTGGACCGATCACACGTTCAATCCATGGGAAGGCTGTCTGAAGGTCGCGCCGGAATGCGACCACTGCTACGCCGAAGCGCGGGATGTGCGCTTCACGGGCGGCACCCATTGGGGGCCAAAGGCACCACGCCGCCGGACAAGTGCGGCGAACTGGAAAAAGCCGCGCCGCTGGAATGCACAGGCAGACGCCTTCCAGGCCACCCACGGACGCAGACAGCGGGTGTTCTGCGCTTCCCTGGGCGATGTCTTCGACAACGCGGTGAACCCCGACTGGCGCGATGATCTTTGGGCGCTCATTCGCGAATGCGACCAACTGGATTGGCAACTGCTCACGAAGCGCCCGCAGAATACGGGCGGGATGCTGCCGCCGGACTGGGGCGATGGCTGGCTCCACGTCTGGCTGGGCACCAGCGCGGGGTCGCGGAAAACGGCAGGACAAAATATCCCCCACCTGCTGGCCACGCCGGCGGCCCTCCGTTTTGTCAGCGCAGAGCCGATGCTGGAGCCGGTCGATCTGACCCGACTTGACATGCTTGATATCTTTCGCGGGACAAAGGACGTCGATGACCAATATCTGCCGCATCACTTCTTTGATGCGCTGCGGGGACAGTCGGACATCCACCCGGTTCACGGTGCCGAACCGGACTGGGGGAAGCTTGACTGGGTTATCTGCGGCGGGGAAAGCGGACCGTTCGCCGGGGCCATGCACCCGGCCTGGCCCCGCGGTCTGCGCGATCAATGCGTGGCGGCCGGGATTCCGTTTTTTTTCAAGCAGTGGGGCGAGTATCGCGGCACCGACGATGATTTTACGCTCGCCGGACTGTCAGATCACCTGCCGGTGCGGACGGTCGATGACGGCGGCAGGCTCCATTTCGGCGGGCACCCGACCGATTTTGACGCCTGGACAACAATCGCCCGGATCGGCAAAAAGCGTGCCGGTCGCATGCTCGACGGCAGGGAATGGAACGAGGTGCCGAATGGTAGCCTGGCCCGGGCCGAAGCCGGCGAGACGAACGGAGGCGAGGCGTGATGATCGACAGGTCTGATCCCGATCTCCACTGCGGTGATTGCCTTGAGGTGCTGCCGCGCCTTGTGGCGGATCGGGGCGCGGGGTTTGATCACATCATCACTGATCCTCCTTACGAGGACGTCCACCACGCGCATCACGCCAGGGGCACCATAGCCCGTACAGATGGACGGGGCGCGCCGCGCCCTGTCCCTTATGCCGGCGTAGAGTCCATCCGGGAGGCAGCCGCGCAGGCGATGGTGGCGGGCTCGGCGGGGTGGGTGCTGGTGTTCTGTCTGGCCGAGGGGGTACGCCCATGGCATGATGCGCTCACGGGGGCCGGGGCGCGTTGGCACGGCACCATGGCCTGGATCAAGCCGGATGCGGCACCACAGTTTGCCGGTATTGGCCCGGCGCGGGGCTTTGAGTGCATTGCTGTGGCCTGGGCGGGATCCGGGCGGCGGCGCTGGAATGGCGGTGGGACGCGGGGCGTTTTGACGTGTAACACCGCCAAAGGCGGCCTGCCGGGCTCCAAGCCCGTGCCGGTGATGGCGGCCCTTGTCGACCTCTTCAGCCAGCCCGGCGAGACGCTCTGTGATCCGTTTATGGGATCCGGCTCAACAGGCATGGCGGCGGTGCATGCCGGGCGCGGCTTTACGGGGGTCGAGATCAATCCGGAGACGTTCGGGATGGCGCAGGGGCGGATATCGACTGCGGTGCTGTCTCCGTATCTGCCTCTGTGTCCCCGCGCCCGTCAGACGGAGTTGTCTCTGTCATGAGCACTGCTCATTCCGCCCTGCCGGGGTCATTGCCGGAGATCGCCGATCATATCGGCAGGGACGCAGCCTGCGCCATTGCACTCGCCTATGGCGGGCGGAACTGGCGTGTGCCGTCGCGGCTTGACAGCGTGGGCGGGCACGGGCTTGCGGCGTGTGTTGGAAAGGATGCGGCCCGGACACTGATAGCCGCCTTTGGGGGCCATGTGCTGGATATCCCGATGGCGCGGCGGCAGGTGGTGTCCTGGCTGGCGCGCCGGAACCTTACAGCTGCGCAGATTGCAGAGCGGCTGCACATCACAGAGCGCAGCGCGCGCCGATACATCGGACAGAGCGGGAAATCGCGGGGATGAGCGACAACGAGGCTGTTGCGGCATTACTGGACCAGGTTGCAGTGCGGCGAGAGGATGTTGATATGGTCGAGGGCATTACGACTGCAATTCCCGAAAACAACGGTGTGGTGGATATCCCGCAGGCGGCGCGGAGTGTCGTCGAGATCCAGCTCTATGGCATCATCGGCCATGGGCAAGACCTGCATGACGCCTGTTTGGCCTGGGTGAAGGCGGCGCAGGCACCGGATCATCGAGGCTCTGGCGGACCATGGTCCGGTGCCAAAGGGCAACGCGCCCTGATAGACTGACGTGCAATCAGTAAAACAGGGCAGACAATGACGCCGACACCGGAACACTGGCAGACCTTCGCCTCCATTCTCGCTATTATCGCGCTTCTGGGTGGAGCGGCTCTTGGATTGAAGCGCATGGGCTTTTTCCGGGGCAATGGCGATACGTCCGACACCGCGTCACATACCAGGCTGGAGGGCCGCGTTGAAAAGATCGAGAGCGGCGCCGGCGGATTGCGCGAAGATGTCACGCGGCACGGTCACCTGCTGACAACGGTTGAGAAAAGCATGAGCGGCATGCGGGAGGAGACAGAGAAGCACGACCAGCGGATCAGATCGCTGGAGACCGCCTTTCCGTCGCTTGCCACCCGGGATGACCTCGCCGCGCTGCGATTGCTGCTTGAACAGCAAGGCGGCGATGTCCGGGAGATTAAAACAATTCTCGACGGCGCCAAATCGGCGACGGACACCCTGACCCGGACGGTCGCCATTTTGAATGAACATCTTCTGAACGGGAAGGCCTCATGAGCAGCTCCTATACCGATACCCTGAACGCGCACCGCCGCCTTGCGGTGCTGATCCATTTGCAAGCCTGTTCGGACCACCGCTCGAATGGAGAGATCCTCTACGAGGTGGCCAACGGGGTGGGCATTGTGACCAGCCGTGAGGCCATGGCGACCGACCTGGCCTGGCTGCGCGACAAAGACCTTGTCGGGATCGAGGATCACGAGGGGTTCCTGGTCGTCACGATCACGCCGCAGGGTCTGGATGTTGCTCTTGGCCGGGCGCGGCAGGACGGCGTGCGCCGGCCGGTGCCGAAGGCGGGTTGATATGCGCCGCCGCAAAATCGATCTCCTGCCCGCCGCCTTGCAGGACTGGCTGCGCGAGGAACTCATGGAGCGGGGTCACTCGGATTACCGGGAGATCACGGAGGGCCTCAATACGCGCATCGCCGGGGCCGGTATTGAAATCTCTGTCGGCAAAAGCGCCGTCATTGAATACGGCGCGGAGCACCGCGAGTTTGCAAAGCTGCAGCGGGAAGCCTCCGGCTGGGCTGCGGAATGGATAGGGGAGGTCGGGCTGGAGGATGAGGCCCGCCGTCATTCGGCACTCTTCGAGATGATCACCACGCTGGCCTTCAAGGCCACGAAGGCTCGCTTCAAGGAGGCCGGAGAGGATATTTCGCCCCGGGATCTGCATTTTCTGGGGCGTATGCTGAAAGATCTGATGGCCTCCTCCGGCCTGCGGGAGGCGCTGTCGGAAAATGAGCGCCGACGCCTGGCTGCGCAGGAGCGCCGTGCAGGGGGCGGAGCGCGCCACCACCGCCGCGCGTCGCGCGGGTCTCAGCCCCGGGGTGGCCGCCGCGATCCGGGCGGCTGTGGAAGGCGGACCCGCAGCACCGGAGGTGACTGCATGAGCGGGCGGGATCTTTTGCCGTATCAACGCAGATGGGTCCAGGATCGGACCGGGTTGGCCGTCATCGAGAAATCCCGACGCATCGGCATTTCATGGGCCGAGGCCTATCATGCGGTCATGCATGCGGGCGAGGGACGCGGCGATGTCTACTATCAAAGCTATGCCCGCGACATGACGCGTGGCTTCATCGATGACTGCGCGGGCTGGGCCGGCGATCTCGGAATTGCCGCCCACGCCGCCGGTGAAGTCCTGATCGACAACGAAGGCACAGACATTCAGGCGTTCCGGTTGCGTATGGCCTCGGGGCGGCAGATATTTGCAATGACATCGAGCCCGAGGGCCTTTCGCTCGAAAGGCCGGCCAGGCGATGTGGCCGTGGTCGATGAGGCCGCGTTTGTCGATGATCTTGATGAAGTGCTGAAAGCCGCGCTGGCGTTTCGGACATGGGGCGGGCGGGTGCGCATCATTTCCACCCACAACGGCGAGGCCTCGCCCTTCAACACGCTCTGCCGCGATATCCGCGAAGCCCGCCAACCCGGCACTGTGCAGCGTGTAACACTGGCCGACGCCCTGGCTCAGGGCCTTTATGAGCGGATCGCCGCGATCACGCGGCAGCCTGTTACGCCCGGGGCGGCAGGGGCATGGGAGGCTGGCATACGCGCCCAATATGGCCGCTTTGCCGCCGAAGAGCTCGACTGCATACCATCCGCAGGTGGCGGAGCCTGGATTACATGGGACCTGGTGCGCGCGGCGGAACACAGGGATGCGGGCCGTCCGGAAAACAGCACAGGGTCTCCAACCTTCATTGGAGTCGACATTGCGCGCCGTCGCGATCTCTGGGTGGCCGCTGTGATCGAGGATACGGGCGGTCTGCTCTGGCTCCGCCGGATGGTGACATTGCGGGATGCGCCCTTTTCCGAACAGCGGGCCGAACTCGCGCGCCTCGTGCGCATCCATCGCCCGCTCCGGATCGCGGTGGATCAGACCGGGATGGGTGAGGCTCCTGTTGAACAGTATCAGGAAGATCACGGCACCCTGACCGTGGAAGGGGTGCAGATGTCGGCGTCGCGGCGGCTTGATGTGGCGACACGCCTGCGGGAGGTCTTCGAGGATCGCCGGATACGCATTCCGGCCGATGACGCGCTTGGAAACGATTTGCACGCGATACGTGTTGAGCCCGGTGCCACCGGCGCACCGCGTCTTGTAGCGGATCGTTCCGGCACGGATGGTCACGCTGACCGCTTCTGGGCCATGGCGCTGGCCGTGAGCGCCGCCGCCGACACCGCAGGCCCCTTCGAGGCCCGGGTCGGGGCGGGACGGCACGGTGTGATGGATGGACCCGGGTCAGGCCATGAGATCGATGTCACTCTCGGTGTCGCCTGGTCAGCCCTTGGCCGTGCGATGAGGTGAGAGCGATGGATATACCAAACCGACCACAGACCGACGAGATCACGGCTCCGCAACAAAGCTGGATCGGGGGGTCCCCGATATGGAACCGGAGCGCCGCCTGGAGCGATGGCATTGGCCGTGATCCCGGGGCATGGCGCACGGGATCGTCCGACCTGAGTGCGGCGGAGGCGGCACTGCAGGACCCCAAGGTGCGTGCGCTGCTGGGACAACGGATCGAGATGGGTCTTGCGGCCCCGCTCGAAATTGAACCCGGCGGGAAAATGCGTCGGGACCGTATGGCGGCCGGGGATCTGGCGGCCCGATTTGCAAATATCGAAATCGACAGCATCTGTCGCGAACTGGCCTATGCCGCCTGGTACGGATGGTCGATTGCCGAATGCATCTGGGATGTTTCGGGAAGTCAGGTACGTCTGGCGGATTTACGACCCCGCTCACCCCGCATCATCCGATGGGATGCACAGACCCATATGCCTTTGCTGCTGACCCGGGCGGCACCGGGCGGCATTCCCCTGCCGGATGCCAAATTTGTTCTGGTGCGCGCGCCCCGCGCCAATGGTGGCTGGCCACACGGACCGGGTCTGAGCAACTGGTGCCTCTGGCCGATCTGGTTCAAGCAACAGACCGTGCGCATGTGGGCATTGGCGCCGGAGCGATTTGCCTCGCCGGTTGCTCTCACCAGGCACAGGATAAACGCGACCGACAGTGAGATCAAACTGGCGCTGGAGGCAACGGAGGCGCTGGCGACGGGGGCCTCTATCTCTCTGCGCGAGGGGCAGGATATCGAGCCTCTCGAAAGCTCCAAACGCACCGGTGCCGATTATGCCGACTTTCTCCTGCGGATGGACCGCATGCTTGCAGACGCCATCACCGGGCAGCACGCCACCGCCGAGATCGGCCAGCATGTGGGCACGGGCGCGGCACATCTGAAGATCCTTGAGCGGCTCGTGGCCGCAGATGCGCGGCGCATCTGTGCGGCACTGCAAACAACCATCGCCACATGGCTCACACACTGGAACTTTCCCGGTGCCGCCGTGCCGCGCCTGCGTCGGGATCTCAGCCCGCCGGAAGATCTGGAAGCGCGGGCACGTCGCGACGCGACCATTGCCCGAGCTTCGGGACTGCGGCCTACGAGGGCCTATGTCGAGGACATCTATGGCGGTCAGTGGGAAGAGACATCCGCCCCTGCCGACGGGCCCGCCGGGACGCCGCCCGCAACACCTGCAGCACCGGCACGCCTCGCTGCCGGGAGCGCGGATGACGATGCGGTGGATCGGGCGACCGCCGCCCTGCTGGGCGATTGGGAGGCGATGATGACCCCGGCGGCGAATCCCGTGATCCAGGCCGTCAGGCAAGCATCCGACTTTGCCGGTCTTCAGGAAACGCTGGGACGCGGTGATCTCTTTGATGCCATGGATACGCAACGGATCGCCGCAAGCCTCGGGCGCGCCGGCGCAGCCGCACAAATAGCGGAGGCCGGTAAAGACGGACCCGGGGGAGAGACATGATGACTGCCACTCAGGATGTCGCCGACATCATCGGGACCATGACCGGCAGCCATGGCTGATCCACCCCCCGATATCCGTGATGTGCCCCCCGAAGAGGCGGTGGAGTTTTTCCGCGCCAAAGGCTACCACATCGGCTATGACTGGCGCGACACAAAAGCCGCATGGCACGCCCGCTCCTTCACTGTCGCGAAGGTGATGCGCCTGGACATTTTGACCGATATCCGCGCCGCCGTCGACAAAGCCCTGGCCGAAGGGCAGACCTTCGAGACCTTCCAGCGCGATCTTGCCCCGCTGCTGATCGCCAGGGGATGGTGGGGCCGCAAGACCATGACGGACCCGTTGACCGGCGAGACCCGTGAGGCCCGGCTCGGAAGCCCGCGCCGCCTGCGCATCATCTATGACACCAATATCCGCATGGCGGTTGCTGCGGGGAAGTGGCAGCGGATCACACGCCTTGCCGACCGGCGTCCCTGGCTGCGCTATGTCGGCGTGCTTGACGCCCGCATCCGACCGCTCCACGCCGCACGGCACGGCACTGTGCTGCCCTGGGATCACCCATTCTGGCAAACACATTTTCCACCCAATGGCTGGCGGTGCCGCTGCACCGTGCAATCGCTCTCCGAGGCCGGTCTTGAGCGCTACGGATATCACGTCACGCCGCCGCCCGCAGGCTGGCGGGAAACCCGGCCGTGGAGCAACGCGCGCGCAGGTGAGATCAGACACATCCCGAAAGGGACAAGCCCGGGCTTTGATCACAACGCAGGCACCGCCGATCCTGTGGCCCGGACCCGCACCCTGCTCCGGGAGAGACTGGCGGGCGCGCCACCCGCGCTGGCGCGCGCCGCCACATCGGACGTGACGGAATGGATTGCGCGCGGGCGCGTAACGCGACAGGCCCTCGTCACCGCCACCGGACTGACACCGGATGATGCCGGCTTTGCCGATAACCTGCGCGGCCTCGTCGCCCAGGGCCCTGCATCCGCACGCGCGGCTGGACAGACCGGCGCGCTGATCAGCCCGGCAACACCGGAGACAGGCGCGGATCAGGCCGCCGCACAGGCCGTGCATGCCGCCTCTCTGCGGTTTCCGGCCACCTGGGTGGCGCGCGCCAATATCGCGCCCCTGCGCGCCGCCGGCAATCTGCTGGAGGCCGGCGGATCCTATGCGCCATCCGTCTATCGAGGACGCCCCGCAGCGCGAACACGGCCCGGTCTTGTGAAAACCGATGACAGCGCATGGGTCATTACCTCTCGCGACCCCGGCAACGCCACCCATGAATATATCCACCACCTGCAAGCGGCCATGCCGGAGATTGACCGGCTGTTTCAGGACCTGCATATCCGGCGGACCACAGGTGTGGATGGCACACGCGACGCTGTGGTCCCGCTTGATCCCTGCACGGGCACCGGACGCAAGGATCACTATGTCGATCCCTGCTTCGGACGGGAATACGGAGCTCCGATGCTCACAGGTCTTGACTATGATCCGGACCGCCCCGCCATCGAGGTCATGACCCGCGCCTTCCAGATGCTCTTCCACCCTTTGGCAGGCAAGGATGGCATTGATATCGATCTCGACAAGCTGGTGCGGGACGATCCTGAAATGCTGGACCTGGCCCTCGGATTGCTTTTCCACTACGATCCCCCCTGACGGACAGGAGACCACCAATGGCCATCCATACCATCCGCATGCCGGACCGCCTCTACGGGCGGGACCTGCGCACCATTGTCTGGGATGATACCGCAGGAACCGTGGAGGGCGATCATTCCTCCGTGCCCGGAATCGCGGCGACACTCGCCAGCCCGCCGCCGGTTGATAAAAGCCGGGAAGGCCTGGTGATCTTTCTCGATGATCCCGCCCATGACCCGCGCGACTTCCTGTTCATGCTTGCAGACAGCTACGCGGCGATCCTCGATGAGCCCCTGCGCTCCACATTGCCGCCCGTCTTCGACGGCATCCAACACAGGGCGGGCGTGGACTGGCCCGATCTCCTGCTCGACGAGCGGACCGCGGCCCAGTCCGGGTTTGCAGACGCCTGTTACACAGCACGCAAACAGGGCATGGCCCATGACGCGGCCATCGCCCTGGCCGATACGGAAACATTACAGATCTGGCCCGATTGCCCCGGACATCCCGGCTATGATATCCGACTCCCGTCGACAGCACATGACCCCCACCTTCAACGCCCTGTGCACAGCCTGTTGAACGGGCTCTGAACGGGGATGGGACGGGCTTGCCGCCCGCGCCCGGCGTGCAGGATTTACCCCGAAAAACAGGGTCTCGAACGCCCCGTAAATCCGACGTGGAGTCCAGCCGTTCCGGGCCTGTTCGCCAGCAGCTGAAAAAGCCCGTTTCCGGGCCATTCCAGATCAAAAGGCGTCCGGATTGCGCATTTTGCCGTCGCGGAGCCAAAACAGTGCCTCTGTAATCGCGCCCGGTCAAAACCGCTTCAAACGCCTGTTTCAAAGCCCTTTTACAATCCCTGACCGGGCTGGACCGGGCTGGACAGGATTACGCATTTAGTTTGTCACCCCACAGTTCCCGGGCAAATTGCCTCTGGTGAAGATCAATCCACTACAGGCCCGCCGCTTTGCCCAGGCGCATGGAACGCGTGCCAAAACAGATGCCGTTGACGCGCGCATCCTGGCCACGATGGGTTCGGCGTTCGATCCGGTACCGGACAGGCCTTACAACAGGAATGAACGTGAACTCAAAGAGTTGCAGATCGCGCGGATGGCCCTGGTCAAGGACAGAACCCGGCTGTTGAACCGTGTGAAAACACAGACTCTGGCGTTCACACGCCGCCAGACAAAACCACGCCTGACGCAGGTCAAACGCCAGATCGCAGATCTTGACGATGAACTCGGGACGCGTCTGCGTGATTGTCGGAAAAGGGCGCGCGCACATGATATTCTCCGCTCCATTCCCGGCATCGGCGAGGTCGCTGCCGTCGCCATCCTGGTCGAATTTCCAGAGATTGGAACACTGGACCGCAGGAAGGCAGCCAGTCCGGCGGGCCCCGCACCCATGACGCGACAGTCCGGGCAATGGCGCGGCAAGGCCTTCATTCAGGGCGGTCGTAAATTCCTGCGCGACGCTCTTTACATGCCGGCTCTCGTCGCGGCACGCCACAACCCTGACCTCGCAAGGAAATACCAGGCCATGATGGCAGCCGGAAAGCCTGCCAAAGTCGCTCTCACCGCGCTCATGAGAAAACTGATCGAGATGGCAAATGCGCTTGTCAAGGCTGACCGCGAATGGTCGCAAAATTCTCCTTGATCAAGACGGATACTATCAAGGCCCAAGCTGACCCGGGGACAGTTGCGTCGATTGCATGGCAGGATGGCAGGATCGGGTGTGCACATGACTGCCCAAAGCGCCTACATTCCCTTTAAGCCATTCAAATAAGGAGCAGCCCAATGGCACTTGCAGCCCTCAAACCCGCACCCGTCGAGACCCCGGAGCCGCCGGAGTGGGTGGATGTCTATTACAGCCCCGAACCGGCCAACTTCCCGCACAAGCCGAGCCCCGAGTTGAGCGCACTGGCGCAGATGTACGCCTATTACGACGCCTGACAGGTTCATATTGGCCCAGTCGGATGCCCCGCAAGGCGAGGGTTTTCGTGTCCCCGCTTCACGCGCGCGGCATCCTCTGCGCCACGATCAACGCGATTAACGCAACCAGCGTCGCGGCAACCAGATGATATCCTAAAAACCAAAGCTGTCCTGCGGCAGCTTCAAAATCAGCAGATGTGATAAATATCCGGGCCGCACGCCAGGTGATGAACAGCACCACCGCCAATGACATCCCCATGGACCACGCCATGGTGCGCGCCAATGTAGGTTTGCCGCCCGCGACCCAGAGCAACCCCCCGCCCAGCATCGCGCCAACCATCCCGCCGGTCAGTGATGCACGCGTCTGCCAGAACGGATGGGTCAGCTCGGCCATCGCCATCAGCCCGCTCAAGACCAATACAGCCAGTACAGCGACGCCGGACAAGCAGGCAAACAGGATACGCATAGGGCTTATCTCCCTTTAGATGCCGCTCATCTTGCAGTCCGGACCGGTAACACTCAAGGGGGCCGCGCATCTGCACAAAAACTGCGCAACCGCCCCGGCGGGATATGCACGAAGTGCAGCGCACACTGCCCGCATCGCAGCAATGAATAAGGACATGTGAGATGCTGAAATCCCTTGGTTTAAGATTTTTGATCGTGGGTCTGTTGATCCTTTTGATGTTTATCCCGGTGTTGTTTGTCGGCGACATCATTGATGCACGCGCCGATTACAACCGTTCGACCCGAAGTTCGGTTGGCCAGGAATGGGGCGGGCAACAATCCATCAGCGGCCCGGTAATGGTGATCCCTGTGCAGGAAACCGTGATGGTGCGCGAGCGCCGCGAGGTGCTGGATCCCGAAACCGGCATTCAAAGGCTCGACGCCGATGACAATCCGGTGTTTCGCTATGTCGATGTACAAAAGACCCTGAACCGCGCACCGGTCTTCCTTTATCCGGACCAGTTCACCGCCGATATCGACACAGCGACAGAAGAACGCGCCCGTGGGATTTTCACCGCGCCGGTGTACACCGCTTCGGCCGGTCTGGCGTTTGATTTCCCGACCAATCAGGCGGCTGAGGCGCTGATCAACGAGGAGGTGCTGCTCTGGGACGAGGCCGAGTTGCGCGTCAGTGTCTCGTCGAACCGGGCGCTGCATGGAGCGGCACAATTGCAGGCAGGCGGGCAGCGTTTCCAGATGGAGCCGCAAGCCTTGCAAGACAACCGCATCGGCGGCATCCGTGCGCCTTTGGGCGATCCACGTCAGCATGGGACGTACCGCCTGACCCTGGAATTCAAAGGCGCCGAGGCCCTGTCGATTGCCCCCGTGGGCCGGGACAGTCAGATCACCCTGACCAGCGACTGGCCCGATCCCAGCTTTCGCGGTGCCTTCCTGCCCGACAGTCACGAGATCACCGAAGATGGCTTTACCGCACTCTGGAGCATCCCGCATCTGGCCCGGCCTCTACCGCAGATTTCACGAGAGGATCAGGATTATGCCGCACGTCACTCCACCAGCTTTGGGGTGAACCTTTACCAACCCAATGACTTTTATCAGAAATCCTACCGCGCGGCGCGCTATGGCATCCTGTTCATCGGCCTCACCTTCCTGACGATTTTCCTGATCGAAGGACAGGCCAAACGCCCCACGCATCCGGTGCAATACATCCTTGTGGGCCTCGCTCAATCCACTTTCTTCCTGCTGATGCTGGCTTTGGCCGAGCAGGTTGGGTTTGCCACGGCCTACTTGGTCTCAGCAACGGCCACTGTTGCACTGATCACCGCCTTCGGTGCGATGGCGCTACAACTGCGCAAACGGGCGTTGGTTCTGGGGCTGTTGCTGTCGGTGCTTTACGGCGTTCTCTACCTGATCCTGCGGTCGGCTGATTATGCCCTGCTGGCTGGTTCGGTGCTGACCTTCGCGGCGATCGCCGGCACGATGTTCGCTACACGGAATGAGAACTGGTACGGCGAACCGCGGGCGGGCGGCCCCAAGCGTGGTTGGCTTCGCCGCAAAGACCCGGCTCCGGTGCCCCCGACAGCATCCACAGAAGGTTGAGCAACGACCCCGTCCGAGTTCACCTTCGGGCGGGGTCCTGTTAGACTGCAGACATGATATTTGTGATCCTTGCTCTGCTCATCGCCTTCGTTCTGGTTGTCTTCTTTGCGCGGGGGGACATGCGCAATTGCCGCTGGCGCAAGGTTGGGCCTAAGGACCAGGATGGCAAGACACTGTACAAATGTGCCGCCTGCGGTGCGCGGGTCTTGACCACAACCGGCAAAGCGCCTTTGGTCTGCAAGGTCAATCCCCTCGACTAGCGCGTTTCGCCTTAAGCCAGAGACATCACCTAAGACGAAGCGCGCACTACATATGAACGTTTCACCACGTTTCGCAAAAAGCATTGTCTCAGGTTTTTCGCGAAACACTTTAAGGACTGCCCATGACCGCCCCAAACGACGCCCAGGCCCGCCGTGATATCAAGCCGCTGATCTGTTACCCCAACGACACGCTGCCCACGCCTGACATGGCGCTCTATACCGCCGCGCGGGCGGGTGCCGAAAAGGTCGCCGAGGTCCGGGTCGAGCCGCGTGATGCCGCCTGTTTCCGCGCATCAGCCGGGCAGTTCTTTCGCATCACAAGCATTGAAGGCCCGCAAGTGGGGGATCTGAACCTGTGGAACGCAAATGATCTGTCCGAGCGGTTCTATTCCGGCAAATCCCGTGCGCTACATGGCACCCATCTTACCACCGGCGAGCGGATGTGGTCGTCCTTTCCAACCCTGCGCCCCATGGCAACGATCACCAAGGACACGCTGGGCTGGTACGGCATGGATGCCTATGGCGGCTCGGTCCACGATGTGATCGGCACGCGCTGCGATCCCTATACCGGCAATCTGCTGGCCGGATCGCAATATCACCATTGCTGCCATTCCAACCTGATCCGCGCGCTTGCAGATGAAACGGGCATGTCATTGGCCGAGGCCGAACCGTTTGTGCATGACGTGCTGAACGTCTTTATGTGCACCGGCTTCACCCGCGATACGGGGCAGTATTTCATGAAGGCCAGTCCGGTGTAAAACGCGGAGCAATATTGGGCCACAGAAGCGGCTGCATATCGCAGTTGTAGCGGAGTAAAAGTCCGCCAGTTTGTGCCCTTCGTTTATTCGGAGGGCGGGAGATGTATTCTGTGGATATTTATAGTCGTGTGCGCCGTGCTTGTTTGAAGGACGGTATGTCTGGCCGAGAAGCGGCGCGGTTTTTCAACATGGCGTAATCAGGATCAGCACTCAGTTACCCCTGTTATTCTGGATGCACATGCAATTGAAAAGGAGACTGACCAATGGAATATTTTGCTGGTTTGGATGTGTCCATGGAAGAGACGCATATCTGCATTCTGGATCGTGAAGGGGCCCTTATTCGTGAAGGAAAAGCGAGCTCAACACCAAAAGCGATCGCTGACTTCCTCGCTTCTGGACCACCATGTGCCAAAGTTGTATTTGAAACGGGACGGATGGCACCAATGCTTTACCATGGGCTGACGGAGCTTGGTGTCCCGGTTGTTTGCATCGAGAGCAGGCAAGCATATCAGGCCCTTAAATCTCTGGCCGGCCACAAGACGGACCGCAATGATGCCCGCGGTTTGGCACACCTGGCGCGGACGGGATTCTACAAGCCGACCCATGTCAAATCACTGTCAGCGCACGCAATCCGGTCGCTGATCGCAGCCCGCAAGAAGCTGGTCGGACAGCGTGTGACGCTCGACAATCAGATCCGCGGTCTGGTCGTCGTCTTCGGCGTGCGGCTGCCACGAGCTTTGTCTCCGGCATTCAAAAACGCGGCGCTAAAAGTTAGCGATGGAGTGCCTGGCCTCCATGCCGCAATTTGCGGACTGTTCGCAGCACGCGAAGCAATCCTCGCGGCGGTTGCAGCCATTGATGGCGACATCAAAAAGATGACCCGCAAATCCGAAGTCTGCCAGCGCCTTATGACGGTACCAGGGGTCGGTCCGATCACAGCATTGGCCTTTGCCGCAGCAATTGATGATCCGTCGCGTTTCAGGAAATCGCGTGATGTGGGGGCGTATCTTGGACTGGTGCCGCGACGGCATCAATCTGGTGAAATCGACTACACGGGCAGCATCTCAAAGCGGGGCGACGTGCGCGTCAGAACGCTTCTCTATGAGGCCGCCAATGTGATGCTGACGCGGTATGCCGCTCCGCTCAAATTGAAGACATGGGCCCTCGCAATCGGTGCGCGCTCAACGATGAGAAAGGCCCGAGTGGCTCTGGCGCGTCGTCTGGCAATCATACTTCATGCCATTATGCGAGACAAAACTGACTTCCAGTCCGCGTAAGGCTTACGAGGCGACAACGAGGATTCCTAAATCAAAGTTCCCATCTGGGACGATGCCCGAGGGAGGGCGTGAGACACGGCGCCGATTCTGTAGCAACAGCCAAGACCAACGGTATGATTGCGGTTTCAACATTGCCGACCCACACCCAGCCAACCCCATCATGAACCTCAGAGTTCGAAGAGAACAAAGGCAACCTCTGACATCAAAAGCAGGAAACTCAGGAAACACGCATTGACAGATTAGAGAACAAAGATCGTAAGACGATCGCGAAGATGCTGCGCCATGAACTTCCGCCTGGGTATCGTCGGTCGGAAGCGCCTCGGCGGCCAACGCTTGATGGTTATGTTGGTGTGGTCGATGAGATACTGCGCACAGACAAAGCCCTGATCAAAAAGCAGCGACACACGGCCAAGCGCATCTTTGAACGGCTGCGCGATGAGCATGGATATGCCGGCAGCCTGACCACGGTGACCTATTACGTGCGCGAGCAAAAACGGCGCACCAAAGAGGTGTTTGTGCCGTTGTCGCATCGGCCGGGCCATGCGCAGGTTGATTTTGGTGAGACGCTGGGCGTGATCGGTGGCGTGGAATGCAAGATCCACTTCTTCGTGATGAGCTTGCCACATTCTGATGCGGTGTTTGTGAAGGGATATCCAGCTGAGACAACCGAGGCGTTTTGCGATGGCCATGTGTCCGCCTTTGCATTCTTTGGCGGCATTCCGCAATCCATTCTCTACGACAATACCAAGATCGCCGTGGCTCGGATACTCGGGGATAAGACGCGCATCCGCACACGTCGGTTTACGGAACTGCAGTCGCATTACTTGTTTGATGACAAGTTTGGCAGACCCGCGCGAGGGAACGATAAAGGCAACGTTGAGGGCATGGTTGGATACACCCGCCGCAACTTCATGGTTCCCGCACCTCGCTATGACAGCTTTGATGATCTGAACGCACATTTGGAAGAGAAGTGTTTAGCACGTCAGGCCGATACGTTGCGGGGTCACACCCAAACCATAGGCGCACGCCTGATGTCGGATTTGGATGCTCTGATGGGATTGCCCGTCGCAGAATATGAAGCCTGCGATCACGTCAGCACGCGTGCAACGTCGATCTCAATGGTGCGCTATCGCAGCAATGATTACTCGGTGCCAGTAGCCTATGCGCACCACGATGTTCATGTGCGTGGGTTTGTGCATGAGGTTATCATCGGCTGCGGCAATGAGATTATTGCGCGGCACAAACGATCCTACACATCAGCGGATATGGTCTTTGACCCATTGCACTTTTTGCCCCTGCTTGAACAAAAGGTGGGTGCCCTGGATCAGGCCGCGCCTTTGCAGGGTTGGCATTTGCCAGATGTATTTGCCACGCTGCACCGACTGCTTGAAGCCAGAATGGGTAAGCCGGGCAAGCGAGAATACGTTCAAGTCTTGCGCCTTTTGGAGACCTTCGAAATGGATGTTGTGCAAGGCGCAATCCAGCAGGCAATAGATATGGGTGCAATTGGCTATGACGCCGTAAAACACCTTGTACTGTGTCGGGTTGAGAAGCGGCCACCACGATTGGATTTGGACTTCTATCCATACTTGCCCAAGGCCAATGTCGGCACAACACGCCCATCCAGTTACATGAGCTTGATGGGAAGGACCGCGGCATGACCGAAGCCCCTCGGATTCTTCTACGGCATCATCTTAAACAACTGCGACTGCCAACGTTCCAAGGCGAGTATGCCAAACAGGCGCAGCTCTGTGCTGCAGAGAACAAAGATCACATCCACTATCTGGCGCGGCTGTGTGAGATGGAATTGATCGACCGCGAACGCCGGATGATTGAACGGCGCATCAAAGCGGCGAAGTTCCCCAGCACCAAGAGCTTGGATAGCTTTGACTTCAAGATCATGCCAAGCTTGAACAAGCCCCTGACGATGGATCTGGCACGATGCGATTACGTTAATCGCAGGGAGAACATCATCGCGCTCGGCCCGTCAGGCACGGGCAAGACACACATCGCCCTGGGACTTGGGCTGGCTGCATGTCAAAGAGGACTGAAGGTGCGCTTCACAACGGCTGCGGCATTAGTCCATGATCTGATCGAGGCTCAAGATGAGCGGAGATTGCAGCGCCTTCAAAAGCAACTGACCAGCCAGAACCTGTTGATCATTGATGAACTGGGCTTCGTACCGCTCAGCAAATCTGGCGCAGAGCTGCTCTTCGAGGTCATATCCCAATGCTATGAACGCGGCTCCATCATCATAACCTCGAACCTGCCCTTCGATGAATGGACTGAAGTCTTTGGCTCTGAGCGGCTGACCGGTGCGCTACTCGATCGTTTAACCCATCACGTCCACATCCTCGAGATGAATGGCGAAAGCTATCGGCTCAAACACAGTCGCAACAACCGAAAATAACCAGCCCGCAATCACAGTCAGAATAATGCTGGCCTTATGGCCAGCATGCGCTTTGGCACGCTTCAGCTTTGTGACGAGCACGCGTGCAAAAGCGCCACAAAACATCAACCGAAGTGGCCCATTTTTACGCCGCGACATGGACCCATTTTACTCTGCGATTGACACACGCTGGACGCCGTTGCGGCCAGTACCAGATCGCGCAGGCCAACATGTGGTTGCATCGCTCCGCAGGATCCAATGCGGATCAGGGTTTTACACCCGTAGTCTCGGATCAACTCGTTAGCGTAAATCGACAGGCTGGGCATGCCCATCCCGCTGCCCTGGATGCTGACACGGTGACCGCTCCATTGCCCGGTATAGCCGCCCATACCGCGCACGTCGTTGACCTGTTCAACATCACTTAGAAACGTCTCGGCTGCCCATTTCGCGCGCAGCGGATCACCCGGCATTAACACGGTTTCTGCGATCGCCCCCGGTTCGGCTCCGATATGAATGGTCATCTTTGCCTACTCCCGCGCGTATTTGATACAAGGTGTCACCTGCGCGATCCGGTCATACAGTTTTCGCGCCTCTGTGTTGAAATCCTGCGTCATCCAATAGACCGACGGGCGGCCATCGGCATCGGCCTGGGCATAGACCGCCTCGATCAATTTGCGCCCGACACCGGTACCGCGCACCGAGGGGTCGGCATACAGGTCTTGCAGATAACACACCTGCTCCACCCGCCAGTTATGAGCGTGGTAGATGTAATGCACCAGCTCCACAGGCCGGTCGTCCGCCACCGCAAGAAATCCATTCTGATCGGGATGATCAGCCGACAAGAGCCGTGCAAATGTGGCCACGTAGACCTCTTCGGGTACGCTGGTCTCATAAAACTTCAGATAGGCCGTCCATAGCGCGCGCCAAGCGGGTTCATCCTCGGGGGCAATCGGGCGGATGGCGACACTCATCGGGACTCCTCTCTTCGCAGGGTGCAATCGTCATAGTCTGGGCCGAATTTCCGCTTCGTACCAGCGGATTATGGCGTAACCCGCCCGGCAGGATTACCGAAAGATTTGCACTTGCCCCCCAAATACCCCATTTGAAGAGAAGAGCGCCCTGCGCGCACCCCGAACCAAAATGGAGACGAAGATGTCCCTTAAACTACTTCTTGTCGCTGGTCTGATCGGCCTGAGCGCACCGACCTTGATCCACGCCCAAGAGCCCACGCCCGCCCTGACCGCCGAAACGCTGACAGATGCGCAGGTCAATGGGTTTGTGCGCGCGGCGATCGGGCTTGAACGGCTGCGCGATGACTACACGCTCAAGATTGCAGAAGCCGAAAGCGAAGATCAGCGCGCCGAGTTGATCAAAGAGGCCGACGAGCTTGCCAAGAAGATCGTTACCCGTGTCGAAGGCATTACCCCTGATGACTACCTGATCGTTGGCCAGTTGGTGCAGACCGACACTGACCTGCAAGAGCGGGTGACCAGGCAGGCTGAGGTGGTAAAGGCGCAAATGGCCGCGTTAGAGCAGAGCAAATCTGACACGAAACGCCAGAAAGCCGAAGAGCAGTTTCAGCTGCTGACCGATTAAGTGCCTGGGCCTACTGAGCGGCCACCGCCTGTGGGTCAGCCAGCGTGACAATATCCATCATGATCGTGTTCAGCTCAAAATCCTTGGGCGTATAGACACGCGCCACCCCCATTTCACGCAGGCGCGCGGCGTCCTCATCCGGGATGATCCCACCGACGATCAGGGGCACATCGCCAAGGCCTTCGGCGCGCATCCGTTCGATCAGATCCTCAACCAGCGGGATGTGGCTGCCTGACAGGATCGACAGGCCAACGACATTGGCTTGGTCTTCTTTCGCAGCCGTTACGATCTGTTCGGGGGTCAGGCGGATACCTTCATAGGCGATATCCATCCCGCAATCCCGCGCGCGGAAGGCAATTTGCTCGGCCCCGTTGGAATGTCCGTCCAGACCAGGTTTGCCCACCAGGAATTTCAAACGTTTACCCAGACGATCACTGACCGCATCAACGGCCTCGCGGATTTCATCCAGCCCTTCGGTCTTGTTCGACGGGCTGGAGGACACGCCGGTCGGCCCGCGATACTCGCCATGCACCTGACGCATCTGCCCGGCCCATTCGCCGGTGGTGACGCCCACTTTCGCCGCCGCGATGGAGGCGGGCATGACATTCTCGCCCTTTTCCGCCGCCTCGCGCAGCGCGGCCAGCGCGGACTTAACCGCATTCTGATCGCGCTCAGCTTTCCAGTCATTCAGGCGGTTGATCTGTTCCTGCTCAACAACCGGGTCGACCACCATGATACCACCATCTTCGGTCTGCAGGGGCGAAGGTTCGGTGGTGGTGTATTTGTTCACGCCAACGACAACGGTCTCGTTCGCTTCGATGCGGCCAAGACGTTCGGCGTTGCTATCAACCAGCCGCGATTTCATATACTCGATGGAGCCGACGGTGCCGCCCATGCCGTCCAGATTGGCCAGCTCGTGGCGCGCGCCCTCTTTGAGCATCTCGACCTTGGCATCAACGGCCGGGTTACCCTCAAACAGGTCATCGAATTCCAACAGATCGGTTTCAAACGCCAGAATTTGCTGCATCCGCATCGACCATTGCTGATCCCAGGGGCGCGGCAGACCCAGCGCCTCATTCCACGCAGGCAGTTGCACGGCGCGCGCGCGGGCCTTTTTTGACAGGGTGACGGCCAGCATTTCGATCAGAATACGGTAGACGTTATTCTCCGGCTGCTGTTCGGTCAGGCCAAGGCTGTTCACCTGCACGCCATAGCGGAAGCGGCGGAACTTGGGGTTCTCGACGCCGTAGCGGTCTTGCAGGATTTCGTCCCATAGATCGACAAAGGCGCGCATTTTGCACATCTCGGTAACAAAACGGATGCCGGCGTTGACGAAGAAGCTGATGCGACCGGCGAGGGCAGGGAAATCCTCGGGCTCGACCCGGGTTTTCAGCTCGTCCAGCACGGCAATCGCAGTGGCCAGCGCAAAGGACAGTTCCTGCTCTGGCGTCGCCCCCGCCTCTTGCAAGTGATAGGAACACACGTTCATCGGGTTCCATTTCGGCACATGGGTATAGCAATACTCGGCCACATCTCCGATCAGCTTGAGCGACGGTTTTGGCGGACATATATAGGTGCCGCGCGACAGGTATTCCTTGATCAGATCGTTCTGCACCGTGCCTTGCAGCTGGCTGATATCAGCACCCTGCTCCTCCGCCACAGCGATATAAAGCGCCAGCAACCACGGGGCCGTGGCGTTGATCGTCATCGAGGTGTTCATCTGATCCAGCGGGATATCGTTGAACAAATTGCGCATGTCGCCCAGATGGCAGACCGGCACGCCCACTTTGCCCACTTCGCCACGCGCCAGTTGGTGATCGCTGTCATAGCCTGTCTGCGTGGGCAGATCGAAGGCCACGGACAGGCCGGTCTGACCCTTGGCGAGATTGGCCCTATAAAGTTCGTTCGAGGCCGTGGCGGTCGAGTGACCGGCATAGGTGCGGATCAACCAGGGGCGATCTTTCTGCGTTTGCGACATGAGGGGGCCTCGTGAATCAAGAAAGGTAATATTCTTACTTAGATTGCTTGATACCGGTAACAATATGGCGATGTCAATTCGCTGCGATGCGGCATGAGACCATTTACCCCACCGTCAAACCCTGTAAAGCTGCGCGGATGGGTGGAACGGTGCAAATGCCCCTCTGGGTGCTGATCCTTTTGGTGGCTTTTGCCGCCGTCACATTTGCATCCCATTTCCTGTTCCCCTCGGTGCGCTGGTTTTTTCGCCGCCGGATGGAGCGAGTCGTGAACCGGCTGAACGACAAGCTGGAGCGCCCGATTGAGCCGTTCAAACTGGCCCGGCGACACGACATGATCCAGCGGCTGATTTATGATCCCACAGTTGCCCGCGCCATTGCGGCCTATGCCGCCAAACACGGTGTGCCCGAAAACGTCGCCTTTGAAAAAGCCCGCCGTTATGCGCGCGAAATCGTGCCGCGGTTTTCGGCCAGCGCCTATTTCGGCGTGGCGATCAGACTGACCAAGCTGCTCAGCCGCTCGCTCTACCGCGTCCGCCCGGGCAATTTTGAAGAAGCCAAACTGCTTGAGGTGGACAAGGACGCGACGGTGATCTTCGTGATGAATCACCGCAGCAACATGGATTACGTGCTGGTCACCTGGCTGGCGGCGGAACGCTCGGCCCTGTCTTATGCGGTGGGAGAATGGGCGCGGGTCTGGCCGCTGAGCAGCCTGATCAAAGCGATGGGGGCCTATTTCATACGCCGCAAATCACGCGGAGACCTGTATCGGCGGGTGTTGGAGCGCTATGTGCAACTGGCCACAGAGGGCGGCGTGACCCAGGCGATTTTCCCCGAAGGCGGGCTGAGCCTGGACGGTGCGCTGGCTGTCCCCAAGCTGGGCCTGCTGAAGTACATCTACGAGGATCACAGCCAGGACGCGCGCGATGTGGCCTTTGTGCCCGTGGCGCTGAACTATGATCGGGTGTTCGAAGATCGCATCCTTGTCTCAGCGGCCCATAAAGGTGGACGCCGCTTTCATGCCAAGATCAGCGTCGTGGCCAGGTTCATCTTCAAACAGCTTTGGCTGCGGGTGACCGGGCGGTATCACCGCCATGGCTATGCCGCCGTCAGCTTTGGCGCGCCAGTTCTGTTGTCCGAGTTCCGCCTAAGCCATCCCGGTGCCCCGGTTGAGGATCTGGGCGCACGGCTGATGCAACGAATTGGCGAAGAGGTTCCGGTTCTCCCGGTGCCAATGATGGCCCGCGCACTGCTGCTGGCCGACGGGCCGCTGTCCGAAGAGGCGCTGCAGGCCCGGATCAGTGAGATGATCGACGAGTTGACCGAGGCCCATCTGCACCTGCCCCGCGACGACAGGGCCTATACGACCGAGGTGGGTCTGCGGATGCTGCGCTTGCGAGAATTTGTCGAAGATACACCCGAAGGCGTAAAGATCAACGAACAGGAGCGCGACATGCTGGCCTATTATGCCGCGTCGATTGCCCATCTATTTCGCGGCCGCAGCGAATAGCTCTCATCTTTCTGCAACTGCTGGGTTATAAAATTACAAAAAGTACGTTTTTGGCATTGCATTGTTGCGCGACCGACGATATCTCAAAGGCCATCTCGCGATTCTGCATCGCGGCAAATGCTTACTTAGGAGGCCCAATATGGCTCTGGACACTGAAACGGGTATCGCACCCTACGACGCGCCCAAGAAGGACCTGTATGAAGTTGGTGAATTGCCCCCGTTGGGCCACGTCCCCAAGCAAATGTACGCTTGGGCGATCCGCCGCGAACGCCACGGCGACCCCGACACAGCCATGCAGGTCGAGGTGGTTGATGTCCCCAAGCTGGACAGCCATGAAGTTCTGGTGTTGGTGATGGCTGCGGGCGTGAATTACAACGGCGTCTGGGCCGCTCTGGGTCAACCGATCTCGCCGTTCGATGGCCATGGCCAACCCTATCACATCGCGGGTTCGGACGCCTCGGGCATTGTCTGGGCCGTAGGCGACAAGGTGAAGCGCTGGAAGGTGGGCGACGAGGTTGTCATCCACTGCAACCAGGATGATGGCGACGACGAGGAGTGCAACGGCGGTGACCCGATGTATTCCCCCACCCAACGGATCTGGGGGTACGAAACCCCCGATGGCTCGTTCGGGCAGTTCACTGCCGTGCAGGCTCAGCAATTGATGCCGCGCCCCAAGTACCAGACCTGGGAAGAAAGCGCGTGCTACACGCTCACGCTGGCCACCGCCTATCGTATGCTGTTCGGTCACGAGCCGCATGATTTGAAACCAAGTCAGAATGTGCTGATCTGGGGGGCGTCGGGCGGTCTTGGATCCTACGCGATCCAACTGGCCAAAACGGTCGGCGCCAACCCGATCGCCGTTATCTCGGACGAGGATAAACGCCAGTTCGTCATGGACTTGGGCGCAAAAGGCGCGATCAACCGCAAGGACTTCAATTGCTGGGGCCAATTGCCCACGGTTAACACACCGGAATATGCAGAGTGGTTCAAAGAGGCCCGCAAGTTCGGCAAGGCGATCTGGGACATCACCGGCAAGGGCGTGAATGTCGACATGGTGTTTGAACATCCCGGCGAAAGCACTTTCCCGGTCTCGGCGCTGGTCTGCAAGAAGGGCGGCATGGTGGTGATCTGTGCCGGTACCACCGGATTCAACTGTACCTTTGACGTCCGCTACATGTGGATGCACCAAAAGCGTCTTCAGGGCAGCCACTTTGCCCATCTCAAGCAAGCCTCCAGCGCCAACCAACTGATGATTGAAGGGCGGCTTGACCCGTGCATGTCCGAAGTATTCACCTGGAATGATCTGCCTGCGGCCCACATGAAGATGCTGCGCAACGAACATAAACCCGGAAACATGTCCGTTCTGGTGCAATCACCCCAAACCGGTCTGCGCACCGTCGAAGAAGTTCTGAGTGCACGCAAGGGTTGATCAGAATTTCCCCTAACTAAAAAAAGGACCGCGGGTCACGCAATTGAGCTGCGGTTTTTTGGATACCTGACCTCAGAATCTATTCAGATCAATGCCTTAAAAATTTCCCTCCCCCTATTTCTGGGGAGTTGAAAACTGCGAATTCCATAAATCTTCCATACAATTTGTACTTGTATTAACCCTTCGTTAACCATCGTTAAAGAAAGTTGAAATGAAAGATGAATGGATACTCGATGTTCTGACGGACCTGCGAACCTTCGCCCAACAAAACGGGCTTGGTCTGCTGGCAGAACAGCTTGATGACACGCGGCTTGTCGCAGCGACCGAGTTGGCTTTGATGAGGGAAGGGAAACGCGCAGATGACGGTTGCTCCGCGATTGCGGCTGGACCCCCTGTTGAACGCGTTGGAGAACGCCACTGAACTTAGCGAAGTTCAGGGCATTATCGAAGATTTACGAACGCTCTTTGGTGTGGACCACATGGTCTATCACTGGGTCAGTGCGGCAGGCGATCAATATGGCTGCGGCACTTACTCTCTGGACTGGAAACACAGATATCTTGAAAAAGAATACCTGCGCGTTGATCCGGTGATCCAGGGGTGTTTTCAACATTTTCACCCGATTGACTGGAAGCGCCTAGATTGGTCCGCCAGGGCGGTGCGCGCGTTCCGGAAGGAGGCGATTGAGTATGGCGTCGGCAATCAGGGCTATTCGGTCCCCGTGCGCGGACCCAACGGGCAGTTTGCCCTGCTGACAGTCAGCCACAATTGTGACGATGACACCTGGTACGACTTCACCGCAAAAAACCGCCGCGATCTGATCCTTCTGGCGCATTATTTCAACAAGAAGGCGCTCGATTTTGAACCCGATCGGACCCCGGAACCATCCCAGCCTCTCAGCCCGCGCGAGGTGGATGCGATCACCTTTTTGGCTATGGGCTATAGCCGCGCTCAGGTGGCCGAGGCGCTGTCAATTTCCGAACATACCCTGCGGGTCTATATCGAATCCGCCCGCTTCAAACTGGGCGCGATGAACACCGTACATGCCGTCGCAAAGGCGTTGAGCCGAGGATTGATCGTAGTCTGACGCACGGTGCCATTACACTCCCTTAACCAATGCACCCTACCCCTTTTCGTCGGAGCAAGCGAGAAGGAAGACGGAAATGCTACGTTATGTTTACGGCAACGATCTGACACATTACCCCAAATTGCGAGACACGATGTTTCGCGACCGGGCCGATCAATTCAAGACCCGCCTGAACTGGGCCGTAGATGTGGACGGCAATGGGCAGGAGCGCGATGAATATGACGACCTGAACCCGCTCTATGTGATCTGGGAAACACCTGCCGGATCGCATGGCGGCTCAATGCGGTTGCTGCCAGCCACCGGTCCGACAATGGTTAATGATCACTTTGGCCACCTCACTGGCGGGGGGCTTGTCTTATGACTTTCCCTGGGTTTCATGCGAAGTTTGAGGCAAAGCCAGTCACGCCATATATGGCGTGACTGGCTTCGACGGTCGCTGGATCGTGAGGGGCCTGGTTGTAATGAACCGTGCTACAGTTTGATCAGCCACCGTCTTCGCATGAGGCCTGAACGGATACGCAGCAGCTCATGGCTCTGCACGACAGGCACAGGACATCGAAGATAATGAAGGACAGCATCGGGATCGACATCTCCAAAGCGCATTTGGATGTGCATCGGATCAAGACAGGACAACATGCCCAATTCGACAACACCGCTTCCGGCTTTCGCGCGCTCAGGCGCTGGATCGGGAGCGAACAGCCACAAATCGTGGTCTTTGAACCAACGGGTGCTTACCATGCCTCCTTCGAGAAGACGTTCCCGGGCAAATTGCCTCTGGTGAAGATCAATCCACTACAGGCCCGCCGCTTTGCCCAGGCGCATGGAACGTGTGCCAAAACAGATGCCGTTGACGCGCGCATCCTGGCCACGATGGGTTCGGCGTTCGATCCGGTACCGGACAGGCCTTACAACAGGAATGAACGTGAACTCAAAGAGTTGCAGATCGCGCGGATGGCCCTGGTCAAGGACAGAACCCGGCTGTTGAACCGTGTGAAAACACAGACTCTGGCGTTCACACGCCGCCAGACAAAACCACGCCTGACGCAGGTCAAACGCCAGATCGCGGCTCTTGACGATGAACTCGGGACGCGTCTGCGTGATTGTCGGAAAAGGGCGCGCGCACATGATATTCTCCGCTCCATTCCCGGCATCGGCGAGGTCGCTGCCGTCGCCATCCTGGTCGAATTTCCAGAGATCGGAACACTGGACCGCAGGAAGGCAGCCAGTCCGGCGGGCCCCGCACCCATGACGCGACAGTCCGGGCAATGGCGCGGCAAGGCCTTCATTCAGGGCGGTCGTAAATTCCTGCGCGACGCTCTTTACATGCCGGCTCTCGTCGCGGCACGCCACAACCCTGACCTCGCAAGGAAATACCAGGCCATGATGGCAGCCGGGAAGCCTGCCAAAGTCGCTCTCACCGCGCTCATGAGAAAACTGATCGAGATGGCAAATGCGCTTGTCAAGGCTGACCGCGAATGGTCGCAAAATTCTCCTTGATCAAGACGGATACTATCACCAGCCCGCTGATCTGGGAATGCACCCGATTCTGCCTGTCCCGTAACGCCGGCCAGAACGTCGCCGCCGCCCTGATGCTGGCCGGGGGCGAGATTATGCATAATTTCGGGATCGAGCATTATGTGGGCGTCTTTGACGCACGAATGGAGCGGATTTACCGGTTTATCGGCTCATCCCCTGAAATCGTTGGAAAGCAAGGCGAGGGCCGGGACCGGATCAGCGTTGGCCTGTGGGAATTCACCGGCGATGCCCGCACTCGTGTAGCGCGGCGCGCTGGCCTCTCACTGGCGATCTCGGAACTGTGGTTCAACCGCGCCTTTGGCCATCTGCAGAGCGATCTGGTGAAAAGCGCATAAGGCACTTCTTTCACTGGCACATGGTGGGGCACGCGGCTAGGGTCGCGCCATGTCTCAAACCGCCCTCACCTTCAGCCACGATCAGGCCGACGCACATGACCGCATCAGTGAAATGTTGCGCAGTGCGGGCATCGATCTGGACGAAAGCCTGCTGACCCCGCCACGCGATGGCAAAGACAGTGTCATGGCCGTTGTGGGCAAGGCCGGGTCAGGCAAAACTTTGCTTCTGGCCACGCTTTACAAGGCGCTGGAAGAGGCCGGTGTTGATGTAGTTTCCAGCGATTGGGAAGGCAAGCGACGCAAGGGTCGCCGCACGCTGGCCATCCTCGCCCCCACCAACAAAGCCGCCAGCGTTCTCAGGATGCGCGGTGTGCCTGCGACCACCATCCACCGCATCCTGTACACGCCCGTTTATGACCCAGAATACGAACGCATCGCCGATTGGCTGACGGGTCAGGGCGAACGCCCAGAGGTCGAAGGGCTGACAGATGTGGCCCTGGATCGTGCCCATGCGTTTTATCAATCCAACAAATCCATCCCCGGGGCCCTGGCCGCTGCGGGCCTTCGCGGCAGCGATTTCATCACCGGCTGGAAACGGCGCGAGGACCCGCTGGATGTGGGCTTTGTCGACGAGGCATCAATGCTGGACGAAAAGCAGTTCGAAGACCTCAAGGATATCTTCCCCACCCTGCTGTTGTTCGGCGACCCTGCTCAGCTTCCACCGGTCAAGGGCGAAGGCGGCGGGATGGTGTTTGACACCCTGCCCGCCCCCGCCACGCTGGAGTTGCACCGCATTCACCGTCAGGATGCGGATAATCCGATCCTTGACCTGGCCCATGCTCTGGCCGGTCCCGAGGTTGATTTCTACGCCTTCGAGAAAATGGTGCAGGACGCCGCCGCACGCGATGAGCGCGTGAAATGGGCCGAGCGGGTCGAGGTCGATCTGATGGCGCGCAGCCCCGTTCTGGTCTGGCGCAACGCCACGCGCATCCGCCTGATCAACGCCTTTCGCGCCGTTCACGGCGCGCCCGAGACAGAGTTATTGGAGGGCGAGCCGCTGGTTTGCGACGGGATCGAACTGCCTCTGAAACATCGGAAGAAACGGCTGGACCTTGAGGCGCGAGGGTTGATCAAAGGCGCACAGGTCATTTACCTCGGGCCCGGGCGCAAACCCGGCTTTTCGCGCCTGCATGTGATGGGCGCCGAAGACCCGCAAGTCAGCGCCGCCAGCATCGTTAAAATCGAAAAACCTGATGAAGAAGAACCGTTTATTCCCTTTGCGGCGCGCATGGGGGCAACGTTTTTGCATGGCGCGGCAGTGACAATCCACAAGGCCCAAGGCAGCCAATGGCCCGATGTGCAGGTCTTTGCCTCCGACGTCTATGCCGCCGCCCGGATGGGCCGGGTCGAGGCCGGGCAACCGTTGTGGAAACGCCTGGCCTATGTCGCCATCACACGCGCCGAAGAACGGTTGCACTGGGTGGTGCGCAACCGGTTGTCCAAACCGACCGGCCCATTGCGCATTGATGATTTGCGGGTTGCACCTACGCCGCTGGAACTGGAGGTTGAGACATGAGCACCATCATCATCACCGGGGCAAGCTCGGGCATTGGCCGCGCCACCGCCGAACAGTTTCTGGAGGCCGGTTGGCAGGTTGGCCTTATCGCGCGGCGCAAAGAGCGGCTCGACGAGATCACGCCTCCAAATGCCATTGCCCTGCCTTGTGACGTGACCGATGCCACGGCGATGAAGGACGCTTTTGACCGCTTTGTTGCTCAGGCCGGGCGGCTGGATGTGCTGTTCAACAACGCCGGTATTTTTCGGCCCTGCCGGTCCGATCGACGATATCTCGCTGGACGGATTTGACGAGGTGCTGGCGGTGAATATCCGGGGCATGTTCATTGCCGCGCAACTGGCGTTTGGCCAAATGGGGCCGTCGGCAAACAGTCCTTCGAAGGGGTCTCGTGTAATTCAGGTATGACAATGATTGATTTGTCGTCGTTTTGACTGATTTTCCGCTGATTTTTTGGGAATATTCGGATTTTTGACGGACTCCTCCCGTTTGTCAGGCGGACAGGATCGGGACCTTTTCGACTCCGGGGCGGGTCAGGCGTTTGAGGTTGTGGCCGATCGCCCGCATCGCCACCTGAAACCGCACCCTGGCCTGCCCTTTATATCGCACACGATTTGAACGTTTGGAAAACACCCGCTCGCAAGGCATGCGCAAATGGGCATACCGGCGATCCCTATCGGCATCCTTGCCTTTCATATTGCGCTTTTTGATCGTCGCATTATGGCAACCCTTGCGCTTTGGCGCTGCCTGTGCCGGTTGGGTGCAATACCCTTTGTCGCCAAAAACCGCACCCTGATCCGGACAGACATGGCGCACGCCCCGGGCATCCGTCACATTCGCCGGCGTGGCGGCAACCCTGTTGATCAGAGCAGACTGCATATCAACACCGGTGTGCTCTTTGCAGCCATACCGGAATTTGTCCCTGCCCTTGGCCCCAAAGCGCGCCTGTGGGTCCGCAGCCACCTGGTCCGCCGTCTCATTGTTGAACTTTTCCAGGCCCCTGGCGATGGCTTTGTCGCGGTCATCCCGGGTAGATAGCTTCGAGACCGACTTGCCGACATCAACAAAGGCAAACACCTCGCGGATCAGGCCTGCCTCTTTCAGGCCGTCGCGCAAACGGTTGAACAGGTCCATCAATCGCTTCGTCCCCGGGCGTTGGCGGAAATCGCCGAAGAATGAATGGTCGGGCGGGCGCTCACTCAAGGCAAATGCGCAAAACCACTTGCCCGCCAAATTCTCTCGCATGAACCGTTCCATCCCGCGGTCCGGGAGGTCTTCTGTAAACTGCAAAACAAGCATCCGGAACGCGCGTTCAGCCCCCGGTTCAGGCCGCCCGCGATCCGAATAAAGCGCGACCAAAGGGCCGGACAAAACCGCCAGGTCCACCACCGCCTCAAAACGACGATAGGGGTGATCCCCTGAAACCGGCCCATCCAGTGATGTAAACATCTCAACCTGATTACGACCCATAAAATCCTCCGTTCCAACATCAAAATTCATTGAATCAGAACCACAACTATAAATCCACAAAATAAGACACTTTCCCGACAGGCCCTTAAAGCTTTTCTGATTGCGATCCGCCGAGATGGTGCGCGAGGCATAGGTTGATTTTGCCAATGCATCGAGACCACGTTTGCTGACGCCTGCGGCCTTGGCCTCTTTTGCAAAGGCGGCTTTCCACGCGTTGAACCCTCCGGCATCGTTACCGCATTGCGCCGCAAAGGCCCCCCTGCCCCGGCTCGCGCCGATCTGGCCGCTCTCCCGGTTGCCGGGCGGCAAATTTCCCGGCAGAAAGGAGCTTTGCAAAACCAGTTGAGCGTGACCGGGCACAGTCTGATCAGCCGACAGATGCGTGCGCGGATCAAGATGGCCGAACGCCACCTTGCGGCTCTGGATGCTGAACTCCGACAACTTCTGCGCCGCGAACCCGATCTCAAACATCGCTTTGATATCCTGACTTCGATACCAGGCGTCGGGCTGATCTCGGCGGCCACCATGATTGCGGAACTGGACGAACCGGGACAGGTCAACGCACCCCGGATTGCCGCCCTTGTCGGGGTTGCGCCCATGAACTGCGATTCCGGCGCCATGCGGGGTCAACGCCGCATTCGCGGTGGCAGAGCAAGCGTTCGCAACACGCTCTACATGGCCGCCGTTGCTGCAGTTCGCTCAAACCGAGACTTCACCGCGTTCTACAACAGGCTCAGGGAAAACGGAAAGCCGTTCAAAGTCGCAATCACTGCGGTCATTCGAAAACTGGCAATCGTGGCGAATACCCTCATCTCGGAAAATCGAAAGTGGGTGCCAATATGCCCTTGACCACAAACACAGATGCTGCCCTGCATCCGGCTGCCCGGTCTCCCGGATGAGCAGCGCCCCGCGTATATTGTTGCTGACAACAGGCCGGTCGGACATGCGGCCCGGGACGGGGATCTGCTCCGGCCCGGGCCGGGGGAATTGCGCGACCCCGGGTTTCATCCGGACAGATGTCGGGATGCCGGTGGCTGATGACCGGATTGACATGTGCCGGACCGGTCCGCCCTGTAACGCCACCTGCGAGGCAAGGCCGGGAACGACACCATGGACAGCCCTGCCCTGCCCGCCGTCCTGACCGGTGCCCCGAGCCCCGCGTTTCCGGTCAGGAAGACCGGCGCGGCGGTCCGGTTCAGTCTGCGGTTTTATGCAGGGATGGTCCGCCGGGAGGCAAGCGGGGCGCGGTGTGAACCGGCGGCCGGGGATGTCCGGTCTGCACAGGCGCGGCTGACAGCCGGTCGGGCCGGTTGCCAACACCCTGGCAATACCCGTTCCCTGCCCGCCGACCGCAGGCCGGTTCCACACAGGAACATTCCATACAGGGAACAGGAGTCCGGCAGGAAATTGCGGGCCTGCACACTGCCACAGACAGGTCCCTGTACTTAAGCAATTTTCCCCTTGCTTTTCCCCCTGTTTTTTCCCCTGAATTTCCGGAGAAATCCGGGGGAGACCGGTTGGCAGCACACCGACCGCACAGCCAGCCATACTGCCGGTTTTATCCCCTGTCCCCCGCCCTAGAGTTTTTTGAGACACCGTTCAAGACATGACCCAAGGGGATGATTGAGGTGTATCATGATGGAACAAAGGAAGGTTGAGCGCGAAGGATCCGGAGCTGCGGAGACTTCACATATCGCAGCGGATCCGGCTCCGGCCCGGCGACGGAGACTTACGGCTACACGCAAGCAAGAGGCCGTTCCGCGCGTTCTTCGCGGCGAAGATGTTGAATTGGTCGCACGTTCGTTTGGTGCGACAGCTGCGGATGTCAGCGGTTGGCGGGATGCATTTCCCGAAGGAGGGTCATCAAACCTGAAGTCCCGTCCGCGCGACGTGCGCGATGAGGGGATTGACCGTCTGCGGGCCAGGGTGGGTGAGATCACCATGGATAACGAACTTCTGTATGAGAAGATCGCGAAGATGGAGGCGGGCCACCCTTTCGGGTGCCGGAGGTCGAAACGATGAGTGCCGTCATCTCGATCTCCACGGGCAAAGCCTACGGCGTTTCCCGGGTGTGCCGGGTCTGGGGAGTGGGCCGCGCAAGCGTGTATCGTGACTTGCGCCCGCTTCCGGCGGAACCCGCGCCGCGCCGCCGCCCTGGTCCTCGGGGAGCGATGTCTGACGCTGATCTGGTCGAGAGGATCAAACAAGTGATCACTGACAGCAGGTTCCATGGCGAGGGCCACCGCAAGATCCGGGCACGTCTGCGCTGCAAGGGCATTCGAACCTCGAAGGCGCGGGTGCTCCGGCTCATGCGGGAGAACGGGCTTTGTGCGAAGCCATGCCATGGGCCCGCCCATGGCCCCCGTGCCCATGACGGCACGATCATCCCGGACAACATCGATGAGATGTGGGGCACGGATATGACGGGGACCGTTCCTGGCACAGGTCGCCAGGTTGCCGTCTTCATCGCGGTTGACCATTGCCCGGCGGGCTGCGCAGGCGGTCATAGCCTCTCAATCAGCATCATTCCGAAGGTGTTATGGCTCGCAGTACATCGGCCACGACTTCCAGAACGGGATTGCCTGGCCGGGCGCGAAATCCTCGCCGTCCTTTGTCCGCGCTCCCGAAGGCAACGGCCGCGCCGAGCGATTCATTCGAACCCTGAAGGAAAACCCGCTCCGGGTCAGAACTTTCGACACCATCGAGGAACTCCAGGCCGCCCTGCAAAAGTTCAAGGAGGACTACAACGAAGAATGGCCGATCCAGCGGCACGGACACCGTTCGCCAAACCAGTTCAGATGTGACGCAATGGACAAAATCCAGGCCGCCGCATAAGCTTCACGAGTGTCTCAATAACCCTAGGGCGCTACACCTGCAGATTTGGAGCGGTTTTATGCCGTGTTATCAGCAGGTTGAAAATCGGTGTTTCTGACAGAGACGCTTTACCCGGGCGGATATACCCCCGGATACACCGAAAGTCTCTGCAGGCGTATTTCATCATCCGTTTCGGGTATTCAGGCCGGAGTGATCCTTACCCGCATTCCCCGGGTAAACCGACGATTTCGCTGTTCTGATCGCGGCATTTTCGTTATCAATCAGGGTGGCGACAACGGGGCGGCCTTCATGGATCATCCGGAGGGTGCGGGTTCCGGGCGGGGTGACCGGGTGGATTTTCACAGCCGGGTGCGACTGGAGTTCCGGGGCACGCAGCCCGGTTCGGATGGCGGTCTCCCGGTGATACGCGAGCGCGATGACGCGGAAGTCATGCCCAAAAGTTGGTGACGGCTGTCATCAGGCGGCAACGGGTGCCGCATGCGCCACAGATTTGGGCATTGCCTTTGGCCGCAGGTCGTGCGCAAAACGGCCACCTTTGAAATCGGGGCCACTTGCCCTTCGATCACAAACAACACTTTGCATGGGAGTATCAAATGCCTGCCAATATCAAACGCCGTGCCACGGCTCTCGTCTGTATCTTCGCTGCCAGTTCACTTGCTGGCGCGGCGGTCGCGCAAAACACGGAAGTTACCTTTGGGACCAACTGGGTTCCCCAGGCCGAACATGGCGGGTTTTATCAATCCGTGGCTGATGGCACCTATGCCGCTTGCGGGCTGGACGTAACGATTGTGCCCGGTGGCCCACAGGTCAACAACCAGGCTTTAATGGTTGCCGGGCGCATTGATTTCTACATGGGGGGCACGCTTGACGCGTTTTTCGCTATCGAACAAGGGCTGCCCATCGTCAACGTGATGGCCGCGTTCCAAAAAGACCCGCAGGTGATTATTTCCCATCCCGGCAAAGTCTCAAGTTTTGAAGGGCTTAGGGAACTCACCATGATCGTGCAGACCGGCGCACTTTATTATGAATGGATGAAAGCCGCGCACGGGTTCACTGATGCCCAACGCCAACCCTACACTTTCAGCGCGGCCCCGTTTCTTGTGAACGAAGAGGCAGCCATGCAGGGGTATCTGTCCTCCGAACCCTATGCCATTACGGTCAAAACCGGCATGGTTCCAGATGTCTGGCTGATCGCCGATGCGGGCTTTAGCGCCTATTCGACAACCGTTCAGGCGACGCCTGCGACGATCTCCGGGAAACCAGAGGTCGTGAAGTGTTTCGTCGAGGGGTCGATCACTGGCTGGTACAACTACCTGTATGGCGACAATTCTGCCGCCGATGCACTGATCCTGTCGGCAAACCCGGACATGTCACAAGACAAGATCGACTTCGCGATATCCAGGATGCTGGAAGAAGGCATCGTGGACAGCGGCGATACTGCTGAGTTGGGCATCGGGGCCATGACCGACGCGCGGATGGCCGATTTCTATGCCAAAATGGTGAATGCGGGGGTGATCGCGGATGGTTTTGACATCACCGCGTCCTACACCACCGCGTTCGTCAACGCTGGTCTGGGTCTGGACCTCAAGCCCTGAGTGCCTTCGTGAGGTCTTTTTGATCTTGGCTCAGTTTACAAGTCGTATGCGTTCATGCTATGTTCCTTTTGCAATAGAGGGAAAGATCACCATGGATCACAGGCAGTTTCAGGACTGGCTGTCCGGGATAGACCAGCCCAGCCTGGTGCAGCGGCAACAGGCCGAAGCCGTGCTTTCGGGGGGATCAGAGGCATCTGCTTCACTGGCAGCGACAGAAGACAGTGTGGGTGAAGATCGCCGGTGCCCGCATTGCGGCACACCGGGAGCCTATATCGCGTGGCAAGGCACGGGGTCTGCGACGGTATCAATGCAAGGGATGCAGGAAGACATTCAATGCGGCGACCGGCACCCCCTTGTCGGGTCTGCATCGCAAGGACAGGTGGCTTGCCTTCGGAACCTGTGTTGCTGATGGGCTGACGGTTCGCGCTTCAGCAAAACGTTGCGGGTTTGCCATCAATACCGCCTTCCGTTGGCGGCACCGGTTTCCTGCCGCAAAAGACCCGGAAACACGCAGGCTCACGGGCATTGTGGAAGCTTATGAAATCTATGTGCCGGAAAGCCGGAAGGGCGAACGAAACCTTGAGCGCAAGGCACGCCGCAGGGGTGGCAAAGCCGGCAAACGGTGCCTGTCGGATGAACAGGTTCCGGTACTGGTTGCCGCTGATCTCAGCGGCATGACAGTCAGAGCCTAATTCAAAATGGGTTGCGTGATTTCAAGGGGTTGTGATTATGTTTGGTTGAACACCCAAACGGAGATCCCAATGCCCTGGACTGACGCCTCCCGCCGCCGCTATGAGCGTAAAAAACGACCGCTGCTCAAGTGACACAACAGATGAAGACCGGGCGGTCCTTTCTCCGCTTTTGCCCGACCCCGACAGACCGGGCCGTCCCCGGAAAGCTGTGTTACGCGATGTTCGGGATGCAATCGGGTATATCGCGGCCTCCGGGTGTATGTGGTCTCTTTTGCCAAAGGATTTCCCTCCGGTCCCAACGGCTCGCTACTGTTTCTACAGTTGGCGTAACAGTGGGCTGCTGGCTGAGGTCAATTCTGCTCCGGTTGCCCTGGCACGCGAACAGGAAGGCCGGGATCCCCGGCCCACAGCAGGCGTGATTGACAGCCGGAGCGTGAAAACCACTGAAAACGGGGGTATTTCCGGGTATGACGCAGGAAAGAGGATCAAGGGTCGCAAGCGCCACATCCTGACCGGCACCTGTGGGCACCTGGTCACGTTCTGCGTTCACGCAGCCAGTATTCAGGACCGTGACGGGGCAGTAAATGCCTTTCGAAAAGTCAGGCGCGCAGCCCCGGATCTACGCCTTGTCTTCGCCGATTGTGGCTATCGGGGGCCAGAATTACGCACCGCCCTGATCGGTATCGGGCGCTGGACGATCCGGATCGTGAAACGCCCTGACACTGCCGAAGGTTTTGAGCTGCTGCCCCGCAGATGGGTCGTAGAACGCACCTTCGCCTGGCTCGGGCGTTGCCGCCGACTGGCAAAGGATTGGGAGAAAACCATCGAAAGTGCCGGGGCCCGGGTCCTCATCGCCCATATCAGACGCGTGACACGTTTCCTTGCAAGAGATTGAAAAACAACGATTAATTTTAAATCAAGCTCTCAGGCAGAAAGGTTTTCATGTCGGTGGCCCACGGTTCCTTTTCAATCACAATCAATGCCTGGAGTTCACGAAGATGATGGGCATTGCACAAGGCATGCCGGACGCTTTCCATTGTGAAATACGGGCTCCGGTGATCGTGCACAACAAGCCCGCAGACTCCCGTCGGAAGATCGCCCCTGCGCGACGAGACCCGGAAGTGGCTTGAGAGCGGCGAACAGATCACATGCAGTCACTGTGTTTTACCCGCCACTCTGAAGCCGGTCTCATCCAAATGCCTGACGGCCACTTGCGGTCCGCCTGGCCCTTCACATACGGACTTCGCGAAGGGGTGAAGGCGATCCGCTGTGCGCCCGGCAAGCCGGGCCAGGGCAGTTGGAACGGCTGGGAGGCCAGACAGATGGGAGGCCAGACAGATCAGACAACACAGGGGAGAGGCGGTCTTCCGGGATGCGATGACAGCTCTGCAGGTAGCTGGCGATACCAGCGATCCGGGGGCCATATTGAACGGGGCCCGAAACACCCTCAGGGAAAACACCGCGCGTGACAGCATCGCACTGGCTGCACCTACACTGATGGACCCGGTGCCCGGTTACCCCGGGCGGCGGCGGAGTTGGCAAATCAACCACCTGACGCACCGCTGTCTTCTCTGCCATGCTGCCCGGGAGTGCCGCACCGCAAGCGCCACAAATCTCCGGATAGTGGTTGATCACATGGTCAGGTGTCGCAGTCTGTCGCAACGTTTTCCCCTTATGGCCAGGCTGACCACCGGGTTTGCGGTCCGGTTTTCCTCTCGGGCTTTGCGTCCGCTTCTGCGCAGGGGGCTTCTTCAATCCGTCACTCGAAGGAGGACGACTGCTGGTCTTGCTGTTGAGGCCCGCTTGCCGTTCCAGGGTAGCGACACGCTGCTTAAGCTCTGCGTTCACTTCCAACTGCTTCAACCAGGCGGCCTCAAAACAAGCGGCGCGCACAGCAGAATCTGAAACAGGAAGAAGCGGAAATTTCAAATCTTGATCCATATACCCTTTGATTCACAACCAAGCTGCTCAGTCAACTATATTCCGCAACACAACATGCTGGGCAGTTACCGGAACTGAACGACACCGAACCGGTCTGGAAGGGCCTCAGGCAGACCGAATTGGCGCATTGGGCTTTTGCAGATGCCAACAGCTTTGAAAACGTAATCCAAAAAGCCGTGCAGAACCGAAACAAAGAGAAACGCCGCAATCCGTGGGGCAAGCCGCGAATCTCTGCTTAGCGCCGTTGCTGGAAAAACTTTGCCCAAAACCCTTTAGGGCGCTGTCTCGAAATCTGGCGGCATCTGGTGTGCGTGTTGAACGGTCAGGATGTTCACCTGCCCGGCCACCTGATCGACCTCATAGAACACGACATACGGGTAGCGCGTCACGACTAGCCGCCGAACCTCATCTTGATAGGATTGGCCGATCAACGGATAAGTTTCGAGCGTTTCAATCGTTCGTCTGATCTCAGAGGCGACACGAGCGGCTGCACTGATGTTATCGACGGCGATATAAGTCTGATATATCTCGGAGGTTGTCACGCGCCAGCGGCGCAAAAACGATCTTCATTCGATTCCAAGTTCTTCCCAGACCTGGGCGGCAGGTATCCCCTGCCCCGCATTGAGTTGCGCCCTACCCTGTGCAATCGACTTTTGCACATGAGCATCATAGCCCGCCTCTGGCGTGGCTGCGGGGTCATTCTCGACCCATGCGGCGCTGTCTTTTTTGATCGTCTTCATTTCCATGCTCTTGGTATATCACATGAGGGGTTAAGGTTTCAATGTATTCACGCGCCCCCTCGCCTGCTGCCATTGTGGACAAACAGCCCGCCGATACACCACACACCATATAAAACAACCTGACAATGCCGACTTTCAGGGCGATTCAGAGAAAGCCATTTTTCTGTTTATCTGATACGAACCTGACAGCCTTTTGGCTATTATCCTACACTGTTTCGACAGCTCCTGCAGGCCCGTTCGGGATGCGTTCGGGCAATGTGCGCGCGGCGCTGCTGAGGGTGAGAATATTGCGGGGGGCATGTCCCGGGCGGTTGGTGTATCCATCTTCGCCCGGTGTCACATTCCTGTCGCGATGCATGGCCTCAATCCGCCAATGCCTGCGGTTGAGGCGCAGAATATCGTCAGGATCAGACTGCCCCGGGCCGGTGACGGGATACGTTGTTTCGGTTTCGGTTTTGACACTGCGCCCTGCCCGGACGTGCCCGCGCAGACGCCCGATGCGGGCAATGGTGCGAACTGAGTGCGCATGTGTTCGCCGGGCGCATCGGCGGGCAGCAGGGCGATGCCACGCAGGTCAATCCGCCCATGCCCTGTCCGGGGTGGGTCCTGCCATTCAGCGAGGGGGAAAAACCGGCTCCCGAAAGGCCGTTTCAATCTCCTCCCGAAGGTCTTTCCGGTTATCCTTCACCGGAAGAAGATAGTCACCGCTTTTTTCCAGTTCAGAAATGACGGGTCCTTCCCGGCGGGGAGGGCTTGTGGGTGTCATGCGCCGCACTTTCCAACTTCTGCGTGGTTATTTTTTGCATTTCGTTTCGGATTTCCGCCGCCGACAACCGATTGTAACCATTCAGGAAATTTTTTCCGACGGGTCATCTGAAACGAAATGGCCCCCTGAAACGCGCGGGGAAACCGCCGGTATCGCGCCGGAATTTGCGCGATACCGGCGGTGAAAAAAATCGTCGGGAGGTCCGGCATGGCCAGCGGCAAAAAAAACCTTCGCGCGACGTGGCGCGCTCCGGTCCTGCCCGCAGTCCGGAGATCGGGCGGCTGCCGCCCGATGTCCCCGTGCCCTGAAACCCCGTGCCCGTTCTGCAGATCAGGTCCGGCAGATCGCGGCGGCGATCAGGGTGTCCGGTTTTACCGGTCCCGTCCTGTTCGCCGGGGGCAACACCATTGTTGCCGGGGCAGGACCGTGTGCGATGGCGCGGGAGACGGGCATGGATCCCCTTGTATGTTTTCCTTGCCATCAATCTGCAGCAGATTGATGGTTGCCCGGATGGGATGGCCATCCCATCCGGGCGCTCGATTTGGGTCGTCCTCCCCTTGGCTTTGTGGGCCGCAGGGCAGCTTGACCGGGTCGATTCATGGAAAACTGATCTGAACAGATGAAAGGGAATCCCGGATGTCCCGTATACAAGGAAAGACCGCTTCTCCCCAGCTTGCCACAGAGCAAGTATATGTCGGCATCGATGTGAGTGAATCACGTCTTGATGTCTATCTTCACCCAACAGGCCTGTCGCAGAGCGTGAGTAATGACAAAGCAGGCCTGCAACGGTTCGCCCGCTTCCTTCGATCATATCAACCTGAGTTGATCGTGCCGGAGGCAACCGGCAGCTGTCATCGGCGCGCGCACCGGCACCTGCATGATGCGGGTTTCCATGTGGCTGTGATGAACCCATACCGCACCCGAAAGTTCGCTGATATGATGGGGCAACTGGCCAAAACCGACGCGATTGACGCCAAATCCCTCGCGCTGTGTAAAACGCGGAGCAATATTGGGCCACAGAAGCGGCTGCATATCGCAGTTGTAGCGGAGTAAAAGTCCGCCAGTTTGTGCCCTTCGTTTATTCGGAGGGCGGGAGATGTATTCTGTGGATATTTATAGTCGTGTGCGCCGTGCTTGTTTGAAGGACGGTATGTCTGGCCGAGAAGCGGCGCGGTTTTTCAACATGGCGTAATCAGGATCAGCACTCAGTTACCCCTGTTATTCTGGATGCACATGCAATTGAAAAGGAGACTGACCAATGGAATATTTTGCTGGTTTGGATGTGTCCATGGAAGAGACGCATATCTGCATTCTGGATCGTGAAGGGGCCCTTATTCGTGAAGGAAAAGCGAGCTCAACACCAAAAGCGATCGCTGACTTCCTCGCTTCTGGACCACCATGTGCCAAAGTTGTATTTGAAACGGGACGGATGGCACCAATGCTTTACCATGGGCTGACGGAGCTTGGTGTCCCGGTTGTTTGCATCGAGAGCAGGCAAGCATATCAGGCCCTTAAATCTCTGGCCGGCCACAAGACGGACCGCAATGATGCCCGCGGTTTGGCACACCTGGCGCGGACGGGATTCTACAAGCCGACCCATGTCAAATCACTGTCAGCGCACGCAATCCGGTCGCTGATCGCAGCCCGCAAGAAGCTGGTCGGACAGCGTGTGACGCTCGACAATCAGATCCGCGGTCTGGTCGTCGTCTTCGGCGTGCGGCTGCCACGAGCTTTGTCTCCGGCATTCAAAAACGCGGCGCTAAAAGTTAGCGATGGAGTGCCTGGCCTCCATGCCGCAATTTGCGGACTGTTCGCAGCACGCGAAGCAATCCTCGCGGCGGTTGCAGCCATTGATGGCGACATCAAAAAGATGACCCGCAAATCCGAAGTCTGCCAGCGCCTTATGACGGTACCAGGGGTCGGTCCGATCACAGCATTGGCCTTTGCCGCAGCAATTGATGATCCGTCGCGTTTCAGGAAATCGCGTGATGTGGGGGCGTATCTTGGACTGGTGCCGCGACGGCATCAATCTGGTGAAATCGACTACACGGGCAGCATCTCAAAGCGGGGCGACGTGCGCGTCAGAACGCTTCTCTATGAGGCCGCCAATGTGATGCTGACGCGGTATGCCGCTCCGCTCAAATTGAAGACATGGGCCCTCGCAATCGGTGCGCGCTCAACGATGAGAAAGGCCCGAGTGGCTCTGGCGCGTCGTCTGGCAATCATACTTCATGCCATTATGCGAGACAAAACTGACTTCCAGTCCGCGTAAGGCTTACGAGGCGACAACGAGGATTCCTAAATCAAAGTTCCCATCTGGGACGATGCCCGAGGGAGGGCGTGAGACACGGCGCCGATTCTGTAGCAACAGCCAAGACCAACGGTATGATTGCGGTTTCAACATTGCCGACCCACACCCAGCCAACCCCATCATGAACCTCAGAGTTCGAAGAGAACAAAGGCAACCTCTGACATCAAAAGCAGGAAACTCAGGAAACACGCATTGACAGATTAGAGAACAAAGATCGTAAGACGATCGCGAAGATGCTGCGCCATGAACTTCCGCCTGGGTATCGTCGGTCGGAAGCGCCTCGGCGGCCAACGCTTGATGGTTATGTTGGTGTGGTCGATGAGATACTGCGCACAGACAAAGCCCTGATCAAAAAGCAGCGACACACGGCCAAGCGCATCTTTGAACGGCTGCGCGATGAGCATGGATATGCCGGCAGCCTGACCACGGTGACCTATTACGTGCGCGAGCAAAAACGGCGCACCAAAGAGGTGTTTGTGCCGTTGTCGCATCGGCCGGGCCATGCGCAGGTTGATTTTGGTGAGACGCTGGGCGTGATCGGTGGCGTGGAATGCAAGATCCACTTCTTCGTGATGAGCTTGCCACATTCTGATGCGGTGTTTGTGAAGGGATATCCAGCTGAGACAACCGAGGCGTTTTGCGATGGCCATGTGTCCGCCTTTGCATTCTTTGGCGGCATTCCGCAATCCATTCTCTACGACAATACCAAGATCGCCGTGGCTCGGATACTCGGGGATAAGACGCGCATCCGCACACGTCGGTTTACGGAACTGCAGTCGCATTACTTGTTTGATGACAAGTTTGGCAGACCCGCGCGAGGGAACGATAAAGGCAACGTTGAGGGCATGGTTGGATACACCCGCCGCAACTTCATGGTTCCCGCACCTCGCTATGACAGCTTTGATGATCTGAACGCACATTTGGAAGAGAAGTGTTTAGCACGTCAGGACGATACGTTGCGGGGTCACACCCAAACCATAGGCGCACGCCTGATGTCGGATTTGGATGCTCTGATGGGATTGCCCGTCGCAGAATATGAAGCCTGCGATCACGTCAGCACGCGTGCAACGTCGATCTCAATGGTGCGCTATCGCAGCAATGATTACTCGGTGCCAGTAGCCTATGCGCACCACGATGTTCATGTGCGTGGGTTTGTGCATGAGGTTATCATCGGCTGCGGCAATGAGATTATTGCGCGGCACAAACGATCCTACACATCAGCGGATATGGTCTTTGACCCATTGCACTTTTTGCCCCTGCTTGAACAAAAGGTGGGTGCCCTGGATCAGGCCGCGCCTTTGCAGGGTTGGCATTTGCCAGATGTATTTGCCACGCTGCACCGACTGCTTGAAGCCAGAATGGGTAAGCCGGGCAAGCGAGAATACGTTCAAGTCTTGCGCCTTTTGGAGACCTTCGAAATGGATGTTGTGCAAGGCGCAATCCAGCAGGCAATAGATATGGGTGCAATTGGCTATGACGCCGTAAAACACCTTGTACTGTGTCGGGTTGAGAAGCGGCCACCACGATTGGATTTGGACTTCTATCCATACTTGCCCAAGGCCAATGTCGGCACAACACGCCCATCCAGTTACATGAGCTTGATGGGAAGGACCGCGGCATGACCGAAGCCCCTCGGATTCTTCTACGGCATCATCTTAAACAACTGCGACTGCCAACGTTCCAAGGCGAGTATGCCAAACAGGCGCAGCTCTGTGCTGCAGAGAACAAAGATCACATCCACTATCTGGCGCGGCTGTGTGAGATGGAATTGATCGACCGCGAACGCCGGATGATTGAACGGCGCATCAAAGCGGCGAAGTTCCCCAGCACCAAGAGCTTGGATAGCTTTGACTTCAAGATCATGCCAAGCTTGAACAAGCCCCTGACGATGGATCTGGCACGATGCGATTACGTTAATCGCAGGGAGAACATCATCGCGCTCGGCCCGTCAGGCACGGGCAAGACACACATCGCCCTGGGACTTGGGCTGGCTGCATGTCAAAGAGGACTGAAGGTGCGCTTCACAACGGCTGCGGCATTAGTCCATGATCTGATCGAGTGTAAAACGCGGAGCAATATTGGGCCACAGAAGCGGCTGCATATCGCAGTTGTAGCGGAGTAAAAGTCCGCCAGTTTGTGCCCTTCGTTTATTCGGAGGGCGGGAGATGTATTCTGTGGATATTTATAGTCGTGTGCGCCGTGCTTGTTTGAAGGACGGTATGTCTGGCCGAGAAGCGGCGCGGTTTTTCAACATGGCGTAATCAGGATCAGCACTCAGTTACCCCTGTTATTCTGGATGCACATGCAATTGAAAAGGAGACTGACCAATGGAATATTTTGCTGGTTTGGATGTGTCCATGGAAGAGACGCATATCTGCATTCTGGATCGTGAAGGGGCCCTTATTCGTGAAGGAAAAGCGAGCTCAACACCAAAAGCGATCGCTGACTTCCTCGCTTCTGGACCACCATGTGCCAAAGTTGTATTTGAAACGGGACGGATGGCACCAATGCTTTACCATGGGCTGACGGAGCTTGGTGTCCCGGTTGTTTGCATCGAGAGCAGGCAAGCATATCAGGCCCTTAAATCTCTGGCCGGCCACAAGACGGACCGCAATGATGCCCGCGGTTTGGCACACCTGGCGCGGACGGGATTCTACAAGCCGACCCATGTCAAATCACTGTCAGCGCACGCAATCCGGTCGCTGATCGCAGCCCGCAAGAAGCTGGTCGGACAGCGTGTGACGCTCGACAATCAGATCCGCGGTCTGGTCGTCGTCTTCGGCGTGCGGCTGCCACGAGCTTTGTCTCCGGCATTCAAAAACGCGGCGCTAAAAGTTAGCGATGGAGTGCCTGGCCTCCATGCCGCAATTTGCGGACTGTTCGCAGCACGCGAAGCAATCCTCGCGGCGGTTGCAGCCATTGATGGCGACATCAAAAAGATGACCCGCAAATCCGAAGTCTGCCAGCGCCTTATGACGGTACCAGGGGTCGGTCCGATCACAGCATTGGCCTTTGCCGCAGCAATTGATGATCCGTCGCGTTTCAGGAAATCGCGTGATGTGGGGGCGTATCTTGGACTGGTGCCGCGACGGCATCAATCTGGTGAAATCGACTACACGGGCAGCATCTCAAAGCGGGGCGACGTGCGCGTCAGAACGCTTCTCTATGAGGCCGCCAATGTGATGCTGACGCGGTATGCCGCTCCGCTCAAATTGAAGACATGGGCCCTCGCAATCGGTGCGCGCTCAACGATGAGAAAGGCCCGAGTGGCTCTGGCGCGTCGTCTGGCAATCATACTTCATGCCATTATGCGAGACAAAACTGACTTCCAGTCCGCGTAAGGCTTACGAGGCGACAACGAGGATTCCTAAATCAAAGTTCCCATCTGGGACGATGCCCGAGGGAGGGCGTGAGACACGGCGCCGATTCTGTAGCAACAGCCAAGACCAACGGTATGATTGCGGTTTCAACATTGCCGACCCACACCCAGCCAACCCCATCATGAACCTCAGAGTTCGAAGAGAACAAAGGCAACCTCTGACATCAAAAGCAGGAAACTCAGGAAACACGCATTGACAGATTAGAGAACAAAGATCGTAAGACGATCGCGAAGATGCTGCGCCATGAACTTCCGCCTGGGTATCGTCGGTCGGAAGCGCCTCGGCGGCCAACGCTTGATGGTTATGTTGGTGTGGTCGATGAGATACTGCGCACAGACAAAGCCCTGATCAAAAAGCAGCGACACACGGCCAAGCGCATCTTTGAACGGCTGCGCGATGAGCATGGATATGCCGGCAGCCTGACCACGGTGACCTATTACGTGCGCGAGCAAAAACGGCGCACCAAAGAGGTGTTTGTGCCGTTGTCGCATCGGCCGGGCCATGCGCAGGTTGATTTTGGTGAGACGCTGGGCGTGATCGGTGGCGTGGAATGCAAGATCCACTTCTTCGTGATGAGCTTGCCACATTCTGATGCGGTGTTTGTGAAGGGATATCCAGCTGAGACAACCGAGGCGTTTTGCGATGGCCATGTGTCCGCCTTTGCATTCTTTGGCGGCATTCCGCAATCCATTCTCTACGACAATACCAAGATCGCCGTGGCTCGGATACTCGGGGATAAGACGCGCATCCGCACACGTCGGTTTACGGAACTGCAGTCGCATTACTTGTTTGATGACAAGTTTGGCAGACCCGCGCGAGGGAACGATAAAGGCAACGTTGAGGGCATGGTTGGATACACCCGCCGCAACTTCATGGTTCCCGCACCTCGCTATGACAGCTTTGATGATCTGAACGCACATTTGGAAGAGAAGTGTTTAGCACGTCAGGCCGATACGTTGCGGGGTCACACCCAAACCATAGGCGCACGCCTGATGTCGGATTTGGATGCTCTGATGGGATTGCCCGTCGCAGAATATGAAGCCTGCGATCACGTCAGCACGCGTGCAACGTCGATCTCAATGGTGCGCTATCGCAGCAATGATTACTCGGTGCCAGTAGCCTATGCGCACCACGATGTTCATGTGCGTGGGTTTGTGCATGAGGTTATCATCGGCTGCGGCAATGAGATTATTGCGCGGCACAAACGATCCTACACATCAGCGGATATGGTCTTTGACCCATTGCACTTTTTGCCCCTGCTTGAACAAAAGGTGGGTGCCCTGGATCAGGCCGCGCCTTTGCAGGGTTGGCATTTGCCAGATGTATTTGCCACGCTGCACCGACTGCTTGAAGCCAGAATGGGTAAGCCGGGCAAGCGAGAATACGTTCAAGTCTTGCGCCTTTTGGAGACCTTCGAAATGGATGTTGTGCAAGGCGCAATCCAGCAGGCAATAGATATGGGTGCAATTGGCTATGACGCCGTAAAACACCTTGTACTGTGTCGGGTTGAGAAGCGGCCACCACGATTGGATTTGGACTTCTATCCATACTTGCCCAAGGCCAATGTCGGCACAACACGCCCATCCAGTTACATGAGCTTGATGGGAAGGACCGCGGCATGACCGAAGCCCCTCGGATTCTTCTACGGCATCATCTTAAACAACTGCGACTGCCAACGTTCCAAGGCGAGTATGCCAAACAGGCGCAGCTCTGTGCTGCAGAGAACAAAGATCACATCCACTATCTGGCGCGGCTGTGTGAGATGGAATTGATCGACCGCGAACGCCGGATGATTGAACGGCGCATCAAAGCGGCGAAGTTCCCCAGCACCAAGAGCTTGGATAGCTTTGACTTCAAGATCATGCCAAGCTTGAACAAGCCCCTGACGATGGATCTGGCACGATGCGATTACGTTAATCGCAGGGAGAACATCATCGCGCTCGGCCCGTCAGGCACGGGCAAGACACACATCGCCCTGGGACTTGGGCTGGCTGCATGTCAAAGAGGACTGAAGGTGCGCTTCACAACGGCTGCGGCATTAGTCCATGATCTGATCGAGGCTCAAGATGAGCGGAGATTGCAGCGCCTTCAAAAGCAACTGACCAGCCAGAACCTGTTGATCATTGATGAACTGGGCTTCGTACCGCTCAGCAAATCTGGCGCAGAGCTGCTCTTCGAGGTCATATCCCAATGCTATGAACGCGGCTCCATCATCATAACCTCGAACCTGCCCTTCGATGAATGGACTGAAGTCTTTGGCTCTGAGCGGCTGACCGGTGCGCTACTCGATCGTTTAACCCATCACGTCCACATCCTCGAGATGAATGGCGAAAGCTATCGGCTCAAACACAGTCGCAACAACCGAAAATAACCAGCCCGCAATCACAGTCAGAATAATGCTGGCCTTATGGCCAGCATGCGCTTTGGCACGCTTCAGCTTTGTGACGAGCACGCGTGCAAAAGCGCCACAAAAACATCAACCGAAGTGGCCCATTTTTACGCCGCGACATGGACCCATTTTACTCTGCGATTGACAGAAGGGCACGAGCGCGCCGATGTTGCTGGCCCCAGAGGGATCGCCAAGTTCGCCCATTAGGGCAATGGCCGTGACCTGATCAATTCCGGCGCGGGCAATGACACGATCAAGTCCGGTGCGGGCGATGACATTCTGATCGGCGGTGCGGGCAGGTATCGCGCAAATTCGGGCGCGAACCCTCCGGCGGTTTCCCCGCGCGTTTCGGGAGGGCATTTCGTTTCGGATGACCCGTCGGAAAAAATTTCCTGAATGGTTACAAGCGGTTGTCGGCGGCGGAAATCCGAAACGAAACGAAATGCAAAAAAATCGGCACGCAGACATTGGAAGGTGCGGCACATAACACCCACAAGCCGTCCCCGCCGGGAAGGACCCGTGGTTTCCGGGAGCCTGATTCAAAAGGAGTCGATGTTTTTCAAGCCCTTGCGAGGCAGCCCGTCCTGCGTCCGATATGGGAAATCAAGTCCCGGGTCCCGTCACTTTCGATGGTTTTCTCCCAATCCTTTGCCGGGCGGCGGCGTCGCCCGGGCCAGGCGAAGGTGCGTTCGACGACCCGTCTGCAGGATTTTACGCCGCCGTTGACAAATTTTCCTTTTCGCAAATCAGGAGCAAAGCTGTGAGCGCAGACGGTCCATCTCCCGGCGCTCCCGGTCGGTGTATTGAAGCCGGTAGGTCAAAACGATCCTGTGAAAGCGGGTGACATACCGGCACTGGAAAGCCTGGTTTGGCGGAAGCCAGTCAAGCGGCCCCTTTGCCCCCTTCTGTCTGTTTGCAGATGCCAGGACGGCGAAAAGATTGACGGGATCATTGGCAAATTTCCGGCGCAGATCCGCACCCCATTTGTTGGCGCCATGCGCATGCGCCCAGGCGAGGGACACCATGTGGTCAATATCCAGATCCCCGGAGTTCGTGTGGATTTCACCGGTATAAGGGTCATTCCAGCGGCCGTGGGTCACGGCGCATCTGGACTTTGCAAGCTTCACCGGCGCAGTCGACAGTTCCTGAAGCAGCTCATGGCGCGCATTTTGACAGTCCCCGTCCTCATCGATCCAGTGATCGTAGAGGTGGCGGTCATATGGAACGCCCACACCTGACACGGCGCGCTACACGGGGCGCGCGGAGGGGGCAGCCGTGACCGTATCGACAGCTGACGGTGCTGCATCGCCGGAAAACCCTTTACAGGGGCGGCCATCGAGAAGGCACTCAGGCATTGTCCCGAAGGCCGTGTAGTTTTTCGTTTTCACAAACCACCTGGAATTTGCGTCGTGGCAAATCCCGGAACTGGAAAGCTTTACCGCATCCGCAGCAGCCGGACCGGGCGATACAGGAAGCAGACCGATCGCCACCAGAGCGATCAGTAGAGAGAAATGCAGTAGTTTGCGCAAGGCAGGTGCAGCATCGGTTCCCGGGGGCATGTATCGTTTTCTTCGTTCTCCGCCCGGATGCGGGCTTCATGGTTTTTGACCATTTCGCTGTAAAGCGGTGGGCGATTGACCTGCCCCCAATCTGAGGGCCACTCATAAGAAGACACTGTTCCTCTTTTGTTTGCCATTATTCGGCGGCGTGAGCAATGGGTGGTGGCGCGGAGCCTTCAGATAGCTCAAGCGGCGCTGCCCATTGCAGTTTGTGGAAGGGCCTGTTTTCAGCAAATTCTTCCGGGGTCTGATATTTCAGCGAACTGTGGGGCCGGTTTTCGTTGTAATCGACCCGCCAGTTTTCGATGATCCGTTCGGCTTCAGCCAGTGTCGTGAACCAGTTCAGATTCAGACATTCCTCGCGGAAACGCCCGTTGAAGCTTTCGATGTAGGCGTTCTGGGTCGGCTTGCCCGGATCGATGAAGTAGAGCTGCACGCCATGATCATCGGCCCATCCATCAAGGGCGCGGCCTCGTAGTTCAGGCCCATTGTCAACGGTCAGAACATCTGGATACCCGCGCTCACGGGCAACGCGTTCCAGCATCTCCACGACGCGGGTGCCGGGGATCGACAGGGCTACATCAATAGCCGGGCATTCCCGCGTGCAATCGTCTTTCAGATTGGCAGTGCGGAACTTTCGTCCGTTGGCAAGCGCATCCATGGTGAAGTCCAGCGACCAGCGCTGGTTGGCGGCAATCGGGCACCAGGCACCCTCACGCACGCCTTTGGGGATTTTCTTGCGGTTGCGGCGACGCAGAGCCAGCCGTTCCTCCCTGTAGAGCCGTTCAACCACTTTTACGTTCACCCCAAATCCCTCCCGGACCAGCTTGGCATGCAACATGCGGTAGCCATAGCCCCGGTGTTTGCCGGACAGCGTGATCAGCCGCTCACGCAGGCGCGCATGCTGATCCGGCCTTCGTCTGTAGCCATTGCTTGATCTTGAAATCCTGACCAGCCCACAGGCACGCCGCTTTGAAAACTGAAAGTCACGGCAAAGCACCCAGACAGCTTCCCGGCGGCTTGCGGGCGTCAGAAGTTTTTTGCCAGCAGCCCCTTCAGTCCGGCATTATCCAGCATCTGCTCGGCCAACAACTTCTTCAGCTTGCTGTTCTCGTCCTCAAGGTCTTTCAGACGTCGGACATCCGAAATCTGCAGACCGCCATACCTGGCTTTCCATTTATAAAATGTGGCGTCCGACATGCCGTGCTTGCGGCACAGCTCGGACACTTTCGCACCCGCCGCGTACTCCTGAATGATCTGGACTATCTGCTCTTCGGTAAACCGTGACTTGCGCATTCTCTGTTCTCCTCGTTCTTGTGAACATTAAGCGAACTGAGTCTCCTTTCAAATGGTCCGGTTCTCGGGGGGCAGGTCACGATAATCCTCATCCCGGGTCACATTTCCGGTCCCTTTAAACGACCTCTGCGTGATTGACGAGACAGCGCTGATTTTTGAGTGCTCACGTCTATTTTGTTTCCAACTCCGGATTACAGGCGGATTGGTTCTGTGGGTTTGGATTATTCCATATTCCCCAAGTGGCGCCCCGGTTGGGACGAACGTAGCCGATCCTGACGCGTCGGCCCACCGTTTTCGTCCCCGAACGATGCCCGGGTGCACCGGAACGCCTCCTTCCGGGATAATCTGGTCGGGACAATCCGGCGGGCACGATATGCCGCGCTGCCTTGCGGTGCCGTTTTTCAGCGCGACGGACAGACCTGCCCTGCCGGTTTCGTTCGCTGCGGGACAGTTTCAGCGTCATGCATATGTCGGCGGAGATCGAAGGCGGCGGATCACAGCGGGGATGGCACGCACCATTTGGCCAGTGACGGCGACCCCGGCCAGCCGGAAGGTGATGGTGCGGTCGTGGCGCACGGCGCGGGCATCGGATATCACCCAATATCAATAGGTTAAGGATATCGAATAGTAATAGCGTAATAATTGAAAAAGAAAACGCCGCGAACCTTGCAGGGTTCAACGGCGCTAAAACTTCTTGCGAAACCGTCCAGTTTCCCGCCGAATCTAATCCCGGCCCGGATTTGACGCAACCAGAAATTATGTCCGATCTAAGGGAACGTGTGGCGCGGGCCTGGGTTGCGCTCCGGGCACTGGATACGCCGGAAGAGGCAGAAATGGTCGCCAAGGCCGTTCTCAGGTCTGCGGGCTATCCTCTACCAACCTTCATGAATCCAATGCCGGAAGCCCGTTACTGGGCTTCGCTGGCCTCTCTCAACGAGCGGAAAGCATATGCGCTGGCGAGCTATGAAGCCCTGCCCGCCAGTGAGCAAGCCGCCTTTCTCGATCACGTCCAGGGCGAGCGGAGGGCGGCGGCATGACCCCGACACCTTCCGAGATCGAACGCCTGATACACCATATGCCCGCCGTTGCGGACAACGCTCAGAGTACCTGGGCATGTGGCTTCGCCCGGTCTGTGCAGAAGCAGGCGCGGCGCAAGAACTGGAATCCTTCAACCAAGCAACTGGCCGTCATGCAAAAGCTCGTTGCTGACCTCTTCGCATATCCGGTCACAGAGGAGGACTGGTGCCCGATTGAATGGGTGATTAAAGGCGACCCCGCGCGTCAATCCACGCGGGGCCTTGGGTGCTGGTCGGGTAAGACGGTGGCACCACTCAAGGCAAGGCTTACCATGGGCAGCGATCAAAGGCAAAGGGTAGTCCGCAAGGCCGAAACCCGATCACCGGCGCGGTGTCGATAGCGTCGAAAGTAGCGGCCAACCAGACGGCGTTGACACGCGACCGCTTGGGCCAAAAGCGAGGGGCTGGCTCCGTTGAGCAAGACTTACACGCTGGAGGCATAGGGACTGCCGGACCCTCGGGTGCGGGCAGTCGTCCTATGCCTTTTGCTCAGGACTTCACCATTGAGCAGGACAGTAGTTATAGAGAGTTGAGTTGAGAGTTGAGAATCCAGAATCCAGATTCAAGAAAGGTGATTTTGAAAATCCAGCAATGCACAACGCTGCAACGGGCGGGCCGTGTGAGGTCAGGAACAGACCTTGAAACAAGCGCGTCTCTTTCATTCTAAGCAACTGCACAACGCTGCAACGGGCATGTCTTTTTTTTAGAGGACTGAGGGTGAAAAACAGCGCCGCCCAAGCCGGTGGAGACCTGAGCGACGCTACGACTTGGTGGGTCGTTTGCAGGGCAACCGTTCACCGTCAATGAAGAAGTATGAAAAACCCTGCCCGTCCAGCTTACACCGTCATTTCGTTGAAAATCAACCAAAGACAGGCTATTGTGTGTTGAAATTCAGCGTCGAAACCCGAAAAAACGAGAGATTATCCCGCGAATGTGCAAATCCACGCTCATAATTCAGCGTTTTGGGGAACCGAATGGTCCCAATAGCCGGGGCTTCCGGGCGGGGGCTTCCGGGGGGCGGGGTGTTCGTCTCTCTCTCCTGAAAAAAATCCGGGGGGGAATTATTCCGGTTTTGCGTCAAAAACGCCAAAAACGCCTGTTTTTCGGTAAAAACGCCTGTTTTAGGGGTGTTTTCCATGCCTAGACCGTCAAAAGACGCCCGCGCCGCGCTGGAGTTTATGCCCCGATTGACCGTTTCAGAGGGCCGATTGGCCGGTTCTGAGGTGCAATTGGCCCTGTTTCAGAGGCAATTCATTCACGGCGCGTTCAAAAAAGGGGTGAAAACGGGCGTTTTGAGCATTGGCCGGGGGAATGCGAAGACGGCATTGTCCGCTGGCCTCGCTCTTGGGCACCTTATGGGCGAAATTGAGCCGCAAAAACGCCGTGAAATCATATTCGCGGCCCGGAACCGGGACCAGGCGAAGGTCGCGTTCGGCTTCCTTTTGGGCTTTATCGAAGGCTTGCCGGAAGACGAACAGGAACAGTTCATTATTCGCAGAGGCTCCCGGCTGGAGGTTGAGACTTCCGAAAACGGCGGTGGTCTGGCTCGCGTGATCGCTGCGGACGGCAAATCTGTTCTTGGCAGTGCCCCGACGCTGGCCATTTTGGACGAACGGGCGGCGTGGGAACGCGACAAGGGGGCCGCGCTTGAACACGCGATCCTTTCCGGCCTCGGAAAACGCGACGGGCGGGCGCTGATTCTAAGCACCAGCGCGCCGGACGACGCAAACGAGTTTTCGCGCTGGATCGACCAGCCGCCGCCGGGGACGTACATTCAAGAGCATAGGCCGCAAGCTGGTCTGCCGCCGGACGATCTGGCTTCCCTTCTCATTGCAAATCCGGGAGCCTCTGAGGGCATTGGTGCCTCGCCCGAGTGGCTGGTGGCTCAGGCCAAACAGGCGATTGCTCGCGGCGGTTCTGCCCTGTCCGCATTCCGCAACCTGAACCGAAATGAACGCGTTGCGTCTGACGATAGATCTGTTCTTCTGACGGTGGACGAATGGCTTTCCTGTGAGGTCGCGCCTGTCGATCTGCCCAAGCGCGACGGCCCGGTTGTTTTGGGTGTCGATCTGGGAGGGTCCAGGTCAATGTCGGCGGCGGCGCTGTATTGGCACGAGACGGGCAGGTTGGAATGCGTCGGTGCCTTTCCCTGCAATCCCGGCCTCGGGGATCGCGGCCAAGCTGACGGCGTAGGGTCTCGCTATATCGAAATGCGCGACCGGGGTGAGCTTGTATCAATGGGCGATACCACAGTTCCGGTTGGCCGGTTTCTGGCCGACGTTGTGGAGCGGCTGGACGGCCAGGCACCGGCGGCGATTGTCGGTGATCGTTTTCGCCATGCTGAATTTCTCGAAGCACTGCGTGACGCTGGCCTTGAGCGTGTGCCTTTCATTTGGCGGGGCTTCGGCTGGAAAGACGGATCGGAAGACTGCGAGCGTCTTCGCCGGGCGGTCTTTGAAGGCGACGTGAAGGCCGCGCCGTCTCTGCTTCTGCGATCTGCCTTTGGAGACGCAATCACGCTTGTGGACCCGGCGGGCAATCACAAGCTGGCCGCTGGCCGGTCGCTGGGGCGCATTGACGCTGTTAGCGCAACCGTGGTGGCCGTGGCTCAGGGCCAGCGCATGAAACGTGCGAAGCCCCGGCGCGCGCCGCGTTATGGGTGGGGTTGAGCATGGTTGACCTGTTTTCACATACGGCCCGGCGGCTTATTGCCCGCTTTGGCCAACAAGCGTTCCTGCGACCGCCCAAAGCCGCGCGCGATCCGGCCCGGCCTTGGCTCATTGAAGACAGCGAGGCCCCGGACGTGCCCGTGACGATTGCGCTAACGGAAATTGACGCAGAGCTTCACGATAGCGACGCGGTGCCGCTCTGGAGCCACACGGCCTATCTGGCGGGCTGTGGGGTTGAAGTAAAAACGCTTCACTCGCTGGTCGTTCAGGGCGTTTCTCACCAGATTTTGAAGGTGAGCCGGTTGGCTCCCGGATCGCAGACCATTTATTGGGAGCTTTCGATTCGCACATGAGCTTGCGCAAAGAATATCGCCGCCATTCTGCCCGCGTGACAAACTCGCCGGGGTGGAAGGTACTTCGCCGGGCCGCGCTTGATCGGGACGACTGGCAGTGCGTCCAGTGCGGTGCCCGGCGGCGGCTGGAGTGCGATCATATCTTGCCCGTCCGGGACCGCCCGGAACTGGCCTGGAGCCTCCAGAATCTGCAAATCCTCTGTTGCCGGTGCCATGCCCGGAAAACCCGGCTTGAGGTCGGGCACCCTCAGCTTTCGCCGCCGCGTCAGGAGTGGCGCGATCTTCTTAGAACCTCTGAAATGGAAATCTAAATGCTTGAATCTGTGAAAATCACCAAACGCCAAAGTGAAATCCGGGAGCAACTGGCCGAATTGGTCGGGAAGCCCGAGCCGACCGAGGACGAAACGCGGTCCATGGAAAAACTGGATACCGAGTACAAGGGGAACGAGGTCCGCTTCCGCGCCGCTTTGACTTCCGAAGACGAAGAGCGCAAGGAAGCCGCTGGCGAACTGGAAACGCGCTCGGAAACAGAATGGTCAGACTTGGCCGGTCAGTTTGAATTGCGTCAGGCCGCTTTGGCGCTGGACGAAGGCCGGGCACTCGACGGAGCGACTGCGGAAATCGCGTCCGAGCTTCGGAGCCAATCCGGCTTTCAGGGAATTCCGGTGCCCTGGGAGGCTCTGGAGACCCGCGCCGGTGAGACCGTGGCTTCCGGGACGCCGAATCCAATTCGCACAATGCCGCCCATCGAACGTTTGTTCGCTATGTCCAGTGCTATGAAAATGGGCGCGGCCATGGTGAACGTAGGCTTTGGCGAAATGGAGTACCCAGTGACCACGAGCGGCGCAACCCCAGGTTGGGCCGGTGGTGAGCTTGGAGAGGTGCCGGGGCCTCAGACATGGGCCGTTACGGACAAGCCGTTGAAGCCGGATCACACTCTGGGCGTGACCATGAAAATCACCCGGAAGGCTTTGAAACAAAGTGGAATGGGCCTTGAACAGAGCGTCCGGCGCGATATCAGCGCAGCCGTGCAGGAATCCGTTGACGCCGCCGTGTTTCAGGGCACCGGCTCCGGCGGACAACCACAGGGTGTAATCTCAGGTGCCGCCTCGTATGGTATCACCGAGACGGCTGTAGACGCCGCCGCCAGCTACGCAGCATTTCGCGAGGCAATCACCCGGTTCATGGTGGCCAATGCGGCCATGGGACCGAAGGACGTGAACCTCCTTCTGCGCCCGGAAGTGTTTGATTCGCTTGACGCTGATTTGCTTCCCGGCACGGCTGTAAGCGAGTGGGACAGGCTCATGCTCAAGGTAGGCATGGCGGTGCTTACAACGACCGGTGTTGCCGCGCCGGTCAACGATCCCCCGGAGAGCAAAGCCTTGCTGACCACGAAGACCGGCGGCGTGGCCCCGATCTTCTGCGGCATGTGGGGCGCTGTAGACCTGATCCGTGATCAATTTTCCGAGGCCAAGAGCGGGCAACTGGTTTTAACGGCTCTGACGACCCTGGACGTGACGGTGAGCCGCCCGGCTCAATTGCAGGTCATTACTGGGTTGCAAAGCTAATGCTGCTTCACGGGGGCCATACCGGCGGGCTTCGGTTGGAGACGCGGGCAAGCGGGGAGGCGGTGCTTGAGGGCATTTTTCCGTACAACGAGCCAGCGGTGCTTTCTGACGGTGGCAGGGGTGATTCCGGCGGCTGGCGATCCCGCGCGGGCGGGTCCGGGGGAAGGCCGCGCAAGGAGAAGATCGCCAGCCGGGCCTTCGCTTACCGGATCGAGACCCCGAGCGAGCATGGCGGCAAGAAGGATATCCACTTGTTGAGCGGCCATAGCTACGACAAGCCGCTTGCTTCGGTCAGATCGGGGACGCTGGATATCAAGGACGGTGACAAGGCCGTGACCTTCACCGCCCGGATCGCGCCGGATATGCAACGGGCCTCGTGGGTCCAGGACGTACTGGCGGCAATCGAAGCGGGGCTGGCGACGGGCATTAGCCCCGGCTTTCGGCTCCCCCCAAAACGCCGGGAGGAAGTTGCGGAACAAATAGAAGACGAAGGCAGTGATCCCGAAAATGGAATGCACAATGCAATTATCAGAACAGTGCTTTCGGCGCTCTTGTATGAATTTTCAATCGTGACGAGGCCCGTTTATCCGACCGCTCAGATTGAAGCCCGCTCTTGGCAGTCAACCGAAGGCGGCGTGATCGTGCCCAAACGCAGACACATAGCGAGATATCGATAGCATGTTGATTCGCGAGATTGAGGCCGTCCCGGCCAGCTACCCCGACGCGCCGGACGGCCTGAGCGAGGCCGCGAAGGCACTGGACCCGGCCCCGATCTGGTGCCGCCTGGAGGGCTACATTGCGTGGCGCTGGACGCCGCGCGAGGTTGTTTGGACCGTGCGCAGCGAAGAGGCCGGGGAGGACTGGTGGCCGTTGCTCACCCCGGTCGCGAGCCGCCGGGCGGAGGTCTGGAACGACAACGCTTGGGAGCCTGTAAATCTCAGAGACGGTCCCGAAGGTTTGATTCTGCCCGAGGCCGGTCGCTATCGGATCACGGCTCAGATTGGTGCTGATTTGGCCCCGCCGCCGCCCGTTTTGGAAGCATTTCGCCGCTTGGCCGAATACCTTGCGGACGATTCCGAGACAGTGCCCGGATCGTCACGGACCGCCGTAGGTTTGGGGCCGCTCAATGAAAGCATAGACCGCTCACCGAACTGGCTCGCCCGCGCCATGCAGCATAGCGGCGCTGGCGACTTGTTACGCAATTACCGGAGAGCTTGAAATGTGGCCTTTTAAACGCCGGGCACCGGAGATTGAAACCCGTGCGGCTGGCGGCACCAGTTACACCAGCCAAGTGCTACAGGCTCGGGCCGATTATATCACCGGCGTTGACGGCGTGGCCGAGATCACCGGCACGGTTCAAGGCTGCGTGTCACTGTGGGAAGGCGGCATGACGCTGGCCAACGTTCAGGGCACGGACCTGTTGAATCCGCGCGATCTGGCGCTGGCCGCAAGGTCACTGGCGTTGCGCGGCGAAGCGTTGTTTGTGATTCGAGGCGACGAGCTTCTGCCCGTTGAGTCCTACGATCTGACCACGCAGCGCAGTAAGCCAACAGCTTACAGAATCTCGATAGCTGATATTGGCGGCGGGCGAAGCGAAATAGTGCTTGCGGCTGAGGTGCTTCATTTCCGCACCGGCTGTTCCCCGGAACTGCCCTATATCGGCACCAGCCATCGGCACCAGCCCATTGCGCCGGGCGAGGCTCACGGCGGGCTTGCTCCAGACGCTGGAAGCCGCGCTATCCGAGGTCTACAGCAACGCGCCGCTGGGGTCTTCGGTGGTGCCTTTTCCAGAGGCTTCCGAACAGGATATGAGCCAACTCGCCGCTCAGTTCAGAGCGTTTCGCGGCAAAATTTTGGTCCGGGAAAGTGTCAACGTCACCTCTGCGGGCGACCCGGTTCCGGCCAGTGACGCCCGAATGACGTGACGCCCGATCTGAGCCGGGCAATGACCAAGGATTCTCTGGCAGCGGCGCGGGAATCTGTCTCGATGGCCTTCGGTGTTTTGCCTGCCCTGAGCAACATTGCCACCACCGGGCCTATGGTGCGTGAGGCACAACGGCACCTTGCGCAGTGGACGCTGGCACCGCTGGCCAAGATCATTGCCCAAGAGGTCTCCGAGAAATTGGGACAGCCGATTGAAATTGACGTTCTGGGGCCATTGCAGGCTTTCGACGCCGGGGGCCGCGCAAGATCGCTCAAGGCGATTGTGGAGGCTCTGGCGCTTGCCAAAGCGGCTGGTGTAGATCAGACTGGTGTAGATCAGGCTTTGAAATTGGTGGATTGGAAAGAATGATGACGGAAATCAAAGAAGGTTGTGTAGTGGCTCTGAAGGCCAGTGGTGGCCCCAGCGGTGCCAACATGACAGTGGGCGAAATCAAGGACGACAAGGCAGAATGCTATTGGTTCGTTGCGAAGGAACTGCGCAGCGCTCAAATCCCGGTTTGCGCTCTGGTATACCTGCACGAATAAGCCATGGTCCCGGTGGGGCTTGAATCTGACGAAAAGGTGCGGAGGGCAGAGTTGGCGAAGGCATAGCAGTATTCATTGGAAATCAAAACTAATGGGTTGCGCGATCTTCTCCATTGGTGTAGGTATCCAATGAATAAGAGCGAGACCCGACATGCCCACACCCGGCCAACTCACAAAAAAGGTTGCAGAGACACTTGGTGTCGATGAGACAACGGCGGCGACCACATGGCGCGCGCTTCGCGAAGCCAAGGAAGTGACCAAGGGTGGTCGCGGGCGCAGTGCTGCACAGGTCACACCCCGTGACGCCGCTAAATTGATCTTTGCAATCTGCGGTCCCAACACGATCAAGGACGCCGCTGGGTTTGTCGCCCGTGCTGACACGTCGCGCGGTCATGGCCACAAAGTCGGCGATTGGGCACGTGGCCGTGAGGCGAAAGTGAGACATTGTGCGCGAGGCGCGTGGGAATTGCAGCGCCTCGGCATCAACACTGTTTCTGACCTGCCTCAGTCACACTCTTCTCTGGATGTTCTTGAGGGCCTTATCATTTGGGGGGCAAAGCCCGTTACACCATCGACCCGCCTGAGGAAAACCCCAAGGCAATTAAGCTGACGGTCAAACTCTTCGACATTTCTGTGAGCTTTGAAAGCCCACACGAAATCACGCACTTTGAGTTTTGCTGTCGCGATTCCGATGATCTGGAATACTACGAGTACCAGTTTTATTCGCCGGGCCTTACCTATTATGACGGGCGCAATCTGCCCGAAGATTCTGTTGCCGAACTTCGCGCCAAAAACCATGAGGTTATAAGCAGCGACCTCAAAATTGTTCGCAGCTTTTCCAGTAACACTCTGTATCGGATTGGCCGCTTTGTCGCGGGGATTGTCGATAGCTAATGAACCAGGTCGTTGTCACATCGCCGGACGAACTCGAGACGCTGATAAAGAGCGCCGTTTCCGAGGCTTTGGGTGCTGCAAAAGGCCTGGTTGCCTGTGGCGACTGTTGCGGCCCGTCTTGGCAAGTCAGAAAAGACTATCCGCAACTGGATCAGGGATCGCCGTTTCACCCGCGTCTCTGGTGGCGATGGTTCGCCCTATTTGGTTTCATCCCTGGAGGTCGATGCGTTGAGCCTTTCCGCCAATTCATCGCCCGACGCTTCGTAGTAGGTCAGCAACTCATTAAGGTTCCTATGTCCTGTAACCCGCGCCAGATCGAGAATTTCCAGCAGCTTCGCCAGGCGGGTGATTGCTTCGTGCCGGGTGTCGTGGAAATGCAGGTTCTCAATCCGGGCTTTCCTGACGGCGGCACGGAAAACAATGTCACGGCGTTCCGCGTCGATATTGAACGGGCGCTGACCGGGTTCGGTTCTGTTGCCCCGGACCGCCTCAAGAATTTCCAGCGCCCGCTTGGTCAAGGGAACATCACGGGCGTGATCGTTCTTGGTTTCGGGCAGGTGGACTACGTTGCCGCTGACGTGCCGGTTGGTAATGTCGCGTATCTCGCCGGACCGCATGGCCGTTTCAATGGCGAACAGAAACATTGCGCCGGTAATCTGTTTTTCGCTGACCCATGGTTGAGTGGTCAGGTCCAGCGCCTCAGTCAGTTTCTCAATTTCATTGTCATAGACCCGTCGCTTGCGGCGCTTGGCACCGGCGGGGCGTTTGACATCCTCCATCGGGTTGATGCGCAGGAGACCCCATTCTTTCGTGGCCGTGACAAAGACGTGCTTGAGCAGGCCCATTTCACGCGAGACACTGCCGGGCTTGACCTTCCCGAGACGCATATCCCGCCATGCGACCAGATCGGGGGTGGTCACGTCGCCAATGACGTATTCCCCGAGGGGCTTGCCATTGACCAGGTCGGCGGCGAACCTGTTGAGGCGGACCACTTCCTGACGTTGACCCTTTTTGCCCTTGGATCGTTCAAGGGCGTAGCGGTCAAAGACCTGGCGCATGGTGTCGCCGCTATCGGTTCCGCCGGTGATACCAACCTCAAATTCACGCGCCCAAACCTGAGCCTCGCGTTTGGTTTTGAAGGTTTTGGCCTTGCGGACGGTTTTACCGTCTACGCGCCGCGCAACCTGCGCCTGCCAACCGTGGGCCGTTTTAAGAATCGTCGCCATGCCCGGAATAGTAATCACGTAGTAGCTGGCTTGGCAATGAATGGGTCACGGACTTCCCGTGATCTTCCCAAACTAGGGCCTGTTGACATTCGGGGTTCCCATTTTGCCTGAAGTCTGATTCAAGCTTCCAAAATGGAGGTGTTGATGGACGCAAATCGTTTGGCTGTTTCCGATGAGCTTTGGGAGAAGATTGAGCCGCTTATACCGGGCAAGGCAGGCGATCCGGGTGTTACCGCGCGCAATAATCGCCGGTTTATGGAAGCAGTATTATGGCGCGTACGCACAGGGTCCCCATGGCGGGATTTGCCCAAAGAGTTTGGCAACTGGAACAGCCAGTTCAAGCGATTTCGTCGATGGGCCAGGAACGGCGTGTTCGAGAGTCTTTTCAATGCCATGAGTGGCGAGCCGGACCTGGAATATGCCCTTATCGACGGGACGATTGTTCAAGCTCATCAGAAGGCTTCGGGCGCAAAAGGGGGACTCAACACCAGGCTATCGGACGCTCTCGCGGCGGACTGACGACCAAGGTCGTGGCCTTGGTCGATGCGCTCGGTAACCTGTTCCGGTTTCTGCTTTTGCCGGGACAGGCACACGACATGAAGGGGGTCGCTCCTCTGATCAAGGGGGCTTCCTTTGGGGCGTTGCTGGCCGACAAAGCCTTCGACGCCGACTGGCTCCTGCAAGACCTTGATGAGCGTGGCGCAACCGCTGTCATCCCGCCCAAATCGAACCGAAAAGTTCAACGGGACTACGATACCCACATGTACAAGTGGCGCCATCTCATCGAAAACTACTTCGCAAAGATCAAGGAATTCAGAGGCATAGCAACGCGATACGACAAGACTGATACAAGCTACGCTGCCAACTGGCACCTCTGTGCCATGCTCATTGCAACACGATGATTGTCAACAGACCCTAGAACAAACTAAGGACAAAGGAAAAACAATGCCCGAACATGCAACATTCGTGGTAAAGGATAGTGCCCGGCCCGGGCACCGAATTTTTTCCATGCTGTCATCGTATCGCCGGTGATCTTGTGGGCGTGGTAGGCATCAAACTGCAATCCCAGATTGGGCGCGTCCACCTCGTCCAGCACCGCCGCCGCATAATCGAAATCGCATAGGTAATAGCCGGGCATGTCACCGGTATTGATCGGCTCGATTGTCAGGGATTGTTTCGGGACTTCGGCACAGGCCCAGCGCAGGTTTTCTACAAATGTCTGATGTGCAGCCTCGCCCTGTTCGGCCTCGCCGGTCATGATGTGGATATGCGTCGGCCTCAACAAGCTGGCATAGCGCAGCACCCGTTTGAAATCATAGCTAAACCGGTTTTCACCCCCCGGCACCGCCGCAAACCCGCGCGCGCCACCTGTATAGTTGGGAGGCGGGGCGTTGATCAGGCACAGCTTGAGGTCATAACGGATCAGGGCGCTGCGAATATCCTGTCCCGGTTCGTCATAGGGAAACAGAATCTCGACCACGTCAAAACCGGCTTCTTTGGCTAGCTCGAAACGCTCAAGCATCGGAACTTCCTGAAACAACATCGAAAGATTGGCAGCAAAACGTGGCATCTCAGGCCTCCGGCAATTCATCAGACGGGATCACGCCAAAGAAGGTACCCCCCGACCACAGACCAAACCAACCCTCGTGATGCGCACCGATCTCGACCAGCCGGTAGAAGGACTTGCGGTCAATCAGCGCCTCTAGGCCATCGCGCACCATGATATAGGGCGCAGGCTCGTCCGTTTCGGAATCCCGGACCACGCGGATAGGAGTGCCCTGCCCGGCCAAAACGCTGTCTCCCACATTGGTCTCAAATTGCAGCAGTTGGTCGGTGCCTTCGCCTTTGACCTCGAAATCCACCGCCACAAAGGGTGCATCGTCCACCGTGATGCCCACCTTCTCGACCGGGGTAACCAGAAAATAGCTGTCCCCCTCTTTCTTTAGAATTGTCGAAAACAGCCGCACCAGCCCGGGCCGGTTGATCGGTGTGCCTTCGTAGAACCAAGTTCCATCCCGCGCGATCCGCATATCCAGATCGCCGCAAAACGGCGGATTCCACAAGTGAACCGGCGGCAGTCCGCGGGTTTTGGCGGCTTTGACAGAGGCCTCAAGGCTTTCTGCTGACGGGGACGTGATCTGCTTATCGCTCATTGCTTTTGCCATTTCGTTCTCGCGCGATACACTCTACCTCAAGGGATATAGATTGCTGAGGAGTTTTGCCATGAGTGATGAGGCCGAGTTGTTGCAAGGAATCGAGGCGCTGGAAGACAAGCTGGCGCAGGCGCGTGCCTCGATCACGAAACGCTTTATCGGGCAGGAAACGGTGGTGGACCTGTCGCTGTCGGCCATGCTGTGTGGCGGTCATGGGCTGTTGATTGGTCTGCCCGGTCTGGGCAAAACCCGGCTGGTGGAAACGCTCAGTACGGTGATGGGCCTCAATGGCCACCGTATTCAGTTCACCCCCGATCTGATGCCCGCTGATATTCTAGGCAGCGAGGTTCTGGAAACCGGGGCAGATGGCAGCCGCGCGTTCAAGTTCATTCCCGGCCCGATCTTCTGTCAGCTTTTGATGGCGGACGAGATTAACCGCGCCAGCCCCCGGACCCAGTCGGCGCTGCTTCAGGCGATGCAGGAACGCCAGGTCACCGTGGCGGGGCAGGATCGGCCGCTGGATGCGCCCTTCCATGTTCTGGCAACACAAAACCCGATTGAACAAGAAGGCACCTATCCCCTGCCCGAAGCGCAGCTTGACCGCTTCCTGGTGCAGATCGACGTGCCCTACCCGGATCGCGACACCGAGCGCGACATTCTGTTGGCCACGACCGGTGCGACCGAGGAAGAGGCCCATCAGGTCTTTACCGCCGACGAGCTGGTCAATGCACAACAGCTTCTGCGCCGGATGCCGGTGGGTGAAAGCGTGATCGAAGCGATCCTTGATCTGGTCCGCGCCTTCCGCCCCGAAGATGCCACCGCCAGCGAGACCGTACGCGAGAGCGTCGCCTGGGGCCCCGGCCCAAGGGCCGCGCAGGCCTTGATGCTGACCGTGCGGGCGCGGGCCATGTTGCAAGGGCGGCTGGCCCCGGATGTGGATGACGTCGCCGCCTTAGCGCAACCTGTTCTCAGCCACCGCATGGCGCTGAACTTTGCCGCCCGTGCGCGCGGTGACAATCTGGCCAATCTGATCGCGCGCACGGCTGAGAGCGTGACCCGGGTCGAGGCCGCCGCTTGACCCAAGCCACCCCCCTCCGTACGCGGGCCGAGGCCGAAGCCGCGCGCCTTCCCGCGCTGCTGGCCCGTGCCGAGCAGTTGGCAGGCGCGGTTCTGTTGGGGGAACATGGGCGCAGGCGATCCGGTATGGGCGATGATTTCTGGCAATATCGCCCGGTTCAACCGGGTGATTCACGTCGGTTGATCGACTGGCGCCGCTCAGCCCGCAGCGACGCACAATTTGTAAAGCAACGCGAATGGCAGATCGCCCAATCGGTGATGCTGTGGATGGATGAGGCCGCATCAATGCGCTTTGCTTCGGAAGAAAACCTTCCGGAAAAAGCTGATCGCGCCCGGGTTCTGGCGCTGGCCGTTGCCGTGCTGTTGAACCGGGGCGGTGAACGTGTTGGCCTGACCGGCACCTCCCTGCCACCGCGCCGGGGCGAGGCACAGATCGCCCGGCTGGCCGAGGCCCTGCTGCACGATGGCGACGAAGATTACGGCACGCCTGACCTGCGCGGCATGCCCGCCCATGGCCGTGCATTGCTGATTTCCGATTTCATGGGGCAGATTGATCCGGTACGCGACGCGTTGCTGATGGCGGCGGATCGCGGGGTGCAGGGCGTGGTTCTGCAAGTGCTGGACCCGGTGGACGAGGCGTTTCCCTTCCGGGGTCGCACGATTTTTGAAAGTGTTGGCGGTACGCTGGCGCATGAAACGTTGAAAGCGTCCGAGCTGCGCGACAGGTATCTGACCCGACTGGCCGAGCGCAAGGCCGAGCTGCGCGAGCTTTGTGCCCTGACCGGCTGGCAATATCACTGCCATCACACGTCCGATTCGGCGCAATCTGCGCTGTTGTGGCTTTATCAGGCCTTTGAACAGGGGGCAGCGGCATGATCCTTGGACCCATCGGATTTGCTCAGCCGTGGTTACTGGTCGCGTTGGCGCTGTTGCCGATCCTTTGGATGATCCTGCGCGCCGTGCCACCTGCGCCGATCCGGCGCCGGTTTCCCGGGGTGGCCTTGCTGCTGGGCCTCAAGGATGATGACAGCGTCACCGACCGCACGCCCTGGTGGCTGTTGCTGTTGCGGATATTGGCGGTGGCAGCTGTCATCATCGGGCTTGCGGGCCCTGTTCTGAACCCCAAGTCCGAGAGTGAAGCGCGCACCACCGGCCCGCTGCTGATCCTGCTGGATGGCAGTTGGGCCAGCGGCCGCGATTGGGCGGCTCAACAGGCGTTGCTGGATGATATGCTGGCCGAGGCCGGGCGCGAGGGGCGCACCGTCGCTTTGATGCGGCTGAGCGATCCCGAGGCACCGTCTTTCCTGGCGGCAGAAACATGGCGCACACGCTTGTCAGGATTGGGACCCGAACCCTGGGCACCCACGCCAGAGACATTGGACGAGGCCACCGCGATGCTAAGCGATGGCAGCTTTGAAACCCGCTGGTTCTCGGACGGGCTGGCCCGCGACGGGCGCGAGGATGTACTAAACGCGTTGCAGGCACGCGGTCCGGTATCGGTTTACGAAAGCCCGCGTCCTGTTCTGGCCTTGGCGCCGGCTGGGCTGGCCGATGGCAATGTGCAACTGACCGCGCGGCGCAGCACCGCCGATCTGACGCGCGAGATCACGGTTGAGGCGCATGGGCGCGACCCCTCCGGCGTTTCGCGCCTGTTGGCGACCCTGCCGATGACGTTTGAGCCCGGTGCCACAGAAACCGTCGGAGAGCTATCGCTGCCCCCAGAGTTACGCGCGCGGCTGAGCCGGTTTGAAATTGCCGGGCAGGGTCACGCGGGGGCGGTCACCCTGTCCGATGACAGCCTGAAACGGCGCGAAGTGGCGCTGATCGCCGGGCGTGAGGATCGCGAAGGCCTGGAGTTGCTCTCGCCGCTGCACTTTCTCGAACAGGCGTTGACCCCCACCGCCGATCTTCTGGACGGCGCACTGATGGATATCCTGCCTGCGAATCCCGATGTGATTGTTCTGGCCGATGTGGCCACCTTGTCAGGGGCGGAACAGGCCGCTCTTTTGGAGTGGCTCGATACTGGTGGAATGTTGCTGCGTTTTGCCGGGCCAAGATTGGCCGCCAGTGATGTGTCGCGCAGCGAAGAGGCCCCTTTGATGCCTGTCCGTCTACGCTCGGGCGGGCGCAGTGTCGGCGGCGCGATGAGTTGGGGAGAGCCGAAATCGCTGGCTCCTTTTGCCGAAAGCAGCCCGTTTTTCGGACTTGATATCCCCGACGATGTCCGCGTCAGCGCGCAGGTCATGGCGCAACCTGATCCGACATTGGCCGAACGTGTGATCGCACAGTTGAGCGATGGCACCCCTATGGTGACGCGCAAGCGGATCGGCGATGGGCAGGTGGTGTTGTTCCATGTCACTGCCAATGCCGAATGGTCCACCCTGCCCCTATCCGGCCTGTTCGTGCAGATGTTGGAACGGTTGGCCGTGTCGTCCTCCATCACGCAACCCGAGGCGCAAGACCTGGCCGGGACCACTTGGCAGCCCATCAAAGTGCTGGATGGGCAGGGACGTCTGGCCGATGCGGGCAACCTGCCCGGTGTGCCCGGCGATCAGTTGATCACCGCCGCCCTTGGCCCTGATCTGCGACCCGGGCTGTATGATGGCCCGGATCGGCGGATCGCGCGCAATGTGCTTGAGGCGGAGACGGTTCTGGAATCCGTCATCTGGCCTGCAGATGTGCCGGTGACGGGCCTGTCGCGGCCCGCCGAACAACCGCTGAGCGGCTGGTTGCTGGCGCTGGCCCTGTTGCTGTTGTCTGTCGATGTGATCGCCTCGCTGGCCTTGTCGGGGCGTTTGATCCCGGCACGCGCGGCCTTGATGGTCGGCCTGTTGATGGCCCTGCCCCAGACTACAGAGGCGCAGGACAACAAGACCGCGCTGGCCACCTCCGAAGTGGTGCTGGCCCATGTTCTCACCGGCGATGCGACGCTGGACAACACCGCACGCGCGGGCCTTTTGGGTTTGAGCGAGACGTTGTTTTTCCGCACCTCGGTGGAGCCCGCCGACCCGATTGGTGTCGATCTGGAAATGGACGAACTGGCGGTTTTCCCGCTGCTCTACTGGCCGATCACGCCGGATCAGCCACAACCCTCGGCCGAGGCTTATGCGCGGCTGAATACCTATCTGCGCACCGGCGGAATGATCCTGTTTGACACACGCGATGCCAATATCGCCGCGTTCGGCGCATCCTCACCCAATGGGGCCAAACTGCAACGGCTGGCCGCACCCCTGGATATCCCGCCGCTGGAGCCGCTGCCCGAAGACCACGTTCTGACGCGCACGTTCTATCTGCTCCAGGATTTTCCCGGGCGCCATGCGGGCCGGGGTGTCTGGGTCGAAGCGGCCCCGCCGGATGCGGAACAGATTGAGGGCATGCCGTTTCGCAACCTCAATGACGGTGTCACGCCAGTGGTGATTGGCGGCAACGACTGGGCCTCGGCCTGGGCGATGGATGATCGCGGTAACCCGCTGTTTCCCGTCGGGCGCGGCTTTGCCGGGGAACGCCAGCGCGAGCTGTCCTATCGCTTTGGCGTCAATCTGGTGATGCATGTGCTGACCGGGAATTACAAATCCGATCAGGTGCATGTACCTGCGTTGCTGAACAGGTTGGGCCAATGACCGCTACGATTGTCTTTGACCCCCTTCTGCCCTGGTGGCTGATTGCCGCGCTGAGCGGCGTGGCGCTGACCGCTGTGGCCCTTGCCCTGCGTGGTGGCCTCTCAGGCTGGGCCTTGCGAGGTCTTGCTGCGTTGGTGGTGATCGCCGCACTGGCCGGGCCGGTCTATCAACAGGAAGAGCGTGAACGCCTCACGGATATCGTGCTGATGGTTGAGGATGAAAGCGCCTCACAACAACTGTCAGATCGTGCTGCGCGTACCAGTGCCGCCGCCACCCTCGCCGCGAGCATCGCTGCGAGGGACAATACCGAGTTGCGCCGCATCACCCTGCCTGATGGCGAGGATAACACCGGCACGCAACTGATGACCGCCCTCAGCGAGGCGATGGCCGAAGAGCCACGCGGACGTATCGCCGGAGCCATTTTGCTGTCAGATGGGCGCCTTCATGACCTTGATCGCGCACCGGATATGCCCGCGCCATTGCATTTATTGCACAGTGGTTTGACCGATGATTGGGACCGGCGGCTGACCATAAGCAACGCCCCTGCCTTTGCCATCCTGGGCGAAGAGGTCACCATGACCTTGCAGATCGAGGATCGCGGCAATGCGCCCATCGGGCTGACCAGCGTGCCGCTGGAAGTGTCTGTCGATGGCGAAGCGCCGCAACAGTTTGATGTGCCCCTCGGGGAACCCATCGATTTGCCGCTGCGCCTGCCGCATGGCGGGCGGAATGTGTTGGAATTTTCGACGCCGTTTGCCGAAGGCGAGTTGACTGACCGCAACAACCGCGCGCTGGTGCAGATCAATGGCGTGCGCGACCGCCTGAGCGTGCTTCTGGTCTCGGGCGAACCCCACGCCGGGGGGCGCACATGGCGCAACCTGCTGAAATCTGACAGCTCGGTCGATCTGGTGCATTTCACCATTCTGCGCCCGCCCGAAAAGCAGGACGGTGTGCCGGTGCGTGAATTGTCGCTGATCGCCTTTCCCACGCGCGAATTGTTTCTGGAGAAGATCGAGGATTTCGATCTGATCATCTTTGATCGCTACAAGCGGCGCGGTATTCTGCCGTCAATCTATCTGGATAACGTCCGCTCTTATGTCGAAAAAGGCGGCGCCGTTCTGATCGCCGCCGGGCCGGACTTCGCCAGCGCCGACAGCATTTTCCGCACGCCGATTGAAGCCATCGTGCCGGGGCGGCCCACCGCCCGGGTGCTGGAAGAACATTACCGCCCTACCGTGACCGATCTGGGCCAGCGTCACCCCGTTACGGCCGGGTTGGAAAACGAATTTGACGGCGAGTGGGGCCGTTGGCTGCGCCAGATTGAGGTGGTTCCACAGGATGGTCACGTGGTGATGTCGGGCATTGATGACAAACCCCTTTTGATGCTGAACCGGGTGGGCGAAGGGCGTGTGGCGCTTCTGGCGTCAGATCACGCCTGGATGTGGCACCGCGGCTATGAGGGCGGTGGCCCACAGCTGGAATTGCTGCGCCGTCTGGCCCATTGGATGATGAAAGAACCCGAGCTAGAAGAAGAGGCCCTGTCAGCCGAAGCCACGGGTCAGACCATGCGTATCATCCGCCAAAGCCTGTCGGACGAAGTGGGCAATGTGACCGTCATCACGCCCTCAGGCGGCGCGCTTGAATTGACCTTAGACGAGGTCAGCCCGGGACGGTTTGAAACTGTGTTTGATGGCCCCGAGATCGGGCTTTACCGGTTGACCAATGATGAGCACAGCACGGTGATCGGCCTTGGCCCCGCCTCACCGGTTGAGTTTGAAGAAACCCTTGCCAGTGGCGAGGCCATGCGCCCGATGATCGAGGCCACCAATGGCGGTATCAGGGCGCTGGAAGACGGGGTTCCACGTATCAGGGCCGTGCGCGATGGCCGCCCGGCAGCGGGGCGTGGCTGGATCGGGATCACACCACGTGAAGCTTATGAGACACTGAGTGTGACACAAATCGCCCTGCTGCCAGCCTGGTTGGTGCTGTTGTTGATCTCGGGGCTGATCGTGGGTGGTTGGCTGCGCGAAGGGCGACGTTAGAGCATCACCTCTTTCACCAGAGGCAGGGGCAAGACATCGGATATTTCAATGGTGGGGATGTTCCGGACCAAACCCGTCGCCGAGTATCAGGGCTTTAGCTCGACCCGAACACGTTCATCGGACCACCCATCCTCAGAACAATGCACCCGCAAAAACACCTCGCGGGTGCCATCCGGCACGACCAGCGAACTCAGCGAGCGAGTGAAGGGTTGCTCTTCGACATGCGGATGCATGAGCTTGCGATACCCCAGCCGGTTACCATGGGCATCCATCACCTCCCACCCATCGGCAAAGTGATCCCAGCCGGTGTCAGGGTGGCTGAGCGTGACATCCATCCGCCATGTTATCCCGGTTTTCTTAACCGAAACATCGACAACTTCAGGCGCATCAGCCAGACTAAGGGACGGGGCGCAGATCAGCGCGAGGGCAAGGGAAAAACGTGTCATGAGACCCAATATAGGGACCCCGCGCGTCCTGAGGAGTCACGTCTGTGTGTGTGTCCGTGTTTCAGGTGTGTTTTGTGGCCCGGGCGCAAGTGTCGCGCAGACTCTTCTTGCCTCAAATGAAAATTGGTTATATTTTATTACCAATGCAGGAGACATCCAATGCAAATGCCCACACCAGCAATGCAAATGCCCACACCAGACCCCGCCATTCTGGCCCGCAAGCCCGAGTTGATTTCCCGTATGCAAAAGGTGCTGCCAAAGGATGCGGTGATCCATGATCCCGCCCAGACGCGCGCCTATGAATGCGACGCGCTGACCGCCTATAAATGCCCGCCGCTCTGTGCAGTGCTACCCGCCAGCACGCAGGAAGTGGCGGATGTGTTGAAAGTCTGCCACGAGATGGGCGTGCCGGTGGTGCCACGCGGATCTGGCACCTCGCTGGCAGGGGGCGCATTGCCGACTGAGGACAGTGTGATCCTTGGGATTGCCCGGCTCAATGACGTGCTGGAAACCGATTACGGCAACCGCTTTATCCGCGTGCAATCCGGGCGCACCAACCTCAGCGTCACCGGGGCTGTGGAAGAGGACGGGTTCTTTTACGCCCCCGACCCTTCCAGCCAATTGGCCTGTGCCATTGCCGGGAACATCGCGATGAATTCCGGCGGGGCGCATTGTCTGAAATACGGGGTGACCACCAACAACCTGCTGGGTGTGACCATGGTGCTGATGGATGGCACGGTGGTGGAACTTGGCGGCGCGCATCTGGACTCTGAGGGCTATGACATGCTGGGCCTGATCTGTGGCTCCGAGGGGCAATTGGGCGTGGTGACCGAGGCGACCTTGCGCATCCTGCGCAAGCCCGAAGGCGCGCGGCCCGTTCTGATGGCCTTTAACAGCGCCGAAGTGGCAGGGGCCTGTGTGGCGGATATCATCAAGGCCGGGGTTCTGCCTGTGGCCATCGAATACATGGACCGCATGCTTATCGGCGTCTGTGACGAGTTTTCCGGCGCCGGCTATCCGGACTGCGAAGCGCTGCTGATTGTCGAGGTCGAAGGCGCGCCTGCGGAAATCGATGAACAATTGGCGCTGATCACAGGCATCGCGTGCAAGCATAATCCGATCGAGCTGCGCGAGGCGCAATCTGCGGACGAAGCCGCACGTATCTGGGCGGGCCGCAAGGTCGCGTTCAGCGCGATTGGCAAGATTTCCGATTACATGTGTCTGGACGGGACAATCCCGATCAGCCAGCTGCCTTTTGTCCTGCGCCGGATCGGTGAAATGAGCGAAGAATACGGGCTGGGTGTCGGCAACGTCTTTCACGCCGGTGACGGCAACATGCACCCGCTGATCCTTTATGATGCCAACAAGCCCGGCGATCTGGAACTGTGCGAGGCGTTTGGCGCGGACGTCCTGAAACTGTGCGTTGAGGTGGGCGGTTGCCTGACCGGGGAACATGGTGTGGGGATCGAAAAGCGCGATCTGATGTCTCATCAATACGCCCCTGCCGATCTGGAAATTCAGATGGCGGTGAAGGATGTGTTCGACCCCAAATGGCTGCTGAACCCGGCCAAGGTTTTCCCGCTTGATGCGTCGCAAACGCGCCGGGCGGCCTGAACCTTACAGCCAGAAAGACACCCGATGCCCCCCAAGACCGAGACCGAACTGGCCGAAATCATTCGCGCTGCAAACGCCCCGCTGAACATTCGAGGCGGCGGCACACGGCCCATTGGCCATGCCGTGCAGGGCGAGGTGCTGAGCACCAGCGCCATGACCGGGATCGAACTGTACGAACCCGGCGCGCTGACCCTTGTGGTGCGCACGGGAACACCTGTGACCGAGATCGAAAAGGCGCTGGACGCAGAGGGCCAACGCCTTGCGTTCGAGCCGATGGATCACCGGGGGCTGTTGGGCACCACTGGCACGCCAACGATTGGGGGTGTGGTGGCCGCCAATGTCTCGGGGCCGCGCCGTATTCAGGTGGGGGCAACGCGTGATTTCCTGCTGGGTGTGCGGTTTGTTGACGGCACCGGGCAGGTGATCAGCAATGGCGGGCGGGTGATGAAGAATGTTACCGGTTATGACCTCGTCAAGTTGATGGCAGGCAGTCACGGCACATTAGGTATGCTAACCGAGGTCTCACTTAAGGTGCTGCCAAAATCACAGGCCACCGGCGTGTTGCTGTTTGAAGGCCTGAGTGACGCCGATGCCGTGGCCGCCTTGTCCAAAGCGCTGTCCTCGCCCTATGAGGTGACCGGGGCCGCCCACCTGCAAAAAGGCATGGACGGCGCGCCGGTGACCATGATCCGACTGGAAGGGTTTGAGAACTCGGTCGCCTATCGGGGCGCAGAGCTGACAAAACTGCTGGCTAATTTTGGTACACCTGCATTCGAAACCGACGCCACAAAGACCGCTGAAGGCTGGGCCTATGTGCGCGATGTGATTCCGTTCCATGACTGCGACGGGGCCGTCTGGCGGTTGTCGGTGAAGCCCACCGACGCACCGGGCATTGTTGCCAACTTGCCGGGCTGTGAGGCGCTTTATGATTGGGGCGGAGGGCTGATCTGGCTATTGGTGCCATCCGGCACGGGCGTGACCGGCACCGATGTGCGGGCGGTGCTGTCCTCAACCGGGGGACATGCCACGCTGATCCGCGGGCAAAACGCGCAGGTGTTCCATCCGCAGCCTGCGCCATTGGCACAATTGCATGACGGGTTGCGCAGCAAGTTTGACCCCAAAAGCATCCTGAATCCCGGCCTGATGGGACAAGCGACATGAAAAGCGCGCTGATCTATCTTGTCAGCTTTGTTGTCGGCCCGGCAATCTTTTGGGTGTTGGCCCGGCAACGCCCGTCGCGAGGGTATTTCACACTGCTTTGTGTGATCGCGCTGGCGCTGATGGTGGCAGCCAATGTGGTGCCGAAACTGGCCGCGATTGAGGGCGACACCTCAGCCTATCCGGCGCTGACCAAAGTGCTTCTGCTTTGGCTGGGCTGGATCGTTGTGGTCGCCCTGTGCGCTCTGGCCTTGCGCGAACGCCTGCCTGAAGGCACGGCACATCGTTGGTCCTTTGCCCTTGGCGCGATGGCCACCACCCTGCCCTGGTTCGGGCTTTATGCAGCACAGATAGTGACAGATTAGATGAAAACCGAATTCACGCCTTCACAGTTATCGGATCCTTCGGTTGCGCGGTCGAATGAGATTTTGCGCTCTTGTGTGCATTGCGGGTTTTGCACGGCGACCTGCCCCACTTATCAGGTGCTGGGCGACGAGCTGGACAGCCCGCGGGGGCGGATTTATCTGATCAAGGACATGCTGGAGAACGAGCGTGTGCCCGATGAAAAGACGGTCAAACATATTGATCGCTGCCTCAGCTGTCTGGCCTGCATGACCACTTGTCCGTCGGGCGTGCATTACATGCATCTGGTCGATCATGCCCGCGAATACATTGAAAACAATTACAAAAGGCCGCTCTCGGACCGGACCCTGCGCTGGGTTCTGGCGCGCATCCTGCCCTATCCGATGCGGTTCCGCGTGGCGTTGCTGGGCGCCAAGATCGGTCGGCCCTTTGCCCGTCTGATGCCCGATGCCCGCCTGCGCGCCATGCTGGAGATGGCCCCCAAGGTCGTCCCGCCCGCCCGTCAGTCGCAATGACGACCCGCAAAGCTTTGCCCCCACCCAGCCGCGCAAGATGCGCGTGGCGCTGATGACGGGCTGTGCGCAAAAGGCGCTGGATACCGATATCAACGATGCCACGATCCGCCTGCTGACCCGGCTGGGTTGCGAGGTGGTGGTGGCCAGGGGCGCGGGCTGTTGCGGCGCGCTGACCCATCACATGGGCAAGACCGAAGAAAGCCACGGCACCGCCGGGAAAAACATCCGCGCCTGGACCGGCGAGATGGACGCAGAGGGGCTGGATGCGATCGTCGTCAACACCTCGGGTTGCGGCACCACGGTGAAGGATTACGGCCATATGTTCCGGAACGGGCCGCTGGCCAAGGATGCCGCGCGCGTCTCGGAAATCACCATGGATATCTCGGAACTGCTGATGCGGCTGGAGCTGCCCGAGGGCGCGCCAAAGGATCTGAAAATCGCCTATCACGCGGCCTGTTCGCTGCAACATGGCCCGCAGATCAAGACCTTTCCCAAGGACCTGTTGAAACGCGCCGGGTTCGAGGTGGTGGAACCGGCCGACAGCCATCTGTGCTGTGGCAGCGCCGGGACATACAACCTGATGCAGCCCGCGATCTCGAAACAGCTGAAGGACCGCAAAGTCCGCACGCTCGAGGCCAAAACCCCCGACATCATCGCCGCCGGCAACATCGGCTGCATGATCCAGATCGGTGGCGGCACCGACATCCCCGTCGTCCACACCGTCGAACTGCTCGACTGGGCGACAGGCGGACCAAAACCAACAAAGCTGAAGGGCCTCATCTAAAGCGTTTCGACTTTGACTTCAGACACCAAATAAAGTCGGAACCTGCACAGCAACTAAGCGTTCCACGGTGTTTCGAGAGAAAGTATGAACACCTTCTCGAAACACATTGAGTGGGCGCAGGCGCCGCAATTTTGCCTCAAATCACTGCTACTTAGGCTGGGTAGGTTTCATCTATTCACGGGTTTCCCATGCGGTCAGCGTTGTTTTCTCTTTTTATAGTGTGTGCCGCGTCAGTTGGCTGGGCCAGTGATACCGATCTCAAGACACTGGAAACCGGCGATGACACGCGCGGCTCGGAGGCCGTTGGGCGGCTGGACATCAACGGGCGAGGGTTTTGCACCGGAGCGTTGATTGCGCCTGATCTGGTGCTGACGGCGGCCCATTGCCTTTATGACACTGACACTGGTGAGCGGATCGATCACAGCAAGATCGAGTTTCTGGCCGGGTGGCGCAATGGCCGTGCCTCGGCCTATCGCTGGGTGCGCCGCGCGGTCACCCATCCCGATTTTAACTACAAAGACCGCGAGGCCGAAGATCGCACCCGCAATGATGTTGCTCTGCTTGAACTGCATCACCCGATCAACAATACCTCGGTCACCCCATTCAAAACCGACGTCCGACCGCGCAAGGGCCAACGCATCGGCGTGGTCAGCTATGCGCGCGATCGCTCCGAAGCGCCATCGCTGCAGGAAGTCTGCAACGTTATGGCGCGCCAGCGCGGCGTGCTGATCACCTCGTGCGATGTGAATTTCGGATCCTCCGGTGCGCCGATTTTTTCGTTTGAAAGCGGCGAACCACGGGTTGTGTCGGTGATCTCGGCGATGGCCGAAGTGGACGGGAAAAAGGTATCTCTGGGCACGCAATTAGAGCGTCCGTTGCAGGTCCTGCGCGATGAACTGGCCGCCGGACACGGTGTCTATCAGGATCCGGCCCCAACCATGTTCTCAGTCGGGGCAAAGCGCAGCACCGGGGCGAAATTCGCCAAACCCTGATGTTCCGCTTTCGACATATCGCAAATGCCCTTCTGGCCACATTTCTGTTGGTGCAACCGGCCACCGTAGGCGGCGACCTGATCCGTCTGACGGATCGCGATGACCTTTTTGGATGGGAAGGGGTTGGACGCGTCGACATCAAAGGGGGTGGGTATTGCACCGGCGTTCTGATTGCACCCAATCTGGTGCTGACCGCTGCGCATTGCGTTTATGACAAACAGGGGCGCCTCCGAGCCGCAGACAGCCTGACATTCCGTGCTGGTCTGGCCGATGGACAGGCGCTTGCAGATCAACCCGTGGGGCGCGTTGCTGCCCATAAGGGCTTTGATCCGCGTGCGCCCTTCAGTGCCCAGACCATCCGGTATGACCCTGCCTTGCTGGAACTTGCCGCCCCGATCCCGACCTCGGTGGCCGATCCGTTCATCCTTCAGAAGTATACCCGAGATGGGCAGGGTGTCAGCGTTGTGTCCTATGGCCAGGGCCGCGATAAGGCCTTGTCATGGCAACGTAAATGCTCGGTTCTGAGGCGGGCTGAGGGGCTGATCGCTTTTGATTGCAATGTCACCTATGGCTCGTCCGGGGCACCCGTATTTCTGCGTGAAGGCGGCCGCGCCCGTATTCTGACCCTGATCAGCGGCGGCGTGGTGAAGGATGGCCCGCGCATGGCCTTTGGCATGGATTTGCCGCCTCTGTTGGATCAGCTGAGACGTGATTTGCGGGCAATGCCCAAAGCAACAGCCTCAACAACCGGCCAGCGCCGCGTCAAGGTTGGCGAAGACGGCACGGCATCCGGTGCCAAATTCGCCAAAGCTCCAGGGTCTTGACACCTCTCATCCGGCTTCCCAGATAAGTCCTGTCCGGCGCTGCAGATGCGGGCCGGACGCAAACCGCCTGTCCCATGATGGGAAGGCATCAACATATGTTATCGCTCAATGGAGGATGACCCATGCGTAACTTTGATATGGCCCCGCTGTACCGGGCCACTGTTGGCTTTGATCAGATCGCAGACATGATGGACCGTGTTTTGTCCAGCGACGTCAGCCAACCAACCTACCCCCCTTACAACATCGAAAAGACTGCCGATGATGCCTATCGCATCTCGATCGCCGTCGCAGGTTTTGCCGATGAAGATCTGGGCGTTGAGGTCAAGGAAGGTCAGTTGATCGTGTCCGCTCGCAAGCTAGCCGACGAGGCCAAGCGTACCTTCCTTCATCGTGGCATCGCCACCCGCGCGTTCGAGCGCAAGTTCCAGTTGGCCGACCATGTGCGGGTCACAGGGGCAGCCCATGCCGATGGCATGTTGCATATTGATCTGGTGCGCGAAGTGCCCGAGGCGCTGAAACCCCGCCGGATCGAGATCGCCAGCGGCCCGGCATTGGAGAAAGATGTGGTTGACGCGAAGGCTGTGAACTAAGCGTCAGTTCAGAACGGATGAAAGGCCCGTGGGCTGACGATGGCCCGGGGCGCTACGCGCCTGTTAACCGGGCTGGCGCGTACATTCTAAACCTCTACTCCGACAGGCTCTGCGCCAGACGCATCAGCTGCACCGCCTCGACGCGATAGCCATAGGCATCCTCGCCCCGGGCGTCATTGGCCAAGGCGATGGCCTGCTCATAGCCCCAATCGCCCAGATACGGGCTGTCTTGCAACAACTGTCCAAACCCGGCGATGGCCATTGCAAAGCGCATGTCGGCACTAGCCTCGCCGCTGCTGATCCGGAAGGGGCGGGTGATCAGCTGGCTGGTGGCCTCGCCCGGCTCCTTGTAGCGCAGTTTCAGATAGCCCAGTTCGCCCGTGGTGATCATCGGTTCTTCGGGCTGATAGCGCAGCGGGTCAGACAGGCGCGCAGGGCTGCCCACCGGCGTGATCTCATACAGCGCCGTCACCGAATGACCGGCCCCGATATCGCCCGCATCCACCTTGTCATTGTTGAAATCCTCGCGGTTCAATGCGCGAGTTTCATACCCGATCAGACGGTATTCGGCGACCTCGGCGGGGTTGAACCCGACCTGGATTTTCACGCCGTTGGCGATCGGGAAAAGTGCGCCCGAGACTTGATCCACCAGCACTTTCTGCGCCTCGGACAACGTGTCGATGAACGCCGCCTGCCCATTGCCGTTCTGGGCCAGCGCCTGCATGGTCGCATCGTCCAGATTGCCACGGCCAAAGCCCATAACCGACAGTTAGGTGCCTGTTTCGCGCTTGTCGGCGATATAGGTTTTCAACGCCTCGGGATCTGACAGACCGACGTTGAAATCGCCATCTGTGGCCAGGATCACACGGGTGACGTCGCCGTCCTCGGCCATGGCATCAGCCACGCTATAGGCCTGTTGCAGCCCGGCCTGCCCGACGGTCGAGCCACCGGCCTCCAACCGATCCAGAGCCCCCAGAATAGTGGCGCGTTCGGTCGCGGTGGTCGGTTCCAGCACCTGCCCGGCGCTGCCCGCATAGGTGACAATCGCCACCTGATCCTGCGCCGTCAGTTTCGACAGCATCAGCGACAGAGATTGTTTCAGCAACGGCAGCTTGTTGGGCTGGTTCATCGACCCGGAGGTATCAATCAGAAAAACCAGGTTCAGGGGCGGGCGATCCTTGATCACCGGTTTTTCGCCTTGGATAGCGATATGCACCAGTTGTGTATCGGGATTCCACGGCGTCTGTGTCACCCGCACGGTGGGCTGAAACGGCGCGCCATCCACCTCGGGGGCCGGATAGTCATAGGGGAAGTAATTCACCATCTCCTCGATCCGCACAGCCCCTGAGGGGGGCAATTGCCCGTTGGTCAGGGACGAGCGCACAACTGCATAGGAGGCCGTGTCCACGTCGATTGAAAACGTCGATACCGGCTCTTCGGCGGTGATTTTCAACGGGTTGGCATCTGCCTCGGGGAAGGCCTCGGTATCAGCCTCGGGTTGGATGCTCTCGTCGCCTTCGATTGGAGCGGATCTGAGAAACCCGACAGCCCCTTCCCTTTTTGCCTGGGGCGCCGCCGTGCTGGGGGCGGCTTCGGCCAACGCCTCGGGAGCGGCGTTCAGAACAGCTCTGTCGGCATACCCGTCATCGGCATCGGCCAGACCCTGATCGCGACTGCGTGCAAATTCGCCCCGCAGGCTGGAGATATCATCTTTACGCAACCCATCCTCGACGGGGGTGGGCAGAGCCATCGGCTCGGTTTCCGCAGTTGCTTGAGGGGCCTCATCCGACGCCTCTTCCAGCGTTACGGATTCGGTTACGATGGGCTTGGGGGCAAAACCATATCCTTCAGGGCTTTGCTGCCAATTGGGGATAACGGCCAACATGCCAACAGCCACAAGGGCGGTGGTGGCGGTCAAGACGGCGCGGGGGTTCATGGCATTCAACATCTGTCTTACTCCTCTACTCCACCCCGTTTTGGGGTGATCAGAGGTAAGACGCGCGCCCTCGCGGCTTTCTTGGAGGTCCGCGAAATTTTTCCGCGCCAATGCGATATCCGCCGCCTTGCGCGCCGTATCCGGCGCGGGCGTTGCAGCCTGCATGGCGGCTTTGAGATCGTCAAGATCGTCGGTCATATCTGATCCTCTTTCTCACGCAGGGCACGCAAGTGTTTCTTGGCCTCGGAGATGCGCCAGCTAACCGTGCCCGGTGAGATGCCCAGCACCTCGGCGACCTGATCATGGGTGGCATCATCCGGCACTAAAGCCAGCGTATCGCGCAGATCGTCTGGCAGGGCGCGCATGGCTTCCGTCAGCCAATCCAGGCCTCGGCGGTTTCATCATTGGCGGCGCGGCGATCAACCTCCCAATCGCCCCAGCCTGCGGCGTGACGGGCATGGGTGGCCGCCCGGCGGCGGCGATCATGGGCGGCATTGACCACCACGCGCCAAAGCCATGTGGTGAACCTGGCCGCGCCACGATAGCTGCTGATCTTGGCAGGCAACGCAGCGCAGACATCCTGGGTCAGATCCTCGGCCTGATCACGCGCGCCCATCAGGCGAAACGCCAGCCGGAACACACCGTCATAATGCCGCTCAAGCAGCAGGGCGAAGGCGTCGCCATCCCCCTCGGCTGCAGCATGGGCCAGGTTTTCGTCACTTACAATCATGCGCATCACGATTGTAGGACGCACGCCAGAGGTCAATCCTTGGCGCAATGGGTGATTTTTTTTTGGTCGGAGCCGCATCGGTATTTCAACACAAGTTTATTCGTTAAGTCAGCCGTAACCCTTTGCCTCTATCCCTTGGAATTGGGTGAGTTAAAAAGGTGGTGGAGATGAGCGCGCGCAACGATGTCGCGCCTATCATCATCAAGAAGAAGAAAATCGTAAAAGGCGATGGGCACCATGGAGGTGCCTGGAAAGTCGCCTACGCCGACTTCGTGACGGCAATGATGGCCTTTTTCCTGTTGATGTGGCTTTTAAATGCGACAACAGAACAACAACGTAAAGGTCTGGCTGACTATTTCAGCCCGACAATCCCGATCAACCGGATTTCCGGTGGCGGGGATGGTGAATTCGGAGGCACCAGCGTCTTTTCCGAAGAGGTCCTGCCGCAAAACGGCACCGGTGCAACAAACCAGCGTCCGACTGAATCTCAACAGGCCCGCGGCGAGATGGGAATGAGTGCCGAGGGAGCCGAAGAAGAGAAAAGAGCCGAGACCGAAGCCCTCAAAGCCCTTGAAGAGACCCTGACCGGCCGGGTCGGCGAAAGCACTGTATCTCGCGAAACCCGCCGTCACATCCTGACACGGGTGACCGATGAAGGGTTGGTGATTGAGCTGTTTGATCTGCCGGGCTCTGAATTGTTTGAGCCCGGAACCGATACGCCCACAGAACTGCTGACGGAACTGGCGGCATTGGTCGCCTCGGTCGGTGCTCTGGTCGAGAACGGCATTGCCGTCGAAGCCCACACGCGGGCCGAACCTGTGGTATTGAAACAAAATCCCGTCTGGGATTTATCCACAGCCCGGGCCAATCAAATGCGTCAGATGTTGCAAACCGATGATCTGAACCGTGAGAGGGTTCAACGGATCACCGGGCATGCGGATCGCGAACCTGTGGTCAGCAATCCGATGGCAATCCGCAATAACCGGTTGGAGGTAGTCCTGCTCAGATCGAACCAATAACGCGTTGCGACAGGTCTTTGAAATCTCTGTATCGTCCTTTGACTGGCGCGATCCGCGCCGACTTCGGGGAAATAGAACGCATTTTAAATGTTAGCTCGCTGTTAAAGGCGCGCCTATAACTGTGTATCGAAACCAATCGATGCAGCAGAAAGGCGTATCTATGACAATTTCCTCTTCCTTGAATGCAGGCGTGGCAGGTCTACAGGCCAACGCGACACGGCTCGCGGCGATCTCTGACAATATCTCAAATTCGGGGACTTACGGCTACAAGCGCGTTGAGGCCGATTTCCAATCGATGGTGATTTCCTCTTCAGGGGGCAGCTATTCGGCTGGTGGCGTGCGCAGCACCACCACAAGGTTGGTTGATCAAAATGGTTCTCGCGTCACGACAAACAACCCAACCGATCTTGCGGTCAGCGGGCGCGGTATGCTTCCCGTCGCCAAGGCGAGCGAAGTTGCCATTGGCAATGGCAGTCAGCAAATGCTGTTGACCAGCACCGGCTCGTTCCGCCCGGATGATGACGGTCGGCTGGTGACGGAATCGGGCCTCGTGCTGCTCGGTTGGCCGGTCGGTCCGGACGGTACGATTCCCGCATTTCCACGGGATACACCAGCTGGGCTCGAGCCGGTCCAGATCAACGTGAACCAACTGACCGGTGAGCCAACCACCCGAATCGACCTTGGTGTGAATCTGCCAGCCACCGAAACCGAGTCTGGTTCGTCTGGGGACCCCCGACAACTGTCAGTGGAGTACTATGACAACCTTGGAAAGTCCGAAAGCATTCAGATCGAATTCACACCCACAGTGCCTGGCACAGGCGAGTCCAACGAATGGACAGTAGTCATTACAGACTCCGCACAGGGGGGCTACGATCGGTGAATACACGCTGACCTTCGATGATGCCCGCGCATCCGGTGGTACTCTAAACAACGTTACAACAACGTCTGGCGGAGCCTATGATCCCGCCACCGGTATCATAATTGTCAATGTTGACGGTGGACCGATGGAAATCAACATTGGCCAGTTGGGCACCAAAGACGGCTTAACGCAGCTTTCTGACAACTTCGCACCGCTCTCCATTGCCAAAGATGGATCGCCCGTTGGCAATATGACGTCGGCACGTATAGATGAGAACGGCTTTGTAAGAGCTTCGTTCGATACGGGCGTCACCCGAATCATCTATCAGGTCCCGCTAGTTGATCTGCCGAATCCCAACGGCATGGTCGCCATGGATCAGCAGACCTATCTGCCATCACCTGACAGCGGATCCTTCTTCCTTTGGGATGCTGGCGACGGCCCGACCGGCGATGTGGTGTCCTTTGCGCGCGAAGAATCCGCCACGGATGTCGCGGGTGAATTGACGGATATGATTCAGACGCAACGGGCGTACTCCTCGAACGCCAAAGTGATCCAGACCGTCGATGAGATGCTGCAGGAAACCACAAATATCAAACGATAATAATGGCTTCCCACCCCCTTATTCCTAACAGGAAGGCCCTGTCATGAGTATTTCAAGCGCCCTGTCCAGCGCCATTAGCGGGCTGACAACGACCTCCGGCGCAGCCGATGTTGTTTCGTCTAACCTGGCGAATGCCCTGACACCTGGTTATGCCCGCAGACAGTTAGAGATTGAAACGCTTGGCTATGGCCTTCTGGGGGTGGGGTTTACGGGCATCACGCGGGTGATAGATCAGGGCATCATCGCGGATCGTCAAAACGCGGGAAGTGATCTGGCCTATGCCGACACGCGCGCGGGGTTCCTGGCGCAAATCGAGCGTGTCATCGGCACGCCTGATGATCCGGCCTCTCTAAGTGGGCGATTGGCGGCATTTGAGGCCGGGTTGATCACCGCCTCGGCCAATCCTGACAATCCCGCCTATCTTCAAAGCGCAATTTTCCGCGCTGGAGAGTTGGCAAACAGCCTCAACGCCGCCTCGACAGAAGTTGAACGGCGGCGCACCGAAACAGATGGGCAGATTGCCCGCGCGGTCGACAGCGTCAATACACTCTTGGGCGAGATCCGCGACGTGAACACCCAGATCGCCCGCCACGGACCTGCGGATCATCATGCAGCAACCCTGCAGGATCGGCGCCAGGCGCTTGTCGATCAGGTGTCCGAGTTTGTCCCGGTGCGCCAGGTGCCGCGCGACAACGGCACCGTTGCCCTTTTCACGCCCGGAGGCGCCATTCTTCTGGATGGAACAGCCGCAACACTGGAGTTCAATGAATCCAACGTGGTGGCGCCCCATATGACCCTGTCCAACGGTCTGCTCTCTGGTTTGACGATCAACGGTTTTGATGTCCAACCCTCGGGGTCAAGAAGCCCGATTGAAGGGGGCAGACTTGCGGCCTTGTTCAGCATTCGCGATGACCTGAGCGTTGATATGCAAACCCAGTTGGATGCCGTCTCACGTGACCTGATCGAGAGGTTCCAGCAAACCGGTCTTGATCCCACCCGTGCTCCGGGCGATCCAGGTTTGTTCACTGACGGGGGGGCCGCATTCGACCCTCTCAATGAGATTGGGATCGTCGGCCGGATCAGTCTGAATGCTGCGGTGGACCCTGATCAGGGTGGAGAAACCTGGCGCCTGCGGGATGGGTTGGGCGCCGCCGCCCAAGGGCCTGTGGGGAACGGGACGTTGCTGTCTGCGCTCGCCTCGGTACTTGAGGCAGGCCAGTCGCTCTCCTCTGGTGATCTCGGTGGAGTGGCCCGCTCGACGGCAGGGCATTTTGCAACACTTACGTCTCGTCTGGCCCAGGATCGGCTGACTCTGGATCAATCGCTTAGTTTTGCGACAGTGCGCCAATCCGAACTGGCGGAACTTGAACTACAAAACGGCGTGGATTCAGATGCCGAGCTGCAACAGCTTCTTCTGGTCGAGCAGGCCTACAGCGCCAATGCCCGGATGATCCAAACCATTGATGAAATGCTGCAAACTGTGCTGAGGATTTGACTTATGCCCATACATTCAATCGGTGATCTTGCTCATAGCTTTGCGATGAGCCGTCAAAGCACCTCCCTCAAACAACATATGGAGCGACTCACCCAGGAACTGTCCAGTGGGGTTACAACGGATGTCACTCGCCATCTTTCAGGCGATTTCATGCAGCTATCGGACGTCAAACACAAGCTTGAGGTACTCGATAGCCATCGCGGCGTTGCCGAGCGGGGCCGTGTTGAAACCGGCATCATGCAATCCGCCCTGCAAAAATTTCAATCCGAAACCGAAACGCTGAGCAGTAATGCTCTTGCTGCCGGTTTATCGCAAACCTCATCTATGGTTATCGGTTTTGCCGCTGAAGCACAGAGTACTCTTGCCGCCATGATCACGGCGCTAAACACCCATGTCGGAAGGCGTACCCTTTTCGCCGGGGACGTGTGGGGTGACAATCTAAATGCGTAATCCTGTCCAGCCCGGTCAGGGATTGTAAAAGGGCTTTGAAACAGGCGTTTGAAGCGGTTTTGACCGGGCGCGATTACAGAGGCACTGTTTTGGCTCCGCGACGGCAAAATGCGCAATCCGGACGCCTTTTGATCTGGAATGGCCCGGAAACGGGCTTTTTCAGCTGCTGGCGAACAGGCCCGGAACGGCTGGACTCCACGTCGGATTTACGGGGCGTTCGAGACCCTGTTTTTCGGGGTAAATCCTGCACGCCGGGCGCGGGCGGCAAGCCCGTCCCATCCCCGTTCAGAGCCCGTTCAACAGGCTGTGCACAGGGCGTTGAAGGTGGGGGTCATGTGCTGTCGACGGGAGTCGGATATCATAGCCGGGATGTCCGGGGCAATCGGGCCAGATCTGTAATGTTTCCGTATCGGCCAGGGCGATGGCCGCGTCATGGGCCATGCCCTGTTTGCGTGCTGTGTAACAGGCGTCTGCAAACCCGGACTGGGCCGCGGTCCGCTCGTCGAGCAGGAGATCGGGCCAGTCCACGCCCGCCCTGTGTTGGATGCCGTCGAAGACGGGCGGCAATGTGGAGCGCAGGGGCTCATCGAGGATCGCCGCGTAGCTGTCTGCAAGCATGAACAGGAAGTCGCGCGGGTCATGGGCGGGATCATCGAGAAAGATCACCAGGCCTTCCCGGCTTTTATCAACCGGCGGCGGGCTGGCGAGTGTCGCCGCGATTCCGGGCACGGAGGAATGATCGCCCTCCACGGTTCCTGCGGTATCATCCCAGACAATGGTGCGCAGGTCCCGCCCGTAGAGGCGGTCCGGCATGCGGATGGTATGGATGGCCATTGGTGGTCTCCTGTCCGTCAGGGGGGATCGTAGTGGAAAAGCAATCCGAGGGCCAGGTCCAGCATTTCAGGATCGTCCCGCACCAGCTTGTCGAGATCGATATCAATGCCATCCTTGCCTGCCAAAGGGTGGAAGAGCATCTGGAAGGCGCGGGTCATGACCTCGATGGCGGGGCGGTCCGGATCATAGTCAAGACCTGTGAGCATCGGAGCTCCGTATTCCCGTCCGAAGCAGGGATCGACATAGTGATCCTTGCGTCCGGTGCCCGTGCAGGGATCAAGCGGGACCACAGCGTCGCGTGTGCCATCCACACCTGTGGTCCGCCGGATATGCAGGTCCTGAAACAGCCGGTCAATCTCCGGCATGGCCGCTTGCAGGTGGTGGATATATTCATGGGTGGCGTTGCCGGGGTCGCGAGAGGTAATGACCCATGCGCTGTCATCGGTTTTCACAAGACCGGGCCGTGTTCGCGCTGCGGGGCGTCCTCGATAGACGGATGGCGCATAGGATCCGCCGGCCTCCAGCAGATTGCCGGCGGCGCGCAGGGGCGCGATATTGGCGCGCGCCACCCAGGTGGCCGGAAACCGCAGAGAGGCGGCATGCACGGCCTGTGCGGCGGCCTGATCCGCGCCTGTCTCCGGTGTTGCCGGGCTGATCAGCGCGCCGGTCTGTCCAGCCGCGCGTGCGGATGCAGGGCCCTGGGCGACGAGGCCGCGCAGGTTATCGGCAAAGCCGGCATCATCCGGTGTCAGTCCGGTGGCGGTGACGAGGGCCTGTCGCGTTACGCGCCCGCGCGCAATCCATTCCGTCACGTCCGATGTGGCGGCGCGCGCCAGCGCGGGTGGCGCGCCCGCCAGTCTCTCCCGGAGCAGGGTGCGGGTCCGGGCCACAGGATCGGCGGTGCCTGCGTTGTGATCAAAGCCCGGGCTTGTCCCTTTCGGGATGTGTCTGATCTCACCTGCGCGCGCGTTGCTCCACGGCCGGGTTTCCCGCCAGCCTGCGGGCGGCGGCGTGACGTGATATCCGTAGCGCTCAAGACCGGCCTCGGAGAGCGATTGCACGGTGCAGCGGCACCGCCAGCCATTGGGTGGAAAATGTGTTTGCCAGAATGGGTGATCCCAGGGCAGCACAGTGCCGTGCCGTGCGGCGTGGAGCGGTCGGATGCGGGCGTCAAGCACGCCGACATAGCGCAGCCAGGGACGCCGGTCGGCAAGGCGTGTGATCCGCTGCCACTTCCCCGCAGCAACCGCCATGCGGATATTGGTGTCATAGATGATGCGCAGGCGGCGCGGGCTTCCGAGCCGGGCCTCACGGGTCTCGCCGGTCAACGGGTCCGTCATGGTCTTGCGGCCCCACCATCCCCTGGCGATCAGCAGCGGGGCAAGATCGCGCTGGAAGGTCTCGAAGGTCTGCCCTTCGGCCAGGGCTTTGTCGACGGCGGCGCGGATATCGGTCAAAATGTCCAGGCGCATCACCTTCGCGACAGTGAAGGAGCGGGCGTGCCATGCGGCTTTTGTGTCGCGCCAGTCATAGCCGATGTGGTAGCCTTTGGCGCGGAAAAACTCCACCGCCTCTTCGGGGGGCACATCACGGATATCGGGGGGTGGATCAGCCATGGCTGCCGGTCATGGTCCCGATGATGTCGGCGACATCCTGAGTGGCAGTCATCATGTCTCTCCCCCGGGTCCGTCTTTACCGGCCTCCGCTATTTGTGCGGCTGCGCCGGCGCGCCCGAGGCTTGCGGCGATCCGTTGCGTATCCATGGCATCAAAGAGATCACCGCGTCCCAGCGTTTCCTGAAGACCGGCAAAGTCGGATGCTTGCCTGACGGCCTGGATCACGGGATTCGCCGCCGGGGTCATCATCGCCTCCCAATCGCCCAGCAGGGCGGCGGTCGCCCGATCCACCGCATCGTCATCCGCGCTCCCGGCAGCGAGGCGTGCCGGTGCTGCAGGTGTTGCGGGCGGCGTCCCGGCGGGCCCGTCGGCAGGGGCGGATGTCTCTTCCCACTGACCGCCATAGATGTCCTCGACATAGGCCCTCGTAGGCCGCAGTCCCGAAGCTCGGGCAATGGTCGCGTCGCGACGTGCCCGCGCTTCCAGATCTTCCGGCGGGCTGAGATCCCGACGCAGGCGCGGCACGGCGGCACCGGGAAAGTTCCAGTGTGTGAGCCATGTGGCGATGGTTGTTTGCAGTGCCGCACAGATGCGCCGCGCATCTGCGGCCACGAGCCGCTCAAGGATCTTCAGATGTGCCGCGCCCGTGCCCACATGCTGGCCGATCTCGGCGGTGGCGTGCTGCCCGGTGATGGCGTCTGCAAGCATGCGGTCCATCCGCAGGAGAAAGTCGGCATAATCGGCACCGGTGCGTTTGGAGCTTTCGAGAGGCTCGATATCCTGCCCCTCGCGCAGAGAGATAGAGGCCCCCGTCGCCAGCGCCTCCGTTGCCTCCAGCGCCAGTTTGATCTCACTGTCGGTCGCGTTTATCCTGTGCCTGGTGAGAGCAACCGGCGAGGCAAATCGCTCCGGCGCCAATGCCCACATGCGCACGGTCTGTTGCTTGAACCAGATCGGCCAGAGGCACCAGTTGCTCAGACCCGGTCCGTGTGGCCAGCCACCATTGGCGCGGGGCGCGCGCACCAGAACAAATTTGGCATCCGGCAGGGGAATGCCGCCCGGTGCCGCCCGGGTCAGCAGCAAAGGCATATGGGTCTGTGCATCCCATCGGATGATGCGGGGTGAGCGGGGTCGTAAATCCGCCAGACGTACCTGACTTCCCGAAACATCCCAGATGCATTCGGCAATCGACCATCCGTACCAGGCGGCATAGGCCAGTTCGCGACAGATGCTGTCGATTTCGATATTTGCAAATCGGGCCGCCAGATCCCCGGCCGCCATACGGTCCCGACGCATTTTCCCGCCGGGTTCAATTTCGAGCGGGGCCGCAAGACCCATCTCGATCCGTTGTCCCAGCAGCGCACGCACCTTGGGGTCCTGCAGTGCCGCCTCCGCCGCACTCAGGTCGGACGATCCCGTGCGCCATGCCCCGGGATCACGGCCAATGCCATCGCTCCAGGCGGCGCTCCGGTTCCATATCGGGGACCCCCCGATCCAGCTTTGTTGCGGAGCCGTGATCTCGTCGGTCTGTGGTCGGTTTGGTATATCCATCGCTCTCACCTCATCGCACGGCCAAGGGCTGACCAGGCGACACCGAGAGTGACATCGATCTCATGGCCTGACCCGGGTCCATCCATCACACCGTGCCGTCCCGCCCCGACCCGGGCCTCGAAGGGGCCTGCGGTGTCGGCGGCGGCGCTCACGGCCAGCGCCATGGCCCAGAAGCGGTCAGCGTGACCATCCGTGCCGGAACGATCCGCTACAAGACGCGGTGCGCCGGTGGCACCGGGCTCAACACGTATCGCGTGCAAATCGTTTCCAAGCGCGTCATCGGCCGGAATGCGTATCCGGCGATCCTCGAAGACCTCCCGCAGGCGTGTCGCCACATCAAGCCGCCGCGACGCCGACATCTGCACCCCTTCCACGGTCAGGGTGCCGTGATCTTCCTGATACTGTTCAACAGGAGCCTCACCCATCCCGGTCTGATCCACCGCGATCCGGAGCGGGCGATGGATGCGCACGAGGCGCGCGAGTTCGGCCCGCTGTTCGGAAAAGGGCGCATCCCGCAATGTCACCATCCGGCGGAGCCAGAGCAGACCGCCCGTATCCTCGATCACAGCGGCCACCCAGAGATCGCGACGGCGCGCAATGTCGACTCCAATGAAGGTTGGAGACCCTGTGCTGTTTTCCGGACGGCCCGCATCCCTGTGTTCCGCCGCGCGCACCAGGTCCCATGTAATCCAGGCTCCGCCACCCGCGGATGGTATGCAGTCGAGCTCTTCGGCGGCAAAGCGGCCATATTGGGCGCGTATGCCAGCCTCCCATGCCCCTGCCGCCCCGGGCGTAACAGGCTGCCGCGTGATCGCGGCGATCCGCTCATAAAGGCCCTGAGCCAGGGCGTCGGCCAGTGTTACACGCTGCACAGTGCCGGGTTGGCGGGCTTCGCGGATATCGCGGCAGAGCGTGTTGAAGGGCGAGGCCTCGCCGTTGTGGGTGGAAATGATGCGCACCCGCCCGCCCCATGTCCGAAACGCCAGCGCGGCTTTCAGCACTTCATCAAGATCATCGACAAACGCGGCCTCATCGACCACGGCCACATCGCCTGGCCGGCCTTTCGAGCGAAAGGCCCTCGGGCTCGATGTCATTGCAAATATCTGCCGCCCCGAGGCCATACGCAACCGGAACGCCTGAATGTCTGTGCCTTCGTTGTCGATCAGGACTTCACCGGCGGCGTGGGCGGCAATTCCGAGATCGCCGGCCCAGCCCGCGCAGTCATCGATGAAGCCACGCGTCATGTCGCGGGCATAGCTTTGATAGTAGACATCGCCGCGTCCCTCGCCCGCATGCATGACCGCATGATAGGCCTCGGCCCATGAAATGCCGATGCGTCGGGATTTCTCGATGACGGCCAACCCGGTCCGATCCTGGACCCATCTGCGTTGATACGGCAAAAGATCCCGCCCGCTCATGCAGTCACCTCCGGTGCTGCGGGTCCGCCTTCCACAGCCGCCCGGATCGCGGCGGCCACCCCGGGGCTGAGACCCGCGCGACGCGCGGCGGTGGTGGCGCGCTCCGCCCCCTGCACGGCGCTCCTGCGCAGCCAGGCGTCGGCGCTCATTTTCCGACAGCGCCTCCCGCAGGCCGGAGGAGGCCATCAGATCTTTCAGCATACGCCCCAGAAAATGCAGATCCCGGGGCGAAATATCCTCTCCGGCCTCCTTGAAGCGAGCCTTCGTGGCCTTGAAGGCCAGCGTGGTGATCATCTCGAAGAGTGCCGAATGACGGCGGGCCTCATCCTCCAGCCCGACCTCCCCTATCCATTCCGCAGCCCAGCCGGAGGCTTCCCGCTGCAGCTTTGCAAACTCGCGGTGCTCCGCGCCGTATTCAATGACGGCGCTTTTGCCGACAGAGATTTCAATACCGGCCCCGGCGATGCGCGTATTGAGGCCCTCCGTGATCTCCCGGTAATCCGAGTGACCCCGCTCCATGAGTTCCTCGCGCAGCCAGTCCTGCAAGGCGGCGGGCAGGAGATCGATTTTGCGGCGGCGCATATCAACCCGCCTTCGGCACCGGCCGGCGCACGCCGTCCTGCCGCGCCCGGCCAAGAGCAACATCCAGACCCTGCGGCGTGATCGTGACGACCAGGAACCCCTCGTGATCCTCGATCCCGACAAGGTCTTTGTCGCGCAGCCAGGCCAGGTCGGTCGCCATGGCCTCACGGCTGGTCACAATGCCCACCCCGTTGGCCACCTCGTAGAGGATCTCTCCATTCGAGCGGTGGTCCGAACAGGCTTGCAAATGGATCAGCACCGCAAGGCGGCGGTGCGCGTTCAGGGTATCGGTATAGGAGCTGCTCATGAGGCCTTCCCGTTCAGAAGATGTTCATTCAAAATGGCGACCGTCCGGGTCAGGGTGTCCGTCGCCGATTTGGCGCCGTCGAGAATTGTTTTAATCTCCCGGACATCGCCGCCTTGCTGTTCAAGCAGCAATCGCAGCGCGGCGAGGTCATCCCGGGTGGCAAGCGACGGAAAGGCGGTCTCCAGCGATCTGATCCGCTGGTCGTGCTTCTCTGTCTCCTCCCGCATGCCGCTCATGCTTTTCTCAACCGTTGTCAGCAGGTGACCGTGCCGCGTGACATCTTCGCGCAATCCGCCGGCGCCGCTCTCGATCTTTTCAACGCGGCCCTCCAGCCTGGTATGTGACGCGGTGTCGGACGTATCGCCATTGCCCCGGAAAAAGCCCATGCGCTTCAATCCAAGAGCCGCTCCACCCAGAAGCGCGATAATAGCGAGAATGGAGGCGAAGGTCTGCCAGTGTTCCGGTGTCGGCGTCATTGTCTGCCCTGTTTTACTGATTGCACGTCAGTCTATCAGGGCGCGTTGCCCTTTGGCACCGGACCATGGTCCGCCAGAGCCTCGATGATCCGGTGCCTGCGCCGCCTTCACCCAGGCCAAACAGGCGTCATGCAGGTCTTGCCCATGGCCGATGATGCCATAGAGCTGGATCTCGACGACACTCCGCGCCGCCTGCGGGATATCCACCACACCGTTGTTTTCGGGAATTGCAGTCGTAATGCCCTCGACCATATCAACATCCTCTCGCCGCACTGCAACCTGGTCCAGTAATGCCGCAACAGCCTCGTTGTCGCTCATCCCCGCGATTTCCCGCTCTGTCCGATGTATCGGCGCGCGCTGCGCTCTGTGATGTGCAGCCGCTCTGCAATCTGCGCAGCTGTAAGGTTCCGGCGCGCCAGCCAGGACACCACCTGCCGCCGCGCCATCGGGATATCCAGCACATGGCCCCCAAAGGCGGCTATCAGTGTCCGGGCCGCATCCTTTCCAACACACGCCGCAAGCCCGTGCCCGCCCACGCTGTCAAGCCGCGACGGCACACGCCAGTTCCGCCCGCCATAGGCGAGTGCAATGGCGCAGGCTGCGTCCCTGCCGATATGATCGGCGATCTCCGGCAATGACCCCGGCAGGGCGGAATGAGCAGTGCTCATGACAGAGACAACTCCGTCTGACGGGCGCGGGGACACAGAGGCAGATACGGAGACAGCACCGCAGTCGATATCCGCCCCTGCGCCATCCCGAACGTCTCCGGATTGATCTCGACCCCCGTAAAGCCGCGCCCGGCATGCACCGCCGCCATGCCTGTTGAGCCGGATCCCATAAACGGATCACAGAGCGTCTCGCCGGGCTGGCTGAAGAGGTCGACAAGGGCCGCCATCACCGGCACGGGCTTGGAGCCCGGCAGGCCGCCTTTGGCGGTGTTACACGTCAAAACGCCCCGCGTCCCACCGCCATTCCAGCGCCGCCGCCCGGATCCCGCCCAGGCCACAGCAATGCACTCAAAGCCCCGCGCCGGGCCAATACCGGCAAACTGTGGTGCCGCATCCGGCTTGATCCAGGCCATGGTGCCGTGCCAACGCGCCCCGGCCCCCGTGAGCGCATCATGCCATGGGCGTACCCCCTCGGCCAGACAGAACACCAGCACCCACCCCGCCGAGCCCGCCACCATCGCCTGCGCGGCTGCCTCCCGGATGGACTCTACGCCGGCATAAGGGACAGGGCGCGGCGCGCCCCGTCCATCTGTACGGGCTATGGTGCCCCTGGCGTGATGCGCGTGGTGGACGTCCTCGTAAGGAGGATCAGTGATGATGTGATCAAACCCCGCGCCCCGATCCGCCACAAGGCGCGGCAGCACCTCAAGGCAATCACCGCAGTGGAGATCGGGATCAGACCTGTCGATCATCACGCCTCGCCTCCGTTCGTCTCGCCGGCTTCGGCCCGGGCCAGGCTACCATTCGGCACCTCGTTCCATTCCCTGCCGTCGAGCATGCGACCGGCACGCTTTTTGCCGATCCGGGCGATTGTTGTCCAGGCGTCAAAATCGGTCGGGTGCCCGCCGAAATGGAGCCTGCCGCCGTCATCGACCGTCCGCACCGGCAGGTGATCTGACAGTCCGGCGAGCGTAAAATCATCGTCGGTGCCGCGATACTCGCCCCACTGCTTGAAAAAAAACGGAATCCCGGCCGCCACGCATTGATCGCGCAGACCGCGGGGCCAGGCCGGGTGCATGGCCCCGGCGAACGGTCCGCTTTCCCCGCCGCAGATAACCCAGTCAAGCTTCCCCCAGTCCGGTTCGGCACCGTGAACCGGGTGGATGTCCGACTGTCCCCGCAGCGCATCAAAGAAGTGATGCGGCAGATATTGGTCATCGACGTCCTTTGTCCCGCGAAAGATATCAAGCATGTCAAGTCGGGTCAGATCGACCGGCTCCAGCATCGGCTCTGCGCTGACAAAACGGAGGGCCGCCGGCGTGGCCAGCAGGTGGGGGATATTTTGTCCTGCCGTTTTCCGCGACCCCGCGCTGGTGCCCAGCCAGACGTGGAGCCAGCCATCGCCCCAGTCCGGCGGCAGCATCCCGCCCGTATTCTGCGGGCGCTTCGTGAGCAGTTGCCAATCCAGTTGGTCGCATTCGCGAATGAGCGCCCAAAGATCATCGCGCCAGTCGGGGTTCACCGCGTTGTCGAAGACATCGCCCAGGGAAGCGCAGAACACCCGCTGTCTGCGTCCGTGGGTGGCCTGGAAGGCGTCTGCCTGTGCATTCCAGCGGCGCGGCTTTTTCCAGTTCGCCGCACTTGTCCGGCGGCGTGGTGCCTTTGGCCCCCAATGGGTGCCGCCCGTGAAGCGCACATCCCGCGCTTCGGCGTAGCAGTGGTCGCATTCCGGCGCGACCTTCAGACAGCCTTCCCATGGATTGAACGTGTGATCGGTCCACTCGATCCTCGATTTTTCAACCATCACGCCTCGCCTCCGTTCGTCTCGCCGGCTTCGGCCCGGGCCAGCATTGCTTTCAGCGCGCGGATCACATCCGTGATACAGCCCGTGTCGGTGAGCGCATCCACATCCACAGGGATAAAGGACCAATGCGCCCCGAAGCGGGCCCGGATAAAAGCGTTGAGCCCGGCCCGGCCCGTTTTGTTCAGGGCACCCTTCCGGCCCAGCTCGGACCAGAGGGCATGAATGAGCCGCAGATCGGCGCGCGGGGCCGGCGGATGGCGGTGGCCGACCCCTTTTCCCCCCCGCCCCTGCGCGGCGTTCAGACGATCAAGCAGGCGGCGCAGATCAGCGCCACCCATGTCCCGCATGGACGCCTTGCCGGTCACGGCCATCTGCATGTCGTGGCGGGCCTCCTCATCCAGGCCGACCGCACGGCAGGCCCGCATCAGGCGGGCACGATCATCTTTGGCGGGGCGGGCCATGGCCTTATCCCGCCTTCGCCAGATCGACGGTGATCGCTTCCCAGGCCGCGTCCGGCGTGGCGCGGTGATAGCAACGGATGTATGTTCTGGACCCGACAGGGCGCATGGCGGCGTGGATCGCCGCCATAGCCCGCTGCCAGCGCCCATCCTCGATATCGAGCCGCAGCAGTGCGTAAATCCCGCTGCGGCTTATCTCGCCTTCCCTGTCCACCTGGAAAGCATGGGAGACGATGGCGCGTATCTCGTTCCGGCTGTCCCTGGCCCATTCCGCCAGGCACTCCTCTACGAGATCACGTGCGATCTGAAGCTCTGGCCCAAAGGCGACACGCTCGGCGATCTGCACCTGAACCTTGTATGTCCCGTCATAGCTGAGATAGGTGCGGTTGCCCTTTACCGACCGCCGGGTGTGGCCGCCATATTCCTGTTCCAGCAGCGCGTCAAAGCCCCCGATGTCGTCAAAACAATGCACCCGAAAGCGGCTTATCCGCTGTGACAGATCACCCGCATAGCCGATAATCCTGCGCACCATCTCATCCTGCAGCTCATCCTGCGGGCGCACCATGGCCCGGGGCGTCAGACGCCCCCGACCATCGCGCATATAGATCTCGCCGTCGATCTCCACGCGGCCCGCGCTGTCCGGCACATTCTGCGTATCGCTGTTTTGCCGATCTGTCATATCTGTCTCCCTTGTCTTGTGCTGTTACGCTCCGCCCGCCGCCGCTCCGGTCATGTCACAAGGGGCGATGGCATCCCGCCCATCGGCGCGCGCAATCATGAACGCCCGTGCCAGCAACCGCCGCAGTGCATGCATTCCACCCGGGCCGGTCGCGGCGGCCAGTGCCGCCTCCCGCTCTGCACGCTCCGGTGCCCGACCCAGAACGCCCGTGACCAGCGCCGTGACATCCATCTGGCCCGGTGCCGTGAGCCCGGCCCGGATACCGATCCGCCCCGTCACCTGCGGACAGCGCCCAAGCGTCATACGGATGGTGTCGTCGCCGACAAGAGCCAGACCGGCACCGGACAGATCCCGCAGCCCGCGCAACGCATCGACAAGCCGGGCCGAGAGGTGCTGCGCCTCGTCTATAGCCAGCAAGGCCTGCCGCCCCTCCAGCCGTGCAAGGATCGCGTCCTCCATCTCCAGCGCTGTGCGCCGCCCGTCCGCATCCAGCGTCCGGGCAATCCGTCCGTAAAGACCCGCGAGAGACGTAATGCCGCAGGTCACGGTCAACAGATGGACGCCGGCCCGTGTGTCCGCATAGCGACGCAGAGCCCGGCTTTTGCCCGTACCTGAACGCCCATGGATCAAGACCACGTCACCCGTGGCCTGCGCATGGGCCAGCGTGGCCATCACCTCACCCGTCACGCCAAGCTCGGCATGGGCGTCGAGACCCGCGGGAAGCAGTGTGTGCTCCCGTGCCTCGGCCCGGGTCTCGAGCCAGAGACGGGCCTTGCCCGCCAGCCTGTCGTTGTCACCCTCATGCCTGCCATTCAGCCAGCGGTTGAACATTGCGGTTCCGACACCGATACCGCGTGCCGCATCTGTCTGGCTCAGACCGTATCCGGCCATCTCTGCGGCCACCGCGCGGTGCAGGGCGTCGAGAGGCGGCGGTGACGCCGGATCTTCCGTTTCCGCAGCATCCGAATGCAGCCGGGCTATCTGTCTGGTCATTTTGTCAGTCTCCCTCCGGGAGATACAGCTTCTTCAAAACGTCGCTGAAGGGTGCCGGTGGACCCGTGCGGGTCGCAGCCTGCCGGCTTGCCTGCGCAGCCTGCTTCGCCCTGCCCGATTGTTCGAGTGCCGGCGTTTCATGGCGCACACCGCCCTGTGGCAGCGCCACCACCTTGCCTGCGTCGCGCCCGGCCGCCTCAAGCACCTCATCCATCGCGCGGCCCGGGGCGTGGCCCTGTCCAAGATCCCGCGCCCGCCTGCGCGCCGCGCTGTCCCGTTTCCGGGCATCGGCCTTCGCTTGTGCCGCAACAGCCGCACGGTCCACACCGATCCGGTCAGGATCCACAGCCATGCACAGGAAGGTGCCGTCCAGAGCGAACACAAAGAGATGTGCCGGATCGCCCGGGTCCATCCGAACCTCGACACGTTACCTTTATCCGTGAGCCGAACTCCGGCGCGATATAGTGCCGCCCGCCCACCGAGATCCCGCTCTTGCCTATGGATCGCCGCCCGCCACCGCCGATGGGCTCCGCCAGCAGCGCGTCCAGCGCACGCTCATCGGGAATACGCCGCAAGGGGGCCGTCCAGCCCGCGACCCGGGCAAAGGGGCTCTCACCCGTGCCGCTGTGGCTGCGCCGCCCGTAGACAGCCTCACACCACAGATCGCATTTCTGCTGAAGCGCGGCGGCGGTGAGACTGACACTGAACGTCTCCCGATCTCCCTCACCCCGCCGCGCGGCAAAGGACCTCTTCGCCTCAAGCCGCTTGCGATCCGCCACGTTGTGTCCGACAAACCCCGGCAGATACGCAAACAGATCCCGCGTCATCGTGCCGAAAAACCTCTCGATAAAGGGCTTCGCCTCCGGCGTGTAGGGGGGCAGATGTCATGATCCACACCCAGATCGGCGAGCACCCGGGACAGATGTCTGGACGTGTAGTCCCTGCCTTCATCGGTCCGGACCGTTTCCGGCACACCCCAGGCGATCATGCAGGCCCGCAAAAGCGCGCAGATCGCCGTCGCCCGACTGCTCGCCACCACCAGCACACGCCCGCGCCGGGGCCACACATCAATCGCCCCCACCAGCGTGTGACGCCCGTCACTGCACATCACGTCCGCAGGCGTGCTGTCCAGCTCCCAGACCATATTGGGGGCATCCGCTCCCGCCGCGCGGCTGCCAAAGGCAGGGGCGCGCCGCGAGCGATGTCCGTCCGGGTCGCTCACAGCGGAAAGCGCGCGCGCCTGTGACTTTCAGATCGCCCAGGCAGCGCTGCACCGAGCGCAATGACGGCGCCGCGCCGTGGCGTGTCGCCAGAACCCGCACCACATGGGGGGCCGTCAGATGGGGCCCATGCTCATAGAGCAGCGCTTCCACGCAGTCCTGCATATGCGGCGACAGGGCCTGTCGCCGTGCGCCACCCTGCTGACCCGACAATGCTCCGGGGCGATCCGCAAAAGGCAGCCCCGCCACCGCCGCACGCCAGCGTCGCACGCTGTATACAGACGTGTCTGCCCGGGCTGCAGCCTGCGCATCGGCCTGCGCCCGCGCCATACCCAGTGCCGCCAGCCGTTCGGAATGCGCCACCGCATCAAGCCGTGCCCGCGCCACCGCCGGATCAGCGGAGCGGCTGCCCTGCGTCACAGAGTCCGGGCGCACAGGGGCGGCAGGCCCGGCGCGCGCCGGTGTTTTGTGATTGCGCAGGCGGAGGCGGAGGCGGGTCATGATGCTGCGGCCCGACCCGGTGCCGGTGCCGGTTCAGCACCCTCATCCCGCCCGACCGTACCGGCGTCGTGACGGTCGGCGGGACTGCCGGAGAGCGCGTCAAAGGCCTGCCCTATCCGCTCGAACAGGGGATCGGTGCGGGCAACGATGCCGTTCATCCGGGCTTCAAGGGACGGGGCGAGCCTGCGCCGCGCATTGCCGTGCAACGTGCCCGCAGCCCGACCCAGGTCTTCGCTTGTGACCGCCGCCAGGATACGCCTGCACCCTTCAAGCATCATCCTGCCGCCCGCCTCGATCTCCGCCCGGGTATAATCGATCACACCCCGCGCTTGATCCGGGGCCGCATGGGTGGCCTTGAGCGCCGCGACCTGCGCCTCGAGCGCCGCGACCTGCCGTTCCGCCGCGCGCGTCGCACCGCGCTCATGCAGCACCCCGCGCAGCCGGTCGACCGACCACGAATACAGCGCGGCCTCCGACAGGGCCGCCTCCGCTTCCCCGGGGTCAAGTTTCGCGACTTCGGCGTGATGCGACCAGCTCAAACCCTCCCGGCGTCGTGACGGTTCGATCCGGCGCGCAACCGAAGCCCGGTTCTTCAGGGTGCCCACCGGAATATCGAGTTCCGCCGCCAGGCCGGTCATATCGCCATAGGAGGTCTCCCGACCCGCTGCCCAGTCTCCCATCTGCCAGGCCAGACTATCGCGCGCGCCGTCCAGCTCCCGCTCCCGCTCCACAATCTTCCGGCCCTCGTCAAGCCAGTCCGCGTCGATACGTGCCCTGATGGCTTCCCCTGTCTCGATCATGAGCCGATATCCTTCGCTACCTGTCTATGCCCCCGGTCCCGTGGGCCTTGTTCCTGCGGGGCAGGTCTCACCATCCGGTAAAACCAGATGCGCCCGCCCGTGTTGAAGTCACGTCCCTGTCGACAGACAATCCGCGCTCCGTTTTCGCGCAGCTCCGCCACCACCGCATTCACCGCGCAGACATCCGCGCCCGTCACGATCTCCCGCGTCGAATGCTCGCGCCCGTCCCGCAGCAATGCATGCACCCGCCGAAGCCGATCCGAACGGATGAGGGACGCCGCATGCATCATGCCATCCCCACGGGTGCGTCCGCAGCGAGCCCCTCAAGCACCCCCATCGCCATCAGGGCGGTATCATCACAGACCGCCAGACGCTCCTTCGCGCGCTTGATGCCGTGATGGAGCGTTGTGTGATCCCGCCCTCCGAGAGCCGCCCCGATAGCGGTCAGGGGCGCGCCTGTCAGCGCCGCCGCCAGCAGCATGGCCAACTGCCGCGCCCGGACCACCCCGGCGGTACGACCCGCGCCGCGCAGCGTGTCCGCGTCCAGATCGGCAACGTGCGCCGTCCAGACGATAATCCTTGTGACCGCACGGGTCCGGCAGCCGGACAGCCGTGTCACGGGGCCCAGTCCCTCAAGCGCCGCCCTCAGCTCCGCCCGCCGCCCTGTGTCTGCAGTCCCGGTTGGCAATCGGGAGGCGTGCAATGCGCGCTCCGCCCGGTCCATATGCCCGGCAGTTTCCAGGGCATGCGCCTGTGCAACCGCCACGCGCAAAAGCCCGATCAGCTCACGGGCTGTATCGGTCGCACCGGTCGCACCGGTCGCACCGCGCGCGCTGTGCTGATCCATCCTGCGCAACAACGCGGCCGCACCACCAAGCGCGCGCCGCATCTCCCTGAACTCCGCCAGCGCGCTCATCGGGTGCCCCCGAGCGCGTGACCAAACAACAGGAACATCCAAAGCACACCGAAAAGCGAAACCACCCCGATCAAATCCCCCAGCCAGTGATCCTCCAGCCGCGCCACCGCGCCGCACAGGCCCCGCCAGAAGCCCCCGACCCGCGCAAGACAGGATCTGCGCAGGGTCGGGGCAGGTGCCGCCACGAAAACGGACAATCGTGGCGGAGACGGGTGGCGGTGCCCGGTGGACCTCATGTGACACCTCCCGGAACACGGTCCAGCAACCACAGCGCGGCGGTCAGAACAGCCGCGGGCGGGACGGTAATGATCCCGGTGTCGTGACGATTGGCCCGATCCAGCACAAGCCGGTATATATCCCGCCGATCAAGCTGAATTGTCGTATGTCCCGGCGACAGTGTGGCCATGCCCGCGTCAGGAGTGGCGCGGATATCCCAGCGGTTTATTCGAAGGGTCCCGCTCACCGGTCCCGCTCCGGCCGCTTCAGACCGTGTTCGGCGTCCATCCTGCCGCCAGGCCCGGGACAAGCTGCGCGACGCGGGGCAGCCGAAACAGCAACCCACCATGCCCGGTACCGATCAGATCAACGGCTCCGGCGGGGCGTTTGTCTTTCGGCAGAGGATCCCAGACATTCATCCTGATCGAGGCCCCTCCACGCATTGTCGCCCTGAACTCCAGATCCCCGTCTGCCTGCATGACCAGCAGCAGCCTGCCCTCGTCGGGGCCGCGACCCGCCTTCGCAAAGCAGCGCTCTGCGATGATGGAGCGTTCGAAAATCTCCATCTGCGCCGCCGCCGTGAAGCTCAGGCGCGCCGCAGACGCGGTTTTCGAAATCCACAGGGAAAATGATATGCCCGTTCTGGCGGTGTTCGTTTCGGGTGGTGCAACGTCAGTGAAGGCCATGGCTATATGCTCCTGGATTTGCCATCGGGGACGGTGCCGGGGCCATCCGCCGCGACACCAGTGGGTTTTTCGAGGGGCTTGCGGGACATGGACAGCACCTGCCCAAGCCGCTTTTCGGCGTTCACACAGCGACCGTAGAGACCGGGCCGCAGTCGGGCCGCAGTGCGCAGATCGGCAACAGATGCCATGATGCAAAAGCAGCACGAAAGCCGCGTCATGCCCGCCGCATAGGCCCAATGCGGCTCCTGACCCGCATCGCGTATCAGTTGATAGACCATGGATTCCGTCAGATCGTGGATGGGCAGCCAGTCATACCATTCCCGCCCGGCCTTCGAATTGCGCCGCGACAACCGGAACACGGTCTTTTTGGCCCGCGCCGCGCTTTCCTGCGCCCGCATCCCCATGCAGTTGACCACCAGTCCGCCAAACTCCGGGTGCCCTTTCAGGTACCCCCGCACCTCGCGCTCGATCGGACCGCGCTTGAGGTCTGGCGTGCATTGACGAATGGCCGGGCTCGGGAACATGCCGCGCCGTTCAACCATGTCAAAAAAGCCGGTCCTGGACACGGCGGTGATGATTGGAACGTTGCCGGCAGTCGCGTGGATGTGGTCAAGGTTTCCGGGCCATTCCACGTCGCCCAGATCGGCATGAACAATCAGCATCTGACCTTCCGGGATGCCTGTGCGCCTCATCCACAAAAGCATGGCCTGGCTGTCCTTTCCCGCCGAGTGGTTCACCACAAAAAGAGCGCCCCGCTTTACCAGATCAGGGATCGGCACCCCGCTCATGCCGCCCCCTCCGTCCCGGCGTCGTGACGATTGGCGGGGCCATCCGCCTCCCAAACCGGGACAAGCTGCGCGACGCGGGCCGCCAGGGTGTCCCGGCAGTCCGGACAAAGCTCCACCATGCGCGCACAGGCAACCGCGTCCGGGTCCATAAGCCCGTCATCAACGCGCATGAGCGCCAGCTCGTAAATCCCGGCTCCCGCGACCCCGCATCTATCGCAGCGCCCGCTCATGGCGCATCCCCGGTTTGCGGGGCCGCGGGAGCCGCAGCCAGGCCCGCAGGCGAATCAGGCGCAGGCGCGGGGCGCGGTATGTCGTCGGGCCACGCAAGGCCGGAGGGCCAGTGGTCGGAAAACCATTGGAAGGTACGTTCATATGTGACGTCCGTGACTGGCTGTCGGTTTCGCAGACGCTGAAAAAGCCTAGCGTGGCCGACTATCCAGTTGGAAATTGTGGCCTCGGCACGCGGCGTGGTTTCCCTGAAGTGGCTGAGAAGAGAGATAAGATGAGATCGGTGCATAAAGTCACTTTAAATAGAATAAGGCTCAATTAGCATTGATTATGCGTGCCAACCTGTAATAGAACACACCATGAACAAAATTATGGGGTGCGGCACATGGATCATCAGGCTTTTCTGGTGTGGCTCAACGAGATCGACGACCTTTCATCGAAACAACGGGCTGAGACCGGACGGCTCGTTGCCGGGGTATCGTCGCTGGAAAGCGTGATCGATCTCCCTGAGGCGAATGTTCGCGAGGGGCGTATCTGTCCGCACTGTGCTTCGGGCGGTGCGATCATCAGGGGCCATGCAAGTGGCCTTACGAGGTTCTTTTGCAAAGGCTGTCGCAAAACCTTCAACGCGCTGACCGGGACGCCGCTTGCCCGCTTGCGCCACAGGGACAGATGGGCAGGGTTCGCAGCTTCCCTGCGCGACGGCGAAACGGTAAAGGCGTCCGACGGGCGTTGTATGGTGGCCGACACCACAGCTTTTCGTTGGCGTCATCGCTTTCCCGAGGCCGTAACGGTCGGTGCGGTCAGGCTGTGCGGAATCGTCGAAGCCGATGGGACGTTCTTTCCGCGCAGCCGGAAAGGGGACCGTAATCTCTCTCGAAAAGCCCGCAAACGCGGGGGAAAGGCCTCGAAACGCGGATTGTCGAAGGAGCAGGTTCCGGTCCTCGTTGCGGTCGACCGATCAGGCACCGCCATCAGTGCTGTCTTGCCTGCGGTGACGGCCGAACATCTCAAAACGGTTCTGCAGCCACGTCTTGATGGGGACGCTCTCCCGGTGAGTGATGGCGGCACCGGTTACCCGCCCTGCGCCGCAGAAACGGGCATCAGCCATGAAAGTCTCGACCGGACCGCCGGAGAACGTGTCCGTGGTGAATTGCACATTCAAACCGTGAACAGTCGGCATGAGCGGTTAAAGGCCTTTCCGCGCCGCCATCGAGGTATCGCGACCAAATACCTGGACAGCTGCCTTCGGTGGTTCCACCTTGCCGTCCTTCCGAGCCACCAAACGCCGCGCGCGATACTTGCCGCCGCCGCAGGCATCCTGCCTGTAACACGCCACGCATAATCAATGCTAATTGAGCCTAGAATAAATATACACTGCAAGAAGAATCTAGTGGCTATTTACACTGGTATATTGCGCGTTGGTGCTAAAATGGTGGATACATGCACCAATGGAACAGAAAGCGCTGTTTAATGTAGTTGATGCACGCAGGGTAGAATTGGGTTTGACGCAAGCCCAACTGACAATGCGCGCTTTTAATCGGACAGATACCGCACCAATTCAGAGCTTGCGGCGAGGTAAATCTCCAACAGCTAAGACTTTGCGCGCCCTTTGCCGTGCCCTTGGCCTTGAGTTCTACATTGGCCCGCCACGGGACCCCGCGCCCGCCGAATCGGCACCCCCCGCCTGGACCAGCTTTGCGGAGACCACGGCCCCGCACCGGGGGCTTGCGAAATGCTCCATTCAGGGCTGGGGCAAGCCGCAGCCCGAGCGTGACCCTTTGCCAACACCGGAGACAGCCATGGATCAGGATATGTTCTGGGTCTCGGCAATCGGCCAGTCGATGATCCCCGAGGGGATAGCCTCTTCGGCCTTTTGCCTTGTGGCACCGGACACGCGGGCGCGGGAGGGGGACCGGGTCTGGGTGCTCGATCACGAGGGCAAGGCTGCGATCAAGCGACTGGTGGAAAAGCGGGAGAACGGCGATCTCAGGCTGCGCGGCTGGATGCCGATCCGGGACGGGCAGCAGAAAGACTTTGTGGAAGAGCGCTTTGCGGTGGCCCTCCGTGAGGTCTATCCGGTGATTGCGGTTTTCAGGGGCAAGCCCGGATCGGAGACCTGCAGCTATATTCCCGATCCCGGGCCACCCGCCCATGCGGTGCCCCCCGCGCCGGAGCGAATCCCCGGGGCCATCACCGATCTGCTGGGCCTGCCGGAGGGGGCGGCGGCGGAGACGGTTGTGGCGGCGATGCAGGCGCAGCTTGCACACCGTGGCACGGCACATGCCACACCCGCAGCGGCCCTGGACAGGCGCACGCTGGAGCGCACGCTCAAGGCGCAGACCAAAGCACTGGAAGAGAAGCTGGCGGCCACGCTGGAAGAGAAGCTGGCGGCCACGCTGGACGCGCGTCTGCCGCCAATCCAGCCGCCACTCCAGCCACCGGCCCGGTCGCAGTCCAACCCCTTGCCCGCCGAATCCGGCCTGTCCGATCCGAAAACCCCTGAGTACACCCGGCTGCGGTTTGCGGGCGATGTGCGTGCGGCGGCCGGCGCGGGCGAGGAGGTGTTTGAAGAGACGGAAGTGTCGATCACAGTCCCGAGCGAGGCGCTGCCGACGGGGCTGGACCCCGACACATGCATCGCGCTGCGGGTCGAGGGCGATTCGATGGAGCCGACCATCCACTCGGGCGATACCCTGGTGATTGACCAGAGCGACCGTGAGCCTCTTGAGGGCCGGGCCTATGTGGTGCGCAGCGCGACAGGGCTGATCATCAAGCGGCTGCGGCAGGAGGCCGGTGCCTGGATCATGGCCAGCGACAATCCGGACTTCCCGCCGCGCCCCATGGCCGGGGAGGACCGCATTCTTGGCCGCGTCCTGTGGTTTGGCCCGGAGAAGGCCGCCGTGGCGGGAGGGTGAGTGAAATGGAAATGATGCCTGTTCGATCTTCCGCGATCCGTGCGCTCGGTTAACCGCCCCCGAGACCAGCAGTTCGGTCCGCTTTCCCCGGCTGCCCGCTTTTTTGCCGATCGTATAGGAGGTCTGCACCTCCTCGACGTCGGCCCAGTCGAATAGGGCGCGGATTTCGGGATGATCATTGATCGAGAGGATAAAGCGCCCCTTGATTCCGTGCAGCTGCTCTGCCATGCGGGTGAAGTCCGCGCGCACAAACCTGCCCTTGCCGTAGTCGGCCTCATTCCCCCGGTAGGGCGGGTCGAGATAAAACAGCGTATTATCGCTGTCATAACGGGCTATGAAGGGCGCATAATCGAGGCATTCAATGACAACCCCCGCCAGACGCCCATGCAGATCCTCGAGCATCGGCTCAAGCGAGGTGAGGTTGAAGCGGGCGGGTCTGTCTTTTGTCACGCCGAAATTGCGCCCCGACGGCTTGCCCCCGAAGGCGGTGCGCTGAAGGTAGAGGAACCGGGCGGCCCGTTCGAGATCGGTGAGGGTGCCCGGATCGGTATCGGTCAGGCGGATGAACTCGGCGCGGGTGGTCAGCTGAAATCGCAGCACTTCGAGGAACTGGGGATAGTGACGCTGCAATATCCGGAAAAGATTGCTGACGTCACGGCCAAGATCATTGATGACCTCGGCTTTGGGCCGCATCGAGCGGCGCAGGAATATCCCGCCCATGCCGACAAAGGGTTCGGCATAGGTCAGATGCCGGTCGGCATCGGTGCGGGCGCAGATGTGCCTTGCGAGATTGCGTTTGCCGCCCGGATAGGGGGCCACGGGGCTGACCGGATCCACGGGGGTCAGATGACGGGCGGCGGAAATACATCCGCCGGATGATTGGGAGGTGGACAAAGGAGGGCGATCCCACGATCCTGTTCCCGCCGCGTGCGCGGTGACGGGACGGCCATGACTGGCCGGTTATGGTCGTGGGAGGCCCTTCTCCCGGTTCGGGGTGTTCCACGCACCCCGACCCCCGTCCAGGCCGCTGGAGGCCCGCACCGGCGGCATTGCGATCTCATATCACGGGTGGTGACACGGCGTCACCGGACCATGGTCCGTGCGGGGCCGGACATTTCAAAGTGGGCCAGTACCGAAAGTCTTTCTTTGGCGGAGGCCGGTTTCAGTTTGCCGGACCGTGATTGGAGTTTATAGAACTCTAGCAAAATCAAGACATGGACGAAAACATTTCGATTGGAAATGTATTTCAACCATCCAGTTGCAGTGCGATCAAAAAGCTCTATCAATTCAGGCCGCATAGAATTTACTTGTGAAACCAGATCGGTGCTACCGGGGCCACGAGAGCCTTCCGATTTCCGCGCCATTCTCAATAGCTTTAGCAGATGCCAATGGCCGCGCCCGGAACAAGCGGTTTTGTTCATTAGGTCAAGAGCGTGAATCACACTTTCCGGAAGTTCATAGTCAGCTGAGATCAAGCTGGATGACGCTTCGTGAAATTCCCTGGACGCCAGAGCAAGGAATTTGTTCGACATACTGCGGAAGGCCAAATAATCTTTGAACGCAATCCACGAAACTGTTAGAGTGATTGCGAAAAGGATCCACCCTAAGATTGCACTAACCATCATAACTTTCCCTGATCCTTGTTGCGCTTCTGCCGCCGTTTTTCCTTCTGCTCGTCGATTTTTGCCTGCAGTTTTTTGCCTTTGGAAATGAAGTCGAGTTTAATTGCACGCATTTCTCTTATATGCTTGAGTATCACCGGAAGTCTCTTGAATATCAATACGCCTATGAACAGCAGAAATAGGTTATATTTGCTTAACCCAAAAGTCGTAGCCCACTCACGCAGTTCTTGTAGTATTTCAGCAACGTCAATGTTCATATAGAAACCAACTAAGGTGTTTTTGAGGCCGTTTGATCACGTTTTTATAAACATAGGGCGTGTTGACGATCATCTCGAATTGATGGCGGCGGAACATATGTAGATCATCGCAGAGAAGCTCGTATCTGTCTTGCAAGCCCGCATGGCGATGCGCTTGAAGTCCTTGAGTTTGCAAAAGAAGTTTTCTACGAGGTGCCGCCATTTGTAAATTTCCGAGGCTCCAGACGGGTGCTTTTCTGAGCGATCACCGCGTCGGCACTGACCTGCCCCTTTTATGAGGGCCACCCTTGAGTAGGGTTTGTTCTGGTTTTGTGTGCCATTATTCGGCGGCATTCGGCGGCGTAAGCAATGGGCAGCGGCGCGGAGCCCTCACACAACTCAAGCGCTCGTGCCCATTGCGTTTTGTCGAAGGGCCGCGCTTCGGCGAACTCTTCGGGTGTTCGGTATTTGAGGCTGCTGTAATTTCAAAGTGGGCCGCTATCCGATTCCCCCGGGGGATTTCCCTTCGCACCCATGCATGCCAACATCGGATCAGACCAGGTAGAGGTAGAGGTAGAGAGATGTCGATTCCCGGGCGCAATGAAATCAGGAAAAAAAATCGCAGGTGGCGAAATCATAATCGCGCGATTTGATGAAGCCGATCTTGCCGATAATCTGAAAACCCTCACCTCTGATGTCCACGGGATCCGTCGAATTGTGGATGATGCGAAACCGTGGCTGAAGGTCATTGGGTGGATTCTGGGTGTCGCCGGTGTTTCCGCTGCAGGTTGGGTCACCGTGGAACTCTTGCAGGCTCTCTTCGGCGCGGGGCCAGCTCCGTAATTTCAAAGTGACCTGCCGGGGCAGCCTGAAGACAGCTCAGGGTTCACACACGGCGTGCCAGACATCGAGAAACCGCGCCCCGGCCAGCTTGCTTCGCTCCGTATCCTGGCGGCTCCACGTGGGCAGCGCGGGGCGCAGCCCGTCACAGATTGCGTCGGCGGGGGTATGAACGGGGGGTGTGCAGGCGGTGAGGGTGAGCAGTACCGCCGCCGTGACAATGAGCCTGTTCATCTGAGCCTCCCGTGTTCGTCCAGCCGCTCGTCAACGGGCCTTGTGTCGCCATCAGAGGCCCGCAGGGCGTCGTCCGCTGTTTTGCGGGTATCGACATAGCCTTGCAGCGCATCGCGCTCTGCGGCCCTCTCCGCGTCTCTGCGGCCCCTTTGGTACAGAAGGGCCACTGACAGGACAAAGCCGCCCGCCAGTGCGACCATGCGCCCGGCTTTGCTGCCGGCGAGCCAGCGCCATATGATCGCGGGGGCGGCCATGATTATGCAGTGGCGGCCTTGACGGCCCACATGGCGGCCTCCTCGGCGGAAGTGATGGCGAGACTGGCGTGACGACCGGCGGCGGAACTGTTGTCCCGGAGGATCTCGCATTCCGAGATCAGCGCTGCGGCGAGCATTTTGATGCGGTCTACATCGGGGCTTTCCGAAGGGTTGAAGCCTGCGCGCACCAGTTCGGCGGCGCGGCTGCTGACAGCCGTCTGCACAGCGTTGTTCAGGCGTGATTTGGTGACAACGTGCATGATTGTTCCTCGTTGTCTGGTTTCGGTCAGGTTGGCCCGCCGCGTTTTTTATCGCGCCGGTACCAGACCTCGGTGGCGAGTGCGACGATGGCACCCGCCAGCGCGGTGAGCAGATCGGGCGAGGACAGGAGCGCGCCCGTCTCCGCACCGACGATGCCGCGTGTCACAAGCGCCGCCGTGCCATAGCGCAGCAGGATGCGTATGAGGGGGACATGCTGTGCGGGATCCATCAGCGTATGCCCTGCGCCCATTTTTTTATCCGCTCACGCATGATCCACGCGGCGGCCAGCGCAATCACCCCTGCGCCCGCGATGAGCGCATATGTCGAGGGCAGCGCCCCCGTGACCGCGACAGGTGCCGCGACCCTCGCGACGGTGGCGAGCTGCACGGCGCCGGCCTGCACCGTGGTGGAGGCCATTGCGGACGCGCGGGGGGGCGTGGCCCGGCGAATACCAAGGAGGCGGTTGGGCGCGTATCCCGCGACGCTGACCTTATTGCCCTGATTGCCGCCAAGGACGTATATTCTTCCCTCTGCGCGGCGGTGGAAAAACGCCACATGGCCCTGCCAGCCGCTCTTGCCTCCACGCCAGAACACCACCACATCGCCGGGCCCTGCATCGTCCGGAGCCACCTTTTGTCCCCATTTGAGATAGCTGCGGGCGGCAAGGGAGCCGGTGCCCTGCAAGCCGCATTCGGCGAGCATGGTCCCTACAAAGGCGGCGCACCAGGGGGTTTCATCATCGGGCATGGGTTGTCCGGCTTTGCGAAAGTAATCCAGCACTTGCGGATTATGCGCGGCTCCGGGCCATTCGGCGGTGCCCTTGTGAGCCCAGGCGGCGGAATGAACTGTTTTTGACAGTGTCTGTGTCATGGGAATCTCCGTGTGCTGACCGGTTGCCGGTCGGATCAAGCGTTCAGATTACCTGATCGGGCAGGCCCCCGCGACGGACCATGGTCCGTCGCGGGGGCCTGTGGCATCGGCTAGACTGGCGGGCATGACACATAAACCCGCCCCTGCCGCACAGCCCGCCCCTGCCGCACAGCCCGCCCCTGCCGCACAGCCTGCCCCTGCCGCGCTGTCAGCGCTCGACAGCTGGTTCGATGTCTGCCGCACGGGCACGCATACGGACATGAACAACACCACCTTCACCCTCTCCGAAGGGGACCTTGCGCGTATTGCAGCCGCTTACGCGACCTCTGATCCGGCACCTGTTGTCGTCGGACATCCGGAGACAGATGCCCCTGCCTGGGGCTGGGTGGATGGCCTGCGCGTGGTCGGCGATACGCTTCAGGCAAAACTGACGCGTCTCGACGATGCCTTCCGGGCGGCTGTCGAGGCCGGACGCTATGCGGGCCGCTCGGTGGCGATTGACCGGGACGACACCGGTGGCTGGAGCTTGCGTCATATCGGGTTTCTGGGGGGTGTTGCTCCGGCAGTGCAGGGTCTCAGCCCGGCCATGTTCAGGGCTCCCGCGACGGCTCCCGCCGCGACACTGGAACTCACGGTTCCGCTCGGCGGTATTGAAGAGCGATCCGCCTGGAGCACCACGGCACGGGCGCTGCGCGGCCTGCGCGAGTGGATTATCGAGCGCTCGTCTATTGAACAGGCGGATCGCATTTTGCCCGGCTGGGGGTTGACCGAAATCCAGGCCCTCGGGGAGCCGGAGGACGGTGACTTTCTCGCGGCGCTCGCCTCACAATTTTCACAGGAGACATCTATCATGAACGACATCCCGCCCATTCCCGACCCGGCACAGGTTCCCGACCCTGCGGCCATCACAGCCGCCGCCCCGAACCCTCCGGCTGACCCGGGTCTTGCGCGGGAGCAGGCGGCACTGGCGGCAGAGCGTGCGCAACTGGCAACCGAACGTCTGCAACCGGCGGCGCAGCGGTGTCTGTCCGAGGCGCATGAGCGTGTCGGGGCCCATGTGAGCGCAGGTCGGGTATTGCCCGCAGAGGCCGCATCGCTGGAAGCGCTGTTCGCGGCGCTCTCCGGACAGCCCGCTTCGATCCGGCTGGCAGGGTCAGCCACCCCCCAAACCCCCGGGGATGCGCTGCAGGCCTTCCTGTCCGGCTTGCCCGTGCGCGGACCGGACACGGCGGAATATGCCGGTCCCGGCCAGATCGCCATGAGTGGCGCGCAGGCTCCTGTGATGCGGGACGGGCAAACCGCGCAGCATGTCGCGCTGGCCGCGAAGGCGTTGATGGGGAGCGATCCCACAGGCACAATGACCATCGCGGATGCGGTGCGTCAGGTGACAGAGGGAGGTCGCTGAAATGGCCGGACATTCACCTGTTGCAACGGTCTCTTTCATGGCGTTCGGTGATGTTGCCGCGCGCCGCATCGTGCGGCTGAGAACCTCGAAGGGCGGCGAAGCGGTCCAGGCGGACGCGGACTCCGCCAGAACAGCGGGAGAGCGGCCCATAGGCATTTCCGGTGAGGTGGCCACCGGGGCCGGGCAGATCCTGGATGTACATATTGCGGGCATCGCCGACCTTGAGGCCGGGGCCGCTGTCATGCGCGGCACGGCGCTGAAACCCGATGCCGACGGCAAGGCGACAGCCACCGACACCACCGGTGATTGTGTGGTGGGTATTGCTCTGGAGGCCGCCACGGCTGCCGGTGACATCATTCCCGTGCTGCTGTCGCAGCATCGCATGTAAGGAAGGCCTGACAGATGGCAGACAACATTATTTCCACGTACCCTGTGGACTTCGAGCGCACCGCGATCGCGGTGGGCGAGGCAATGACAGCTATATCGCCGATATGGTCCAGCCCCGGGTCGATGTGGGGCGCAAGGAATACCGCTATACCGAATACCCGCTGGCCGAGAGCTTCAGCGTTCCCGAAACGCGTGTCGGTCGGCGCGGGACGCCGGTTATGGTGCATTTTTCGGCGGAGGAGAAATCAGGCGCCTGTCAGGATTACTCGCTTGAGGATCTGATCCCCGACGATGATGTGCGCAACACGCCGCCCACAACGGTTGATCCGATAGACCGCTCCACAATGATGCTGACCGATCTGCTGATGATCGATCGTGAAAAGCGCGTGGCGGATCTGGTGTTCGACGCCGCAAAATACGGCGCGGACAGTAAAGTCACACTGGCGGGCAATGATCAGTGGTCCGCCAGTCATGACGACAGTGATCCCGTGGCCGATATTGTCGATGCGGTCGAGAGCATGATCGTCAAGCCAACACATTTCTGCATGGGTTCGGAGGTCTGGAAGGATCTGCGCACGCACCCGGCGATCCTGAAATCGGTCAACCGCAATGAAGGGGATCGCGGCATCGCCTCGCGGATGATGGTCGAGGATCTGCTGGAGGTGAAAATTGTTGTTGGCCAGGCCTGGATCAATGCGGCCCGCCCCGGTCGGGAGGCAAGCCTGAAACGCGTGTGGGGCAAGAACGCACTCCTTTACCGTGCCGATCCCAATGCAGCGCCCAATGGCCCGCCCACATTGGGGATCACAGCCTCTTATCGTGGGCGCGAGGTGTATTCCGTCTTTGACCCTGCGCGCGGCGCGCGCGGCGGGCATCGCCTGCGGGTTGTTGACACCTGCGATGAGCGGATCATTGCCGCCAGGGCGGGATACCTGTTCAAAAACGCAGTGGCGTAGGGAGGGCGTAATGGTCGAAACAGTCAAGGCAGCCGAACCGGCTCCTGCATCCAAGGCAGCCGAACCTCCCGCATCCAAAGCAGCCGACCCGGCTCCTGCATCCAAAGCAGCCAAACCTCCCGCATCCAAGGCAGCCGAACCGGCTCCTGCATCCAAAGCGGCCGAACCGGCCCCTGCATGTGTCGCGATCAATCCGGTTCAATATGCGCGCAAGCGCTATATGCCGGGCGATCCGCTGGATCTTCCGCAGGACGTACTGGCCGCGCTGGTTGCGTCGGGGGACGCAAAGGTTCCGTACGCCGGTCCTGTGGCTGCGGGCCCGGATACTGAAGACACCCCGGACGGGGTCGCCTGAGCCATGGCCTATGCGACCCGCGATGATCTTGAAGCCCGCTATGGTTCGGAAGAGATTGCGCATCTGTTGTGTGATGATGCAGAGGATGATGCAGAGGATGCCGCTGCACGTCTGGCGGCGGTGCTGTCGGACGCGGCGGGCGAAATCGATGCAGCCCTTGCCCGGGAATATATCCTGCCTCTTGCACAGGGTGATTATCCATCCCTCAAGGCCATTGCCTGTGCCCTGGCGCGGCTGGCCCTTTACGACGACGCGCCGAAAGAGGCGGTGACAGACGCGGCGAAGGCTGCGCGCGGTCAGCTCTCCCGTCCGGCGCAGGGCTATCTGCGCAGTGGCGATGGTGCGGAGCCGCCACGGCGCACCTTTTGCCCTGCAATCAAGGCCCCGCCTGCGCGGATCCGCGAGACGATTGACAGGATCAATCGTCGTGGAGGGTGTTCGTGATGGCCGGGGCAGGCGTTCGGATCGATGTCGAATGGGACGATGCCGGGGCCCGGGCGGCTCTGGGGCGTGCGGGCACGGCCCTGGACAACCCATACGAGATGTATGACGAAATCGGCCAGATGCTGGCCTCCGCGGTCCTGCGGCGCTTCGAGACGGAAACGGGTCCGGACGGCACAAAATGGACACCCTCGCGGCGCGCGCGCAAAAAAGGGGGCCAGACCCTGACAGATTCCGCGCGCCTGCGTCAGTCGATCACACACCGCGCCGATGCCGCCGGCGTCGAGGTGGGCACAAATGTCGTTTACGCCGCGATCCACCAGTTTGGCGGCACCATCAACAAGAAAGCCCGGAAACAGACCCTTGAATTTGACGATGACACAGGTCGGTTGATATCCCGCAGGAACGCGGCGCGACGCAAGACCGGGCTGATCCGGATCGTGAATGCCCAAATCGGGGCGCACAGCGTCACGATGCCCGCCCGGCCATATCTGGGCGTTTCCGGCGATGACCGGACAGCCGTTCTTGATATTGCGACGCGCATGCTGGCGGAGGGGCGGCGATGATTGTTTCCGCATCGGCATGGCCCGGCTTTGCCGCCGTGGATGCGGTTGCCGAACGCCTTCGCACGCTTGAGACGCTGGTTGACGTGCTGAACGTCTACGACGTGGCGCGGGTGGATGCCCCAAAGCCGCCGTCCGCTGTCGTTGCGCCGTTGACGGAACGCGCCTTGTCCAGTCCGTCCGTCCCCGGTATGGCCCTGGTTCCCCAGACGGTGGAGATGCGGATCGGCGTGGTGCTTGTCGTTGACGCTGCCAATGACCCGTCCGGACGCAGGACCCGTGCGAAAAAAACGCTGGCTGACGTACTGGGGCAGACCCGTCAAAAGCTGTTGGGCTGGGTACCGGCCCCGGAACCGGAAAACCATGGGGTGACCGGGCCGCTGGCATTTGTGGCCGGACGTCTCACCGAGATCGAGAATGGTCGTATCATCTGGCAGGACGAATGGACCTGCCAATACAGAACATCAAGGGAGTGTAACTGATGGCGCAGAATTTCATCATCGGTGCCGGCAAACTTTATTTTGCCCGGGCCACACAGGACGGCGCGCCCGGAGCGGAGCGCTGTCTCGGGGACGCCGAGAGCACAACGCTCCGGATCAACGAGGAGCGCGTGACGGTGCAGTCAGGCTCGGGGGTGCCGCGCGTGCTGGTCGACGCGGTACGCTCCACCGAGCGCATGATCGACATGGTGCTGCGGGATATGTCCCTGGGCAATATCGCCCTGTTGTTCGCCTCGGATACGATCCCGGTGCCCGCGACAACGGTGACAGGCGAGCGGATTGCCGTCGGCCTGCTGGATGGCGGCCCATGGTATGGGCTCCCGTCCGCCAGGGGCCGTCGGATCTCGGACCTCATCCTGCGCCCTTTGCGCGGCGGAGCGGCCTACACGCTCAATACCCATTACCGCACCGATCCGGGATCCGGCACAATTCGCATTCTGGATGCCGGGGCGGATGGTATCCGCGCCAACGCCACAATCCTCGCGTCCTATACGATCGACGCCGCGACCCGCATCTCTGTGGGGCAGGCCCGGGTCGTCACGGGCGCACTGCGCTACGTCGAGCACGCTCCGACGATCAATCCGGCATCAAAGGGCCGTAACATCTACTGCCCGGACGTCAAGCTGCGCCCAAACGGTGACTGGACGCTCACCGGGCGGTCGGAGCAGCGGATCCCGCTCAGCGCCAATATATGGCAGCCCGAGGACGGCTCCGCCGCGATGATGATCGACGGGGAGGACCTGCGATGACCGACGATGCGGAGACCCTCGCCATCCTTGATCCGGATGTAACAATCACACTGCGCGATCCGGACACCGGCGCGGCGGTGGAGATAACAGTGCGCGAGTTCCGGATGCGCGAGGGCCTCGATGTTCAGGTGATCGGGGCTCCCCTGATCCGTGATCTTGCGGTTCAGGTGGGCGACACGGCGCAAGAGCCCGATGCCGTGCGCACCGGCGCTGTGCTGGGGGCGCATGCGGATATCTGGCTGCGCATCTGCGCTATGGCCAGCGGGCAATCGGTGGAATGGATTGGATCGCTTGCGGACACCGAGGCCCATGCGCTGCAATCGGCGGTCTGGCAAGTCAACACGGGTTTTTTTATCCGCCGCCTGGTGGCCCAGGCACTGGGCCAGGGGGTGGTGGAGACCGTATCGCGCTCTCTCGCGTCCTCGAGCAGCTTGCAGCCGACGGGCACGGAGATATCCGAAGCCTCCCCGCCACACTGACATGGAGACAGATCATGCTGATCTGGCAGGCAGGACAGTCGCGCCGTATCGAGATGCCGTGGCATAGTCTGGTGCGGGGCCTGATGCAATGACGCAGGATATCGACCTCGCCCTGCGCATCAGTGGCGATATAGGCGACGCGCAGGCCGTCCTGCGCCAGACCCGCACTGAAATGGATGCGACGGGCCGTGCGGCGCAGGGGCTGGGAGGACGGACCACACAGGCAGGGGCCGCCGCCGGGCAGGCGAGCACTGCATCGCGCGCCCTGGGTGAGCGCATGAGACACCTGCGCCCACAGATCCAGAACACGGCGTTTCAGGTGGGTGACTTCGCCGTCCAGGTGGGTGCAGGCACATCCGCGAGCCAGGCGATGGCCCAGCAGCTTCCGCAATTGCTCGGTGGGTTTGGCGTTCTTGGCGCGGTTCTGGGTGCTGTTGCGGCCATTGCCCTGCCTCTCGGTGCCGCATTTTTCCGCACAGGCGAGAAAGCGGAGAGTGCGTCCGACGCCACATCGCGTCTCGCGGATGCCACGGAGAGGCTGCGGGGACTGAAAGACCTTGGCGGTGATCTTGAGGATCTGGCCGAGCGTTACGGGGTTGTCACAGCGCGGGTTCGGGACCTTCTGGCCGCGCAGCGTCAGCTGGCGGAGCGTGAAGCGCGGGATGCACTGCGCGCGACAGGAAAGGGCCTGCTGGACAGTCTGCCCGAGGCGCTGGCCGCCGGACAGGACCGGGTGGCGGCGGATTTCGAGGATATTTTGCAAGGGACCGTGCACCGCTCCGGTGACGTGCTTCGCGAAGCTGGTCTGGATGTATTCGACGTCTCGGACAACGACAGCGTGAAAGCCCATCTGCGAGACACCTTTGGAGAGACCCCGACAGGGTTCGTCAAGGATGCCGATCTGGACAACATCGAAGATGTCGATACCCTTCTGAACACGATAATCCATCAGGCTGCGCTTGTTCAACGAGGGCGCGGTCCGGACCAGCTTCGCCGTTATGGAGGCCTCCGAATCCATGTCCGCCGCCCTGCGCCGGTACGCAGATGAACTCGGACTTGCCGGTGAACAGCTTGCCGGTGAACAGACAGAGGCACTGTCATCGGCATCACTTGATCTGCGCAACGCTCTTGACGGCGATGATATCAATGAAGTTTCCGACGCCGTCGCAAACATGCGCAAAGTCCTGGAGAATGCCCTGGGGGGTGAAGACCTCACCACAGATCAACGAAAGGCGCTGGACGTACTGATCGACCGGTTGATCGCAGCCGAAGACCAGGCACGCCGGCTCGGGACGCTCAAGACGGGTGATCTGGGCCTTGGCGTTGCCATCAAGGCCGCAAAGGCGCTGGCGGATGAGGCCGCGCGCGCCCGCGATGAGCTGGCCGCTTTACCGGGGGTGCAGGCGGCCGCTCTGGCGGTGGCGCGTATTCGCGAGGCCACGGTTGGCGACCCGGAGGCCCGGGCACGTCAGCTGGCGGAGCGTGGTGCCTTGGCATTACAGGCGGCGGCCACGGCGGGCCGGTCGGATCTGGACCCCGCGCAGCGCTTCGATGCCGAAGCGATCCGGGCGGCCGGAGATAACGCGGTAGCCCTGGCCCGTATCAACGCGCGCACGCGCGAGGCCGAGGCCGCACTGCGCGAATCAATCTCCGGCAGCGGTGGCGGCGGTGGTAAAAATGATCCCGCCACAGCCCTGATCAAGACGTTGGAGCAATATCAGAGCCGTGCAGAGATCGCCTCTATCCGCCTGCAAGGGTTGGGGGGCGGGGAAGAGGCGGGGTTTATCGCCACCGCAGAGGCCGCGCGGCTGGCGGAGACAGCGATTGCGAAAATCGGCGATAACCCTGCAGCGGCTGCACAGGTGCGTGAACTGGAAGCCGCTGTCAATGCGGCAGCCGAAGAGGCTATCGCAATAGAGCGCGCGCTGAGCCGGGGACCGCAGGGCGTAGACGCCATCCGCGCTGGACTGCGGGGCTATGCCGAGGAGGCGAGCTTTGCGGGCAATGAGATCGAAAGCGCCGTCGGCGGGGCATTCAATGGCCTGGAAGATGCTCTCGTGCAGTTTGTCTCTACGGGCAAGCTGGAGGTCGGGGATCTGGTCGACAGCATCATCGCCGATTTTGCCCGCATCGCCATTCGCCAAAATATCACCGGCCCGTTGGCCGATGCTTTGGCCGGGGTTTTGGGCGGGGGTTTTGGCGGCGGCACGGCACCGGCACCGACGACGGCGGTGCGGCCCCGGGGCAGACCGTTTCACACAGGGGGCGTGGCCGGGGGTGTGGCCGGGGATGTGGCTGGTCGGGCGCAAGCCATCATTGCGGCCTCCGCCGCCACAGCGGGGCGCACGGCACGCGAAGTGCCCGCCATCCTGCTGGAGGGTGAGGCGGTGCTGACCGCTGATCAGTCCGCCGCATTGAGCGAAATGCTGCGCCGGAGAGACCGCCCCCGATATCATCGGGGCGGGGCAGCGGGGATCGACCCCGCGCGCATTCCGGCCGTCTATAAAACGCAGGCACCGGGTGCCGCAGACATGGAGGCGGGTCCCGACGTGCGGCACGGCAATATCACTGTGAATGTCGAGAACAAAGGTGCGCCCAGGACAGCCACTGCAACAGCCCGGTCAGACGGGCTGCGCGGTCTCATTGTCGCGATTGTGGCCGAAGATGTGCAAAGCGGCGGGGCGATTGCACAACAGGTCACCCAGACGCTGCGCCGCCAATCAAGCGGTGGTGATGGGTTCTGATGGCAAGCTGGCCTGCATATGCGCGGATCATCGCGGACGGCATTGTGGCCGGTCAGGATGAAAATACCCGACGCACGGCGTTTGAGAGTGGTGCGGTCCGGCAGGCCCGCGCGCGCAGTGCGGCCCTGCGCTTCTGGCAGGTGTCCGTACATCTTGAAAGCGATACGCATATGGGAGATTTCCGGACCTGGGCCGAGACCCATGGACACGGGGCCTTCGACGGCTCCGATCCGGTTACCGGTGATGCGATCCACCTGCGGCTGCGCGGGGGATCGGGATCCGTGACCTCTCGCGGTACCGTCAAGGGAGGTCGTCGCCACTGGACCGCCGACATGGTGCTGGAGGAGGTCCTGTGACATTAACCTCCGCCGGTCGTGAAGCTCTTGTTGGCCTGTCTCCGGACGATCTGATCCTTTATGCGCTGGAAATCACGCATCCCGACCTGGCGGATGCCGTGCGGGTGGTGGCGGATGGCCGCGCGCGCGAGATCGAAGGCCAGACCTATATGGCGCTGGCGTTCTCGGTGCGTCTGGCCAGGGATGAAGAGCGCCGTGCCCCGCGCGCGGAACTGCGCATCGACAATGCAGGACGCGACATCATGATCTGGCTGGATCGCGCAGGCGGTGGGCAGGGTGCAGGTATCCGGGTCCTGCGCTGTCTGGCGGTCGGAGACACCGCCGCACGGGATCCCGACTGGGAGGCTCAATTGGATGTGCTCCAGATCAGAGCCGATCAGCAAAGTGTAACGGCGATCATCGGCTATGACCCGTTGCTTGACAGGCCCGCTGTGGGTCTGCGCCACGACCCGGAAACATCTCCCGCGCTGTTTTGATACAAAGGAAACAAGGATGACTGACATAATCGTACTGAAACAGGGGGACACGCTGAGCCTGCCCGCCCAGGCGCATCACACACCCCCCGCCCCGGACGGGACGGGGGGCGTTGCGCGCAACGTTGATGACTGGACCCCTGACGCGGCCCTGTATCATGACCGGAGCGGAACACGGGCCCTGTTGAGCTGCCGCGTGACCGAGGGCGCTGACGGGCTGTTCACCCTCTCGGCCACCGCGCGCCAGACCGCCGCATGGCCACCGGGCAAGTGGCGTGGAGATATCACATTCACGGATGGGAATGGTGTCAAAGCGTCGACAGAGACTTTCACAATCATTCTCAAGGAGGCAATCTGATGTCCGTCACTCTCAACCCCGCAGGCGGCGGGGTCACGATCAATCCCGCAGCCCCTGTCTCATCGGATCTGTCCGCGCAGGCAGATCGTGCCGCCGCCGCCGCGACCTCCGCCACCGCTGCGGAAAGGCGCTACAAGGCATTGGAAGCCAATCTGCACCGGGCGGGGGAAGTAGAATTGTATGTTGATGCCGGTGGCGACGACAACGCGGCAGGCACCGACGCCGCGCCGCTGCAAACGCTCACCGCCGCCCTGAGAAAGGCACCGCCAGGCGGAACGCTCGTTGTAATACTCAAGAGCGACATCGCTGTGAACGCATCGGTGCGCTGTCGGGCACGGATGGTTCAACTGCTCTCGGATGGCGATGACAGACGCACTCTGACCGTTCAGGCCCCGAACCCCCTTCCGGACGACCCGGTGCGCGCGGGCGCATATTGGATCCAGATGATCGATCCGGACGCGGTCTTCTTCATCAACAATATCGAGGTCGACATCGGGCTTTCAGCGGCCGGGCTGCAGGAACCCGCCTTTATGACCGGCGTGGGGCAGTTGACGCTGCGCGCCTTTAACAGCCGTCTGCGAGGTCGGGAAAACGGGGGCGGCATCGCTTTAATGTCGGGGGCTGTGGCCTATGCGCTCGCCATCGAAAGCTCCTCGGTCTCCAACATGGCGGGGCACTGGATCAGCGGTGTGGCACCTGGAACACCAAAAGTCGATGTAGCCAATCTGCTGTGGTCAACCGTGGCCACCCTTTAAAAGGAGCATAAAATGAAACTCACACTCACCCACGAAGGCCTGGACTATATCAGCTATACACCCGGCGAGCTGGCGGAGGCCGGAGTCCCTCAAGAAGCCATCTCTGCGGCGCAAACGGCCACGGTCGCGCAGGACGGGCAGCAGGCGAGGTTAAAAGCCGCACTCTCCGCCGCAGGCGGTGTCGAGGCGGTGCTGGTTGATACCCTCGATCTGACCACTGTCGCGCTGTCCGGGCTGGCGCGCCTCGCACAGGCGATTTCCACCGCCACAACAATCGCAGATATCCGTGCCGCCGCTGTACCCGTCTCGACAGGGCTCGCAGCCTGGCCGGACGATGTGCAGGTGCCCCTCGATGCCGCAAGTGACGTGCAGACCGCATTGCGTGCCGCCGCCACGCGCGCAGCGGCCATCACAGCCGCATATGAAGCAGAATGACACCTGCGCCCCTGACCCCGCCGCCCGATCCATTCTGGGCGGTGGCTGCGCTGCACAGGAACCCGCCGGGAGATTGCGCGGCTTATGTTATGGCCATCCTGGAGTGCATGTTCGCGCGCACCATCTCTCTTCCCCGAAGCCCCGGGAGCCTGCGCGGCAGAGATCGGGCGGTCAGTGCCGCCATTGCGGAGCACCTCGCCGTCTCTCTTGAAGGAACATCGCCGTCCGAAGGGGATGCCGTCCTGATGTGCGCCGCCGGTCGCAGGGCCTGTATCGGACATCACATCGGGCTGTGGACGCGGACAGGAGGACAGGCATATGTGCTGCATCGCATGGAAGGCCAGCGCCCGCGCCTTGATCCGCTGGCCGGTCTCAAACACCGGGGCCTGACACTGACCGGGCTGTATCGCTGGACATAAATCATGGTTGACCGTATCGGAAACCCCGGTTGCGCGCCGTTTGCAAACCGCCCGCAACCGGGATATGTGGCGGATGTCCTGCCGCACCCGCTCACCCGCGACGGGGTGCGGACTGTCACCTTGCCGGCGGGCATCTCCCTTACCCGGGCGTGTCGCATTTGCCTGCCCGATATACCGCCCGGGAGGATCGCCGCCGCTGTCAACGGGGAGCCTGTGCCGCACGCCCGTTGGGAGCAGTCTCTACCGGCAGGCGCGAAACTCGCCCTGCGCCCGGCCTTGCACGGCGGCGACAGTGATCCCGTCGCCGCCGTGCTCAGTATCGCGATTGTTGTCGCCGCGCCCGTTCTGGCACCCCATGTACTGGGCGCACTCGGTGTGACAGCCGGCACCACGGCGCTGGCCGTGGCCACCGCAGGCCTGCAGATTGTCGGAGGCCTCATTGTTCAGGGGCTCTATTCACCATCACTTCCCGACCGGAACAACACGGGAGCGCCCGATCCCCTTTACAGCCTCGCAGGGGGTCGAAATCTGGCACGACCCTATGAACCGGCCTTGCTGGTGCTGGGCCAACACCGCATCTGGCCCGATCTGGTCGCGACCCCATGGGCCTCCTATGAGGATGGGGAGCAGTACCTGCACCAGGTATTCAGCGCCGGGATCGGGGCACCTGTACTCTCCGACTGGCGCATCGGAGAAACTCCGGTCGGTCAATATGATGAAGCCACGCTCACTGTCCTGCCTCCGGGCGGCATCCTGCCCTTCGATCTCGACGTGCAGACAGAGCCGGGCGGCGGTGCGCTTGAAAGCACAGAATGGGTGCGGCGGACAACCGCAGGCGGGGTACACAGGATTGCCATTGATCTGGATGGCCAGCTTACAGGGCTGGGGGGGTCGCGGTCTGAACCTTTAGCCCGGTCCGTCGAGATCAGGTGGCGACGGGCGCAGGATGGAGACACACCCGCCAGATCATGGTCTGTTGTGCGCATTGTGGACCTGCCCGGAATACCGGAACACCCCCCGCAAAATCCGTTTCGCCGAACATTGACATATGACCTTGGGCGGTCCGGGCGGGCGGTGGATGTGGAAATCCGCCGCACAGGCGAGCCCTCAACGGAGTCCAGCCATATTGACCGCATCATATGGACCGGGCTACGGGCCTTCCGGGCCGGCACGGCCGTCTTTGCGGACCAAACCACCGCTGCCGTCCGGATAAAGGCCAGCGGCCAGCTCAACGGACAGGTTGACAGCCTGTCCGCCACCGCGTCACAGCCCGTACGCGTTCGGGCCTCCGACGGCACATGGACGACTGCCGAAAGCACGAATCCGGCGTGGATATTCCGCTGGCTTGCGCTCGGCATCACAGCCGCAGACGGTCGGTTGATCGCCGGAGCCGGACTGCCAGGGAACCGCATCGACAAGGCTGCAATCACAGAGTGGGCGGCATGGTGCGATGCCAATGCCCTGACATGCTCCGCTGTCATCGACCGCCGCATGTCCTGCGCCGACATGCTCACACTCGTTGCGCGCTGCGGGCGCGCCAGCCCCACATGGCGGAGTGGAAAGCTCGGCGTCGTATTCGATGACCCGGACACCACCGTCACAACCCTCATCACTCCCGAAAATGTCGTTCTTGGCTCTATGGGTGTCGAGTGGGCCGCCAGTCCGGCCCCCGATGAGATTGCCCTGCGCTACATCGACCCCGATTCCGATTGGCAATACCAAACCATCCGCCGGCGCGTGCCGGGTGCCACAGGCCCGGTTGTGAACACATCAACAGTGACCCTGCGCGGGGTCACCTCCTCCGGGCAGGCAGCCAGGGAGGCAAATCTGCTCGCGGCGCGCCAGCGATATCATCGGCGACGCATCACCTGGGAAATGGGGCCGGAAGGCTACCTGATCCGGCGCGGCGATGTGGTATGGATGACCCATGACATGCTGGCCGGAGGGGCCGCAGGGCGGCTCAATGGCGGCAGTGCCGCACAGATCACACTTGATCGAGCCCGGCCTGCAAGTGATGGAGATCATATCATACTGCGCCTTGCGAACGGGACGTTGCATCGGTCTGCTGTCACACTGCCTCTCCATGCCGACGCAGACAGCCCATTGCGCGACCTCGCAAGCCCGCTCCCTGACGCACCCGACGCCGATGGCCGCAGCCCCGCCGATATCCTCTATCGGATATATTCCAACAGCGCCCCGCCAGACCCCTTGCGCATCACCGTTATTGAACCAATAGACGAAGAGAGCGTGCGCCTCACCGCCATCGATCACATGGCGGAATACTATGCCGCCGAGACCTCCGATCTCACCACCCCGGATGCAACGCCGCGCGTTCAGGCGCAAAGCAGTATTCGGGCCGTCACACTGCAAGCCCGCATCACAGAGGGATCCACCCGGGTGTCCCTGTCCCTTGCCGTCGCAGGCCAATGGGCAGGCGCATCCCTTGTTTCAAACGATCCCGCAGCCCCGGAGAATATCCCCAACGGAAAACTGAATGCAGAATGGGCCACTGAACTTGCCGCCGGAGCGAGGCTCACCGTCACCATAACCCCATTGCCCGGTCCAGGTGGGGCAGGTGCGCCCGCCACATCAACCGTCATCATCCCAACCGCCACCGCGCCCTACAGCTCGAGACACGACAGGAAGTGAACCCCCTGCACCGATTTGGAAGGGTGAACGTACCGTGCGCCAATCAAGTGCGCAATCAAGAAGAAAAGCGCCGGGAAAATCAACGGTAAATACCCATGTAAATACCCGGGAAAATCACGTCGATTGCGCACTTGATTGGCGTAATTGCTCATTTTGATTGGCGCGCTACACAACGAGTTCTCCTTTCGCCACAACACGGCGAAAGCTGGCACAATGAACTTCATCAACATGACGATTGACCGGATGCTTGATAAGCGCCTGACTTATAAGGATTTGATCAATGGCTAAGAAACCTGAAACAATAGAACCTATAGACGCAGATTTTGGTGATGTTGTTGACAGAATTGTAGATGAAAGCGGTGACATTGACATTATTCAGACGCCTAATGCCTATGGTCTGGCAACCAAGAAAGCTGAGTATGCCGGGCCGTTGTCACTGGGCGAAATTAAGTTGAGTTGCTTCGTTACAGGCGACGGTGAGAGGTTCATTTCAGGGCGTAGTATGACTACGGCTATCGGCATGAAAGGCCGTGGCCAAGGAATGCAGCGTATTTCCGCAAATTCCACCCTAAAACCTTTTATGAACAATGCCTTGGTTATGGCCATTGAACAGCCGGTTGAGATCACTGGGAAAACATCTAAACCAGTACATGGTTACAGGGCAGAGATACTTGCTGATTTATGTGACGCAATATTAGAGGCCAGAAAAGCAGACGCTTTGAAAACCGAACAAGAAATCCGCTACAGCCGCTATGCCGAAAACCTAGTTAGAGGATTTGCGCGAGTTGGCATCGCAGCTTTGGTCGACGAGGCCACAGGCTACCAGAGCGTACGTGACAATGCCGCTCTTCAGAAAATTCTCGACAAGTTCTTGAAAGACGAGGCGCGCACGTGGTCAAAGACATTCCCTGATGAATTTTGGCAGAAGCTTGTTAAGGTGAAGGGACACAACAGTTACTACGCCATGAAACGACCGGCCTTTGTTGGCCATTGGGTCAATGATATCGTCTATTCTAGGCTTGCCCCCGGAATTAAGGAGAGACTCAAGGAGATAAACCCAAGGCTTCCCTCAGGAGATCGCAAGAAAAGACATCACCAGCATCTTACTGAGGACTATGGACTTCCAGAACTAAAAGACCATTTGAAGAAGGCGATGGTGCTCATGGACGCCTCTTCTGGAAAAAAAGAGTTCGAAAAACTGCTTAACAGGTCACTTCCTAAGTATGGCACCAATCTTGAGTTACCGCTTGATGAAAGGGCTAAAGATTCATCGCCCCGTGGGGTGGCCAACGGCTAGATAAGTATATAGGCCCCTTATCGAGGCGACGGGAAACACCATGATCGCAGCGGGGGCTGGCTATGTCATCGCCTTGGTGCTTGGCCTGGTGCTGGCGCTGGCACAGCGCACCCCTTACCGCGCATTGACCTTCGTTGTGCGCGAACTCCTCGAGTTCATCCGCTCAACCCCGTTGCTTTTGCAGATTTTCTTCATCTTCTATGTTGGGTCCCAGTTTGGCATCCGCCTCAGCCCCTGAATGTCCGGGATGATCGCCATACCGCCGCGTGATCATTCCACAGGCGATCCCCCCGGCACTGGCCGGGATGGGCAACTACCTGGTCGGTATCTTCAAGGATACGCCGATGCTGTCGGTGATCGGAGTTGCCGAACTTATCCATACCGCCAACGCCATCGGGTCCGAGAACTACCGCTTTCTCGAACCTTACACGATGGTGGGCATCATTTTCCTGGCAATCTCGCTTCCGGCGGCTGGTCTGATCCGGCTGTTTGAGGGCTATGTGCGCCGCAAACTGGGTCTGTGAAACCATGCTGAACACCGAAGACCTCCCAGCCGAGCTGACCGGCAGCGACATCCCAATGGTGCGCTTTCAGAAGGTGCATAAATCCTACGGCGCCCTGACCGTTCTGGATGATCTTGATCTTGATCTGGACGTGGCCGAGGGCGAGATGGTGTCGATCATCGGCCCGTCCGCCTCGGGCAAGACCACCGTGCTGCGGATGTTGATGACGCTTGAGACGATCAATAGTGGCGTCATCTATGTCGATGGCAAGCCGCTGACGCATATGCCGAAAGGCGGCAGGCTTGTGCCTGCAAACGAGCGTCATCTGCGCACGCGCCGCGCCGATATCGGCATGTGTTTTCAGCATTTCAATCTGTTCCCACACATGACCGCGCTGGAAAACTGCATGGAAGGCCCGGTCCAGGTGCTTGGCCTGTCCAAGGCCGAAGCGCGGGATCGTTCCGAAGATCTGCTTGAGCTGGTCGGCATGATTAGCAAGAAGGATCAGCACCCTTCGCGCCTGTCCGGTGGACAACAACAACGCGTGGCCATCGCCCGGGCGTTGGCGATGCGCCCCAAGGTGATGCTGTTTGACGAGGTGACCTCGGCGCTGGATTCCGAAGCGATCGGCGAGGTGACCAACGTCATCCGCAAGCTCGTTTCCGAGCACAAGCTGACCATGTTGATGGTCACCCACCAGATGGGGTTTGCGCGTGACATCTCGGATCGGGTCTGCTTTTTCTATGGTGGCAAGATCGAGGAGCAGGGCCCGCCCGCTCAGCTGTTCGGCAATCCGCAAAAAGAGCGCACGCAACAATTCCTGAGCGCGATGCGCGAAGCGGTCTGACCCTCATCCGGTGATGCCAACCTTCGCAAGCAGGTCGCGCGTCTGATCACGCATCGTGCCGGGCCGCCAGATCACGAAATAGCTGCGCCCGGTGGCGAGGCTATACTTGGCAAAGGCACCAGCCGTCCCGCCTCTATCTCGAATTGCAATACATCAGCGCAGCCCAGCGCCACCCCGCGCCCCCGGATCGCCGCATCCAGCGTGCTGCCATATGAACCCAGATTGATCTGGTTCGCATCCGGCTGTTCCGTCATCCCGGTAAGCGCGGTGAAATCCGCCCAGTTGACCCATTTCGGGGTGAGCTTTTCAAAATCAAGCAGCGACAAACCCTCAAACCTGGTCGCCCCGCTCACCGCGCATGGGGCGGCAAAAGGCTGCCATATTTCCTCAAACAGCAGCTGACCATCCCAGCCCGAGGGGATGTCTGCGCCATAAAAAATCAGCGCATCCGCATCGAGGGTAAAGAGGTCCGCATCCTTGTCGGACGCCGTCAGCGTCACGGGGACCGTATCGCGCTCCAGCAGGTATTGATTGATCCTTGGTGTCAGCCAGTATTGCGAGACGGCAACATTGGCACCAAGCGACAGTCGGCCTCCACCACTGCTTCGGTTCAGACGCTGAAAACATGAGGTCAGGTAATCCAGCGCCTCGCCGGTATCCGCCGCCAGACTCCTGCCCGTTTCGGTAAGCGTGATACGCCGACCCTGCCGGTGGACCAGCGACATGCCCAGCCACCCTTCGAGAACCTTGATACGTTTGCTGACAGCGGCCTGGCTGACGTTCAGATCCTCCGCAGCGCGGGTGAAACTGCCGGATCGCGCCACGGCTTCGAAGAAAAGCAGATAGTCAAGCGGGGGCAAAGAGCGACGATAGTTTTTCATAACTTGAGGTTATTATAAGATGGAACCAAATGTCACTTTGCAAATGGCCCTTCGCCGCCTAGGGTTTTCGGACAGTGCGCAAGAGCGAATGCGCCTGACAAACAAGAAGGCGCACAGATGTTCACCCAACGGCTCTCTCGATTTCAGACCCGGCTTGCCGAACACGGCCTTGATGTGGCGCTGATTACAGATGATGACAATGTTTACTATCTGACCGGGTACTACGATTACCTGCACATGGAATTTGGCCGCCCGACCATTCTTGTTGTGCCTAAAGATGGCGAGGCGCTGCTGATCACGCCAACGATCGATCTGAATTCGGCCCAGGACGCCGCCCGCGTCGGTCGGATCGCACCATGGAATGACGGAATGGGCAATGAATGGCGCGAGGAACTGCCGGACGCAGTTAAGGCTGCGGGCAAGGTCGCTATCGAGCCGGATCACATGCCGCCCCCGGTGCGCGCCTATGTTAATGATCTGGTGGGCGTTGAAAATATCGCCAGCGCCACGCCCATCCTTAATCAGATGCGGATGATCAAATCGGCAGAGGAATTACAGCTCGCCCGGCACGCAGGTGACGTCGCCACAGCCATGATGACTGCAGGCCGCGCCGCCATTGGGGACGGTGTGCCCGAGTTCGAGGTGGCCATCGCCACATCGCAGGCCGGGACCCGCAAGGCCGCGGAATTGCTGGCCGCCCATTACGACGATGGCGACATGTCACCCAACACGCATTTCCTGCAGATCATGGCGTCTGGCGGCGACATCGTGAAAACCCACCACCGCGCCTCGACCCGCATTATGAACCATGGCGAGCCGGTGTTCCTGTGCTTTTGCGGGATGACGAATTTCCACCGTTTCAAACTGGGGTTCGACCGTTCGTTCTGGATTGGTGATGCGCCGGACGATCAGGTGGCGGTCTACGAGGTCGCCGTGGCCAGTCAGAAGGCCGCGCTGGACGCGCTGCGCCCGGGCGTGACGGCTGAGAGTGTCCATGCCGCCTATGCCGAGGTGATCCAGGGGGCTGGCTATGAATATCCGTTCCGCTGTGGCCGCGCGACCGGGTTCAGCTTTCTCGAAGCACCGCAGCTTGTCACCGGCGACACCACCGTGATCCAGCCGGGCATGGTGCTGGCGGTCGATGGCTCGGTCTCGGTCGAAACGTACCGCGCCCAGGTGGGCGACAGTTTCATCATCACCGAAGACGGCTGGGAGCCGCTCACCCATCATCCGAAATCCGTAGATGAAGTCATTCTCTGATGTTCCAATCCGGTCAAACCGTTTGCTCCACCCCGCGCACCCCCGAAATGGATGCAGGCCGCCATCACCGTGCCAAACTGGGCTTCATCATGATGTCCACCGATCCCTCAGGCGAGGCGGATTTCAAGGACATGGCCCCCGAGGGGGTGGCCGTCCACATCACCCGCCTGAAGACGGACGATCACACCACCAATGAAACGCTGTCGCGCCATATCGAGCATATGGCCGACGCCGCCTCGCGCATTCAGCCCGAGGCAAAACCGGATGTTGTCAGCTACAGTTGCACAAGCGGGTCAATCGTCATCGGCGAACAGCGTGTCTTTGAAGAAATCCACAAAGGCGCGCCCTGGGCGCAACCGATGTGTCTGGTGCAGGGGGTGCTGGACGCGCTGCACGAGTTGGGGGCCAAGAAGCTCGTCGTCGGCACGCCTTACCTCGATGAGATCAACACCACCGAGGCCGAGTTCCTCGTCGCGCGCGGGTTTGATGTGCTCGACATTCAGGGTCTTAACATCGCCAGCGGCTGGGACATGGGGCTGGTCACACCGGCCTATTGGAAAAAATTTGCTCTGGAGATCGACCAGCCGGAGGCAGATGTCATTTTCCTCAGTTGCGGTGGCGTCCGGTCGCTGGAGGCTGTCGAAGATATCGAACAGATCGCTGGCAAGCCCGTCATCACCTCCAATCAGGCGCAAATGTGGTCGTGCCTGCGGCGCGCGGGCGTCATGGATAAGCTCGAAGGGTTCGGTCAGATTTTCAAACATCCCGGTCGCGTTCTGAAACCGACCATCTGACTGGGGCATGACTCCTTTCCGCGCATGGAATGTCTTCCAACCGGTCTGAAATTATAGAGTGGTCAGACACTGGATGATCCTCGTTCAGAACGTCACCCAAGGCGATGCCCGCGTCGTTCAGCATGCGATGCATGGCGACGCGGGCCAAAGCACCTGCGAACAAGGCCGCGTGGCAACCAAATGATCACCCGCAATAGGAAAGATCGGCGTGGGAGGACACACCGGTCTTTGATTACTGATGACTCTCGATACTCATTAAAAAAAATCAGGCCGCGTTGCGCCCTTCCATGATTTGCCGATAGATCACCGGGTCGGTGATGCCCTCGGAACCGATCAACAACACTCGCGATGACGCATCCAGACCAAGCGCCGCGGACAGGTCTGCGTCATCGCGCGCGGCGATCAACGCTGACAATCCCGCCACCGCACTTTCGCCCGCTTCGATCACCGGATCACCGGGCAGGGGATGCGCCAGAAGGCGCACCGTGGGGGCCACCAGCGCATCGGGGATGATCAGGTAATCCGAGGCTTCCTGTTCGAGAATCTGCCAGGCCAGTGCCGATGGTTCACCACAGGACAGGCCAGCCATGATCGTCTCTTCAGCAATCTCAACCGTCGTTACCTTGCCCCGTCGTGCACTCTCAAACAGGCAGGCCGCCAGATCAGGCTCGACAATGATCGCGCGGGGCGCGGCCTTCCCCCAATGCTGCACCAGCGCCGCAATTATCCCTGCGGCCATGCCACCTACGCCGCCTTGCAGGAATACATGGGTGGGCGCACGGTCCAGCGCGCGGCAGATCTCGCGGGTCATCACGCCATATCCGGCCATCACATCGCGGGGCGGCTCGGTGTAACCTTCCCAGGACGTGTCCGAGACGACAAACCATCCATTTGCTTCGGCTTCGTTTTTTGCCAGCGCCACGGAGGCGTCATAGTCGCCGGCGATGCGGATCACCTCGGCCCCGAAATCGCGCATGACCTGCGCGCGGCCTTCGCTGACCTCGGCGTGAATATAGATGCGACTGTAAAACGCGGAGCAATATTGGGCCACAGAAGCGGCTGCATATCGCAGTTGTAGCGGAGTAAAAGTCCGCCAGTTTGTGCCCTTCGTTTATTCGGAGGGCGGGAGATGTATTCTGTGGATATTTATAGTCGTGTGCGCCGTGCTTGTTTGAAGGACGGTATGTCTGGCCGAGAAGCGGCGCGGTTTTTCAACATGGCGTAATCAGGATCAGCACTCAGTTACCCCTGTTATTCTGGATGCACATGCAATTGAAAAGGAGACTGACCAATGGAATATTTTGCTGGTTTGGATGTGTCCATGGAAGAGACGCATATCTGCATTCTGGATCGTGAAGGGGCCCTTATTCGTGAAGGAAAAGCGAGCTCAACACCAAAAGCGATCGCTGACTTCCTCGCTTCTGGACCACCATGTGCCAAAGTTGTATTTGAAACGGGACGGATGGCACCAATGCTTTACCATGGGCTGACGGAGCTTGGTGTCCCGGTTGTTTGCATCGAGAGCAGGCAAGCATATCAGGCCCTTAAATCTCTGGCCGGCCACAAGACGGACCGCAATGATGCCCGCGGTTTGGCACACCTGGCGCGGACGGGATTCTACAAGCCGACCCATGTCAAATCACTGTCAGCGCACGCAATCCGGTCGCTGATCGCAGCCCGCAAGAAGCTGGTCGGACAGCGTGTGACGCTCGACAATCAGATCCGCGGTCTGGTCGTCGTCTTCGGCGTGCGGCTGCCACGAGCTTTGTCTCCGGCATTCAAAAACGCGGCGCTAAAAGTTAGCGATGGAGTGCCTGGCCTCCATGCCGCAATTTGCGGACTGTTCGCAGCACGCGAAGCAATCCTCGCGGCGGTTGCAGCCATTGATGGCGACATCAAAAAGATGACCCGCAAATCCGAAGTCTGCCAGCGCCTTATGACGGTACCAGGGGTCGGTCCGATCACAGCATTGGCCTTTGCCGCAGCAATTGATGATCCGTCGCGTTTCAGGAAATCGCGTGATGTGGGGGCGTATCTTGGACTGGTGCCGCGACGGCATCAATCTGGTGAAATCGACTACACGGGCAGCATCTCAAAGCGGGGCGACGTGCGCGTCAGAACGCTTCTCTATGAGGCCGCCAATGTGATGCTGACGCGGTATGCCGCTCCGCTCAAATTGAAGACATGGGCCCTCGCAATCGGTGCGCGCTCAACGATGAGAAAGGCCCGAGTGGCTCTGGCGCGTCGTCTGGCAATCATACTTCATGCCATTATGCGAGACAAAACTGACTTCCAGTCCGCGTAAGGCTTACGAGGCGACAACGAGGATTCCTAAATCAAAGTTCCCATCTGGGACGATGCCCGAGGGAGGGCGTGAGACACGGCGCCGATTCTGTAGCAACAGCCAAGACCAACGGTATGATTGCGGTTTCAACATTGCCGACCCACACCCAGCCAACCCCATCATGAACCTCAGAGTTCGAAGAGAACAAAGGCAACCTCTGACATCAAAAGCAGGAAACTCAGGAAACACGCATTGACAGATTAGAGAACAAAGATCGTAAGACGATCGCGAAGATGCTGCGCCATGAACTTCCGCCTGGGTATCGTCGGTCGGAAGCGCCTCGGCGGCCAACGCTTGATGGTTATGTTGGTGTGGTCGATGAGATACTGCGCACAGACAAAGCCCTGATCAAAAAGCAGCGACACACGGCCAAGCGCATCTTTGAACGGCTGCGCGATGAGCATGGATATGCCGGCAGCCTGACCACGGTGACCTATTACGTGCGCGAGCAAAAACGGCGCACCAAAGAGGTGTTTGTGCCGTTGTCGCATCGGCCGGGCCATGCGCAGGTTGATTTTGGTGAGACGCTGGGCGTGATCGGTGGCGTGGAATGCAAGATCCACTTCTTCGTGATGAGCTTGCCACATTCTGATGCGGTGTTTGTGAAGGGATATCCAGCTGAGACAACCGAGGCGTTTTGCGATGGCCATGTGTCCGCCTTTGCATTCTTTGGCGGCATTCCGCAATCCATTCTCTACGACAATACCAAGATCGCCGTGGCTCGGATACTCGGGGATAAGACGCGCATCCGCACACGTCGGTTTACGGAACTGCAGTCGCATTACTTGTTTGATGACAAGTTTGGCAGACCCGCGCGAGGGAACGATAAAGGCAACGTTGAGGGCATGGTTGGATACACCCGCCGCAACTTCATGGTTCCCGCACCTCGCTATGACAGCTTTGATGATCTGAACGCACATTTGGAAGAGAAGTGTTTAGCACGTCAGGCCGATACGTTGCGGGGTCACACCCAAACCATAGGCGCACGCCTGATGTCGGATTTGGATGCTCTGATGGGATTGCCCGTCGCAGAATATGAAGCCTGCGATCACGTCAGCACGCGTGCAACGTCGATCTCAATGGTGCGCTATCGCAGCAATGATTACTCGGTGCCAGTAGCCTATGCGCACCACGATGTTCATGTGCGTGGGTTTGTGCATGAGGTTATCATCGGCTGCGGCAATGAGATTATTGCGCGGCACAAACGATCCTACACATCAGCGGATATGGTCTTTGACCCATTGCACTTTTTGCCCCTGCTTGAACAAAAGGTGGGTGCCCTGGATCAGGCCGCGCCTTTGCAGGGTTGGCATTTGCCAGATGTATTTGCCACGCTGCACCGACTGCTTGAAGCCAGAATGGGTAAGCCGGGCAAGCGAGAATACGTTCAAGTCTTGCGCCTTTTGGAGACCTTCGAAATGGATGTTGTGCAAGGCGCAATCCAGCAGGCAATAGATATGGGTGCAATTGGCTATGACGCCGTAAAACACCTTGTACTGTGTCGGGTTGAGAAGCGGCCACCACGATTGGATTTGGACTTCTATCCATACTTGCCCAAGGCCAATGTCGGCACAACACGCCCATCCAGTTACATGAGCTTGATGGGAAGGACCGCGGCATGACCGAAGCCCCTCGGATTCTTCTACGGCATCATCTTAAACAACTGCGACTGCCAACGTTCCAAGGCGAGTATGCCAAACAGGCGCAGCTCTGTGCTGCAGAGAACAAAGATCACATCCACTATCTGGCGCGGCTGTGTGAGATGGAATTGATCGACCGCGAACGCCGGATGATTGAACGGCGCATCAAAGCGGCGAAGTTCCCCAGCACCAAGAGCTTGGATAGCTTTGACTTCAAGATCATGCCAAGCTTGAACAAGCCCCTGACGATGGATCTGGCACGATGCGATTACGTTAATCGCAGGGAGAACATCATCGCGCTCGGCCCGTCAGGCACGGGCAAGACACACATCGCCCTGGGACTTGGGCTGGCTGCATGTCAAAGAGGACTGAAGGTGCGCTTCACAACGGCTGCGGCATTAGTCCATGATCTGATCGAGGCTCAAGATGAGCGGAGATTGCAGCGCCTTCAAAAGCAACTGACCAGCCAGAACCTGTTGATCATTGATGAACTGGGCTTCGTACCGCTCAGCAAATCTGGCGCAGAGCTGCTCTTCGAGGTCATATCCCAATGCTATGAACGCGGCTCCATCATCATAACCTCGAACCTGCCCTTCGATGAATGGACTGAAGTCTTTGGCTCTGAGCGGCTGACCGGTGCGCTACTCGATCGTTTAACCCATCACGTCCACATCCTCGAGATGAATGGCGAAAGCTATCGGCTCAAACACAGTCGCAACAACCGAAAATAACCAGCCCGCAATCACAGTCAGAATAATGCTGGCCTTATGGCCAGCATGCGCTTTGGCACGCTTCAGCTTTGTGACGAGCACGCGTGCAAAAGCGCCACAAAACATCAACCGAAGTGGCCCATTTTTACGCCGCGACATGGACCCATTTTACTCTGCGATTGACATGCGACAGTGCGCGCCGAACCTCTGACAGCCCCAAGCCAGTGAGCGACCATGATTGCCATCGGTCGCCGAGACCAACGTGATCTGCGCACAGTCATCCTGGTATTTGCCAGCTCGGATATCGGCAAGGCTGACATCCTGTCCGGTACGCTGCGAAATCTCGCGCTGAAGAACGCGCAGCGCGGAATAGGCCCCGCCAAGGGCTTTGAAACTTGCCAGCCCAAAGCGCGGGCCTTCGTGTTTGTAAAGCACCTGATCCACTCCAATTCTGGCGGCCAAAGCGTCCAAAGCATGAAGCGGCGTCGGGGCGTACCCCTCCCAGGCGGTGATCTCGGCCTCGGCGGTGTCGAAATCCTCCTTGCTGAGAACGCGGTGCGCCGCATCGCCCACAACAGGTTTGGCACGGATGTGAAAGAGGTCGGCGGCAGGCAGAATATCTGTCATGGTCAGTCCTGTCTTTGTGGAAGACGATCCCGCACTAGGGTTGCCCAGAAGGCAGCACCGATCGGCAGAAGCGCGTCGTTGAAATCATAGTCATTGGCCCCTGTACACGACTCATGCGATTTTCTGCCTGATTTTGGGCCAGTGTCGGAAGGCTTGTTCCGGCTGGGTTCGCAGGAGCCTTCCGATTTCGTCGAGACCAATGCGGAAGATGGATTTTGCGTATCGCCCATGAGACTTTCGAGGCCGTTTCCGTGTTCCGGGCCTGGTGGATGCCACCTTTGCAGCCCATGCCATGGCCAGGGCAGGGAGACCGACCAACAAGCTCGACTTTTCGGCGATCGGGAGACGGGTGTCTTCCAGGTTGCAACCCCTGGTCTTCGCTTCGGCGAACAAACATTCGATGGCCCGGCGTTTGCGGTAGCTGGTCAGGGCGTGATGGGCTGGTTGGTTGCCGACAACGACAGGCAATTCCTTACCTTTGATGCGCCTGGCTGCGAAGTTCAGCCAGAGTGGCGCAGTGCACCCGGCAGCCCTGAAGTGGGCCGTGAATGTGCGCGGGCCACGGCAGGTGCGCGGCAAGGTTCGCAGACTTTGCCGGACGCCATCCCCGCCTGTCACGTACCGGTTCGACTTCACGCGGATGATGAAAGGAACGTCCTGTTCATGCAGGAAAGTCAACCAATCAAGGCCGATAAACCCACGATCCGCCGGAAGGCACCTGATGCTTCCGGACCCGAACAGATCCAGACAGCGCTTCATCAGTGCAATGCGCTCGCAGGTGTTGCTGTTGCCGGCCTTGCCCGACACGGTCCAGATCAGGGGCACGCGATAGCGACGCGTGGCGACGGCAGGAACCAACAGGTTGATCTCTTTGCGCCCGATCTTCCGGTTCGTGCGATCAAGGCACGGATGCCAACTCCCGGAGAGCCCGGGCATCCGGACAACAGGAGGGGCAGACCGGTCTTGCCCGAGGTTGACACGCTGAAAAAAGCGCTGCAATCGACGGCAGGTGCTTTCAGCCTTGGCCTGCGTCGGCATCTCACCGCGAATGTGGCTCAAATTGACGGTTCGAACGCCGGCAATGCCAATCACCGGAAGGCAGAGTGTTTCGAGGCGACTATTGCTCAGCGACAAGCCATCGGATAGTTTCGCCGAGAGGGTGTCGATTGCTTTTCGGATCATGGGAGGCTCCATCGTAATTTGAAGAATCCCAATGAAAATCACAGATCTGCGCCCTCAACCACCTCTACTGTCGTGTACAGGGGTCATTGGCATGAAGTGGCTGTGCATGCGGGCCTTCGGTTCCGTTTCCCATCAGCAGGAAGCATCCCGGCACCGCATCCGAGAAATGCGCGAAGTCTTCGGAAAAGCTCATCGGCGGACGGTCCCATCAACCTCCAGGCCAGCGGATCTGGCGGCACGGACAACGGCCTGTGTCGGCTCTTGGGCATTGATTGCTTCGATGAACACGGTGTCAAAGGACATCGTGGCCGTGACACCATGAGTGGCAGCCACCCCGTCAACAATCTGGCGCATGAAACGCTCGACCAGCAGCCGATCCTCGGGCTCGCGGGCGCGCACGTCGCCCTTGAGCGTGGCGGTGCCGGGCAGAACGTTGTGCTGCCCATCCGTCAGGAACTCTGTCACGGAAACAACGGCCCCCGCGCTTGGCGGCAGTTTGCGGGCAACGATGGTCTGAAGCGCCATCACCATCTCGGCCCCGACGGTGATTGCATCGACACCCAGATGCGGCATGGAGGCATGGCCACCTTGCCCGGTGATGGTGATTTCAAACAGGCTTTCGGAGGCACAGATCTGCCCTACGCGGGTCGAGACATGGCCCATCGGCGCGTCCGGCAGGTTGTGAATGGCATAGACCTCGTTGATGGGAAACCGCTCCAGCACACCTTCGTCAATCATGGCGCGCGCCAAACCCATGCTCTTCGTTGGGCTGGAAAAGGAAGACGACAGTGCCGTCGAAATCACGGCTTTGCGCCCATCATAGGAATAGCTCTCCGGTCCGTTAAAGAAGGTTCGGATGCCGGTTTCCTGCAGCAAAGGCACCCGGCTCATCGCCAGCTCAAGCACCTCCATCACGTCGTCTTCGACAAAAGGCAGGCTATCGAATTCAAAGCTGTCGGGAATGCCCTCCGCCCCCTAGGGCTTGGCGTGAAAATGCGCAAAGCCGAACAGCAGTTTGCCGGCATCCTCTTTCCAATAGGTGCCATCGCAATAGGACCGCAGCACCGGCAGGTCGCTGGGCAGATCGGGGATTGCTTCTGTCACCAGATAGTTAGTGCTCGCAGGCATGAAGCGGCACACCCACGCCGTTCTGCTGGTCTAGGTCACGCGCCCACATGCCCGCGCAATTGACCACCACGTCGGCCATGATCGCGCCCTGATCGGTGCGCACGCCGGTTGCTTTGCCGCCTTGGGTCAGCACCTCTTCGACCTTCACATTTTCGCGGATCATAGCCCCATGCATCCGCGCGCCTTTGGCCAGCGCATTGGTCAGGTCCACCGGATTGGCCGACCCGTCAGAGGGCATGTGGATGCCCCCCAGTACCCCGTCGGCATTCATCAACGGCCAACGCTCGGCAATCTCGGGCGTGGTCATATACTGCGCCTCGATCCCGTGCAGGGCGGCGAAATCCGCCTTGCGTTTGAGCTCGGCCAGACGCTCGTCATTCACCGCGATGGAAATGGAGCCTGATTGCCGGAAGCCGGGGTTCTGGCCGGTCTCGGTCTCGATCTCCTGCAGAAGCTCAACGCCGTAGGACGCGAATGCGGTTGTGGCATGGCTGCCCTGCAGCTGACCCACCAGTCCGGCCGCGTGCCATGTCGTGCCCGAGGTCAGCTGTTTGCGTTCCAGCAGCACCACGTCTGTCCAGCCCGCCTTGGCCAGATGATAGGCGACCGAACAGCCATGGATGCCACCGCCGATGATCACGACTTGCGCCTGTTGTGGAAGAGGGGGGGCCATTAGAGAACTCCTGTCAGACATTAATCTTGGCTGGTGTATACCAGAATCACCTGTTGGTCTATACCAATAAATATGCTACCGCTGACCCAAAGCCAAAGGCCCAGCACCACCGTGACGCAACTGACCTCATCCAGAACCGGCCCCGCGACGCGTATCGCGCGGATCGCTGAGGCGCTGAGGCGGCAGATCACCAGCGGCGCTTTTCCCTCAGGGGCGGCACTCCCGTCAGAACGTGTGGTGGCCGAGCAGCACGCTGTCAGCCGGATGACGGCGCGGCGCGCTCTGGAGGCGCTTGAGGCCGAGGGACTGGCCTATAGCGAAGGGCGGCGCGGGCGTTTCGTCTCGCCCAGGCGGGTGTCTTATGATGTCAGCCAGATGGTGAGCTTTGTGGCAGATGCGCAGGCCACAGGCCGCGATCTGAGCATCGAGGTGATTGAGATGGCGACCCGGCCTGCACCCCCCAGGATCGCAGATATTCTGTGCATCCCGGAAGGGAGCGGTGTCCATATCTACACAAGGCTCTTTCGCATCGACGGCCATGCCGCGTTTCTGGAAACCGAGTATGTCAGTGCCGCGGCCTTTCCCGACCTGCTGGAGCATGATTTGCGGCAATCTACCACCGGGCTGCTGGAACAGAATTTCGGTGCCAGGGTCGGCACCGGTGAGATCACGATCCGGATGCGGGCCATGTCCGAAGACGAGGCACACCACCTTGATCAATCGACCAGCCGCGCAGGGCTTGAGCTGGAACAGATTGTCCTGGAAGAGGGCGGCAAACCCTTCTGTTTTGGCCGCCAGATCTGGCGCGGCGAGATGGCCGAGTTCTCTGCCCGTGCCATGGTCAACCCCACGCCGAACGCCCACGCACAGCCTGCATCCGAAAAAGATCATGAAATGCCGCATAGAGAATAATTATGTGCCCAAGCCCATGTCATTTCGACAAGAAAGCGCAACGCAATTTGGTAGCTTGCGCGCAGCAACAGCAACACCCCTAGCGAGGCCGCCATGACATCATCCCGTATCATCCGAGGATTTCCCGACAGCGAATTTGCCGCGCGTACGCGCCTGGCCCAGGACCGGATGGCCAGGGACGGTCTGGACGGCCTGTTGTTGATGACCGAACCTGAGGTACAGTACTTCACCGGGTTCCAGTCACTGTTCTGGCAAAGCCCGACACGGCCCTGGTTTGTGTTTGTGCCAGCGGCGGGCAAACCCATCGCGATCATCCCCGAGATCGGGGCAAGCCTGATGCGGCGCAGCTGGCTTGACGATATCCGTACATGGAGCGCGCCCAAACCTGACGATGACGGCATCAGCCTGCTGACCGAGCTTCTGTCGCCTCTGTCAAAGATCGGCGTAATGAAAGGCCATGAGACGCATCTGCGGATGCCCCTTGGTGATTGGGAGCGCCTGATGACCGCCCTGCCCGATCTACAGATTGCCGATGCGACGGGGCTGGTGCAGGGCCTGCGCATGGTGAAATCACCGGCAGAGATTGAAAAGCTCGCACGTATCTGCGCCATCGGCTCAGGCACCTTCGCCCAGGTGCCGCAGATGGCCCATGAGGGGACGCCGCTGGACGAAGTGTTTCGTGCTTTCCGCCGCGAGGCGCTGGGCCAGGGCGCTGACGGTGCGCCCTATGTGGTGGGGGCGGCGTCCAAAGGCGGCTATGCCGATGTTATCTCGCCGCCCGATGGGACGCCGCTGGCGGCGGGCGACATTCTGATGCTGGACACCGGGTTGGTGCTGGACGGGTATTACTGCGATTTTGACCGCAACTGGGCGATCGGCCATGCCGATGACACCGCACGGCGGGCCTATGATGTGCTCTGGTGCGCGACCGAGGCGGGGCTGGAGGCCGCACGCCCAGGCAACAGCTGCCGCGATCTGTTTCAGGCGATGTCTTCTGTCATCGCCGAGATGGATGACAGTGGCGGCGATATCGGCCGGCTGGGTCATGGGCTGGGCCTGCAATTGACCGAACAGCCCTCGCATGCCGCGTTCGATACGACCGAGCTGCGGGAAAACATGGTTCTGACGCTCGAACCATCCCTGTCATATGGCGATGACCTGATGATGGTGCATGAAGAGAACATCGTCGTCACACCGCAGGGCGGCCGCCTGCTTTGCGCCCGTGCGGCTCCGGATCTTCCGGTCATTTAAGCAGTAAGAAGCCTCTTCGCATAGTGGAGAGGCGTCGCTTTGAAGGTGCTTTGGCTGGCGCACCAAAGCGTTTCGGAACATATCTGAGACAGAGGTTTGAGGAAACGCAGGGCTTCGCATCAGCATTGTGGGCGTTTCGGGTTCAAGCGGTGTCTCACCTCAAACCTGAAACTGGCATGCTGACGCCCAGCGGATAGGATGGCGGCTGCCCCCCACGATCCGTTTTCCGATATCCGACACTACAGGAGTAGCCAGCCCGGCAGGCGTCGACTTGGTATCTTCGATCGGGAAAAGCCTCACGATTCCCTGAGGGTATCGTAGATCGGTTCTTGTCTGAGAGCCCTTAGAGGCTGTTCCAAAAGTAGTTGAGTGATATCACGTGTTTATGATTCATTGGTTTTGAAAGAACCTGGAGGATCCCATGACGTGGACAGACATCACCCGCGCGGAGCACAGGCGTAAAACGGGCTTTTATCCAAGCGATTTAACTATGGAGGAATGGGCGCTTGTTCGGCCCCTGTTACCTGCCGCGAAGCGAGGTGGTCGCCCTCGCAAGACGAATCCGCGCCGTGTTGTGAACGCGATTATGTATATGGCGACCACGGGATGTCAGTGGCGCATGATCCCGCGGGATTTCCCGGCGATCTCGACTGTGCAGAACTGTTTTTACGACTGGCGCGACAACGGTCTGTTACACCGGATCAACCATCTGTCAATGATGGCGGCGCGCGAATTGTCGGGCCGTGAGGCGAGCCCCACTGCGGGCGTTATTGACAGCCAGAGCGTAAAAACAACGGAAAGCGGCGGCATTTCAGGCTTTGATGCGGGCAAAAAGATCAAAGGGCGCAAGCGTCACATCGTGACAGACACGCAAGGTTTCCTGTTGCCGATCCTTGTTCACGCCGCCGATATACAGGATCGGGATGGTGCTGTGGATGGTCTCAAAGCACTGCGCATCCGCTTCCCGCAGCTGGGGCACATCTTTGCGGACGCAGGATATGCAGGGCCAAAGCTTCGGGATGCTTTGGCCCTGCAGGGAAAATGGACATTGGAGATTGTCAAGCGCCCTGACAAAGCCGAGGGGTTCGTTCTTCCACCACGAAGACGGGTTGTCGAGCGAACATTCGCGTGGCCGGGACGTTGCCGTCGTTTGGCAAAAGATCGGGAGGCAACCGTTGAAAGTTCCGTAGCATGGGTTTTGGTTGCCGGTATTCGTCTCTTGACAAGGCGGATAGCAAGGCATTCTGTTCAAACATAAACTTTGGCTCAATTAGCATTGATTATGCGTGGCGTGTTACAGGCAGGATGCCTGCGGCGGCGGCAAGTATCGCGCGCGGCGTTTGGTGGCTCGGAAGGACGGCAGGGTGGAACCACCGAAGGCAGCTGTCCAGGTATTTGGTCGCGATGCCCCGATGGCGGCGCGGGAAGGTCTTTAACCGCTCATGCCGACTGTTCACGGTTTGAATGTGCAATTCACCACGGACACGTTCTCCGGCGGTCCGGTCGAGACTTTCATGGCTGACGCCCGTTTCTGCGGCGCAGGGCGGGTAGCCGGTGCAGCCATCGGTCACCGGGAGAGCGTCCCCATCAAGACGTGGCTGCAGAACCGTTTTGAGATGTTCGGCTGTCACCGCAGGCAAGACAGCACTGATGGCGGTGCCTGATCGGTCGACCGCAACGGGGACCGGAACCTGCTCCTCCGACAATCCGGGTTTCGAGGCCTTTCCCCCGCGTTTGCGGGCTTTTCGAGAGAGATTACGGTCCCCTTTCCGGCTGCGCGGAAAGAACGTCCCGTCGGCTGTCAATCGCAGAGTAAAATGGGTCCATGTCGCGGCGTAAAAATGGGCCACTTCGGTTGATGTTTTTGTGGCGCTTTTGCACGCGTGCTCGTCACAAAGCTGAAGCGTGCCAAAGCGCATGCTGGCCATAAGGCCAGCATTATTCTGACTGTGATTGCGGGCTGGTTATTTTCGGTTGTTGCGACTGTGTTTGAGCCGATAGCTTTCGCCATTCATCTCGAGGATGTGGACGTGATGGGTTAAACGATCGAGTAGCGCACCGGTCAGCCGCTCAGAGCCAAAGACTTCAGTCCATTCATCGAAGGGCAGGTTCGAGGTTATGATGATGGAGCCGCGTTCATAGCATTGGGATATGACCTCGAAGAGCAGCTCTGCGCCAGATTTGCTGAGCGGTACGAAGCCCAGTTCATCAATGATCAACAGGTTCTGGCTGGTCAGTTGCTTTTGAAGGCGCTGCAATCTCCGCTCATCTTGAGCCTCGATCAGATCATGGACTAATGCCGCAGCCGTTGTGAAGCGCACCTTCAGTCCTCTTTGACATGCAGCCAGCCCAAGTCCCAGGGCGATGTGTGTCTTGCCCGTGCCTGACGGGCCGAGCGCGATGATGTTCTCCCTGCGATTAACGTAATCGCATCGTGCCAGATCCATCGTCAGGGGCTTGTTCAAGCTTGGCATGATCTTGAAGTCAAAGCTATCCAAGCTCTTGGTGCTGGGGAACTTCGCCGCTTTGATGCGCCGTTCAATCATCCGGCGTTCGCGGTCGATCAATTCCATCTCACACAGCCGCGCCAGATAGTGGATGTGATCTTTGTTCTCTGCAGCACAGAGCTGCGCCTGTTTGGCATACTCGCCTTGGAACGTTGGCAGTCGCAGTTGTTTAAGATGATGCCGTAGAAGAATCCGAGGGGCTTCGGTCATGCCGCGGTCCTTCCCATCAAGCTCATGTAACTGGATGGGCGTGTTGTGCCGACATTGGCCTTGGGCAAGTATGGATAGAAGTCCAAATCCAATCGTGGTGGCCGCTTCTCAACCCGACACAGTACAAGGTGTTTTACGGCGTCATAGCCAATTGCACCCATATCTATTGCCTGCTGGATTGCGCCTTGCACAACATCCATTTCGAAGGTCTCCAAAAGGCGCAAGACTTGAACGTATTCTCGCTTGCCCGGCTTACCCATTCTGGCTTCAAGCAGTCGGTGCAGCGTGGCAAATACATCTGGCAAATGCCAACCCTGCAAAGGCGCGGCCTGATCCAGGGCACCCACCTTTTGTTCAAGCAGGGGCAAAAAGTGCAATGGGTCAAAGACCATATCCGCTGATGTGTAGGATCGTTTGTGCCGCGCAATAATCTCATTGCCGCAGCCGATGATAACCTCATGCACAAACCCACGCACATGAACATCGTGGTGCGCATAGGCTACTGGCACCGAGTAATCATTGCTGCGATAGCGCACCATTGAGATCGACGTTGCACGCGTGCTGACGTGATCGCAGGCTTCATATTCTGCGACGGGCAATCCCATCAGAGCATCCAAATCCGACATCAGGCGTGCGCCTATGGTTTGGGTGTGACCCCGCAACGTATCGTCCTGACGTGCTAAACACTTCTCTTCCAAATGTGCGTTCAGATCATCAAAGCTGTCATAGCGAGGTGCGGGAACCATGAAGTTGCGGCGGGTGTATCCAACCATGCCCTCAACGTTGCCTTTATCGTTCCCTCGCGCGGGTCTGCCAAACTTGTCATCAAACAAGTAATGCGACTGCAGTTCCGTAAACCGACGTGTGCGGATGCGCGTCTTATCCCCGAGTATCCGAGCCACGGCGATCTTGGTATTGTCGTAGAGAATGGATTGCGGAATGCCGCCAAAGAATGCAAAGGCGGACACATGGCCATCGCAAAACGCCTCGGTTGTCTCAGCTGGATATCCCTTCACAAACACCGCATCAGAATGTGGCAAGCTCATCACGAAGAAGTGGATCTTGCATTCCACGCCACCGATCACGCCCAGCGTCTCACCAAAATCAACCTGCGCATGGCCCGGCCGATGCGACAACGGCACAAACACCTCTTTGGTGCGCCGTTTTTGCTCGCGCACGTAATAGGTCACCGTGGTCAGGCTGCCGGCATATCCATGCTCATCGCGCAGCCGTTCAAAGATGCGCTTGGCCGTGTGTCGCTGCTTTTTGATCAGGGCTTTGTCTGTGCGCAGTATCTCATCGACCACACCAACATAACCATCAAGCGTTGGCCGCCGAGGCGCTTCCGACCGACGATACCCAGGCGGAAGTTCATGGCGCAGCATCTTCGCGATCGTCTTACGATCTTTGTTCTCTAATCTGTCAATGCGTGTTTCCTGAGTTTCCTGCTTTTGATGTCAGAGGTTGCCTTTGTTCTCTTCGAACTCTGAGGTTCATGATGGGGTTGGCTGGGTGTGGGTCGGCAATGTTGAAACCGCAATCATACCGTTGGTCTTGGCTGTTCTCTAATCTGTCAATGCGTGTTTCCTGAGTTTCCTGCTTTTGATGTCAGAGGTTGCCTTTGTTCTCTTCGAACTCTGAGGTTCATGATGGGGTTGGCTGGGTGTGGGTCGGCAATGTTGAAACCGCAATCATACCGTTGGTCTTGGCTGTTGCTACAGAATCGGCGCCGTGTCTCACGCCCTCCCTCGGGCATCGTCCCAGATGGGAACTTTGATTTAGGAATCCTCGTTGTCGCCTCGTAAGCCTTACGCGGACTGGAAGTCAGTTTTGTCTCGCATAATGGCATGAAGTATGATTGCCAGACGACGCGCCAGAGCCACTCGGGCCTTTCTCATCGTTGAGCGCGCACCGATTGCGAGGGCCCATGTCTTCAATTTGAGCGGAGCGGCATACCGCGTCAGCATCACATTGGCGGCCTCATAGAGAAGCGTTCTGACGCGCACGTCGCCCCGCTTTGAGATGCTGCCCGTGTAGTCGATTTCACCAGATTGATGCCGTCGCGGCACCAGTCCAAGATACGCCCCCACATCACGCGATTTCCTGAAACGCGACGGATCATCAATTGCTGCGGCAAAGGCCAATGCTGTGATCGGACCGACCCCTGGTACCGTCATAAGGCGCTGGCAGACTTCGGATTTGCGGGTCATCTTTTTGATGTCGCCATCAATGGCTGCAACCGCCGCGAGGATTGCTTCGCGTGCTGCGAACAGTCCGCAAATTGCGGCATGGAGGCCAGGCACTCCATCGCTAACTTTTAGCGCCGCGTTTTTGAATGCCGGAGACAAAGCTCGTGGCAGCCGCACGCCGAAGACGACGACCAGACCGCGGATCTGATTGTCGAGCGTCACACGCTGTCCGACCAGCTTCTTGCGGGCTGCGATCAGCGACCGGATTGCGTGCGCTGACAGTGATTTGACATGGGTCGGCTTGTAGAATCCCGTCCGCGCCAGGTGTGCCAAACCGCGGGCATCATTGCGGTCCGTCTTGTGGCCGGCCAGAGATTTAAGGGCCTGATATGCTTGCCTGCTCTCGATGCAAACAACCGGGACACCAAGCTCCGTCAGCCCATGGTAAAGCATTGGTGCCATCCGTCCCGTTTCAAATACAACTTTGGCACATGGTGGTCCAGAAGCGAGGAAGTCAGCGATCGCTTTTGGTGTTGAGCTCGCTTTTCCTTCACGAATAAGGGCCCCTTCACGATCCAGAATGCAGATATGCGTCTCTTCCATGGACACATCCAAACCAGCAAAATATTCCATTGGTCAGTCTCCTTTTCAATTGCATGTGCATCCAGAATAACAGGGGTAACTGAGTGCTGATCCTGATTACGCCATGTTGAAAAACCGCGCCGCTTCTCGGCCAGACATACCGTCCTTCAAACAAGCACGGCGCACACGACTATAAATATCCACAGAATACATCTCCCGCCCTCCGAATAAACGAAGGGCACAAACTGGCGGACTTTTACTCCGCTACAACTGCGATATGCAGCCGCTTCTGTGGCCCAATATTGCTCCGCGTTTTACAGTCGGCTTCGACGATTCCGCACAGCCTGACCGCACCGACCGTTACGGCCTCGGGAAAGCGATGACGCCAGCGAAAAGCTGTGGTGTCGGCCACCATACAACGCCCGTCGGACGCCTTTACCGTTTCGCCGTCGCGCAGGGAAGCTGCGAACCCTGCCCATCTGTCCCTGTGGCGCAAGCGGGCAGGCGGCGTCCCGGTCAGCGCGCTGAAGGTTTTGCGACAGCCTTTGCAAAAGAACCTCGCCAGGCCACTTGCATGGCCCCTGATGATCGCACCGCCCGAAGCACAGTGCGGACAGATACGCCCCTCGCGAACATTCGCCTCAGGGAGATCGATCACGCTTTCCAGCGACGATACCCCGGCAACGAGCCGTCCGGTTTCAGTCCGTTGTTTCGATGAAAGGTCGTCGATCTCGTTGAGCCACACCAGAAAAGCCTGATGATCCATGTGCCGCACCCCATAATTTTGTTCATGGTGTGTTCTGTTACAGGTTGGCACGCATAATCAATGCTAATTGAGCCTTGTTTTTCATTAGTTTCCGGCAGCCTCCATCCGGCGGGTTTTAATCGCATCTTCCAGCCAGCCAAGCCGCATTTCGGGCACGGATGAGAGCAGAAGATCAGTGTAATCGTCATAAGGTGGTTTCAGCACTTGGGATTTGGTGCCATAGCGCACGACCTCACCATTCAGCATCACGGCGATCATATCTGCGATGGCTTTAACCGTGGCCAGATCATGGGTAATGAAGAGATAGCTGACACCTTCACGTTCTTGCAGATCCAACAACAATTTCAGGATGCCTGCCGCCACCAACGGATCAAGCGCTGATGTAACCTCATCACAGATGATCAGCTTAGGTTTGGCGGCCAGACAGCGGGCGATACAAACGCGTTGCTTCTGCCCTCCCGAAAGCTCAGCCGGGTAGCGGTTCAGGAACTCTTCACCCAGTTCGATTTCTTCCAGCAGCTCCACGATGCGTTGCCGCTTTTCAGCGCCTTTCATGCCAAAATAAAACTCAAGCGGGCGGCCAATGATGGTGGCGATTGTCTGGCGCGGGTTCATCGCGACATCGGCCATCTGGTGGATCATTTGCAACTCGCGCAGCTGATCCTTGGATCGGTCTGCCAGACGGTGTGGAAACGGTTGGCCGTCAAACAAGATTTCGCCTGTGTGTGGGGGCATGAGGCCGGTGATGGCGCGCGCAGTGGTGGATTTCCCCGATCCGGATTCGCCAACCACCGCCAGCGTCTGACCCGGCAGGATATTCATGCTGACGTTTTTCAGGATATCGAATTTGACGCCCGTATATGTGCCGCTGACATTTTTCAGCGACAGGACAGGATCACCAGTCGCCGGTTTTTCCTGAGCAAGGTCAGAGCGTTCTGACACCAGCGCGCGGGTGTATTCCTCTTGCGGGTCGTGGATGATCTGCTGGGTTGTGCCATATTCAACCATATGGCCATCCCGCAGCACCATGATATGGTCCGAAACCTGCGCCACCACCGCCAGATCATGGGTGATATAAAGCGCGCCGACGCCGGTATCAGCAATGGCTTCTTTAATGGCGGCCAGCACATCAATTTGTGTCGTGACATCCAGTGCCGTAGTGGGTTCGTCAAACACCACCAGATCAGGTTGAGGGCAAAGCGCCATCGCCGTCATCACCCGCTGCAGCTGCCCGCCTGACACCTGATGCGGATAGCGGTCACCGATGGTTTCAGGGTCAGGCAGGCTGAGTTTTCTGAACAGGGTGATGGCGCGGGCCTCGGCGTCGAATTGTGAACAAATGCTGTGGCGCAGGCAAGCCTCGGTGACCTGGCTCATCAGTTTGCGCGCAGGATTGAATGACGCCGCAGCGGATTGCGAGACATACGTGATCACTTTGCCGCGCAGGGTACGAAGAGCGTCGTGGGATATCCGGCGAATGTTGGCCCCTTTCACCAACACCGCACCGCCGGTAATCTCAAGAGCGCCGCGCCCGTAATCCATAGTGGCCAGACCGATGGTGGACTTGCCCGCGCCGGATTCCCCGATCAGGCCCAGCACTTTGCCCTTTTCCAATGTGAAATCAATGCCGTGGACGATCTCGATCTGGCGCGGCTTTTCGCCCGGCTGGCGGATCGTTGCGCCGATCTTCAGCCCGTGTGCTTCCAGTAGTGGTGGCGTCTTCATTGGTGACCGCCTTTTAGACTGGTGGTCAGCGACAACACCCAATCAGCAACCAGATTGACAGAGATGGCCAATGCGGCGATGGCAATGGCCGGAGCCAATGCGGCAGGGATGCCATAGATCAGACCATCGCTGTTTTCCTTGACGATCGCCCCCCAATCGGTTGACGGCGGCTGAATGCCAAGCCCCAGAAAAGACAGGGTTGAAAGATACAGCACCATAAAGATGAAGCGCAGACCCAGTTCTGAGACCAGCGGGCTTAGGGCATTGGGCAGAATTTCATGCAGTACGATCCACTTGGGTCTTTCGCCGCGCAGTTTGGCGACCTCGATATAGTCCATCACATAGATGCTTTCGGCCACGGAACGGCTGAGCCGGTACACACGCGTGGCATCGAGAAACGCCATCACCATGATCAGAACGATGATTGACGGCGGGACAACCGACAGGATCACCAATGCGAAAATCAGACTTGGGATGGCCATGATCAGATCAACAAAGCGCGACATCAGCAGATCGAACCAACCGCCGATCACCACTGCCATGAAGGCCAGGGTCGCGCCGACCGTGAACGACAGCAGCGTGGCTGCGGTGGCAATAAAGATCGTGGTGCGCCCGCCATAGATCATGCGTGTCAGCAGGTCGCGGCCGATGTTGTCAGTCCCCAGCCAGTGTTCGGCCGAGGCGGGCTCCCACACTTTGCCCACAATTTCGCCCAGGCTATAGGGCGCGATCAGCGGTGCAAGCACTGCTATCACAAAGAACAGCGCGGTCACGATCAGCCCGACTAAGGCCGAGAGTGGAATTTTGCGTAAAATCCGGATCATTTCGGATGCCTCAGACGCGGATTGCTGATGATGGCCAGAAGGTCCGCAGTGGTGTTAAGCAGAATATAGACACTGGCAAAGATCAGGCCTGCCGCCTGCACCACCGGCACATCACGTTTTGAGACGTGATCGACCAGATATTGCCCCATGCCGGGATAGACAAACACCACCTCAACCACCACGACGCCAACAACCAGATAGGCAAGGTTCAGCATAATAACGTTGACGATAGGGGCGATGGCATTGGGCAAAGCGTGGCCAATGATCACCTGCGCGCCAGTCAGGCCCTTGAGTTCGGCGGTTTCAATATAGGCCGATTCCATCACATTCAGTATCGCGGCGCGGGTCATCCGCATCATGTGGGCCAGCACGACGAAAACCAGAACGATGACCGGCAGGGCAATCGCATTCAGCTTTTCAGCCAGGCCCATCCCGTCATTGATCAGCGCCACCGAAGGCACCCAGCGTAGTTTGACGGCAATCAGGAACATGACGAAATACCCAAGAATGAATTCCGGCACTGAAATCGCTGCGAGCGTGATCCCGGAAATCAGCTTGTCCGGCCAACGGTTGCGAAATCTGACAGAAATCACGCCAAGCATGATGGCTAATGGCACCGAAATAATCGCCGCCCAAAAGGCTAGAAACAGCGTGTTGCCCAGCCGCTTTTTGATCGAGTTGGCAATGTCGGCACCATTGGTCAGCGCCGTGCCCAAATCACCCTGTAGAATGCCGCCTACCCACGAGAAATAGCGCCACAGGGCAGGATCATTCAATCCCATTTCACGCCGCAGGTTCTCTAGTGTTTCGGGCGTGGCAGACTGGCCCAGGATCGCTTGGGGCACATCCCCGGGCAGGATTGAGGTGCCGACAAAGATCAACACCGTCGAGGCCACCAGCAGCAGCAGACCCAGCGACAAGCGCTGGATCAGAAGCCTTATTAAGGGGTGCATCCGTTGATTACTTTCAAGCGAACCAGGTCAATTTTGACGCAAAGCCATTCATCATCTGACTATAGTGGCGTGTCCACCCTCCGAGCGTTTCAGAGTAACCATCAATGAAATTATTGAACATCGGATTGATCAACCCGCCATCTTCCCAGACGATCTGCGCCATTTGGCTATAGAGTTCTTTGCGGCGGGTCGGATTGAGTTCAGCCCGAGCTTCAAGCAAAAGCGCATCGAACTCAGGGTTATTGAAACGTGTGTCATTCCAGTCTGCCGTCGACAGATATCCGGTTGACCACATCTGATCCTGCACTGGGCGCCCGCCCCAGAAAGAGGCACAGAACGGCTGATTGTTCCAGATTTCGGACCAATAGCCATCGGCAGGCTCTCGTTTGATCTCGAGCGGAATACCTGCGGCATTCGCCGTCTGTTGGAAAAGTTGTGCTGCATCAATGGCCCCCGGGAAGGCGGCGTCTGACACCTGCAGGACAATCGGGGTGCCATCATGGCCAGATTTCTTGTAATGCTCGGCGGCTTTTTCCAGCGAAAACTCTCGCTGCGGCAAGCTGTCGTCAAACAACGGATAGGCATCGTTGATCGGGATGTCATTGCCGATGGCACCATAGCCGTTCAGAACGGTATCCACCAATTCCTGCCGGTTGATCGCGTATTTTAGGGCCAGTCGCAGGTCTTTGTTGTCAAAGGGTGGCGTGTTGGTGTGCATGACAAAGATGTAGTGCCCACGGCCCGGAGTAACACCCACCGCCACATCCGGTGCCCGCCCGATCAGGTCGGCCACACGCGGCGGAACCTTGTCGATCGCGTGAACCTGGCCCGATTGCAGGGCAGCTGAGCGGGCGGTGTCATCATTGATGACGATAATTTCGTGGCTGTCGAAATGGCCCACCTGATCATTCCAGTGGTTGGCAAATTTCTCGAATGTGTAGCGCACACCCGGCTCTTCGCCCGTCAGTCTGTAGGGCCCGGTGCCGATACCGTCGACCGGATTGCCCATCCCGCCATCGGGCTGAATCACCAGATGATAGTCGGTCATCAGATAGGGCAGATCAGCATTCGCCGTGCTCAGTGTCATCGACACGAAATTGCCATCCGCCTTGATGTCCTCGATTCCGCGCATGATGCCAAGCGCGCCAGATTGCGAGTCTTCGTTCGAATGGCGCTGAAGGGTTTTAACAACATCATCGGCAGTCAGGGTCTTACCGTTCTGAAACTCAACCCCCTGACGGATGCTGAAATGCCAGATCTTGCCACCCCCGGCGGCTTCCCAGCTTTCGGCAAGGGCGGGTATCAGGCTACCGTCAGGAGCAATCTCAACCAGATAATCCCCAAAGGCATAAAGCGCATAGGAACTGGCGCTTCCAAGGTTGATCGCCGGATCAAGCGTGTCCGTGCTTTCGCCGCCCTTCAGCCCCAGCACGAAATGCCCGCCCTTCTTTGGCGCGTCTGCGAATGCCGCCTGCGGCAAAAACAAGCCTGTTGATGTGGCCACAAGCCCGGTTGCTCCGCTGCGCTTAAGAAAGCCTCGGCGAGAGAGATGTTTGGTGATCTGTGACATGGTGTCTCCCTGAAGAAGGTGTTGCTTTTGATCGTTTGCGTTTCTGTGCAACCCGGTTGATACGTTCCAGAAACTATAATTGGCAAAAGCGTACCGCAAACATAGCCAGAATTGCTGAACCTCCTCCGACTAAAGTCAGAGGGTTCAGTGGTTCATGAGCGCCTTCGGCGCACGTTTGAATGTTTTTCCGACTAAAGTCGGAGGTTTTAAACCATTAGATGGAAAATGATCCATGTGCCGCACCCCATAATTTTGTTCATGTTATATTCTATCACAGGCTGGCACGCATAATCAATGCTAATTGAGCTTAAACTTTTGAGTCAGACTCTAAGAAAAGCTCGGCGGTTGGTGCACGTTCAGAAGAGCTTCGACTTCATCCTGCACACCGGTGACTGCGCTTTTCAGTTCCAGGATGAAGGCACGGCCTGCCATGGATTGTGTCGCGTATCCCGGTGTCAGGATTGACACGCTGCTGGATATCCTTGGCCTGAACCGACGGATCGCAAGCCCGGTGCTGACGGGGGCTTGCAGAATGTGGCTGTAGGCTGTGATCATGTCGCAGACCATGACACAGGCACCTTCGGCGACGAATTGCAATCCGGGAAGAAAGGTGCGCAGTTCCAGCCGTTTGTTAAACCTGCAACCGGCGGCGCGAAACGCGGCTTCGGTTTGAATGGCTGTGTTGTGTTCGTCGAACAGAACCGCCATCGGTCGTCCGTCCAGATCCTCAGGCGTCACCGTCGAGGCCGTCGTCAGCGGATCATCCGCCGACAGGACACAGACGCATTCCATATCGTAGTCGGTTTGCCGGATCGACGCGCGGGGCTCGGGGGTCTCGGAAAACCCGAGATCGAATTGCTGTGAGGCAATCATACCAACGGCCCAATTAATTGACCTTTATCCATTCTCGATCTGTGATTGAAGTTATGCGTTCAGGGTCGTTCGCAAAGAAGTTCCAGGCCTGGGCGCATTTTCGAGGATTTCTTCATATGTGTCGAAGACAGAGACAGCGGGTTTGTTCGACCGCAGATAGGCCCAAACGTTTTCCATTGGGTTCAATTCCGGTGAGTATGGGGGCAGTTTTACGAGTGTAGTATTATCTGGCACCTGCAAGCATTTTGCTCCGTGCCAACCAGCCCCGTCGATGATGAGCAAGGCATGTGCGCCGGGTGCGATTGTCTTTGCGATCTCATCGAGATGCAGCCCCATTGCTTCGGCGTTGACGTAAGGCAGGACCAGCCCAGCCGCCGTGCCACAGGCAGGACAGGCTGCGCCGAAGATACAGCTCCATTTGCAGCGCGTATCACGTGGTGCGCGCGGGCGGGTTCCACGCCTGGCCCATTTGCGGGTGAGGGTTCCTTGCTGCCCGACGCGGGCTTCATCCTGGAACCATACCTCAAGCGGCTTCCCCTTTGCATGTTTTGGCAGGGTATCGGCTATGAGGCTGGCAAAGTTTTTTTAAAAGCCTGCTGTGCAGCGGGATCAGTTTTGGGATGCTCCGGGCGCACGGAAAGGCGACGAAAACCATGCCTGGCTGGATACTTGCCAATCGTACGTTCATGTAGCTTTACGTCGAATTCTTCTTCAACGCGGACCTGCAAATCGGCACAGCGCCACCGCACTACGCCATCTTTTGCCGGGTCAGGCCCAGCCTCAACCCAAGCCACAAACAGCGCCTGTTGCTCCAGGGACAGGCGTGGTTTTGCACCCTTGCCACACCGATCAGAAAGCCCACCAAGGCCCTCTGCATTGTAGCGATGCACCCAGTCTCTGGGAGTTTGGCGATCCATACCGCTGCTACGGGCCGCTGTTGCGCGGTCCACATCGTCAAGCACCAGCGCTATGGCGAGTATTCGACGGACAACACGACCATCCCTGGTTCGCTTTGCAGCACAACGCAAATCTTGCGCGGACATATCTGTGCGCGTAATCTTGACTGCCCCACCCATGAGCACCTCCTTGCTTCTGGAGGCCATTGATTCAGAAATGCAGTAAATTTGAAATCACAAAAGTGAGTCAGACATTAAGGCCGCTGGTATCAGATCCTCGATCACGCCAGACGACCGCATGATCAACGATACCTCAAGATCGTCCTTCCCCTCAAGAAACCGGGCCAGCAGCTGCGGGAGAAACACGCTGGAGGCGGCCGGATGGCATGCAACTTTGAGCTTACCCGACTGCAGGGAGCTGATCCGCTCAAGGGTGCGTTCGGTGCGTTCAACCTTGCTCAGGATTTCATCACATTCTTCAAGAAAGAAATGCGCCTCGGGCGTTGGCGTTAGTTTTCCATGTGTCCGAACGAACAATGCAAAGCCAAGCTGACCCTCAAGCCCTCGCACCATGGTGGAAACCGCCGGTTGAGTACGTCCAACGGCGCGCGCCGCCTGGCTGATTGATCCCGAGCGCATGACCTCTCGGAACGTCGTGAATCGTCTGAGGGAAAGGTGCATAGGGTATAAAACTACTTTATGAAGATAGAGATATTATGAAATTGATTTTATGGAAGATGTCCAGTGTGATGACCGGAAGGCGCATTCTGCCAAGCGCGTGAGTCCGGGGGGACAGATGGATAAATTCGCCAAATACCTGCTAACCGCATTGATTTGCGCTGTGGCCCTGGGCCAGTTTGTGCAGGTTATCACGCGGTATGTTCTGCAGGTGCCCGTCATGGGGCTTGAAGAGACAATGCTATATCCGACGCTTTGGCTCTATATTCTCGGGTCGGTCAACGCCTCGCGCGAGAATACGCATATCCGCGCCAATGTGCTGGAAATCTTCATCCAGACGCCACGCGGCCATACGATCCTTGCCATCATCGGCGAGATTATCAGCCTGACCGTTGGCCTGTGGTTGCTGAGCTGGGCCTGGGATTACACGCAGTATGCGTGGCGTGTCTGGCGCGAAAGCCCGACGCTATACATCCCGACTTTCTATTCTGACATCGCGCTTCTGACCGGTCTGGCCCTGATGATGATCTACACCGCGTGGCACCTGTTGCGCCACATTCGCAGCCTGCGCACAGGAGAAACAGTATGATCGAGATTGCACTCCTTGCCATTGCCCTTCTGGTGATCACGCTGACCCTTGGGGTCCCTCTTGTATGTTTTCCTTGCCATCAATCTGCAGCAGATTGATGGTTGCCCGGATGGGATGGCCATCCCATCCGGGCGCTCGATTTGGGTCGTCCTCCCCTTGGCTTTGTGGGCCGCAGGGCAGCTTGACCGGGTCGATTCATGGAAAACTGATCTGAACAGATGAAAGGGAATCCCGGATGTCCCGTATACAAGGAAAGACCGCTTCTCCCCAGCTTGCCACAGAGCAAGTATATGTCGGCATCGATGTGAGTGAATCACGTCTTGATGTCTATCTTCACCCAACAGGCCTGTCGCAGAGCGTGAGTAATGACAAAGCAGGCCTGCAACGGTTCGCCCGCTTCCTTCGATCATATCAACCTGAGTTGATCGTGCCGGAGGCAACCGGCAGCTGTCATCGGCGCGCGCACCGGCACCTGCATGATGCGGGTTTCCATGTGGCTGTGATGAACCCATACCGCACCCGAAAGTTCGCTGATATGATGGGGCAACTGGCCAAAACCGACGCGATTGACGCCAAATCCCTCGCGCTGTTTGCCGCGATGGTGAAACCGGAAGCAAAGGCCCCCCTGCCCCGGCTCGCGCCGATCTGGCCGCTCTCCCGGTTGCCGGGCGGCAAATTTCCCGGCAGAAAGGAGCTTTGCAAAACCAGTTGAGCGTGACCGGGCACAGTCTGATCAGCCGACAGATGCGTGCGCGGATCAAGATGGCCGAACGCCACCTTGCGGCTCTGGATGCTGAACTCCGACAACTTCTGCGCCGCGAACCCGATCTCAAACATCGCTTTGATATCCTGACTTCGATACCAGGCGTCGGGCCGATCTCGGCGGCCACCATGATTGCGGAACTGGACGAACCGGGACAGGTCAACGCACCCCGGATTGCCGCCCTTGTCGGGGTTGCGCCCATGAACTGCGATTCCGGCGCCATGCGGGGTCAACGCCGTATTCGCGGTGGCAGAGCAAGCGTTCGCAACACGCTCTACATGGCCGCCGTTGCTGCAGTTCGCTCAAACCGAGACTTCGCCGCGTTCTACAACAGGCTCAGGGAAAACGGAAAGCCGTTCAAAGTCGCAATCACTGCGGTCATTCGAAAACTGGCAATCGTGGCGAATACCCTCATCTCGGAAAATCGAAAGTGGGTGCCAATATGCCCTTGACCACAAACACAGATGCTGCCCTACTGCTTTGGTGCAGCCCTCATGGTGATGTACTTCATGGGTGACGTGACCATGAAGGGCATGATGCTGTGGGGGTTCCAACAGCTGGGCAACCCGGTCATTCTGGCCATCCCGCTGTTTGTTCTCGCAGGAACGATCATGTCCGAAAGCGGGATTGCCGCGTCATTACTGCGCTTTGTCAACGCCTTCATCGGCCATGTCTGCGGAGGGCTTGGTGTTGTGGCGGCGGTCTCTTGCGCCGTGATTGGCGCGATCTCTGGCTCGGGCCTGACCGGTATTGCGGCCATCGGCCCGCTTTTGATCCCGGAGATGGAAAAGCGCGGCTATCCGCGTGAGTATGCCACAGCATTGATCGCCAATTCCTCGATCCTCGGCTTGCTGATCCCGCCTTCGGTGACCATGATCGTCTACGGCTGGGTCACTGACACGTCGATCCTGGCCTGTTTTCTGGCCACGCCGGGGCCGGGCCTGCTGATCATGACATCTTTTTCGGTGATCAACCTGTTCATGTCACGCAAGTTCAACCTTGTTCTGGACGACAAACCGTCGTTTTCAGAACTATCGGGAGAAGTGGCGCGCCGCGGATTTCACGCCTTTCCCGCACTCCTGATGCCGGTGATCATCCTGGGCGGTATCTATGGCGGGATCATGACCCCGACCGAAGCCGCCGCCGTGGCCGTCATCTATGCCATTCCCGTCGGCTTCCTGATTTACAAGGGCCTGAGGTGGAACAACTTCCTGTCTGCTGGGAAAGAGGCCGCGACAGCCGTAGGCGCGATCATGATGATGATCCTGTTCTCGATGATCCTCAGCCAGATGTTCGTCTACGAAAGCATCCCCCAGCAATTGGTCGAGGGCATTTTTTCGATCACGGAAAACAAGATTCTGCTGCTGATCATGATCAATGTCATGCTGTTTCTGGTTGGCATGGTGGTCAATGACGTGACTGCGATTATCCTGATTGCCCCGCTGCTCTTGCCGCTGATGAACGCAATCGGTGTCAGCCCGGTGCAGTTTGCCGCGATCATGGGCGTCAACACGGCGATGGGGGGCGTGACACCGCCCTATGCCTCGATCCTCTATCTCGGCGCGCGTATCGGCAATGTGAAGGTGACCAAGGTCATCCCACCCGCCATGAAGCTGATCCTGTTTGGCTATGTGCCGGTGGTCTTCCTGACCTCGCTCTGGCCTGACCTGTCGCTCTTTCTGCCGCGTTTCTTCGGCTATGACGTGACGCCCTGAACACACTGACCTCAAGCAACTCAACAAGGAGAACCCCTAATGAAACATGCCTTCCTGACCACAGCCACCGCAGCGCTGATGGCGCTTGGCAGCTATGCCAGTGCCGCGGACCTGAAGATGAGCCATGTGCGTCCGCAGGATGCCACGATTGATGTGGAGCTGCGCGCCTTTTCAGATGCCGTGTCCGAAGCAACTGGCGGAGAGGTAAGCGTCAACCTGTTCCCGGCCTCAGCGCTGGGCGATTACACCACCGTTCAGGAACGGATCAGCGTGGGCGCCATCGACATGGCAACACAACCCGCTGCCACGGCCGTTGACCGCCGGATGCAGATCAGTTCGTTCCCCTATCTGGCGGGCAACTGGGATCAGGCCCGCGCCGTCTATGGCCCCGATGGCGTGGTGCGCGAGGTGATGGAAGGCCTTTATGCCGAACAGGATATCACCATGCTTGCGGCCTACCCGGTCTATTTCGGTGGCATTTCGTTCAATGTCGATAATCCCAACGCTGGGTCGGTTGATCCAAATGGCATCAAAGTCCGTGTGCCCGGCATCAAAAGCTTTCAGCTGACCGGCGAAGCCCTGGGATACATCCCGGCACCAATCCCCTTCTCCGAAGCCTTCACCGCCGTTCAGACCGGCGTTGTCGATGGAGTGATCGGCTCAGGCGCAGAGGGCTACTACGCGTCGTTCCGCGACGTGACCAAAACCTACATTCCGGCCAATACGCATTTCGAGGTCTGGTACATGATCATCTCGAACGGCAGCCTTGCAGAATTGTCCGACGACGATCAAGCCGCCCTCAAGGAACAGGCCGCCGCGTTTGAAGCAACCCGCTGGGGCGTGGCCGAAGACGATCAATCCAAGAACGAACAGCGTTTGGTCGATGAGCTGGGGGCCACCGTGGCCGAGCTTGGCGATGACGATCTGGCCGCGATGGCTGAAAAGGTCCGCGCCGAAGTGTGGCCGGCCGTTCTGGAAGATGTGGGCGTTGAGTGGGGTCAGGCGATCCTCGACAAAGTCGCCGCCGCCGGGAACTGAACCAAAATCCTGTCAGGGCGGCTGGATCGCCCTGACGCTCTCTTTCACCATCGGACGAGTGTCATGGAAACCGACTATGCCATCATCGGAGGAGGAGTTGTCGGCCTCTCGGTCGCCTGGGGATTGCTCCGGCGCGGGCTGACGGTGACGGTTCTGGACGGCGATGACGGATCATTCCGCGCAAGCCGGGGCAACTTTGGCCTCGTCTGGGTTCAGTCCAAGGGCATGAGCCAGCCTCGCTATGCAGAATGGTCACAGCAATCGGCCGCCATCTGGGCAGACTTCGCAGACGAACTGGGGGCCAACACAGGTCAGGCCGTGCCGCTGGAGCAAAACGGGGGTTATGATCTGCATTTCTCCGAAGAAACGCTGCAGGCGACGGTAGAGAAATACGAGGAACTGAAACAGCAGCTGGATGGCGATTACCCGTTCGACGTGCTGGGCCATAACGCCTTGCGCAAGGAAGAGCCGCATATCGGCCCCAAGGTTGTCGGCGCAATCCTGCATCATCAGGACGGCCACGCCAATCCGCTTCGACTGTTGATGGCGTTGGCCGCAGATGTGCGGCGCATGGGGGGTCGTGTGCTGATCGGCAAAACCGTGACGGAAGTCACCAAGCCAGATGGGTTTCGCATCACCTGCAGCGACGGGACGGTCGTCGGTTCCGGCAGGTGGTTCTTTCTGCCGGACTCGGCGCGGCGCAGCTTGGCCCGAAGATGGGGTTCAAAGCCCCCATCCGCCCACAGCGCGGACAGGTTCTGATCACCGAGAAACTACCCAAAATCATCAACCGACCGTCGCTTGTCGCACGACAGGTGGACGAAGGCGGCATCCAGATCGGGGCCACCAACGAAGAGGTCGGACTGGATGACCGGGTCACGCAGCCGGGGCTGTCAGGCCTCGCCTCTGAGGCCATCGCGGCCTATCCGGCCCTTGCCGAGGCACAGCTTGTCCGCAGTTGGAGTGCGCTGCGTATTCTGTCGCCGGATGGTCTGCCTATCTATCAGGAAAGCGCCGACATGCCGGGCGCGTATCTTATCACCTGCCACAGTGGCATCACCCTTGCTGCCGCCCATGCGCACTTGCTGCCCGATTGGCTGGAAGGCACAGCAACCGCACCGGATCTGGAGGTGTTCAGTGAATCCCGCTTCGACATTTCTTGAGCTTGAAGACACCGCGCGTGTCGACGTATCTTTCAATGGCGCGCCGCTGAGCCTGCCCGAGGGTGCCAACCTCGCCGCAGCGCTCTTGGTCGCCGGAGTCGATGTGTTCCGGCATACGCCCGTCTCAGGCGCGCCGCGCGCACCGTTTTGCATGATGGGAGCCTGTTTCGACTGCCTGGTCGATATAGATGGCGTGGTACAGCAGGCCTGCATGATTGAGGTGACCGAAGGTTTGCAGATCATGCGCCCGCATGAAGCAGGGGCGAACGATGCCCAAACGTGATCTTGTTGTCATCGGGGCGGGCCCCGCAGGTATGGCCGCCGCCGCGCAGGCCGCTGACCTGGGCCTCAGCGTAACGGTTCTGGACGAACAAGCCCGTGCCGGAGGACAAATCTATCGCGATGTGGACAGAGTGGCGTCCATCCGGGGCGACATATTGGGCAAGGATTACACGCAAGGGTCTGCGCTGACAGCCGGGTTGCACCATGACGCGATTGATCATGTCAGCGGCGCTGTGGTCTGGGCGATTGAAGACGGCTTTCGGATTTCCTATACGCGCGACGGACGCGGCACACAGATCGATGCCGATCACATCCTGCTGGCAACGGGCGCGCTGGAGCGGCCAATGCCAGTGCCTGGCTGGACGCTTCCCGGCGTGATGACCGCAAGGGCTGGCCAGATCCTTTTGAAACAATCCGGTGTTCTGGCCCGAAATGCGGTCCTGGTTGGGTCCAGCCCGCTTCTATATCTGATCGCCGCACAAATGGTCCGCGCAGGCACACCCCCTGCAGCGATGATCGAGACCCAGACACGGGGCGACATGATCCGCGCGGCGCGGCATATGGGTGGTGCCTTGCGGGGGTGGCGCTACATGGCCAAGGGGCTGAAAATGCTGGCCGAGATCACACGCGCCCGGGTGCCTCGCTTTACCGGCGCGACCGGGCTTGCCATTGAAGGCACGGACAAGGCCGAGGCTGTGACCTTTACCAACAAGGGCCGCACAAAGCGCATCGCCTGCGAGACGGTCTTTCTGCATCATGGCGTGGTGCCCAATACCCAGGCTGCGCGATCTCTGGAAATTTCTCATAGATGGCTCGCGGCTCAAAACTGCTTTGTTCCTGTATTGGACGACTGGGGGCAAAGCGATATCGCAGGGGTCTTCATCGCCGGGGATGGCGCAGGGATCGGCGGGGCAAAGGCTGCGGAATACACCGGACGATTGGCAGCCCTGAAGATGGCGGAAGACACCGGCCACCTCTGCGCATCTGAACGCGATCACAAGGCAGGGCCCCTTCGCAAAGCATTGTCCAATGAAATGGCGGCGCGCCCATTCCTCGATGCGGCCTATCCACCATATAGTGAGGCGCTGCACCCTGCCGACAGCACCATGATCTGCCGCTGTGAAGAGGTCACAGCCGGAGCAGGGGAATCGCATGAGTTTCACGGCGCGAGGATTTGAAGCGGGAAGCGGTTGTTCCAGCCTGCCTTTTTCCGCATTCCTCCGAGGGAGTTCTCGCTTTTTGCTTTGTTGAGCAAATTCATTGCGATGTGCCTGATGACGGCGAAGTTGGCGGGTGCGTGATCTTTTCGTATCCGGCTGTCGTCATCGCGGAAGGTGACATCAAGCACCCGGTGGAGGCGGTTTTCAATTCCCCGGTGAGAGCGTACGGCATGGGCAAAGCGCGCGGCGTCTTTCGGCAGGGACGGGATGAAGTACCGCGTTTGCCGTGTCGTCTTCCCGCCACTTTCCCGAAGCGGGACGACGCGGCCAATGCTGAGCAACCCCTCCCGATGGGGATGGCGTTTTTTCAACCGGCCGATGGCGTCGCATTGGGTGTATGTTCGCGTTTCAATCCTACCCCTGTCGCCGTCAACCGTCTGTAATGATTCTGTGTTTTCCCGATCCTGTTCTTCGAACCACAGTTTCACGTCTTCATGGAGAAGCCCCTGATTGCCCTTCAGGGCCAGCACATAGTCAGCACCCTTGTCACGGATTTTGCAGGCGATCTCACGTTGGCACCCCATCGCATCCAGCGTCACGACCGCGCCCTCCAGGAAGAGCAAATCCGGAAGCACGGGGATGTCCCTGATCCCGTTCCTTTTGTGCGCGCCGGCTTGCTGGCCGGGCACGAGGCGTAGATCGTTACACCGGGCCGGGATCAGATGCAGAGGCGTTTCACCACCGGCCCTTGAGCCTCGCGCTGTCTTGCCGTCAATGGCAACGAGCGTTCCTCCAACGCGCCCGGCCAACCCGGACGCCCACGCGGCAAAGGCTGCGTTGAACTCTTCAGGATCAAGCGCCCGAAACACCGTCGAAAGCGTGTCACGGGAGGGTATGCCATGCTCAAACGTAGCCAACTTGCGCAGGAAACCCGACTTTTCCTCGCCATAAAGGGCAACATCGACAAAACTCCCACACCCCGACACCACTCCGCACAGGCTCAAAAGCGGAATCCCATCAAGTGGATACACCACCTTCGTCTTCTGGCGGGGATCAGAAATCGACGAGGCAAAAGATTGAAACAACACGGTATTTTCCAAAGCAGCGCCCTCCAGACATAAACTTTGGAAAACTGAATCAGAGATAGAAGATCAAGGCAAACCAAAGGATGCTATTCATGCGATACCCCTGACAGCCGGAGATATCCGCGGCTATGCCAAGCTGGGATGTATTGGACCAAACCAAGCCAAGGCCTTCGGGCGCGCGGGCATGGGCCCGTGTCAGGGCCGCTATTGCGGACTGACCGTGACGGCGTTGTTGGCCGAAGCCAATGGCCAAACTCGGGATGAAACAGGGTATTATCGCATCCGTCCGCCGCTTAAACCCGTCACACTGGGTGAACTGGCAGCCATGCAAGACCCCACACAAGATACGGTGGAGTAAGATAAAAGGTTGATTTTCACCGCACTCCATTGAGTCTCCAAAGAGACACCATCCGGGACATGTGCTTGTCGCAGCGCAAACCAAATAGAAAGCCCGAATCCGATCACAAACAACACGCTCTAAAGCGCTTGGAGAAAACCGCGCGCCACATCTTTTCTCGAAATGTTTGGCTCAATTAGCATTGATTATGCGTGCCGACCTGTAATAGAACACACCATGAACAAAATTATGGGGTGCGGCACATGGATCATCAGGCTTTTCTGGTGTGGCTCAACGAGATCGACGACCTTTCATCGAAACAACGGGCTGAGACCGGACGGCTCGTTGCCGGGGTATCGTCGCTGGAAAGCGTGATCGATCTCCCTGAGGCGAATGTTCGCGAGGGGCGTATCTGTCCGCACTGTGCTTCGGGCGGTGCGATCATCAGGGGCCATGCAAGTGGCCTTACGAGGTTCTTTTGCAAAGGCTGTCGCAAAACCTTCAACGCGCTGACCGGGACGCCGCTTGCCCGCTTGCGCCACAGGGACAGATGGGCAGGGTTCGCAGCTTCCCTGCGCGACGGCGAAACGGTAAAGGCGTCCGACGGGCGTTGTATGGTGGCCGACACCACAGCTTTTCGTTGGCGTCATCGCTTTCCCGAGGCCGTAACGGTCGGTGCGGTCAGGCTGTGCGGAATCGTCGAAGCCGATGGGACGTTCTTTCCGCGCAGCCGGAAAGGGGACCGTAATCTCTCTCGAAAAGCCCGCAAACGCGGGGGAAAGGCCTCGAAACGCGGATTGTCGAAGGAGCAGGTTCCGGTCCTCGTTGCGGTCGACCGATCAGGCACCGCCATCAGTGCTGTCTTGCCTGCGGTGACGGCCGAACATCTCAAAACGGTTCTGCAGCCACGTCTTGATGGGGACGCTCTCCCGGTGAGTGATGGCGGCACCGGTTACCCGCCCTGCGCCGCAGAAACGGGCATCAGCCATGAAAGTCTCGACCGGACCGCCGGAGAACGTGTCCGTGGTGAATTGCACATTCAAACCGTGAACAGTCGGCATGAGCGGTTAAAGGCCTTTCCGCGCCGCCATCGAGGTATCGCGACCAAATACCTGGACAGCTGCCTTCGGTGGTTCCACCTTGCCGTCCTTCCGAGCCACCAAACGCCGCGCGCGATACTTGCCGCCGCCGCAGGCATCCTGCCTGTAACACGCCACGCATAATCAATGCTAATTGAGCCAAATGTTTTGGATGTCGGGGTTGTTTGCCGGGGCTATAGCGCCTTGCGCGCGTTTAACGCCGCTGTGATCGTACCATCATCCAGATAGTCCAACTCACCCCCGATGGGCACGCCTTGCGCCAGCGAGGTCAGGGTGACAGTGCCGTCCAGCTGATCGGCGATGTAATGCGCGGTGGTCTGACCATCGACAGTTGCATTCAGCGCCAGAATCACCTCGGTGATCTCTTCGCTGGTCACCCGGTCCACCAGCTTAGGGATGCGCAGCTGCTCCGGGCCCACCTGATCCAAGGCGCTCAGCGTTCCACCAAGAACATGATAGCGTCCCTTGAAGACATTCGCGCGTTCCATTGCCCACAGATCGGCGACATCCTCGACTACGCAAATCTGCCCGTTGCCGCGTTTGTGGGCCGCACAGATATCGCAGATATCGGTGGTGCCGATATTGCCGCAGTTCAGGCATTCGCGCGCGGTGACCGCCACCTGCCCGATCAGGTCGGCCAGCGGGCTCAGCAGCAACTCGCGTTTGCGGATCATATGCAGCACCGCGCGCCGGGCCGAACGCGGGCCCAGACCCGGCAGTTTGGCCATCATCTCGATCAGGTTGTCGATGTCACGGGTGGAATTCATTTGGCGATCTCGCCGGGAAGGACGATCCGCTCCACGGTAAAATCCGCGTCGCGCAGCATTTCGACCAACCCGTTTGCGCCCGGCAGATGAAAGGCACCTACCGCCATGAATACGCCACCAGTGCGCAGGTCATCCAGCCCGGTTTGCAAAAAGTTCCGATTGCGTTCGGTCAACAGATAATCATCGGTCAGCGATAGCCATTCAGCTCCCTGACCGTCGGGGAAAAGGTCACTGATATATGCCTCGTCCCATGCCATCATCTCGCCAAGACGTCCCTGAAAATACAGCGCATAAAATGTAGACCTGCTCTTGTTGTTTTCGACAGGTTTCAAATATGCGCCATAGACAGCAATCAGCGCTTCATTCAGCTTCAGACTTTGACCATTTTCCAGACCGTGTCGGAAATCGTTCAGGTGTTCAAGTCCAAGAATGGAGGCACCGGATATGTCCCCCAGCATTTGGATTCGGTCGTCTTGAATGGGGTGTACCCAGGAACTGAAATCATTGCAGGGGTCGTCCAACAGCATTTCTGCGATCACAGACAGACGGAGCAGATTTACGTCACCCACCCCCCAACCTAGGGAAACAAAGCGGGCGTAAATCCAGTTGCGCAAATCGGTTGGGAGTTCGAGCGAGTCGAAATCCGGTGCTCCGGTGATGTGATACCGCCACTCCCATTCGGAATTGCTGGCTTTGACTGTGCGTCGGTCGGGAAATGTGAGATCTCTTTCAATCGCGATGACTCGGGCGTTTTGGATCGCATCTTCGACCCTTTCGGGCAGCGCCAAGATCATGGGATCATTCGAGTGGAGCGTGCCCCATAGATGCGACACCTGCCCATTGGCCGATGTAATCCGCCAGAGTTTGCCATCCCCATTGGGAATAGTCTTGGCGGTCTGTTGAATCTGCTCGTATGAAGCGGGGGAGAAAACTTCGGGAAAGAACACAGGGTCTTCCACGAAACACGCCTCTTTCGTAAACCAGCCCTGTGCAGTCACGGGTCCGGCTAAAAAAACGACTAGCAGAATGATCAGTTTGCGCATGATCAGAATGGCAGGTCCATCCCTTTGGGCAGGCCCATTTCCTCGGTGATCCGACCCATTTCATCCTTGGCGCGGTCGCTGGCCTTTGTCTGCGCATCCTTGATGGCAGCTAGGATCAGGTCTTCGACCACTTCCTTGTCATCCGAATTGAAGATCGACGGATCAATGTCCAGCGTCTTCAGCTCGCCCTTGACGGTGCAGGTGGCCTTGACCAGCCCGGCACCGCTTTCGCCCTCAACGGTCAGCACATGCATTTCTTCCTGCAGGGCGGCCATCTTTTGCTGCATTTCCTGAGCGGCCTTCATCATCTTGGCCATATCGCCCATCTGGCCCAGTCCTTTGAACATCGTGCTTCTCCTAATTGCGGGGGCGCAGTGCGCCGAAAGTCATCCCAGCACATATCGCAATTGCGAGCGCGATGAACAAGTAGGACGGGCCAATGCAACCTTCTTCCATGGCCAACCAGCGAACATCATCAAGAACTGGGCCAAAATTATCCCATACGATGATGACCGAAAGGCCGCCCCAAAGAACGGCAGCGATTATGAGCAGACTACGCAAGCGCATCGCAAGTGCGAGTGCCGCCAGAGCCAGCAAGGTCAGAGAAACTGGCAAAGTGGCCAGATAGACAAGTTCATTGAGCGCGGTCGCAGGCCCCGTTGCCGGGTTCCAGAGCGGACGTTCTTTATCACATGCGTCAGCTAAGGCTTTGGTTGGGACCAAAGCGATCGCCATGCAAGTCAATGTGCGACTTACTCTTCGAACGGATCCCATTCATCGTCCACTTCGGGCAGGGCGTCTGCCTCGGCCTCGGCCAGTTGTTCCTCGGGCGTGGTGATGCGGGTGATTTCGGCCTTGGGAAAGGCGGCGATCACGGCCTGCACCAGTGGATGGGCCGCGGCTTCGACCTTGAGCGCGTTGTCGGCGGCATCGCGTTTCTCTGCGATGGTGTCACCGCCACCTTCATTGACTAGGCTGACGGCCCAGCGGTTGCCGGTCCAGCGTTGCAGCGCGCTGCCCAGCCGTTGGGCCAGATCGGCAGGGGCGGTTTCAGAGGGCACAAATTCGATGCGGCCCGGTTGATAGACGGCCAGACGTACGCCGCCTTCCACCTCGACCAGCAGCTTTACGTCGCGATTGGCGCGGATCAGTTCGAGCACATGCTCAAATGTCGGATAGCGGGCCAGTGCCATGTCGGCATCAACCGCCAGCGCCGTGGTTTGCCCCGAGGGGCCGGGCGTGCCGGTCGCCTGTGTTGAAACGGCAGGCGCGCTTTGCATCGGGGCCGAGGGGGTGGCCATCCCGGCGCCGGGCTGGGGCGGCTGGGGGGCGCCCAGCTTGCGCACCAGCTCTTCCGGGCTGGGCAGGTCGGCCACATGGGTCAGACGGATCACAGCCATTTCGGCGGCCATCATTGCGTTGGGGGCGGCAGCCACTTCGTCCAGTGCCTTGAGCAGCATTTGCCACATCCGCGCCAGCACACGCATCGACAGGGCCTGGGCCATCTGCTGCCCGCGGCTGCGTTCATCCGGGCCGATGGTGGGATCATCGGCGGCATCCGGTGTGATCTTCACAACCGAGACCCAATGAGTGATTTCCGACAGATCGCGCAGCACCGCCATCGGATCGGCCCCTTCGGCATATTGCGCGCCCAGTTCGGTCAGCGCACCTGCCGCATCGCCCTTGAGGATCAGATCAAACAGGTCCAGCACTCGGCCCCTGTCGGCCAGCCCCAGCATCGCGCGGACCTGATCCGCTGTGGTTTTGCCCGCGCCGTGACTGATCGCCTGATCCAGAAGTGAGGTGGCATCGCGGGCCGAGCCTTCGGCGGCGCGGGTGATCAGCGCCAGCGCATCGTCAGCAATTTGCGCGTTCTCACCACCAGCAATCCGGCGCAGCATCTCGATCATCACCTCGGGTTCGATCCGGCGCAGATCAAAGCGCTGACAGCGGCTGAGCACGGTCACCGGGACTTTGCGAATCTCGGTGGTGGCAAAGATGAATTTCACATGGGCGGGCGGTTCTTCCAGCGTTTTCAGCAGCGCGTTGAACGCATTGGTGCTGAGCATGTGCACTTCGTCGATGATGTAGATCTTGTAGCGCGCACTGGCGGCGCGGTAATGGACCGAGTCGATGATTTCGCGGATGTCGCCCACGCCGGTGCGGCTGGCGGCGTCCATTTCCATTACATCCACATGGCGGCCTTCCATGATCGCCACGCAATGTTCGCATTTCCCGCAAGGCTCGGTTGTCGGATCGCCCTGACCATCCTCGCCGATGCAGTTCATTCCCTTGGCGATGATCCGCGCGGTGGTGGTTTTCCCGGTCCCGCGAATACCCGTCATGATGAAGGCCTGCGCGATCCGGTCGGCGGCAAAAGCGTTCTTCAGGGTGCGCACCATCGCATCCTGCCCGACCAGATCGGCAAAGGTTTCGGGCCGGTATTTGCGGGCCAGCACTTGATAGGTTGGTGTGTCGGTCAAAACAGGCAAGTTTCCAGATGAGTTCCGCATACCTTATGGCCTCACCGTGCCAAGGTCCAGCAGCGGTGAACAGGTTGGATTTGCCTCAAATCGAGGCAAAAATCGTCACCATTTATTCACTATAACAGTGCAGTGTAACTTGGGGGCCAAGCCCGGTGTTGTGATGATTAATTTTGTTCGAGTATACTCCTCCGCCTGAATTGACCTGAGAATTTTTGTCGGTGAGTCGATTCGCCGCATATCGTTTTGTATCGGGACGTGCATCCTCCTGGCATGGTCAAACATCATAAGAGATTCAGCCTCACATGCGAGGACCGCGCGGTGCCTGAAGCGATTTGTCGTCGCCGTAAAGTGGACGCACTCGTGTGGAAGCGTGCCCGTGCGTTTTTGCTTCCGGATGCGGGCTATGATGCCAAATTGGTCTGCGGGATACTTGATATTGGCCCGACAGTTTTGACGGAGTGGCGATTTGCCTTTTCCGGTGCGGGGCTGTCGTTCTTTGGCCTGAAAGATTACAGCCAGCGGCAGGGACACTTGAGTGTTACGCAGGAGCAGGGGCTGAAAGCCCGTTTCACCGAAAACCCGGCACGGAACGTAGACGAGGTCTGTGCGTATGTTCCGGCGGAATACGGGCAGAGCTACAGTTCCTCGGGAGCCGCCAGGCTGATGCGTCGTCCGGGGTTTGAGTATAAAAAGCCACGATTGCCGCCTGCACAGGCCGATGAAGTCAAACAGGCGGCGTTTATCGCCATGTATGAAGCTTTGCTGTCCGGGTTGGGGGCGGATGAGATGGTGGTCTTCTCCGATGCTGTACATCCGGAGCATCGGAGCCGTCCCGCCCATGGCCGGTTCCCGAAGGGGCAAAAGACGGCCCTGAAGGCAACATCGGGGCGCAGGCGTCTCAATATTCAGGGCGCGCTCGATCTTGAAACGTTCCGGTTCACCTTTGTGGAAGGCGGGAAGATCAATGCCCGAACAACACGGCGGATGCTCGAAAAGCCGGAGCGCAACAATCCAACCAAAACGACCATCCATGTTTTTGTCGACAATGCGCGTTATCACCATGCCAGGATACTCCAGCCATGGCTGCACAGCCCCGAACGTCGGGTGAAGTTGAAGTTCCTGCCGGCATACGCCCCGCATCTCAACCCGATTGAGCGCCTTTGGGGTGTCATGCACGAATGCATCACCCATAATCGCCATTACGCCACATTCGATCAGTTCACAGAGGCCATTCCTGATTTCTTCCGAAAAACCTTACCGGCAAAATGGACCGGGTTCCGGGACACCGTCACAGACAACTTCCGCGTTGTCCCGTTCAAGGATTACAAACTGATCCCGGCTTGAAAATCCGGCCCAATTCGCCCCGTATCGTTTTGCATCGGGACGTGCATCATCCTGGCATGGCCTCATAAAACACTGCCGCCTCACATGCGGGGACCGCGCGGCGCCTGAAGCGATTTGCCGTCGCCGTAAAGTGGACGCACCCGTGAGAAAGCCTGCGCGCACATTTTTACTTTCCACAATCTGGTCTAAAGCCTCCGACTTTAGTCGGAAAAACATTCAAACGTGCGCCGAAGGCGCTCATGAACCACTGAACCCTCTGACTTTAGTCGGAGGAGGTTCAGTTCCGGATGCAGGCTATGATGCCCTGCTGGATATTTGATATTGGTCCGGCAGTTTTGGCGGTTTGGCGGTTTGCCTTTTCCGGTGCGGGGCTCTCGTTCCCCGGCCTGAAAGATTACAAACTGATCCCGGCTCAAAATCTCAGGCCAATTCAGGCGAAGGAGTATACTTAGTTTTCTGCTTATCCTGCCCAAAAGCGTCTGGGCAGATGCGGTTTTTGTCTGTCCGCTGTTGGTTGAGATGCGCAGCCTCAGCAACGTCGCCCATTTGGGAACGACGTCCCAAACCCTGTTTTTGGCGGGTGTTGACGGCGTAAAGGGCAGCCTTCGGCAGCCGACCGTTCTTCAGGCTCTGTCGCTCTCCCAAAGGCGGGATCTTGATGTCGCCTCTGACTTGTTGCTGCAATTTGCACAGGCCTCACCGGCCGAACGGGTTGGGGCCACCGCCGAACTTTGGGTAATGCAGTCACGGATCACCATGATGTCCGCCGAGATTGGTTGCAATTTCAGGGGCGATAACAGCGCGGTACTGGTGGGCAATGCAAGCCGTGATGCATCAGGAGAGACGTTCAGGCCCGCAGAAACGGTTTATCTCAACGCTCAGCGACATGCCCGGTGGCCCCTTGGCCATTCTGGGTGGTCTCATTTTGCTTTTAGCGGGTCTCGCAGCACTGGTTTTCCACCTTGGGCGATGGCGCGACGTTCGCCTGCCATGCCGCACGACCGCGTTGCTGAAGTTTGGCGAGAATTGCTCCCTGACCCACGTCCTGGATATCTCTTGCAGAACCGTCAAACTGCAGGCGCCGGACCACGATCTGCCAAACGCGAATATTGATCTTTTTGTCGGGGGGCATCAACTGCCTGTCAGGGTCAAATGGCAAAATGCACTTTACCTTGGCCTTGGCTTTGAACCGGCTCTGAGCGAGGCGCAGGTGCAGGATATTTGTCGCGCCAGCGCACAAGGCGACGACATTGGTCAACTATCGCTGAACGCTCCGTCGTGTTTTGCCAAGGGATGTCATGTCAATTGCGGGCTTCATTGTCCGACAAAACTGTCTCTTAGCGCGTCCGAATAGCGGGACTGATTTCAAGACGAATGGATGTGCCATTGTCCGCCATGACCCCCTGACTTGCTTTTGAGGGCCTGTCGGGAAAGTGTCTTATTTTGTGGATTTATAGTTGTGGTTCTGATTCAATGAATTTTGATGTTGGAACGGAGGATTTTATGGGTCGTAATCAGGTTGAGATGTTTACATCACTGGATGGGCCGGTTTCAGAGGATCACCCCTATCGTCGTTTTGAGGCGGTGGTGGACCTGGCGGTTTTGTCCGGCCCTTTGGTCGCGCTTTATTCGGATCGCGGGCGGCCTGAACCGGGGGCTGAACGCGCGTTCCGGATGCTTGTTTTGCAGTTTACAGAAGGCCTCCCGGACTGCGGGATGGAACGGTTCATGCGAGAGAATTTGGGGGGCAAGTGGTTTTGCGCATTTGCCTTGAGTGAGCGCCCGCCCGACCATTCATTCTTCGGCGATTTCCGCCAACGCCCGGGGACGAAGCGATTGATGGACCTGTTCAACCGTTTGCGCGACGGCCTGAAAGAGGCAGGCCTGATCCGCGAGGTGTTTGCCTTTGTTGATGCCGGCAAGTCGGTCTCGAAGCTATCTACCCGGGATGACCGCGACAAAGCCATCGCCAGGGGCCTGGAAAAGTTCAACAATGAGACGGCGGACCAGGTGGCCGCGGACCCACAGGCGCGCTTTGGGGCCAAGGGCAGGGACAAATTCCGGTATGGCTGCAAAGAGCACACCGGTGTTGATATGCAGTCTGCTCTGATCAACAGGGTTGCCGCCACGCCGGCGAATGTGACGGATGCCCGGGGCGTGCGCCATGTCTGTGCGGATCAGGGTGCGGTTTTTGGCGACAAAGGGTATTGCACTCAACCGGCACAGGCAGCGCCAAAGCGCAAGGGTTGCCATAATGCGACGATCAAAAAGCGCAATATGAAAGGCAAGGATGCCGATAGGGATCGCCGGTATGCCCATTTGCGCATGCCTTGCGAGCGGGTGTTTTCCAAACGTTCAAATCGTGTGCGATATAAAGGGCAGGCCAAGGTGCGGTTTCAGGTGGCGATGCAGGCGATCGGCCACAACCTCAAACGCCTGACCCGCCCCGGAGTCGAAAAGGTCCCGATCCTGTCCGCCTGACAAACGGGAGGAGTCCGTCAAAAATCCGAATATTCCCAAAAAATCAGCGGAAAATCAGTCAAAACGACGACAAATCAATCATTGTCATACCTGAATTACACGAGACCCCTTCGAAGGACTGTTTGCCGACGGCCCCTTTGTGCAAAGTTGCGAGCAGGCTGTCAGGCGGAAATGCAACTGTGTGGCAGGGGGGACGTCATGCGTTTAAGGGATGTCCGGGCCAGCCGGAACGTTGAGGATCGTCGCCGGTCAGGCGGCGGGGCCAAGGCGGGTGTTGGCGGTGTTGGTCTGTTGGTGGTGTTGGCGATTGGCTATTTCGCCGGCGTTGATGTGACGCCGCTGCTGCAGGGACAGGGGGGGCAATCAAGTGCCCCGCGTCAGGTAACGGCCGAGGAAGAGCATGCGGCCGAGTTTTCATCCCGCGTGCTGGCCACCACCGAACAGGTCTGGAAAAAGGTTTTCGATGAACAAATGGATCGCCCTTATCAGCCTCCTGTTCTGGTGCTCTATTCCGGTGTCACGCAAAGCCCCTGTGGCGGGGCGCCAGGGGCCACGGGGCCGTTTTACTGCCCGGCGGACCGCAAGGCCTATCTGGATACGGATTTCTTCGCCACCATGTCGCGCCAACTGGGGGCCAAGGGCGATTTCGCTGCCGCCTATGTGATTGCCCACGAGGTGGCGCACCATGTTCAGAACGAGCTGGGGATCCTGCCGCAGGTCAATCAGGCGCGTCAGCAGGTCAGCTAGGCCGAAGCCAATCAGCTAACCGTGCGGTTGGAATTGCAGGCCGACTGCCTCAGCGGAGTTTGGGCGCGCGCGGTGGGTGGATTGCTGGAACCCGGTGATCTGGAGGAGGCGCTGAATGCCGCCCGTCAGATCGGGGATGACACGCTACAACGCCGCGCCGGGCAGGTGCCTCAACCGCACACCTTCACCCATGGGACATCCGAGCAACGCCAACGATGGTTCGCCACAGGTGTCAATCGCAGAGTAAAATGGGTCCATGTCGCGGCGTAAAAATGGGCCACTTCGGTTGATGTTTTTGTGGCGCTTTTGCACGCGTGCTCGTCACAAAGCTGAAGCGTGCCAAAGCGCATGCTGGCCATAAGGCCAGCATTATTCTGACTGTGATTGCGGGCTGGTTATTTTCGGTTGTTGCGACTGTGTTTGAGCCGATAGCTTTCGCCATTCATCTCGAGGATGTGGACGTGATGGGTTAAACGATCGAGTAGCGCACCGGTCAGCCGCTCAGAGCCAAAGACTTCAGTCCATTCATCGAAGGGCAGGTTCGAGGTTATGATGATGGAGCCGCGTTCATAGCATTGGGATATGACCTCGAAGAGCAGCTCTGCGCCAGATTTGCTGAGCGGTACGAAGCCCAGTTCATCAATGATCAACAGGTTCTGGCTGGTCAGTTGCTTTTGAAGGCGCTGCAATCTCCGCTCATCTTGAGCCTCGATCAGATCATGGACTAATGCCGCAGCCGTTGTGAAGCGCACCTTCAGTCCTCTTTGACATGCAGCCAGCCCAAGTCCCAGGGCGATGTGTGTCTTGCCCGTGCCTGACGGGCCGAGCGCGATGATGTTCTCCCTGCGATTAACGTAATCGCATCGTGCCAGATCCATCGTCAGGGGCTTGTTCAAGCTTGGCATGATCTTGAAGTCAAAGCTATCCAAGCTCTTGGTGCTGGGGAACTTCGCCGCTTTGATGCGCCGTTCAATCATCCGGCGTTCGCGGTCGATCAATTCCATCTCACACAGCCGCGCCAGATAGTGGATGTGATCTTTGTTCTCTGCAGCACAGAGCTGCGCCTGTTTGGCATACTCGCCTTGGAACGTTGGCAGTCGCAGTTGTTTAAGATGATGCCGTAGAAGAATCCGAGGGGCTTCGGTCATGCCGCGGTCCTTCCCATCAAGCTCATGTAACTGGATGGGCGTGTTGTGCCGACATTGGCCTTGGGCAAGTATGGATAGAAGTCCAAATCCAATCGTGGTGGCCGCTTCTCAACCCGACACAGTACAAGGTGTTTTACGGCGTCATAGCCAATTGCACCCATATCTATTGCCTGCTGGATTGCGCCTTGCACAACATCCATTTCGAAGGTCTCCAAAAGGCGCAAGACTTGAACGTATTCTCGCTTGCCCGGCTTACCCATTCTGGCTTCAAGCAGTCGGTGCAGCGTGGCAAATACATCTGGCAAATGCCAACCCTGCAAAGGCGCGGCCTGATCCAGGGCACCCACCTTTTGTTCAAGCAGGGGCAAAAAGTGCAATGGGTCAAAGACCATATCCGCTGATGTGTAGGATCGTTTGTGCCGCGCAATAATCTCATTGCCGCAGCCGATGATAACCTCATGCACAAACCCACGCACATGAACATCGTGGTGCGCATAGGCTACTGGCACCGAGTAATCATTGCTGCGATAGCGCACCATTGAGATCGACGTTGCACGCGTGCTGACGTGATCGCAGGCTTCATATTCTGCGACGGGCAATCCCATCAGAGCATCCAAATCCGACATCAGGCGTGCGCCTATGGTTTGGGTGTGACCCCGCAACGTATCGTCCTGACGTGCTAAACACTTCTCTTCCAAATGTGCGTTCAGATCATCAAAGCTGTCATAGCGAGGTGCGGGAACCATGAAGTTGCGGCGGGTGTATCCAACCATGCCCTCAACGTTGCCTTTATCGTTCCCTCGCGCGGGTCTGCCAAACTTGTCATCAAACAAGTAATGCGACTGCAGTTCCGTAAACCGACGTGTGCGGATGCGCGTCTTATCCCCGAGTATCCGAGCCACGGCGATCTTGGTATTGTCGTAGAGAATGGATTGCGGAATGCCGCCAAAGAATGCAAAGGCGGACACATGGCCATCGCAAAACGCCTCGGTTGTCTCAGCTGGATATCCCTTCACAAACACCGCATCAGAATGTGGCAAGCTCATCACGAAGAAGTGGATCTTGCATTCCACGCCACCGATCACGCCCAGCGTCTCACCAAAATCAACCTGCGCATGGCCCGGCCGATGCGACAACGGCACAAACACCTCTTTGGTGCGCCGTTTTTGCTCGCGCACGTAATAGGTCACCGTGGTCAGGCTGCCGGCATATCCATGCTCATCGCGCAGCCGTTCAAAGATGCGCTTGGCCGTGTGTCGCTGCTTTTTGATCAGGGCTTTGTCTGTGCGCAGTATCTCATCGACCACACCAACATAACCATCAAGCGTTGGCCGCCGAGGCGCTTCCGACCGACGATACCCAGGCGGAAGTTCATGGCGCAGCATCTTCGCGATCGTCTTACGATCTTTGTTCTCTAATCTGTCAATGCGTGTTTCCTGAGTTTCCTGCTTTTGATGTCAGAGGTTGCCTTTGTTCTCTTCGAACTCTGAGGTTCATGATGGGGTTGGCTGGGTGTGGGTCGGCAATGTTGAAACCGCAATCATACCGTTGGTCTTGGCTGTTGCTACAGAATCGGCGCCGTGTCTCACGCCCTCCCTCGGGCATCGTCCCAGATGGGAACTTTGATTTAGGAATCCTCGTTGTCGCCTCGTAAGCCTTACGCGGACTGGAAGTCAGTTTTGTCTCGCATAATGGCATGAAGTATGATTGCCAGACGACGCGCCAGAGCCACTCGGGCCTTTCTCATCGTTGAGCGCGCACCGATTGCGAGGGCCCATGTCTTCAATTTGAGCGGAGCGGCATACCGCGTCAGCATCACATTGGCGGCCTCATAGAGAAGCGTTCTGACGCGCACGTCGCCCCGCTTTGAGATGCTGCCCGTGTAGTCGATTTCACCAGATTGATGCCGTCGCGGCACCAGTCCAAGATACGCCCCCACATCACGCGATTTCCTGAAACGCGACGGATCATCAATTGCTGCGGCAAAGGCCAATGCTGTGATCGGACCGACCCCTGGTACCGTCATAAGGCGCTGGCAGACTTCGGATTTGCGGGTCATCTTTTTGATGTCGCCATCAATGGCTGCAACCGCCGCGAGGATTGCTTCGCGTGCTGCGAACAGTCCGCAAATTGCGGCATGGAGGCCAGGCACTCCATCGCTAACTTTTAGCGCCGCGTTTTTGAATGCCGGAGACAAAGCTCGTGGCAGCCGCACGCCGAAGACGACGACCAGACCGCGGATCTGATTGTCGAGCGTCACACGCTGTCCGACCAGCTTCTTGCGGGCTGCGATCAGCGACCGGATTGCGTGCGCTGACAGTGATTTGACATGGGTCGGCTTGTAGAATCCCGTCCGCGCCAAGTGTGCCAAACCGCGGGCATCATTGCGGTCCGTCTTGTGGCCGGCCAGAGATTTAAGGGCCTGATATGCTTGCCTGCTCTCGATGCAAACAACCGGGACACCAAGCTCCGTCAGCCCATGGTAAAGCATTGGTGCCATCCGTCCCGTTTCAAATACAACTTTGGCACATGGTGGTCCAGAAGCGAGGAAGTCAGCGATCGCTTTTGGTGTTGAGCTCGCTTTTCCTTCACGAATAAGGGCCCCTTCACGATCCAGAATGCAGATATGCGTCTCTTCCATGGACACATCCAAACCAGCAAAATATTCCATTGGTCAGTCTCCTTTTCAATTGCATGTGCATCCAGAATAACAGGGGTAACTGAGTGCTGATCCTGATTACGCCATGTTGAAAAACCGCGCCGCTTCTCGGCCAGACATACCGTCCTTCAAACAAGCACGGCGCACACGACTATAAATATCCACAGAATACATCTCCCGCCCTCCGAATAAACGAAGGGCACAAACTGGCGGACTTTTACTCCGCTACAACTGCGATATGCAGCCGCTTCTGTGGCCCAATATTGCTCCGCGTTTTACAGACAGGCATAACAGCCCATTTCGCTGCTTGGATTTTCAATGCCGGAGTTGAGGCAGGCCATCAGCCGCGCCTGATCCGTTTGGACAGAGTTGCGAAATACGTGGCATCAAAGCTTTGCAGGGCGATGTTTTGAGGATTGTCGTCCTTCAGCGCCGCGATACGGCTCAACTGGTCTTCAAAGGGCATTTTCATACTCCGCAAAAAGGGGGACTTACAACAACCCTAAGCTGGATGCGGGCATGACACCAGCGCATCACCAATGACCTGGCCATTCGCACGATTGCAAGGAGAGGTAGGGTGAGAGGCTGGACAACGACCCAAGCGGGGCTCATTACGGTTGCTTCCTTCCGGACCTGGCCGGGTTGGCGAGGCGCTCGCCCGCGCCAACCTCTCGGGAGTTACATAGGCGTTGATTTGCGGATTCGCAAGTGGCCCGTCAGGCGGCGTCAGGGTTGGCCGAACACATAAATCTGGTGAATGCGCCAATGCAGCTATACCCCTCGCCAAAGCCCGTCGCGCGAAACAGGGTGTAGAATGTGCGATCCTCAAATTCGGTCGCGATCGCGGCGCGGGTGAATTCATAGCAATCGTTCAGATTGACCTTGCACAACATGGCCGCCGTCGCCCCGGCCCCGCAGTCCAGATCAAGGCGTTCCAGTGCCGCGATTAACTGGGTTTTCAACTCGGATTCGGCAGCGGCCTCATCCGGGCGCGTTAGCCATGCAACAGCGGCAGTGATCACAGCAAGACTGATCAATAGTTTCAGGATGCGCATGGCTTAACCTCACTCTTTCAGCCGCCAACGGAGGTCTTATAAAGGCAGAGACAGGCGCATGAAACCTGCTTTAGTATCGCCCATATCGCGCGCGCCGATGGCGCTGATCTCATCCGGGTAGGCGCGCAGGCCGGGGCCTGTGTCAAACAGCACCTCGGTGCCGGGCATCGTGCAGAACCGCCATATTGGCGGGTACATTTCGTCAGTGGCCCCGGGCATTTCTTCCAGGTTGCGGATATGATCGGCGACCTTGTCACGCAGCATCCGACTGCTCGTCAGGACCACTTGATCGGGACGTGCCGCCGGGAACGGACCGCCTCCAAAGGCGCGGTAGTTATTGGTGGCCAGAATAAAAAGCTGCTCATCATCAAGTGGGCGGCCCTGATAGCAGACATTCCGAATCCGCGTCGCGGTTTCGTTAATGACAGTGCCCGACAGGTCGTACCGCGGTGGTGCTAACAGATCAATCTGGTAGGTCAGCCCGTTGATGCAGTCAAAATGATGCCCCGGAATGTGATGCTCCAACAGCATCTGATCGCTTTGGCCCGGAATGATCTGACGAAAGGCGATCGCCGAGCGTTCCAGCCAATCGCGGATATCGGCACCGGTCAGCCGCAGGGCGCAGAGCAGGTTGGGAAAGGAGTATAGATCAGCGGCATGGCGCAGACACAAAGGCCCCGGGGGGCAGACACAAAGGCCCCGGGGGAATGTCGGTGTAATAGGTCGGACCCGCGCGTCCGCCCGATTTGAAGGGGGCTGACGCCGACAGGATGGGGATATCCTCGTCCGGTGATCCCCGCAGCAGGTTGGGCACAGCATCGGCCTGCGCGAGTGTGACCAGCCGTGTGGCAGCATCCCGGCCAAGCAACGCCAGATAGCTGTGCAACGGTTGCGACGTGTGGCCCAACGGGTGGCTGGTCAATTTCAAAGTGGTCTCATGGATTGGGTTCAGCAGGCGGCTTAACAGCGGATCAATCGGAGTCTTTTCGTTTAACGAGGCCACGTGTGTCTTCACATTTTTCACGCTCCAATGACCTTCCGCATCGCGGGCCAGAGCCAGATCCAGCACGCCCAGATGGGATCCGCGCGCACCCGCCATGACCGTTGGCGTTCCGTTCAGCCTGCCTTCCTCTGTTTCTACCCCATCTGTTGCGGCATAAGCACCCGAAGGAAACACCTCATGGGTATGTCCGGCGAGGATCGCATCAATCCCAGGCACTGCGCCCAGTTGCAACGCGGCATTTTCCATCATCGGCTGGACCGGGCCGGTATCTATCCCGGTATGGGCCAGAACGATCACGATATCCGCCCCCTTGTCGCGCATTTCGGGCACCAGTTTCCGGGCGGTCTTGACCATGTCCAGGCTCTGCACGCTGTCATTAAGGTGATATCGGTCCCATGTGGTGATCTGCGGGGGGGCCAGCCCGATCACGCCAATGCGCAAGGCGAACAGTTGCCCCGTGTCGTCCTGCACCTCTCGGTCGAGCAGCAGATAGCGTGGAAACAGCGGATCGCAGGGGAGGTCTGCATTTGCCGGTCCATGCAGAAGGTTGGCACAGGTCACCGGAAAAGTGGCGGCCTTGAGAGTTGTCTGCAACCAGTCGAGACCAAAGTTGAATTCGTGATTGCCGAGGTTGGCGGCATCATATTTCAGCGCATTCATCGCCAGAATGGCCGGGTGAACAGTTTTCTCATGCGTCGGCGCCATGGCCGTCAGATCGCTGATCGGAGTGCCTTGCAGGTAATCGCCATTGTCAAACAGCAATGTGTTGGGACATTCTTTGTGCGCGGCATTAATCAACGACGCCGTCCGGGCCAACCCGTAACCGGTGACCGGTCGGTTTGTGTAATAGTCATAGGGCAGCAGATTGACATGCACATCCGTTGTTTCCAGAATCCGCAGCATAACGTTCGTAGTGTTTTGTAGTCGGGCCACGGGATGTGTGTGCGCCATCAAAGTCTTGTATTTTGGCTTTCATGTGGTGCGGCCCGCCAATACCGGATCGGGCCGTGGGGTTCAGCAAATCAACCAAATATTACGCCCTTTGAAGGGGTAAACTAAATAAATATTCTACTATAAGATGTATCGTTTCCAGATTAATCAATTATACTACTGCGCCTGAATTGACCTGAAGAATTTGTAGAGAGGTTGATTCAATTTGCCGCATGGTCATACGTATCACAGCATGCACTTTGAGAGCATGAACAAGCCCCACAAAACGGTTTCGCTATCTGCCGATCAGCGCCTGGCCCTTGAGGCCATTTGCCGCCGCCGCAAGGTTGAAGCGCTTGTCTGGAGGCGCGCCCGTGCGTTTCCGCTGTTGGATGCAGAAGAAGACGCCGGAACGGTTTGCCGGATTCTGGATATCGGCCCGACGGTTCTGACGGAGTGGCGGTTTGCCTTTTCCGGGGCGGGGCTGTCGTTTTTCGGCTTGAAGGATTACAGCCAGCGACAAGGGCATTTGTCGGGGGAGCGCGAACGGGCTTTGAAAGCCCGTTTTGCCGAAAACCCGGCACGGAACGTAGACGAGGTCTGTGCGTATGTTCCGGCGGAATACGGGCGGAGCTACAGTCCCTCGGGGGCCGCCAGGCTGATGCGCCGTCCGGGGTTTGAGTATAAAAAGCCACGATTGCCGCCTGCACAGGCCGATGAAGTCAAACAGGCGGCGTTTATCGCCATGTATGAGGCCCTGATGACCGAACTTGCAGGCGATGGGATGGTGGTCTTCTCCGATGCTGTGCATCCCGAGCATCGGAGCCGTCCCGCCCATGGCCGGTTCCCGAAGGGGCAAAAGACGGCCCTGAAGGCAACATCGGGGCGCAGGCGCCTCAATATTCAGGGTGCGCTCGATCTTGAAACGTTCCGGTTCACCTTTGTGGAAGGCGGGAAGATCAATGCCCAAACGACACTCTCATGCTGGAAAAGCCGGAGCGCAACACCCCAACCAAAACGACCATCCATGTTTTTGTCGACAATGCGCGTTATCACCATGCCAGGATACTCCAGCCATGGCCGCACAGCCCCGAACGTCGGGTGAAGTTGAAGTTCCTGCCGGCATACGCCCCGCATCTCAACCCGATTGAGCGCCTTTGGGGTGTCATGCACGAATGCATCACCCATAATCGCCATTACGCCACGTTCAACCAGTTCACCGAGGCCATTCTCAACTTCTTCCGCCAAACCCTACCCGACAAACGGCGCGATTTTCGCGACACTGTTACCGACAATTTCAGGATCCTTTCTCTCAAGGAATACAAGCTGATCTGACCTCAAATCTTCTGGTCAATTCGGTCGCGGGAGTATAAAAACCGCAAAATCACATATAAAACCCCAAGGGTATCGCATGAATAGTATCCGTCTTAATCAAGCGCCATTTTCGCCCATTTCCGATCGCTCTTAATCAGTAAGTTCGCCAACAAGATTAGTTTACGCATGATAGCGGTAAAGGCGACCTTTGCAGGTTTTCCGGCGTTGATGAGTCTTTCGTAAAACTGTTTCATATCCGGGTTGTGCCGCGCAGCGACAACGGCTGGCATATAAAGTGCATCCCGCAGGTGTTTACGTCCGCCCTGAATGAAGGCTTTGCCAGTCCACCGCCCAGACTGGCGCGTCATTGGTGCAAGGCCAGCCAGGCTTGCAGCCTGTTTCTCCTTTAGCGTTCCAAGTTCTGGCATTTCAATAAGAAGGGCCGCTGCGCTGATCTTTGAAAGGCCCGGGATTGAACAAATGATGTCCAGGGCGCGGGACATTTTCGGCGTGCTTTGCAACATTGTATTAATGGCCTCATCCACTTGGGAAAGCTGGGTGTTCAACTGGGTGATGCGCGCCTTTGCCTGACGTTTCAGGATTGGCAAAGTCAGTGTTTTCTGACGGTTGAGTGCACGGGTTCGATCTTTGACCAAAGCCTGTCGTGCGACATGTAATTCTTTGAGATTGCGTTGTATATCTGATGTTTGAACCTGTGCCTCTAGAGAGAATGTCCGGCCCATAACGGCCAGCATTCGCGCATCAACCTTATCGGTTTTGGCGCGAACACCGTGTGCTTGAGCAAAGCGTCGCGCTTGCAACGGATTTACTTTTACCAGTGGAAAATGGGCGGCCATGGCGACTTCAAAGGCGCGATGATACGGGCCGGTTGGTTCATAGATAACCCGCGCGATGTCGTGATCGTTCAACCAGCGCTGCAAGGACGCAAAACCGGCTTTGTTGTTATCGAACTGGGCCGAAGCGTTATCGCTCAGTCGATGCACATCCAAAGTTGCTTTGGAAATATCTACTCCGATGGTATCATCTGTCATCTTATCCGTGTCCTATGCTTGTCATGCGAAGTCAGCGCTTCGCGTATCCGTTCAGGCCTCATGGAAAAGACGGCGGTAATCTGACTATTCAACGGTCCTGAATGACCAAGCTCCTTTCGATCCTCCCGCCGCCGCTGGCCGGCATAATCAAAGTGCCGGACAGCGGCTCTCTTTTACATGAGAGCCACGTAAGATCATAAGACAAGCATCCTTTGGTTTGCCTTGATCTTCCATCTCTGATTCAGTTTTCCAAAGTTTATGTCCGGAGGGCGCTGCTTTGGAAAATACCGTGTTGTTTCAATCTTTTACCTCGTCGATTTCTGATCCCCGCCAGGAGACGAAGGTGTTGTATCCACTTGATGGGATTCCGCTTTTGAGCCTGTGCGGAGTGGTGTCGGGGTGTGGGAGTTTTGTCGATGTTGCCCTTTATGGCGAGGAAAAGTCGGGTTTCCTGCGCAAGTTGGCTACGTTTGAGCATGGCATACCCTCCCGTGACACGCTTTCGACGGTGTTTCGGGCGATTGATCCTGAAGAGTTCAACGCAGCCTTTGCCGCGTGGGCGTCCGGGTTGGCCGGGCGCGTTGGAGGAACGGTCGTTGCCATTGACGGCAAGACAGCGCGAGGCTCAAGGGCCGGTGGTGAAACGCCTCTGCATCTGATCCCGGCCCGGTGTAACGATCTACGCCTCGTGCCCGGCCAGCAAGCCGGCGCGCACAAAAGGAACGGGATCAGGGACATCCCCGTTCTCCTGGATTTGCTCTTCCTGGAGGGCGCGGTCGTGACGCTGGATGCGATGGGGCGCCAACGTGAGATCGCCTGCAAAATCCGTGACAAGGGTGCTGACCATGTGCTGGCCCTGAAGGGCAATCAGGGGCTTCTCCATGAAGACGTGAAGCTGTGGTTCGAAGAACAGGATCGGGAAAACACAGAATCACTACAGACGGTTGACGGCGACAGGGGCAGGATTGAAACGCGAACATACACCCAATGCGACGCCATCGGCCGGTTGAAAAAACGCCATCCCCATCGGGAGGGGTTGCTCAGCATTGGCCGCGTCGTCTCGCTTCGGGAAAGTGGCGGGAAGACGACACGGCAAACGCGGTACTTCATCCCGTCCCTGCCGAAAGACGCCGCGCGCCTTGCCCATGCCGTACGCTCTCACCGGGGAATTGAAAACCGCCTCCACCGGGTGCTTGATGTCACCTTCCGCGATGACGACAGCCGGATACGAAAAGATCACGCACCCGCCAACTTCGCCGTCATCAAGCACATCGCAATGAATTTGCTCAACAAAGCAAAAAGCGAGAACTCCCTCGGAGGAATGCGGAAAAAGGCAGGCTGGAACAACCGCTTCCCGCTTCAAATCCTCGCGCCGTGAAACTCATGCGATTCCCCTGATAAAACCCCTCGAATTACTTGCACGCGTTTAGGGAACATGCAACGCCACCCACGGAATTGGGGGCAATATGCGGCACGCAGAGACAGTGACGTTTGGTGGGTCGGGGCTGGACCGGGCAGCGCAATTGCGTGGCGAGAGTGATGCCCAGGCTCGGCTGATCGCGGCGGGGCAGGCGGCCTCGATCCTGCTGTGGCGTGGCAAACCTCTGGTGCAGGCAGACGACTTTGATGCGCTGATCCGTTTGGCCATGGATCATCCGGTACTGGCGCAGGCCGATCTGCCGCGCATATTGCTGGGTCAGGACGAAGACGGCACGCTGATCTATGCCCATGACATTTCAAGCTGGACACCGGACGGATTGGACGAAGAGGCGCTTTCGCAGTTTTTCGACCAGACCGAACAGCGCGACCCCGACCTGCCGGACACCGCAGTCTTTGCCGAGTTGCGCCGCATCATGACCCGGCTTACGACCCGTGACGCCGAACTGGCCGCCACGGCGCGGGCCATTCTGGGCTGGCATGACAGCCACCGGTTCTGTGCGCGTTGTGGGCAGGAAAGCGACATTGCCATGTCTGGCTGGCAACGCAATTGCGCCGCCTGCGGCGGACAGCATTTCCCGCGTACCGACCCGGTTGTGATCATGCTGATTACTTATGGCAATTCGGTTCTCCTGGGCCGCTCACCAGGCTGGCCCGAGGGGATGTATTCATTGCTTGCCGGATTTATCGAACCGGGCGAGACGATGGAGGCCGCTGTGCGCCGCGAAGTGTTTGAAGAGGCCCGCATTGAGGTGGGCGCGGTCACCTATCTGGCCAGCCAACCCTGGCCGTTCCCATCGTCGTTGATGTTGGGCTGTCGCGGCGTGGCACTTAGCCGTGACATCACCATTGATCCGGTCGAGATTGAGGATGCAATCTGGGTCACGCGCGAAGAACTGCTCGCGGCTCATGCGGGTCAGAACCCTACCCTTTTGCCCGCCCGTAAAGGCGCAATTGCGCATTTTTTACTGCAAAACTGGCTTGCGGATCAGGGGAATCGCGCTTAAAGTTTGACAGTGTCCGAGAATTGGATTCTGGAGGTTTCATCAGATGATGGGGTTTCGAGATGCCAGGATTAGACAGCTGTTTCAATGCGGTGGATGACCCACGCGGCGGCAATGCTCCGCGCCACAAGTTCCGTGATTTGATGACGATCGGCCTTTTGTGCGCGTTTTGCGGTGGTTATACGGCGCTGGACATGGAACCTTTCGGACAAATGAAGGGGGATTTCCTGAGTTGCCTCACGGGATACCTTGCCATGACGCGTATTCCCGGCTGTTTCGCGTGATGAAGCCGACGGGCTTTCAGGCCTTTTTCGACAAGTTTCGCGCCGACTTTGCGGCTGGCTCCGGTGAGCACCCTGCCATCGCCATTGATGGCAAAGAGATGCGACGCGGCTTTGACAAGGCCGCCGGGCAATCGAATATGAACATTGTCACGGCCTTTGCACATGGGGCACGTCTCACCCTTGGGATTACTCAGGGCGCCAGGGGCGGTGGCGGGATCCTGGCCCTGCGCGAGTTGATTGAGATGCTTGATATCCGCGGCATCACCATCACCGCAGACGCACTGCATTGTCAGCGCGGGACCTGCGAATTGATCGTGCGGGAGGGAGGCGATTATTGCCTGCGGCTCAAGGGCAATCAGGGCGGCATGTTGGCCGATGTCCGGGCTTTCGTGGAAGACGAAGACACAGATTACATTGATGAATATAACACAATTGATGCTGATCATGGTCGTGTGGAAGAGCGGTCATACCGCGTCCACGATGTGCCGGAATATCTGATCAATACCCATAAGTGGCCGCCTCTTCGGGCTTTCGTCCATGTCGCCTCCAGGCGCGCGGTTGGCGACAAGACCAGTCACGCCGAACGGCTTTATCCGCTCTCCAAATGTCCCGCGGCTCAGGGGGCCGCCACACTGATCCGCGGCCACTGGCAAATTGGGAACAGCTTGCATTGGTCTCTCGACGTGGTGATGAACGACGACCGACACCGCGCGCGAAAAGATCACGCGCCAGCCAACTTTGCCGCTTTGAGGCGGATTGCCTTGAGCATCATCAAGGCCAATCCTGCAAAAGGATCAAATCGCGGCAAATTCAAAAAAGCGGGCTGGAGCAATGAGGTCCTGAAAACTCTCATCCAAGACTTTTGAAGCGCGATTGCCCTAGCTTGCGGATACACTTGATTGACGCGACAATACGTCCAGAGCAGCAAAAAACAAAACAGGTCTCAGCGATGAAATTCAGCGCCAAAGAAGACATAGAAGCGCCGATTGAATTTGTCTTTGAACAAGTGACCGATTTCACCGCCTTTGAACGCTCGGCCCTGCGCCGGGGTGCCGAGGTGCAGCGCGTGGATTCCCTTGCGGAACCAGGACCGGGTATGGCCTGGGATGCGTCGTTCAAACTGCGCGGCCGCAAACGCGAAGTGAATATCGAGCTGGCCAGTATTGATCCGCCAAACGGGCTTGTCGTGTCATCACGCTCGCCTGCGATGGGCGGGGAATTGGTGGTGGATCTGGTGGCGTTGTCGCGGGGTCGTACCCGGATGAGCGTTGACATTGAGATCAGCCCGAAGAACCTGGCGGCCCGGTTGCTGGTGCAATCGCTGAAGCTGGCGCGCAGCAAGCTGAACAAGCGGTTTCGCAAACGTGTCGCCGGGCACGCCGAAGAAATTGAGGATCGCTACAAGAAAGCTGTTTAACCCGAGTTATGGATAAGCGGTGTTTTTCATTCTGACTTTGGTTTTGCCGGGCACATAGGCTACCAGGCAGGATAGGATGTGAACGAATGCGTTTGTTGGGGATCGGTGCCGTGTATGCTCCAGACCCATTTCGGATTTGAGCCTGCCAAAGAGGGTTTCAACGATAAACCGGCTTCGTAACAGCGGCTTATCCATGATCGGCATCAGACAGTTCTTCATGTTTCGACGGATGCCGGTGATCGGGTGCAGCCCCTGTTTCCAAAGTTTTGCGAAGGGTTTCTTCGAGATGCAGCCCTTGTCTGCCAAGAGGTTTCCTTCCAGTCCGGTGACCATTTCCGTCAGTGGTGCACGATCATCCGTGTTGCCCGGTGTGATTTTCACGGCCATCAATTCGCCGCGATGGTTCATCACCACGTGTAGTTTGAAGCCAAAGAACCAGCCCATGGTCGAATGCCCGCGTGCGGCAAGGCCCTTGAAGGTCCGGTTACGGCTGATGCGCGGATTGGCACAGACTGCCGGCCTGGTGCTGTCGGCGATGTAGACGCCTGTCTCTTGGCCCGACAGGTTGTGGATCAGCACGCAAAACGGTGCAGGGAGACGCGGCATAAGGGCAACAAAGCGCCCATACGAGGGCAGCTCACCAAAGCAGTCACGATATTTCTGTTCGACTCCATGCACCCGGAAGTGCTTGAAATCCTTGAACGGGGAGAGGTGAAACAGCACCATGATGAACAACATCTCGCCCAATGACAACTTGCCAGCGCGTCGCCTCTTGCGCGATGTCGGAATTAGCCGATGGCGTTCCCGGTCTTCAAAGGTTTCAGCAAAATCGGCGAGACAGCAAAAGAGCGCGGTGGTGGACAGGGACATGGGAGGGATCGACCGTATTGTTGCAGATACGATCTTGAATCACGACGCGACGCGTTCGTGAACCCCCTCTCAACAAATCAACCTTATCCAGAATCGGGGTTTTTTTACTGCGCCTCGTTTGCGCACGCCCCCCGACAAATCGTGCGCGACATTGATGACACCTTCGACACCGTCCACGGCCATCAGCAGCTGCGCCTGTTCAACGCCTGTTACGATGAATACGGCTTCCAGCCGATTGTGGTATTCGATGGCGAAGGGCGTCTCGTGGGGGCAGTGTTGCGCCCGGCACAATTCCGCGACTGGTCCAGATCAATGACCGTCAGATTGGTGACTTGCAGTCCCAGATACAACTCTCCGCCGAGCAGATCGAGCGAGTGAAGCGTACTCGTCAGCTCATCAGGTGTGATATCGGTATGTGAGCGAAAACTTGGATCCTGTTCCGTGATATAGTCGTCATAGAATTCTTCCTCTTCTTCGGTCGTCACTCAGCCTGCCAGTTCTCGTGCTGTTTGAACTGGCATGAAAAGACGGAGAGGTTGAACGGGCAGGGGAAGGAACCCAAACGACTCGTAGTAGACTTTGCGGCGGGCAACAGTGTCAGCTTCACCGTCATCGAAAACGTCCAGAACGATGACACATGTTCCGATTTCTTCGGAGACTCGGGCGATCCGGCTAATGGCATCTGCGACCAGAGCACTACCGACCCCGTTCCCTTGCTGGTTTTCATCGACCCCGATCATCGCAATGAATGCAGCTGGCAGCAGACCGTGTTTTCCCGCCTTCTTCTGATAGGCGTCAGGCATCTCTTTAACGTCGATGGCATGCATGTTGATGCCGTAGAAACCGACGATGTTACTTTTTTCGCCAACGACCACCCAAACACGGACGACATCTGCCTTGCTGCCTTTTTTCGCAGTCAGCTTCAGGTAATTGTCAATCTGCGGTACGCCACAAGAAAAAGCCGCTCGATCATGTGCCTTGGGATCGAACGGCTGAATTGTGAAGGGTGGTTTCTCTTCGATCTTACTCGGCATTCGCAATCAGTTTCTTGCGCAACGCAAAGGCATCGACCAAACGTTTCGTCGGTTTGGGCGGATTGTCCAAAGCGTCGAAAAATGCCTTCCTGTCCACCTCACTTTCAATCACGGTAACTTTGTGTGCTTCAATCGTCGACTGAGCCGCATTGTAAGCGGCGCTCACGACAAAAGAACTGACATCAACCCCGTTCAGCGTGGCTGCACGATTGATCGTGTCCTTCACAGATGGTTGCGTACGGGCTTCCAGGCGAGCGCTTTTGGGCTCGTCGACCGCCACCTTGGTGTCTTCAAACGCCGACATTGTAGTCTCCTTTCAGCTTCGGGCTCGATCTGATCAAGCCACTTGATGGTTCTCTTAGCGCTTATGTACGGGAAATAGGCGTACATGTCAAGTGTACGGTGATTGGCCGCCAGGGCAATCGCGTTTGGATTTGTCCTGCCGCATTGAGGTTGAAAAACTGGAAACGCGGTCCAGGATCCGCGTTGCCTTCGCATCGGTCTGTCCTGAGAAAATCCTGTTCATCGCCATCCTGGATACCTTGCCTGGCAGGCAAAACAGCTGCGCCCAGGCGCCGTAAACCGCCGGAGCCGGCCCCGATAAGCCCTGAAACCGTAACCCACAAGACAGATGCAAGCGCCGTAGCCCGCGCAAGCGATGCCCCATGCCAAAACAGTGAAAAACAACACGGACCCAACGAGAAAACACAGAAATGCAAACCTTCATGAATAATCCGGGTTTAGCTTGTCAATATACGCCCAATCCGGCATCTTCACCTCATGCCAGATGCACCCAAATTATTCGTTTCTTATTCACACGATGACCAAGTTCACAAGGACTGGGTTTTGAAACTATCCACCCGTTTGACCAAAGACGGAGTTTATGTTGTTTTTGACCAATGGGGCATGGTGCTTGGAGGCGACTTGCCTCGCTTCATGGAGACTGGTCTCGCCGCAGCTGATCGGGTGTTAGCCATATGCAGCGCTAGCTATGTCGAAAAAGCAAATCAAAGCTGTGATGGTGGACTGGGGTACGAGAAGACGATCTTAACTGGGCAACTTATGACTAACATTGGTTCAGATCGCATAATTCCGGTTATTCGTAACAACACTACGGAAAATTTGCTGCCAACGGTTTTGAAAACTAAACTCTATGTGGACTTTCGCGATGACAAGGCATTTGAAGCTAAGTATACTGAGTTACTGCGAGCCATCCATCGGCAACCTACCAACCCCGACCACAGATGGGAGAGAATCCATTTGCCCTTAAAATTCCAGACATTGAGCCACGTACCGAATATTCTTCCACACGTTATACTTCGCCAGCAATGTCCGGCGACGTTACTTTTGATTATTCTAGGGCCTGTTGACATTCGGGGTTCCCATTTTGCCTGAAGTCTGATTCAAGCTTCCAAAATGGAGGTGTTGATGGACGCAAATCGTTTGGCTGTTTCCGATGAGCTTTGGGAGAAGATTGAGCCGCTTATACCGGGCAAGGCAGGCGATCCGGGTGTTACCGCGCGCAATAATCGCCGGTTTATGGAAGCAGTATTATGGCGCGTACGCACAGGGTCCCCATGGCGGGATTTGCCCAAAGAGTTTGGCAACTGGAACAGCCAGTTCAAGCGATTTCGTCGATGGGCCAGGAACGGCGTGTTCGAGAGTCTTTTCAATGCCATGAGTGGCGAGCCGGACCTGGAATATGCCCTTATCGACGGGACGATTGTTCAAGCTCATCAGAAGGCTTCGGGCGCAAAAGGGGGACTCAACACCAGGCTATCGGACGCTCTCGCGGCGGACTGACGACCAAGGTCGTGGCCTTGGTCGATGCGCTCGGTAACCTGTTCCGGTTTCTGCTTTTGCCGGGACAGGCACACGACATGAAGGGGGTCGCTCCTCTGATCAAGGGGGCTTCCTTTGGGGCGTTGCCGGCCGACAAAGCCTTCGACGCCGACTGGCTCCTGCAAGACCTTGATGAGCGTGGCGCAACCGCTGTCATCCCGCCCAAATCGAACCGAAAAGTTCAACGGGACTACGATACCCACATGTACAAGTGGCGCCATCTCATCGAAAACTACTTCGCAAAGATCAAGGAATTCAGAGGCATAGCAACGCGATACGACAAGACTGATACAAGCTACGCTGCCAACTGGCACCTCTGTGCCATGCTCATTGCAACACGATGATTGTCAACAGACCCTAACAACAATGGTAAATATATTTTGGGGGCTGGCGATATGCTTTTTGAAACAAAGTGGTCAAGAGGAGGCTCAACTTCCATCCATGCTTGTTCCGACCCTTCAAGCATAAGAAACCTCGCGCTTGCGACAGACGTTTCAGACATTTCTGAAATTAAGGATGCTCGGCTCTTTGACACAAGTTCACGTGTCAGAAGTCCCCAGTTGAACGAGATTGTTATCTGGCAAAATACAACGGGGTACTATCTTGCGACGAAGGTTTTGGCGCTCAAGTCGCGAAGCCATGGGGCTCCAGTTGATGAGATTACATTTAGATATTCAATTGAGCCCAATAAGAGTTTCGATTTTACCAGACTGTAAATCAACGGCACTTTGTCCGCATCTCACTAGGGCGTGTTGACGATCAGGATTCCCTTTGGGTGTGAATTCTGATTCAAGCTTCGAAAACAAGGGAGCATAAGAGAGCTACTGTCAAATCTGGTGTTTGAGCGACCTTCATGCGGCGGCTTGGTTTTGGGTTGGTGGCTTGATGCCGTTAATGAAATCGACGCCTTCGATGACGTCGGCGAGATGAGCGAAGCCGCGCAGTTTGCGCCAGCTTTTTTCAGCGCATTGTCCGAGTTTGAACATCATGTGGAGCATGCCGTCTCTGCTGAGACAGCCCTTGGTGCGTTTGGTTCTATGGCGGATCGTGGCGAAGGCGCTCTCGATGGGGTTTGATGTCCGAATGCTCTGCCAATGCTGTGCCGGGAAGTCGTGGAAGGTCAGCAACCCGTCGCGATCCTTGATCAGGCATTCTGTGGCCTTGGGGTATTTCGCCTCGAGGGTTTCAATGAAGAGATCAAAGGCAGCATGTGCATCTTCGCGGGTCTCGGCCTGCCAGATGTCGTGCAACATTTTCCTGGCCTTGGGCTGGGTGCGCTTTGGGAGATAATTGAGGACATTGCCAGTTTTGTGGAACCGGCAGCGTTGCTGTTTGGTGTTCGAAAAAATCTCCTCAAGCGCTGCCCGGAACCCCGGAGCTCCGTCACCGATGGCCAGTTTCGGAGCGTTGAGCCTCCGGCTTTTGAGACCTGGCAGAACCTCGCGCCAGCTCTGGGTGCTTTCCCGCACCCCATCCTCAATTGCCAAAAAATGCTTCTCTCCCCGTGCGTTGACGCCGATCACGACAAGGACGCAGAGCCGATCGTCACTGCCGCGCAGGCCGCTGTAAATTCCGTCGGCCCAGACATATACCCATTCATCGCGGCCAAGGTCGGCCTTGCGCCAGGTGTCGTACTCTGCCGCCCATTGGCCTTTCGGCCGCGAAATGGTTTCAGCAGAGAAACCGGTGGCGTCCGGGCCGAGGAGCATCTTCAGTGCCGAGCCCATCTCACCAGTAGAAATGCCTTTCAAATACAGCCAAGGCAGCGCGGCCTCGATGGACTTGGCCTTGCGCACACAGGGCGGGACCAGTGCCGAACGAAACGTCACTGGTTTGCCGTCCTTCGCCCGCACCTTCGGCACTTTGACCGCGATCGGCCCGATCCCGGTTTGCACGGCGCGCTCCGGGTCAGAACCGCCGCGCACAACCGCTGCACGGCCATCTGGTGTCCGGCGCTCGGCAAACTCGGCGAGAAAGGCATCTCTCTCCGCTTCAACAGCCGCCTGGAGAAGCTCACGTGCTCCTTTGCGCAAAAGGTCGGTCAGCGGGTCGGTGACGGCGTCTCGACCAGCGAAATCAATAATGGCAGTGTCGTCCATGGTGGTGCGTCCTCAATGGTTGCCTGGATATTTGGCAACGCCATTCCAACCAGATGCACCGCCGTCATTCAAACCGCCCGAACACCAGATTCACTCATAGCTCCCGATGAAACCGGTGCCACGGTAGAAACCCCACAGGCGCTGCTTGATTTGCGCGACTATCTTGCCCGCCTGCAAACCCTGTAACCCGCCCCTGGAGGCTCCAATGAAACAGATATTTATGGGGCCTATATACTTAACTAGCCACAATTTTCTTGACGTTACATCTATTTCTGGCTAGTATAATCCCAACAGGAGAAATTAGGCCCATGCCAGATACACTTAGCACATTTGAGTTCTTTCAGAAATTCCCAAATGAGGAAGCTGCACGGACGTTCTTCGAAAATCGCCGATGGGGCGGTGTACCCGTATGTGGTCACTGCGGTTCTGTTAATGTGTCTGAGTGCAAAGACCATAAGCCAATGGCTTAGCGTTGTAAATCTTGCCGCAAGCATTTCAGCGTTCGTACAGGCACGGTACTGGCTGAGAGCCGCCTTCCCTTGCTCAAGTGGTTGCTTGCCATCTACATGCTCACCAGCGCCCGCAAGGGCATCCCCAGCACCCAGATGGCGCGTGAACTGGGCGTAACTCAGAAAACAGCATGGTTCCTTGCGCAGCGCATCCGCGAAACATGGATGAACGGCAACGATAGCTGCGACATGGGCGATCACACTCAGGTTGACGAGGCGTACATCGGCGGCAAAGAGAGCAATAAACACGCGAACAAGAAACTACGCGCTGGCCGTGGTGCCGTTGGCAAGGTTGCGGTTGTTGGTATGCGCGGTCAGTACGGTGAAGTTCGTGCCAAGCCTGTCGAGCGCACCAACGCGGCGACATTGGCCGGTTTCGTCAAGGACAATGCCCCAATGGGCGCAACAGTCGTGACAGATGAGTTCAAAGCCTACCGCAGCCTTCCCAATCATGGCTTCGATCACAAGACAGTCCGTCACTCCGCAGGTGAGTATGACTCCGCAGGTGAGTATGTTCGCGATATGGCCCATACAAACGGCATCGAAAGCTTCTGGGCGCTGCTCAAGCGCGGTTACATCGGTATCTATCACTACATGAGTGCCAAGCACTTGCACCGCTATATCAACGAGTTCTCCTTTCGCCACAACACGGCGAAAGCTGGCACAATGAACTTCATCAACATGACGATTGACCGGATGCTTGATAAGCGCCTGACTTATAAGGATTTGATCAATGGCTAAGAAACCTGAAACAATAGAACCTATAGACGCAGATTTTGGTGATGTTGTTGACAGAATTGTAGATGAAAGCGGTGACATTGACATTATTCAGACGCCTAATGCCTATGGTCTGGCAACCAAGAAAGCTGAGTATGCCGGGCCGTTGTCACTGGGCGAAATTAAGTTGAGTTGCTTCGTTACAGGCGACGGTGAGAGGTTCATTTCAGGGCGTAGTATGACTACGGCTATCGGCATGAAAGGCCGTGGCCAAGGAATGCAGCGTATTTCCGCAAATTCCACCCTAAAACCTTTTATGAACAATGCCTTGGTTATGGCCATTGAACAGCCGGTTGAGATCACTGGGAAAACATCTAAACCAGTACATGGTTACAGGGCAGAGATACTTGCTGATTTATGTGACGCAATATTAGAGGCCAGAAAAGCAGACGCTTTGAAAACCGAACAAGAAATCCGCTACAGCCGCTATGCCGAAAACCTAGTTAGAGGATTTGCGCGAGTTGGCATCGCAGCTTTGGTCGACGAGGCCACAGGCTACCAGAGCGTACGTGACAATGCCGCTCTTCAGAAAATTCTCGACAAGTTCTTGAAAGACGAGGCGCGCACGTGGTCAAAGACATTCCCTGATGAATTTTGGCAGAAGCTTGTTAAGGTGAAGGGACACAACAGTTACTACGCCATGAAACGACCGGCCTTTGTTGGCCATTGGGTCAATGATATCGTCTATTCTAGGCTTGCCCCCGGAATTAAGGAGAGACTCAAGGAGATAAACCCAAGGCTTCCCTCAGGAGATCGCAAGAAAAGACATCACCAGCATCTTACTGAGGACTATGGACTTCCAGAACTAAAAGACCATTTGAAGAAGGTGATGGTGCTCATGGACGCCTCTTCTGGAAAAAAAGAGTTCGAAAAACTGCTTAACAGGTCACTTCCTAAGTATGGCACCAATCTTGAGTTACCACTTGATGAAGAGGGCTAAAGATTCATCGCCCCGTGGGGTGGCCAACGGCTAGATAAGTATATAGGCTCCTTTCCTTTCCCCTCGCTATGACGCCCGCTTCAGCGCCTTGGAATCACGACCGGAAGGTTGGCCCTCGCAACCACTTTACGCCGCCGGATGTGTGCAGTCTTCTCGATCTGTTGCGGTGCCGCGCAGCCTGGCATGATCTGTGCCTGTTCACTCTCGGCATCGATTCCATGCTGCGTTGTGGGGATTTGTTGTGTTGAATGTCATTGAGAACTGACCCGGTATTGTCACCGAGATTTGACCCGCCTTTATTTTTTATCAGCAGTTACGTTTTGGTCAATGTGGTGGCCTCCTTTGTGGTTTTCCTTGCAGCCTCTGAACTGGCTTTGAAGCGGTAGCTGTCGTTGCCAGTCTCGAGGATGTGGCAGCGGTGAGTGAGCCGATCGAGGAGTGCTGTTGTCATCTTTGCGTCGCCGAAGACCTGCGCCCATTCACTGAAGCTGAGGTTGGTTGTGATGACGACGCCGGTGCGCTCATAGAGTTTGCTCAGAAGGTGGAACAGTAATGCGCCACCGGATTGGCTGAACGGCAGGTAGCCGGGTTCGTCGAGGATGACCAAGTCAGTTTTGGTCAACATCTCAGCCGGTTTACCAGCTTTTCCAAGGTCCTTTTCCCGCTCTGACGCGTTGACCGGTTCGACGGTCGAGTAGAAGCGCACTTTGCGTCGATGATGCTCGATTGCCTGCTGTCAACGGCGGAGTAAAATCCGGCCACTGGGGCGGAGCAAAAGTCGGCCAGTTTGTGGAGTGCGCCTTGGGGCGTGTGGCCACCAATCAGCAAGCACGTTCCAAGGCGCATTGGCCGTCAGGCCGATTGTTCAGTTGTCAGGTTGAAGGGTTGGCAATACGTGCGCGGCTCTGATTGAGGCGGTAGCTTTCGCCGTTCATCTCGAGGATGTTGACGTGATGTGTCAGCCGGTCCGGGAGCGCGCCGGTCAAGCGTTCGGTGCCGAATGTCTCGGTCCATTCCTCGAAGGGCAGGTTCGATGTGATCAGGGTTGAGCCACGCTCGCAGCGCTGAGAGATCAGCTCGAACAGAAGCTGGGCGCCGGTTTTGCTCAAGGGGACGAAGCCCGGCTCGTCGATGATCAGCAGTTTGACCTTGGCCCGTTTGCGCTGAAGCTGCCGGAGGCGTTTCTCGTCGCGGGCCTCCATCATCCCGTGCACGAGAGCTGCGGCGGTTACGAAGGCGACAGGCAACCCTTTCTGGCAGGCGGTCAGCCCCAACCCGAGAGACATGGGTTTTGCCGGTTCCCGACGGGCCGAGCGCGATGACGTTCTCCCTGCGCTCGATCCATTCACAGCGCGCCAGTTCCAGCACCATCATCTTGTTCAGACCGGGGATGGCCGTAAAGTCGAAGCTGTCGAGGCTTTTGACGGTTGGAAACTTTGCCGCCTTGATCCGGCGCTCGACCATGCGCCTCTCCCGATCGATTGGTTCCAGCTCGGTCAGCCGGGCTGGATAGCGCACATGATCCAGGCCTTCCGCCGCACAAATGCGCGCTTGCTTGTCATGCTCGCGCAGGAAGGTGGGCAGGCGCAGAGTCTTGAGGTGGTGTGTCAGCGGCAGTTCGGGTGCATCCGTCATGCGTCACCTCCTGACAGAAGGCTCATACAGGAAGAAGCCGAGGTGGTGGCGATGTTGGTTCCGGGCAGGAACGGATAGACATCCAAATCCAACCTCGGGGGCCTTCGCTCGACGCGGCACAGGACGAGGTGCTTGATCGCATCGAAGCTGACCGCCCCCATTCGCAGGGCGTCTTTGACGGCAAGATGCAGCACCTCCAGCTCGAACCGTTCCGACAGGCGCAGGACCTGGACATACTCCCTTTTGCCCGCCTTGCCCTGCCGGGCTTCCAGCAAGCGCCGGAGCGTGGCGAAGGCGTCAGGCAGTTCCCAACCCTGCAAGGGCGCAGCCTGATCGAAGGACATGATCCTGCGCTCGATCAGCGGCAGGTAATGCAGCGGGTCGAACACCATGTCACCGCTGTCATAAGAGCGGGGATGATCGGCGATCACCTCAGTGGCGCAACCGATAACGACGCGGATCACGAAGCCCTTGATCCAGACCGCGCGGTGGCCATATGCGACCGGCACCGAGTAGTCGTTACCGCGATACCGCAGCACCGATGTCGATGTGACCTGGCCACTTTGCAACTCACAGGCCTCGAAGGGTGCGCCGGGCAAATCCTGCATTGCCGCCGGATCGGCTTGCAGCCGTTCGCCGATGCTGGCCTTGTGTCCGCGCAGGACATCGTCCTGCCGTTTGCGGCATTGCTCTTCCAGGTGAGCGTTGAACGCATCCCGGTCCGGAAAGGACGGGATCGGCACCATGAAGTCGCGCCGCCCGTAGCCGACCAACCCCTCGACCGCTCCCTTGTCGTTCCCCTTGCCGGGACGGCCGTAGCGATCCCGGACCACATAATGCGACAGCATTGCGCTGAACCGTTGGGTTCTTTGCCGGGTGCCGTCCGGCAGGATCCGCGCCACCAGGCAGCGGTCATTGTCATAGAGGATCGACAGGGGAACCGCCCCAAAGAAAGCAAAGGCATGCACATGCCCATCCAGCCAGGCCTCGGTGGTTGCCGCAGGATAGGCCCGGATAAAACACGCATCGCTCTGCGGCAGATCAAAGGCGAAGAAGTGCGCCTTCCGCTCAACGCCGCCAATCACGACAGGCGCTTCACCAAAATCCGCCTGCGCATGCCCGGGCGGATGGCTGAGCGGCACGAACATCTCTTTGCCAGAGCGCTTCCTGGCCCGGACGTAGTCTTTGACGATGGCTCAATTAGCATTGATTATGCGTGCCAGCCTGTGACCTGTGACAGAACACACCATGAACAAAATTATGGGGTGCGGCACATGGATCATCAGGCTTTTCTGGTGTGGCTCAACGAGATCGACGACCTTTCATCGAAACAACGGGCTGAAACCGGACGGCTCGTTGCCGGGGTTTCGTCGCTGGAAAGCGTGATCGATCTCCCTGAGGCGAATGTTCGCGAGGGGCGTATCTGTCCGCACTGTGCTTCGGGCGGTGCGATCATCAGGGGCCATGCAAGTGGCCTGACGAGGTTCTTTTGCAAAGGCTGTCGCAAAACCTTCAACGCGCTGACCGGGACGCCGCTTGCCCGCTTGCGCCACAGGGACAGATGGGCAGGGTTCGCAGCTTCCCTGCGCGACGGCGAAACGGTAAAGGCGTCCGACGGGCGTTGTATGGTGGCCGACACCACAGCTTTTCGTTGGCGTCATCGCTTTCCCGAGGCCGTAACGGTCGGTGCGGTCAGGCTGTGCGGAATCGTCGAAGCCGACGGGACGTTCTTTCCGCGCAGCCGGAAAGGGGACCGTAATCTCTCTCGAAAAGCCCGCAAACGCGGGGGAAAGGCCTCAAAACGCGGATTGTCGAAGGAGCAGGTTCCGGTCCTCGTTGCGGTCGACCGATCAGGCACCGCCATCAGTGCTGTCTTGCCTGCGGTGACAGCCGAACATCTCAAAACGGTTCTGCAGCCACGTCTTGATGGGGACGCTCTCCCGGTGACCGATGGCTGCACCGGCTACCCGCCCTGCGCCGCAGAAACGGGCGTCAGCCATGAAAGTCTCGACCGGACCGCCGGAGAACGTGTCCGTGGTGAATTGCACATTCAAACCGTGAACAGTCGGCATGAGCGGTTAAAGACCTTTCCGCGCCGCCATCGGGGTATCGCGACCAAATACCTGGACAACTGCCTTCGGTGGTTCCACCCTGCCGTCCTTCCGAGCCACCAAACGCCGCGCGCGATACTTGCCGCCGCCGCAGGCATCCTGCCTGTAACACGCCACGCATAATCAATGCTAATTGAGCCTTGACGATTGTGTATCCGCCATCAAAGCCGCACTCGTCGCGCAGCCTCTCAAAGATACGCTTTGCGGTGTGGCGCTGCTTGCGCGGACGCGCTTTGTCCTCAGTAAGCCATTGGTCGATCTGGCAGGTGAACGCATCCAGCTTCGGGCGCCTAATCGGCGCTGTCCGCCGATACCCCGGTGGCTCCGAATAGGCCAACATCTTCGCAACACTGTCTCGGCCAATCCCAAAATCCCGGGCAATCCGACGCCCGCTCAACCCATCCTGAAAATGAGCCTGACGCACCTTCAAATACAATTCCACGGTGAAAATCCCCCGGCCCTCCCATCAAACGAAAGGGCAAAAGTGGACGACTTTTACGCCGCCCGCGACAACATAACGACGCCGCTACCGTGGCCGAGTATTGCTCCGCCGATTACACATCCTGCGCATCGCGCCTACTTCCGCCTGCCGGATCGATCGGCTGGCGTCCACATCCATGATGATCCCGTGATCTGTGTCGATGAGGTAATTGTCTGAATAGGCAAAGAATGCGGGGCCTTTACGCGCGGCAGTCCACTGACTGGCGGGGTCTGCGTGAGCGGTGAACTTGGGTGTTGTCTCGTTGGCCGCCCCAAATTGGCGCGGCAATTCTCGTGCAGCCGCGATACCTTACGACGTGCGATCCTTGTGTTGGAACAAGAGAACGAGGTTTGGCGTCATGTGGGCCAAGGGACATTTTATGGTCCAAGGCCCGACACAGCACCGCTTAGGGAAAGCCTCTTGGTTCAGGCCACATCGGTTCAGGAATTGGTGAAAGCAAGATACATCATCGAGCCAGCGGTTGCAGCGGAAGCCGCACGCAGAGCGACGGCGACAGACATTATCAAGCTGAATGAATGTGTCTCGGTTGGGCGCGGCGGGCCTGACAGGTTTGAGTGCCAGAAGGCGGATGATACCTTTCACCGAACCATTGCAACGGTGGCAAGAAATCCGATCTTGTATTCGATCCTGACCTTCCTTTCAGATGCAAGGCGTCGGTCTAAATGGCAAACGCAATGGGATCGCACGTATCGGCACATTGGCATCCAAGAGTTCAAAGCGCAGCACAGTGATCAACATCAGCGCATCGTTGATGCAATCGAAGACCACGATCCTAAAACGGCAGAAGCCGAAATGCGCAAACATCTGGAAGCAATAATCGAAGCACTTCAACTAGCGCCGGGATCACCTCAGTTTTCCGATTCAGATTAGCGGTTGTTCATGCAGGATGCAGCATCATGAGTTTTGGGCTCTGGGCCATATTTCGCGGCGCGTTGACCGAACAACGGCTATCGATATGGGGAAGTCGGCGCATCGGCAAAAACAGTTTAATTTCAGTTGCGTAGTCCGCTCCTCAAACGGCTGGTTCAAGACCGCCTTCATGGTCCGCAATGCCGCACTGGCATTAGGCGGCTCAGAGCCCTTTTTACCAAATGCTGCAGGGTGCACAAATGCCCGCTTTTAGACAGAGTTATCAACTAAGGGCACTGATCACCGAAAAACCCGGGCGATTGCTAGCGAACCGCCCGGGTTGAGGACATGGCGTTATCCGACAGCGATTTCTACGGTATCGGAAACCTCACCCGGCGGTTTGTTGATTGTCAGGTGGAGAATTCCGTCCCGATATTCCGCTTCAATGGTTGAAGGATCAACGGTTCGACCAAGATTGACACCCCGCACATAACGTCCGACCCGGCGTTCATGCATGATCCAGTGGCCGTCATCGCGCTGCAAGCCTTTGGCCTCAGCACTGATTGAAAGCACTCCGTCACTGTATTTAACGTCTATGTCTTCCTTATGTACGCCAGGCAGATCCATCAGAAGGATAAAGGCGTCAGGTGTTTCATAAACATCGACCGCAGGCACGCGCGGGTTTCTCGCCGGACCATCCGGAATGTCGTCCCCGAACACCCTTTCCAACGCGTTTTCGTGATGATCTTCTGACAATATAACAGTGCCGAAAGGTGAAGAAATTCGTTGTGGCATATTACTCTCCCGGCGTTGCTTTGGTTGAGGATACCGGAATTTGCACGTCATTGTGGCCTTCCAGTTCTTCGGTTGGATAATCTTCTTTGAGCCATTTGATCAATGACATCGTCATCATAATCAACACTACCATCAATGGCAGTGCCACCACGACTGAAGCCGCCTGAAGCGCGCTGAGACTGTCCTTGCCGCCTGCAAACATCAACGACAATGACACGCCTGCCAGCGCAATAGCCCAGAAGAAGCGATGCCAGCGTGCGGGCTCGACAGCCTCGCCGCTATCACTGGTTGCGACCGTCGCCAACGTATAGGCTGAACTGTCGAGGGTGGTTGCACCAAAGATGAAGGCCAGCACCACGAAAACAATCAGCAAAGGAACGGCAAATGGGATGCTGCGCCCACCCAGTTCCATGATCGTGGCGACGATGGCCTCAGGAGCCATGCCATCACTGACCATCTGGCTTAAGTCCAGTGTGCCTTCAAGCTGGAAGAACATCGAACTGTTGCCCAGCACGGCGAAAAAGATCCAGCAGCCAATTGAACCGCCTAAAATCTCGACCGCGATCAATTCACGTATGGTACGTCCGCGTGAGATCCGCGCCACAAAAAGGCCCATGAACGGCGCATAGGCGATCCACCAGGCCCAGTAGAAGATGGTCCACCATTCTGGGAAGGTGCCGCCGGCTTCGAGATAGGATTTGCCTTCATTCGCAGCTTCAATAAATTTCTGACCCTTGTTGATCGGATCGACATAGAAGCTCATCTCGAGGAAGTTCTGCATCAGCAGCCCGATCGAGTTGGTAAAGGTGTCCAGCATGAAGATTGTAGGGCCGAACAGGAACGAAAAGCCGAGTACGAACAGAATTAACCACAGGTTGATGTCGGACAATACCTTGATGCCCTTTTCCAAACCAGAGTAGACCGAGAAACCGAAGATTGCCGACCAGATTGCGATAACGATCAGATCGATGGTAAAACTGCGTTCGACATTAAACAACTCGGCCAGACCTGCGGACAACATCGGCGTACCGAGGCCCAGCGAGGTGCCGACGCCGCCGATCAAGCCGAACATGAACAACACGTCGATCATTTTTCCCAGAACGCCATTGGCGTGTTTGCTACCGATCACACCTTCACAGGCGGATGACAAGCGTAACACTGACTTTCCTTTGTTCCAGTAGAGATAGGCAAGTGGCAGAGTCGGTATGCAATAAACTGCCCAGGCAGTGAAACCCCAGTGAAATAGCCCGTACATTGCAGCCCATTCCGTGGCTTTCTGACTTTTGGCTTCAATACCGAATGGAGGACCGGAATAGTAATAGGCCCATTCGATCGTGCCCCAATACATTACGCTGGCACCGATTCCGGCGCAAAACAGCATCGCAACCCAACTGGGCAGCGAAAACTCTGGCCGTGCCTCTGGTCCGCCGAACCGCACTTTTCCGAAACGGCCAAAGGCGAAGTATAACAAAACTCCGAAAGTTCCGATGGTGAACCATAGATAGGCCCAACCTAACGTCTTGGTTGACCATGACAGGGCCTTGCCCAGTATTGCTTTGCCTTCGGCTGGAAACATGACCAGCGGCACGGAAAAACAGGTTATCACAGCCAGAGCAGTCCAGAAGATGACTTTGTCGATTTTCGGTCCTTGCATATTCTATCTCCTGAAATGTTGCTTAAAATCTGCCGGATTGCGCGCCTTCATTCCCGAAATCGGGAGAGGCGAACACATCGAAACGTTGGCGGATCTTGTCAAGATTTGTTGCCCACCACTGTGAATCATAACGCAAAGCATTGGTGAGATTCGCCTCGCTTGTCGGCAAAAGCGGCTCAATTTCGGGTGAGACGCGGGTCTCAGACGATTTGCGCGCCGGACCGTAAGAAATAAGAGAGGTCCAATCTGCCAGCTTTTCAGTACTGGTCGCATAACTTATGAATTCCCTAGCCGCATCCAGATTGCGCGACCCTTTAGGAATGGCAAAGAGGTCATATTCCCAAATCTGAGCATCCCAAACGATGTGGATGTCGCGACCTTCCTCTACAATGGGGCGAAACAATCGCCCGTTCCAAGCCATGCTCATCGATACCTGGCCATCAGCCAAAAGCTGCGCAGGCTGCGGACCGCGGTCCCACCAGATGATTTCGGAGCGAATACTAGCAAGTCTATCGAAAGCATGATCCAGACCCTGTTGAGTGCCTAATACTTCATAGACCTGATCGTTGGCGACACCATCCGCCATCAGGGCCCATTCCAGTATCCCGCGTGGGTCGCGGCGTATACCACGCCCGCCAGGGAACGCGTCAGTGTCGAAGAAATCTGCAATCGTCGAAGGTGTAGAGGTAAAGTCAGCACCCTCATAGGCAAAGACTGTTGACCAGACCAGATTACCTACCCCACATTCATGAAGTGCGTCATCACGGAAATCTTCCGCAGCAGATGTACCATTGCTGCCATCCGGCAGATCACCCGGATCGAATTTTTCCAGTAGCCCCTCATCACATGCCTTGATCAGGTCAGAATATTCCATGTCGATTACGTCCCAGGTGACGTTGGCAGATTCGACTTGGCGGCGAATCTCTTCGATGCCGCCGTTGTATTCTTCCATAGTTGCGTAAGATCCAGTTTCGGCTTCCCAAGGCCGCAACAGCGCCAGCATTTGCGCCCGTCCGGCGCTGCCTCCGAAGTTGACAAGCGTGAGGTCTGAATGCGCCAGCGAAGGAGCAGGAAGCAGTCCAATCGTCGCTGCAGCGGCCAGAAAGGTTGATTTTAAAGGCCATGAATGTGCCATTCTTAACTCCTTGCTGTACAATTCTTCTCGATCCGTAAGATAATGAAGCTATTTGGGAACAATCAGCAAGAGAAAACGGCACTTCTGCACGACGTAGCGACAATTTGAGTGTCGACGATGCGTGAGTATAGTCGCCAGCAATTGAGAAAAGCAGTCATTGGCGCAACAGCAGCGAATTCAACCTTTGTCCGGATACTGTTCTCTAATCTGTCAATGCGTGTTTCCTGAGTTTCCTGCTTTTGATGTCAGAGGTTGCCTTTGTTCTCTTCGAACTCTGAGGTTCATGATGGGGTTGGCTGGGTGTGGGTCGGCAATGTTGAAACCGCAATCATACCGTTGGTCTTGGCTGTTGCTACAGAATCGGCGCCGTGTCTCACGCCCTCCCTCGGGCATCGTCCCAGATGGGAACTTTGATTTAGGAATCCTCGTTGTCGCCTCGTAAGCCTTACGCGGACTGGAAGTCAGTTTTGTCTCGCATAATGGCATGAAGTATGATTGCCAGACGACGCGCCAGAGCCACTCGGGCCTTTCTCATCGTTGAGCGCGCACCGATTGCGAGGGCCCATGTCTTCAATTTGAGCGGAGCGGCATACCGCGTCAGCATCACATTGGCGGCCTCATAGAGAAGCGTTCTGACGCGCACGTCGCCCCGCTTTGAGATGCTGCCCGTGTAGTCGATTTCACCAGATTGATGCCGTCGCGGCACCAGTCCAAGATACGCCCCCACATCACGCGATTTCCTGAAACGCGACGGATCATCAATTGCTGCGGCAAAGGCCAATGCTGTGATCGGACCGACCCCTGGTACCGTCATAAGGCGCTGGCAGACTTCGGATTTGCGGGTCATCTTTTTGATGTCGCCATCAATGGCTGCAACCGCCGCGAGGATTGCTTCGCGTGCTGCGAACAGTCCGCAAATTGCGGCATGGAGGCCAGGCACTCCATCGCTAACTTTTAGCGCCGCGTTTTTGAATGCCGGAGACAAAGCTCGTGGCAGCCGCACGCCGAAGACGACGACCAGACCGCGGATCTGATTGTCGAGCGTCACACGCTGTCCGACCAGCTTCTTGCGGGCTGCGATCAGCGACCGGATTGCGTGCGCTGACAGTGATTTGACATGGGTCGGCTTGTAGAATCCCGTCCGCGCCAGGTGTGCCAAACCGCGGGCATCATTGCGGTCCGTCTTGTGGCCGGCCAGAGATTTAAGGGCCTGATATGCTTGCCTGCTCTCGATGCAAACAACCGGGACACCAAGCTCCGTCAGCCCATGGTAAAGCATTGGTGCCATCCGTCCCGTTTCAAATACAACTTTGGCACATGGTGGTCCAGAAGCGAGGAAGTCAGCGATCGCTTTTGGTGTTGAGCTCGCTTTTCCTTCACGAATAAGGGCCCCTTCACGATCCAGAATGCAGATATGCGTCTCTTCCATGGACACATCCAAACCAGCAAAATATTCCATTGGTCAGTCTCCTTTTCAATTGCATGTGCATCCAGAATAACAGGGGTAACTGAGTGCTGATCCTGATTACGCCATGTTGAAGAAGTCCGTGTTTTAGCCGGCTCGATGTTGAGCGAGAAGCGGGCGAGCGCTGTTTCCCTTTAAGTTGGCGCTGTTGCTGGCACCAACTTCGCGAGTTTCCGGAGGTTTTGGGCGGTTGCGGCGAGTTGGAACTGTTCGGTTGCACCTTTGGGTCCTCGCAGTCGCATCATCCGCAATCCGATGTATCGTTTGAGATGGGTGTCAACGGCGGAGTAAAATCCGGCCACTGGGGCGGAGCAAAAGTCGGCCAGTTTGTGGAGTGCGCCTTGGGGCGTGTGGCCACCAATCAGCAAGCACGTTCCAAGGCGCATTGGCCGTCAGGCCGATTGTTCAGTTGTCAGGTTGAAGGGTTGGCAATACGTGCGCGGCTCTGATTGAGGCGGTAGCTTTCGCCGTTCATCTCGAGGATGTTGACGTGATGTGTCAGCCGGTCCAGGAGCGCGCCGGTCAAGCGTTCGGTGCCGAATGTCTCGGTCCATTCCTCGAAGGGCAGGTTCGATGTGATCAGGGTTGAGCCACGCTCGCAGCGCTGAGAGATCAGCTCGAACAGAAGCTCGGCGCCGGTTTTGCTCAAGGGGACGAAGCCCGGCTCGTCGATGATCAGCAGTTTGACCTTGGCCCGTTTGCGCTGAAGCTGCAGGAGGCGTTTCTCGTCGCGGGCCTCCATCATCCCGTGCACGAGAGCTGCGGCGGTTACGAAGGCGACAGGCAACCCTTTCTGGCAGGCGGTCAGCCCCAACCCGAGAGCGACATGGGTTTTGCCGGTTCCCGACAAGCCAACGACAGACTGCCCGCTTTCCGGGATCTGAGGTTCGGATTTGTTATCCGTTTCATCCTCGGGCGGGACAGGTGGTGCAGGTGGTCGCGCGATCGTGTCGTGGTGGAGCCGCGCATCTGACGATTGTTCAATGTGACGGAACGCTGGCAAAGATCCCCGCCTGGATGACCGAGGAGGGATCGGGAGAGGCGGTGGTCGTTCGTGATCCTGCGCTTTCGGTTGCGGCGCTCCTCGAGGCCCGCGCAATAGTGGATCGCTCCTTACGCTTGCCGGGCGGGGAATCATCCCCGGACAACGGAGGCGAGAATGACAGCAACCAATCCTCTTCAACTGCATCTGTTCGATGCCAGCCCCGATCCCGCAACGATCCCGCAACGATCCCGCTGGACCGCCGACGGCGTCTGCTGACGCTCACGGGAGCGCTTCTGAGCGAAGCCGCGCGCGACATGACGGACCTGGAAGACCCGTCTGCGGCGAGGGAGACACAGGATGAGTAACGTTGGCTCTGATCATCTGGCGCGCCAGGCCATCGTGTATGTCCGGCAATCGACTGCGGGCCAGGTCGCGCATAACCTTGAAAGCAAACGACGCCAGTACGCTCTTGTGGAGCACGCCCGCCAGCTTGGATGGACCGATGTAGAGGTCATCGACGATGATCTTGGCCGCTCGGGCTCCGGCGTCGCACGGCCCGGTTTCGAGAAGCTTCTCGCCCGGATCTGCGAGGGCCGTGTTGGTGCGGTGGTGTCGATCGAAGCCTCGCGGTTGGCGCGCAATGGCCGCGATTGGCACACGCTGCTGGAGTTTTGCGGTCTGGTTTCCACGCTCATTGTCGATGAAGATGGGGTCTATGATCCGCGCCATCCCAATGACCGCCTGCTGCTCGGTATGAAAGGGACCATGAGCGAGATGGAACTGTCGATCCTTCGGCAACGGTCCCACGAGGCGCTCCGCCGGAAGGCACGCCGCGGTGAGCTGTTCATGACGGTTGCCATTGGCTACGTGCGCATCGGCCGGGATCGGATCGACAAGGACCCTGACCGGCGGGTCCAGGACGCCATTGGATTGGTGTTTGCCAAATTCGACGGGATGCGGTCCGTCCGGCAGGTACATGTGTGGCTCCGGCAAGAACAGATCTCGCTCCCGGCGGTTGTCCACGGATCGGCCGGGCGCGAAATCCGGTGGAAACTGCCCGTCTACAACACGGTCCTGCACATCCTCAACAACCCGATCTATGCCGGGGCCTATGTGTTTGGCCGCACCGGCTCGCGCACGGTGATCGAGGACGGACGCAAGCGTGTGATTCAGGGGATACGCAAGCCACAGGAAGACTGGGATGTTTTGATCCCCGATCATCATGATGGTTATATCAGCTGGAATACCTACGAGAGGAACCAGCGATTGATTGCGGACAACGCCACAGGAAAGTTCGGCCCGGGGCGCGGTGCCGTACGGCGTGGCGAAGCTCTTCTGGCCGGGCTTCCGAGATGCGGCCATTGCGGGCGCAAACTTCACGTCGCCTATTCGGGCAAGGGCGGCAACACCGGCCGCTATCATTGCCGCGGCAGCCAGTTCAATCACGGTGGCGCGCGCTGCATCTCGTTTGGTGGCATGCGGGTCGATCAGGCAATCGGCGCCGAAATCATCGCGCGGTTGCAACCGCTCGGCATCGAGGCGGCACTCGAGGCAGAGGTGGCCCAGGGTCAGGCACATGGGGAGAAGCGCCATCAGCTTGAGCTGAGCCTGAAGCAGGCGCGCTACGAGGCCTCCCGTGCCCGGCACCAGTACGATGCGGTCGATCCCGACAATCGTCTGGTGGCGGGAGAACTGGAAGCGCGCTGGAATGCGCGGCTTGGCGCGGTCACCGCGCTCGAGGATCAGATCAAGGCGCATGATGCGGCGGCCCTGTCGCAAAAGGCGAGCACCGCAGATCGCGACAGGCTGTTGAGCCTAGGGGCCGATCTTGAGCGTGCGTGGACAAGCCCAGGTGCTGCACCTGCCACCAGGAAACAGATCATTCGCACTCTGGTCGAGGAGATCATTGCCCGCGTTGACGGAGAGACGATCGAGCTTGTTGTCCGCTGGCAAGGCGGCGCACATTCCGCTCTGGCTGTCCGCAAGAACCGCAGCGGCCAGCACCGCTGGAGTACCGACCGGGATATCGTCGATCTCGCACGTGCGCTGGCCCGTCTCATGCCTGACAAGCTGATTGCCGCAACTCTCAACCGGGCAGGCAAGGTGACCGGCCGCGGTCACGGATGGGCGCAATCGCGGGTATGCAGTCTGCGCAATCACCATCAGATCGATGTCTATCGTGAAGGCGAACGCCAGGAGCGCGGTGAGATGACACTTGACGAAGCAGCCGAGGTCTTGGCAATCAGTGCATCAAGCGTCCGCCGCCTGATCCAGGAAGGCCGGCTGCCGGCGCAACAATTCTGCAAAGGTGCCCCCTGGATCATCAAAATGGACGAACCGGGCAGGAACGATGTCATTGAAGCAGCGGACAAAAGGCGCGGCAGCCGCCCGCCGTCTCAAAATCCGCATCAAAAAACACTTGTCTTATAGAGACATAGCGAGGTGGGCATTATGAATCAGGATCGGACGGGCCGAGCGCGATGACGTTCTCCCTGCGCTCGATCCATTCACAGCGCGCCAGTTCCAGCACCATCATCTTGTTCAGACCGGGGATGGCCGTAAAGTCGAAGCTGTCGAGGCTTTTGACGGTTGGAAACTTTGCCGCCTTGATCCGGCGCTCGACCATGCGCCTCTCCCGATCGATTGGTTCCAGCTCGGTCAGCCGGGCTGGATAGCGCACATGATCCAGGCCTTCCGCCGCACAAATGCGCGCTTGCTTGTCATGCTCGCGCAGGAAGGTGGGCAGGCGCAGAGTCTTGAGGTGGTGTGTCAGCGGCAGTTCGGGTGCATCCGTCATGCGTCACCTCCTGACAGAAGGCTCATACAGGAAGAAGCCGAGGTGGTGGCGATGTTGGTTCCGGGCAGGAACGGATAGACATCCAAATCCAACCTCGGGGGCCTTCGCTCGACGCGGCACAGGACGAGGTGCTTGATCGCATCGAAGCTGACCGCCCCCATTCGCAGGGCGTCTTTGACGGCAAGATGCAGCACCTCCAGCTCGAACCGTTCCGACAGGCGCAGGACCTGGACATACTCCCTTTTGCCCGCCTTGCCCTGCCGGGCTTCCAGCAAGCGCCGGAGCGTGGCGAAGGCGTCAGGCAGTTCCCAACCCTGCAAGGGCGCAGCCTGATCGAAGGACATGATCCTGCGCTCGATCAGCGGCAGGTAATGCAGCGGGTCGAACACCATGTCACCGCTGTCATAAGAGCGGGGATGATCGGCGATCACCTCAGTGGCGCAACCGATAACGACGCGGATCACGAAGCCCTTGATCCAGACCGCGCGGTGGCCATATGCGACCGGTACCGAGTAGTCGTTACCGCGATACCGCAGCACCGATGTCGATGTGACCTGGCCACTTTGCAACTCACAGGCCTCGAAGGGTGCGCCGGGCAAATCCTGCATTGCCGCCGGATCGGCTTGCAGCCGTTCGCCGATGCTGGCCTTGTGTCCGCGCAGGACATCGTCCTGCCGTTTGCGGCATTGCTCTTCCAGGTGAGCGTTGAACGCATCCCGGTCCGGAAAGGACGGGATCGGCACCATGAAGTCGCGCCGCCCGTAGCCGACCAACCCCTCGACCGCTCCCTTGTCGTTCCCCTTGCCGGGACGGCCGTAGCGATCCCGGACCACATAATGCGACAGCATTGCGCTGAACCGTTGGGTTCTTTGCCGGGTGCCGTCCGGCAGGATCCGCGCCACCAGGCAGCGGTCATTGTCATGGAGGATCGACAGGGGAACCGCCCCAAAGAAAGCAAAGGCATGCACATGCCCATCCAGCCAGGCCTCGGTGGTTGCCGCAGGATAGGCCCGGATAAAACACGCATCGCTCTGCGGCAGATCAAAGGCGAAGAAGTGCGCCTTCCGCTCAACGCCGCCAATCACGACAGGCGCTTCACCAAAATCCGCCTGCGCATGCCCGGGCGGATGGCTGAGCGGCACGAACATCTCTTTGCCAGAGCGCTTCCTGGCCCGGACGCAGTCTTTGACGATTGTGTATCCGCCATCAAAGCCGCACTCGTCGCGCAGCCTCTCAAAGATACGCTTTGCGGTGTGGCGCTGCTTGCGCGGACGCGCTTTGTCCTCAGTAAGCCATTGGTCGATCTGGCAGGTGAACGCATCCAGCTTCGGGCGCCTAATCGGCGCTGTCCGCCGATACCCCGGTGGCTCCGAATAGGCCAACATCTTCGCAACACTGTCTCGGCCAATCCCAAAATCCCGGGCAATCCGACGCCCGCTCAACCCATCCTGAAAATGAGCCTGACGCACCTTCAAATACAATTCCACGGTGAAAATCCCCCGGCCCTCCCATCAAACGAAAGGGCAAAAGTGGACGACTTTTACGCCGCCCGCGACAACACAACGACGCCGCTACCCTGGCCGAGTATTGCTCCGCCGATTACACGTCCGACGGGCGTTGTATGGTGGCCGACACCACTGCTTTTCGTTGGCGTCATCGCTTTCTTCAGGCCGTCCCGGCCCGCATGTCCGGCCAGGCTCTTGTCAGCAGCAATATACGCGGGGCGCTGCTCATCCGGGAGACCGGGCAGCCGGATGCAGGGCACAACATCCATGCCCGTCTCCCGCGCCGTCGGCACACGGTCCTGCCCCGGCAACAATGGTGTTGCCCCCGGCGAACAGGACGGGACCGGTAAAACCGGACACCTTGATCGACGCCGCGATCTGCCGGACCTGATCCGCAGAGCGGGCCCGGGGTTTCAGGGCACGGGGAGATCGGGCGGCAGCCGCCCGATCTCCGGACTGCGGGCAGGACCGGAGCGCGCCACGTCGCGCGAAGGGTTTTTTGCCGCTGGCCATGCCGGACCTCCTGACATTTTTTTCACCGCCGGTATCGCGCAAATTCCGGCGCAACCCCTCCGGCGGTTTCCCCGCGCGTTTCGGGAGGGCATTTCGTTTCGAACCCAGGGGCCATTTCGTTTCAGATGACCCGTCGGTAAAAAATTCCTGAATGGTTGCAATCGGTTGTCGGCGGCGCAAATCCGAAACGAAACGAAATGCAAAAAAATCGCCACGCAGAAGTGTGTAAGTGCGGCGCAGAACACCCACTCGCCGTCCCCGTCGGTAAGGACCCGTGATTTCCGAACAACGGCCCGGGCTCGGGGAAGGGAATCGAAAAGTTGCCTTGCCGCGTCTATTCCCGCAGGGCCTTGTTGAAGTAGTCGGTCAGGGGTTTGACCAGATAGGCAATCGGCGTGCGATTCTCGGTGCGAATATACGCCTCAACCGGCATGCCGGGGATCAGGGTGGTGCCTTCGGGCAGCTTTGCCTGCTCGCCTTCGCTCAGCACGATCTCGGCGCGGTAAAAGGCCTGTTGCGTGCTTTCATCCTGAAAGGCATCGGCCGAGATTTGCACGACTTTGCCGGTGAGCTCGGGGGTGTTGCGCTGATCCAGCGCCGAAAAGCGCAGGGTCACGTCCTGACCCAGCCGCAATTTGTCGATGTGAATGGGCGGCACCTCGGCATTGATGATCAGCGGTCGGTCCTGCGGCACCAGGAACATCACCGGATCGGCGGGGCGAACAACAGACCGCAGGGCAAACACCTGAAGCCCGTAAACCACACCCGCGACCGGCGCGGTGATCTCAAGCCTTTCGATCTGGCCAATCAGGGCGTTGCGTTCTTCGCGCAGTTCCAGCTCGCGAAACTGCAGGTCGCGCAGGTTGGTGATCGCCTCTTCCCGTCTCTGGGTCGCCAGTTTGAGGATCTCCACATCAAGTTCGGTGATCCGCCCGGCGGCCTGCGCTTTCTGGGCGCGCAATTCGCCTTCAACGCCGCTCAGCCGGGCGCGTTCGCGTTGCAATGACAACACCCGCGCGGCCTGGGCCAGACCGCGGTCCAGCAGCGATTGTTGAGCTTTCAACTCTTCTTCGAGCAGTTCAAGCTGGCGTGTGATCGCTTCTTGCTGGGCTTCAATGCCAATGATCTGATCGACAATCTGTCCGCTCCGCTTGCCGAGTTGGTCACTTTCCTGTGCCACCGAAGCGGCGCGCGCGACAAGCAGGCGTTCCTGTCCGGCAATCAGGCCCGCAACATCCGGGTTGGACTCGGCGATCTCAAGCAGAAGCGGATCAAATGTTGTGACGCTGTTGCCGTCGCGTTCCGCCTCAAGTCGGCCACGACGCGCCATCAACTCGAACAATTGGCTTTCGGTGATCGCCAATCGCGATATCAGATCGGTTTCGTCCAGCCGCAACAGGGTCTGACCAACCTCGACGCGGTCGCCTTCATCCACTTCAATCGCGGCCACCACGCCGCCATCGGGATGCTGCACGACCTGACGGTTCTGATCGACCTCAATGCGCCCTGGCGCGATGATCGCTCCCGATATCTGCGTGGTTGCGGACCAGGTGCCAAACCCACCGACCAGCACAAGCAGCCCGATAAGCCCAATCAACAAGGGCCTTCGGGGCGACCAGGTAATGGGTTGATCGTTCATTGCACACCTCCGGGACCACTGGGGGCAGTGACATCTTCGTGGTTGGCGAGAACTTCGCGCAGCACCTTGTCCTTGGGGCCAAAGGCACGGACGCGGCCATGCTCAAGCATCAACAGTAAATCACATTCTTTGATTGCCGCCGGGCGGTGCGCCATAATCAGGATCGACTTCCCTGCCGATTTGAAGCCGCGAATGGCCACGTTCACCGCCTCGCTGCCTTCATTGTCCAGATTGGAATTCGGTTCGTCCAGAACCAGGATGACGGGATCGCCATACATCGCCCGGGCCAGCCCGATGCGTTGTAATTGCCCACCCGAAAGCCGCCCGCCCCCGGCCGTGACCCGCGTGTCATACCCGTCTGACAAACGTAGTATCATGTCATGTGCATCCGCCCGGCGGGCCGCCAATACCACCTGTTCATCGTCCGGGGCATTCGCCAGTCGCGCGATGTTCTCGGCGATGGTGCCGTCAAACAACTGGACGCGTTGCGGCAGATATCCGACATGCTGCCCCAGGACGCTATTGTCAAACTGATCCAACGCGGCACCATCCAGCCGGATTTTGCCATTGGCCGGGGGCCAGACACCGGTCAGCGCGCGCGCCAGAGTGGATTTCCCCGCGCCCGAGGCCCCGATCACGCCGACCGCCTGGCCGGGTTTGACGGCAAAGCTGACCCCCTTCAAGGCGGCCTGCTGTTCCCCCGGGGGGGCCACGACAAGCTGTTGCACTTCCAGCAGCGCCTTGGGTTTGGGCAGCTGGGTCTTTGGCTGCACCGGGGGCACCTGCCCAAGCAGCAGGGCCAGGTTGTCCCATGCCTGCATCGCGCGTTGCACAAACGACCATTGTCCGATGACCTGCTCAATCGGTGCCAATGCCCGGCCCAGCAGGATCGACCCGGCGATCATGGCACCTGGCGTCAGCTCTCCACGCAGCACCAGAAAGGCACCAACGCCCAACATCGCCGATTGCAGAAACAGCCGAAAGGTCCGCGAGAGCGTGGTGAAGGTGCCGCCCATGTCCGACGCGCCGATCTGTTCATTCAGGGCGGTGCCACGGGCCTTGTACCAACGGTTATGGGCGGCTTCGCTCATCCCCATGGCGCGCACCATTTCCGATTCGGTGCGAATCTGGGTCATCACCTCGTCGGCTGCGGCGGTGGCTTGGTTCATCCGTTCAACCGGTCGGCGGGTCACCAGTTGATTGAGGATCGTAATCATAATCAGCAGCAATCCGCCGATGACTGCAAGGATGCCCAGCCACGGGTGAAATATCCAGATCGCGATGATGAAAACCGGGGTCCACGGGAGGTCAAACATCGCCGTGAGCACAGGTGACGACAACAGGCGCTGTACCGATTCAAGATCACGCAAGCCCGTATTGGCCGACGGGTCGGGGCCAAGGGCCGTTTTCCGGATCACCGCATCGAAAACCCGCCCATCCAGACGCGACTGAAAGCGCGCCGCGACCTTGCTCATGACACGACCTCGCGCGTAATCCAGAATGCCCATCATCGCAAAAAGAAAGGTAACAAGGATCGACAGCGCGATCAGCGTCTCGACCGAGCCGCTGCCCAACACGCGATCATAAACCTGCAGCATGTAAAGTGGCCCGGTCAGCATCAGGAGATTCACAAAAAAGCTGAAGACGCCAACAAACCAGTACAGCGCGCGGCTTTCTTTGCGTACCGCACGCAACTCGTCCAACCCGCTCTTGTACTGCTTCTTATCCATGGGTTGTCCTTTATCGCGCACAACAGGTTACCGGCCAATCGATCATGGTTGGTATTGTCGACTTAACGTGTAATCAGCGGAGCAATACTCGGCCAGGGTAGCGGCGTCGTTGTGTTGTCGCGGGCGGCGTAAAAGTCGTCCACTTTTGCCCTTTCGTTTGATGGGAGGGCCGGGGGATTTTCACCGTGGAATTGTATTTGAAGGTGCGTCAGGCTCATTTTCAGGATGGGTTGAGCGGGCGTCGGATTGCCCGGGATTTTGGGATTGGCCGAGACAGTGTTGCGAAGATGTTGGCCTATTCGGAGCCACCGGGGTATCGGCGGACAGCGCCGATTAGGCGCCCGAAGCTGGATGCGTTCACCTGCCAGATCGACCAATGGCTTACTGAGGACAAAGCGCGTCCGCGCAAGCAGCGCCACACCGCAAAGCGTATCTTTGAGAGGCTGCGCGACGAGTGCGGCTTTGATGGCGGATACACAATCGTCAAAGACTGCGTCCGGGCCAGGAAGCGCTCTGGCAAAGAGATGTTCGTGCCGCTCAGCCATCCGCCCGGGCATGCGCAGGCGGATTTTGGTGAAGCGCCTGTCGTGATTGGCGGCGTTGAGCGGAAGGCGCACTTCTTCGCCTTTGATCTGCCGCAGAGCGATGCGTGTTTTATCCGGGCCTATCCTGCGGCAACCACCGAGGCCTGGCTGGATGGGCATGTGCATGCCTTTGCTTTCTTTGGGGCGGTTCCCCTGTCGATCCTCCATGACAATGACCGCTGCCTGGTGGCGCGGATCCTGCCGGACGGCACCCGGCAAAGAACCCAACGGTTCAGCGCAATGCTGTCGCATTATGTGGTCCGGGATCGCTACGGCCGTCCCGGCAAGGGGAACGACAAGGGAGCGGTCGAGGGGTTGGTCGGCTACGGGCGGCGCGACTTCATGGTGCCGATCCCGTCCTTTCCGGACCGGGATGCGTTCAACGCTCACCTGGAAGAGCAATGCCGCAAACGGCAGGACGATGTCCTGCGCGGACACAAGGCCAGCATCGGCGAACGGCTGCAAGCCGATCCGGCGGCAATGCAGGATTTGCCCGGCGCACCCTTCGAGGCCTGTGAGTTGCAAAGTGGCCAGGTCACATCGACATCGGTGCTGCGGTATCGCGGTAACGACTACTCGGTGCCGGTCGCATATGGCCACCGCGCGGTCTGGATCAAGGGCTTCGTGATCCGCGTCGTTATCGGTTGCGCCACTGAGGTGATCGCCGATCATCCCCGCTCTTATGACAGCGGTGACATGGTGTTCGACCCGCTGCATTACCTGCCGCTGATCGAGCGCAGGATCATGTCCTTCGATCAGGCTGCGCCCTTGCAGGGTTGGGAACTGCCTGACGCCTTCGCCACGCTCCGGCGCTTGCTGGAAGCCCGGCAGGGCAAGGCGGGCAAAAGGGAGTATGTCCAGGTCCTGCGCCTGTCGGAACGGTTCGAGCTGGAGGTGCTGCATCTTGCCGTCAAAGACGCCCTGCGAATGGGGGCGGTCAGCTTCGATGCGATCAAGCACCTCGTCCTGTGCCGCGTCGAGCGAAGGCCCCCGAGGTTGGATTTGGATGTCTATCCGTTCCTGCCCGGAACCAACATCGCCACCACCTCGGCTTCTTCCTGTATGAGCCTTCTGTCAGGAGGTGACGCATGACGGATGCACCCGAACTGCCGCTGACACACCACCTCAAGACTCTGCGCCTGCCCACCTTCCTGCGCGAGCATGACAAGCAAGCGCGCATTTGTGCGGCTGTCAATCGCAGAGTAAAATGGGTCCATGTCGCGGCGTAAAAATGGGCCACTTCGGTTGATGTTTTTGTGGCGCTTTTGCACGCGTGCTCGTCACAAAGCTGAAGCGTGCCAAAGCGCATGCTGGCCATAAGGCCAGCATTATTCTGACTGTGATTGCGGGCTGGTTATTTTCGGTTGTTGCGACTGTGTTTGAGCCGATAGCTTTCGCCATTCATCTCGAGGATGTGGACGTGATGGGTTAAACGATCGAGTAGCGCACCGGTCAGCCGCTCAGAGCCAAAGACTTCAGTCCATTCATCGAAGGGCAGGTTCGAGGTTATGATGATGGAGCCGCGTTCATAGCATTGGGATATGACCTCGAAGAGCAGCTCTGCGCCAGATTTGCTGAGCGGTACGAAGCCCAGTTCATCAATGATCAACAGGTTCTGGCTGGTCAGTTGCTTTTGAAGGCGCTGCAATCTCCGCTCATCTTGAGCCTCGATCAGATCATGGACTAATGCCGCAGCCGTTGTGAAGCGCACCTTCAGTCCTCTTTGACATGCAGCCAGCCCAAGTCCCAGGGCGATGTGTGTCTTGCCCGTGCCTGACGGGCCGAGCGCGATGATGTTCTCCCTGCGATTAACGTAATCGCATCGTGCCAGATCCATCGTCAGTGGCTTGTTCAAGCTTGGCATGATCTTGAAGTCAAAGCTATCCAAGCTCTTGGTGCTGGGGAACTTCGCCGCTTTGATGCGCCGTTCAATCATCCGGCGTTCGCGGTCGATCAATTCCATCTCACACAGCCGCGCCAGATAGTGGATGTGATCTTTGTTCTCTGCAGCACAGAGCTGCGCCTGTTTGGCATACTCGCCTTGGAACGTTGGCAGTCGCAGTTGTTTAAGATGATGCCGTAGAAGAATCCGAGGGGCTTCGGTCATGCCGCGGTCCTTCCCATCAAGCTCATGTAACTGGATGGGCGTGTTGTGCCGACATTGGCCTTGGGCAAGTATGGATAGAAGTCCAAATCCAATCGTGGTGGCCGCTTCTCAACCCGACACAGTACAAGGTGTTTTACGGCGTCATAGCCAATTGCACCCATATCTATTGCCTGCTGGATTGCGCCTTGCACAACATCCATTTCGAAGGTCTCCAAAAGGCGCAAGACTTGAACGTATTCTCGCTTGCCCGGCTTACCCATTCTGGCTTCAAGCAGTCGGTGCAGCGTGGCAAATACATCTGGCAAATGCCAACCCTGCAAAGGCGCGGCCTGATCCAGGGCACCCACCTTTTGTTCAAGCAGGGGCAAAAAGTGCAATGGGTCAAAGACCATATCCGCTGATGTGTAGGATCGTTTGTGCCGCGCAATAATCTCATTGCCGCAGCCGATGATAACCTCATGCACAAACCCACGCACATGAACATCGTGGTGCGCATAGGCTACTGGCACCGAGTAATCATTGCTGCGATAGCGCACCATTGAGATCGACGTTGCACGCGTGCTGACGTGATCGCAGGCTTCATATTCTGCGACGGGCAATCCCATCAGAGCATCCAAATCCGACATCAGGCGTGCGCCTATGGTTTGGGTGTGACCCCGCAACGTATTGTCCTGACGTGCTAAACACTTCTCTTCCAAATGTGCGTTCAGATCATCAAAGCTGTCATAGCGAGGTGCGGGAACCATGAAGTTGCGGCGGGTGTATCCAACCATGCCCTCAACGTTGCCTTTATCGTTCCCTCGCGCGGGTCTGCCAAACTTGTCATCAAACAAGTAATGCGACTGCAGTTCCGTAAACCGACGTGTGCGGATGCGCGTCTTATCCCCGAGTATCCGAGCCACGGCGATCTTGGTATTGTCGTAGAGAATGGATTGCGGAATGCCGCCAAAGAATGCAAAGGCGGACACATGGCCATCGCAAAACGCCTCGGTTGTCTCAGCTGGATATCCCTTCACAAACACCGCATCAGAATGTGGCAAGCTCATCACGAAGAAGTGGATCTTGCATTCCACGCCACCGATCACGCCCAGCGTCTCACCAAAATCAACCTGCGCATGGCCCGGCCGATGCGACAACGGCACAAACACCTCTTTGGTGCGCCGTTTTTGCTCGCGCACGTAATAGGTCACCGTGGTCAGGCTGCCGGCATATCCATGCTCATCGCGCAGCCGTTCAAAGATGCGCTTGGCCGTGTGTCGCTGCTTTTTGATCAGGGCTTTGTCTGTGCGCAGTATCTCATCGACCACACCAACATAACCATCAAGCGTTGGCCGCCGAGGCGCTTCCGACCGACGATACCCAGGCGGAAGTTCATGGCGCAGCATCTTCGCGATCGTCTTACGATCTTTGTTCTCTAATCTGTCAATGCGTGTTTCCTGAGTTTCCTGCTTTTGATGTCAGAGGTTGCCTTTGTTCTCTTCGAACTCTGAGGTTCATGATGGGGTTGGCTGGGTGTGGGTCGGCAATGTTGAAACCGCAATCATACCGTTGGTCTTGGCTGTTGCTACAGAATCGGCGCCGTGTCTCACGCCCTCCCTCGGGCATCGTCCCAGATGGGAACTTTGATTTAGGAATCCTCGTTGTCGCCTCGTAAGCCTTACGCGGACTGGAAGTCAGTTTTGTCTCGCATAATGGCATGAAGTATGATTGCCAGACGACGCGCCAGAGCCACTCGGGCCTTTCTCATCGTTGAGCGCGCACCGATTGCGAGGGCCCATGTCTTCAATTTGAGCGGAGCGGCATACCGCGTCAGCATCACATTGGCGGCCTCATAGAGAAGCGTTCTGACGCGCACGTCGCCCCGCTTTGAGATGCTGCCCGTGTAGTCGATTTCACCAGATTGATGCCGTCGCGGCACCAGTCCAAGATACGCCCCCACATCACGCGATTTCCTGAAACGCGACGGATCATCAATTGCTGCGGCAAAGGCCAATGCTGTGATCGGACCGACCCCTGGTACCGTCATAAGGCGCTGGCAGACTTCGGATTTGCGGGTCATCTTTTTGATGTCGCCATCAATGGCTGCAACCGCCGCGAGGATTGCTTCGCGTGCTGCGAACAGTCCGCAAATTGCGGCATGGAGGCCAGGCACTCCATCGCTAACTTTTAGCGCCGCGTTTTTGAATGCCGGAGACAAAGCTCGTGGCAGCCGCACGCCGAAGACGACGACCAGACCGCGGATCTGATTGTCGAGCGTCACACGCTGTCCGACCAGCTTCTTGCGGGCTGCGATCAGCGACCGGATTGCGTGCGCTGACAGTGATTTGACATGGGTCGGCTTGTAGAATCCCGTCCGCGCCAGGTGTGCCAAACCGCGGGCATCATTGCGGTCCGTCTTGTGGCCGGCCAGAGATTTAAGGGCCTGATATGCTTGCCTGCTCTCGATGCAAACAACCGGGACACCAAGCTCCGTCAGCCCATGGTAAAGCATTGGTGCCATCCGTCCCGTTTCAAATACAACTTTGGCACATGGTGGTCCAGAAGCGAGGAAGTCAGCGATCGCTTTTGGTGTTGAGCTCGCTTTTCCTTCACGAATAAGGGCCCCTTCACGATCCAGAATGCAGATATGCGTCTCTTCCATGGACACATCCAAACCAGCAAAATATTCCATTGGTCAGTCTCCTTTTCAATTGCATGTGCATCCAGAATAACAGGGGTAACTGAGTGCTGATCCTGATTACGCCATGTTGAAAAACCGCGCCGCTTCTCGGCCAGACATACCGTCCTTCAAACAAGCACGGCGCACACGACTATAAATATCCACAGAATACATCTCCCGCCCTCCGAATAAACGAAGGGCACAAACTGGCGGACTTTTACTCCGCTACAACTGCGATATGCAGCCGCTTCTGTGGCCCAATATTGCTCCGCGTTTTACATGCGGCGGAAGGCCTGGATCATGTGCGCTATCCAGCCCGGCTGACCGAGCTGGAACCAATCGATCGGGAGAGGCGCATGGTCGAGCGCCGGATCAAGGCGGCAAAGTTTCCAACCGTCAAAAGCCTCGACAGCTTCGACTTTACGGCCATCCCCGGTCTGAACAAGATGATGGTGCTGGAACTGGCGCGCTGTGAATGGATCGAGCGCAGGGAGAACGTCATCGCGCTCGGCCCGTCGGGAACCGGCAAAACCCATGTCGCTCTCGGGTTGGGGCTGACCGCCTGCCAGAAAGGGTTGCCTGTCGCCTTCGTAACCGCCGCAGCTCTCGTGCACGGGATGATGGAGGCCCGCGACGAGAAACGCCTCCTGCAGCTTCAGCGCAAACTGGCCAAGGTCAAACTGCTGATCATCGACGAGCCGGGCTTCGTCCCCTTGAGCAAAACCGGCGCCGAGCTTCTGTTCGAGCTGATCTCTCAGCGCTGCGAGCGTGGCTCAACCCTGATTACATCGAACCTGCCCTTCGAGGAATGGAGCGAGACATTCGGCACCGAACGCTTGACCGGCGCGCTCCTGGACCGGCTGACACATCACGTCAACATCCGCGAGATGAACGGCGAAAGCTACCGCCTCAATCAGAGCCGCGCACGTATTGCCAACCCTTCAACCTGACAACTGAACAATCGGCCTGACGGCCAATGCGCCTTGGAACGTGCTTGCTGATTGGTGGCCACACGCCCCAAGGCGCACTCCACAAACTGGCCGACTTTTGCTCCGCCCCAGTGGCCGGATTTTACTCCGCCGTTGACAGACGCCTGCAAACGTAACAGTTCTTTGCCATTTCACCCCCTCATTTCTCGTCACTTTTCTTCGACATAGTTGTCACGTTTTCTTTGAGGTCTCTTACCAAACGTTGCTTCTCAAGCCTATGCTTGTCACCAATAGCCGCGTCACCAGCGATTGCACAAACGTCATTCACGACACCAGTGGTGTGTTCTCGGATCGCTGTGTCTCTTCCGCTACCCAAGTACTTGCGCTTCAATGTTCGCATCGACGCCCCATGCAGGATCTTGTCTTCACTGGTCTGAATGCTCTCAAGATATGCAGCACGGTTGACGGTTGACGGTAACCCTAACAACGCATCTCTTGCGAACAAAGCACCCATGGGCGACAAAGTGGGAAGTACGTTTCTCAATGCGACGGACAGTTGAGGATTGCGAACCGCCTCGGCGAGGATACGTGAAATTGAGTTGGGCGCATTGTACTTGAAGTCTGCGACAGATTTTTTTGGATCGGTCAGTGCACCATGATTGATGAACGTTACCCCACCCGCCACAGTCACAGGCTGGGCACCGATGTGCGCCCGTGAGGCGCTCATGAACCCAACCCATGTCTCCGCGGCTTCATACATCATGCGAAGGTGCCGAAGTTTGTCAGATCCACTTATGTGCAGAGCATTTCGGATGAGTTGTCCGTAAAGTTTCATAGTGACAAGAAGACGAGCCTCGACCTCTGCGACTTCTGTACGACGAGCAATACCTCGCCTCCGCATAACATTTGCTAACTTTTGATTGTCGCGAACATCAGCAACTTCAGGGTCAGGCTCCTTGTCTTCGACGGAACGTAGTTCAGCCATCACTGCGGCAATTTCCTCAGGCTTCTCATCTGCCGCTTCGGTCCACTCTGAAGTCAGGTCAATGCCCTCTTTGGAATATTGCTCTAGCAATGCTTGCTTAAGTTCACCTATCTTGGAGTACAGTTCATTCAAGACTGCCGCAGTATCTGTTCCTTCTAACTCGCCATAGAAGATGACTTCACCATCATGTTTGTAAAAGCCGTCATCTGCGATCAATTCTTGGGCGAATGCAGCGTCAGCCTTCATCTGACGCGCGATGAAATATGAGAACAGGTAATCTGCCCTGAACGTGATAAATCCACCTTCACTGACAACAAGGCCCTTTTCCTCAAACTCACCGAGCAACCCTCGTGGAAGTTCGATCATGAATCCCCGTTCATAGTCAGTGATGACACCTAGCCAATCTTCATCACTTAGACCTAAGCGGTCTTGTTCTAGGAGGCGTCTGGCAATGAAGCTTAGGAGATCAATCTTGTCATATGAAGTAAAGTTGCCCTCTCGGACATCTTCGAGTTCGAATCGCCCAAGTAAACACTCCACATATCGGTCAAGCAACCGAGCCTTGTTGATAGGTCGAAACTCGTGATCTTGTACAAGTGTTTCCACCAGTACTGCTACAGTGCTGGGGAAAACAGGTTCATTTATCTGAGTAAGAGACTCAACGGCCTGCGTTGCGAGCCGACTTGCAGTTTCTCCATCGACGTTCTTTCTGTGCAAGCCGATTACTTCGCGGATTTGTTCGACCGTCAGTTCACCCAACTCATAGATTTCATCGTCACCCACAGAAAGCTCGGGGTGATCTGCGCCTGATACAGCTTGGCCGACCTTTTCAGTGCGTACGAAGGCCACTACTCGTACCTTCGGATAGTGTTTACTCATTATCTCTCTAAAGGAGTTGAACCTCTCCGCGTTACTAAGGTTTAAGCCATCGACGATCAAAGTTACCGCGCCTTGGTCTGCAAGGCGCTGCATTTCAGATGTTGTAAACCTGACAAGACATTTCTGGGTCATGGAACTTAGTATCGACGCCTTGTTAATACGTGATTCACCTGCATCAAAAAACACTGGGATTGAACCAGTCTGATCCACCAATCCCGCACGTCCTTTGAAAACCAAGAACGCACCCGTACTAAGGCCAGAGTCGGCTGGTGCTATGATAAATTGATCACGGCTTGTCGGGGTGAATAGGCTTTCCAACGATACTGGCGGTTCGTTCCATTGTTCTTCTTCGGATGCCACCACACGCATCACGCGCGGCATAATGAAGCTCTCAATGTAGCTTGACTTGGCCCGAATGTTTCGCCGATGCCAATCAACGTAGTCGCGAGTTTCAGCCAAAAACTTCTGCGCCAAAGAAGAAAGAGAAGGTGCCTTTTCGTAGTGTTTTCTGTCGGCCTCTGTTGGATAACATATTCCATTCTCGCCGAAGTCTTCTCCTCGGACAAAAGCACGACGACTTTCTGAGTATGAACGATAAGTAATTTCGGATGTTTTAGTTTCAGTATCACATCGGATAATCGAATATCCGTTTGCCCCGTTAGACCAATCCGCCCGCAGCGGGGGTGACTGGATCAGTGACGCACCGCTCTCGTTCTGTACGAGGGATGTTGTGTTCGCCATGTGTACGTGGCCAAACAGAACCAGATCAAAGTGTTCGGTGGCCAAAGCTGTAACGGCGTTTCGGGTTGTTTCCTCAAGCCAGTCGAATGGATGGTGCAGCAGCAATACCTTCAGTGAGTTACTAGGTAGTCTCTCCGCAAAGCGCTGCAAGACGTGGGGTTCAACCCGTAGTTTTCCTCTGTCTGTGTCACCTTTGTCTCTGGTGTGTGAAAGCCAGGTTGAGTTCATCCCGACTATCGCTAAGTCACCGACTTGTTTGATATAACCATAGTAGTTCCGTTCCAGATATGGTTCGAACAAGGCTTCGACATCCATGTAATTTTTGAGAGGGCCACTAGGTTCATCAGAAAAGGGCGATGATAGCAACGTGTTACCATCAAAAAGATAACTGCTACCTGCGTTCTCAAGAAAAGGCCTGACAACCTCCTCCGAGGTCAAGTCACGCTGAATGTCATGGTTTCCTGGTACGACTGCAATATCATGTTCAGCCTCAATAAGTGGTGCCATCAGTAACTCGAACAAAACGTCATACTGCTCAGTGTCACCAGACTGGGCAAGATCACCCGTGAAAACCGTTACCACCTTTGACCCTAGAGGTAACTCGGTTAGATCGCCTCGTAGTTTTTCTAGGCGAAATCGGTTCTCTGCATCATTTTTGAAATGCAGGTCACTTAGGTGGACCAATGTTACTTCCATTATCGTACTGCTCACAATTAGCTCTTTGGACTTCGTCCCTGTTTCCGGACAGTTTGATTATTGACCCTATGCGGCCATTTTCCAAGTCATATTGTTGAACGCCTGTTGCGGCGTTTGGTATCCGATGGCGGAGTGGCGGCGCTGACGGTTGTGGAAGACCTCGATATATTCGAAGATTGCAGCCTTGGCTTCCGCCCGTGTTTTGAACCGCCGACGGTGAACCGACTCCTTTTTCAATGATGCAAAGAAGCTTTCCATTGGCGCATTGTTCAGGCACTCGCCCTTGCGGCTCATGGATTGCGTAAGCCCTGCTTTTTTGATCAGCTTGCGATACTCACTACCGGCGTACTGGCTCCCCCTGTCGGAGTGGTGTATCAGACCGGGAACAGGGCCTCTGCGACCCGGGGACATCGTCAGGGCATCACAGCAAAGCTCGGCCCGCATGTGATCCTCCATCGCCCAACCAACGATTTCCCGCGTGGCCATGTCTTTCGATTGCGCAACCTGACGTCTGGAAATTGCTGTGAAGGCGTCATTCATCGAGCCCTTCCCATTTGATGTATGCTTTGGTTTCGGTTTCCCGTTTTTCGCAGATCTCGACGGGAACAGCGGTTGAGAGGCGCAACAGAGAGTCGAGGTTCGGGAAGACCCTGACCTTGACTGTACGCCGTTTCAGTTCCTGCCGGGTCGGACGCTCGATGCCATTTGACGTGCGCATGCGCTTTCGATGCGCTTCAGGCAAGGAGAAGACGGCGAGCCCCTCGGGGATGTTGTTTTCCAGCCAGTCGGCGAAGCCCGGGTGTTTCTCCCGGTAGCTGGCGAAGCCCGGGTGTTTCTCCCGGTAGCTGGCGACAAGGGTGCCCGGCTCTGCTTGTGCCGTTTGCAAAGAAGACGCATTCCATACCGCGCGCAGTTGTTTTCCAATGCGCTCCCGCGTGTCCCTGTCGGGCGCGTGGTTCACAGCGTTCCGGGCCAGGTGGAACCGGCAGCGCTGCCATGTGGCCGCCCCGAACACCGCACGTCGTGCGGCCTTCAGGCCAGCGTGATCATCAGACACGATGAACGTGGTCCCGCACATACCGCGGGCCTGCAGGCTTTCGAGGAACCCGCGCCAGTGCACTTCCGCCTCGGACAGCTTCACAGAGAGCCCGGGAACATGTCTGCGCTCATCGGCCCCTGTGCCGATGGCCGAAAGCACCGCCACGTCGCGTACAACGCCGTCATAGCGGGCCTTTTCGCAACGCGCGTCAATGATCGGGTACTTCACTTGCCCCAGAGGGCGATTGCGCCAGGCGTCCGGTTCATCATCAAGCAGTTTGGTTGCGCGGCTGACCCGGGTCGAGGACAGGCTCTCGATCCCGAACCCGCGCATCACCGCTTCGGCCTGACGCGTCGAGACACCCTTGATGTACATCTCCGCCACCGCCAACATGACGGCACGCGAAGATCGCTGCCCCCGTTCCAGAGATTGAGGATGGAAGGGATCGCCCGTGTGTCCGGCGGTTTTGGGCACCTGCAGGGTCACGGTTCCTGCAGGAGTGTCGATCCGCTTCGGCTTGTACCCGTTGGCATAGCCCTGCCGCTCAGGGGTGCGCTCATAATGGTTGGCCTTGAGAAACCGCTCACGCTCGATCTGCAGCGCAAGCTCGAAGATCTGGCCGAAGATCCGCCCCGGGTCCGTTGCTCCGGTTGCAATCAGTTGTTCCAAAACAGCCTCGATCGTCGTATCGTGTCTCAGGTCCATTTGCTTCCTCCATGAATGTTTTCACCTCCATGGGACAGCACGATGGCACCGCGTTTTACCGGGGGGCATGCCCCCCGGTAAAACGCCTCACGGCGCAAACCTCCAATAAATTTCCAGACCTCAGGTTACACTACCAACCGGATTGCTGGTGGATTTCTTTGACGCGGATGCGCTGGCGGATCAGGTGATCGACGTGCTGGCCAATCCCGGCGCCTACGAGCATCCGGGCCCGGCGGCGCGGGCGCATGTGGTCGGGACATATGATTTCAGGACCCTGTGCCTGCCGGAGCATATCCGGCAGATGAACACCCTCGTGCCGAAAAAGCTGCGGATTGCCGTGCCGGGCTGAAACCGCTTCGGGGCAGGGGCCGGTTGTCTATGGCACCCGCACCCTCCGGGTGATCAATGAACCCCGCCCCGCATCGTCGTCACCACCCTGATTGATATCGCCAATGCCGCGATCAGGGACAGCGAAACCTGGCGGTTTGCCCGGGAACTATGGGTAAGGATCCCTCCGGCCTGAATACCCGAAACGGATGATGAAATACGCCGGTAGAGACTTTCGGTGTACCCGGGGGTATATCCGCCCGGGTAATGCGTCTCTGTCAGGAACACTGATTTTTAACCTGCTGATAACACGGCATAAACCCGCTCCAGATCTGCAGGGGATAAAACCGGCAGTATGGCTGGCTGTGCAGTCGGTGTGCTGCTAACCAGTCTCCCCCGGATTTCTCCGGAAATTCAGGGGAAAAAACAGGGGAAAAATTGCCGGGGTGCAGGGACCTGTCTGTGGCAGTGTGCAGGCCCGCAATTTCCTGCCGGACTCCTGTTCCTGTGTGGAACCGGCCTGCGGTCGGCGGGCAGGGAACGGATATTGCCAGGGTGTTGGCAACCGGCCCGACCGGCTGTCAGCTGCGCCTGTGCAGACCGGACATCCCCGGTCGTCGGTTCACACCTCGCCCCGCTTGCCTCCCGGCGAACAGGACGGGACCGGTAAAACCGGACCGCCTGATCGACGCCGCGATCTGCCGGACCTGATCCGCAGAACGGGTGCGGGAATTCCGCGTGCAGGACCGGAGCGCGTCCCGTCGCGCGAAGGTTTTTTTTGCCGCTGGCCATGCCGGGATTCCTGACGATTTTTTTTCACCGCCGGTATCGCGCAAATTCCGGCGCGACCCCTCCGGCGGTTTCCCCGCGCGTTTCGGGAGGGCATTTCGTTTCGAGCCCAGGGGCCATTTCGTTTCAGATGACCCGTCGGAAAAAAATTCCTGAATGGTTGCAATCGGTTGTCGGCGGCGCAAATCTGAAACGAAACGAAATGCAAAAAAATCGGCACGCAGAAGTAGGCAAGTGCGGCACATAACACCCACAAGCCCTCCCCGCCGGGAAGGACCCGTGATTTCCGGACAACGGGAGCGGCACCGAGCTATGGTGAATCTGGTGTTTGGGTGATTTGAAAGCTGGCGGTGCATCCGGTTGGATTGTCGTTGCGACACAACCAGCCAACCGAAGAGGACGCACCACCATGGACGACATTGCCATCATCGAATTTTCTGGTCGAGACGCCGTTTCCGATCGCCTCACTGAATTGCTGCGCAAGGGCGCGCGTGAGCTGGTCCAGACGGCGGTTGAGGCTGAACTCGAGGCTTTTCCCGGCCGGTTTGCAGATCGCTGTACGCCGGAGGGACGCGCGGGGGCAGTGCGCAATGGCCGTCATCCGGAACGTGCTGTGCAGACCGGGATCGATCCCGTGACGGTGAAAGTCCCGAAGGTGCGATCAAAGACGGGTGCGCCGGTCAGTTTCGAATCTGCTTTGGTCCCGCCATATGTCGGAAAGGCCGGAACCATCGAATCCGCACTGCCCTGGCTCTACTTGAAGGGCATCTCGGCGGGCGGGATGGGCGCTGCATCGAAGGCTCTGTCGGGGCCGGATGCGACGGGTTTCTCCGCCAGGACGGTGTCGCGGTTGAAGACCCGATGGGCGGGCGAATATGACCAATGGCGCAAGACAAACCCCGGTCGCGACGACCGGGTCTACATCCGGGCAGACGGCATTTACAGCGGCCTGCGTGGCACCGACGACCGGCTCTGTGCCCTGGTTGTCATTGGCGTAAATGCGCACGGCGAAAAGCATTTCCTCGCCATTGAAGATGGTGCGCGCGAAAGTACCCAAAGCCGGCGCGAAGTCCTGCCGAGCCTCAAGAACCGTGGCCTTACGGCGCCAAAACCGGCCATCGGGGATGGTGCCATGGGATTTTGGGCAGCGCTTGAGGAGGTATTCCCGACCACGCGCCGGCAGCGCTGCCGGATGCATAAAACCGGCAATGTGTTGAATTACCTGCCCAGGCTATCGCAACCCAGGGCCAAAAAAATGCTGCACGACATCCGGCAAGCCGAGACACGCGGGGATGCACACAAAGCGTTTGATCTGTTCGTCGAAACTTTCGAGGCGAAATACCCCGGGGCCGCCGAATGCCTGATCAAGGATCGCGAGGAACTGATGACCTTCTTCGACTTTCCGGCCCAACACCGGCAGAGCATCCGGACGTCAAATCCGATTGAAAGCGCTTTCGCCACGATCCGCCATCGCACCAGGCGAACCAAGGGCTGCCTCAGCCGAGACGGCATGCTCTACATGATGTTCAAGCTCGGGCAATGTGCCGGGAAAAGCCGGCGCAAACTGCGCGGCTTTGCCCACCTCTCCGACGTCATCGAAGGCGTCGACCCCTGTACACGACTCATGTGGTTTTCTGCCTGATTTTGGGCCAGTGTCGGAAGGCTTGTTCCGGCTGGGTTCGCAAGAGCCTTCCGATTTCGTCGAGACCAATGCGGAAGATGGATTTGGCGTATCGCCCATGAGACTTTCGAGGCCGTTTCCGTGTTCCGGGCCTGGTGGATGCCACCTTTGCAACCCATGCCATGGCCAGGGCAGGGAGACCGACCAACAAGCTCAACTTTTTGGCGATCGAGAGACGGGAGACGGGTGTCTTCCAGGTTGAAGCCCTTTGTCTTCGCTTCGGCGAACAGGCATTCGATGGCCCGGCGTTTGCGATAGACGGTCAGGGCGTGATGGGCGGGTTGGTTGCCGACAACGACAGGCAATTCCTTACCCTTGATGCGCCTGGCTGCGAAGTTCAGCCAAAACGGTGCAGTGCCCCCGGCAGCCCTGAAGTGGGCCGTGAATGTGCGCGGGCCACGGCAGGTGCGCGGCAAGGTTCGCAGACTTTGCCGGACGCCATCCCCGCCTGTCACGTACCGGTTCGACTTCACGCGGATGATGAAAGGAACGTCCTGTTCATGCAGGAAAGTCAACCAATCAAGGCCGATAAACCCACGATCCGCCGGAAGGCACCTGATGCTTCCGGACCCGAACAGATCCAGACAGCGCTTCATCAGTGCAATGCGCTCGCAGGTGTTGCTGTTGCCCGCCTTGCCCGACACGGTCCAGATCAGGGGCACGCGATAGCGGCGCGTGGCGACGGCAGGAACCAGCAGGTTGATCTCCTTGCGCCCGATCTTCCAGTTCGTGCGATCAAGGCACGGATGCCGGCTCCCGGAGAGCCCGGGCATCCGGACAACAAGAGGGGCAGACCAGTCTCAGGGGAATCGCGCTTAAAGTTTGACAGCGGTTGCGAATTGGATTCTGGAGGTTTCATCACTTGATGGAGCTTCGCGATGCCCAACCTGGACAGCTGTTTCAATGAGATGGATGACCCACGCGGCGGCAATGCGCCACGTCATAAGTTCTGTGATCTTACGACGATCAGCCTTTTATGCGCGCTTTGCGGCGGCGATACAGCGGTCGACATGGAGTTTTTCGGTCATATGAAGGAGGATTTTCTGCGCGATTTTCTCGAATTGCCTCATGGCGTACCCTGTCATGACGCTTATTCTCGTCTGTTCCGGGTGATGAAGCCGACCAGTTTTCAAGCGTTTTATGACAAGTTTCGTGCCGATTTTACGGCTGGATGTGGAGAGGAACCAGCCATCGCTATTGATGGCAAAGAGATGCGACGCGGCTTTGACAAGGCCGCCGGGCAATCGAATATGAATATTGTCACGGCCTTTGCACATGGGGCGCGGCTGACCCTTGGCATCAAGCAAAGCGCCAGGGGTGGCGGCGAGATCCTGGCCCTGCGCGAGTTGATCGAGATGCTTGACATTCATGGCATCACCATCACCGCTGATGCGTTACATTGCCAGCGAGAGACCTGTGAATTGATCGTAAAAGAAGGCGGTAACCACTGCCTTCAACTCAAAGGCAATCAGGGCGACATGTTGGCCGATGTCCGGGCTTTTGTGGAAGACGAGGCTACTGATTACGTTGATGAATATAGCACTATTGATGCTGATCATGGGCGTGTGGAAGAGCGGTCATACCGCGTCTACGATGTGCCGGAATATCTGATCAATACCCATAAGTGGCCGCATCTTCAGGCTTTCGTCCATGTCGCCTCCAGGCGCGCGGTTGGCGACAAGACCAGTCACGCCGAACGGCTTTATCCGCTCTCCAAATGTCCCGCGGCTCAGGGGGCCGCCACACTGATCCGCGGCCACTGGCAAATTGGGAACAGCTTGCATTGGTCTCTCGACGTGGTGATGAACGACGACCGACACCGCGCGCGAAAAGATCACGCGCCAGCCAGCTTTGCCGCTTTGAGGCGGATTGCCTTGAGCATCATCAAGGCCAATCCTGCAAAAGGATCAAATCGCGGCAAATTCAAAAAAGCGGGCTGGAGTAATGAGGTCCTGCGAACACTAGGGCCTGTTGACATTCGGGGTTCCCATTTTGCCTGAAGTCTGATTCAAGCTTCCAAAATGGAGGTGTTGATGGACGCAAATCGTTTGGCTGTTTCCGATGAGCTTTGGGAGAAGATTGAGCCGCCTATACCGGGCAAGGCAGGCGATCCGGGTGTTACCGCGCGCAATAATCGCCGGTTTATGGAAGCAGTATTATGGCGCGTACGCACAGGGTCCCCATGGCGGGATTTGCCCAAAGAGTTTGGCAACTGGAACAGCCAGTTCAAGCGATTTCGTCGATGGGCCAGGAACGGCGTGTTCGAGAGTCTTTTCAATGCCATGAGTGGCGAGCCGGACCTGGAATATGCCCTTATCGACGGGACGATTGTTCAAGCTCATCAGAAGGCTTCGGGCGCAAAAGGGGGACTCAACACCAGGCTATCGGACGCTCTCGCGGCGGACTGACGACCAAGGTCGTGGCCTTGGTCGATGCGCTCGGTAACCTGTTCCGGTTTCTGCTTTTTTTGCCGGGACAGGCACACGACATGAAGGGGGTCGCTCCTCTGATCAAGGGGGCTTCCTTTGGGGCGTTGCTGGCCGACAAAGCCTTCGACGCCGACTGGCTCCTGCAAGACCTTGATGAGCGTGGCGCAACCGCTGTCATCCCGCCCAAATCGAACCGAAAAGTTCAACGGGACTACGATACCCACATGTACAAGTGGCGCCATCTCATCGAAAACTACTTCGCAAAGATCAAGGAATTCAGAGGCATAGCAACGCGATACGACAAGACTGATACAAGCTACGCTGCCAACTGGCACCTCTGTGCCATGCTCATTGCAACACGATGATTGTCAACAGACCCTAATCAAAGGCTTTTGAAGCGCGATTGCCCTGAGACCAGTCTTGCCCGAGGTTGACATGCTGAAAAACCGTCACGGGTTGGGGCCCCCTGTGCGCGGTGGAAACAGCCTGTGCTACTGTTGCAAGATGGAGGGCAGCGGCCGTTCGCTTATTGGTGGTCCCACATTTGATGGGAACCCCGTTGAAAAACGTGGTCCATGGGGTGATGCGAACTTGAGAGTGGTGACGCCGCCTTGCGGTGATCCCGGTTGGGAAGATGACGGATTTGCATAACCCACGCCTTTCTGTTTCCAACAGGAGGATAGATGATGGCAAAGCAAAAGACCCACGCTGCTCCAGCGATTGAGACCGTAAATGTTGGCGCTGCTGCGGTTGATATCGGCTCACGAGAGCATATGGCCGCGGTAAACCCTGACGTTACGGATGCACCCGTGCGCGCGTTTGGTACCTTCACCCATGACCTGCATGATCTTGCTGACTGGTTCAAGGCGCACGGCGTCACCAGCGTTGCTATGGAATCCACAGGTGTCTACTGGATCCCGGCCTACGAGATATAGCCTGACGACTCAATTTTGATTCCAATTCTGGTTTTCGAATATTTCGTCGACGGACATCCCGGTTTTCCGCCTGCAGGCCTTGGCTTCAGCCCATTTATGTTCGATTTTGTTGAAGTCTGGACTGTAGGCCGGGAGATATTCAAGGGTGTGACCCGCCTGTGCGACAGCGGCCTGTGTGTCGGCGCGACGGTGGAAAGTCGCGCGGTCCATCACCAATACGACCCGGGGTGGCAACTTCGGGAGGAGATCACCGATCAGCCAAAGATTGAATATGTCGGCATCGACATTGGCCTCGGTCAGACCGACGCTCGGCAAGACCCCGGCAAGCAACGCCCCGATGACATTGATCCGCCCCCTGGCCTGCCAGTCATGGCTGCCATGGCAACGCTCCCCCCCCGGGCGCATATCCATGGGTGCGCGGCATGTCATGGGCAAAGCCACTCTCGTCAATGTAAACGATGGAGCGGCCATCTTCCTCATATTGCGTGATTTTTTCACAAAAGACGCGCCGTGCGTCTGCGTTCGCCTTCGGATGCTGCATCACTTTTTTTTTGCGTCAAACCGAGTTTGCGCAAAGCCTGCCAGATCGACTTTTGCGTCACACCGAACCGCGCAGCACGTTCATATTGATAGGCGTCCGGGTGATCCAGCACGTCCTGTGCCGGCTTTTCAGGATCGAGCTTACGCACCTTTTTGCGTTCATAGGGCTTGGGCGTAATACGCTTCGACCAACGCTTGAGCGAGGCGACCCCAATGCAGAAGCGCTCGGAGGTTTCTTCAAAGGTAAGCCCCTCTTTCTCGCGGGCTGAAAGGACATGTTGGCGGAATGAAATTGGATAGGTCATATCAAATTGTACCATAAATTTGCCGTTTGGCTATACTTGAGCAGCACGGCTTCGAGGTCATCTTGGTCAATGCGCGCTATGCCAGGAACGTGCCGGGGCGGAAGACCGACGTCAGTGACGCCAGCTGGCTGCGGCAGTTGCATTCTTATGGATTGTTGCGCGGTAGTTTCCGGCCATCAGATGAGATCGCCACCCTGAGGGCATATCTGCGCCAGCGTGAACGGTTGGTTGAGTATGCAGCCGCCCACATCCAACACATGCAAAAGGCGCTGATGGAGATGAACCTACAACTGCATCATGTCGTCTCTGATATCACGGGCGTAACCGGCATGAAGATCATCCGTGCAATCGTCGAAGGCGAACGGGACCTGGACACATTGGCCTCTCATCGTGACGTGCGATGCAAGGCCCCTGTCGAGACGATCAAAGCCGCGCTCAATGGGAACGACCGGCCCGAACATATCTTTGCGTTAACCCAGTCGGTTGAGCTTTACGACTTTTACCAAAGCAAAATGTTGGAATGCGACCGCCACCTTGAGGCGATGCTGACAGCATTGGGCGCAGATACCGAACATGATCCAACTCAATTGCCGCGCCCCCGCACGAAGACCAAGCAGGTCAACACCCCTTCGTTCGATGTTCGAGCGGCACTCTTCGGTGTTCCCGGCGTTGATCTGACCGAGATCCATGGGATGGGGCCTTCGCTATCGCTCAAGCTGGTTGGTGAATGTGGGACTGACCTGCGCGCATCGCCGAGCGCCAAACACTTCACGTCGTGGCTCTGCCTTGCACCGGGCAACAAGATCTCCGGCGGCAAAGTGCTGTCTTCCCGGACGCGCCGATCATCCAGCCGAGCCGCGGCTCTTTTGCGATTGGCGGCTGTCACCATCGGGCGTAGCGATACCGCTCCTGGTGCCTTCTACCGAAGATTGGCGGCACGGGCAGGCAAAGCCAAGGCGGTGACAGCGACAGCGCGCAAGATCGCCGTTCTGTTCTACAACACCTTGCGACATGGCATGACCTATGAGGATCCCGGCGCATCACATTATGAGGAGCGGTACCGCAACCGCGTGCTCGGCAATCTCAAACGCCGCGCCAAATCGTTCGGCTATGATTTGCGCGAATTACCACCGGAAGCTGAAATGGTTGTTTCTTAGGAAAGCGCTGCGATCGACGGCAGGTGCTTTCAACCCTGGCCTGCGTCGGCATCTCCCCACTGATGTGACTCAGGTTCACCGTTCGCACGCCGGCAATGCCAATCACCAGGAGGCAGAGCGTTTCGAGGCGGCTATTGCTCAGCGACAAGCCGTCGGATAGTTTCGCCGAGAGGGTGTCGATTGCTTTTCGGATCATGGGATGCTCCTGTCGCAGATTGAAGAATCCCAATGAAAATCACAGATCTGCGCCCTCAACCACCTCTACTGTCGTGTACAGGGGGCGTCGACTTCATCAACGCATCAAGCCAAAACCAGGCCGCCGCATGAAGGTCGCTCAAACACCGGATTTGACAGTAGCTCGCTGTCAGCGTGAGCCGCAGCAGCGACAAATCCGACACCGACAAGAAGGAAAAAGATGAATAGACCCCAGAGGTGTCGCAACATCCGCACGTTTCGATGGGTTGCCAGTCATGCGACTAAGATTTTGTCGCGATCGGGCGTTTGTGTCGCAAGCCGCAAAGCGTTGATTAATTTTCATCGCAAGCTGAGGTGGAAAAATTGAAGGCATCCCAATTTGTTCGAACGCCGAATTCCCGAGTGGCTCCGCCACGCACCTGCTCCATCAGTACATGGCTTTGCTGTGCTCTCTGCTTTTGAGGCTGTAACGCGCGGAATCCTGATTTCAGTGTTTCCAGTGGCTTTGTATGACGCAATGGGTGACGCAGGCATAATCAGTTCGATCTACTTTGTGATTGGGATAACATCGCTGTTGACCGGGTTGCTGGTTCCATTTTTGAATCGCGTGATCCCGCGACGCTGGATGTATGGTGTCGGTGCGTTGGGCTTTGTCATCGGTGCATTCGCCGCCGTCATCGGCACACCAGAGATGATTATTCTTGCTTTGGTGCTGAGTTCGCTGGCAACCGTTGTGACCTTTGTTTGTTTCAATGCCTATGTTCTGGATTACATCTCTCGCGTTGAGTTGGGAAAATGCGAAACGCTCCGAATGTTCTATTCTGCGTTGGGATGGGCCGGAGGGCCTGTGCTGGGTGTCATCTTGTGGGGATGGTGGAAGCCTGCTCCTTTCCTGATATCAGGAATATCCGCGCTCATAATGTTGGGCGCATTTATCTATCTGCGCATGGGGGATGGGAAGCTGATTACCCGTGCCAGACACGCCCCGACTAACCCAATTGCCTATCTTGGCCGGTTCTTTCAGCAACCAAGATTGATCGCGGGCTGGCTTTTTGCTGTCATCCGTTCATGCGGGTGGTGGGCGTATGTTGTCTATTTGCCAATTTTTGCAGTGGAAAACGGGCTGGGCGATACATTGGGTGGAACGCTCTTATCCGTCACAAACTCAGCATTGTTCCTATCACCATTCATGTTGCGATGGATGCAAAGCCATTCCGTACGCTTTGCCGTACAAACGGGATTTTTGGTTTGTGGGGTCCTATTCTGTGGCGCTGGCATTGGCTCAGCAGCTCCTTTGTCAGCGGTTGTGCTGCTTTTTTTCGGCAGCTTTTTTCTGATCCTCTTAGATATTTGCGCCGGACTGCCTTTCTTGATGTCGGTAAAACCATCGGAACGGACAGAGATGTCTGCGGTCTATTCGTCATATCGTGATGTTTCCGGGATATTGACGCCTGGGGTCGCATGGCTGATCCTTTCGGCGGTACCTATTTCGGGTATCTTTGCAGCAGCCGGAGCCGCGTGCTTTGTGGCTTGGGGGATTGCCGGACGCCTTCACCCGCGTTTAGGTGACTCCAATGGGCGTTGAGAATAGGGTCCGAGATCTTACCACCCTTCAATTTATCCACACGTCCCGGAAGCTTGTGTATTTTGGCAAAGCCCGCGAGTGTAAAACGCGGAGCAATATTGGGCCACAGAAGCGGCTGCATATCGCAGTTGTAGCGGAGTAAAAGTCCGCCAGTTTGTGCCCTTCGTTTATTCGGAGGGCGGGAGATGTATTCTGTGGATATTTATAGTCGTGTGCGCCGTGCTTGTTTGAAGGACGGTATGTCTGGCCGAGAAGCGGCGCGGTTTTTCAACATGGCGTAATCAGGATCAGCACTCAGTTACCCCTGTTATTCTGGATGCACATGCAATTGAAAAGGAGACTGACCAATGGAATATTTTGCTGGTTTGGATGTGTCCATGGAAGAGACGCATATCTGCATTCTGGATCGTGAAGGGGCCCTTATTCGTGAAGGAAAAGCGAGCTCAACACCAAAAGCGATCGCTGACTTCCTCGCTTCTGGACCACCATGTGCCAAAGTTGTATTTGAAACGGGACGGATGGCACCAATGCTTTACCATGGGCTGACGGAGCTTGGTGTCCCGGTTGTTTGCATCGAGAGCAGGCAAGCATATCAGGCCCTTAAATCTCTGGCCGGCCACAAGACGGACCGCAATGATGCCCGCGGTTTGGCACACCTGGCGCGGACGGGATTCTACAAGCCGACCCATGTCAAATCACTGTCAGCGCACGCAATCCGGTCGCTGATCGCAGCCCGCAAGAAGCTGGTCGGACAGCGTGTGACGCTCGACAATCAGATCCGCGGTCTGGTCGTCGTCTTCGGCGTGCGGCTGCCACGAGCTTTGTCTCCGGCATTCAAAAACGCGGCGCTAAAAGTTAGCGATGGAGTGCCTGGCCTCCATGCCGCAATTTGCGGACTGTTCGCAGCACGCGAAGCAATCCTCGCGGCGGTTGCAGCCATTGATGGCGACATCAAAAAGATGACCCGCAAATCCGAAGTCTGCCAGCGCCTTATGACGGTACCAGGGGTCGGTCCGATCACAGCATTGGCCTTTGCCGCAGCAATTGATGATCCGTCGCGTTTCAGGAAATCGCGTGATGTGGGGGCGTATCTTGGACTGGTGCCGCGACGGCATCAATCTGGTGAAATCGACTACACGGGCAGCATCTCAAAGCGGGGCGACGTGCGCGTCAGAACGCTTCTCTATGAGGCCGCCAATGTGATGCTGACGCGGTATGCCGCTCCGCTCAAATTGAAGACATGGGCCCTCGCAATCGGTGCGCGCTCAACGATGAGAAAGGCCCGAGTGGCTCTGGCGCGTCGTCTGGCAATCATACTTCATGCCATTATGCGAGACAAAACTGACTTCCAGTCCGCGTAAGGCTTACGAGGCGACAACGAGGATTCCTAAATCAAAGTTCCCATCTGGGACGATGCCCGAGGGAGGGCGTGAGACACGGCGCCGATTCTGTAGCAACAGCCAAGACCAACGGTATGATTGCGGTTTCAACATTGCCGACCCACACCCAGCCAACCCCATCATGAACCTCAGAGTTCGAAGAGAACAAAGGCAACCTCTGACATCAAAAGCAGGAAACTCAGGAAACACGCATTGACAGATTAGAGAACACGCATTGACAGATTAGAGAACAAAGATCGTAAGACGATCGCGAAGATGCTGCGCCATGAACTTCCGCCTGGGTATCGTCGGTCGGAAGCGCCTCGGCGGCCAACGCTTGATGGTTATGTTGGTGTGGTCGATGAGATACTGCGCACAGACAAAGCCCTGATCAAAAAGCAGCGACACACGGCCAAGCGCATCTTTGAACGGCTGCGCGATGAGCATGGATATGCCGGCAGCCTGACCACGGTGACCTATTACGTGCGCGAGCAAAAACGGCGCACCAAAGAGGTGTTTGTGCCGTTGTCGCATCGGCCGGGCCATGCGCAGGTTGATTTTGGTGAGACGCTGGGCGTGATCGGTGGCGTGGAATGCAAGATCCACTTCTTCGTGATGAGCTTGCCACATTCTGATGCGGTGTTTGTGAAGGGATATCCAGCTGAGACAACCGAGGCGTTTTGCGATGGCCATGTGTCCGCCTTTGCATTCTTTGGCGGCATTCCGCAATCCATTCTCTACGACAATACCAAGATCGCCGTGGCTCGGATACTCGGGGATAAGACGCGCATCCGCACACGTCGGTTTACGGAACTGCAGTCGCATTACTTGTTTGATGACAAGTTTGGCAGACCCGCGCGAGGGAACGATAAAGGCAACGTTGAGGGCATGGTTGGATACACCCGCCGCAACTTCATGGTTCCCGCACCTCGCTATGACAGCTTTGATGATCTGAACGCACATTTGGAAGAGAAGTGTTTAGCACGTCAGGACGATACGTTGCGGGGTCACACCCAAACCATAGGCGCACGCCTGATGTCGGATTTGGATGCTCTGATGGGATTGCCCGTCGCAGAATATGAAGCCTGCGGTCACGTCAGCACGCGTGCAACGTCGATCTCAATGGTGCGCTATCGCAGCAATGATTACTCGGTGCCAGTAGCCTATGCGCACCACGATGTTCATGTGCGTGGGTTTGTGCATGAGGTTATCATCGGCTGCGGCAATGAGATTATTGCGCGGCACAAACGATCCTACACATCAGCGGATATGGTCTTTGACCCATTGCACTTTTTGCCCCTGCTTGAACAAAAGGTGGGTGCCCTGGATCAGGCCGCGCCTTTGCAGGGTTGGCATTTGCCAGATGTATTTGCCACGCTGCACCGACTGCTTGAAGCCAGAATGGGTAAGCCGGGCAAGCGAGAATACGTTCAAGTCTTGCGCCTTTTGGAGACCTTCGAAATGGATGTTGTGCAAGGCGCAATCCAGCAGGCAATAGATATGGGTGCAATTGGCTATGACGCCGTAAAACACCTTGTACTGTGTCGGGTTGAGAAGCGGCCACCACGATTGGATTTGGACTTCTATCCATACTTGCCCAAGGCCAATGTCGGCACAACACGCCCATCCAGTTACATGAGCTTGATGGGAAGGACCGCGGCATGACCGAAGCCCCTCGGATTCTTCTACGGCATCATCTTAAACAACTGCGACTGCCAACGTTCCAAGGCGAGTATGCCAAACAGGCGCAGCTCTGTGCTGCAGAGAACAAAGATCACATCCACTATCTGGCGCGGCTGTGTGAGATGGAATTGATCGACCGCGAACGCCGGATGATTGAACGGCGCATCAAAGCGGCGAAGTTCCCCAGCACCAAGAGCTTGGATAGCTTTGACTTCAAGATCATGCCAAGCTTGAACAAGCCCCTGACGATGGATCTGGCACGATGCGATTACGTTAATCGCAGGGAGAACATCATCGCGCTCGGCCCGTCAGGCACGGGCAAGACACACATCGCCCTGGGACTTGGGCTGGCTGCATGTCAAAGAGGACTGAAGGTGCGCTTCACAACGGCTGCGGCATTAGTCCATGATCTGATCGAGGCTCAAGATGAGCGGAGATTGCAGCGCCTTCAAAAGCAACTGACCAGCCAGAACCTGTTGATCATTGATGAACTGGGCTTCGTACCGCTCAGCAAATCTGGCGCAGAGCTGCTCTTCGAGGTCATATCCCAATGCTATGAACGCGGCTCCATCATCATAACCTCGAACCTGCCCTTCGATGAATGGACTGAAGTCTTTGGCTCTGAGCGGCTGACCGGTGCGCTACTCGATCGTTTAACCCATCACGTCCACATCCTCGAGATGAATGGCGAAAGCTATCGGCTCAAACACAGTCGCAACAACCGAAAATAACCAGCCCGCAATCACAGTCAGAATAATGCTGGCCTTATGGCCAGCATGCGCTTTGGCACGCTTCAGCTTTGTGACGAGCACGCGTGCAAAAGCGCCACAAAACATCAACCGAAGTGGCCCATTTTTACGCCGCGACATGGACCCATTTTACTCTGCGATTGACAGACCACATGCCTGCCAATCACCGTCATCGCACCGACTGGACGCCGGAACGTATCCGCACACAGGCCGCGCGCATCGGACCCAACGTTGAGGCGTTTGCGGAGATGGTCATGCGCAAGCGCCGCCACCCGGAACAAGGGTACAGGACATGTATGGGCATTCTACGACTGGCCAAAACATTCGGTTCTGCCCGCCTTGATGCCGCCTGTGAACGCGCGCTGCACATCAACAGCTACACCTGCCAATCCCTGCATTCCATTCTCAGGAATGGTCTGGATCGCACACCTCGACGCCGCGCCGCGGACGAACCTGCGATCACACATCACAACATCCGTGGCGCAGGTTACTTTCATTGAAGAGGACAGGATATGCTCGATCATCCAACACTCGATCAGCTCAAAACACTCAGGCTGGACGGCATGGCGGAAGCCTTCGCAGAGATACAGACACAAGATGGTACTGCAGACCCAGGGTAATCGCATTTGGAAATCTAAGCCCTTCGCTGACGAACATAGCATGAACTTTTTGGCTCTCTCGTTGCGTTTGTGGTCAGGTTTTGATGTTTTTCAACCTCAATGCGGCAGGAGAAATCCAAACGCGATTGCCCTGGGTTGCCGGTATTCGTCTCTTGACAAGGCGGATAGCAAGGCATTCTGTTCAAACATAAACTTTTGAGTCAGACTCTTATCAAAGCTGCGTCGCATCTCTTTGCCATCAATAGCGATGGCTGGTCCCTCTCCACATCCAGCCGTAAAATCGGCACGAAACTTGTCATAAAACGCTTGAAAACTGGTCGGCTTCATCACCCGGAACAGACGGGAATAAGCGTCATGACAAGGTACGCCATGAGGCAATTCGAGAAAATCGCGCAGAAAATCCTCCTTCATATGACCGAAAAGCTCCATGTCGACCGTTGTATCACCGCCGCAAAGCGCGCATAAATAAAAGGCTGATCGTCATAAGATCACAGAACTTATGACGTGGCGCATTGCCGCCGCGTGGGTCACCCATCTCATTGAAATAGCTGTCTAAGTTGGGCATCGCGAAGCTCCATCAAGTGATGAAACCTCCAGAATCCAATTCGCAACCGCTGTCAAACTTTAAGCGCGATTGCCCTGTGGTCGCGGGTTGACCCTGTGCCACTTTACTCTATAGCTTTTGTGTAAAGTACCGTCACGATAAGCTGGTTTCTATTGCTTGCTGACATCGGCACGCTCAAAAATCAGGGCAGTTTGGACGGGAAATGGGAATAAGGCTTACGGGAACAGCTCGCAATGACTTTCTGGTAGCCTCCGGGCTAAATGACACGATTGATGGCGGTGCCGGGCATGACACGATCCGTGGCGGCGATGGCAATGACTCGCTTGATGGCGACCGTGGCAATGACACGATCACCGGCGGTACCGGCAATGACAGTCTCGACGGGGGTGCGGGCTTCGATCAGGCGCGCTTCAACGTGGCCATCGGCGATGTCACCGTCACGAAGGAGGGCGATGTCTATACGATTGTTTCGGCGGAGGGCACCGATACGGTCAGGAATGTCGAGGAGTTCGTCTTCGGGGGCACGACCCTGAGCGCGGCGCAGATGGACATCATTGCCGAAACCTCCGGCCAGAGGCTGGACAGCTTCAGCGACAGTGGCGACAACACGCTCTTTGGTGGCGATGGCAATGAGCTGATCGACAGCGGCAATGGCGATAACCTGATTGATTCCCGTGCGGGCAATGACACGATCAATTCCAATCGTGGCGATGACACGATCCATTCCGGCGCGGGCGATGACACGATCGATTCCGGCGATGACAACGACTCGATCCATTCCGGCACCGGCGATGACACGATCTCGTCCGGCAATGACAATGACTACATCGATGCCGGCGATGGCAATGACCTGATCTTTGCCGGTCGCGGCAATGACACGATCACCGGCGGCGATGGCAATGACTCGATCGATGGCGGTAACGACGACAACCTGGTTGTCGGCGGCGGTACCGACATCGATCAGGTGCGTTTCGGCGCGGCCATCGGCGAGTTCACAGTCACCAAAAACGGAGAATTCTACACCATTGTTTCGGCGGAGGGCGTCGATGTGGTCACGCGGGTTGTAAAACGCGGAGCAATATTGGGCCACAGAAGCGGCTGCATATCGCAGTTGTAGCGGAGTAAAAGTCCGCCAGTTTGTGCCCTTCGTTTATTCGGAGGGCGGGAGATGTATTCTGTGGATATTTATAGTCGTGTGCGCCGTGCTTGTTTGAAGGACGGTATGTCTGGCCGAGAAGCGGCGCGGTTTTTCAACATGGCGTAATCAGGATCAGCACTCAGTTACCCCTGTTATTCTGGATGCACATGCAATTGAAAAGGAGACTGACCAATGGAATATTTTGCTGGTTTGGATGTGTCCATGGAAGAGACGCATATCTGCATTCTGGATCGTGAAGGGGCCCTTATTCGTGAAGGAAAAGCGAGCTCAACACCAAAAGCGATCGCTGACTTCCTCGCTTCTGGACCACCATGTGCCAAAGTTGTATTTGAAACGGGACGGATGGCACCAATGCTTTACCATGGGCTGACGGAGCTTGGTGTCCCGGTTGTTTGCATCGAGAGCAGGCAAGCATATCAGGCCCTTAAATCTCTGGCCGGCCACAAGACGGACCGCAATGATGCCCGCGGTTTGGCACACCTGGCGCGGACGGGATTCTACAAGCCGACCCATGTCAAATCACTGTCAGCGCACGCAATCCGGTCGCTGATCGCAGCCCGCAAGAAGCTGGTCGGACAGCGTGTGACGCTCGACAATCAGATCCGCGGTCTGGTCGTCGTCTTCGGCGTGCGGCTGCCACGAGCTTTGTCTCCGGCATTCAAAAACGCGGCGCTAAAAGTTAGCGATGGAGTGCCTGGCCTCCATGCCGCAATTTGCGGACTGTTCGCAGCACGCGAAGCAATCCTCGCGGCGGTTGCAGCCATTGATGGCGACATCAAAAAGATGACCCGCAAATCCGAAGTCTGCCAGCGCCTTATGACGGTACCAGGGGTCGGTCCGATCACAGCATTGGCCTTTGCCGCAGCAATTGATGATCCGTCGCGTTTCAGGAAATCGCGTGATGTGGGGGCGTATCTTGGACTGGTGCCGCGACGGCATCAATCTGGTGAAATCGACTACACGGGCAGCATCTCAAAGCGGGGCGACGTGCGCGTCAGAACGCTTCTCTATGAGGCCGCCAATGTGATGCTGACGCGGTATGCCGCTCCGCTCAAATTGAAGACATGGGCCCTCGCAATCGGTGCGCGCTCAACGATGAGAAAGGCCCGAGTGGCTCTGGCGCGTCGTCTGGCAATCATACTTCATGCCATTATGCGAGACAAAACTGACTTCCAGTCCGCGTAAGGCTTACGAGGCGACAACGAGGATTCCTAAATCAAAGTTCCCATCTGGGACGATGCCCGAGGGAGGGCGTGAGACACGGCGCCGATTCTGTAGCAACAGCCAAGACCAACGGTATGATTGCGGTTTCAACATTGCCGACCCACACCCAGCCAACCCCATCATGAACCTCAGAGTTCGAAGAGAACAAAGGCAACCTCTGACATCAAAAGCAGGAAACTCAGGAAACACGCATTGACAGATTAGAGAACAAAGATCGTAAGACGATCGCGAAGATGCTGCGCCATGAACTTCCGCCTGGGTATCGTCGGTCGGAAGCGCCTCGGCGGCCAACGCTTGATGGTTATGTTGGTGTGGTCGATGAGATACTGCGCACAGACAAAGCCCTGATCAAAAAGCAGCGACACACGGCCAAGCGCATCTTTGAACGGCTGCGCGATGAGCATGGATATGCCGGCAGCCTGACCACGGTGACCTATTACGTGCGCGAGCAAAAACGGCGCACCAAAGAGGTGTTTGTGCCGTTGTCGCATCGGCCGGGCCATGCGCAGGTTGATTTTGGTGAGACGCTGGGCGTGATCGGTGGCGTGGAATGCAAGATCCACTTCTTCGTGATGAGCTTGCCACATTCTGATGCGGTGTTTGTGAAGGGATATCCAGCTGAGACACCCGAGGCGTTTTGCGATGGCCATGTGTCCGCCTTTGCATTCTTTGGCGGCATTCCGCAATCCATTCTCTACGACAATACCAAGATCGCCGTGGCTCGGATACTCGGGGATAAGACGCGCATCCGCACACGTCGGTTTACGAAACTGCAGTCGCATTACTTGTTTGATGACAAGTTTGGCAGACCCGCGCGAGGGAACGATAAAGGCAACGTTGAGGGCATGGTTGGATACACCCGCCGCAACTTCATGGTTCCCGCACCTCGCTATGACAGCTTTGATGATCTGAACGCACATTTGGAAGAGAAGTGTTTAGCACGTCAGGACGATACGTTGCGGGGTCACACCCAAACCATAGGCGCACGCCTGATGTCGGATTTGGATGCTCTGATGGGATTGCCCGTCGCAGAATATGAAGCCTGCGATCACGTCAGCACGCGTGCAACGTCGATCTCAATGGTGCGCTATCGCAGCAATGATTACTCGGTGCCAGTAGCCTATGCGCACCACGATGTTCATGTGCGTGGGTTTGTGCATGAGGTTATCATCGGCTGCGGCAATGAGATTATTGCGCGGCACAAACGATCCTACACATCAGCGGATATGGTCTTTGACCCATTGCACTTTTTGCCCCTGCTTGAACAAAAGGTGGGTGCCCTGGATCAGGCCGCGCCTTTGCAGGGTTGGCATTTGCCAGATGTATTTGCCACGCTGCACCGACTGCTTGAAGCCAGAATGGGTAAGCCGGGCAAGCGAGAATACGTTCAAGTCTTGCGCCTTTTGGAGACCTTCGAAATGGATGTTGTGCAAGGCGCAATCCAGCAGGCAATAGATATGGGTGCAATTGGCTATGACGCCGTAAAACACCTTGTACTGTGTCGGGTTGAGAAGCGGCCACCACGATTGGATTTGGACTTCTATCCATACTTGCCCAAGGCCAATGTCGGCACAACACGCCCATCCAGTTACATGAGCTTGATGGGAAGGACCGCGGCATGACCGAAGCCCCTCGGATTCTTCTACGGCATCATCTTAAACAACTGCGACTGCCAACGTTCCAAGGCGAGTATGCCAAACAGGCGCAGCTCTGTGCTGCAGAGAACAAAGATCACATCCACTATCTGGCGCGGCTGTGTGAGATGGAATTGATCGACCGCGAACGCCGGATGATTGAACGGCGCATCAAAGCGGCGAAGTTCCCCAGCACCAAGAGCTTGGATAGCTTTGACTTCAAGATCATGCCAAGCTTGAACAAGCCCCTGACGATGGATCTGGCACGATGCGATTACGTTAATCGCAGGGAGAACATCATCGCGCTCGGCCCGTCAGGCACGGGCAAGACACACATCGCCCTGGGACTTGGGCTGGCTGCATGTCAAAGAGGACTGAAGGTGCGCTTCACAACGGCTGCGGCATTAGTCCATGATCTGATCGAGGCTCAAGATGAGCGGAGATTGCAGCGCCTTCAAAAGCAACTGACCAGCCAGAACCTGTTGATCATTGATGAACTGGGCTTCGTACCGCTCAGCAAATCTGGCGCAGAGCTGCTCTTCGAGGTCATATCCCAATGCTATGAACGCGGCTCCATCATCATAACCTCGAACCTGCCCTTCGATGAATGGACTGAAGTCTTTGGCTCTGAGCGGCTGACCGGTGCGCTACTCGATCGTTTAACCCATCACGTCCACATCCTCGAGATGAATGGCGAAAGCTATCGGCTCAAACACAGTCGCAACAACCGAAAATAACCAGCCCGCAATCACAGTCAGAATAATGCTGGCCTTATGGCCAGCATGCGCTTTGGCACGCTTCAGCTTTGTGACGAGCACGCGTGCAAAAGCGCCACAAAACATCAACCGAAGTGGCCCATTTTTACGCCGCGACATGGACCCATTTTACTCTGCGATTGACAGTGAGCGTTGCAAAGAGATCAGCGTCACTTGGGGTCATTTGATTGGCGGGCCAATACCCTGCCATCGTGTGAAACCGACCATGGTTAATGCTATTACTATCAGGTTCGTCATATTCTATGTCGCGAACTGCATCAAAGGGTGCGCGATTGAAAAACTCTGACCAGTAGGAATGCGCGACTGCGCCGGTTATTCCCCCGCTTTGCGGACTTCTGAAAAAATGTCGGGCATATCGATCCTGAACACATCGTGGTTTCCGGTACTGCCGTGAGCGGCAGGGGCCACGCCCGTGTGAATTGACGCGTAGCAGGGCGCCGAAGTTGATGGCAAAGGCGCGCGTATTTTCCAGACTTGCGCCTCGCCTGCATCTACCCAACCTTCGAGATTGCCAAAAAGGCTGCACCAATTGCGCCAGGGCACGCCGTCGATGATCAGTAAAAGAAGTTTGTTTTTGGCTCAATTAGCATTGATTATGCGTGGCGTGTTACAGGCAGGATGCCTGCGGCGGCGGCAAGTATCGCGCGCGGCGTTTGGTGGCTCGGAAGGACGGCAGGGTGGAACCACCGAAGGCAGCTGTCCAGGTATTTGGTCGCGATGCCCCGATGGCGGCGCGGGAAGGTCTTTAACCGCTCATGCCGACTGTTCACGGTTTGAATGTGCAATTCACCACGGACACGTTCTCCGGCGGTCCGGTCGAGACTTTCATGGCTGACGCCCGTTTCTGCGGCGCAGGGCGGGTAGCCGGTGCAGCCATCGGTCACCGGGAGAGCGTCCCCATCAAGACGTGGCTGCAGAACCGTTTTGAGATGTTCGGCTGTCACCGCAGGCAAGACAGCACTGATGGCGGTGCCTGATCGGTCGACCGCAACGGGGACCGGAACCTGCTCCTCCGACAATCCGGGTTTCGAGGCCTTTCCCCCGCGTTTGCGGGCTTTTCGAGAGAGATTACGGTCCCCTTTCCGGCTGCGCGGAAAGAACGTCCCGTCGGCTTCGACGATTCCGCACAGCCTGACCGCACCGACCGTTACGGCCTCGGGAAAGCGATGACGCCAGCGAAAAGCTGTGGTGTCGGCCACCATACAACGCCCGTCGGACGCCTTTACCGTTTCGCCGTCGCGCAGGGAAGCTGCGAACCCTGCCCATCTGTCCCTGTGGCGCAAGCGGGCAGGCGGCGTCCCGGTCAGCGCGCTGAAGGTTTTGCGACAGCCTTTGCAAAAGAACCTCGCCAGGCCACTTGCATGGCCCCTGATGATCGCACCGCCCGAAGCACAGTGCGGACAGATACGCCCCTCGCGAACATTCGCCTCAGGGAGATCGATCACGCTTTCCAGCGACGATACCCCGGCAACGAGCCGTCCGGTTTCAGTCCGTTGTTTCGATGAAAGGTCGTCGATCTCGTTGAGCCACACCAGAAAAGCCTGATGATCCATGTGCCGCACCCCATAATTTTGTTCATGGTGTGTTCTGTTACAGGTTGGCACGCATAATCAATGCTAATTGAGCCTTGTTTTTCATTAGTTTCCGGCAGCCTCCATCCGGCGGGTTTTAATCGCATCTTCCAGCCAGCCAAGCCGCATTTCGGGCACGGATGAGAGCAGAAGATCAGTGTAATCGTCATAAGGTGGTTTCAGCACTTGGGATTTGGTGCCATAGCGCACGACCTCACCATTCAGCATCACGGCGATCATATCTGCGATGGCTTTAACCGTGGCCAGATCATGGGTAATGAAGAGATAGCTGACACCTTCACGTTCTTGCAGATCCAACAACAATTTCAGGATGCCTGCCGCCACCAACGGATCAAGCGCTGATGTAACCTCATCACAGATGATCAGCTTAGGTTTGGCGGCCAGACAGCGGGCGATACAAACGCGTTGCTTCTGCCCTCCCGAAAGCTCAGCCGGGTAGCGGTTCAGGAACTCTTCACCCAGTTCGATTTCTTCCAGCAGCTCCACGATGCGTTGCCGCTTTTCAGCGCCTTTCATGCCAAAATAAAACTCAAGCGGGCGGCCAATGATGGTGGCGATTGTCTGGCGCGGGTTCATCGCGACATCGGCCATCTGGTGGATCATTTGCAACTCGCGCAGCTGATCCTTGGATCGGTCTGCCAGACGGTGTGGAAACGGTTGGCCGTCAAACAAGATTTCGCCTGTGTGTGGGGGCATGAGGCCGGTGATGGCGCGCGCAGTGGTGGATTTCCCCGATCCGGATTCGCCAACCACCGCCAGCGTCTGACCCGGCAGGATATTCATGCTGACGTTTTTCAGGATATCGAATTTGACGCCCGTATATGTGCCGCTGACATTTTTCAGCGACAGGACAGGATCACCAGTCGCCGGTTTTTCCTGAGCAAGGTCAGAGCGTTCTGACACCAGCGCGCGGGTGTATTCCTCTTGCGGGTCGTGGATGATCTGCTGGGTTGTGCCATATTCAACCATATGGCCATCCCGCAGCACCATGATATGGTCCGAAACCTGCGCCACCACCGCCAGATCATGGGTGATATAAAGCGCGCCGACGCCGGTATCAGCAATGGCTTCTTTAATGGCGGCCAGCACATCAATTTGTGTCGTGACATCCAGTGCCGTAGTGGGTTCGTCAAACACCACCAGATCAGGTTGAGGGCAAAGCGCCATCGCCGTCATCACCCGCTGCAGCTGCCCGCCTGACACCTGATGCGGATAGCGGTCACCGATGGTTTCAGGGTCAGGCAGGCTGAGTTTTCTGAACAGGGTGATGGCGCGGGCCTCGGCGTCGAATTGTGAACAAATGCTGTGGCGCAGGCAAGCCTCGGTGACCTGGCTCATCAGTTTGCGCGCAGGATTGAATGACGCCGCAGCGGATTGCGAGACATACGTGATCACTTTGCCGCGCAGGGTACGAAGAGCGTCGTGGGATATCCGGCGAATGTTGGCCCCTTTCACCAACACCGCACCGCCGGTAATCTCAAGAGCGCCGCGCCCGTAATCCATAGTGGCCAGACCGATGGTGGACTTGCCCGCGCCGGATTCCCCGATCAGGCCCAGCACTTTGCCCTTTTCCAATGTGAAATCAATGCCGTGGACGATCTCGATCTGGCGCGGCTTTTCGCCCGGCTGGCGGATCGTTGCGCCGATCTTCAGCCCGTGTGCTTCCAGTAGTGGTGGCGTCTTCATTGGTGACCGCCTTTTAGACTGGTGGTCAGCGACAACACCCAATCAGCAACCAGATTGACAGAGATGGCCAATGCGGCGATGGCAATGGCCGGAGCCAATGCGGCAGGGATGCCATAGATCAGACCATCGCTGTTTTCCTTGACGATCGCCCCCCAATCGGTTGACGGCGGCTGAATGCCAAGCCCCAGAAAAGACAGGGTTGAAAGATACAGCACCATAAAGATGAAGCGCAGACCCAGTTCTGAGACCAGCGGGCTTAGGGCATTGGGCAGAATTTCATGCAGTACGATCCACTTGGGTCTTTCGCCGCGCAGTTTGGCGACCTCGATATAGTCCATCACATAGATGCTTTCGGCCACGGAACGGCTGAGCCGGTACACACGCGTGGCATCGAGAAACGCCATCACCATGATCAGAACGATGATTGACGGCGGGACAACCGACAGGATCACCAATGCGAAAATCAGACTTGGGATGGCCATGATCAGATCAACAAAGCGCGACATCAGCAGATCGAACCAACCGCCGATCACCACTGCCATGAAGGCCAGGGTCGCGCCGACCGTGAACGACAGCAGCGTGGCTGCGGTGGCAATAAAGATCGTGGTGCGCCCGCCATAGATCATGCGTGTCAGCAGGTCGCGGCCGATGTTGTCAGTCCCCAGCCAGTGTTCGGCCGAGGCGGGCTCCCACACTTTGCCCACAATTTCGCCCAGGCTATAGGGCGCGATCAGCGGTGCAAGCACTGCTATCACAAAGAACAGCGCGGTCACGATCAGCCCGACTAAGGCCGAGAGTGGAATTTTGCGTAAAATCCGGATCATTTCGGATGCCTCAGACGCGGATTGCTGATGATGGCCAGAAGGTCCGCAGTGGTGTTAAGCAGAATATAGACACTGGCAAAGATCAGGCCTGCCGCCTGCACCACCGGCACATCACGTTTTGAGACGTGATCGACCAGATATTGCCCCATGCCGGGATAGACAAACACCACCTCAACCACCACGACGCCAACAACCAGATAGGCAAGGTTCAGCATAATAACGTTGACGATAGGGGCGATGGCATTGGGCAAAGCGTGGCCAATGATCACCTGCGCGCCAGTCAGGCCCTTGAGTTCGGCGGTTTCAATATAGGCCGATTCCATCACATTCAGTATCGCGGCGCGGGTCATCCGCATCATGTGGGCCAGCACGACGAAAACCAGAACGATGACCGGCAGGGCAATCGCATTCAGCTTTTCAGCCAGGCCCATCCCGTCATTGATCAGCGCCACCGAAGGCACCCAGCGTAGTTTGACGGCAATCAGGAACATGACGAAATACCCAAGAATGAATTCCGGCACTGAAATCGCTGCGAGCGTGATCCCGGAAATCAGCTTGTCCGGCCAACGGTTGCGAAATCTGACAGAAATCACGCCAAGCATGATGGCTAATGGCACCGAAATAATCGCCGCCCAAAAGGCTAGAAACAGCGTGTTGCCCAGCCGCTTTTTGATCGAGTTGGCAATGTCGGCACCATTGGTCAGCGCCGTGCCCAAATCACCCTGTAGAATGCCGCCTACCCACGAGAAATAGCGCCACAGGGCAGGATCATTCAATCCCATTTCACGCCGCAGGTTCTCTAGTGTTTCGGGCGTGGCAGACTGGCCCAGGATCGCTTGGGGCACATCCCCGGGCAGGATTGAGGTGCCGACAAAGATCAACACCGTCGAGGCCACCAGCAGCAGCAGACCCAGCGACAAGCGCTGGATCAGAAGCCTTATTAAGGGGTGCATCCGTTGATTACTTTCAAGCGAACCAGGTCAATTTTGACGCAAAGCCATTCATCATCTGACTATAGTGGCGTGTCCACCCTCCGAGCGTTTCAGAGTAACCATCAATGAAATTATTGAACATCGGATTGATCAACCCGCCATCTTCCCAGACGATCTGCGCCATTTGGCTATAGAGTTCTTTGCGGCGGGTCGGATTGAGTTCAGCCCGAGCTTCAAGCAAAAGCGCATCGAACTCAGGGTTATTGAAACGTGTGTCATTCCAGTCTGCCGTCGACAGATATCCGGTTGACCACATCTGATCCTGCACTGGGCGCCCGCCCCAGAAAGAGGCACAGAACGGCTGATTGTTCCAGATTTCGGACCAATAGCCATCGGCAGGCTCTCGTTTGATCTCGAGCGGAATACCTGCGGCATTCGCCGTCTGTTGGAAAAGTTGTGCTGCATCAATGGCCCCCGGGAAGGCGGCGTCTGACACCTGCAGGACAATCGGGGTGCCATCATGGCCAGATTTCTTGTAATGCTCGGCGGCTTTTTCCAGCGAAAACTCTCGCTGCGGCAAGCTGTCGTCAAACAACGGATAGGCATCGTTGATCGGGATGTCATTGCCGATGGCACCATAGCCGTTCAGAACGGTATCCACCAATTCCTGCCGGTTGATCGCGTATTTTAGGGCCAGTCGCAGGTCTTTGTTGTCAAAGGGTGGCGTGTTGGTGTGCATGACAAAGATGTAGTGCCCACGGCCCGGAGTAACACCCACCGCCACATCCGGTGCCCGCCCGATCAGGTCGGCCACACGCGGCGGAACCTTGTCGATCGCGTGAACCTGGCCCGATTGCAGGGCAGCTGAGCGGGCGGTGTCATCATTGATGACGATAATTTCGTGGCTGTCGAAATGGCCCACCTGATCATTCCAGTGGTTGGCAAATTTCTCGAATGTGTAGCGCACACCCGGCTCTTCGCCCGTCAGTCTGTAGGGCCCGGTGCCGATACCGTCGACCGGATTGCCCATCCCGCCATCGGGCTGAATCACCAGATGATAGTCGGTCATCAGATAGGGCAGATCAGCATTCGCCGTGCTCAGTGTCATCGACACGAAATTGCCATCCGCCTTGATGTCCTCGATTCCGCGCATGATGCCAAGCGCGCCAGATTGCGAGTCTTCGTTCGAATGGCGCTGAAGGGTTTTAACAACATCATCGGCAGTCAGGGTCTTACCGTTCTGAAACTCAACCCCCTGACGGATGCTGAAATGCCAGATCTTGCCACCCCCGGCGGCTTCCCAGCTTTCGGCAAGGGCGGGTATCAGGCTACCGTCAGGAGCAATCTCAACCAGATAATCCCCAAAGGCATAAAGCGCATAGGAACTGGCGCTTCCAAGGTTGATCGCCGGATCAAGCGTGTCCGTGCTTTCGCCGCCCTTCAGCCCCAGCACGAAATGCCCGCCCTTCTTTGGCGCGTCTGCGAATGCCGCCTGCGGCAAAAACAAGCCTGTTGATGTGGCCACAAGCCCGGTTGCTCCGCTGCGCTTAAGAAAGCCTCGGCGAGAGAGATGTTTGGTGATCTGTGACATGGTGTCTCCCTGAAGAAGGTGTTGCTTTTGATCGTTTGCGTTTCTGTGCAACCCGGTTGATACGTTCCAGAAACTATAATTGGCAAAAGCGTACCGCAAACATAGCCAGAATTGCTGAACCTCCTCCGACTAAAGTCAGAGGGTTCAGTGGTTCATGAGCGCCTTCGGCGCACGTTTGAATGTTTTTCCGACTAAAGTCGGAGGTTTTAAACCATTAGATGGAAAATGATCCATGTGCCGCACCCCATAATTTTGTTCATGTTATATTCTATCACAGGCTGGCACGCATAATCAATGCTAATTGAGCTTATGTTAATGTCGAAGCGATGGAATTGCACCTCGCAGAGATTGCCAGGACCGTGGCTGCAGATGCCCATGCCCTCCTGATACTGGACGGAGCTGGCCGGCACGGTGCGAAAGACCTGAAAATACCGCCGGACATCACACTTCCAAAGCTGCCGCCCTGTGCTCCCGAACTCAACCCCATGGAAAATGTCCGGCAATACCTGCGCGCCAACAAACCCGCAATCACTGTCTTTGACAGTTACGAAGACATCCTGGACAAATGTGCAGACGCATGGACCTTTTTCGGGAATGATCCCGACCGGGTAACCTCAATCACACACCGTGACTGGCTAACGGTCAATTGATTATGCCATTGGTATAACAGATCGTAACCGATATCATGCAAGCGACGATCTATGCGACAATGCCCGCAGAACCGATCTCCGGTCAACAAAACGCACGGGCCTTCAGGCAACCAGGGGCGAATACTTTCCAGAAGCCCGTATTGCACACGCCACCCGACTGGCCCTTTGGTTTGGCGCACACGCCAGGCTACAGGCAAGGCGCGACCCCGCATCCGCACCGATACCATCAAGGCTTCGTGACCCTTGTTGACCTGGCTTTGGTCAAGAGCAGGCACAATCGTCTCTCCGGCATCATGCAGGCGATGAAAAAGCTTCCCCGCGCAAGCACACATCACCTGATCGGCATCGATACGGGAATTGCTCAAAACCCGTGAAATGTACCGATATTGGTGGTCCACCGAGGTTACAGCCGATAATGCCAGGAGTCTGCTGTGGTGCCAAAGGCGTTGCCCGAGCCGCCCCGCAGTGCTAGACTTTCGTTAAATTTCGCAAAATGTTCAGTACGGCCATGTTGACTGGCGCTGGAAGATTCCTTAAATGCGCATCGTTGTCACTCATCACAGGTGAATGATAACGATCGAAACCGAAGCATGAACCAGGGAGAGTTCAGAATGGCATTCACTCCGTTGCATGACCGGGTACTGGTCCGCCGCGTTGAATCCGACGAAAAGACCGCTGGTGGTCTGATCATCCCCGATAACGCAAAAGAAAAGCCCGCCGAGGGCGAAGTGGTTTCCGTTGGCGCCGGTACGCGCGACGAAGACGGCAAGCGCGTCGACATGGACGTCAAGGCCGGCGACAGGATCCTGTTCGGCAAATGGTCCGGCACCGAGATCACGCTGGACGGCGAAGAGCTGTTGATCATGAAGGAAAGCGACATTCTGGGGATCATCTCCTGAGTCGCTTCGGATGGCGGGCCAGTGCCCGCCCGACGATATCCTTACCGAAATTCAAGACGAGGACTGCAGAAAATGGCAGCTAAAGACGTCAAATTCGATACCGATGCCCGCAACCGTATGCTGACGGGCGTCAACATCCTGGCCGACGCGGTCAAGGTGACCCTGGGCCCGAAAGGCCGCAACGTTGTTCTGGACAAATCCTTTGGCGCACCGCGCATCACCAAGGATGGTGTGACCGTAGCCAGGGAAATCGAACTGGAAGACAAGTTCGAGAACATGGGTGCGCAGATGGTGAAAGAAGTCGCCAGCCGCACCAATGACGAAGCCGGTGACGGCACCACCACCGCGACCGTTCTGGCCCGGGCCATTGTGCGCGAAGGCCTGAAACAGGTTGCAGCCGGTCTGAACCCGATGGATCTGAAGCGCGGCATCGACCTGGCTGTTGCCAAAGTCGTTTCCGAGATCAGGGGCGCGGCGCGCGAAGTCAAGGACTCTGCCGAAGTCGCGCAGGTTGGCTCCGTCGCGGCCAACGGCGAAGCTGATATCGGCAACCAGATTGCTGATGCGATGCAGAAAGTCGGCAACGGGGGCGTCATCACGGTTGAGGAAAACAAAGGCCTTGAGACCGAGACGACCGTTGTGGAAGGCATGCAGTTTGACCGTGGTTACCTGTCGCCTTACTTTGTCACCAACCCGGACAAGATGACTGCCGAACTGGAAGACTGCCTGATCCTGCTGCACGAGAAGAAACTGTCCTCGCTGCAGCCGATGGTGCCCCTGCTTGAAACGGTTATCCAGTCTGGCAAGCCTTTGCTGATCATTGCTGAAGACGTCGAGGGCGAGGCCCTGGCCACGCTGGTCGTCAACAAGCTGCGCGGGGGTCTGAAGATCTCTGCTGTCAAGGCCCCCGGTTTCGGTGATCGCCGCAAGGCCATGCTGCAGGACATCGCTGTTCTGACCGGCGGTCAGGTGATCAGCGAAGATCTTGGCATGAAGCTGGAATCGGTGACCATCGACATGCTGGGGTCTGCCAGGCGGATCTCGATCACCAGGGATGAGACCACGGTCGTCGACGGCAACGGCGAGAAAGCCGGGATCGAGGCACGTGTTGCCCAGATCCGCAGCCAGATCGAGAAAACCACATCCGACTACGACCGCGAAAAGCTGCGGGAACGTGTTGCCAAACTGGCTGGCGGTGTTGCTGTCATCCGCGTTGGCGGCATGTCCGAAGTGGAAGTCAAAGAGCGCAAGGACCGTGTCGATGACGCGCTGAACGCGACCCGTGCGGCGGTTCAGGAAGGCGTTGTTGTCGGTGGTGGCGTTGCTCTGGTTCAGGGCGGCAAAGCACTGTCAGGTCTGGAAGGCGGGAACCCGGATCAGAACGCCGGGGTCACCATTGTCCGCAAGGCACTGGAATCGCCGCTGCGTCAGATCGCTGAAAACGCCGGCGTCGATGGCTCTGTCGTGGCCGGCAAAGTCCGCGAAAGCAATGACGGGACCTTTGGCTTCAACGCGCAGACCGAAGAATATGGCGACATGTTCTCGTTTGGCGTTATCGACCCTGTCAAGGTTGTTCGCACGGCTCTGGAAGATGCAGCTTCCGTTGCCGGTCTGCTGATCACTACCGAAGCCATGGTTGCCGACAAGTCCGAAAAGCCGGGTGCCGGCGGCGCGCCGGGCGGCATGCCCGATATGGGCGGCATGATGTAGGCTGCGCTGCCCATCAAAGACAGGGAGGGGTCGCCTTGGGCGGCCCCGTTTCCTGTAGAGCGTGTCGCGTCAAATCGCACCCGTCGGCACTGGAGTTGCACGCATTTTGGAGGCGGCCCCAGGGTCCGGCTTGAAGTATCGTGCGGCGTTCAGCGTGGCCTATGGTGGCGGCTGCGGGCGAGCGAGCTCACGCATTTGAAGGACGGTGATATCGACAGTGATCGCATGCTGATCCGGGTCGAACAGGGCAAGGGCCGTAAGGACCGGCATGTTTGATCTGGACGCATTCAAAAACGCCATTCACACCCTGACCTGCCCCCGATAAACTGGACCACTTGAAGGTAGGGTTTGTTCTCGTAACGTTCATTGCAACGAGGAGAACAGACGATGCGCAAATCACGTTTTACCGAAGAGCAGATTGTCCGGATACTGCAGGAGTATTCCGCGGGGGCGAAGGTGTCTGAACTGTGCCGCAAGCCCGGCCTGTCAGATGCGACGCTGTACAAGTGGAAGAGCCGGTACGGCGGCATGCAGGTCTGCGAGCTGCGACGCCTGAAGGATCTGGAGGCGCAGAATGCGGAGCTGAAGCGCCTTCCGGCGGATGCGCTGCTGGATAACGCTGGCCTCAAGGGGCTTTTGGCAAAAAACTCCTGACGCCTGCATGCCGCCGAGCTGCCGTGAAAACACTGATGGAGGATCATCAGTTCCCGCAGCGAGGCGCGTGCAGGCTGGTTGGGATTTCACGGTCAAACCTGACTTGTCAGGCGCGGCAACCAAGACTTCATGGCGTGCTTTAGAGATATCAATAGCCACCAAGACAGGCTCGGATTGTGCAATAGTCGTGTCGGTCATAGTCGGTCTCCTTTGCGGTGTGGTTTGTTGCAAAACCACTGTAGGGACCTGAGGTACGGCTATGACCACCTGCTGCGCTATTTGGGGCTGCGCAGGCGGTCATAGCTTCTCAATCAGCATCATTCCGAAGGTGTTATGGCCCGGAACTGCGCGGACGGGCTATGGACAAGTGGGCGGACGATCACGGCGTGCAACTCTACTTCATCGACCCTGGCAAGCCGACGCAAAACGCATACATGGAAAGCTTCAACGGACGCTTCCGTGAGGAGTGCCTGAGCCGGCATTGGTTCACCGGCCTCGCAGAGGCGCAGGAGATCATTGAGGACTGGAGGATCGACTACAACACGCAGAGGCCACACAGCAGCATCAAATACCGAACACCCGAAGAGTTCGCCGAAGCGCGGCCCTTCGACAAAACGCAATGGGCACCAGCGCTTGAGTTGTGTGAGGGCTCCGCGCCGATGCCCATTGCTTACGCCGCCGAATAATGGCACACAAAACCAGAACAAACCCTACTCAAGGGTGGCCCTCATAAAAGGGGCAGGTCACCCCCATCCGCCAAACTGACGAAACATTGACATAATGCCTGTAGGCGCGATCAAAAACCTAGGCTCAATTAGCATTGATTATGCGTGGCGTGTTACAGGCAGGATGCCTGCGGCGGCGGCAAGTATCGCGCGCGGCGTTTGGTGGCTCGGAAGGACGGCAGGGTGGAACCACCGAAGGCAGCTGTCCAGGTATTTGGTCGCGATGCCCCGATGGCGGCGCGGAAAGGTCTTTAACCGCTCATGCCGACTGTTCACGGTTTGAATGTGCAATTCACCACGGACACGTTCTCCGGCGGTCCGGTCGAGACTTTCATGGCTGACGCCCGTTTCTGCGGCGCAGGGCGGGTAGCCGGTGCAGCCATCGGTCACCGGGAGAGCGTCCCCATCAAGACGTGGCTGCAGAACCGTTTTGAGATGTTCGGCTGTCACCGCAGGCAAGACAGCACTGATGGCGGTGCCTGATCGGTCGACCGCAACGGGGACCGGAACCTGCTCCTTCGACAATCCGCGTTTTGAGGCCTTTCCCCCGCGTTTGCGGGCTTTTCGAGAGAGATTACGGTCCCCTTTCCGGCTGCGCGGAAAGAACGTCCCGTCGGCTTCGACGATTCCGCACAGCTTGACCGCACCGACCGTTACGGCCTCGGGAAAGCGATGACGCCAACGAAAAGCTGTGGTGTCGGCCACCATACAACGCCCGTCGGACGCCTTTACCGTTTCGCCGTCGCGCAGGGAAGCTGCGAACCCTGCCCATCTGTCCCTGTGGCGCAAGCGGGCAGGCGGCGTCCCGGTCAGCGCGTTGAAGGTTTTGCGACAGCCTTTGCAAAAGAACCTCGTCAGGCCACTTGCATGGCCCCTGATGATCGCACCGCCCGAAGCACAGTGCGGACAGATACGCCCCTCGCGAACATTCGCCTCAGGGAGATCGATCACGCTTTCCAGCGACGAAACCCCGGCAACGAGCCGTCCGGTTTCAGCCCGTTGTTTCGATGAAAGGTCGTCGGTCTCGTTGAGCCACACCAAAAAAGCTTGATGATCCATGTGCCGCACCCCATAATTTTGTTCATGGTGTGTTCTATTACAGGTTGGCACGCATAATCAATGCTAATTGAGCCAAAACCTATGAGATAGTCGCACCGAACAATAGATAGGAACTGCATCATGCGAACCACTTTAGCTTTGCTGGGAATGCTACTGACCTTGCCCGTCGCAGGGCAGGCATCCGAGGGCGAACGTATACAAATCAAAGGAGAAATGATTGATACGTGGTGCTATTATTCCGGCGTCATGGGTGGCCCGGATGCGGTTGTCGGCAGCGCGCATCATACCTGTGCCCTGTGGTGTTCGGCGGGCGGCATTCCTGTCGGGCTTTTGGGTGAAGACGGTCAGGTTTACATGGTTCTCAAAATCGAAAGCGATGACGGATCGGCAAGCGGGGATACTCAACTGAGCCTTGCCAGTCACGAAATCACGGCTGATGGTCTGCTTTATGAACGCGACGGCCTGAAATACATCGTGGTGGAAAAAGTGGTCGAGGATCACGGTATCACCAATCTGAACCACGAAGATTATGGCACCGTGCCCGGCTTCGCCATCCCAGAACCCAAGGAGTGAGGCCAGGATCATGAAACATATCATCATCGCTTTGGCCGTCCTGACCACACCCGTTTCTGCACAGGATTTCTCGGAAGGGTCCGAGGCAAAGTCCTGGAACCTCTACGCCGAAGAACCCGCCCGGTTTGAGGCAATGGTCGTCGATATACTGTGCGAAATGACCGGCGATTGCGCCGACAATTGCGGCGACGGACACCGCCAGCTTGGGCTTTTGCGCGCCGCTGATGGTATGCTGGTTTACCCGAACAAAAACTCGCAAGCGGCCTTTACAGGTGCGGCTCAGGAATTGTTGCCCTTCTGTGGCGCGCAGGTCGAGGTTGACGGGTTGATGATCAACGACCCCGATCTTGACGTCAACAACGTCTATCTTGTGCAAAAAATCCGAAATGTCGGTGAAGAAAAGTGGACCAGGGCCAATTCCTGGACAAAGAAATGGGCCAAGGCAAATCCCGATGCCAAAGGCAAAGGTCCCTGGTTTCGGCGTGACCCAAGGGTCAATGCCGCTATTGCGGCAAATGGCTATACCGGGATTGGCGTTGAGGCGGAACAGCCCTTTATCAAGGAGATGTTCGAGTGAGGCGGCATCTGATCCACATCCTGTGCGTGGCCGCATGCATCGTGGCCACGCATGCCGGTGCCCACGGAACGAAAAAGCATGCAGAAAACACAGTGGCCCCCGCCTCGCCCGCTGCGGTGTCCGCTTTGCCGTGGCACATTGGCGGGCCATTTCAACTTGTCGATCACACCGGTGCTGCGCGCAGCCAGGTTGAGCCTGAGGGCAAGCTACAGCTTTTGTTCTTTGGCTATGCCAATTGCCCCGGCATCTGTAGTGCGGCCCTGCCCATGATGGCGGATGCGGTTGATGTGCTGGCCGACAGGGGGATTGAGGCCAGCCCCGTCCTGATTACCATTGATCCGGTTCTGGACACGGTTGAAACCATGGGTCCCAGGCTGCACGGGATTTCGCCAGCGTTTGTGGGCCTGACAGGGGATTACAAGGATCTGAGTGTTGCCTACGATGCCTATCAGGTGACGTTTGAAAAGATCATGGATGACCCGGAACATGGACCGATCTATGCCCATGGCAGCCATATCTATCTGCTGGATGCACAAGGCGAGGTTCTGACCTTGATGCCGCCGATCCTTCCGGCAGAGCAAATGGCCGAGATTGTGGCGCGTTACGTCGAGGAGTGACCGGTGCCTCAGCAGGCGCCCACCAACCATCCCCAAAATCCGAGCCACGATGGCAAGCTATGCGGTCGCCGTGACCAGACGTAATCGGCGGAGCAATACTCGGCCACGGTAGCGTCGGCGTTGTGCTGTCGCGGGCGGCGTAAAAGTCATCCACTTTAGCCCTTTCATTCCCGGGCGCACCTGTGGCGTGCCGCTGTTTCGGGAACAGGCGATGCAGATCGCGGTCGTCGCTGCCGGCTTCTCCGCAGCCGAGGCCGACCGGTTGCGGCGCTCGCTGGCCACTTTCAAGCGCATGGGTACGATTGGGGCGTTTCGCGAGCGGTTTATCTCCGGAATGCTGTCGCGCGGGTATGAGGCGGATTTCGCAGAGCGCTGTTTTGCCCGGATCGAGGGGTTTGGCAGCTATAGACCTGTTTCGCAATAGGTAGATTTCTGCTATTCCAGCTTCACCGAAGCAGTGGAGTTTGCCGGAATGGCCGTACTGAAAGTTTTACGAGCACGTCCAGAGTTGTTTTTCCGCCTTTCCGGAATACGTCCGGCGGATTTTGATGCTCCGGTTTGTCAGCTTCACCCGATTTGGCTTGCCGGTGAAGCCGGGCGTTTGTCCCGAAAGAACAGACAACGGGCCATCGGGGGCGGCAGGAAGTATCGGCTGCAACTGGCGGAACAAATGCTTTGGCTCAATTAGCATTGATTATGCGTGGCGTGTTACAGGCAGGATGCCTGCGGCGGCGGCAAGTATCGCGCGCGGCGTTTGGTGGCTCGGAAGGACGGCAAGGTGGAACCACCGAAGGCAGTTGTCCAGGTATTTGGTCGCGATACCCCGATGGCGGCGCGGAAAGGTCTTTAACCGCTCATGCCGACTGTTCACGGTTTGAATGTGCAATTCACCACGGACACGTTCTCCGGCGGTCCGGTCGAGACTTTCATGGCTGACGCCCGTTTCTGCGGCGCAGGGCGGGTAGCCGGTGCAGCCATCGGTCACCGGGAGAGCGTTCCCATCAAGACGTGGCTGCAGAACCGTTTTGAGATGTCCGGCTGTCACCGCAGGCAAGACAGCACTGATGGCGGTGCCTGATCGGTCGACCGCAACGGGGACCGGAACCTGCTCCTCCGACAATCCGCGTTTCGAGGCCTTTCCCCCGCGTTTGCGGGCTTTTCGAGAGAGATTACGGTCCCCTTTCCGGCTGCGCGGAAAGAACGTCCCGTCGGCTTCGACGATTCCGCACAGCTTGACCGCACCGACCGTTACGGCCTCGGGAAAGCGATGACGCCAGCGAAAAGCTGTGGTGTCGGCCACCATACAACGCCCGTCGGACGCCTTTACCGTTTCGCCGTCGCGCAGGGAAGCTGCGAACCCTGCCCATCTGTCCCTGTGGCGCAAGCGGGCAAGCGGCGTCCCGGTCAGCGCGCTGAAGGTTTTGCGACAGCCTTTGCAAAAGAACCTCGCCAGGCCACTTGCATGGCCCCTGATGATCGCACCGCCCGAAGCACAGTGCGGACAGATACGCCCCTCGCGAACATTCGCCTCAGGGAGATCGATCACGCTTTCCAGCGACGAAACCCCGGCAACGAGCCGTCCGGTTTCAGTCCGTTGTTTCGATGAAAGGTCGTCGATCTCGTTGAGCCACACCAGAAAAGCCTGATGATCCATGTGCCGCACCCCATAATTTTGTTCATGGTGTGTTCTATCACAGGTCGCCACGCATAATAAATGCTAATTGAGCCAATGCTTTTGTGCCTGATCCATTACCGCACATACGCCGGCCAGGCCTTTGTTGGCCTGCTTTTCGACATTTCCAGCCCCACAGTTTGCCGCCGCGTTCGCGCCATGACGACGGTGATGGCTGGCCATTTCGCCATGCCGGAGCGCAGGATCAAATTATCGACACAGGAAAGAAACGATCTTCTCTATCCTGTGATCGATGGTACCGAGCGCCCTGTTCAGCGCCCCGGGACGCCGTCAAGGCGCAAAGCCAGTTATTCAGGAAAGAAGAAACGCCATACAGCGTCGCACCGGATCATTACCGACGACAGGAAAAGGATCCTGGCCGTTGGTCCTGCACAGCCCGGGCGAAAGCACGACAGGCGGATATATGATGAAGCGCGCGTGGACAAGCCCCCCGGTGTGCCTGTCCCGGGCGATCCCGGTTATCCCGGAACGTCGCTGGAAGTCCCGCTCAAAGCCTCAGGGAACCATCCCCTTGCCAAAGAGCGGAAAAGCTGCAACACATGGCACGCAAAGCTGCGCATCGGCGTAGAGCATGGAATTTGCCGCATGAAAAAGTTCGGGATTTTTGCCGATACCCATCGCAATAATGGCCAGGCGGATATGATCGCAAGGAATGTAGCGGCCTTGGCAAACCTGAATTTTGTCAACGGCGGAGTAAAATCCGGCCACTGGGGCGGAGCAAAAGTCGGCCAGTTTGTGGAGTGCGCCTTGGGGCGTGTGGCCACCAATCAGCAAGCACGTTCCAAGGCGCATTGGCCGTCAGGCCGATTGTTCAGTTGTCAGGTTGAAGGGTTGGCAATACGTGCGCGGCTCTGATTGAGGCGGTAGCTTTCGCCGTTCATCTCGAGGATGTTGACGTGATGTGTCAGCCGGTCCGGGAGCGCGCCGGTCAAGCGTTCGGTGCCGAATGTCTCGGTCCATTCCTCGAAGGGCAGGTTCGATGTGATCAGGGTTGAGCCACGCTCGCAGCGCTGAGAGATCAGCTCGAACAGAAGCTCGGCGCCGGTTTTGCTCAAGGGGACGAAGCCCGGCTCGTCGATGATCAGCAGTTTGACCTTGGCCAGTTTGCGCTGAAGCTGCCGGAGGCGTTTCTCGTCGCGGGCCTCCATCATCCCGTGCACGAGAGCTGCGGCGGTTACGAAGGCGACAGGCAACCCTTTCTGGCAGGCGGTCAGCCCCAACCCGAGAGCGACATGGGTTTTGCCGGTTCCCGACGGGCCGAGCGCGATGACGTTCTCCCTGCGCTCGATCCATTCACAGCGCGCCAGTTCCAGCACCATCATCTTGTTCAGACCGGGGATGGCCGTAAAGTCGAAGCTGTCGAGGCTTTTGACGGTTGGAAACTTTGCCGCCTTGATCCGGCGCTCGACCATGCGCCTCTCCCGATCGATTGGTTCCAGCTCGGTCAGCCGGGCTGGATAGCGCACATGATCCAGGCCTTCCGCCGCACAAATGCGCGCTTGCTTGTCATGCTCGCGCAGGAAGGTGGGCAGGCGCAGAGTCTTGAGGTGGTGTGTCAGCGGCAGTTCGGGTGCATCCGTCATGCGTCACCTCCTGACAGAAGGCTCATACAGGAAGAAGCCGAGGTGGTGGCGATGTTGGTTCCGGGCAGGAACGGATAGACATCCAAATCCAACCTCGGGGGCCTTCGCTCGACGCGGCACAGGACGAGGTGCTTGATCGCATCGAAGCTGACCGCCCCCATTCGCAGGGCGTCTTTGACGGCAAGATGCAGCACCTCCAGCTCGAACCGTTCCGACAGGCGCAGGACCTGGACATACTCCCTTTTGCCCGCCTTGCCCTGCCGGGCTTCCAGCAAGCGCCGGAGCGTGGCGAAGGCGTCAGGCAGTTCCCAACCCTGCAAGGGCGCAGCCTGATCGAAGGACATGATCCTGCGCTCGATCAGCGGCAGGTAATGCAGCGGGTCGAACACCATGTCACCGCTGTCATAAGAGCGGGGATGATCGGCGATCACCTCAGTGGCGCAACCGATAACGACGCGGATCACGAAGCCCTTGATCCAGACCGCGCGGTGGCCATATGCGACCGGTACCGAGTAGTCGTTACCGCGATACCGCAGCACCGATGTCGATGTGACCTGGCCACTTTGCAACTCACAGGCCTCGAAGGGTGCGCCGGGCAAATCCTGCATTGCCGCCGGATCGGCTTGCAGCCGTTCGCCGATGCTGGCCTTGTGTCCGCGCAGGACATCGTCCTGCCGTTTGCGGCATTGCTCTTCCAGGTGAGCGTTGAACGCATCCCGGTCCGGAAAGGACGGGATCGGCACCATGAAGTCGCGCCGCCCGTAGCCGACCAACCCCTCGACCGCTCCCTTGTCGTTCCCCTTGCCGGGACGGCCGTAGCGATCCCGGACCACATAATGCGACAGCATTGCGCTGAACCGTTGGGTTCTTTGCCGGGTGCCGTCCGGCAGGATCCGCGCCACCAGGCAGCGGTCATTGTCATAGAGGATCGACAGGGGAACCGCCCCAAAGAAAGCAAAGGCATGCACATGCCCATCCAGCCAGGCCTCGGTGGTTGCCGCAGTGTAAAACACGCATCGCTCTGCGGCAGATCAAAGGCGAAGAAGTGCGCCTTCCGCTCAACGCCGCCAATCACGACAGGCGCTTCACCAAAATCCGCCTGCGCATGCCCGGGCGGATGTGTCAATCGCAGAGTAAAATGGGTCCATGTCGCGGCGTAAAAATGGGCCACTTCGGTTGATGTTTTTGTGGCGCTTTTGCACGCGTGCTCGTCACAAAGCTGAAGCGTGCCAAAGCGCATGCTGGCCATAAGGCCAGCATTATTCTGACTGTGATTGCGGGCTGGTTATTTTCGGTTGTTGCGACTGTGTTTGAGCCGATAGCTTTCGCCATTCATCTCGAGGATGTGGACGTGATGGGTTAAACGATCGAGTAGCGCACCGGTCAGCCGCTCAGAGCCAAAGACTTCAGTCCATTCATCGAAGGGCAGGTTCGAGGTTATGATGATGGAGCCGCGTTCATAGCATTGGGATATGACCTCGAAGAGCAGCTCTGCGCCAGATTTGCTGAGCGGTACGAAGCCCAGTTCATCAATGATCAACAGGTTCTGGCTGGTCAGTTGCTTTTGAAGGCGCTGCAATCTCCGCTCATCTTGAGCCTCGATCAGATCATGGACTAATGCCGCAGCCGTTGTGAAGCGCACCTTCAGTCCTCTTTGACATGCAGCCAGCCCAAGTCCCAGGGCGATGTGTGTCTTGCCCGTGCCTGACGGGCCGAGCGCGATGATGTTCTCCCTGCGATTAACGTAATCGCATCGTGCCAGATCCATCGTCAGGGGCTTGTTCAAGCTTGGCATGATCTTGAAGTCAAAGCTATCCAAGCTCTTGGTGCTGGGGAACTTCGCCGCTTTGATGCGCCGTTCAATCATCCGGCGTTCGCGGTCGATCAATTCCATCTCACACAGCCGCGCCAGATAGTGGATGTGATCTTTGTTCTCTGCAGCACAGAGCTGCGCCTGTTTGGCATACTCGCCTTGGAACGTTGGCAGTCGCAGTTGTTTAAGATGATGCCGTAGAAGAATCCGAGGGGCTTCGGTCATGCCGCGGTCCTTCCCATCAAGCTCATGTAACTGGATGGGCGTGTTGTGCCGACATTGGCCTTGGGCAAGTATGGATAGAAGTCCAAATCCAATCGTGGTGGCCGCTTCTCAACCCGACACAGTACAAGGTGTTTTACGGCGTCATAGCCAATTGCACCCATATCTATTGCCTGCTGGATTGCGCCTTGCACAACATCCATTTCGAAGGTCTCCAAAAGGCGCAAGACTTGAACGTATTCTCGCTTGCCCGGCTTACCCATTCTGGCTTCAAGCAGTCGGTGCAGCGTGGCAAATACATCTGGCAAATGCCAACCCTGCAAAGGCGCGGCCTGATCCAGGGCACCCACCTTTTGTTCAAGCAGGGGCAAAAAGTGCAATGGGTCAAAGACCATATCCGCTGATGTGTAGGATCGTTTGTGCCGCGCAATAATCTCATTGCCGCAGCCGATGATAACCTCATGCACAAACCCACGCACATGAACATCGTGGTGCGCATAGGCTACTGGCACCGAGTAATCATTGCTGCGATAGCGCACCATTGAGATCGACGTTGCACGCGTGCTGACGTGATCGCAGGCTTCATATTCTGCGACGGGCAATCCCATCAGAGCATCCAAATCCGACATCAGGCGTGCGCCTATGGTTTGGGTGTGACCCCGCAACGTATCGGCCTGACGTGCTAAACACTTCTCTTCCAAATGTGCGTTCAGATCATCAAAGCTGTCATAGCGAGGTGCGGGAACCATGAAGTTGCGGCGGGTGTATCCAACCATGCCCTCAACGTTGCCTTTATCGTTCCCTCGCGCGGGTCTGCCAAACTTGTCATCAAACAAGTAATGCGACTGCAGTTCCGTAAACCGACGTGTGCGGATGCGCGTCTTATCCCCGAGTATCCGAGCCACGGCGATCTTGGTATTGTCGTAGAGAATGGATTGCGGAATGCCGCCAAAGAATGCAAAGGCGGACACATGGCCATCGCAAAACGCCTCGGTTGTCTCAGCTGGATATCCCTTCACAAACACCGCATCAGAATGTGGCAAGCTCATCACGAAGAAGTGGATCTTGCATTCCACGCCACCGATCACGCCCAGCGTCTCACCAAAATCAACCTGCGCATGGCCCGGCCGATGCGACAACGGCACAAACACCTCTTTGGTGCGCCGTTTTTGCTCGCGCACGTAATAGGTCACCGTGGTCAGGCTGCCGGCATATCCATGCTCATCGCGCAGCCGTTCAAAGATGCGCTTGGCCGTGTGTCGCTGCTTTTTGATCAGGGCTTTGTCTGTGCGCAGTATCTCATCGACCACACCAACATAACCATCAAGCGTTGGCCGCCGAGGCGCTTCCGACCGACGATACCCAGGCGGAAGTTCATGGCGCAGCATCTTCGCGATCGTCTTACGATCTTTGTTCTCTAATCTGTCAATGCGTGTTTCCTGAGTTTCCTGCTTTTGATGTCAGAGGTTGCCTTTGTTCTCTTCGAACTCTGAGGTTCATGATGGGGTTGGCTGGGTGTGGGTCGGCAATGTTGAAACCGCAATCATACCGTTGGTCTTGGCTGTTGCTACAGAATCGGCGCCGTGTCTCACGCCCTCCCTCGGGCATCGTCCCAGATGGGAACTTTGATTTAGGAATCCTCGTTGTCGCCTCGTAAGCCTTACGCGGACTGGAAGTCAGTTTTGTCTCGCATAATGGCATGAAGTATGATTGCCAGACGACGCGCCAGAGCCACTCGGGCCTTTCTCATCGTTGAGCGCGCACCGATTGCGAGGGCCCATGTCTTCAATTTGAGCGGAGCGGCATACCGCGTCAGCATCACATTGGCGGCCTCATAGAGAAGCGTTCTGACGCGCACGTCGCCCCGCTTTGAGATGCTGCCCGTGTAGTCGATTTCACCAGATTGATGCCGTCGCGGCACCAGTCCAAGATACGCCCCCACATCACGCGATTTCCTGAAACGCGACGGATCATCAATTGCTGCGGCAAAGGCCAATGCTGTGATCGGACCGACCCCTGGTACCGTCATAAGGCGCTGGCAGACTTCGGATTTGCGGGTCATCTTTTTGATGTCGCCATCAATGGCTGCAACCGCCGCGAGGATTGCTTCGCGTGCTGCGAACAGTCCGCAAATTGCGGCATGGAGGCCAGGCACTCCATCGCTAACTTTTAGCGCCGCGTTTTTGAATGCCGGAGACAAAGCTCGTGGCAGCCGCACGCCGAAGACGACGACCAGACCGCGGATCTGATTGTCGAGCGTCACACGCTGTCCGACCAGCTTCTTGCGGGCTGCGATCAGCGACCGGATTGCGTGCGCTGACAGTGATTTGACATGGGTCGGCTTGTAGAATCCCGTCCGCGCCAGGTGTGCCAAACCGCGGGCATCATTGCGGTCCGTCTTGTGGCCGGCCAGAGATTTAAGGGCCTGATATGCTTGCCTGCTCTCGATGCAAACAACCGGGACACCAAGCTCCGTCAGCCCATGGTAAAGCATTGGTGCCATCCGTCCCGTTTCAAATACAACTTTGGCACATGGTGGTCCAGAAGCGAGGAAGTCAGCGATCGCTTTTGGTGTTGAGCTCGCTTTTCCTTCACGAATAAGGGCCCCTTCACGATCCAGAATGCAGATATGCGTCTCTTCCATGGACACATCCAAACCAGCAAAATATTCCATTGGTCAGTCTCCTTTTCAATTGCATGTGCATCCAGAATAACAGGGGTAACTGAGTGCTGATCCTGATTACGCCATGTTGAAAAACCGCGCCGCTTCTCGGCCAGACATACCGTCCTTCAAACAAGCACGGCGCACACGACTATAAATATCCACAGAATACATCTCCCGCCCTCCGAATAAACGAAGGGCACAAACTGGCGGACTTTTACTCCGCTACAACTGCGATATGCAGCCGCTTCTGTGGCCCAATATTGCTCCGCGTTTTACAATTGACTTTCGCCTCTATTTTTGGGTGGGCGGCCACGGCGTTTTGGTGCGGGTGGCGGTGTAATTGGTGCGTTGGTGCGTGCGTGTTCCGGGATCAGGTCTGAGTGACCGCGCAGCCGGTAACTTGCGCCTTCGATCTGGACGACGACGGCATGGTGAAGCAGCCGATCGAGGAGCGCGGTGGCGACGACGGGATCACCGAAGACATCACCCCATTCTGCAAACCCGCAGTTTGACGTGAGGATCATCGCGCCCTTTTCGTAGCGGGCGTTCACGAGTTGGAAGAACAGATTTGCGCCGCCCTGAGTGATCGGCAGATAGCCGATCTCGTCGACGACCAGCAGCGATGATCTGGCGTAAAACCTTATCTTTTCGGCAAGCAGGCCCTGGCGCTCTGCCTTTGCCAGAACCTCAACCAACTCTGCCAAGGTCGCGCGATAGACCTGCATGCCCGCTTTGACGGCGGCAACGCCAAGGGCGGTGGCCAGGTGGCTTTTGCCGGTGCCGGGTGGCCCGGGAAAATGGACAACTTCTGCGCGTCGGATGAAGTCGAGCCGGGCGAGAGCCGCAATGCGTTCGCGATCGAGCGACGGCTGGAAGCTGAAGTCGAAGCTTTCCAGTGTTTTGATGGGTAACAGCTTGGATGTACGCAAGGCCACATCAATACGCCGGGTCTCGCGGGTGCTGTATTCCTCGGACAAAAGGCTGTCGATAGCCTCAATCGCAGTGATCTCGCCCTGTTCCAGCTTCTGCACGGTATGATCGAGCGCTTCGAGCGCACGTGGCATCTTCAGCCCAACCATCGCACCCCTGATCCGATCGAGAACCTCTGTCATTGCGATGCTCCCTGTGCCGCCATGCGTTCACCGACAGCGCCGTAAAAGTCCAGGGATCGGCGCGCGATGGCCGACGATTGCGGTGATATGCACTGAACCGGCGGGCCCTTTCGGTGTGCGGGATCAACGCGCCGCTGGTTCTTACCGCTCAAGATCGGGTGGCGGGCAACCAACTGTCCGTCCTCAAAGATCCGAACCTCGTGCGTGTGGTTTTGGACCTCAAGCACGCGCTTCCTCGTTGTATCGGGCACGCTGTAATAATTACCCGCAACCGAGACCATGCCCTCATGGCTGACCCGGCGCTCAACAGTCAGAACCGCGTTGTAAGGAATTGCGGGCAACAGTTTCAGACTGGATTGTTCCTCGGCGAAGGCCTCATCAATGACGCGCAAGGTCGTGGCGTGAGTGCGCGGATTGGCAATACCCGTCCGCCATAGGTCGAACCGGGCGTTCAGCTCGTCGATGTTGCGGAACGTCCGCGCCAGAAAGAAGTCCTGACGGATATAGCGGAAAGGTCTTTCGACTTTCCCTTTCGTCTTCGCCCGATAAGGCTGGCACGCACGGGGCACCGTGCCGTAGTGATTGAGCAAAGCAACCAGGGACGTGTTGTAGGTCACAACGCCGCTCTCATCCTCGCCAATCACCGCTGTTTTCATACGATCATAGAGAATGTGTTCCGGTGATCCGCCCATCTCTTCAAATGCCGCGATATGACAGCGCATCACAGATTGCAGGTTCTGGCTCGACACGAACCGACCCCAGAGCCAGCGAGAATGGCCAGGCACCATCGAGAACAGCCAGACCTTGCGCGTGACGCCCGGCTCGTCCGTGAACGAGACACTGAACTCCGCAAAATCCACCTGCGCCTGCTTGCCTGGGGGCGTCTCAAACCGCCGCTCAAACTGTGTACGCGAAGGCGGACGAACTTCCCGCAAAAATGGCTTCAGCGTTGAATAGCTCCCCTCATACCCCGGATCCCTGATCTCGCGCAGAAGGCGGCACCCGGACAAATCAGGAAACGACGCCACCCGTTCGGTCAAATACGCCGCGTAGGGGTCCAGCAAACCCACTCTTGGCGCGCGCGGACCATAGACCGGCGCCACCAACCCTCTCTCGATGTACTTCTTAACCGTCTTGCGGTCGCACCCGACTTTCCGGGCAATGGCTGAAATACTCAAACCTTGTTGATGTAAATCGTTGATCAAAACGATCTCCTTGATTCCCTGCACTCGGTGGCCCCTGTTGCTCATTATCGGAACCATCAAGCCTGCTTCTCGCGGCAACGACAATTTTCGAATATTTGAGGTTCGAAAATCGCCGTCGCCGCTAATGTTGGGGAATTTTTAATTACCCGTTTTGGGGAGAATACGGCTGCCACTCATAGCTGACATTTTGCGGGCGGTTTTGGCCACGATCCGCTCAAGTTTCTCGGGCGATTGCGTGCCCGAGAACGGCGCGAAATACCATTTCAGGAAGACAAAACAGATCACATCTTCCAATGCCTGCACCTCGGCGTCGCGCTTGATGCCCTCTTTGCGGATCATGCGGCCTGCGGCGTCGGCCGCGTCGCTGGAATAGCCAGCGGCGATCATGATCTCCCCTACGCGGGTGGCGTGATGGCGGGCCAATGCACTGCGCCAATCCAGATAGCCTGCACGCCCTTCCGGGAAGTCTTTGCGCTTGAGGGTCCAGCGTTCGATATGCTGACCTCGGGCGGCGATCTGCAACGGCTCAGACGCGTCCGGGAACAGCCGCGCGACCTCTTCGCTCATCCGCTGACCATAAAGCTGTGCCTCTGGTTGGCCCTCGTCAAGCTTGGGATCGTGGGGATTTGCGACATCAATCGCTGCCAGCGCCGCCTCCAGGCGGCTCACAGCGCTTTGCCCCAGGCCGAGGCCGGGTCTTCTTCGGCATAGGTCATCAGGCCCTCGACATCCTTGATCGTGGCGTGGTTGCGCAAAACGCTGACACCGACCGGTTTCAACTTGGTAAAGGCGCGCGACAGGCTTTCGGGTTTCATGCCCAAACGCCCGGCGATCAGCGCCTTGTCATAGGGCAGGGTGACTGTGCAGCTTCCGGTATTGCAATCGCAAAGTTCCAGCAGGAAATCGGCCACACGTTGTGCACCGGTCTGAGCCTTCATCTGCTCGACCTGACCCACCAGTTGATTGAGATGCGCGAAGGTCGAGGCGATCACCGCAATTGCGACTTCGGGATCATGTTTCAGAAGGTTGATGAAGGTGCGCGATGAAATCGCCAGCAGCTTGCAATCGGTCACCGCCTCGGCGGACACCGGGTAGGTGCCCAGGCGAAAGGCCACCGCCTCGCCAAAACTGTGACCACGGGTAAAGACGTTCACCACCGCCTCGTTGCCGTTGGGCGACACGCGGTAGAGTTTGACCCAACCCTCGGCGACGATGTGAATCGCATTGGCCGGCTCACCCTGAAGAAAGATCGTCTCGCCCCGTGTGGCAGAGCGCACGGAGGCATCCTGCAGCAAGATGTCAACGGCCTCATCCGGCAGGCTGCGCAACAGCAGCGAGGTGCGGATCATATCGAGATTCTCGATGCGTTTCATAGGGGTTCCCGTCCCGATGGTCCAAGTGCGAGGGGCAAACTAAGCTGCTCAAACTGTCCAAGGGTTAATCGAGAGATACGCAGGTAGTTGCGCCGACCCTGAGTGCTAAACCAATCCGTAACCACATACCCCGTTGGGTTAACCTTACGCGGAATGTCGGCGCACTGCAATTGCTGAGGGTCCTAAGTGCCTGTGACAAAGTGCGATTTAAAGAATCTGGCTGAGGAATTCGCGGGTACGCGGATCGCTGGCCTCGGTAAAGAATGTGGCCGGGGGGCCGTGTTCCACGATGACGCCGCGATCGGTGAAATAGATGTGATCGGCGACCTCGCGGGCAAAGCCCATCTCATGGGTCACAAGGATGCAGGTCATCCCCTCGGCGGCCAGATCCTTGATTGTGACCAGCACTTCTTTCACCGTTTCAGGGTCAAGTGCGGCGGTGACTTCGTCAAACAGCATCACATCGGGGTTCATCGCCAGCGACCTTGCAATCGCAACACGCTGTTGTTGCCCACCCGATAGTTCACCGGGATAGCTGTGTTCCTTACCGTCCAGTCGCACCTTTTTCATCAGCTCAAGGGCGCGTTTTTCCACCTCGGCCTTGTCCTGCTTAAGCACCTTGATCGGTGCCATCATCACGTTTTCCAGTGCGGTCTTATGCGGGAACAGGTTGTACTGCTGGAACACCATGCCGACCTTCTTGCGCAATTCCAGCCTGTCGAGGTTGGCATCATGCACCTCCAGGCCTTCGACAGTGATCGAGCCTTGCTGGATATCATTCAGCCCGTTGATACAGCGGATCAGCGTGGATTTGCCCGAGCCCGATGGGCCGATGATGCAGATCACCTCACCTTTCATCACATCGATGCTGACGCCTTTCAGCACTTCGAGAGAGCCGAAGGATTTATGCACATCCTTGATCGAAATGATCGGTTGTTCAGAGGTCCAGGTCATAGCGTGTCCTCATAGTTTCACGGCGAATTTACGCTCCAGCCGCATGGTCAGCCGGGCAATGGGATAGCAGTAGATAAAGAACATCATCAGCGCGAATCCGAAGAACGGCACCAGAAGTTCGGGGTGATTGTCTTCGGCCTCCATCGCCTGACGCGACAGGGTAATGATTTCCTCGATCCCCAGCAGGCTGCACAGGGGCGTGGCCATGGTCAGGATTGCGTACCAGTTCATCCAGGGCGGCAACATGCGTTTGTAACATTGCGGCAGGATGATCTGCCACAGGATCTGGCGGCGTGAAAAGGCCAGGCTTTCAGCGGCCTCCCATTGCGCGGTGGGCACCGATTGCACTGCGCCGCGCACCACTTCCGAGATGTTGGCCATCACCGGCAGGGACAGGCCGATCACCCCTTTCATCCAGTCGGGGATGCGGATGGTCACAGCAAAGATGTTGATTTCAAACGGGAAGGCCAGCAGCACGATGAACAACAGCACCAGCCAGGGTGAGTTGCGAAACAGTTGCGTGATAAACCACGCAGCATAGCGCAGGGGTTTCAGGGGCGAGATTTGCGCCAACCCAAGGGCCGCGCCTGCCACCGTGCCAATGGCCATCGCCAAAACCGAGATGATCACGTTGAACACGAACCCTGACCACAACAGGAACGGCATCCATCGCCACAACGCGCCAAAGGCCTCGCCCGTGCTGAACCGGCTTTGCGCGTAAGCAATCGAGGGCCAGATCGCCATCACGGCGAGCAACAAAACCGGCGTCCACCAAGGCAGGTTCGCCACCCAGCGGGTAAAGATATAGCCGTCGGGCACATGCGCCTTGGTGTCGAAAGGTTTGAGCACCGCCAGCCCGTTGCCGGGCGTGTTCACACCGGGAATACGTCTCATGTGCCATACCCCGGAATTTTCAGCGTGCGTTCCCAGCGGCTCATGCCAAAGACAAGAATGGCGACCAGCAGGATGTAGGACACAAAGACCAGCAGCATGGTGGGATACTGCGCCGAGGGAAAATCATTCCAGATCGAGACTGAGTGATAGAGCAGTTCGGGCACCGCAATCGCATAGGCCTGCGTGGTGGTTTTCACCAGATTCACAAGGTTGTTGTTCAGCGCAGGCAGGCACACCCGGAAGGCCAGCGGCAGCACGATATAGAGATAGATTTGCAGGCGGCTAAAGCCGAGCGACTCGGCGGCCTCGACCGTGCTTTCGGGCACCGCCTCAATCCCGGCGCGAAAAATTTCGACGTTGAACGCGCCTGCGAACAGGCTGAGCGAGATCACAGCCCAGCCAACGTTTGAGATGATCGGCTGCACTGTCCACCCGTCATCGCCTGCGATCACCGGGGTGAACTGCCCCAGTGCAAAGTAGAAAAACAGCAGTTGCACCATTGGCGGCGTGTTGCGGAAAAACTGGATATAGCCCTGCACGACTGCGCGCACCACGGTCGAGCGCGCGCCCTGCATCCACGCCCCGACCAGCCCGATGATCACCGACAGGATCAGGCACATCACGCTGAGTTTGATGGTCATCCAAAGCCCGGCCAGCACCTTCCCCTGCTGGCGTTCATCATACATCCAGATGAAGTTCCAGCGCGGCGCGTCAGCGGCCAGGTCGCGGAAGAAGTCTTCCATTCGAGGAGGGTCCAATCATATGCGCCCCTCCAGCAGGGGAAGGGCGCCGTTTCAGGGCTGGATTATTCTGCCAGCCAGTCGCCGTACCGCTCGGCCTTGTCGGCCAGATAGGTGGTTGGTTTGATGCCCCACTTGGCCTCAAGCGCGATCAGCGTGCCGTCGCGGTGCCAATTGTACTGCATGCCCGACATGAAGTTGCCAAAGACGCAGTTCTGCTCTTCCAGCGGCACGGCCAGACCCCAGGGATTGTCATCTTCCGAGGCCAGCGGCATCTCGAAATCATCCCAGTTGCCCGAGGCCAGATCAGACCCGATCGAGCTGTCGTCATAGACCCAGGCGACGCATTTGCGGTCGCGCAGCGCCTGTTTGGCTTCGGCATTGCCGGTGAAGGCTACGATCTCGACACCGTAACGTTCTTCCACGATCTGGTTGTAGAACGCGCCTTGTTTGCCACAAACCGGTTTGCCGCGCAGGTCTTCCCATTCGGTGAAACCCAATGCAGTGGGCGACATGACATTGGTGCCCGAGGTGTAATAGTTCGGCCCCGGAATTCCGACGATCTCGCGGCGGTCCGCACGATCCGACATGGTGGCGATCATCAGGTCGATCTTGCCTTGCTCAAGAAACTGCATCCGGTTCGAGGATTGCACAGCCACCAGTTCGACATCGACGCCCATGGCGCGGCCCACATCCATGGCCATGTCGATTTCCATGCCAACGATTGCGCCGCTTTCATCGCGAAACCCCCAGGGCTTGTAATCGGCTTTTACGCCGACAACCAATGTGCCGCGCTCCATGACGGAATTCCAACGCTCGTTGGTGCATTCGGCCAGGGCGGCGGTGGTTGTCATCGCACTCAAGGCCAGCACGCTTGCCGCTGTTGTCAGTGTCTTTTTCATAATTTAGTCTCCCTAATCTCTGGCTGGTTTGTCCTGCCAGTATTCTGCGAGGTCGTGGTTCTGTTGCTCCACGCGGGCGATGCGTTGTTGCGAGTCGCCCCCTCTAATTCTCTGATAACCATACCGATTACCGCTTCAAAAAAAACCATCTATTCTGCGAGGTCGTGGTTCTGTTGCTCCACGCGGGCGATGCGTTGTTGCGAGTCGCCCCCTCTTTCTCTGATAACCATACCGATTACCGCTTCAAAAAAAACCATCGCCGCAACGTGCGATGGGAAAAACTGTGGGCTGGCGGTGCTGAGATAGACGCAATGCTGCGCGTCTTCGCTCAGGGGGGAAAGGTGGTTATCCGCCACCGCGATCACCGGCACATCCGCCGCCTTAAGGCGGTCTGCCAGCCGGACGGTTTTGGCTGCATAAGGCGCGATGCTGAACACCACTGCAGTGTCTTCGGGTTCCAGATCGGTGAGAATACCCGCGCCGCCATCGCCATCCCGCCCCAGCAGGGACCAGCCCCCCAGCGCCATATTGGCGATATAGGCGGCGTACTCCAAAATCGGGCGCGCACTCATCACCCCGACCAGAACGACCCGCCGCGCATTGGCCAGACGGGTAACCAGTGCGGCCAGATCGGGGTGATCCAGATGGCCCAGTGACGTTTCGATATTCTGCACCCCGGCCAGAGCATGCTGGGTGAAAAACGCGGTCTTGTCAGAGCTCTCGTGACGGCTTGTCTTATGACTTTCCCCGGGTTTCATGCGAAGTTTGAGTCGAAGCCAGTCACGCCATATATGGCGTGACTGGCTTCGACGGTCGCTGGATCGTGAGGGGCCTGGTTGTAATGAACCGTTTGATAGTTTGATCAGCCACCGTCTTCGCATGAGGCCTGAACGGATACGCAGCAGCTGCTGGCTCTGCACGACAGGCACAGGACATCGAAGATAATGAAGGACAGCATCGGGATCGACATCTCCAAAGCGCATTTGGATGTGCATCGGATCAAGACAGGACAACATGCCCAATTCGACAACACCGCTTCCGGCTTTCGCGCGCTCAGGCGCTGGATCGGGAGCGAACAGCCACAAATCGTGGTCTTTGAACCAACGGGTGCTTACCATGCCTCCTTCGAGAAGACGTTCCCGGGCAAATTGCCTCTGGTGAAGATCAATCCACTACAGGCCCGCCGCTTTGCCCAGGCGCATGGAACGCGTGCCAAAACAGATGCCGTTGACGCGCGCATCCTGGCCACGATGGGTTCGGCGTTCGATCCGGTACCGGACAGGCCTTACAACAGGAATGAACGTGAACTCAAAGAGTTGCAGATCGCGCGGATGGCCCTGGTCAAGGACAGAACCCGGCTGTTGAACCGTGTGAAAACACAGACTCTGGCGTTCACACGCCGCCAGACAAAACCACGCCTGACGCAGGTCAAACGCCAGATCGCAGATCTTGACGATGAACTCGGGACGCGTCTGCGTGATTGTCGGAAAAGGGCGCGCGCACATGATATTCTCCGCTCCATTCCCGGCATCGGCGAGGTCGCTGCCGTCGCCATCCTGGTCGAATTTCCAGAGATTGGAACACTGGACCGCAGGAAGGCAGCCAGTCCGGCGGGCCCCGCACCCATGACGCGACAGTCCGGGCAATGGCGCGGCAAGGCCTTCATTCAGGGCGGTCGTAAATTCCTGCGCGACGCTCTTTACATGCCGGCTCTCGTCGCGGCACGCCACAACCCTGACCTCGCAAGGAAATACCAGGCCATGATGGCAGCCGGGAAGCCTGCCAAAGTCGCTCTCACCGCGCTCATGAGAAAACTGATCGAGATGGCAAATGCGCTTGTCAAGGCTGACCGCGAATGGTCGCAAAATTCTCCTTGATCAAGACGGATACTTTCAACCAGCGTCTGCGCCTTCTCGGCAAGGGATGTGCGTGGCTGCATCACCTCGGCGCGGCACAGATCACGCAGCTCATCATAGCTGTCATAGCCAATGGCATGCTCCAGCCGTGTGAAGGTCGGCGCCGACAATTTGGCGGTGCGCGCCACATGGCGTTGCGAGCGTGTGGCCACTTCGCCCGGATGTTCGACCACATATCGCGCAGCCTTGCGCAGCTGCGGACTGAGCGATCTCAGCGTATCGGCTGTGAACCGGTCCAGCACCGTTTGCGATGTCACTGCTGGACTCTGTTGCATTTTTTTCCAAACATAGAAAATGGCTCAATTATACACAGAGTCCTCGAGCACCCGACTTTTGACGGGTTGACGTCTGACCGTAGAACGATTCAGCTAGCCGCATGATCCGTCCCAACTTTCTTTCTCCCACGGAGCGCCTTGAGCTTGAGTCCTGTGTGCGCAGTCAACGCGAAGATCATGGGATTGCACGGCGTGCAAATGCGCTCCTTTTGCTGGATGACGGGAAGTCCTGTCAAGTAATCGCGGAATTTCTATATTTGGACGACGACACCATTCGTGGCTGGCACAAAACCTACCGTGAAAGCGGCTGGGACGCGCTTGCCGCCGATGGCTGGAAAGGGGGTCAATCTCGTATGGCCCCAGATCAAGAGGCTGCATTATGCGATTGGCTGAACGGTCGCTTCTGCCGTTCGACAGTTGAGATAAGAGCCCATATTTCAACAGAATTTGGCCTGCGCTACTCGCATTCTGGCTGCATCAAGCTTCTTGCCCGGCTCGGGTTTGAGTATCGCAAACCCAAGGCCCTGCCACGGGGTGTATCTGTCGAGAAACAGGCCAGCTTCATTACGATGTACGAGCGGTTGATGACCGAGCTTGGCGCTGATGAAGCCGTTTATTTCGCTGATGCCGTCCACCCAGAATATCAGACAAAGCCTGCATATGGCTGGGTGAAGGCAGGCTCAAACCCCGCAGTCCCGACCACTGCTGGGCGAGGCCGTGTGAATATCCATGGCGGGCTCAACCTTGAAACCTTCGACGCGCCCTTTGTCGAGCCAACCACCGTCGACGGTGTCAGTGCCACGCAGCTTCTAGCCAAGATTGAAACGCGCAACCCCGACAAGCGATTAATCCACGTCATCTGGGACAACGCGCCCTATCACAAAGGGCCGGATGTCAGGGCGTTTCTCGCAAGGCCAGATTGCCGCATCCACCTTATCCAGTTGCCGCCATACTGCCCGCACCTGAACCCCATTGAACGATTATGGGCTGTCATGCACCAGTTCGTGACGCACAATCATCATTACCCAACCCAAAAACAGTTTGCGAATGCAATCCTGAAGTTCTTCCGCGTAACCATACCAAACGAGTGGAAAACATTCCGAAGCCAAGTCTCAGACAATTTTCGCGTCATAACTCATGAGAAGTTTCGGGTTTTGGCGTAGCTCCGGTATAGCATTGATTATGCGTGGCGTATTACAGGCAGGATGCCTGCTGCTGCGGCAAGTATCGCGCGCGGCGTTTGGTGGCTCGGAAGGACGGCAAGGTGGAACCACCGAAGGCAGCTGTCCAGGTATTTGGTTGCGATACCCCGATGGCGGCGCGGAAAGGTCTTTAACCGCTCATGCCGACTGTTCACGGTTTGAATGTGCAATTCACCACGGACACGTTCTCCGGCGGTCCGGTTGAGACTTTCATGGCTGACGCCCATTTCTGCGGCGCAGGGCGGGTACCCGGTGCAGCCATCGGTCACCAGGAGAGCGTCCCCATCAAGACGTGGCTGCAGAACCGTTTTGAGATGTTCGGCTGTCACCGCAGGCAAGACAGCACTGATGGTGGTGCCTGATCGGTCGACCGCAACGAGGACCGGAACCTGCTCCTTCGACAATCCGCGTTTTGAGGCCTTTCCCCCGCGTTTGCGGGCTTTTCGAGAGAGATTACGCTCCCCTTTCCGGCTGCGCGGAAAGAACGTCTCGTCGGCTTCGACGATCCCGCACAGCTTGACCGCACCGACCGTTACAGCCTGAAGAAAGCGATGACGCCAACGAAAAGCTGTGGTGTCGGCCACCATACAACGCTCAGCGGACGCCTTTACCGTTTCGCCGTCGCGCAGGGAAGCTGCGAACCCTGCCCATCTGTCCCTGTGGCGCAAGCGGGCAGGCGGCGTCCCGGTCAGCGCGTTGAAGGTTTTGCGACAGCCTTTGCAAAAGAACCTCGCCAGGCCACTTGCATGGCCCCTGATGATCGCACCGCCCGAAGCACAGTGCGGACAGATACGCCCCTCGCGAACATTCGCCTCAGGGAGATCGATCACGCTTTCCAGCGACGATACCCCGGCAACGAGCCGTCCGGTTTCAGCCCGTTGTTTCGATGAAAGGTTGTCGATCTCGTTAAGCCACACCAAAAAAGCCTGATGATCCATGTGCCGCACCCATAATTTTGTTCATGGTGTGTTCTATCACAGGTCGCCACGCATAATAAATGCTAATTGAGCCTAGAAAATTGAAACATATGAAACAGCGCAGGTCAAGCCGGGTGAACTCATGATCGATACATCTCTTCCTTCCCACGCCTCGGTTGTTGTGATCGGGGGCGGTATCATGGGCTGCTCGACCCTCTATCATCTGGCGAAGATGGGCGTCGCCGATGCGGTACTGCTGGAACGCAACCGGTTGACCAGCGGCACCACATGGCATTCTGCGGCACAGGTGCGGGCGCTGCGCCATTCGCACAACCTGACCCGGATGATCCAGTATTCCGTGGATCTTTATAGCCAGCTAGAGGCCGAGACCGGGCAATCCGTGGGCTGGATCCAGAAAGGATCGCTGTCCATCGCCACCACGCCTGACCGGCTGATCCATATCCAACGGCAAGAGGCGCTGGCCCATGCCTATGGTATTGATGCCCGCTCGATCACGGCGGGTGAGGCGCAAGAACACTGGCCGCTGATGAATGGCAGTGACGTGCTGGGCGCGGTCTGGTCGCCGGAGGACGGGCGGGTCTCTCCCTCGGATGTCTGTACTGCCTTGGTGAAAGGCGCCAAGGCCCGTGGTGCGCGCCTGTTTGAGCAGACGGGCGTGATTGGCATTCTCACGGAAAGTGGGCGCATTCGTGGGGTGGAAACCTCCCAAGGGGTGATCCGTTGCGAGGCTGTGGCGCTGTGTACTGGCCTGTGGTCGCGCGAGGTGGGCGCGATGGCCGGGGCAGATGTGCCCGCACTGGCCTGCGAACATTTCTACCTGCTGACCAAGCCGATCGAGGGGATCACCGGCAATATGCCCACGCTCAGCGATCATGACAGCCACCTCTATATCCGCGATGATTCCGGTGGATTGCTGGTGGGGTGTTTTGAGCCTTTAGGCAAACCGATTGCGCCCGGTGTGCTGGATGACAGTTTTGAATTTGGCCTACTGCCCGAGGATTGGGATCATTTTGAGCCGATGATGGAACTGGCCCTGCATCGCCTGCCACCGCTGGAAACCGCCGAGGTGAAAATGCTGCTGAACGGTCCCGAAAGCTTTACCCCCGACGGCACATTCATGCTGGGCGAGACGGCAGAAACGCGCGGGCTTTATCTGGGTTGTGGGATGAACTCTGTCGGCATGGCCTCGGGCGGCGGAGCGGGGATGAACCTTGCTCATGCCATCGTCCATGGTCACACCGCCTATGATCTGTCCGAGGCGGATGCCAAACGCTTTGCGCCGGTGTTCAACTCGGTTCAGCACCTGATGGCGCGCGCGCCCGAAATTCTGGGCACCCATTACGACATTGCCTATCCGGGCAAGCAACTCAGCACTGCGCGGGATTTGCGCGCCTTGCCGCTTGACGCCGAATATCGCAGGGCGCGCGCGCATATGGGCCAGTTCTATGGTTGGGAGCGTCCGCTTTATTTTGGCAAAACGGATGAACCGGCGCTGACATTCGCGCGTCCTGACTGGTTCGAGGCGGTTGAGGCCGAGGTGATGGCCGCCCATAATCATGCCGCGATTTTCGATGCCTCTTCTTTTGGCAAGATCGAGGTTGAGGGTCCGAATGCCGAAGCGTTCCTGATGCAGACCTGCTCGGGCCATATGAACCGCGCGCCCGGCTCGGTGATCTATAGCGCTGTTCTGAACACGCGCGGAACCTTTGAAAGCGATCTCACCGCCCAAAGGATCGCACCAGATCACTATCGCCTGTTCACCGGCACCGGGGCGATCAAGCGGGACATGGCGTGGTTTGCCCGCGCTGCCGAGGGGTTTGATGTCAAGCTGAGCGATAGCACCGGGCGATACGCCATACTGGGCCTGATGGGGCCGGAGGCCGAGCGGGTCGTCACTGAGTGTGGCGCGCCCGAGTTGAATGATCTGGGATACTTCAAGGTAGGCCCGGCCTATATCGCGGGCAAATATGTACGCGCCGCACGTCTGTCTTATGTGGGCGAAGCGGGGTGGGAGATCACCTGCCTGACAGAAAACGCCCCGCCGGCGTGGCTGTTCGCACAAACTGCGATGCGCATCGAGAAAGGCTTTCGCGCGATGGGCCATGAACTGGACAGCGACATCTCACCGATTGAGGCAGGCCTTGGCTTTGCGATGCGCAGCACGGGTGGATTTACCGGTGCCGAGGCAGTTGAAGCGCGCCGCGCCGAGGGGGGCGCGCCGCAGATAGCCACATTGGTGTTTGACGATGTCAGTGCAGTGCCAATCGGACATGAGTCGGTATACCATCAGGGCCAAATCATTGGTCAGACCAGTTCCTGTGCCTTTGGGTATCGCGTGGGATATCCGGTGGCGCTGGCCCCGTTGCGGCACATGCTGCCGGAGGGGACAAAAGTGCAGGTCGATATTGCCCGTATGTTCTTTGTGGCCACTGTCTATCATGGTGCGGTGTTTGATCCGGGTGGGATGCGAATGCGCGCAGCTCTCACGTCCTGATCATCTGGCGCGAAATACAATAAACACAGGTGCAAGACCTGTACATCCCGTCGCCAAAGGGCTAGATGCAGCCCCTTGTCGGCCGGCACCGCGACTGTGGGCCTGCTGACCACCCTATAACAAGACGGATTTGGAACGGCTGTGAAGAAGACCTTGGCAGAGGCGCTGGACGCGCGCGGATACACCACTCTCACTGCTGTGCAGGAGGCGGTGACCGACCCTGAAACCACGGGCAAGGACCTGTTGGTCTCGGCGCAGACCGGATCGGGCAAGACCCTTGGCTTTGGCCTGGCGATTGCGCCGGGGCTTTTGGGCGACAGCGATGTGTTTGACAGGGCTGACGCCCCTTTGGCCTTGGTGATTGCCCCCACGCGCGAGCTGGCTTGGCTGTTTGAAAAGGCGGGCGCGGTTGTTGCCTCGACCGTGGGCGGCATGGACATGCGCGATGAACGCCGCGCGCTGGGCCGGGGTGCCCACATCGTCGTGGCCACGCCGGGGCGTCTGCGCGATCATATCATGCGCGGGTCGATCAATCTGAGCGCGCTGAAGGCCGTGGTGCTGGACGAAGCGGATGAGATGCTGGATCTGGGTTTTCGCGAAGACCTTGAGTTCATTCTGGAAAACGCCCCAGAGGACCGTCAGACATTGCTGTTTTCCGCCACCGTCCCGGCGGCCATCGCCAAACTGGCGAAAAGCTATCAGAAAGACGCGCTGCGCATTGCCACCACCAGCGGTGCCTCGCAACACGCCAATATTGATTACCGCGCCTACAAGGTCTCGCCCCGCGATGGCGAGAACGCGATCATCAACGTGTTGCGGTTTTACGAGGCCCCCAATGCGATCGTGTTCTGCAACACCCGCGCGATGGTGAACCGGCTGACCACGCGGCTGTCCAATCGCGGATTTTCCGTTGTAGCCCTGTCGGGCGAACTGTCTCAGTCTGAACGCACTCATGCCCTGAAGGCGATGCGTGATGGGCGCGCACGGGTCTGTGTGGCCACGGATGTGGCAGCGCGCGGGATCGATCTGCCCAATCTTGATCTGGTGATCCATGCGGAACTGCCCAGCAATCAGGACACCCTCCTGCACCGTTCGGGGCGGACCGGCCGGGCCGGGCGCAAAGGCGTGAGTGCGATGATCGTGCCCCCCCGCCGCGCGGCGCAAGGCCGAGCGGTTGCTGGGCTGGGCCAAGTTATCGGCGGAATGGGGCGAAGCACCTTCGGCCGAGGCGGTGTCGGCCAAGGACGAAGATCGCATGCTGGCCAATCCAGACTGGCATGAACCGGTGGCCGAATCCGACAGCGCCACGGTCGCCCGGCTGATGGACAGTTTCAGCGCCGAGCAGATTGCGGCGGCCTATCTGCGGCTTTACCGCGAGCGTCATTCCGCGCCCGAAGAGCTTGCGGATGTAAATGAACCGGCCAAACCGCGCGCGGCCTTTGGCCCTAGCGTGTGGTTTTCGCTGGCCGGTGGGCGTGCGAAGGGTGCCGAGCCGCGCAGGCTGTTGCCGATGCTGTGCAAGATGGGCAACGTATCGCGCGAGGATATCGGCGCGATCCGCATTCAACCTGATGCCTCGCTGATCGAGCTGCGCGAGGCGGCGGTTGATGGGTTTCTGGCGGCTATCGGCCCGGCGATGACGCTGGAAGAGGGCGCGGCGCTGACCCGTCTGGCCAAGCCACCGAAACTGGATCGCGGCCCGCGGCCCGACAAACCTTCGGAGCCAAAACCGCGCAAGCCGCGCGCACAAGACGCGGCCCCGGCGGTCAAGGGTAAGGCCTCCGAGACGACCAGACCGGTCGAATGGAACGATGATCCTACCCCCCGGGTGAAAAAACCCAAACCCGGCGCGAAACCCCCGCATGGGAAAAAGCCGAGACACGGTAAAGACGCCCCGCGCGCGGGCAGCGGCGATGACCCGTGGACGGCCCCGTACATCGGGTGCCGGAAAATCCGAGCGCCCGGGTGGCCAGGACGGGCGTCCGAAGGGGGCGAAACCGCCGGCGGGCAAACCCTCCAGCAAGAAGAACCGCGCGCGTCAGGCGGCGGCGAAAGCGGCAGGTGCCGGGGCCGGGGCGGGCAAGAAGCGCAGCTTTGGCGGCCCGAAAAATCGGGGAAAATCCTGAGCGCCTTGTGAGATCGCAACAAAAAAGGGCCGCGCCAGCATCTGCTGCGCGGCCCTTTTGATTTACGCCCCGGTTTTGTCAGGCTCAATCAGTCAGCCGCGACATAGCTGCGGATATCTTCGGCCTCGGCCACATCATGCGAGGGCACAGGCGGTAACAAATCGGCCCTGGCCAGATCGTCCAGCACGCCTTCGTAGCCATCCATCCACTGATCGGGCAGCTCATGCGCGATGCCCTGGTGGCAATCAATGCAGGTCTGGCCAGCGTCAAACCCGCGTTGGTGGTTGTCAGATGCACGGCTTTCCTGCTGGGTCAGGTCCATATATTCAAAGTTGTGGCAGTTGCGGCATTCGCGACTGTCCGTGCGCTTCATCGAGGCCCAGACCCGGGTGGCCATATCCAGCCGGTGCGCTTCGAACTTCTCGGGCGTGTCGATGATATCGATGAAATGGCCGTATAGTTCTTTGGTGGCTTGGATTTTGCGGATCACCTTGGCCCCCCAGGCCTTGGGTACGTGACAATCCGGACAGGTGGCGCGCACGCCGGAATGGTTGTTCTGGTGCACTGTGCCCTGATATTCGGCGTAGACGTTTTCCTTCATCTCGTGACAGGAGATGCAGAATTTTTCGGTGTTGGTGGCCTCCATCGCCGTGTGGAACCCGCCCCAGAACACAACCCCGACCACAAAGCCGACGATCAGCAGAGAGCCGAGCGAGAAGGCCCCGGTCGGGGACCTGAAAGACCGCCACAGGCGGCGAATGAAACCGGGATTTTCAGCAGACATAATCGGCGTCTTCTTTTATGCGTCCCACACTTAGTGCGAGGGGGTAAATTCGTTGTCGATCAGGGCAGGGGCATCCACCTGAGGGACATGGCATTGGCTGCAGAACCAGCGGGTGCCGACGACCACGTCCAGCTGATTGCCATCGCGGTCCAGATAGTGGGTCATCGACAGGGTGGCGGCGTTACGCTGGCCTGCATTGCTCCAGTCATGGCAGCTAAGACAGCGGTTGGCCTTGAGATCGACCTGATACTGATCCACCGCATGGGGCTACCAGGGGCGGTTGCTGGCGATAGTTGCGCACAAAACGTTGTTCGTCCTGCTTGTACATGTTCTCAAGCGGAACCGAGCCATCCAGGTCGCCGTTGCGCAGGGTGGTCACCCCGGTATCGGCGGATTGGGCAATCGCGACGGTTGCTACAAGCAACGAGGCGATGGCGATGATGCTGGCGCTTTTCTTCATTGGAGCGTCTCCTGTTGATGGGTCAGGCCGCCTTTGTGGCCTTGGAAGTGTCAGAACGGGTCGGCGCGACGCGGCCTGGCGCTGGCGAAGTGTCAAAACGGTGGGTGAAGGCGAAGACATCGACGGAACAGACATCGATGCAGCGCCCGCAATTGGTGCAATCGGGGCTGAGGATCAGCGGGGTGTCATCATCCCCACCGCGCAGGGCCGGGGTGATCACATGCATTTCGGGGCAGACGGCAAAGCAATCCATGCAATCATCGCACGCCGCCCGGTTCGGCGCGCTGACCCGCAGCAGTTGCTTTTGTCCCAGCAAGCCATAAAACGCCCCCACCGGGCAGAGATGCGAACACCATCCGCGCCGCGCGGCAAAGACGTCAAAGACAAAGACCGCCAGAATGATCACCCAGGCAAGGCCAAGGCCAAAGACCAACCCGCGATGCACCATTGTGACGGGGTTGAGCGCCTCCTAGGCGACGGTACCGGTGATTGCCGAGACGACCAGAAGCATGCCCAAAATCCAATAGCGGGTGCTGCGTTTGGGCTGCCAGCCTTTGGGCATGCCCAGCTTCACATGTACCCAATGGGCAGCATCCGTGACCGGGTTGATCGGGCAGACCCAGCTGCAATACACCCGCCCGCCAATCAGGGCATAGGCTGCCAGTATGATCAGCGCGCCGATAATGGCGGTCAGTTCCGGGATATGCCCGGCAAGGGTGGTTTGCAGCAGGATCATCGGATCGGTCAGGGGCAGGAAATCGAAGGTCATCGATCCCGCCAGATTGCCTTTGACCCACCAGATACCGGCCCACGGGCCCAGCAGAAACAGGCCCAGAAAGAACAGTTGCGAGGTGCGACGCAGCAGCAGGTAGCGATGCGCGCCAATCCAGCCTTTCACGGCGATGGCCTCTTGCCCGGTGGGAAGCGGGGTCTTGGTGCTCATTGGCTTGTTCCCCCAACTGTTGGCAGTTTGAAGGTCGGCTCAAACCCGCCGGGCGCTGCCAGATTGTCGGTGCCCGGCCCCGGCAGGCGGTCGGGCAGGTCGATCAGCTCATCGACTAGCGGATTGGGGTCTTCCCAGCCTAGCTTGTAATGCTCGGCCGCCTCGCCCTTGGCCAAGCGTTGGGGCAGGATTTTCATCGCGGCCTCGGGCAGCACACAGGATTTTTCGCATTTGCCACAGCCGGTGCAGGCCTCGGAATGGACCGTGGGCATGAAAATCGCGTGGTGGCCCGAGCGCTCATTGTGGCTGCGTTCCAGCGTGATCGCCTCGTCAATCGCGGGGCAGACGCGGTAGCATACGTCACAGCGCAGGCCCAATGCGTTGAGGCAGGTTTCCTCATCCACCAGAACGGCCACGCCCATATCGGTCAGGTTGTGATCCAGTGCGCCAGTCGGGCAAGCGACGACACAAGGAATATCCTCGCACATCTCGCAGGGGATATCACGGGCGGTAAAAAACGGTGTGCCGGTGGCCGGGCCGTCGAACCCAAGCTCGGCCAGGGACAGCGTGTCATAGGGGCAATCGCGCACGCATAGCCCGCAGCGAATACAGGCCCCCAGGAAGTCCGCCTCAGGCAGGACCCCGGGGGCCGGTCGCAACGCCTGCGCTGGGAGCGCGCGTGCGTCGGTTACAAAATACGCAAGGCCAGCGCCCGCCAGGCTACACCCTGTGGCCGCGCGGGCCGCATCCTGAAGGAAGCGACGCCGGTTCATGTCGGAGCGGGGTTTACGTGAGCTGGCGAACATTGTGCTGGCCTTTTGTCGGGGTGTGGTTACGCGCGTTCAACCTTGCAGGCGCATTTTTTGAAATCGGTCTCTTTCGAGATCGGACAGGTGGCGTCCAGCGTCAGCTTGTTGGTCAGCTGGCCTTCGTCGAACCACGGCATGAACACGACGCCTTTGGGCATCTTGTTGCGCCCGCGGGTTTCCACCCGGCTCAGAACCGATCCGCGACGGGTCGAGATTTCGATCTCCTGACCCCGGCGCAACCCGCGACCCTTGGCGTCGTCGGGATGCATGAAGACCACGGCGAAGGGGAAGGACCGGTGCAGTTCCGGCACGCGGCGTGTCATCGAGCCCGAGTGCCAGTGCTCCAGCACCCGACCGGTGACAAACCACAGATCAAATTCGTCATCCGGGGCCTCGGCGGCGGGTTCATACGGGGCGTAGATGATATTGGCCTTGCCGTCGGGCTTGCCGTAGAACTGAACGCCTGCGCCTTCTTCGACATAGGGGTCATAGCCTTCGCGGAAGCGATAGAGCGTTTCCTTGCCATCAACCACCGGCCAGCGCAGACCGCGCGAGGCGTGATAGGTGTCAAAGTCGGCCAGATCGTGGGCATGGCCGCGACCAAACTGGGCGTATTCCTCGAACAGACCCTTCTGGACGTAGTAGCCGAAGTCTTTCGACTCGTGGTTGCCAAAGCCCTCGGCAATGTCCGAGGTTGGGTATTTGTCGACCACACCATTGGTGAACAGCACCTCATAGAGGGTCTTGCCACGCAGCTCGGGCTTCTGGTCCAGCAACTCGGCTGGCCAGACGCCATCGGTCTTGAAGTATTTCGAGAATTCCATGACCTGCCAGACATCCGATTTGGATTGACCCGGTGCGGCGACCTGTTCACGCCAGAACTGAGTGCGGCGTTCGGCATTGCCATAGGCGCCTTCTTTTTCGACCCACATGGCGGTGGGCAGGATCAGGTCGGCGGCTGTTGCCGTGACGGTCGGGTAGGGGTCGGACACGACGATGAAGTTTTCCGGGTTGCGATAGCCCGGCAGGCCTTCTTCGTTCATGTTGGGCGCGGCTTGCAGGTTGTTGGTACATTGCACCCAGTGGCAGTTCAGTATGCCATCTTTCAACATCCGGTGTTGCAGCACCGCGTGGAATCCCGGCTTGCCTGGAATGGTGCCTTTCGGGATACCCCAGGCGGTTTCGCAGATGTCGCGGTGTTCTTCTTTCATCACCACCATATCGGCAGGCAGACGGTGGGCAAAGGTGCCGACCTCGCGCGCGGTCCCGCAGGCCGAGGGTTGACCGGTCAGCGAGAAGGGCGAATTGCCCGGTTCCGAGATTTTGCCGACCAGCAGGTGCACGTTATACATCAGCTAATTCACCCATGATCCGCGAGTGTGCTGATTGAACCCCATGGTCCAGAGCGACATCACCTTGCGGTTGGGATCGGCATATTGCTGGGCCAGACGTTCCAGTTTGGCAGCCGGAACGCCGGACAATTCCTCAACATATTCAACGGTGTATTTCGAAACCGCTTCGGCATACTCCTCGAATGTCATCGGCGACAGCTTGCCATGCTTGCCTTCGTGCGAGGGGTTCTCGGCGGCTTCTTCCAATTCGTGATTGGGGCGCAGACCATAGCCGATGCCGGTCGCGGTTTTGGTGATATTGACGTGGTTTTTCATGAACTCTTCGTTCACGGCACCGGTCTGGATGATGTAATTCGCGATATAGTTCAGGATCGCCAGGTCGGTTTGCGGGGCAAAGATCATGCCGTTATCCGCCAACTCGAACGAGCGATGCTCGAACGTCGACAGCACATGCACCTCAGCACCCGGCTTGGTCAGGCGCGTATCGGTCAGGCGCGACCACAGGATCGGGTGCATCTCGGCCATGTTCAACCCCCACAGCACGAAGGTATCGGCATGTTCCAGGTCGTCATAACAGCCCATCGGTTCATCAATGCCGAAGGTGCGGATGAACGAGGCCACAGCCGAGGCCATGCAGTGGCGCGCATTGGGGTCGATGTTGTTTGAACGGATGCCGGCCTTCATGAACTTGGCAGCGGCATAGCCTTCCCAGACGGTCCATTGGCCCGAGCCGAACATCGACACGGCGGTCGGGCCTTTCTTGGCGATCGCCTCTTTCCACTTGGTCGACATGACCTGGAACGCTTCGTCCCAGCTGACCGGTTCAAATTCACCTTCCTTGTCGTAAACACCGTTGGTTTTGCGCAGCAGCGGGGTGGTCAACCGGTCGGCGCCATACATGATCTTGGACAGGAAATAGCCCTTTATGCAGTTCAGGCCCCGGTTCACCGGCGCTTCGGGGTCTCCTTGCGTGGCGACAACGCGACCCTCCTTGACGCCTACCAGCACCGAACACCCGGTGCCGCAGAACCGGCACGCGGCCTTGTCCCAGCGGATATCTGAGGCGCGCGCCTGTGCGGCGGCCTGATCAGGCATGGTGATGCCCGCAGCAGACGCAGTGGCCGCGGCGGCGGTGGCTTTGAGGAAAGAACGGCGGGATGTGGTCATCTGGCTAGCCTCCCAGGCTCAGTGTTTCAGGGTTGGGGCGTCGGGGGTCTCGGCCTCTTCAAAGTGGTGGTATGTCAGTGAAATGGTCAGCACGCCGGGGATCTGGTGCAGCTCCATGATCTGCTCGGATGCGCGACGGGTGTCGGTGTCTTCGACGGTGATCACGATGCGTCCGTCCTCATGGGCATGCACTTCGCTGCCCTCGGTCGCGTTGATGGCGGCGATGATGTCTTCGGCCCGGTCGGGCATGGCGTGAACCAGACATCCGCAAATGTTCAGCATTTCGCGGTCTCCTGTATAGTGTGGGGCGCGCGAGTCAGCGCGATGGCATTGACCGGGCAGGGGTCCACGCAGGCCCCACATCCGGTGCAGGCCTCAAGATCAATCTCGGGGGTGGCCTTGCCAGCCAATGCCAGGCGAAAGCGAATGGCGCGATCATCGCAGTGATCTTCGCAGGCGCGACACTGTACGCCGTTCATTGACAGGCAGGTGTCGGCCACTTTCGCGGTCCAGGGCCAGGGGCGCCCGGCGGTCAGCGCCTCGGTTGGACAGGCCTCGGTACAGGCCCCGCAAAACGTGCAGGCACCGGCCTGAGGATCGACCACGGGCAACCCGTCAGCGTCAAAGGCGATGATCTGTTCGGGGCAGGCAGTTGCGCAGTCGGTGCAGCGCGTGCATGCCTCCAAAAAGCTCTGCCAGGGCGCGGCTCCCGGCGGTCGTATCGCATGTGTATCCTGAAAGCGTCCGCGCAAAAACGCGCGTCTCGCCGAGCGGTCAATCACCTTTTGCCTCCGTTCTCGTCAGCGGCATGATTTCCACTTCCGATTGTGGCCGAGTCGGGCGAAAAAATGATTGACTTTTATCAAGAGCAACCTGGCGTTTTCGCGATCTGACGGGTCTTGGCGACAGGTCTGACTTGACGCGCCAAACCCCATCAAGTAATCGCTCAACCCGTAGAGCGGGCGTTGTGTAGTGGTAAGACCTTAGCCTTCCAAGCTAATGACGCGGGTTCGATTCCCGCCGCCCGCTCCAATCCAATCCTTCCTGTGACATATCTGGCTATTGACGCCCCTGCCGTTGCCCGCCAAAACGCGTGCACTTAACGCAATTCAGGAGGCATCATGGTCCGCAGAACCCCGGAAGGGACGGAAAGTCTGGATCGGGACAAGTCAAAGAAGATTGGCGCGCTTGCCGAACTCTGGCCGTTTCTCAAGCCTTACCGCATGCTTGTCGTCGCAGCCGTGCTTGCGTTGATGCTGACGGCGACGGTGTCGCTGGTTCTGCCGATGGCCGTGCGCCGGGTGGTGGACAATTTTGGCGTCGAGGATGGTGCAATCCTGGATTACTACTTTACCGCCGCCCTTGGGATTGCCGCGCTGTTGGCGGTTGGCACCGGGCTGCGCTATCTGCTGGTCACACGGCTGGGTGAACGGGTGGTGGCCGATATCCGCAAGGCGGTGTTCAGCCGCGTGATCGGGATGAGCCCGGCTTACTTTGAGAACATCCTGACCGGCGAGGTCCTCAGCCGGATCACCACCGACACGACGCTGATCCTCAGCGTGATCGGCTCGTCCATTTCCATTGCGCTGCGCAACGTGCTGATTTTCCTGGGGGGATTGGTGTTGATGCTGTTCACCTCGGCCAAGCTGACGGGCATGGTGTTGCTGATCGTGCCGCTGGTGATTGTGCCGGTCCTTGTGCTGGGGCGCAAGTTGCGGGGCCTCAGCCGCGAGAACCAGGACTGGATCGCGGCCAGTTCCGGCAATGCCTCCGAGGCGCTTCTGAGTGTGCAGACCGTGCAGGCCTTTACCCACGAGACCGCCAGCCGCGCCCAGTTTTCTGATATCACCGAGCGCAGCTATGTCGCCGCGCACCGCCGGGTAAACACTCGCGCCTTGATGACGGTTATCGTTATTTTCCTGGTGTTTACCGGCATTGTCGGCGTGCTCTGGATGGGTGCGAATGCAGTGCGTGCGGGCACGATGACCCCCGGTATGCTGATCCAGTTCGTGATCTATTCGGTGATGGTGGCAGGCGCTGTTGCGGCCCTGTCGGAAATCTGGGGCGAATTGCAACGCGCCGCCGGTGCCACCGAGCGTCTGGTCGAACTTTTGCAGGCCGAGGACCGGGTGGTTGATCCGGTCAATCCTGTGCCGCTGCCGACCCCAGCCAGGGGCGCAATGCGGTTTGAGGATGTCAGTTTTCGCTATCCCGCACGCCCGGAAACGAAGGCGCTGAATGGGTTCGATCTTGAGATCAAGCCGGGCGAAACTGTCGCGCTTGTCGGCCCGTCAGGGGCGGGCAAGACCACCATCATTCAGCTAATCCAGCGGTTCTATGACCCGGATGCCGGGCAGATCACATTTGACAACGTACCGCTGCAAAACATGCGCCGCGACGACTTTCGCGGGTCCATGGCGCTGGTGCCGCAAGACCCGGTGATTTTTGCCGCCTCGGCGCGCGAAAACATTCGCTTTGGTCGTCTGGATGCCACCGACGGCGAGGTCGAAGAGGCCGCCCGCGCCGCTGCCGCGCACGCGTTTATCAGTGCGATGCCGCAGGGATACGAGACCTATGTCGGCGAACGCGGCGTGATGCTGTCGGGGGGGCAAAAGCAACGGATTGCCATCGCCCGGGCGATCCTGCGCGATGCGCCTTTGCTGCTGCTGGACGAGGCCACATCGGCGCTGGACGCGGAAAGCGAACGTGCTGTGCAGCAGGCGGTCGAGGCGATGGCCCGCACCCGCACCACCATCATCGTCGCCCACCGTCTGGCCACAGTGAAGCAGGCCGACCGCATTATCGTGATGGATCAGGGGCGCATTGTCGCCACTGGCACCCATAACAGCCTTGTGGCCGAAGGCGGGCTTTATGCCCGTCTGGCGCGTCTGCAATTCACCGGGTTTGAGGCGGCTTAGGGCGTTTTTCCCCTTGTTCGCAAGGCCGTGATCGGGATGATACCTCTATCTGTTCAGAATATCAGAGAGGTACGGACGATGGGATTTTGGAATTTCTGGAAGGGCGAGGAAGAACCGCCCGAGGCAGAGGCCCTGCAAAAAGAGGTCGAGGACCTGGGGCTTGATACCGCCGGTCTGGACATCAGTGTCGTGGGTGACGTGGTGAAAGTCTCCGGCACAGCCGTCAGCCAGGAGCTCAAGGAAAAGGTGATCATGGCGGTGGGTAATGCCGCCGGTGTGGCCGCGGTGGAAGATAACGCGGGCGGCGATGATCCGGTGTTCCACGAGGTCAAGAAGGGCGACACGCTTTGGGCGATTGCCACCGAGACCCTTGGCAATGGTGCGCGCTACGAAGAGATTTTCGAGGCCAACAAGCCGATGCTCAGCCACCCGGACAAGATCTATCCCGGGCAGCGCCTGCGCATCCCGCAAGGCGGCACAATGGCCTAAGTCTGTGGCCCCATAAAGATGGAAAACCCGGCCTGGAAACTGGCCGGGTTTTTTGGTGGCTACTCTGGCTTGGGGGCCAGCAGATGGGTTTTTATCCGCTGATACCCATATCCGATATGGGTGCGTTGGATAAATCCAACGGCCGCTGGATCGCCATTGTCCAGGGCCGTGGTGATATCCCGAAGTTCCGCCACCAGCGCCTCGGCCACCTCTCGCCCCAGCGTGTTGGCCATGCGATACTAGGTGCTCGCAGCCTGATAGTAGGTCTGCCACCAAAAGGATTGCAGCGTGCTGTTGCCAATCAGGCTGGCGATCAGGCTGTGAAGCTGGTGATTGACCTCGACATACTGTCGGGGATCAAACTGCGCGGCCAAAACGGTAGCGGCGTGCAAAAGGGCATCACCCGCGCGGCGACCCGCATCTGTGATCTGGCACGGTGACATGGTGCCAATCATCCCGGCCAGTTCCAGCCGCATGGCATAGACATGGTGGATTTTGGCCGCAGGCAAGGCCCCAACCACGCTGCCCACACCGTTGCGGGTTTCGACCAATCCCAGATGGCTGATCCGGCTGGTCGCGTCGCGTACCGGCGTGCGGCTGACGCCAAATTCAGCGGCCAGTGCGGCTTCTTTCAGTGGGGTGCCGGGAGGGTACTCCAGAAAACAAATGCGCTGTAGAATGTCGGGCTGAATGGTCTCAACAGTGCTTTTCTGGTCTGTAGTCACAACATCTGTATTGTGGATCATCATGCGCTCCTTAGTCTGGCCTGCATACATCAGACGCATAAATGGTGCAAATAGTTGCTTCAGTCGCGCGATTGACTCTCATGCTGTATACAGCTTAGAAAAATGGCATCGGCCCGATTCCGCAATCAAAGGACCAAACCTATGCTTGACCAAGCCAAATCCCGCACCCTTGTTCTGCAGGCCCGCATGAAAGAGCTCGGCATCACCCGCGCGGTCTTTACCGATGGATCTTCCATCGCCTATCTGGCTGGGTTTTGGGGCTATCTGGGCATCGAATTTGGCCGCCCCACGATGTTGGTGGTTGCCGGCGATGACGCCCCCATCGTGATTACCCCGCTGATGGAATCCGAAATGGTCGGTGCGATGACATGGGTCGAGGATATCCGAGTTTGGGAGGACATGGGTCAACGCAGCTGGGGCCGTGCGCTGGCCGGGGCTCTGGGCGACACACCCGGTGAAATCTGGATCGAACGCGGCACCTTGCCCGCCATCGTGCGCAATCATCTGGATGGAACCTATCCCGGCGTGCCGCTTAAGGACATTTCGCCGGTCTTGGGCGAAATGCGTGTGATCAAGACGCCGTTTGAGATTCAGGTGATGAAAGAAGCTGGTCAGATCGCAGGCGCGATGATGAAGGCCGCGCATCACAGCCTTCGGGAAGGCGCGCAGGAATATGAAAGCGCATTGGCCGTTATCGAAGCGGGCTCGCGCAAGGCGGCGACGTTTCTGACCGACAAGGGCTGGGACAGGTTCATCTCGCCGATGATCCACAACCTGCAAATTCTGCAAAGCGGCAAAGACGCCTCGATGGTGCATCGCCGCGCCAGCGTGAAGGCCTATGAACGCGGAGATCCGGTCTATTTCTGTTTTTGCAATATGGCGCAGTTCAAGCAATACAAGCTGGGCTTTGATCGGATGTTCCACATTGGCGAGGTTTCGGATGAAGGGGCACGCGTGCAAGAGGCCGCGATTGCCGCACAGCAAGCCGCCATAGCTGCTATCCGCCCCGGTATTCAGGCGCAGGAGGTGGCCGCCGCCGCCGATGAGGTTTACGCCGAGCGGGGCTATGAAACCGGGTATCGCACGGGCCGTTCTATCGGGGTGGCCTATCTTGAAGCACCTGAGTTAAAGGCGGGGGACAAGACCGTGTTGCAGCCCGGCATGACCTTTGCGGTGGATGGCGGCATCTCGGTGGACGGGGTGACCGCAGGGCGCATCGGAGATTCGGTGGTGGTGACGGAAACCGGCTTTGATTACATCACTGAGTATCCGCGCAGCTTATTGATCACGGACCAATAGCGAGGGGTGCCGCATCCGCCTGACTGCCGGCAATCAATCTCTACGTCGTGCCGCTCGTCCATGAACAAGCTCTCTGCGGAGGAGGCTCCATGTTTAGGCTGATCATCGTTTCCCGCTCGTCGCAGCACATCAACTTTTCGGTTTTCGATTTGAGCGCCTTGCGCCCCGTCTGACATGCCCGGAAGCCACTGCCAGACTAAGAATTTGGTTGTGGGGGCGGGATTTGTGAATAAAGTATACTATACCGGAGCTACGCCAAAACCCGAAACTTCTCATGAGTTATGACGCGAAAATTGTCTGAGACTTGGCTTCGGAATGTTTTCCACTCGTTTGGTATGGTTACGCGGAAGAACTTCAGGATTGCATTCGCAAACTGTTTTTGGGTTGGGTAATGATGATTGTGCGTCACGAACTGGTGCATGACAGCCCATAATCGTTCAATGGGGTTCAGGTGCGGGCAGTATGGCGGCAACTGGATAAGGTGGATGCGGCAATCTGGCCTTGCGAGAAACGCCCTGACATCCGGCCCTTTGTGATAGGGCGCGTTGTCCCAGATGACGTGGATTAATCGCTTGTCGGGGTTGCGCGTTTCAATCTTGGCTAGAAGCTGCGTGGCACTGACACCGTCGACGGTGGTTGGCTCGACAAAGGGCGCGTCGAAGGTTTCAAGGTTGAGCCCGCCATGGATATTCACACGGCCTCGCCCAGCAGTGGTCGGGACTGCGGGGTTTGAGCCTGCCTTCACCCAGCCATATGCAGGCTTTGTCTGATATTCTGGGTGGACGGCATCAGCGAAATAAACGGCTTCATCAGCGCCAAGCTCGGTCATCAACCGCTCGTACATCGTAATGAAGCTGGCCTGTTTCTCGACAGATACACCCCGTGGCAGGGCCTTGGGTTTGCGATACTCAAACCCGAGCCGGGCAAGAAGCTTGATGCAGCCAGAATGCGAGTAGCGCAGGCCAAATTCTGTTGAAATATGGGCTCTTATCTCAACTGTCGAACGGCAGAAGCGACCGTTCAGCCAATCGCATAATGCAGCCTCTTGATCTGGGGCCATACGAGATTGACCCCCTTTCCAGCCATCGGCGGCAAGCGCGTCCCAGCCGCTTTCACGGTAGGTTTTGTGCCAGCCACGAATGGTGTCGTCGTCCAAATATAGAAATTCCGCGATTACTTGACAGGACTTCCCGTCATCCAGCAAAAGGAGCGCATTTGCACGCCGTGCAATCCCATGATCTTCGCGTTGACTGCGCACACAGGACTCAAGCTCAAGGCGCTCCGTGGGAGAAAGAAAGTTGGGACGGATCATGCGGCTAGCTGAATCGTTCTACGGTCAGACGTCAACCCGTCAAAAGTCGGGTGCTCGAGGACTCTGTGTATATATGTCAATCGCAGAGTAAAATGGGTCCATGTCGCGGCGTAAAAATGGGCCACTTCGGTTGATGTTTTGTGGCGCTTTTGCACGCGTGCTCGTCACAAAGCTGAAGCGTGCCAAAGCGCATGCTGGCCATAAGGCCAGCATTATTCTGACTGTGATTGCGGGCTGGTTATTTTCGGTTGTTGCGACTGTGTTTGAGCCGATAGCTTTCGCCATTCATCTCGAGGATGTGGACGTGATGGGTTAAACGATCGAGTAGCGCACCGGTCAGCCGCTCAGAGCCAAAGACTTCAGTCCATTCATCGAAGGGCAGGTTCGAGGTTATGATGATGGAGCCGCGTTCATAGCATTGGGATATGACCTCGAAGAGCAGCTCTGCGCCAGATTTGCTGAGCGGTACGAAGCCCAGTTCATCAATGATCAACAGGTTCTGGCTGGTCAGTTGCTTTTGAAGGCGCTGCAATCTCCGCTCATCTTGAGCCTCGATCAGATCATGGACTAATGCCGCAGCCGTTGTGAAGCGCACCTTCAGTCCTCTTTGACATGCAGCCAGCCCAAGTCCCAGGGCGATGTGTGTCTTGCCCGTGCCTGACGGGCCGAGCGCGATGATGTTCTCCCTGCGATTAACGTAATCGCATCGTGCCAGATCCATCGTCAGGGGCTTGTTCAAGCTTGGCATGATCTTGAAGTCAAAGCTATCCAAGCTCTTGGTGCTGGGGAACTTCGCCGCTTTGATGCGCCGTTCAATCATCCGGCGTTCGCGGTCGATCAATTCCATCTCACACAGCCGCGCCAGATAGTGGATGTGATCTTTGTTCTCTGCAGCACAGAGCTGCGCCTGTTTGGCATACTCGCCTTGGAACGTTGGCAGTCGCAGTTGTTTAAGATGATGCCGTAGAAGAATCCGAGGGGCTTCGGTCATGCCGCAGTCCTTCCCATCAAGCTCATGTAACTGGATGGGCGTGTTGTGCCGACATTGGCCTTGGGCAAGTATGGATAGAAGTCCAAATCCAATCGTGGTGGCCGCTTCTCAACCCGACACAGTACAAGGTGTTTTACGGCGTCATAGCCAATTGCACCCATATCTATTGCCTGCTGGATTGCGCCTTGCACAACATCCATTTCGAAGGTCTCCAAAAGGCGCAAGACTTGAACGTATTCTCGCTTGCCCGGCTTACCCATTCTGGCTTCAAGCAGTCGGTGCAGCGTGGCAAATACATCTGGCAAATGTGTAAAACGCGGAGCAATATTGGGCCACAGAAGCGGCTGCATATCGCAGTTGTAGCGGAGTAAAAGTCCGCCAGTTTGTGCCCTTCGTTTATTCGGAGGGCGGGAGATGTATTCTGTGGATATTTATAGTCGTGTGCGCCGTGCTTGTTTGAAGGACGGTATGTCTGGCCGAGAAGCGGCGCGGTTTTTCAACATGGCGTAATCAGGATCAGCACTCAGTTACCCCTGTTATTCTGGATGCACATGCAATTGAAAAGGAGACTGACCAATGGAATATTTTGCTGGTTTGGATGTGTCCATGGAAGAGACGCATATCTGCATTCTGGATCGTGAAGGGGCCCTTATTCGTGAAGGAAAAGCGAGCTCAACACCAAAAGCGATCGCTGACTTCCTCGCTTCTGGACCACCATGTGCCAAAGTTGTATTTGAAACGGGACGGATGGCACCAATGCTTTACCATGGGCTGACGGAGCTTGGTGTCCCGGTTGTTTGCATCGAGAGCAGGCAAGCATATCAGGCCCTTAAATCTCTGGCCGGCCACAAGACGGACCGCAATGATGCCCGCGGTTTGGCACACCTGGCGCGGACGGGATTCTACAAGCCGACCCATGTCAAATCACTGTCAGCGCACGCAATCCGGTCGCTGATCGCAGCCCGCAAGAAGCTGGTCGGACAGCGTGTGACGCTCGACAATCAGATCCGCGGTCTGGTCGTCGTCTTCGGCGTGCGGCTGCCACGAGCTTTGTCTCCGGCATTCAAAAACGCGGCGCTAAAAGTTAGCGATGGAGTGCCTGGCCTCCATGCCGCAATTTGCGGACTGTTCGCAGCACGCGAAGCAATCCTCGCGGCGGTTGCAGCCATTGATGGCGACATCAAAAAGATGACCCGCAAATCCGAAGTCTGCCAGCGCCTTATGACGGTACCAGGGGTCGGTCCGATCACAGCATTGGCCTTTGCCGCAGCAATTGATGATCCGTCGCGTTTCAGGAAATCGCGTGATGTGGGGGCGTATCTTGGACTGGTGCCGCGACGGCATCAATCTGGTGAAATCGACTACACGGGCAGCATCTCAAAGCGGGGCGACGTGCGCGTCAGAACGCTTCTCTATGAGGCCGCCAATGTGATGCTGACGCGGTATGCCGCTCCGCTCAAATTGAAGACATGGGCCCTCGCAATCGGTGCGCGCTCAACGATGAGAAAGGCCCGAGTGGCTCTGGCGCGTCGTCTGGCAATCATACTTCATGCCATTATGCGAGACAAAACTGACTTCCAGTCCGCGTAAGGCTTACGAGGCGACAACGAGGATTCCTAAATCAAAGTTCCCATCTGGGACGATGCCCGAGGGAGGGCGTGAGACACGGCGCCGATTCTGTAGCAACAGCCAAGACCAACGGTATGATTGCGGTTTCAACATTGCCGACCCACACCCAGCCAACCCCATCATGAACCTCAGAGTTCGAAGAGAACAAAGGCAACCTCTGACATCAAAAGCAGGAAACTCAGGAAACACGCATTGACAGATTAGAGAACAAAGATCGTAAGACGATCGCGAAGATGCTGCGCCATGAACTTCCGCCTGGGTATCGTCGGTCGGAAGCGCCTCGGCGGCCAACGCTTGATGGTTATGTTGGTGTGGTCGATGAGATACTGCGCACAGACAAAGCCCTGATCAAAAAGCAGCGACACACGGCCAAGCGCATCTTTGAACGGCTGCGCGATGAGCATGGATATGCCGGCAGCCTGACCACGGTGACCTATTACGTGCGCGAGCAAAAACGGCGCACCAAAGAGGTGTTTGTGCCGTTGTCGCATCGGCCGGGCCATGCGCAGGTTGATTTTGGTGAGACGCTGGGCGTGATCGGTGGCGTGGAATGCAAGATCCACTTCTTCGTGATGAGCTTGCCACATTCTGATGCGGTGTTTGTGAAGGGATATCCAGCTGAGACAACCGAGGCGTTTTGCGATGGCCATGTGTCCGCCTTTGCATTCTTTGGCGGCATTCCGCAATCCATTCTCTACGACAATACCAAGATCGCCGTGGCTCGGATACTCGGGGATAAGACGCGCATCCGCACACGTCGGTTTACGGAACTGCAGTCGCATTACTTGTTTGATGACAAGTTTGGCAGACCCGCGCGAGGGAACGATAAAGGCAACGTTGAGGGCATGGTTGGATACACCCGCCGCAACTTCATGGTTCCCGCACCTCGCTATGACAGCTTTGATGATCTGAACGCACATTTGGAAGAGAAGTGTTTAGCACGTCAGGCCGATACGTTGCGGGGTCACACCCAAACCATAGGCGCACGCCTGATGTCGGATTTGGATGCTCTGATGGGATTGCCCGTCGCAGAATATGAAGCCTGCGATCACGTCAGCACGCGTGCAACGTCGATCTCAATGGTGCGCTATCGCAGCAATGATTACTCGGTGCCAGTAGCCTATGCGCACCACGATGTTCATGTGCGTGGGTTTGTGCATGAGGTTATCATCGGCTGCGGCAATGAGATTATTGCGCGGCACAAACGATCCTACACATCAGCGGATATGGTCTTTGACCCATTGCACTTTTTGCCCCTGCTTGAACAAAAGGTGGGTGCCCTGGATCAGGCCGCGCCTTTGCAGGGTTGGCATTTGCCAGATGTATTTGCCACGCTGCACCGACTGCTTGAAGCCAGAATGGGTAAGCCGGGCAAGCGAGAATACGTTCAAGTCTTGCGCCTTTTGGAGACCTTCGAAATGGATGTTGTGCAAGGCGCAATCCAGCAGGCAATAGATATGGGTGCAATTGGCTATGACGCCGTAAAACACCTTGTACTGTGTCGGGTTGAGAAGCGGCCACCACGATTGGATTTGGACTTCTATCCATACTTGCCCAAGGCCAATGTCGGCACAACACGCCCATCCAGTTACATGAGCTTGATGGGAAGGACCGCGGCATGACCGAAGCCCCTCGGATTCTTCTACGGCATCATCTTAAACAACTGCGACTGCCAACGTTCCAAGGCGAGTATGCCAAACAGGCGCAGCTCTGTGCTGCAGAGAACAAAGATCACATCCACTATCTGGCGCGGCTGTGTGAGATGGAATTGATCGACCGCGAACGCCGGATGATTGAACGGCGCATCAAAGCGGCGAAGTTCCCCAGCACCAAGAGCTTGGATAGCTTTGACTTCAAGATCATGCCAAGCTTGAACAAGCCCCTGACGATGGATCTGGCACGATGCGATTACGTTAATCGCAGGGAGAACATCATCGCGCTCGGCCCGTCAGGCACGGGCAAGACACACATCGCCCTGGGACTTGGGCTGGCTGCATGTCAAAGAGGACTGAAGGTGCGCTTCACAACGGCTGCGGCATTAGTCCATGATCTGATCGAGGCTCAAGATGAGCGGAGATTGCAGCGCCTTCAAAAGCAACTGACCAGCCAGAACCTGTTGATCATTGATGAACTGGGCTTCGTACCGCTCAGCAAATCTGGCGCAGAGCTGCTCTTCGAGGTCATATCCCAATGCTATGAACGCGGCTCCATCATCATAACCTCGAACCTGCCCTTCGATGAATGGACTGAAGTCTTTGGCTCTGAGCGGCTGACCGGTGCGCTACTCGATCGTTTAACCCATCACGTCCACATCCTCGAGATGAATGGCGAAAGCTATCGGCTCAAACACAGTCGCAACAACCGAAAATAACCAGCCCGCAATCACAGTCAGAATAATGCTGGCCTTATGGCCAGCATGCGCTTTGGCACGCTTCAGCTTTGTGACGAGCACGCGTGCAAAAGCGCCACAAAACATCAACCGAAGTGGCCCATTTTTACGCCGCGACATGGACCCATTTTACTCTGCGATTGACACGCGTCCCGGCCGCCGTTCCGGTAAGTCTTGTGCCAGCCGCGAATGGTATCGTCGTCCAGATAAAGAAACTCAGCGATGGTCTGACAGGACTTCCCGTCATCAAGCAGCAGGATCGCATTGGCGCGCCGGGCGACGCCGTGGTCTTCGCGTTGGCTGCGAACACAGGCCTCAAGCTCAAGGCGTTCCGTGGGAGAAAGAAAACCGGGACGGATCATGCGGGTAGCTGAATCGTTCTACGCCCAGACGTCAACCCAAAAACTCGGGTGCTCGAGGACTCCGTGTATATTAATATTAATATTTAATTATATACCGGACTTACCCCAAAACCCGAAATTTTTGGTGTGTGACAACCCTGAAGTTGTCTGACACCTGAGTTTGGAAGGTTTTCCATTCTTTGGGCAGGGTTTCTCGAAAGAACCTGAGGATCGCATTCGCGAACTGCTTTTGCGTTGAGTAGTGGCGATTGTGGGTGACGCATTGGTGCATGACGGCCCATAATCGTTCAATCGGGTTCAGGTGCGGGCAGTATGGCGGCAACTGGATAAGGTGGATGCGGCAGTCTGGTCTTGCGAGAAACGCCCTGACATCTGGCCCTTTGTGATAGGGCGCGTTGTCCCAAATCACATGAATGAGGTGTTTGTCAGGATTGCGCGCCTCAATCTTGGCGAGAAGCTGCGCGGCGCTGACCCCGTCGACGGTGGTTGGCTCGACAAAAGGTGTGTCGAAGGTTTCAAGATTGAGCGCGCCATGGATATTCACGCGGCCTCGCCCTGCAGTGGTCGGGACTGCGGGGTTTGAGCCTGCCTTGACCCGGCCATAGCTTGGTTTTGTCTGGTATTCGGGATGCACCGCATCGGCAAAATACACAGCTTCATCTGCGCACAGTTCGTTCAGCAAGCGCTCGTACATATCGATGAATTCGGCCTGCTTCTCAGCAGATGCAACGCGTGGAAGCCCTTTCGGCTTTCGATATTCAAACCCCAAACGGGCCAGAAGCCTGATGCAGCCGGAATGAGAGTAGCCCATGCCAAACTGAGCTGCGATATGCGCCCTGATCTCCACTGTCGATCGACAGAAGCGTTCGTCCAACCACGCGCATAGCTCCGTCTCTTGATCTGACGTCATGCGGGACTGACCGCCCTTCCAACCGTCCGTCGAAAGCGCGTCCCGGCCGCCGTTCCGGTAAGTCTTGTGCCAGCCGCGAATGGTATCGTCGTCCAGATAAAGAAACTCAGCGATGGTCTGACAGGACTTCCCGTCATCAAGCAGCAGGATCGCATTGGCGCGCCGGGCGACGCCGTGGTCTTCGCGTTGGCTGCGAACACAGGCCTCAAGCTCAAGGCGTTCCGTGGGAGAAAGAAAACCGGGACGGATCATGCGGGTAGCTGAATCGTTCTACGCCCAGACGTCAACCCAAAAACTCGGGTGCTCGAGGACTCCGTGTATAATTCACTTTTTGTCAAATCTCATACAACGATCCCGCTTGGTTCGGGGGTTCAACCCCGTTCAATTTCAAACTGAGACACTACCAGAATTTCCCGAGAGATCGACGTCCCCCGTATCCGGTGGTGGAGCCAGGTTGTCGGGGTCGATCATAAATGATTGCGGCACCGTCAGGCCAACCCTCCGAAAGAGGCCCGCAAATTCGATCAGGTTCGTTTGCTGTATCGCTCCGGCGGCCAGCCCCGCCTGAACGGCCATTTCCACCGTCTCCAGGAAGTCCTCCGCATATTCACTGTGATTTTCCTGCCCCATGCGTGCTTCATCCAGCAGCAGGCTCAGTACCTGATGCCCGGCGCCCGAGTGGTCATCTTCCTGCGCGGTGAGCACCACCAGACCGCACGCGACTTCGCTGCTGGCAAGCAAGCGGGACTTCAGCCGCATGAAATACGATTGAAATTCGGGATCAAAACCATGGGTTTCATATTGTTCCATACATTCGGCAAGCAGTTGGGAAGACATATATGCTCCAGTCATGAGGCCATGGGCCCGGAATCGATCCGTTTGTCCGGCTCGACCCCGAAACGGCCATAGGGGTTGATGTGTAGATAGTTGCGCGGGGAGAGGCCGCGATACTCCCCGGGGGGACAAACGCGCGACCACGCCGGGGGTCTGTCAAGGGACGTCAACACTACCTGCGCGACTTTCCACGACGAAATCCCAGGCATTTCAGGGTCTCCATTCATCCTGTTCACACCAATCCCACAGGCAAGCATGCACCCCACCGTTGGTTTTACGCAAACGAAAATGGTGTGACGGGTTTCATGCCTCAAGTTGCGTAATCCTGTATTGCCCGTTTTACGTCGCCATTTGGTGGTGTCTTGAGTCTGGTGGAAATTTGAAGTTGGCGTAATCTCCGGGTGAGTTCCAGGCACCCAAACCGGCGGTTTTAGCCGCCTTGGGAGATCACACCATGACGAACGCTACAGAAACTTCACCTCTTTCGCTACCGGCACATGAAGAGGGCTACGATCCGATCGAGGATCGGCTTCGCGCCAACATTCGCGCGACGATTGAAGCGGTTTTTGAGGAAGGGCTTGAGGGTCTCCCTGGCCGTTGTCGCTACGGACGGGAACGACCAATGCCATTGAGCGCCTCAATGAAGAATTCAGACGCCGTATCAAGACGCAAACCGTGCTGCCGTCCCCAGAGACCGTGCCGATGCTGTTCCGGGCCTTGATGGCTTCCGGGCAAATCCAGATGCGCAAGGTCGATGGTTGGGAAACACTCCATCAGCCACTCGTAACCGAAAACCTTGACCCCGTCGCGTAACGCGGCCAAACATCAACACGCTCGGAGACGCCATGGAATAATTTCCACCACTTTCGAGACACAATCGGGATAGACCCAGGGGATCAGTAAACCACGGGCTGCGCAATCCGGTTCCCCCGCGCACGCGGGGATAGACCTGCGCGCTGCTGAGGCTCGCATTCCTCGTACTGGGTTCCCCCGCGCACGCGGGGATAGACCCCATTTGAGAAAGACTGAAATATGGACGCTGACGATCATCCTGTTGAAGTAGTGCTGAAAGAAGCACGTCGTTTCATGGTGCCCCTTTACCAACGCAAATACCAATGGGGGGACAAGCGACTCGAACCTTTCTGGGAAGATGTCACGGCTAAAGCCATAGAGGTACTGGAAGGTGACGCGAAGTTTGAGCATTATATGGGCGCGCTGATCCTTTCACCCGTTGGTCAGGGATCGCAAATCGGCATTACGCCAGTTGTTCAGGTCGTGGATGGGCAACAGCGCCTCACCACCTTTCAGATTATGTTAGCGGCCCTTCGCGAAGTCGCCCGGCACCACGATCTGAATGATCTGATTGAACATATCGACGGGTATTTGTTGAATGTGCCCAAGAGTAAGGACAGTGACCCACTCGCCAAATTCAAACTTAATCCAACACCATCAGATAGGGAAAATTTTTACGACTTAATCGAGCTGACCTATACTGAAGTTTCAACTAAATATAGGCACCTCTATTGGGGTAGCAAAGTGCCTAAAAACACCGAATTCCCAGCCTTCCGAGCGTATCACTTGTTCTACAGCTGGATAGACGATTTCTCATTTCACGGCCCTGACGACGAAAGCGAAATTGACCTTGATGCTGATGCCCCCGAGATTGACGAGGGCGGAGAAGTCGAAATTGATCTGATCGAGCAACGGTTGGAGGCAATCCTAACTGCTGTTCTTGATCGCTTGAAATTGGTGGTCATCACGTTGGGAGAAAACGATGATGCACAAGTGATTTTTGAAACATTAAACTCTCAGGGCCAACCGCTTTTAGCTATGGACTTAGTGCGCAACAATATCTTCCATCGTGCAGAGAAGCAGAGCGCGTCTGTCGAAGAACTTTATAGCAAACTTTGGACCCCATTTGATTTGAGTTGGTGGAAGGAGGCGGCACCAAATGCACGTCCAACCCGTCCTAGGATTGATCATTTTCTTGCACACGCACTGGCAGCCGAAACCGGTGAGAAAATCTCAATGCGGGAACTATATGCTGAGTATCGGGCGTTTGCGGTTCCCGAAAACAAGCCGCGCTTTGAGGATGTCGAAGATGAGTTACGATTGATTGAGAACTACGCTCCTCTTTATGAGACCTTAGAGTCTGACTCAAAAGTTTATGTTTGAACAGAATGCCTTGCTATCCGCCTTGTCAAGAGACGAATACCGGCAACCAAAACTGTAGTAATTCAGACTTGATCTGACAGTTGGCCGTTTTTCCGGCGGCGTCTGTCAGGCCAAGTTCAGTTCACTGACTTTTCCTTCCAGATCTGCTTGCCCTCAATCATGGTCTGGAACGGGGTTCCACCGCAACACATTTTGCCCTGATGAGTTCGTTCGGTATTATAGTGTCGCAGCCATTCATCCAGATCAGCCTGCAACTCCTCGATGGATTGATAGACCTTTTTGCGGAACGTGATCTGGTAAAACTCCTGCAGGATCGTCTTGTGAAACCGCTCGCAGATGCCGTTTGTCCGAGGCGATTTCACCTTGGTTTTGGTATGGTCGATGTCGTTAATTGCCAGGAAGAGCTGGAAGTCGTGTTTGTCGACACGCCCGCAATATTCCGTTCCGCGATCTGTCAGGATACGCAGCACTGGCAGGTCGTGCTCTTCGTAGAACGGCAGCACCCGGTCATTGAGCGGATCAGCCGCTGTGATCGGCGTCTTGGTGGTGTAGAGTTTGGCATGCGCCACCTTGCAACAGGTGTCCACATAAGTCTGCTGATAGACCCGCCCAACGCCCTTCAGGGTGCCGACGTAGAACGTGTCCTGTGAACCCGGATAGCCAGGGTGGGCAGTCTCGATCTCACCGCAGGCCTCATCATCCAGCTTCTTCTTTTCCAGTGCCTGCACTTGTGCCTCCGTCAGGATGCCGCCGTCAGCGGCCACTTTGGCCTCCAGTGCCTTGAGCCGGGTTTTGAAGTTTGCCAGATCATGGCGCAGCCAGATCGACCGGACCCCGGATGGCGATACAAACACCCCCGACTTGCGCAACTCGTTCGAGGTGCGGGCCTGGCCGTAAGCCGGGAAGTCGGTGGCGGATTTGATCACCGCCTGTTCGGTGGCGTCATCAACCCGGTTTGCCGGATTGGGTTTGCGCCGGGTGCGTTCGAACAGGGCTTCAACGCCGCCGTCCTCGACCGCAGATTTGTAACGGTAGAACGTGTCCCGGCTGTAGCCCATGACCTGGCAGGCCTTCGAGACATTACCCGGTTCCTCGGCCAGGTTCAGCAGGCCGGTTTTGTGTTTGATGATCTTGTCGGTAGTGTTCAACATGATGGTTTCCTCGTTTTGTGGTTGGTGTGCACCACCATCAAAACGGATAACCATCATCTCCTTCAAGAGATGTGCCGTCCCCTTCTCAGCTAGCTGAGAAGGGGACGGTGTCAGATAAAGTCAGAACTAGGGCCTGTTGACATTCGGGGTTCCCATTTTGCCTGAAGTCTGATTCAAGCTTCCAAAATGGAGGTGTTGATGGACGCAAATCGTTTGGCTGTTTCCGATGAGCTTTGGGAGAAGATTGAGCCGCTTATACCGGGCAAGGCAGGCGATCCGGGTGTTACCGCGCGCAATAATCGCCGGTTTATGGAAGCAGTATTATGGCGCGTACGCACAGGGTCCCCATGGCGGGATTTGCCCAAAGAGTTTGGCAACTGGAACAGCCAGTTCAAGCGATTTCGTCGATGGGCCAGGAACGGCGTGTTCGAGAGTCTTTTCAATGCCATGAGTGGCGAGCCGGACCTGGAATATGCCCTTATCGACGGGACGATTGTTCAAGCTCATCAGAAGGCTTCGGGCGCAAAAGGGGGACTCAACACCAGGCTATCGGACGCTCTCGCGGCGGACTGACGACCAAGGTCGTGGCCTTGGTCGATGCGCTCGGTAACCTGTTCCGGTTTCTGCTTTTGCCGGGACAGGCACACGACATGAAGGGGGTCGCTCCTCTGATCAAGGGGGCTTCCTTTGGGGCGTTGCTGGCCGACAAAGCCTTCGACGCCGACTGGCTCCTGCAAGACCTTGATGAGCGTGGCGCAACCGCTGTCATCCCGCCCAAATCGAACCGAAAAGTTCAACGGGACTACGATACCCACATGTACAAGTGGCGCCATCTCATCGAAAACCATTTCGCAAAGATCAAGGAATTCAGAGGCATAGCAACGCGATACGACAAGACTGATACAAGCTACGCTGCCAACTGGCACCTCTGTGCCATGCTCATTGCAACACGATGATTGTCAACAGACCCTAATACACCAAAACCCATGCTACGGAACTTTCAACGGTTGCCTCCCGATCTTTTGCCAAACGACGGCAACGTCCCGGCCACGCGAATGTTCGCTCGACACCCCGTCTTCGTGGTGGAAGAACGAACCCCTCGGTTTTGTCAGGGCGCTTGACAATCTCCAATGTCCATTTTCCCTGCAGGGCCAAAGCATCCCGAAGCTTTGGCCCTGCATATCCTGCGTCCGCAAAGATGTGCCCCAGCCGCGGGAAGCGGATGCGCAGTGCTTTGAGAACATCCACAACACCATCCCGATCCTGTATATCGGCGGCGTGAACAAGGATCGGTAACAGGAAACCTTGCGTGTCTGTCACGATGTGACGCTTGCGCCCTTTGATCTTTTTGCCCGCATCAAAGCCTGAAATGCCGCCGCTTTCCGTTGTTTTTACGCTCTGGCTGTCAATAACGCCCGCAGTGGGGCTCGCCTCACGGCCCGACAATTCGCGCGCCGCCATCATTGACAGATGGTTGATCCGGTGTAACAGACCGTTGTCGCGCCAGTCGTAAAAACAGTTCTGCACAGTCGAGATCGCCGGGAAATCCCGCGGGATCATGCGCCACTGACATCCCGTGGTCGCCATATACATAATCGCGTTCACAACACGGCGCGGATTCGTCTTGCGAGGGCGACCACCTCGCTTCGCGGCAGGTAACAGGGGCCGAACAAGCGCCCATTCCTCCATAGTTAAATCGCTTGGATAAAAGCCCGTTTTACGCCTGTGCTCCGCGCGGGTGATGTCTGTCCACGTCATGGGATCCTCCAGGTTCTTTCAAAACCAATGAATCATAAACACGTGATATCACTCAACTACTTTTGGAACAGCCTCTTAGAGGGGCAGAAAAACGAAGATGCGGCACTGCATTGGCTGGGGCGCAAACTTGCTGCATGGCAAGTGACAACCGCGTACCCCGTTGCAATGCAGGTCGGTCGTTCCAATCTAGACGAAGCTGAACGGCGCGAGCTGGCCACCTTGATCTATTCCTATCTAGTTCGTCGTTCCGTCTGTGGTCTTACACCGAAGAACCTCAACAAACTATTCCAGTCGCTCAGTGCAGACTTCAAGAAGAACGGCCCGTCCGTGTCTGTCTTCACAGAGTTTTTCTCAGATAGGGAAGGGGACAGTAGTAGATTTCCTAACGACGAAGAATTTCGCCGTGGTGTCCTGACCGGCAATGCTTATGCAATATCTCCTAGTGTTCAGCACCTGACATAAGATTCCCACTGTCGGTTTTCTGTGCCATACCCGGCCCATGAGACGCACTGACATCTGCCTTTACCTTGGCCCCGCCGAGCGTTCTGAGCTTCAAGCCCTGATCGCCAACCGCAACAGCCCTCGCAAACTGGTCTGGCGGGCCGAGATCGTACTGGCAACGGCGGATGGTTGCGGCACGTTTGAGATCATGCGGCGGGCGGGCACTTCGAAACCTACCGTGTGGCGTTGGCAGCAACGCTATCTCGATGAGGGTGTAGCTGGCCTCAAACGTGACAAGACCCGACCTTCGCGGGTGCCGCCGCTGCCGATTGCGACACGATTGAAGGTGATCGCCAAGACAGTTCAGGAGTCCCCTGCGAATGCCACTCACTGGAGCCGCAGCCTGATGGCCGAGGCCGTGGGTATTTCGCCTTCGAGCGTGGGACGCATATGGGCCGAGGCGGGCCTGAAGCCGCACCTCACGAAAGGGTTCAAGGTGTCGAACGATCCGCTGTTCGAGGAGAAAGTCGCCGATATCGTCGGGCTCTACCTTGACCCGCCGGAGCGGGCGGTGGTGCTGTGCGTCGACGAGAAGTCGCAAATTCAGGCACTTGATCGCACCCAGCCGGGATTGCCGCTCAAGAAGGGTCGCGCCGCCACCATGACCCATGATTACAAACGCCACGGCACGACCACGCTGTTCGCCGCCCTTGATGTGAAGACGGGCACGGTCATCGGCAATTGCATGCCCCGCCACAGAGCCAGGGAGTTCCTGAAATTCCTGCGCAGTATCGACAAGGCCACGCCAGTGCGATGCGAGGTCCATCCGGTGCTCGACAACTACGCCACCCACAAGACACCCGAGGTCAAGGCCTGGCTCGAAAAGCACCCCCGCTTCAAGCTGCATTTTACCCCCACCAGCGCCTCATGGCTGAACCTGGTCGAGCGCTTCTTCGCCGAGATCACCGCCGGGCGCATCCGACGCGGCAGCTATTCCAGCGTCGATGACCTGGAGGCTGCGATCTACGACTATCCGGCGCTCCACAACGAGAAACCGAAGCCTTTCAAATGGACCAGGAGCGCCAAGGATATCCTCACCCGAGAACGCCGCGCACTCGACACGCTGGATGAAATCCGCGGAAATAGGTAAGAAGTGTCAGACTCTGAACACTAGGGTCTGTTGACAATCATCGTGTTGCAATGAGCATGGCACAGAGGTGCCAGTTGGCAGCGTAGCTTGTATCAGTCTTGTCGTATCGCGTTGCTATGCCTCTGAATTCCTTGATCTTTGCGAAGTAGTTTTCGATGAGATGGCGCCACTTGTACATGTGGGTATCGTAGTCCCGTTGAACTTTTCGGTTCGATTTGGGCGGGATGACAGCGGTTGCGCCACGCTCATCAAGGTCTTGCAGGAGCCAGTCGGCGTCGAAGGCTTTGTCGGCCAGCAACGCCCCAAAGGAAGCCCCCTTGATCAGAGGAGCGACCCCCTTCATGTCGTGTGCCTGTCCCGGCAAAAGCAGAAACCGGAACAGGTTACCGAGCGCATCGACCAAGGCCACGACCTTGGTCGTCAGTCCGCCGCGAGAGCGTCCGATAGCCTGGTGTTGAGTCCCCCTTTTGCGCCCGAAGCCTTCTGATGAGCTTGAACAATCGTCCCGTCGACAAGGGCATATTCCAGGTCCGGCTCGCCACTCATGGCATTGAAAAGACTCTCGAACACGCCGTTCCTGGCCCATCGACGAAATCGCTTGAACTGGCTGTTCCAGTTGCCAAACTCTTTGGGCAAATCCCGCCATGGGGACCCTGTGCGTACGCGCCATAATACTGCTTCCATAAACCGGCGATTATTGCGCGCGGTAACACCCGGATCGCCTGCCTTGCCCGGTATAAGCGGCTCAATCTTCTCCCAAAGCTCATCGGAAACAGCCAAACGATTTGCGTCCATCAACACCTCCATTTTGGAAGCTTGAATCAGACTTCAGGCAAAATGGGAACCCCGAATGTCAACAGGCCCTAGACCGCGACTGGTAGACATCCTTTGGGAGTTTGAAGTCGCGAGCCGAACGAAGCTGTCCGAACATGGTCAACGTCCAGACGGTCTTTGGGTCGAACACGTACTTCCCCAGTCTTGGGGGGATGAATGGCCCTTACCCAGTGGTGAGCGAGCTGACCCTATTTCGTTGGAGCATGAGACAGTTCTAAGGAACACCAAACTGCACACATTGGGCAACCTGACCTTGCTGACTGGCGGTTTAAACATTTCATCAGGGAACAAGAGCTTCAAAAAGAAGAAGAAATTCAAAGAGCATACAGGCTTGTTTTTGAACAAATGGTTTCAGGATCGCGGCCACTGGACGGAAACGGAAATCGAAGAGCGGGGGGCCGCACTCGCTTACATGGCAGTTACTATCTGGCCGAGCTTGCAGACTGGTGAATGACGAACGGTGATATTGTCCGCAAGGCAATGGGGGAGCTATGAGTGAATCTGGTGTTCGGGCGGTTTGAATGACGGCGGTGCATCTGGTTGGAATGGCGTTGCCAAATATCCAAGCAATATTTGGTATACATTTTCGCGCCACATCTCTTTTTCGCCTTAACGGAGTTCAGAATTTGCTACCTCACCACGAACACGAACTAATCAGGCGGATTGAAAAATTATTCAATGTTGGTGAGGCCGTAATTGAAGGTTGGGAAATGCAGCTTTGGTACGGTCGAGATGACTCCTCAAACCAGATGTATATTGACGTACAGAAACGATATGACGTTCTTTTTGCAGGTTTTTTTTGGTGATATTGAAAATTCTTATCTTACGGTGCTTAGGCAAGCCGACCGAACGCTATTCTTGAATTCCGAGCTTCTTATTCGGCTTGATGTACTGATTGATGAGACCCTGTCAGAAGTAACCGTGTGGGAACAACCAGCCCCTGTAAAACAGGCTCAATAAAAGAACCTACGAAGGTTGATAACCTACTTCTTTCTGGTGCCTCACTGCGACAACTAAAGCCACGTCTTTCTGCCCGCTTTCTTAGTAGATACAGTCAACCTATATGCTTGCAATAATTGCAAGCATATATTATATGACCTCATGAACAATAAGCACCGTAAAACACTTGCGGCCGTCTTTACCGACCCTGTGTCTGGGACGGTTGAATGGTCAGCAATCGAAAAGCTGCTTATCGCGGCTGGTGCCGACGTCATCGAGGGCAACGGCTCGCGGGTGCGCTTCGTGAAAGACAACGAGGTTGAGTCGTTCCATCGACCGCACCCAGCCAAGGAAGCCAAGCGGTATCAAGTCCGCGCTGCTCGCGCATTTTTGGAAAGGATCGGGGTTACGCCATGACTTACAAAGGCTATTCTGCCCGCATCGAATACGACGATGAGGACGGCATCATGACAGGTCAGATTGCTGGCATCCGTGACGGTGTGGGCTTTCATGCGGATAGCGTGGAAGAGATGAAAGAAGCGTTCCATGAGGCTGTCGATGATTACGTTGAGACCTGCGCCAAGATCGGGAAAGAACCACAGAAACCGTATTCCGGTCGTGTGATGTTCCGCGTCGATCCAGAGGTTCACCGCAAGGCAGCATTGGCGGCAGAACTGTCAGGCAAGAGCCTGAACCAGTGGGCCGAGGAAGTGCTAAACCGCGCTGCTCATAGCGGACAGCCAGCATGAGAGAGACAGTCGAAGGAACATGGTGGACCGCATTGTCCAAGCGAGAGCAGAGCCATCGCAAAGACGAGCTGGCCCGTGATCTGGAAGCGCGTGGAATGGATATTCCCGATAGCGATTACGGCTGGGAAAATGCCGCCTATGAGGCGGAACACGCATGACGAATGCTGTGCCGTTCCGCGTCCGGTGCAACCTCTGCAACACCGTTGCCGAGATCTGGCACAGTTCCCAAGTCCCAGAGGGATGTGAGGAAGGTTTGGCGTCTTGCAAGTGGAGGTCTGATGCCGGAGGGCGGGATCCCTGTACACGACAGTAGAGGTGGTTGAGGGCGCAGATCTGTGATTTTCATTGGGATTCTTCAAATTACGATGGAGCCTCCCATGATCCGAAAAGCAATCGACACCCTCTCGGCGAAACTATCCGACGGCTTGTCGCTGAGCAATAGTCGCCTCGAAACACTCTGCCTTCCGGTGATTGGCATTGTCGGCGTTCGAACCGTCAATTTGAGCCACATTTGCGGTGAGATGCCGACGCAGGCCAGGGTTGAAAGCACCTGCCGTCGATTGCAGCGCTTTTTTCAGCGTGTCAACCTCGGGCAAGACCGGTCTGCCCCTCCTGTTGTCCGGATGCCCGGGCTCTCCGGGAGCCGGCATCCGTGCCTTGATCGCACGAACCGGAAGATCGGGCGCAAGGAGATCAACCTGCTGGTTCCTGCCGTCGCCACGCGCCGCTATCGCGTGCCCCTGATCTGGACCGTGTCGGGCAAGGCGGGCAACAGCAACACCTGCGAGCGCATTGCACTGATGAAGCGCTGTCTGGATCTGTTCGGGTCCGGAAGCATCAGGTGCCTTCCGGCGGATCGTGGGTTTATCGGCCTTGATTGGTTGACTTTCCTGCATGAACAGGACGTTCCTTTCATCATCCGCGTGAAGTCGAACCGGTACGTGACAGGCGGGGATGGCGTCCGGCAAAGTCTGCGAACCTTGCCGCGCACCTGCCGTGGCCCGCGCACATTCACGGCCCACTTCAGGGCTGCCGGGGGCACTGCACCGTTTTGGCTGAACTTCGCAGCCAGGCGCATCAAGGGTAAGGAATTGCCTGTCGTTGTCGGCAACCAACCCGCCCATCACGCCCTGACCGTCTATCGCAAACGCCGGGCCATCGAATGCCTGTTCGCCGAAGCGAAGACAAAGGGCTTCAACCTGGAAGACACCCGTCTCCCGTCTCCCGATCGCCGAAAAGTCGAGCTTGTTGGTCGGTCTCCCTGCCCTGGCCATGGCATGGGCTGCAAAGGTGGCATCCACCAGGCCCGGAACACGGAAACGGCCTCGAAAGTCTCATGGGCGATACGCCAAATCCATCTTCCGCATTGGTCTCGACGAAATCGGAAGGCTCCTGCGAACCCAGCCGGAACAAGCCTTCCGACACTGGCCCAAAATCAGGCAGAAAATCGCATGAGTCGTGTACAGGGGGGCGGGATAGTATCACAAGCTATTTTTGCGGTGCCGTTTCATGATTTCGAGCACTGTGTTCTTGTTGATGCCCAGATCACGGGCGATCCATCGGTATGATCGACCGTCTGCCACGGCCTGAATAACCTTTGGCGCGAGCTTGTCGGACTTTGGCCGCTGTCCGGGCTGGCGGCCCAGTTTTTTGCCCCTTGCGCGGGCGGCAGCGAGGCCGGATTTGACGCGTTCGCTTAGCAAGTCCCGCTCGAACTGGGCAATACCTGCCAACATGGTGGCTGAACCAGACCGGGTTTACCGGAGAGCATAAAGCCTGGAAGGTAGACTATGATCAAAGGAAATTCAGGAAACCGATTTTCGACAGAGGTGCGTGCGCGTGCTGTACGTTTGGTTCTGGAGAATGAATCGGATTACCCCTCTTGATCGAAAGCGGTTGCTTCGATTTCAGAAAAGACAGGATGTAGCCCCGAGACGTTGCGGGACTGGGTCAAGAAGCAGGCTGCCAGCGCGTCCTCGCTGATCCAGACCGTCAGATCACCGCGCTGCCGAAGACTTTCGTTGTACTCAGGCCAGTTGGTCACGCGCTGCTTTTGTTTTGGAATCCTGTCACGATGATCGGCGTTGAACTTGTGCGGCATCTACAGCATCCTCAAGAGAACAGACTGAAACAAATATCAGGGGAGGAGGATACGTGCAACAACGTCCCCTTGATGTACATCCCGGCCACAGTCGGCATGACCGCCCGGGATGACCGCCGGCCACGTTCCAGGGATTGAGGATAGAACGGTTCTCCCTCGTGCCCGGCGGTTTCGGGCACCTGCAGGGTCACCGTCCCGACATGGGTATCAATGCTCTTTTCCCTGTATCCGTTGGCATAGCCCCGCCGCTCGGGGGTGCGTTCATAACGGCTCGCCTTCAGGTACTGCTCGCGCTCGATCTGCAGCGCCAGATCGAAGATCCGCCCCGGGTCCGTTGCTCCGGTTGCGATCAGTTGTTCCAGAACAGCCTTGATCATCGTATCGTGTCTCAGAGGCTGTTCCAAAAGTAGTTGAGTGATATCACGTGTTTATGATTCATTGGTTTTGAAAGAAACTGGAGGATCCCATGACGTGGACAGACATCACCCGCGCGGAGCATAGGCGTAAAACGGGCTTTTATCCAAGCGATTTAACTATGGAGGCAGGGCAATCGCGCTTCAAAAGCCTTTGATTAGTGTTCGCAGGACCTCATTACTCCAGCCCGCTTTTTTGAATTTGCCGCGATTTGATCCTTTAGCGGGATCGGCCTTGATGATGCTCAAGGCAATCCGCCTCAAAGCGGCAAAGTTGGCTGGCGCGTGATCTTTTCGCGCGCGGTGTCGGTCGTCGTTCATCACCACGTCGAGAGACCAATGCAAGCTGTTCCCAATTTGCCAGTGGCCGCGGATCAGTGTGGCGGCCCCCTGAGCCGCGGGACATTTGGAGAGCGGATAAAGCCGTTCGGCGTGACTGGTTTTGTCGCCAACCGCGCGCCTGGAGGCGACATGGACGAAAGCCTGAAGATGCGGCCACTTATGGGTATTGATCAGATATTCCGGCACATCGTGGACGCGGTATGACCGCTCTTCCACACGCCCATGATCAGCATCAATAGTGCTATATTCATCAACGTAATCAGTAGCCTCGTCTTCCACAAAAGCCCGGACATCGGCCAACATGTCGCCCTGATTGCCTTTGAGTTGAAGGCAGTGGTTACCGCCTTCTTTTACGATCAATTCACAGGTCTCTCGCTGGCAATGTAACGCATCAGCGGTGATGGTGATGCCATGAATGTCAAGCATCTCGATCAACTCGCGCAGGGCCAGGATCTCGCCGCCACCCCTGGCGCTTTGCTTGATGCCAAGGGTCAGCCGCGCCCCATGTGCAAAGGCCGTGACAATATTCATATTCGATTGCCCGGCGGCCTTGTCAAAGCCGCGTCGCATCTCTTTGCCATCAATAGCGATGGCTGGTTCCTCTCCACATCCAGCCGTAAAATCGGCACGAAACTTGTCATAAAACGCTTGAAAACTGGTCGGCTTCATCACCCGGAACAGACGAGAATAAGCGTCATGACAGGGTACGCCATGAGGCAATTCGAGAAAATCGCGCAGAAAATCCTCCTTCATATGACCGAAAAACTCCATGTCGACCGCTGTATCGCCGCCGCAAAGCGCGCATAAAAGGCTGATCGTCGTAAGATCACAGAACTTATGACGTGGCGCATTGCCGCCGCGTGGGTCATCCATCTCATTGAAACAGCTGTCCAGGTTGGGCATCGCGAAGCTCCATCAAGTGATGAAACCTCCAGAATCCAATTCGCAACCGCTGTCAAACTTTAAGCGCGATTCCCCTGGGGCGGTAAGCGCCCATGTAAGCAATGAAAAACAGCGGCAACTTGTATGTGGATTATCGATCTGCATAGGTAATCCCCCCATTTTTAATGGGGTCCGCCTGTAGAACTACGCAGCCATTTTCAGTTTCATAGCGGGTGTGGTCCCGCCGATGGTCATGCTGGGCCGGTCGTTGTTGTAGGCTCAATTAGCATTGATTATGCGTGCCAACCTGTAATAGAACACACCATGAACAAAATTATGGGGTGCGGCACATGGATCATCAAGCTTTTTTGGTGTGGCTCAACGAGACCGACGACCTTTCATCGAAACAACGGGCTGAAACCGGACGGCTCGTTGCCGGGGTTTCGTCGCTGGAAAGCGTGATCGATCTCCCTGAGGCGAATGTTCGCGAGGGGCGTATCTGTCCGCACTGTGCTTCGGGCGGTGCGATCATCAGGGGCCATGCAAGTGGCCTGACGAGGTTCTTTTGCAAAGGCTGTCGCAAAACCTTCAACGCGCTGACCGGGACGCCGCCTGCCCGCTTGCGCCACAGGGACAGATGGGCAGGGTTCGCAGCTTCCCTGCGCGACGGCGAAACGGTAAAGGCGTCCGACGGGCGTTGTATGGTGGCCGACACCACAGCTTTTCGTTGGCGTCATCGCTTTCCCGAGGCCGTAACGGTCGGTGCGGTCAAGCTGTGCGGAATCGTCGAAGCCGACGGGACGTTCTTTCCGCGCAGCCGGAAAGGGGACCGTAATCTCTCTCGAAAAGCCCGCAAGCGCGGGGGAAAGGCCTCGAAACGCGGATTGTCGAAGGAGCAGGTTCCGGTCCCCGTTGCGGTCGACCGATCAGGCACCGCCATCAGTGCTGTCTTGCCTGCGGTGACAGCCGAACATCTCAAAACGGTTCTGCAGCCACGTCTTGATGGGGACGCTCTCCTGGTGACCGATGGCTGCACCGGCTACCCGCCCTGCGCCGCAGAAACGGGCGTCAGCCATGAAAGTCTCGACCGGACCGCCGGAGAACGTGTCCGTGGTGAATTGCACATTCAAACCGTGAACAGTCGGCATGAGCGGTTAAAGACCTTTCCGCGCCGCCATCGGGGCATCGCGACCAAATACCTGGACAGCTGCCTTCGGTGGTTCCACCCTGCCGTCCTTCCGAGCCACCAAACGCCGCGCACGATACTTGCCGCCGCCGCAGGCATCCTGCCTGTAACACGCCACGCATAATCAATGCTAATTGAGCCTTGTTGTAAGTCCAGAGCCATTCGGTCGCCTGATCTTGAGCCTCCTCTATCGTTTCAAAGATGTTCTGGTCCAGCCATTCGTGCCGCATCGTGCGATTGTAACGCTCGATGCAGGCGTTCTGTTGCGGCTTTCCCGGCTGGATGTACTCGACGCTGATGCCGCGCTTCCCGGACCACTGCATCAGTAAGCCGCTGACATATTCCGGGCCATAACACCTTCGGAATGATGCTGATTGAGAGGCTATGACCGCCTGCGCAGCCCCAAATAGCGCAGCGGGTGGTCATAGCCGTACCTCAGGTCCCTACAGTGGTTTTGCAACAAACCACACCGCAAAGGAGACCGACTATGACCGACACGACTATTGCACAATCCGAGTATTGCACAATCCGAGCCTGTCTTGGTGGCTATTGATATCTCTAAAGCACGCCATGAAGTCCTGGTTGCCGTTCCTGGCAAGAAGCGCCGCCGCCGACTGACTGTTCTGAACCAACTGGCCGATTTCAACCGGTTGATCGTAAGTCTGTCAGAATACGGCCGTCCTGTCCGCGTGGCATTTGAAGCCACCGGTAATTACCACCGTGCCTTAGCTTATCATCTGGCAACAGCAGGTTTTGAGATGAAGCTGGTGTCGTCGGTGGCCCTGGCGCGGACCAGAGAAGCTCTCAACAACAGCTGGGACAAGAACGACCCAAAAGACGCCCGGGTCATCCTGCACATGATGGAGATCAGAAACGAGCGGTTTTACCACGATCCCCTCCTGCGTGGCACCAATGACATTCAGGAGTTGTCCAAAACCCACGATATCGTTTCCAAGTCGAAGACCGAGCTCCGGCACCGGGTGCTGACGCATTATCTGCCCTTATACTTCCCTGAAGCTGACCGCTTTCACCGCAGCTCGCGCAGCGACTGGTTCTTTGCCTTTCTGGAATGTTATCCGTCACCCCATTTTATCTCGGCCATGAGCAAGGACGCATTCATCGCAGACGCTTGGGCCGTCGTTGGCCGCAGGGTCGCAAAAGAGCGTTTACCTGCAGATATTTACGAGACCGCAAAGACATCTGTGGGGCTGCCCGTTGCCCCAGAATCCGATGCGATCAGGATGTTCCGCCTGATCCTTGGCGAAGGCCGAAGCCTGATCGCACAACGCAACGAGATTGAAGATCGTGCCGTCGCACTCCTCAAAGATCATCCCGACTATCAATTACTTACCTCGATCCCCGGGATCGGTCCCATCAACGCTTTGACCATCTTAGCCGAAGCAGGTGATTTACGCCGCTTCGGGCATCACCGGCAGTTCCTGAAGTTCTGCGGCATGGACCTCGCCACAATCCAATCCGGCACTTTCCGCAGCCAAACCAAGCTGTCAAAATACGGCAGCGCCCGCCTGCGCCGTACCCTCTGGATGGCCGGTCAGGTCGCCATCTTGCAGCGCGCCAACAGCTTTCGTGACAAGTTCGAGCGTTACATCGCCAAGGACCGTCACAACACCCATTTGCGCCGTAAGGCGTATACCGCAATCGCCGCAATGTCAATCGCAGAGTAAAATGGGTCCATGTCGCGGCGTAAAAATGGGCCACTTCGGTTGATGTTTTGTGGCGCTTTTGCACGCGTGCTCGTCACAAAGCTGAAGCGTGCCAAAGCGCATGCTGGCCATAAGGCCAGCATTATTCTGACTGTGATTGCGGGCTGGTTATTTTCGGTTGTTGCGACTGTGTTTGAGCCGATAGCTTTCGCCATTCATCTCGAGGATGTGGACGTGATGGGTTAAACGATCGAGTAGCGCACCGGTCAGCCGCTCAGAGCCAAAGACTTCAGTCCATTCATCGAAGGGCAGGTTCGAGGTTATGATGATGGAGCCGCGTTCATAGCATTGGGATATGACCTCGAAGAGCAGCTCTGCGCCAGATTTGCTGAGCGGTACGAAGCCCAGTTCATCAATGATCAACAGGTTCTGGCTGGTCAGTTGCTTTTGAAGGCGCTGCAATCTCCGCTCATCTTGAGCCTCGATCAGATCATGGACTAATGCCGCAGCCGTTGTGAAGCGCACCTTCAGTCCTCTTTGACATGCAGCCAGCCCAAGTCCCAGGGCGATGTGTGTCTTGCCCGTGCCTGACGGGCCGAGCGCGATGATGTTCTCCCTGCGATTAACGTAATCGCATCGTGCCAGATCCATCGTCAGGGGCTTGTTCAAGCTTGGCATGATCTTGAAGTCAAAGCTATCCAAGCTCTTGGTGCTGGGGAACTTCGCCGCTTTGATGCGCCGTTCAATCATCCGGCGTTCGCGGTCGATCAATTCCATCTCACACAGCCGCGCCAGATAGTGGATGTGATCTTTGTTCTCTGCAGCACAGAGCTGCGCCTGTTTGGCATACTCGCCTTGGAACGTTGGCAGTCGCAGTTGTTTAAGATGATGCCGTAGAAGAATCCGAGGGGCTTCGGTCATGCCGCGGTCCTTCCCATCAAGCTCATGTAACTGGATGGGCGTGTTGTGCCGACATTGGCCTTGGGCAAGTATGGATAGAAGTCCAAATCCAATCGTGGTGGCCGCTTCTCAACCCGACACAGTACAAGGTGTTTTACGGCGTCATAGCCAATTGCACCCATATCTATTGCCTGCTGGATTGCGCCTTGCACAACATCCATTTCGAAGGTCTCCAAAAGGCGCAAGACTTGAACGTATTCTCGCTTGCCCGGCTTACCCATTCTGGCTTCAAGCAGTCGGTGCAGCGTGGCAAATACATCTGGCAAATGCCAACCCTGCAAAGGCGCGGCCTGATCCAGGGCACCCACCTTTTGTTCAAGCAGGGGCAAAAAGTGCAATGGGTCAAAGACCATATCCGCTGATGTGTAGGATCGTTTGTGCCGCGCAATAATCTCATTGCCGCAGCCGATGATAACCTCATGCACAAACCCACGCACATGAACATCGTGGTGCGCATAGGCTACTGGCACCGAGTAATCATTGCTGCGATAGCGCACCATTGAGATCGACGTTGCACGCGTGCTGACGTGATCGCAGGCTTCATATTCTGCGACGGGCAATCCCATCAGAGCATCCAAATCCGACATCAGGCGTGCGCCTATGGTTTGGGTGTGACCCCGCAACGTATCGGCCTGACGTGCTAAACACTTCTCTTCCAAATGTGCGTTCAGATCATCAAAGCTGTCATAGCGAGGTGCGGGAACCATGAAGTTGCGGCGGGTGTATCCAACCATGCCCTCAACGTTGCCTTTATCGTTCCCTCGCGCGGGTCTGCCAAACTTGTCATCAAACAAGTAATGCGACTGCAGTTCCGTAAACCGACGTGTGCGGATGCGCGTCTTATCCCCGAGTATCCGAGCCACGGCGATCTTGGTATTGTCGTAGAGAATGGATTGCGGAATGCCGCCAAAGAATGCAAAGGCGGACACATGGCCATCGCAAAACGCCTCGGTTGTCTCAGCTGGATATCCCTTCACAAACACCGCATCAGAATGTGGCAAGCTCATCACGAAGAAGTGGATCTTGCATTCCACGCCACCGATCACGCCCAGCGTCTCACCAAAATCAACCTGCGCATGGCCCGGCCGATGCGACAACGGCACAAACACCTCTTTGGTGCGCCGTTTTTGCTCGCGCACGTAATAGGTCACCGTGGTCAGGCTGCCGGCATATCCATGCTCATCGCGCAGCCGTTCAAAGATGCGCTTGGCCGTGTGTCGCTGCTTTTTGATCAGGGCTTTGTCTGTGCGCAGTATCTCATCGACCACACCAACATAACCATCAAGCGTTGGCCGCCGAGGCGCTTCCGACCGACGATACCCAGGCGGAAGTTCATGGCGCAGCATCTTCGCGATCGTCTTACGATCTTTGTTCTCTAATCTGTCAATGCGTGTTTCCTGAGTTTCCTGCTTTTGATGTCAGAGGTTGCCTTTGTTCTCTTCGAACTCTGAGGTTCATGATGGGGTTGGCTGGGTGTGGGTCGGCAATGTTGAAACCGCAATCATACCGTTGGTCTTGGCTGTTGCTACAGAATCGGCGCCGTGTCTCACGCCCTCCCTCGGGCATCGTCCCAGATGGGAACTTTGATTTAGGAATCCTCGTTGTCGCCTCGTAAGCCTTACGCGGACTGGAAGTCAGTTTTGTCTCGCATAATGGCATGAAGTATGATTGCCAGACGACGCGCCAGAGCCACTCGGGCCTTTCTCATCGTTGAGCGCGCACCGATTGCGAGGGCCCATGTCTTCAATTTGAGCGGAGCGGCATACCGCGTCAGCATCACATTGGCGGCCTCATAGAGAAGCGTTCTGACGCGCACGTCGCCCCGCTTTGAGATGCTGCCCGTGTAGTCGATTTCACCAGATTGATGCCGTCGCGGCACCAGTCCAAGATACGCCCCCACATCACGCGATTTCCTGAAACGCGACGGATCATCAATTGCTGCGGCAAAGGCCAATGCTGTGATCGGACCGACCCCTGGTACCGTCATAAGGCGCTGGCAGACTTCGGATTTGCGGGTCATCTTTTTGATGTCGCCATCAATGGCTGCAACCGCCGCGAGGATTGCTTCGCGTGCTGCGAACAGTCCGCAAATTGCGGCATGGAGGCCAGGCACTCCATCGCTAACTTTTAGCGCCGCGTTTTTGAATGCCGGAGACAAAGCTCGTGGCAGCCGCACGCCGAAGACGACGACCAGACCGCGGATCTGATTGTCGAGCGTCACACGCTGTCCGACCAGCTTCTTGCGGGCTGCGATCAGCGACCGGATTGCGTGCGCTGACAGTGATTTGACATGGGTCGGCTTGTAGAATCCCGTCCGCGCCAGGTGTGCCAAACCGCGGGCATCATTGCGGTCCGTCTTGTGGCCGGCCAGAGATTTAAGGGCCTGATATGCTTGCCTGCTCTCGATGCAAACAACCGGGACACCAAGCTCCGTCAGCCCATGGTAAAGCATTGGTGCCATCCGTCCCGTTTCAAATACAACTTTGGCACATGGTGGTCCAGAAGCGAGGAAGTCAGCGATCGCTTTTGGTGTTGAGCTCGCTTTTCCTTCACGAATAAGGGCCCCTTCACGATCCAGAATGCAGATATGCGTCTCTTCCATGGACACATCCAAACCAGCAAAATATTCCATTGGTCAGTCTCCTTTTCAATTGCATGTGCATCCAGAATAACAGGGGTAACTGAGTGCTGATCCTGATTACGCCATGTTGAAAAACCGCGCCGCTTCTCGGCCAGACATACCGTCCTTCAAACAAGCACGGCGCACACGACTATAAATATCCACAGAATACATCTCCCGCCCTCCGAATAAACGAAGGGCACAAACTGGCGGACTTTTACTCCGCTACAACTGCGATATGCAGCCGCTTCTGTGGCCCAATATTGCTCCGCGTTTTACACCCCGCATCGGCAGGGAATCCACCGCCTGGCTGTCATGCAGAGCGGCATCTGTCACGTGACAGCGGCGCACCGGCTTGTGCCTGCGGTCTACATTCACGTGGTTCCTGTAGCCGTAATGCGACTTCCCGTGCTTCCTGGTCCAGCGGGCATCGGTGTCCTTCTGCGATCGTTTGGCGGGTGTGCCAGACCAGTCCTGTGGGACCTCGCCGTTCCTGATGGTCCTGTTCTCATCGCGGGTATTGTGATTGCGCGGCACCGGGACAATGGACGCATCCAGGATCTGTCCGCCCCGAGCGATACAGCCCTGGCGGGACAGAAAACCGTCGAATTGAGAAAACAGGCTCTCGACCAGCCCCGCCTGCGCGAGCCCCTCGCGATAGAGCCGGACCGTCTTCGCATCCGGGACACGGTCCTCAAGGCCCAACCCGGGAAACCGCATGAACGAAAGGCGGTCGCGCACCTGATATTCGATCCGGTCGTCAGACAGGTTATAAAGCGCGCTCGGGACCAGCGTCCTGAACATCGGTACCGCGTCGATCGGCTTGCGCCCCGCCCGGGATTTGCGCTCCGCATCCGGCTTGCGCCAGGCCCGCTCAAGGGCCGGGCGAAATTCCTCCCGCAGCACAACAGCGTCGATCTCGACCAGCGGATCGCGCTTGGCGTCCAGGCTCGCGTAACGGTCTGAAAGATCGAAAAAAACCCATCTGCGCCATCGTCTCACCCCCATACCAAGCCGATACCCAAAGTATAACACAGCACCGGAAACAGGGCAATTTTTAGAGGCGCCCTTATGATCCATGGTGATACTTCCCTCTGATTGCAAAAGGAACATACAGTGAACGCATACAATTTGTAAACTGAGCCAAAGATATCAACCCTCTCGCGTCCAATATGGATCAGGGAGCGTACATTCGCCCTATTCTCAAAACGGGACATTGTCGGCTGGCTCACCAGGCCAACCTCTTCGCCGGGCGCTTTGCCGAGCGCCATCATGAAGCGAGGGTCGTGGCGCAGCGCGTCCAGGTCATCGGCGTCTTCATAACCGCACGCGACAGCCATAGCCCGGGCACGAAGAATGTCACATACGCGATGCCTCACGCGCGAAGGATCGCGATCATCGGGGATCACACCGGCCAGACAATCCACAATCCCGGGACGGCGTTCCGCCTGGACCAAAAGCAAAACACCGGCGTCAGAGGTGATTGCGCCGCCATCAAAGCTGCCGGTTGCTTTTTTGGAACGAATGGCTGGAAAAGAGAAAGAAGTCCGGGCAATATCGGTCATGGCGGCGTTGGCTTTTGCTGTCCGGCGTCCAGGATTGAGTATACACCCTTTCTATACGCCGAATCAGACACTTACGCTACCGCCGCCAACAAAAATCTACGCCCGCGTGAATAATCCGGGCTATCCCTTATGAGGGTATATCGTTCCATTCATGCGCTCAAGGAGACCAACGATTATGTCCAAGAGCAGGAGAACACGATCCATGCGCATTTCATTATTGGATGCAAAGGCGACTAGGGCCTGTTGAGATTCATCGTGTGCGGATTATTGTCGCTCCGATGTGGATCATGGCTTCGAAACTGGTGTCGGTTTTGCAGGCACGCATTGCTATACGTTTGAATTCTTTGAGTTTCTGAAAGAAGTTTTCGACGAGATGCCTCCACTTATAGATTTCCATATCACATGAAGCTGGGCTTTTGCGGTTGGACTTGGGTGGAATAACGGCTTCAATGTCCCTTTCTGCCAATAACGCCCGAAGCCAATCCGCGTCAAAGGCCTTATCTGCCAACAGATTTCGGCAGCAAACATCTGCCAGCAATTCACGTGTTTTGAGCAGGTCATGCGCCTGTCCGGGCATCAGCCGGAAGTCGATGAGGTTGCCAAAGGCGTCGGTCAGCGCCAGAATTTTGGTGGTCATTCCGCCGCGAGACTTTCCGATGGCCTGATTTTGAGTCCCCCTTTTGCGCCCTGTCCATGACGGTGTACCTTGCAGATCGTGCCATCAATCATCGTATATTCGAAGTCGATATCTTCGGATAACTCATTGAACATACGATGAAATACGTCCCGTTTAACCCAATATCTGAACCGTGTGAAAATCGAATTCCATTTGCCAAATTCAGCCGGCAAGTCCCGCCATGGCGCACCTGTCCGGGCGATCCACAAAACAGCCTCCACAAACAAACGGGCGTCACCTCCAGTCCGCCCCGGATCGCTCTTCTTGCCAAGGCAATGGGGCTCTATAAGATCCCATTGCCCGTCACTTATCAAAAACCGGTCACTCAACATTCTCGCCTCCATTTTGGAAACTTGAATCAGAAATTAATGGAAATGGGAATCCTGTATCTCAACAGGCCCTAGGCGAAAACTGACCGCGCTCATCAAAAAGCATAAACATATCAAGATTGCCGTTGCTTGGGGCGGCATTACGCGAGTTGCGGAGACGCTTCTCGATAATAAATCGAAGTTTGATTCCTTACTGCTGGGTCGGGACTTTTCTGCAACTGATCCCGAACTCATTGATCGTCTTGTTGATGTCCCAAACGCATTCGTCACAAAGAACCGGCCTGCTTGCTTCCATCCCAAGATTTTCTACTTCGAAACTGGTCCTAAAGCAGAGGCAATCATCGGCAGCGCCAATTTCACGAAAGGCGGACTTTGTACAAATATTGAAGCTTGCGTCCACGCGAAGGGCGCAGCCAGCAAACCCTTCTTCAGGCAAGTTCGCAAGCAACTGAAGGGCTATAGAGATTTGCAACTCCCGATTACCAAGCCACTTGCAGAAGAATATCGTCCTTACGCGAAACAAGCTGCAAAGGCTACAAGACCAACAAACCCAACCTTGCCTGGTGATATTAAATCACCGCTTGCCACCATGACGTGGAAGAAATTCGCCAAGAGCGCTCGCGGAGATATCGATAAACGTTTGAAGCTACTCCGTAAAATCCAAAAAATGTTCGACAAAACAGACTCATTTGGCGACCTTTCTGTCGCTGAATGGAAGGGAATAGCAGGAGTGCTTGGAGAATGCGAGGCTGAAGGCGCTAGACTTAATGGCTTTGATTGGGGCTGGTTCGGATCGATGCGCGCTGCCGGAAATTTCACTAAACTGATCGGTCGAAGAGATCCGACATTAGCGAAGGCTTTGGATATAATTCCCATATGCGGTCCCGTAACACAGAAACAATTTGAAGAATATGTTTCAGCATTCGGATTTGCTTTCACTGGTTTAGATGAGAATTCTGGATCAAAAGGATCAAAAGGGCTTGGAAGCGCGACGCGGTTGCTTGCAATGAAACGCCCGGATGTCTTTGTTTGTGTCAATGGTGGTAACCAGGCTGGCCTAGAAAAGGCCCTTCCGGATGCGAAGGTGACTGTTAAGCTGGATAATTATTGGGAAAAAGTAATCCAGCCGATCCAGCAAGCTCCGTGGTTTGCCGCGCTACGCCCTAAGTGCCGTCACAGGAGGAAGCTTTGGGACGCGCGAGTCGCCATGCTTGATGCCGTCTATTATAAGTATAAGTGAGTTTAATGGAGAGTTTAGCAATCAAGTTCGTGTTATTATTTTCTTCATTCAGGCGCTCTGAGTGGGGTAGATTCCGGTAGGGGGCAGGATCGCATCACAAGGCCCTCCGGGTATGGTTTTTCCACCTGTATTCGCCCGTGAGGAGGATATGTGCCCATCCGAGCGGCGAGATATGCGCCAGAAGCCCAGGTGAGCAATCCATTCCGTCCCGTTTTCGCTGTGCGACTGCCAACCCACGGTGCTTCGTGTTCCAATAAAAAGACCTCTGCATAATTCAGGGTTCCGCCAAACTTTAGATTTTGATATCTTTAGGCCAATCGGATTTGGATGGCGATATGGACCTGTTTTTACGTGAAGCGACGGATCGGATTGGATTTGAAGACCCGCTTTTCAAGATCGATGCGCTTTTGGACTGGGGTGAGTTTTCCGCCATTCTGAACCGCGGTCCTGGACGGTCTGGTTTGGGCCCTTCCGGCTATACACCTCTTGTTTTGTTCAAGTGCCTGTTTGTCAATCGCAGAGTAAAATGGGTCCATGTCGCGGCGTAAAAATGGGCCACTTCGGTTGATGTTTTTGTGGCGCTTTTGCACGCGTGCTCGTCACAAAGCTGAAGCGTGCCAAAGCGCATGCTGGCCATAAGGCCAGCATTATTCTGACTGTGATTGCGGGCTGGTTATTTTCGGTTGTTGCGACTGTGTTTGAGCCGATAGCTTTCGCCATTCATCTCGAGGATGTGGACGTGATGGGTTAAACGATCGAGTAGCGCACCGGTCAGCCGCTCAGAGCCAAAGACTTCAGTCCATTCATCGAAGGGCAGGTTCGAGGTTATGATGATGGAGCCGCGTTCATAGCATTGGGATATGACCTCGAAGAGCAGCTCTGCGCCAGATTTGCTGAGCGGTACGAAGCCCAGTTCATCAATGATCAACAGGTTCTGGCTGGTCAGTTGCTTTTGAAGGCGCTGCAATCTCCGCTCATCTTGAGCCTCGATCAGATCATGGACTAATGCCGCAGCCGTTGTGAAGCGCACCTTCAGTCCTCTTTGACATGCAGCCAGCCCAAGTCCCAGGGCGATGTGTGTCTTGCCCGTGCCTGACGGGCCGAGCGCGATGATGTTCTCCCTGCGATTAACGTAATCGCATCGTGCCAGATCCATCGTCAGGGGCTTGTTCAAGCTTGGCATGATCTTGAAGTCAAAGCTATCCAAGCTCTTGGTGCTGGGGAACTTCGCCGCTTTGATGCGCCGTTCAATCATCCGGCGTTCGCGGTCGATCAATTCCATCTCACACAGCCGCGCCAGATAGTGGATGTGATCTTTGTTCTCTGCAGCACAGAGCTGCGCCTGTTTGGCATACTCGCCTTGGAACGTTGGCAGTCGCAGTTGTTTAAGATGATGCCGTAGAAGAATCCGAGGGGCTTCGGTCATGCCGCGGTCCTTCCCATCAAGCTCATGTAACTGGATGGGCGTGTTGTGCCGACATTGGCCTTGGGCAAGTATGGATAGAAGTCCAAATCCAATCGTGGTGGCCGCTTCTCAACCCGACACAGTACAAGGTGTTTTACGGCGTCATAGCCAATTGCACCCATATCTATTGCCTGCTGGATTGCGCCTTGCACAACATCCATTTCGAAGGTCTCCAAAAGGCGCAAGACTTGAACGTATTCTCGCTTGCCCGGCTTACCCATTCTGGCTTCAAGCAGTCGGTGCAGCGTGGCAAATACATCTGGCAAATGCCAACCCTGCAAAGGCGCGGCCTGATCCAGGGCACCCACCTTTTGTTCAAGCAGGGGCAAAAAGTGCAATGGGTCAAAGACCATATCCGCTGATGTGTAGGATCGTTTGTGCCGCGCAATAATCTCATTGCCGCAGCCGATGATAACCTCATGCACAAACCCACGCACATGAACATCGTGGTGCGCATAGGCTACTGGCACCGAGTAATCATTGCTGCGATAGCGCACCATTGAGATCGACGTTGCACGCGTGCTGACGTGATCGCAGGCTTCATATTCTGCGACGGGCAATCCCATCAGAGCATCCAAATCCGACATCAGGCGTGCGCCTATGGTTTGGGTGTGACCCCGCAACGTATCGTCCTGACGTGCTAAACACTTCTCTTCCAAATGTGCGTTCAGATCATCAAAGCTGTCATAGCGAGGTGCGGGAACCATGAAGTTGCGGCGGGTGTATCCAACCATGCCCTCAACGTTGCCTTTATCGTTCCCTCGCGCGGGTCTGCCAAACTTGTCATCAAACAAGTAATGCGACTGCAGTTCCGTAAACCGACGTGTGCGGATGCGCGTCTTATCCCCGAGTATCCGAGCCACGGCGATCTTGGTATTGTCGTAGAGAATGGATTGCGGAATGCCGCCAAAGAATGCAAAGGCGGACACATGGCCATCGCAAAACGCCTCGGTTGTCTCAGCTGGATATCCCTTCACAAACACCGCATCAGAATGTGGCAAGCTCATCACGAAGAAGTGGATCTTGCATTCCACGCCACCGATCACGCCCAGCGTCTCACCAAAATCAACCTGCGCATGGCCCGGCCGATGCGACAACGGCACAAACACCTCTTTGGTGCGCCGTTTTTGCTCGCGCACGTAATAGGTCACCGTGGTCAGGCTGCCGGCATATCCATGCTCATCGCGCAGCCGTTCAAAGATGCGCTTGGCCGTGTGTCGCTGCTTTTTGATCAGGGCTTTGTCTGTGCGCAGTATCTCATCGACCACACCAACATAACCATCAAGCGTTGGCCGCCGAGGCGCTTCCGACCGACGATACCCAGGCGGAAGTTCATGGCGCAGCATCTTCGCGATCGTCTTACGATCTTTGTTCTCTAATCTGTCAATGCGTGTTTCCTGAGTTTCCTGCTTTTGATGTCAGAGGTTGCCTTTGTTCTCTTCGAACTCTGAGGTTCATGATGGGGTTGGCTGGGTGTGGGTCGGCAATGTTGAAACCGCAATCATACCGTTGGTCTTGGCTGTTGCTACAGAATCGGCGCCGTGTCTCACGCCCTCCCTCGGGCATCGTCCCAGATGGGAACTTTGATTTAGGAATCCTCGTTGTCGCCTCGTAAGCCTTACGCGGACTGGAAGTCAGTTTTGTCTCGCATAATGGCATGAAGTATGATTGCCAGACGACGCGCCAGAGCCACTCGGGCCTTTCTCATCGTTGAGCGCGCACCGATTGCGAGGGCCCATGTCTTCAATTTGAGCGGAGCGGCATACCGCGTCAGCATCACATTGGCGGCCTCATAGAGAAGCGTTCTGACGCGCACGTCGCCCCGCTTTGAGATGCTGCCCGTGTAGTCGATTTCACCAGATTGATGCCGTCGCGGCACCAGTCCAAGATACGCCCCCACATCACGCGATTTCCTGAAACGCGACGGATCATCAATTGCTGCGGCAAAGGCCAATGCTGTGATCGGACCGACCCCTGGTACCGTCATAAGGCGCTGGCAGACTTCGGATTTGCGGGTCATCTTTTTGATGTCGCCATCAATGGCTGCAACCGCCGCGAGGATTGCTTCGCGTGCTGCGAACAGTCCGCAAATTGCGGCATGGAGGCCAGGCACTCCATCGCTAACTTTTAGCGCCGCGTTTTTGAATGCCGGAGACAAAGCTCGTGGCAGCCGCACGCCGAAGACGACGACCAGACCGCGGATCTGATTGTCGAGCGTCACACGCTGTCCGACCAGCTTCTTGCGGGCTGCGATCAGCGACCGGATTGCGTGCGCTGACAGTGATTTGACATGGGTCGGCTTGTTCTCTAATCTGTCAATGCGTGTTTCCTGAGTTTCCTGCTTTTGATGTCAGAGGTTGCCTTTGTTCTCTTCGAACTCTGAGGTTCATGATGGGGTTGGCTGGGTGTGGGTCGGCAATGTTGAAACCGCAATCATACCGTTGGTCTTGGCTGTTGCTACAGAATCGGCGCCGTGTCTCACGCCCTCCCTCGGGCATCGTCCCAGATGGGAACTTTGATTTAGGAATCCTCGTTGTCGCCTCGTAAGCCTTACGCGGACTGGAAGTCAGTTTTGTCTCGCATAATGGCATGAAGTATGATTGCCAGACGACGCGCCAGAGCCACTCGGGCCTTTCTCATCGTTGAGCGCGCACCGATTGCGAGGGCCCATGTCTTCAATTTGAGCGGAGCGGCATACCGCGTCAGCATCACATTGGCGGCCTCATAGAGAAGCGTTCTGACGCGCACGTCGCCCCGCTTTGAGATGCTGCCCGTGTAGTCGATTTCACCAGATTGATGCCGTCGCGGCACCAGTCCAAGATACGCCCCCACATCACGCGATTTCCTGAAACGCGACGGATCATCAATTGCTGCGGCAAAGGCCAATGCTGTGATCGGACCGACCCCTGGTACCGTCATAAGGCGCTGGCAGACTTCGGATTTGCGGGTCATCTTTTTGATGTCGCCATCAATGGCTGCAACCGCCGCGAGGATTGCTTCGCGTGCTGCGAACAGTCCGCAAATTGCGGCATGGAGGCCAGGCACTCCATCGCTAACTTTTAGCGCCGCGTTTTTGAATGCCGGAGACAAAGCTCGTGGCAGCCGCACGCCGAAGACGACGACCAGACCGCAGATCTGATTGTCGAGCGTCACACGCTGTCCGACCAGCTTCTTGCGGGCTGCGATCAGCGACCGGATTGCGTGCGCTGACAGTGATTTGACATGGGTTCTCTAATCTGTCAATGCGTGTTTCCTGAGTTTCCTGCTTTTGATGTCAGAGGTTGCCTTTGTTCTCTTCGAACTCTGAGGTTCATGATGGGGTTGGCTGGGTGTGGGTCGGCAATGTTGAAACCGCAATCATACCGTTGGTCTTGGCTGTTGCTACAGAATCGGCGCCGTGTCTCACGCCCTCCCTCGGGCATCGTCCCAGATGGGAACTTTGATTTAGGAATCCTCGTTGTCGCCTCGTAAGCCTTACGCGGACTGGAAGTCAGTTTTGTCTCGCATAATGGCATGAAGTATGATTGCCAGACGACGCGCCAGAGCCACTCGGGCCTTTCTCATCGTTGAGCGCGCACCGATTGCGAGGGCCCATGTCTTCAATTTGAGCGGAGCGGCATACCGCGTCAGCATCACATTGGCGGCCTCATAGAGAAGCGTTCTGACGCGCACGTCGCCCCGCTTTGAGATGCTGCCCGTGTAGTCGATTTCACCAGATTGATGCCGTCGCGGCACCAGTCCAAGATACGCCCCCACATCACGCGATTTCCTGAAACGCGACGGATCATCAATTGCTGCGGCAAAGGCCAATGCTGTGATCGGACCGACCCCTGGTACCGTCATAAGGCGCTGGCAGACTTCGGATTTGCGGGTCATCTTTTTGATGTCGCCATCAATGGCTGCAACCGCCGCGAGGATTGCTTCGCGTGCTGCGAACAGTCCGCAAATTGCGGCATGGAGGCCAGGCACTCCATCGCTAACTTTTAGCGCCGCGTTTTTGAATGCCGGAGACAAAGCTCGTGGCAGCCGCACGCCGAAGACGACGACCAGACCGCGGATCTGATTGTCGAGCGTCACACGCTGTCCGACCAGCTTCTTGCGGGCTGCGATCAGCGACCGGATTGCGTGCGCTGACAGTGATTTGACATGGGTCGGCTTGTTCTCTAATCTGTCAATGCGTGTTTCCTGAGTTTCCTGCTTTTGATGTCAGAGGTTGCCTTTGTTCTCTTCGAACTCTGAGGTTCATGATGGGGTTGGCTGGGTGTGGGTCGGCAATGTTGAAACCGCAATCATACCGTTGGTCTTGGCTGTTGCTACAGAATCGGCGCCGTGTCTCACGCCCTCCCTCGGGCATCGTCCCAGATGGGAACTTTGATTTAGGAATCCTCGTTGTCGCCTCGTAAGCCTTACGCGGACTGGAAGTCAGTTTTGTCTCGCATAATGGCATGAAGTATGATTGCCAGACGACGCGCCAGAGCCACTCGGGCCTTTCTCATCGTTGAGCGCGCACCGATTGCGAGGGCCCATGTCTTCAATTTGAGCGGAGCGGCATACCGCGTCAGCATCACATTGGCGGCCTCATAGAGAAGCGTTCTGACGCGCACGTCGCCCCGCTTTGAGATGCTGCCCGTGTAGTCGATTTCACCAGATTGATGCCGTCGCGGCACCAGTCCAAGATACGCCCCCACATCACGCGATTTCCTGAAACGCGACGGATCATCAATTGCTGCGGCAAAGGCCAATGCTGTGATCGGACCGACCCCTGGTACCGTCATAAGGCGCTGGCAGACTTCGGATTTGCGGGTCATCTTTTTGATGTCGCCATCAATGGCTGCAACCGCCGCGAGGATTGCTTCGCGTGCTGCGAACAGTCCGCAAATTGCGGCATGGAGGCCAGGCACTCCATCGCTAACTTTTAGCGCCGCGTTTTTGAATGCCGGAGACAAAGCTCGTGGCAGCCGCACGCCGAAGACGACGACCAGACCGCGGATCTGATTGTCGAGCGTCACACGCTGTCCGACCAGCTTCTTGCGGGCTGCGATCAGCGACCGGATTGCGTGCGCTGACAGTGATTTGACATGGGTCGGCTTGTTCTCTAATCTGTCAATGCGTGTTTCCTGAGTTTCCTGCTTTTGATGTCAGAGGTTGCCTTTGTTCTCTTCGAACTCTGAGGTTCATGATGGGGTTGGCTGGGTGTGGGTCGGCAATGTTGAAACCGCAATCATACCGTTGGTCTTGGCTGTTGCTACAGAATCGGCGCCGTGTCTCACGCCCTCCCTCGGGCATCGTCCCAGATGGGAACTTTGATTTAGGAATCCTCGTTGTCGCCTCGTAAGCCTTACGCGGACTGGAAGTCAGTTTTGTCTCGCATAATGGCATGAAGTATGATTGCCAGACGACGCGCCAGAGCCACTCGGGCCTTTCTCATCGTTGAGCGCGCACCGATTGCGAGGGCCCATGTCTTCAATTTGAGCGGAGCGGCATACCGCGTCAGCATCACATTGGCGGCCTCATAGAGAAGCGTTCTGACGCGCACGTCGCCCCGCTTTGAGATGCTGCCCGTGTAGTCGATTTCACCAGATTGATGCCGTCGCGGCACCAGTCCAAGATACGCCCCCACATCACGCGATTTCCTGAAACGCGACGGATCATCAATTGCTGCGGCAAAGGCCAATGCTGTGATCGGACCGACCCCTGGTACCGTCATAAGGCGCTGGCAGACTTCGGATTTGCGGGTCATCTTTTTGATGTCGCCATCAATGGCTGCAACCGCCGCGAGGATTGCTTCGCGTGCTGCGAACAGTCCGCAAATTGCGGCATGGAGGCCAGGCACTCCATCGCTAACTTTTAGCGCCGCGTTTTTGAATGCCGGAGACAAAGCTCGTGGCAGCCGCACGCCGAAGACGACGACCAGACCGCGGATCTGATTGTCGAGCGTCACACGCTGTCCGACCAGCTTCTTGCGGGCTGCGATCAGCGACCGGATTGCGTGCGCTGACAGTGATTTGACATGGGTCGGCTTGTTCTCTAATCTGTCAATGCGTGTTTCCTGAGTTTCCTGCTTTTGATGTCAGAGGTTGCCTTTGTTCTCTTCGAACTCTGAGGTTCATGATGGGGTTGGCTGGGTGTGGGTCGGCAATGTTGAAACCGCAATCATACCGTTGGTCTTGGCTGTTGCTACAGAATCGGCGCCGTGTCTCACGCCCTCCCTCGGGCATCGTCCCAGATGGGAACTTTGATTTAGGAATCCTCGTTGTCGCCTCGTAAGCCTTACGCGGACTGGAAGTCAGTTTTGTCTCGCATAATGGCATGAAGTATGATTGCCAGACGACGCGCCAGAGCCACTCGGGCCTTTCTCATCGTTGAGCGCGCACCGATTGCGAGGGCCCATGTCTTCAATTTGAGCGGAGCGGCATACCGCGTCAGCATCACATTGGCGGCCTCATAGAGAAGCGTTCTGACGCGCACGTCGCCCCGCTTTGAGATGCTGCCCGTGTAGTCGATTTCACCAGATTGATGCCGTCGCGGCACCAGTCCAAGATACGCCCCCACATCACGCGATTTCCTGAAACGCGACGGATCATCAATTGCTGCGGCAAAGGCCAATGCTGTGATCGGACCGACCCCTGGTACCGTCATAAGGCGCTGGCAGACTTCGGATTTGCGGGTCATCTTTTTGATGTCGCCATCAATGGCTGCAACCGCCGCGAGGATTGCTTCGCGTGCTGCGAACAGTCCGCAAATTGCGGCATGGAGGCCAGGCACTCCATCGCTAACTTTTAGCGCCGCGTTTTTGAATGCCGGAGACAAAGCTCGTGGCAGCCGCACGCCGAAGACGACGACCAGACCGCGGATCTGATTGTCGAGCGTCACACGCTGTCCGACCAGCTTCTTGCGGGCTGCGATCAGCGACCGGATTGCGTGCGCTGACAGTGATTTGACATGGGTCGGCTTGTTCTCTAATCTGTCAATGCGTGTTTCCTGAGTTTCCTGCTTTTGATGTCAGAGGTTGCCTTTGTTCTCTTCGAACTCTGAGGTTCATGATGGGGTTGGCTGGGTGTGGGTCGGCAATGTTGAAACCGCAATCATACCGTTGGTCTTGGCTGTTGCTACAGAATCGGCGCCGTGTCTCACGCCCTCCCTCGGGCATCGTCCCAGATGGGAACTTTGATTTAGGAATCCTCGTTGTCGCCTCGTAAGCCTTACGCGGACTGGAAGTCAGTTTTGTCTCGCATAATGGCATGAAGTATGATTGCCAGACGACGCGCCAGAGCCACTCGGGCCTTTCTCATCGTTGAGCGCGCACCGATTGCGAGGGCCCATGTCTTCAATTTGAGCGGAGCGGCATACCGCGTCAGCATCACATTGGCGGCCTCATAGAGAAGCGTTCTGACGCGCACGTCGCCCCGCTTTGAGATGCTGCCCGTGTAGTCGATTTCACCAGATTGATGCCGTCGCGGCACCAGTCCAAGATACGCCCCCACATCACGCGATTTCCTGAAACGCGACGGATCATCAATTGCTGCGGCAAAGGCCAATGCTGTGATCGGACCGACCCCTGGTACCGTCATAAGGCGCTGGCAGACTTCGGATTTGCGGGTCATCTTTTTGATGTCGCCATCAATGGCTGCAACCGCCGCGAGGATTGCTTCGCGTGCTGCGAACAGTCCGCAAATTGCGGCATGGAGGCCAGGCACTCCATCGCTAACTTTTAGCGCCGCGTTTTTGAATGCCGGAGACAAAGCTCGTGGCAGCCGCACGCCGAAGACGACGACCAGACCGCGGATCTGATTGTCGAGCGTCACACGCTGTCCGACCAGCTTCTTGCGGGCTGCGATCAGCGACCGGATTGCGTGCGCTGACAGTGATTTGACATGGGTCGGCTTGTTCTCTAATCTGTCAATGCGTGTTTCCTGAGTTTCCTGCTTTTGATGTCAGAGGTTGCCTTTGTTCTCTTCGAACTCTGAGGTTCATGATGGGGTTGGCTGGGTGTGGGTCGGCAATGTTGAAACCGCAATCATACCGTTGGTCTTGGCTGTTGCTACAGAATCGGCGCCGTGTCTCACGCCCTCCCTCGGGCATCGTCCCAGATGGGAACTTTGATTTAGGAATCCTCGTTGTCGCCTCGTAAGCCTTACGCGGACTGGAAGTCAGTTTTGTCTCGCATAATGGCATGAAGTATGATTGCCAGACGACGCGCCAGAGCCACTCGGGCCTTTCTCATCGTTGAGCGCGCACCGATTGCGAGGGCCCATGTCTTCAATTTGAGCGGAGCGGCATACCGCGTCAGCATCACATTGGCGGCCTCATAGAGAAGCGTTCTGACGCGCACGTCGCCCCGCTTTGAGATGCTGCCCGTGTAGTCGATTTCACCAGATTGATGCCGTCGCGGCACCAGTCCAAGATACGCCCCCACATCACGCGATTTCCTGAAACGCGACGGATCATCAATTGCTGCGGCAAAGGCCAATGCTGTGATCGGACCGACCCCTGGTACCGTCATAAGGCGCTGGCAGACTTCGGATTTGCGGGTCATCTTTTTGATGTCGCCATCAATGGCTGCAACCGCCGCGAGGATTGCTTCGCGTGCTGCGAACAGTCCGCAAATTGCGGCATGGAGGCCAGGCACTCCATCGCTAACTTTTAGCGCCGCGTTTTTGAATGCCGGAGACAAAGCTCGTGGCAGCCGCACGCCGAAGACGACGACCAGACCGCGGATCTGATTGTCGAGCGTCACACGCTGTCCGACCAGCTTCTTGCGGGCTGCGATCAGCGACCGGATTGCGTGCGCTGACAGTGATTTGACATGGGTCGGCTTGTTCTCTAATCTGTCAATGCGTGTTTCCTGAGTTTCCTGCTTTTGATGTCAGAGGTTGCCTTTGTTCTCTTCGAACTCTGAGGTTCATGATGGGGTTGGCTGGGTGTGGGTCGGCAATGTTGAAACCGCAATCATACCGTTGGTCTTGGCTGTTGCTACAGAATCGGCGCCGTGTCTCACGCCCTCCCTCGGGCATCGTCCCAGATGGGAACTTTGATTTAGGAATCCTCGTTGTCGCCTCGTAAGCCTTACGCGGACTGGAAGTCAGTTTTGTCTCGCATAATGGCATGAAGTATGATTGCCAGACGACGCGCCAGAGCCACTCGGGCCTTTCTCATCGTTGAGCGCGCACCGATTGCGAGGGCCCATGTCTTCAATTTGAGCGGAGCGGCATACCGCGTCAGCATCACATTGGCGGCCTCATAGAGAAGCGTTCTGACGCGCACGTCGCCCCGCTTTGAGATGCTGCCCGTGTAGTCGATTTCACCAGATTGATGCCGTCGCGGCACCAGTCCAAGATACGCCCCCACATCACGCGATTTCCTGAAACGCGACGGATCATCAATTGCTGCGGCAAAGGCCAATGCTGTGATCGGACCGACCCCTGGTACCGTCATAAGGCGCTGGCAGACTTCGGATTTGCGGGTCATCTTTTTGATGTCGCCATCAATGGCTGCAACCGCCGCGAGGATTGCTTCGCGTGCTGCGAACAGTCCGCAAATTGCGGCATGGAGGCCAGGCACTCCATCGCTAACTTTTAGCGCCGCGTTTTTGAATGCCGGAGACAAAGCTCGTGGCAGCCGCACGCCGAAGACG
>CBDBLS010000042.1:0-28307 GCA_965207105.1 Roseovarius sp. | reverse complement strand
TCTGTGCATCACAGCTGTGACAATGCCAAGTGGCGGCATCCACACCTCGCAGTGGATGGCGCGCTACGCCGTCAAGATCCGCTTTTGTCGACCGGCGAGGCCAATCGACTGCCACTTGCGCTCGTATCCGTGTGCTGCGTTCTTGTGCGATCTCAATGAGTTTGGCCAGAAAGCTAGGATCTTTGACTGGGCTCGTTTCCGTATGGCGCTCATCAATCTCAACGATAGGTGCATTGAACGGTGCTTCCGGAATGCGTATTTTCCATCCCTTCCCGGAGACGACAACGTCCCCAAGGTAGTCGCCAATCCGGTATTGGTGACCGCAAAGCTCGCCTTCTTCCGGTTCGTCGATGAACGAGGCGTCATAGTTTGGCGCGTTTTCATTCGTCTTAGCACCCGCTTGGCGCACAATTTTCTCGGCCCGAGCAAGGTCCTCATCACTCGGATGAACTTCGTCCCTGTTTCCGGACACTGGGGTACCTTACCCCTGTCCATGAAAGGGGCACGAAATGGGACAACATCGACGGAACTATACGGACGAGTATAAGGCAGCGGCGGTTGAGCGGCTTTATGAACCGGGCGCGACACAGGGCAGCGTTGCCAGGGAGCCTGGAATCACCGGCACACAGTTGAAGACCTGGCGGCTTGAGATCGAAGCGTTCGGCTCGGCTGAAGCCAAGCGGCGGCGGAAGGCGGATGCAGCGGAACCGGCCCGTCTTCGCAAGGAGAACAGGCGCCTGACAGAGGAAGTGGAGATTTTGCACAAAGCATCCGCTTTTTTCGCGACACGGGCGGTGAAACCATGACGAACAAGCGCAGATTCGTCACTGCCCATAAAGCTCAATACGCGGTTTCCACGCTTTGCAGGGTTCCGGCGATTTCCCGGGGCCGGTTTTATGGTTTCCCGGCCGGCCAACCGGCGAGGGATCAGCGTAAAGCAGATCGAGACGTTCGAGATCCGGAACCGCTGCCCAGGATCAAGACTTTCTTCAAAGCCGGCAGGAAATGCTACGGATCAAAGCGGATCCATCAGGACCTGGTGGCCGATGGCGAAACCGTCTCCGAGCGGCGGGTGGCGCGGATCATGAAGGAAAACAAGCTGTCTCCACGCCCGAACAAGCGCCGCAAGCCCGTGACAACGGATAGCAATCACAAAATGAGCCCATCGCCAAACCTGTTGGAACAGGCGTTCCACCGCCTCACCCCCAATACGGTTTGGTTGGCCGATATCACCTGTATCGATACGGATGAAGGGTGGCTCTATCCGGCCGGCGTGAAAGACATGGCCACGCGGGAAATCGTTGGTTGGGCGATGGAGGATCACATGCGGGCCGAGCTTTGCTGTGATGCCCTGACGATGGCCCCGGGTCGCAGAGGCCCTGTTCCCGGTCCGATCCACCACTCCGACAGGGGGGAGCCGGTACGCCGGTGGCGAGTATCGCAAGCTGATCGAAAAGGCAGGGATTGCGCAATCCATGAGCCGCAAGGGCGAGTGCCTGGACAATGCCCCGATGGAAAGCTTCTTTGCATCATTGAAAAAGGAGTTGGTTCACCGTCAAAGGTTCAAAACACGGGCGGAAGCCAAGGCCGCAATCCTCGAATATATCGAGGTCTTCCACAACCGTCAGCGCCGCCACTCCGCCATCGGATACCAAACGCCGCAACAGGCGTTCAACAATATGACTTGGAAAATGGCCGCATAGGGTCAATAATCAAACTGTCCGGAAACAGGGACGAAGTCCATTGTGAAGTGGTCCTGTTTTTCAGGACATCTTTGCGGCTTTGTTAAGATGCATCGGGTTTGTGTTCATGCCGCTTTTCGTATCTCCGTTTGGGTGAAGTATGCCGCGTCCGGGGTGCGTTTGTCGAGGGCGGTGTGAGGGCGCTCTGTGTTGTAGAAGCCGATCCAGTCGTCAATGATCCGTTTGGCCTGGAAGCCGTTGGTGATCTCGTGCAAACAGACGGCCTCCTGCTTCAGGGAACGCCAGAGCCGTTCGATGAAGATATTGTCCAGATACCGGCCGCGCCCATCCATCGAGATATTGATCTCGGCTTCGGTCAAAGTCTTGATCCAGTCAGCGCCCGTATATTGGCTGCCCTGATCCGTATTCATGATCTCGGGCGCTCCGTATTTGGCGATGGCTTCTTCCAGTGCCTCAACGCAAAAGCTGGCATCCAACGTGTTTGACAGCCGCCAGGACACCACCTTGCGCGTTGCCCAATCCATGAGTGCCACCAGATACAGAAAGCCGTTTTTGACCGGGTGTCAACGGCGGAGTAAAATCCGGCCACTGGGGCGGAGCAAAAGTCGGCCAGTTTGTGGAGTGCGCCTTGGGGCGTGTGGCCACCAATCAGCAAGCACGTTCCAAGGCGCATTGGCCGTCAGGCCGATTGTTCAGTTGTCAGGTTGAAGGGTTGGCAATACGTGCGCGGCTCTGATTGAGGCGGTAGCTTTCGCCGTTCATCTCGAGGATGTTGACGTGATGTGTCAGCCGGTCCGGGAGCGCGCCGGTCAAGCGTTCGGTGCCGAATGTCTCGGTCCATTCCTCGAAGGGCAGGTTCGATGTGATCAGGGTTGAGCCACGCTCGCAGCGCTGAGAGATCAGCTCGAACAGAAGCTCGGCGCCGGTTTTGCTCAAGGGGACGAAGCCCGGCTCGTCGATGATCAGCAGTTTGACCTTGGCCAGTTTGCGCTGAAGCTGCCGGAGGCGTTTCTCGTCGCGGGCCTCCATCATCCCGTGCACGAGAGCTGCGGCGGTTACGAAGGCGACAGGCAACCCTTTCTGGCAGGCGGTCAGCCCCAACCCGAGAGCGACATGGGTTTTGCCGGTTCCCGACGGGCCGAGCGCGATGACGTTCTCCCTGCGCTCGATCCATTCACAGCGCGCCAGTTCCAGCACCATCATCTTGTTCAGACCGGGGATGGCCGTAAAGTCGAAGCTGTCGAGGCTTTTGACGGTTGGAAACTTTGCCGCCTTGATCCGGCGCTCGACCATGCGCCTCTCCCGATCGATTGGTTCCAGCTCGGTCAGCCGGGCTGGATAGCGCACATGATCCAGGCCTTCCGCCGCACAAATGCGCGCTTGCTTGTCATGCTCGCGCAGGAAGGTGGGCAGGCGCAGAGTCTTGAGGTGGTGTGTCAGCGGCAGTTCGGGTGCATCCGTCATGCGTCACCTCCTGACAGAAGGCTCATACAGGAAGAAGCCGAGGTGGTGGCGATGTTGGTTCCGGGCAGGAACGGATAGACATCCAAATCCAACCTCGGGGGCCTTCGCTCGACGCGGCACAGGACGAGGTGCTTGATCGCATCGAAGCTGACCGCCCCCATTCGCAGGGCGTCTTTGACGGCAAGATGCAGCACCTCCAGCTCGAACCGTTCCGACAGGCGCAGGACCTGGACATACTCCCTTTTGCCCGCCTTGCCCTGCCGGGCTTCCAGCAAGCGCCGGAGCGTGGCGAAGGCGTCAGGCAGTTCCCAACCCTGCAAGGGCGCAGCCTGATCGAAGGACATGATCCTGCGCTCGATCAGCGGCAGGTAATGCAGCGGGTCGAACACCATGTCACCGCTGTCATAAGAGCGGGGATGATCGGCGATCACCTCAGTGGCGCAACCGATAACGACGCGGATCACGAAGCCCTTGATCCAGACCGCGCGGTGGCCATATGCGACCGGCACCGAGTAGTCGTTACCGCGATACCGCAGCACCGATGTCGATGTGACCTGGCCACTTTGCAACTCACAGGCCTCGAAGGGTGCGCCGGGCAAATCCTGCATTGCCGCCGGATCGGCTTGCAGCCGTTCGCCGATGCTGGCCTTGTGTCCGCGCAGGACATCGTCCTGCCGTTTGCGGCATTGCTCTTCCAGGTGAGCGTTGAACGCATCCCGGTCCGGAAAGGACGGGATCGGCACCATGAAGTCGCGCCGCCCGTAGCCGACCAACCCCTCGACCGCTCCCTTGTCGTTCCCCTTGCCGGGACGGCCGTAGCGATCCCGGACCACATAATGCGACAGCATTGCGCTGAACCGTTGGGTTCTTTGCCGGGTGCCGTCCGGCAGGATCCGCGCCACCAGGCAGCGGTCATTGTCATGGAGGATCGACAGGGGAACCGCCCCAAAGAAAGCAAAGGCATGCACATGCCCATCCAGCCAGGCCTCGGTGGTTGCCGCAGGATAGGCCCGGATAAAACACGCATCGCTCTGCGGCAGATCAAAGGCGAAGAAGTGCGCCTTCCGCTCAACGCCGCCAATCACGACAGGCGCTTCACCAAAATCCGCCTGCGCATGCCCGGGCGGATGGCTGAGCGGCACGAACATCTCTTTGCCAGAGCGCTTCCTGGCCCGGACGCAGTCTTTGACGATTGTGTATCCGCCATCAAAGCCGCACTCGTCGCGCAGCCTCTCAAAGATACGCTTTGCGGTGTGGCGCCGCTTGCGCGGACGCGCTTTGTCCTCAGTAAGCCATTGGTCGATCTGGCAGGTGAACGCATCCAGCTTCGGGCGCCTAATCGGCGCTGTCCGCCGATACCCCGGTGGCTCCGAATAGGCCAACATCTTCGCAACACTGTCTCGGCCAATCCCAAAATCCCGGGCAATCCGACGCCCGCTCAACCCATCCTGAAAATGAGCCCGACGCACCTTCAAATACAATTCCACGGTGAAAATCCCCCGGCCCTCCCATCAAACGAAAGGGCAAAAGTGGACGACTTTTACGCCGCCCGCGACAACACAACGACGCCGCTACCCTGGCCGAGTATTGCTCCGCCGATTACACCGGGATGTAGGTAAAGCGTTTCGACGTATTGTTGAGGTACGACAATACGTCGAAACGCGCGGAACCTATCAATGGTGTGGGCGTTTCAAAATCAAGTTGTGAATCAACTTAATCTCGAAACGCTTTAATGTCGCTGCACCAGACCTGATTGGGCCGCGTGATTGGCAGACCTCCAGGCAAGTACGGCCAGATCTTGTGCTGCGGGTGCTTCTTGCTGGTGTTTGGCCCTTTGTAGATGGCCTGCAAACCCATGATGCCCATCAGACGACGCACCCGGTGGCGGCCCGCCGTAAACCCTGATTGAGGTAGGTACGCCGCGATCTGACGGCTGCCAGAGAACGGATACTTCGTGTGTGGACGCCCCCGGAAATGCAAGTGTTTTTTACGACAATAATGGGAAATGCGGTCGAGTTCCTACGTGTGTCCGGCCTCTGTATGTGAGTTTTGGTCTCACGGGCCTTTATGGATAGTTCGAAGATCCGGTCCAAATCGTAATGTCGCGGTCACAGCCGCTCGGAGTATCACTGGTTTTCCTGATCTTGTCTCTCGACTTTTCGCCCATAATCCTCCGCTGAAAACCACCGCATTCCCTTGCATCCGCCATCACCGTCAGGCGACGGGCGGAACCCGGTAAATCTCACCTGTCGTCATCAAGGCCCATGCCGTACGTGCCATCTTGTTGGCCAATGCAACGGCAACCAGCATTTTTGGCTTGCAGGTCAACATTCTCGCCAACCATGATCCGTCCGGTGCGCCGCCACGCCTCTCGGCAGCTTGAATCACCGACATCGCTCCGATAATCAGCAACCGCCGGATATCGCGCCGGCCCATTTTCGACGTTCGCCCCAGTCGTGCCTTGCCACCCGTCGAATGCTGCTTTGGGGTCAAACCGGCCCAGGCCGAGAAATCCCTACCTTTGGTAAATGTCGACCCAGGTGGCGCGAGTGTAGCCAATGTTATAGCGCAAATCGGGCCAATACCTGGAATTGTTGTCAAACGACGCATGGTTTTGTTTTTGCGTACCATCGCCTTAACCTGCCTGGTCAGGGCATCAATCTGCGCGCTCAAAGCCAGGATGTGGTCGAAAAAATGGCGACAGAGCGCAATCACCCCCTCTGTCAAACCGTTTCCAGGGCCATCGAGTGCCACCTCAAGTTTCTTCAGGTGCACCGGGCCTTTCGGGGCGATGATACCAAATTCGGCCAAATGACCCCGCAATGCATTGATCGTTTGCGTGCGTTGGCCTGTCAGCAAATCACGTGTCTTCAGCACCATCGCCTGGCCCTGCTGACTGGCACTTTTCACCGCAACAAAGCGCATTGTCGGCCGGGATGCAGCCTCAGCGATGGCTGCCGCATCCGCAGCATCATTCTTTTGACGTTTCACATAAGGCTTCACATATTGCGGCGCGACCAGACAAACATCATGACCCAGCCTCTCAATCTCTCGTCCCCGGTAATGTGCACCGGCACAGGCTTCCAAAGCCACCAGACAAGGTGCCAGCTTGTCCAAAAATGATAATACCCGACTTCGCGGCAAGGCTCTGCTGAAAACAGCTGACCCATCTACCGCCGCTCCATGTGCATGAAACGAATTCTTCGCAATATCCAATCCAACTATGCCAACTTTGTCCATGGACGCCTCCGTTCTGCAGCAAGTTCAAACAACGCTGCCTTGGCACATTACGATGCCGTAGGGGGCGTCCACCCCATCGTAAATATCCGGTCAATCTCGTGCATCAGATCAATCGTGGGCTGATCAAAGCCAACCGGCGTGCAGTAGATTGAGGACCGGCTGATCTTGAGCAGCTTGCACTGGCGCGTCAGGCTCAAATCAGTGTTCTCTTTGCGGATCATGTCACGGCGTTCACTGGGGCTCATCGCTTCAGCCCTTGTGACAAAAAATCATTTTCCACCGCGAGTTGGCCGATCCTGGCGTGGAGTTCCTTGATCTCGCCGTCCTTGTTCTCAGCCTTCTTTACCTTGTCAGAGAAGACATTAGCCATGCCTTCAATCGCCTGCCGTTTCCATGTGCTCACCTGCGTCGGATGCAATTGCCGCTTGGCCGCGATCTCCTGCACCGTCCTGTCACCGCGCAGCGCCTCAAGCGCCACAGCAGCCTTAAACTTGTCTGAAAAGTTCCGTCGCTTTGTCATTCTCGTATCCATTCATTCGGGGTGGATACATCTTGGTACGCTGTCCGAATTTACCGGACCACTTCACCTTTTCCTGTCGTCGGTAATGATCTGGTGCGACGCTGTATGGCGTTTCTTCTTTCCTGAATACCTGGCCTTGCGCCTTGACGGCGTCCCGGGGCGCTGAACAGGGCGCTCGGTACCATCAATCATAAGGGACCCCAGGGCAATCGCGCTTCAAAAGTCTTGGATGAGAGTTTTCAGGACCTCATTGCTCCAGCCCGCTTTTTTGAATTTGCCGCGATTTGATCCTTTAGCGGGATTGGCCTTGATGATGCTCAAGGCAATCCGCCCCAAAGCGGCAAAGCTGGCTGGCGCGTGATCTTTTCGCGCGCGGTGTCGGTCGTCGTTCATCACCACGTCGAGAGACCAATGCAAGCTGTTCCCAATTTGCCACTGGCCGCGGATCAGTGTGGCGGCCCCCTGAGCCGCGGGACATTTGGAGAGCGGATAAAGCCGTTCGGCGTGACTGGTCTTGTCGCCAACCGCGCGCCTGGAGGCGACATGGACGAAAGCCCGAAGAGGCGGCCACTTATGGGTATTGATCAGATATTCCGGCACATCGTGGACGCGGTATGACCGCTCTTCCACACGACCATGATCAGCATCAATTGTGTTATATTCATCAATGTAATCTGTAGACTCGATTCGCAATAAGGGCGGTTATTTTTGAACGGAGGTATCCCTGCCCATTTGGTCAGGCTGTTTTCAAATTCAGGTTTGCCAGGGCCGCTACATTCCTTGCGATCATATCCGCCTGGCCATTATTGCGATGGGTATCGGCAAAAATCCCGAACTTTTTCATGCGGCAAATTCCATGCTCTACGCCGATGCGCAGCTTTGCGTGCCATGTGTTGCAGCTTTTCCGCTCTTTGGCAAGGGGATGGTTCCCTGAGGCTTTGAGCGGGACTTCCAGCGACGTTCCCGGATAACCGGGATCGCCCGGGACAGGCACACCGGGGGGCTTGTCCACGCGCGCTTCATCATATATCCGCCTGTCGTGCTTTCGCCCGGGCTGTGCAGGACCAACGGCCAGGATCCTTTTCCTGTCGTCGGTAATGATCCGGTGCGACGCTGTATGGCGTTTCTTCTTTCCTGAATAACTGGCTTTGCGCCTTGACGGCGTCCCGGGGCGCTGAACAGGGCGCTCGGTACCATCGATCACAGGATAGAGAAGATCGTTTCTTTCCTGTGTCGATAATTTGATCCTGCGCTCCGGCATGGCGAAATGGCCAGCCATCACCGTCGTCATGGCGCGAACGCGGCGGCAAACTGTAGGGCTGGAAATGTCGAAAAGCAGGCCAACAAAGGCCTGGTCGGCGTATGTGCGGTAATGGATCAGGCACAAAAGCATTTGTTCCGCCAGTTGCAGCCGATACTTCCTGCCGCCCCCGATGGCCCGTTGTCTGTTCTTTCGGGACAAACGCGCGGCTTCACCGGCAAGCCAAATCGGGTGAAGCTGACAAACCGGAGCATCAAAATCCGCCGGACGTATTCCGGAAAGGCGGAAAAACAACTCTGGACGTGCTCGTAAAACTTTCAGTACGGCCATTCCGGCAAACTCCACTGCTTCGGTGAAGCTGGAATGGCAGAAATCTACCTATTGCGAAACAGGTCTATTAATTTTTGTTTCTTCCGGTAATATTTGGTTTGCGCAAAGGATACCACTGCGAACATAAACTAAAGGTAGATCGAAGCTCGTACACCTTGACATGACAATGCAAATGCATTACCCCTCATGCATCACCATGGATATTAGCCCAAGGAGGGTTGTCATGCCTGCGCTTGCACAAGATGTCTCGAAACTCACTGACCGGTATCAGACGACGGTTCCAAGCGGTGTGCGCAAGCAGCTGAGGCTCGGCAAGGGCGACCAGATACGCTACTGCACCGAAGCGACTGGTCGGGTGTATATCGAGCCTGTGAAAGATGTTGATGCTGATCCGGCCCTCGGGGCCTTTCTGGATTTTATCGAGGCAGACATCACAGCACACCCAGATCGTCTTCGTGCCTTCGATGGTCAGCTACATGACCGCCTCGCAGCGCTGGTCGCAGACGCAGACGTGGATGTTGATCTTGATGAGCATCTGTCCCCTGACGACGAATGAATGATGGTCAATCGACTGATGCCGCGCCGCTCGTCGCTAACGGCTGGTCGATCTATGCCCACCCAGTCTTCCTCGATCAACTCGAAGGGTTGATCGAGGAAGTCGAAGCCCGACAGGTCCGCGACTCAAAGACTTGGAGGAAAAAGAACTGCACAAAGCGTCTGGCGGCAATTTTCAAACTGATGACCGAGGCAATTCCGACTGATCCGGGCGCATCTGTGTTCCGACAGGGCAACACCTTGGGCGATGGCCGGAAACATTGGTTCCGGGCGAAATTCTTTCAGCAATATCGACTCTTCTTTCGCTTCAACAGAGGTGCAAAGATCATCGTGCTTGGGTGGGTGAACGATAACACCACACTTAGGGCCTATGGCAGCAAGACCGACGCATATGCGACCTTCAAGGGGATGCTGGAGGACGGCAACCCGCCCGACAGCTTCGACGCCTCACTGAAAGAAGCAGAAGCGGCAGCGGAGCGGTTCAATGAAGGTATCTCAACTGCGCTTGGGCGTGATGCCGTCAAGTAGCAAGCACGTTCTAAGGCGCGTTGGTCGTCAGGCCCATTGAACTACCTTCAGTCGCAAACTCCGGATTGCCCGACAGCGCGATCGTTCCAGTGATCGCACTGGCCGTCCTGCTTATCAGCGCAAACGAACGCGCGTCCTGCCAGACGTTGCGCTCAATCCCAGACTGGGCCAAAACGACGCACCGAACATCATGCTGTATTGGAGACTATCTCAAAGCGTGGGGCAATTGCGTTTTTGGATTGAAGTTGTCATCAGTGTTGGATGTCTGGAACGCCCGCGATTGTGCAGTTGAAAATCCGTTTGCTTGGTATTTCGCCGATGTGAACTTCGTCCCTGTTTCCGGACACTGGGGTACTTTACCCCTGTCCATGAAAGGGGCACGAAATGGGACACCATCGACGGAACTATACGGACGAGTATAGGGCAGCGGCGGTTGAGCGGGTTTATGAACCGGGCGCGACACAGGGCAGCGTTGCCAGGGAGCCTGGAATCACCGGCACACAGTTGAAGACCTGGCGGCTTGAGGTCGAAGCGTTCGGCTCAGCTGAAGCCAGGCGGCGGCGGAAGGCGGATGCAGCGGAACCGGCCCGTCTTCGCAAGGAGAACAGGCGCCTGACAGAGGAAGTGGAGATTTTGCACAAAGCATCCGCTTTTTTCGCGACACGGGCGGTGAAACCATGACGAACAAGCGCAGATTCGTCACTGCCCATAAAGCTCGATACGCGGTTTCTACGCTTTGCAGAGTTCCGGCGATTTCCCGGGGCCGGTTTTATGGTTTCCCGACCGGCCAACCGGCGAGGGATCAGCGTAAAGCAGGGTTCGTCCCAACAAAGGTACTTAACCCGGATTATTCACGACGGGGCATGTTTTTGTTGGCGGCGGTAGCGTAAGTGTCTGATTCAGCGGATAGAAAGGGTGTATACTCAATCCTGGACGCCGGACAGGAAAAGCCAACGCCGCCATGACCGATATTGCCCGGACTTCTTTCTCTTTTCCAGCCATTCGTTCCAAAAAAGCAACCGGCGGCTTTGATGGTGGCGCAATCACCTCTGACGCCGGTGTTTTGCTTTTGGCCCAGGCGAAACGCCGTCCCGGGATCGTGGATCGTCTGGCCGGTGTGATCCCCGATGATCGCGATCCTTCGCGCGTGAGGCATCGCGTATGTGACATTCTTCGCGCTCGGGCTATGGCTGTCGCGTGCGGTTATGAAGACGCCGATGACCTGGACGCGTTGCGCCACGACCCTGGCTTCATGATGGTGCCTGGCAAAGCGCCCGGCGAAGAGGTTGGCTTGGTGAGCCGGCCGACAATGTCTCGTTTTGAGAATAGGGCGAATGTACGCTCCCTGATCCATATTGGACGCGAGATGGTTGATATCTTTTGTAGCAGCTGCGAGGCACCGCCTGAGTTGGTGACCCTTGATATTGGTGATACGTTTGATGCTGCCTATGGCCAGCAGCAATTGACACTCTTCAACGGGTATCACGGGGAGCGCGGGTATGCTCCGATCCATGTGTACGAAGCGGAGAGCGAAAAACCGGTCGCATTCATCCTGCGTCCTGCGGGCACGCCATCCGGCGTGGAAGCGCGCGGCCATGTTCGTCGCCTCATCAGGCGCATACGATCCCATTGGCCGCAGACCCGGATCATTCTGCGCGGGGACGGGCATTATGGCCGCCCGGAGGTCATGGCGTGGTGCGAAGCCCGGGCAGGCGTGGACTTCATCTTTGGCTTGCCAGCCAATTCTGCCTTGCGTCGTGATCCTGTCGTTACACGCGCCCAAGACGCCTGTGCGGTTCAGCGCGCGACAGAAAGCCTGCCTGTGTTGCGCAGCTTTTGCGAGACCCTGTACGCTGCCGCGAGTCGGGGAGAACAAGCGCCGGGTCATCGGGCGTTTTGAGGCACGCCAGGCGCATGGTATGAATATCGGATACATTGTGACCTCACTTTCAGACGGCACCCCGGAGCATCTTTACGAGCGCGTCCACTGTGCACGGGGGCAAATGGAAAATCCCATCAAGCTTCACAAGGCGCAGTTGAAGAGTGATCGGACCTCCTGTTCATCGGCAACGGCCAATCAGATGCGGCTGATCCTTCACACAATTGCCTGTTGGATGATCCGGGGCGTGCGGGCGGCCATGCCGAAAGCGGCGGGGTTAAAGCGATCCGACTTTGAGACACTCCAACGTCGTCTCCCGAAGATCGGGGCACGGATCATGGAAACGCGCTCCAGGATCCGCGTTGCCTTCGCATCGGCCTGTCCTGACAAAATCCTGTTCATCGCCATCCTGGATACCTTGCCTGGCAGGCAAAACAGCTGCGCCCAGGCGCCGTAAACCGCCGGAGCCAGCCCCGATAAGCCCTGAAACCGTAACCCGACAAGACAGACGCAAGCGCCGTGGCCCGCGCAAGCGATGCCCCATGCCAAAACAGTGAAAAACAACAAGGGCCAACGAGAAAACACAGAAATGCAAACCGTCATGAATAATCCGGGTTAAGCGCAGGTGCGGACATCAATGCGCATTCCGGTCTATCCGGCCGGTCATTCCGACAACACCCGGCCACCTAAACCGGGGCATCCGGTCACTTTTGGCGCGCCGCGTTGAGGCTTGAGGTTTCAACTATCATTTCGCGGCGGTTTCGTCACCCGATTTGATCTCCTGCTTTCTGAACGATTGGCCTTCCAGCTCGATCCGGCAGGCGTTGTGTGCGAGGCGGTCGAGGATGGCGTCAGCGAAGGTGGGTTCGCCGATGACATCGTGCCATGTGCCGATGGGCAACCGGCTGGTGATCAGGGTTGAGCCGGTGCCATATCGATCCTCGACGATCTCCATCAGATCGCGTCGTTGGCTGGCATTGAGCCGGTCTGGTCCCCAATCGTCCGGAATGAGCAGTTGCGTCTTGGTCAGCGCTTTGAACAGACGAGGAAAGCGCCCATCACCGTGGGCCAGTTCCAATTCGTCGAACAGACGCGTCGTGCGCTTGTAGAGGACGGTTGTACCTTCTCTGCAGGCCGCTTGCGCCAGAGCGCAGGCCAACCAGGTTTTGCCGACGCCGCAGGGGCCTGTGATCATCGGGTTGCGCTTGTCGCGTATCCATTTGCCGGTGAGCAGGCTCTGGAAGAGCGCCCTGTCCAAACCTCGACGGGTTTTGTAATCCACGTCCTCTGGGGCAGCCCCGACATGGCGCGGGCGCGCGGTGCGCATCCGGCTTTCAAAGCGTTTTGTCTCTCGACTGGTGGCTTCACGGTCGATCAGCAACCCCAGCCTGTCAACGGCGGAGTAAAATCCGGCCACTGGGGCGGAGCAAAAGTCGGCCAGTTTGTGGAGTGCGCCTTGGGGCGTGTGGCCACCAATCAGCAAGCACGTTCCAAGGCGCATTGGCCGTCAGGCCGATTGTTCAGTTGTCAGGTTGAAGGGTTGGCAATACGTGCGCGGCTCTGATTGAGGCGGTAGCTTTCGCCGTTCATCTCGAGGATGTTGACGTGATGTGTCAGCCGGTCCGGGAGCGCGCCGGTCAAGCGTTCGGTGCCGAATGTCTCGGTCCATTCCTCGAAGGGCAGGTTCGATGTGATCAGGGTTGAGCCACGCTCGCAGCGCTGAGAGATCAGCTCGAACAGAAGCTCGGCGCCGGTTTTGCTCAAGGGGACGAAGCCCGGCTCGTCGATGATCAGCAGTTTGACCTTGGCCAGTTTGCGCTGAAGCTGCCGGAGGCGTTTCTCGTCGCGGGCCTCCATCATCCCGTGCACGAGAGCTGCGGCGGTTACGAAGGCGACAGGCAACCCTTTCTGGCAGGCGGTCAGCCCCAACCCGAGAGCGACATGGGTTTTGCCGGTTCCCGACGGGCCGAGCGCGATGACGTTCTCCCTGCGCTCGATCCATTCACAGCGCGCCAGTTCCAGCACCATCATCTTGTTCAGACCGGGGATGGCCGTAAAGTCGAAGCTGTCGAGGCTTTTGACGGTTGGAAATTTTGCCGCCTTGATCCGGCGCTCGACCATGCGCCTCTCCCGATCGATTGGTTCCAGCTCGGTCAGCCGGGCTGGATAGCGCACATGATCCAGGCCTTCCGCCGCACAAATGCGCGCTTGCTTGTCATGCTCGCGCAGGAAGGTGGGCAGGCGCAGAGTCTTGAGGTGGTGTGTCAGCGGCAGTTCGGGTGCATCCGTCATGCGTCACCTCCTGACAGAAGGCTCATACAGGAAGAAGCCGAGGTGGTGGCGATGTTGGTTCCGGGCAGGAACGGATAGACATCCAAATCCAACCTCGGGGGCCTTCGCTCGACGCGGCACAGGACGAGGTGCTTGATCGCATCGAAGCTGACCGCCCCCATTCGCAGGGCGTCTTTGACGGCAAGATGCAGCACCTCCAGCTCGAACCGTTCCGACAGGCGCAGGACCTGGACATACTCCCTTTTGCCCGCCTTGCCCTGCCGGGCTTCCAGCAAGCGCCGGAGCGTGGCGAAGGCGTCAGGCAGTTCCCAACCCTGCAAGGGCGCAGCCTGATCGAAGGACATGATCCTGCGCTCGATCAGCGGCAGGTAATGCAGCGGGTCGAACACCATGTCACCGCTGTCATAAGAGCGGGGATGATCGGCGATCACCTCAGTGGCGCAACCGATAACGACGCGGATCACGAAGCCCTTGATCCAGACCGCGCGGTGGCCATATGCGACCGGTACCGAGTAGTCGTTACCGCGATACCGCAGCACCGATGTCGATGTGACCTGGCCACTTTGCAACTCACAGGCCTCGAAGGGTGCGCCGGGCAAATCCTGCATTGCCGCCGGATCGGCTTGCAGCCGTTCGCCGATGCTGGCCTTGTGTCCGCGCAGGACATCGTCCTGCCGTTTGCGGCATTGCTCTTCCAGGTGAGCGTTGAACGCATCCCGGTCCGGAAAGGACGGGATCGGCACCATGAAGTCGCGCCGCCCGTAGCCGACCAACCCCTCGACCGCTCCCTTGTCGTTCCCCTTGCCGGGACGGCCGTAGCGATCCCGGACCACATAATGCGACAGCATTGCGCTGAACCGTTGGGTTCTTTGCCGGGTGCCGTCCGGCAGGATCCGCGCCACCAGGCAGCGGTCATTGTCATAGAGGATCGACAGGGGAACCGCCCCAAAGAAAGCAAAGGCATGCACATGCCCATCCAGCCAGGCCTCGGTGGTTGCCGCAGGATAGGCCCGGATAAAACACGCATCGCTCTGCGGCAGATCAAAGGCGAAGAAGTGCGCCTTCCGCTCAACGCCGCCAATCACGACAGGCGCTTCACCAAAATCCGCCTGCGCATGCCCGGGCGGATGGCTGAGCGGCACGAACATCTCTTTGCCAGAGCGCTTCCTGGCCCGGACGCAGTCTTTGACGATTGTGTATCCGCCATCAAAGCCGCACTCGTCGCGCAGCCTCTCAAAGATACGCTTTGCGGTGTGGCGCCGCTTGCGCGGACGCGCTTTGTCCTCAGTAAGCCATTGGTCGATCTGGCAGGTGAACGCATCCAGCTTCGGGCGCCTAATCGGCGCTGTCCGCCGATACCCCGGTGGCTCCGAATAGGCCAACATCTTCGCAACACTGTCTCGGCCAATCCCAAAATCCCGGGCAATCCGACGCCCGCTCAACCCATCCTGAAAATGAGCCCGACGCACCTTCAAATACAATTCCACGGTGAAAATCCCCCGGCCCTCCCATCAAACGAAAGGGCAAAAGTGGACGACTTTTACGCCGCCCGCGACAACACAACGACGCCGCTACCCTGGCCGAGTATTGCTCCGCCGATTACACTAGGACTTCATGGCGTGCTTTAGAGATATCAATAGCCACCAAGACAGGCTCGGATTGTGCAATAGTCGTGTCGGTCATAGTCGGTCTCCTTTGCGGTGTGGTTTGTTGCAAAACCACTGTAGGGACCTGAGGTACGGCTATGACCACCCGCTGCGCTATTTGGGGCTGCGCAGGCGGTCATAGCCTCTCAATCAGCATCATTCCGAAGGTGTTATGGCTCGCAGTACATCGGCCACGACTTCCAGAACGGGATTGCCTGGCCGGGCGCGAAATCCTCGCCGTCCTTTGTCCGCGCTCCCGAAGGCAACGGCCGCGCCGAGCGATTCATTCGAACCCTGAAGGAAAACCCGCTCCGGGTCAGAACTTTCGACACCATCGAGGAACTCCAGGCCGCCCTGCAAAAGTTCAAGGAGGACTACAACGAAGAATGGCCGATCCAGCGGCACGGACACCGTTCGCCAAACCAGTTCAGATGTGACGCAATGGACAAAATCCAGGCCGCCGCATAAGCTTCACGAGTGTCTCAATAACCCTAGGGCGCTACACCTACGATCAATTTGGGGATATATATTTGTGTTCAGCAATCAAAAGCTCAACACTATGATTATCTAGTTTATTCCTCAACTCGTGCAGCGGGGCCGTATCGGTGATCAAAGAAGTGGTGGGCCCCCAATTCAAAATCGTTTGCAAGGAGCGCGTGCCAAATTTGGAGCTATCGGCAAGGACAATCGTGCGTTCTGCGTGCTCAATCATGGCTGAATAGGTTTGAGCTGCGCTGAGCGAGGCTTCACTCACACCTTTATCATCAATTGCTGACGCACCCATAATGGCCACGGGCACATTATACTGCGCGATAAAACCTACCGTCTCGGGGCCAAAAACCTGCCCTTCGTTGGGGTCCAGGCGGCCAGGCAGCATCATGACTTCAATGAGGGAGTTGGTCGCCAGTTGGGAAGCGACACTGTAAGAGGCGGTCAGGATAGTGATTTGTTGCTTTGTGTTCCGCAGGGCGCGCGCAAAGTGGAGCGTTGTCGCGCCGCCACCGACAAAAATGCTGGGTACGCCTTCGACCCGCGAAAGGCCAAAACGCGCAATTCTCTCACGTTCTTGGATATGCAGTTTTAGACGTTCTGCAAGTGCTGGTTCGAATTCGTTTGTCCGAACAGCACCGCCGTAGGTTCGTTTGATCTGACCCGTTTCATCTAGTTCAGCAAGATCACGACGCACTGTCTCGGAAGACACACCTAGCGTTCGCGCCATTTCATTCACCCGCATCGTGGGGTTTAAGCCAAGAACGTCAAGGATCTGTCCCTGCCGCCGTAGTTTTTTTGAAACAACCTTAGTCAAAAACCATTCCTTTCGGTTAGAATACGTAGCCCATTTGTGGATGTCGACACATAAAAATGCCCGACATGTGTTAAAATATATTGGAAGTTACAGATTTTTGTGTAGATTGTGACCAACTGCATGGGGGAATCACGTGTTCGACTACGGCTACTTTTCGTTTGCGTCAAAAGACGAGCTGCTTGAGAAAGCCGCCGAATACTGGAACCCGGGTAAGGTGAACTTCTGGGCTGAAGCAGGCACACCGATGGTGATTGACCGGCGCGAAGGCTACCAGTTGTTTGATATGTCGGGCAAACGTCTGATTGACTTGCACCTGAACGGCGGGACCTACAATTTCGGCCATCGCCACCCCGAGTTGGTTCAGGTGCTAAAATCCGGCTTGGACTACTTTGACATGGGCAACCATTGGTTCCCCTCTGTCGCACGGGCTGCATTTGCTGAGAAGCTGGTCAAAACCGCGCCTCATATGAAATATGCAATCTTTGGCGCCGGGGGCGCCGAAGCGGTGGAAATCGCGATTAAAACTGCGCGTTATGCTACGAAACGCAAGAAGATCGTCTCGATTGTCAAAGGCTATCACGGGCATTCCGGCCTGTCGGTTGCAACGGGCGATGAGCGGTTCACAAAGATATTTCTTGCAGATCGGCCGGACGAATTTGTACAGGTGCCGTTCAACGATGCAGACGCTTTGGAAGATGTCCTGAAAAAGGGTGATGTTGCAGCGTTTATCATCGAGACAATTCCAGCGACCTATGGTTTCCCAATGCCGCAGGATGGGTATCTGAAGACCTGTCAGGATTTGTGCCACAAATACGGGGCTAAATTCATCTCGGACGAGGTGCAAACCGGCCTGATGCGCACCGGCACCATGTGGGGCTGGCAGGGCTATGGGCTGACGCCGGATATTTTCGTGTGCGGCAAAGGGCTGGGTGGTGGAATTTATCCCATCAGCGCCTGTTTGGTGAATGAAGAATGCGGCCAGTGGCAGCTCGAAGATGGCGCGGCGCATATCAGCACCGCCGGCGGGTCCGAACTGGGCTGTCTCGTGGGACATCACGTTATCGAAATGCTTCAACGTCCCGAGGTGGTGTCCAACATCGACTTTGTGGCAAATTTCTTTGCCGCTTCGATGGCGGAAATGATGAAACGTCACAGCAATTTGTTTGTAGGTGTGCGCCAGTGCGGGGTCGTGTTGGGGTTGGAATTTGACCACCCAGAAGGGGCGGTCGCAGTGTCACGCGCGCTTTATGAAAACGGGGTGTGGGCGATTTTCTCATCGCTCGACAAACGCGTGCTGCAGTTCAAGCCCGGTGTAGTGAAGGATGTAGAGCTTTGTCAGGAAATCATGGATCGGTTTGATGCTGCTATGCCGCGAGCGCGGCAGTTGTTGAAATCAACGCGGGGGCGCGCGTGATGGATGGCGGAACCGTACCCTTGTTGAATGTCCCTGATCGGGATCTGTCCAGCGCCCGAATGAAGGTCAGCCGCGCTGCCTGGGCCGCAAAATACTATCAGAAATTTGACCTTGATGCCGTGTTGCGCATCGCCGAGGCCGTGGCAAAGGCCGGACATGAAAAGGCAGAATTTTATGCCGACTGGGCCGTGCGCGAATCCGGCTTTGGCGTGGTTGAGCATAAGGTGATCAAGAACAAGCTGTGTACGCATGACTTGCTGGACCACTACCGTGATCTTGATCTGATTTCGCCGCGCGTGAATGCTGATGACAAGATCATCGAAATGCCGAAACCGGCGGGCGTGATCTTTGCATTGGCACCGGCGACCAACCCGGTTGCTACGGTTTATTACAAGACGATGCTCGCGATCCTGAGCCGCAATGCGATTGTGCTTAACCCGCACCCGGTGGTCAAGGAATGTTCCGCCGATGCGGCCCGTCATTTGGCTGCTGCGGCAGAGGAGGCAGGCGCGCCATCGGGTCTGATCCAATGTGTTGAAAACCCTTCGGTGCCGCTGGTCCAGGACATTATGAACTCTGACAAGATTGACGTCATCATGGCGACGGGCGGCAATGCCATGGTGCGCGCGGCTTATTCCTCGGGCAATCCGGCGTTGGGCGTAGGGCCGGGCAATGCTGTTGCCTATGTTGATCCGTCTGCCAGTGTCGACGCGACTGCGCGCTGTCTGGTGGACAGCAAAAGCTTTGACAATTCAATCCTGTGCACCAATGAAAGCGTCTGCCTGACGCTGGAAGAAAACCGTGGCAATATGGAGCGCGCCCTGCGCACAGCGGGGGCGCATGTTTGTAACGAGGCCGATACCGACCGCCTGCGCGACTATCTTTGGACGGGTCATGGTTTTAATCTTGAGGCTATCGGAAAATCTGCCGTCTGGATCGCGGACAAGGCAGGCATTCGTGTCAGCCCATCGGTCAAAATCCTGGTGCCTGTGGTACCAAAGCCCGGTCAGGATGATCTGCTGTTCCGCGAAAAGCTGTGCCCGGTTCTGACGTTGACCGCAGCGGTGGATTTCCAGCAAGCCATGACATTTGCTAAACATACCGCGAAACGCGGTGCTGGACATTCGGCGGTGTTTCACGGCACCGATCAGGCGCGTTTGGTCGCCTATTCGCAGGAAGTCCCGGTCTACCGTGTCGTGGTAAATGCGCCCTGCAGCCAGGGTGCGGCGGGTTTTGCCACCCATTTGCCACCATCGTTTATGATTGGCACAGGCTTTGCCGGACGTTCATCCGTGGGTGAAAATGTCGGACCACAGCACCTTGTGCATTGGACCAAGATCGCCTTTGGCCGCGATGTTCCCGTCGATGTGGCTGGCATCGATCTGTCTGGCACGTCTGAGCCTCAGGCGACAGCGCCTTCACCCATGGCTGCGCCAGAGCAGCCTTCCCAATCCCCGCATAGAGATGAGTTGAGACAATTGATCCTTGAAGAACTTCGCAATCTGAAAGGAGGCCAGTGATGACCGATCTACGTGCCTCTATTTTCATTGATCAACTGCAACCCCAAACCCTGTCTTATATTTCGACTTGGATGCGTGGCACGCTGCCGCGTTTGCGCATGGCCGCGCAGATTGTTGAAATTGCGCCGGGCATCGACATCGAGGTTTTGACCGACATCGTACTCAAAAGCGCCGATGTTCGTGCGGGTCTGCTGGTTGTCGAACGTCAATTTGGAACGCTTCAATTCCATTCGCATTCGACGGCTGAAGTACACTCTGGAGCCGCAGCAATACTCGATGCACTTGGTCAAACGATGGACGACGTTGCCGCGCCCAAGATTTCCGCATCCAAGCTGGTGACCAATGTGGATGACCAGCATGCGTTCCTGATGAACCGCAATAAGTTGGGGTCGATGGTGATCGGCGGCGACAGCATCTATTTGCTGGAATGTCAGTCGGCTGCTTACGCCATTTTGGCCTGTAATGAGGCCGAGAAAGAAGCTGATATCAAGCTGATCGACATGCGCATGGTCGGCGCAAACGGGCGGCTGTATCTGGCGGGCTCCGAGGCGGATGTGCGCAATGCGCGCAATGCAGCAGAAGGCGCACTACGTGATGCAGGTGCAGTTTAATGTCAGCACTTCGCGACGAAATACGTGCAATCCTGCGCGAGGAATTAGCTGCGTTGCGCAGCGAAGTGGCCGCCACCAAAACCGAAACGGTTCGGATCAGTTCATCCGGCGATCTGTGCAGGTTTGCTCAAGACATTCTGGCACGCGCCTCATCACCGGATTTTGTGAAATCAGTGACGACAGGTCAGCTGACTTTCGCATTGGCAGGAACGTCCGCAGCGCAGGCAGTACAAGCCCCGCGTGCCATCGTATCAAGCCCGGTTCCCTCGGGCGGGGTGACACTCGACAAACCCCTGATAACCGAAAGCGACATTGCGAATCTGGGCAGCGGATCACGCACTTTGCGGGTGAGCTCCAGCAGTCGGATTACGCCACTTGCCAACGACGAGGCACGTCGCAATGGCATTCGGATTGAAAGGATTAAGGCATGATCAAAGGCCGCGTCATAGGAAAAATCTGGTCTTCGCGCCATGTCGACAGCTTGCCGCCCGGCGCGCTGTTGGAGGTCGAGACAGAAGAAGGCAACCGCGTGATTGCGTTTGATCCTTTGGGCTGCGACGCCAAAGAGGCTGTGTTGATAACGCAAGGCTCGGTCGCGGCAGCCTACTTCAACGGTAAAACGGCACCGGTTGATGCGCTCATCATCGGCTCCATCGACGAAAAATCAAAATAGAACACAACGAAGGAAAACATCATGGCAAATCTCGCAATCGGAATGATCGAAACAAAGGGCTATGTGCCTGCGCTTTCTGCGGCAGACGCGATGGTCAAAGCGGCCAACGTTGAAATCGTGGCCCGCAACGAAGTTGGCGGCGGGCTGGTGTCCGTGGTTGTCAAAGGCGACGTTGGCGCTGTCAAAGCCGCAACCGAGGCAGGCGCGCAGGCTGCAAGCCAGGTTGGCGATGTCACAGCTGTGCATGTGATCCCACGCCCTCATGCCGATCTTGGCAAGCATTTTGAAGCAGCCAAGTAAGAGCGGTGCGCGCGCGAGAAGGATGATCGTATGACTGAACTTCGAGTTTATCTCCCTATCGAAGATTTGCAGCCGCAATTCGCGGCCTACCTATCATCGCCCACGCGCGCGCGCGCCTATCCGCCCTTTCGGGGGCAGAATTCTCTGATCATCGAGGTCGCGCCTGCGCTAAGCATCCACCGCATTACCGATTTGGCGTTGAAAGTCGCGCCAGATCTGGAACCCGGCATTCTGTTTACCGAGCGTCAGTTCGGTTTGTTGGAATTGCACGCGGATACGATGAAAGAGCTCGATGTCGCGGGTAAGGCGGTCTTAAAGGGAATCGGAGCAAAGGCGATCGATCAACTAGCGCCGAAAATTCTGTATCACGATATCATCGAAGATCTGTCTGACCAGCATGCAATTATCCTGAACCGTTCGCGCGATGGATCAATTCTGGTGCCCGGCGTGGCGCTGCTGATTTATGAGATGGCCCCCGCCCTGTTTGCCTGTGTCGCGGCCAACGAGGCCGAAAAGGCAGCCCCCGGCGCGACAATCAATGATGTGCAAATGATGGGTGCCACGGGCCGGATTTTCATGTCCGGCAGTCTGGAAGACATGGCCATCGCCCGTGATCGCATCACCGAAGTTCTGAACAATATCAAGGGACGAATGACGTAAAGCAACAAGCTAAGAAAACGAACAGGAGAGGAAAAATGAAAAATCTTTCAAGACGCCAATTTGTGAGCCGAACGGCGGCACTGACCGGAGCAGCAGCCCTTGGGCCGCTGGCAACACCGGCTTTCGCCAACCGAAACGACCAGATGAATGTGCTGTGTTGGGAAGGGTACAACTCTGACCCCGTGCTCGGGCCATTCCGAGATGCAAATCCTGGCGCTTCTGTTCGTGCGGAAAGCGGCACGTCTGATCCTGACATGATCAACAAGCTTCGCGCGGGTGAGACCTCGGTCTGGGATCTGATCAACGTCAACCAGCCCTGGGCGCGTGACCAGCTTTATCCAGAGGGGTTGATCAAACCGCTCAACAAAGATCGGTTCATGCCTCACTTTGACAAAATGCTGCCCGAGTTTGCCAAGCCTTACCCATTGGCCTTTGCAGATGATGGCAACCTTATTGGTATGCCACAACGTTATGGCCCGTTCAGCTTTGTTGTGAACACGGATGTCATCAGCCAGGAAATGGCCGAAGATCAAGGCTGGAACCTGTTCCTTGATCCTAAGATGAAGGGCCGTTACGGCGTTTTGACATATGACAACTGGAACGTGATCCACATGTGCCTGACGGCGGGACTGAACCCGTTTGCACCTGTTGAAGGTGGCGATCTTGAGACCTTCAAGTCGACGGCAGAAGCCATCTTTGGCGGCTCCAAACTGTTGACAGATGATCTGGTGGCAATGAACACGGCCCTGATCAATGGTGAGATTGATGCGTACTTTACCGGCGGTACCTACACGGCGTCACCAGCGCGTTTTGATGGTGCGACGAACGTGCGCGCGATCACGCCTAACTCTGGCCCTGTGGACGGAAAAGGTGGTGTTGTCTGGATCGAACTGACCTCAGCGGTCAACAACCCTGATCCAAGCAATCTGGCCGAAGACTTCCTTGAATTCGTGCAGACGCCCGAAATTTCCAAAGCGGTTGCCTTTACAGAAGGCACCTACAATCCGGTCAGCCAAATGGGTAACCCTGAGGTCTTAGCGTTGTTTAATGCCGAGGAATTGGACGCAATCCAGATGGATACGCTGGCTGACGAAATAGCCCGTTCTTTGGATTACGAGGTTGTCTCGTCCTATGACGCGTTGATCGACATCTATACTGCCGCGCGCAGATCCTGATCTTAACACCACGCGCACCCAAGTGCTTTGCCTGGGTGCGCGTTAAAAATCTTAAGGTTACAAAGTGACTTCACCCTCGCTGTTGCGTCTTACTGACGTTGTCAAAAAATTTGGCGATTTTACCGCACTCCACGGTATCGATTTGGATATCGACGAGGGTGAATTTTTCACGATCGTCGGACCGTCAGGTAGCGGCAAGTCAACTATGATCCGGCTGTTGGTCGGAATGGACGAGATTACGTCAGGTGAAATCATGTTGCGCGACAAGCGCATTGATCAAACTCCCGCAAATCTGCGACCGACTTGCATGGTGTTTCAGTCACTGGCCCTGTTCCCGCATATGTCCGTTGGCCAGAACATCGAATTTCCGCTGAAGCTGCGCAAAGAAGCACCCGCAAAGCGACGCGCCCGCGCAGAAGAGCTGCTTGATCTGCTACATCTGCCCCGCGACTACTATGACAAACGCATCTCGCAATGCTCGGGCGGCGAACGGCAACGCGTCGCTCTGGCGCGGGCGCTGGCGTTTGATCCCGAGATCTTGTTCTTTGATGAACCGCTTTCGGCGTTGGATTACCGTCTCCGCAAAACGCTTGAGAAAGAACTCAAAGATTTGCACGTCCGCACAGGTAAAACCTTTGTCTACATTACCCATTCGCTCGAAGAAGCGATGGTAATGTCCGACCGCATTGCCATTATGAAAGATGGCCGATTTGAACAGATCGCTGTTGCCGATGAGATTTACGACCGCCCCGTCAGCCGTTTCGTGGCCGAGTTTATGGGCGAAGTGAACTTGTTCCCTGTCGCGGCAGATCAAAACGGTACATTGTCTGGCGAAAACCTGACGGTTGGCCCGAAAATTACGCAAACGACAATCCCCAATGGCGGCAGTGGCCTGCTGATGGTGCGGCCGGAATATATGCAATTCACCTCGGATGCTGCACAGTTTGATTATGAGACCTCGGGCACGGTTCATGCGGAATACGCGCTTGGCTCTCGAATTCAGTACGAGATCGAAGTGCCCGGCGGCCAGATCATTACTGTAGAGAAACTCCGTGAAGAGCGGCTTGATGGTGCCGAAGGGCAGCAGGTACGGCTTGGCTTTAATGCCGCGAATACGCATCTGATTGAGGACGTTTGATGCAATCGCTGGATCGTAAACTCGGATTCTTATCGTCTCTGCCGATGTTGGTGGTACTTTTGATCGCCTTTCTGGCCCCTATGGTCGTGGTCGCGTTGTTTTCGATCATGCCGCAAAAAGTGTTTAGCCTTGCAAATACACCGGATTTCTCGGCCTATTCAGTCTTTTTTTCACAGGGTTATTACAAGTCTTTGCTCTGGTCGCTGGGGATGGCCGTTGCCTCAACCGTGATACTCATAATCGTTTGTTGGCCATTGGCTTTTGGCATGGCCAAGGTCTTTGGCAGGTTCACACTTGTGTTGACCATCGCCGTGGTGATGAGCCTGTTTGTTTCAGAAAACATCCGCCTGTTTGGCTGGGTGTTAACCCTGATGAAAGGTGGCCTGATTGAAGGGCATTTGCGTTCCTGGGTCGGCGTTGGGTTCGATAGCCCGCTATACGGCGTTCCGATCATCGTCTTTGGGCTAGTCTATGTTTACCTGCCTTTCATGCTGTTTCCGCTGGCGCAAGGCATTGCCATGGTGCCCGATGACACACGGCAAGCGGCGGCTGATCTTGGTGCAACCCGTTGGCAAATACTGACGCAGATCGAAATTCCGCTCGCGGCCCCTGGTATTGTTGTGGGCTCCCTTCTTAGTTTTGTGCTGGCTGCAGGTGCGCTTGCTGAAAGCAAAATTTTGGGCGGTCAGGCGGTGATCGCAATTGCGGATGATGTCGAGACCGCGTTTACCTTTGGTCAAAACTGGCCGCTGGGGTCAGCGCTGGCGATGATCTTGATTGTCATCATCGGCGGGTTCGCCCTGTTCGGCGTGTCGCGCGTGGATCTTGATGCGATTATGGGGAGGAAACGCTAATGCCTTCCAGTCGCTCCACCCGTCTCGTGCTGTTCATCTACGGCCTGTTAATCATCGGTTTTCTCTATTTACCTTTGGTCTCAGTCGGCTTTGCATCGATTTCCAAAGCTCGTTACCTGAGCTTCCCGATCAAGCGTTATTCAACGCAGTGGTATGCCAATGCGTTTGAAAGCTCGACCGTCCGCGATCTGTTGCTGACGTCATTGTCCATCGCCGTGATTGTGACAATCGTTTCTGTGATCATCGCGTTCTTTGGCGCGCTGGCCTTTGCCCGCTATCAATGGCGGTTCCGCACGACGTTTCAGAAACTGATCCTGCTGCCGATCTTTTTCCCACAAACCGTGCTGGGTCTGGCCTTGCTGATGTGGTTCAACTCGATCGGGATCATCCCGTCATGGAAAACCGCCGTTGTGGCACATCTGGTCTGGATTGCACCGATTGCAACGCTGATTGTCGCCATCCGTGCCTATAGCTTTGACCCGGCCCTCGAAGAGGCTGCCCGTGATATGGGCGCCAATACACCGACGATCCTGCGCGAAGTAACCTTGCCGCTCTTGGCACCTGGCCTGGTATCTGCTGGGCTGTTTGCCTTTTTGCTGAGTTGGGGAAATTTTCCATTGTCGTTGTTCACAACCGGTGCGGATTCAACATTAACAGAATGGCTCTATGCAAAGATGGTCTCGGGTTACTCGCCCTTGGTTCCGACGCTGGGCATCATGTCAGTGGTGGGATCCTTCGCGATCATCATGCTTGCCTTGTCGGTGTCATGGATGATGCGCGCAAACAAAGACAGCAAAGCTGCTCAAGAATAAGAACCAACAGGAGAATACAATGCTAACGTCACTCAAAGGAAAAAGCGTTATCGTCACCGGTGGATCCAAAGGGATCGGCCGTGGCATCGCAACTGTGTTTGCGCGCCAAGGCGCCAAGGTCACAATCACTGCCCGCGGCGAAGAGGCGTTGAAGGCCGCCGCCAACGAGATCGAAGGCGACGTGCGGTATGAAACCTGCGATGTGTCGGATTGGGCCTCGGTTAAAGCGATGGTCGACAGCACCGTTAAGGCGCAAGGCGGGCTGGATGTGATCTGTGCCAACGCCGGAGCCTTCCCGCAAACCAAAATCGTGGATATGGATCCAGATGAATGGGATACGGTGATGGCCACCAACCTGCGCTCGTCCTTCCTCTGCGTTAAGGCGGCGATCCCGCACTTTGAAAAAGCGGGCAAAGGGCGCGTTGTTCTGACGTCTTCTATCACAGGGCCGATCACCGGGTTTCCAGGCTGGTCACACTATGGTGGCTCCAAATCAGGCCAGTTGGGCTTTATGAAGACCGCCGCGATGGAGCTGTCGCGCTACAACACCACAATCAACGCAGTGATGCCGGGCAATATCTACACCGAAGGTTTGCAGGACTTGGGCGAAGAGTATCTTGCGACCATGGCAAACTCGATCCCTCTGAAACGCTTGGGCGACGTCGAAGACATCGGCAACGCAGCGCTGTTCTTTGCATCCGATGAGGCCGCTTATATCACCGGTCAGCAAATCGTCGTGGATGGTGGGCAAATCATTCCTGAATCGCTCGAAGCACTCGACGAAATCTGAAGACAGGGGACAACCGATGGCTGGAACTGACATGCCGTTGGAAGTGGTGCTGCCGCTTCTTGAAACGCTCGCCAATGATGCCCTCAGCCTTTGGGACGTCCCCTCTGGGGCCAAGGCGCGGCTGATCAATGTGTCAGAGAACGCCACCTATCTGGTGGAGGCCCCGGAAGGCTACAAGTCGATCATGCGGGTGCACCGTGAAAACTATCACTCCCGCCGCGCCATTGAGTGTGAACTGGCATGGCTTGATGCGCTTAGTTCGGAAGGCATAGTTGCAACGCCCGGCTACTACATCGGCAAGGATGGCCAGCCAATTCAGGAATGCCGCATCGACGGGCTGCCTGACCAGCGCTTTGTCGATCTGTTTCACTTCGTCGAAGGTACAGCCCCCGACGAAAACGGCGATATGACAGCCGGATACGAGGAACTGGGCGCAATTGCAGCCAAATGCCATCAGCACGCGATGGGATGGCCTAAACCGCAACCGTTTGAGCGGTTGACGTGGGATGTGGACACTGTTTTTGGCGCGGCTCCGACTTGGGGTGATTGGCGTGCCGCGCCTGAGGTTACGCAGGACGTGCGAGACGTGCTGGAACAGGTCGAGGCAATAATCCGAACCCGATTGACCGCATTTGGTAAGGCTTCTGAACGGTTTAATTTGATCCATGCTGACATGCGGCTGGCGAACCTTCTAATCGGCGAAACTGGTACGCGGCTTATTGACTTTGACGACTGTGGTCATGGCTGGTTCATGTATGATTTCGCCGCCTCAATCAGCTTTATCGAGGATGACCCACGCATCCCAACGCTGCGGGCGGCATGGCTGAAGGGCTACCGGTCTGTGCGGCTGCTCAGTGCTGAGGACGAGGCAGAAATCGACACCTTCATCATGCTACGTCGCATGGCTTTGCTGGCATGGATCGGCAGCCATATCGAAGCACCCGAGCCGCAGGAACTGGCCCCCGGCTTTGCCGCAACAACCGCTCGGCTTGGTCAGACGTTTTTGGATGCGCAGGCTTGAAGTGAGCAACTGGAAAACAAATTTCCGAAGCTTTTACTTTCCACAATCTGGTCTAAAGCCTCCGACTTTAGTCGGAAAAACATTCAAACGTGCGCCGAAGGCGCTCATGAACCACTGAACCCTCTGACTTTAGTCGGAGGAGGTTCAGTATGTAGATGCAGAGCCGCCTGACGACATCGTCTTGGACCCCACCAAGACCGCTCTGTTGATTATCGACATTCAGAACACCTATCTGGAGATCCCCGAAGACAAAGCTGAAGCCGATCAGTGGGGGCCTTTCTTAGAACGGATGAACCAGATGGTTATTCCCAACTCGGCAAATTTGATCGACTGGGCGCGCGACATGGGCACGGGGGCCATGGGCGGGCCCATGGCATGGCTTCGCACAAAGCCCGTTCTCCCGCCTGAGTTGGTGGCCCTTGATATTGATGACACGTTTGATGCTGCTTATGGCCAGCAGCAATTGACACTCTTCAACGGGTATCACGGGGGTATCACGGGGAGCGCGGGTATGCTCCGATCCATGTGTACGAAGCGGAGAGCGAAAAACCGGTCGCATTCATCCTGCGTCCTGCGGGCACGCCATCCGGCGTGGAAGCGCGCGGCCACGTTCGT